>JBARZE010000010.1:0-94168 GCA_049649525.1 Microcoleaceae cyanobacterium
AAGTAATAAGCAATAAGTAAGAAGTAATAAGTAGAATCCATGACGATAATCAAAGGTTTATACTCATTACTCCTTACTCTTTACTCTTTACTTACTATACGCTTCCATTGGTAAACAAGAACAGACGAAATTGCGATCGCCAAAAGCATTATCAATTCGTCCCACAGACGGCCAGAATTTATGTTCTTTTGTCCAGGATGCAGGATAAGCGGCCTTTTGACGAGAATAAGGATGATTCCATTCATCACTAATTAACGTTTCTGCCGTGTGGGGGGCATTCTTTAAAACGTTATCGGTTTCGTCCATTTCCCCCGCTTCAATTGCCGCTATTTCTGTGCGAATAGAAATCATCGCCTCACAAAAACGATCTAATTCCGCAATAGATTCACTTTCCGTGGGTTCAACCATCATTGTCCCAGCAACAGGCCAAGAAATAGTCGGGGCATGAAACCCATAATCCATCAACCGTTTAGCGATATCATCCACTTCAATATTAGCGGATTTTTTCAATCCCCGTAGGTCTAGAATACATTCATGGGCAATTAATCCATGTTGACCTTTATACAGAATGGGATAAGCATCTTTTAACTGATGCGCCATATAATTGGCATTGAGAATAGCTAATTTTGTTGCTTCAGTTAAGCCTGTAGTTCCCATCATGGCAATATACATCCAGGAAATTACCAAAATACTCGGACTTCCCCAAGGGGCAGCAGAAACCGCCCCGGTTACCTCTTCCCCTACTTCTTTCTGTACAGACGTTACATGTAACGTCTCTACGCCTGTCTTAACAACCGCATGACCCGGTAAAAACGGGATTAAATGAGACTGAACCCCAATTGGCCCCATGCCTGGGCCGCCGCCACCGTGAGGGATACAGAAGGTTTTGTGTAAATTCAGGTGACAGACATCTGCGCCGTAGTCTCCGGGACGACATAACCCCACTTGGGCATTCATATTTGCCCCATCTAGGTAAACTTGACCGCCGTGATGATGAATAATATCGCAAATTTCAGCAATACTTTCTTCAAATACGCCGTGAGTCGAAGGATAGGTCACCATCAACGCCGCTAAATTGTCGCTATGTTTTTCGGCTTTGGTTTGCAGGTCAGTTACATCAATATTTCCTTGTTTATCGCATTTCACCGCAACGACTTTCATCCCTGCCATCACTGCACTTGCGGGGTTTGTACCGTGAGCAGATTCCGGGATTAAACAAATTTTACGATGATGTTCGCCGCGAGAGTTATGATAATCTCGGATAACTAATAATCCGGCATATTCTCCTTGCGACCCGGCATTGGGTTGTAGAGAAATTCCAGAAAATCCGGTAATTTCAGCTAACCATTTTTCTAATTGTTGGAAGAGAATTTGATATCCTTGAGTTTGAGACGTGGGGGCAAAAGGATGTAATTTACCAAACTCTGGCCAAGTGACAGGCATCATTTCAGCCGCCGCATTTAACTTCATCGTACAAGAACCCAACGGTATCATTGAAGTGGTTAAAGATAAATCTTTTGTTTCCAAACGATGCAGATAACGCATTAATTCCGTTTCAGAATGATAGCTATTGAAAACCGGATGAGTCAGATAGTCAGACTTTCGTTGTAATGCGGTTGGAATGGGTGAGTCTGTAGACAGTTGAGACATCTCAAACGGTAACTTATCGCTTCCGGCGAATATCTGCAATAAATCAACTAAATCACTAACTGTAGTTGTTTCATCTAAACTAATACCAACAGTATTATTATCAAAAATTCGCAGATTAATTTGCCGTGATATTGCCGCATCTTGGATATCTTGTAAAGATTTATCCCCTAACTCAATTTTGAGAGTATCAAAAAATGCTTCATCAGCCAGAGTATAGCCTAACTGTTTTAACCCCGATGCCAATATTACCGTTAACTGATGGATGCGTTGACTGATTTGTTTGAGTCCTTGCGGCCCGTGATACACTGCATACATACTCGCTATCACTGCAAGCAATACCTGGGCAGTACAGATATTACTGGTGGCTTTATCGCGACGGATATGTTGTTCACGAGTTTGTAATGCTAAACGTAACGCAGGTTTACCTTGGGCATCTTGAGACATTCCCACAATACGTCCGGGGACTTGCCGTTTAAACGCTTCTTTTGTCGCAAAATAGGCTGCATGAGGACCACCATATCCTAAAGGTACACCAAATCGTTGCGTACTTCCAACAACAATATCCGCGCCAAATTCTCCCGGTGGCGTTAACAAAGTTAAGCTTAAAATATCCGCCGCAACCGTAACAATAGCTTTATTCTCGTGGGCTTTTTCAATAAATTCTTGATAGTCGTGAATACTGCCGTCTGTCGCGGGATATTGGAGTAACGCCCCGAAAATCGGTGTATTAAAGTCAAACGTGCGATAATCTGCAATAATAACTTCAATATCTAGAGGATTTGCCCGCGTTTGAATCACATCAATGGTTTGCGGATGACAATCTTCCGAGACAAAAAAGGCATTTGCTTTAGTTTTGCATACACCCTGACTCATACTCATCGCTTCAGCCGCTGCGGTGGCTTCATCCAATAAAGACGCATTGGCTATTTCCATCCCCGTTAAATCAATAATTAGGGTTTGGAAATTGAGTAAAGCTTCTAACCGTCCTTGGGCAATTTCAGCTTGATAAGGGGTATATGCAGTATACCAACCCGGATTTTCTAGAATATTACGCTGAATCACAGGTGGCGTGATACAGTCCGAATAACCCATGCCAATATATGACCGAAAGATACTATTTTTTGCAGCGATATCTTTCAGGTAAGCCAAGGCAGCAGCTTCAGTTAACGGTTGAGGTAAATTCAGCGGTTGTTTTAAACGAATGGCAGCAGGAACCGTTTTATCAATCAGTTGATCTAAACTATTAATACCCAGAACATCCAACATTTGTTGAATTTCATTCGCTTCAGAACCCAGATGGCGATGAATAAAAGAATCTGCTACAGCTAAAGATACAGTACCCATCTCCTGTTTAGACAAAGACTGAGGTTTGTTTTCTGTGTTTGCTTTTGAGGACAGGGTTTGAGAATCTGTGTTCACTTGAGTTGAATTGAAATCCAGCATGAAAGTCTAACTGAAAATATTATAAGGTTAACAGTGGAATTGTCTCTGTTACGACAAAGACGTTCCGTAAGAGAACGCCTGATTGCACTAAATCAATATGGGGTGATGGAATAGAGTTGAGAACTAAGTAAACAAACCTAGCCCAACTTACATTACAGGATATCGATTTTCTCTAAAATTTGCCAGTATTGTCGGATACAAATGAGTAATTCAGCATCGGGGACGGCTAGACTTACAGACTTGCATCCTTGCCTTAGACAGTTAATTGATGATTTGAAAAACGTGAAGGAGATGAATTGAAATAGACCTCTCCCCATCCCCTCTCACCTCTCCCTAGCCCTCTCCTACGAGGAGAGGGAAATTGTGTCCCAAACGAACTATTTATTAATCGAGAGGGGCAATTAACCCCTGATTTTCCTGGACTCCTAAACGATCTTTTTCGGCATTCCCCTCCTCGTAGGAGGGGTTAGGGGAGGTCATCCAACTCATGTTGAAAAGTATCGGAAAATGACAATTAGAAAAGTGTAGATATTATAGGAATAACGAAACTGTTAGCAAGTTAACTGATTGAGATTACCGATATGTCGAGTCATGAATTTAATGCAGACAAGTTAAAGAAAAAACCTCTAAAAGAACGAGATTCTATACAACAAAAAATGCTGCATTGGGTAGAAACTGAAGTTGAAAAACGCCTACAACAATCTTTGCATAATCGAGTTTATATTGTTTTAGATCAAGAAAATGATTCAGAACAGGTACAACATCCTTGGGAAATTGATATTAAACTTGGAGAACAACCTAGTTATCCATTATCTAAAGATACTCCGATTGAACAAGTATTTAACCGTGCTGATATTGCTGGACGATTATTAATTTTAGGTGCGCCGGGTTCGGGTAAAACCACAATGTTATTAAAGTTAGCAGAACAGTTAGTTATACGGGCAAAAGATAACTCAGATTATCCTATTCCAGTTTTATTTAATCTATCCTCATGGAAAGCAGAAACACAAACTATTAAAGATTGGATGATAAGTGATCTGAAAGCTAAATATGGGGTGCGTCAAGATATTGCAAAAATATGGATTGAAGAAGAAAAAATAATTCCTTTGTTGGATGGTTTAGATGAATTAGAGGCAGAAAGACAAGAAAAATGTGTTCAAGCTATTAATGAGTTTCTGAAGCCTGCAATTTGGTCAAGAGAATTAGTGATTTGTTCTCGTCTAGAAGAATATCAATATTATTCCAAAAAGATAAGATTAAATAGTTCAATTATTCTGAAGCCTTTAACTACAGAAAAAATTAAAGAGTATGTCTTAAAAACAGAAGGTGATAATTTATGGAATCATATCAATACAGATTTAGATTTAATGGGATTAGCAAAAAATCCTCTATTTTTAAATATAATTATTTTATCCTATCAAGAAATCTCTTTTGAGCGCTGGAATCAATTTAAATCCTCAGAGCATCGGCAAAGCTATCTATTTGATGCTTATATTCAACGGATGTTAAAGCGATCTTATAAAGGAAAACAGAAACCCTATAAAGATAAAGAGACATTATTTTGGCTGGGATGGTTAGCTAAACAACTAATTCAGGAATATAACACTGAGTTTTTGATTGAAAAAATGCAGCTTATCTGGTTAGAAAATCAATATAAAAAAATAACTGACGGGGTAATTATCGGAATAATTGTTGGACTGATTTACGGGGTAATTGTTGGGCTAATTTACGGGGTAATTGGTGATTTCGTTTTTGGACTGATTCACGGGGTAATTGCAGGACTGATTTATGGGGTAATTGCAGAACTAATTTATGGGCTGACTTTTGGCTTGATTGGTGGACTAATTACAGGACTGATTAGAGGCTTAAAAAGCCCAATAATTGAATATAAAAATACTCAATACCAGGGAATTAAGCAAGTTATTAAAAATA
The DNA here is from genome assembly GCA_049649525.1 of Microcoleaceae cyanobacterium. Classification (GTDB taxonomy): domain Bacteria; phylum Cyanobacteriota; class Cyanobacteriia; order Cyanobacteriales; family Microcoleaceae; genus JAAURB01. The sequence goes on from JBARZE010000010.1 coordinate 5,026, forward strand.
CTATCGTACAGACACGTCTTGTCTTTCTACCCTGTTGTGGACTTCTCTATCTATTATCAATAACTGAAGGACTAGCTAATATTTTTGATATCTTAGTTTTAGGTTTTGGATTTACCTTACTATTTAATAGTGTTTGTGGTGGTAGTATAATTTTTAGAATTAAACACTTTTCTCTGCGCTTAGTTCTGTGGTTTAATCGTTATATCCCCTGGAATTATGCCCGCTTTCTCAACTATTCTACAAACCGTTTATTCTTACAACGAGTTGGGGGTGGATATCGATTTGTTCACGATTTATTGAGACAACATTTTGCTGAGAAATATTGATAGTAAAATAGACCTCTCCCCAGCCCTCTCCTGCCATGAGAGGGAGCGAATTCGGGGATTTTGTCGAGGGTTAGAGAGGCAAATAATCTCTATTTTTTCGTCAAATAATTTAGCTTTTTTCACACTTCTTATTCCTCTCCTTTTAGGAGGGGCTAGGGGAGGTCATTAAACCTACGTTAAAATTAATCAACAGAAACAGACCATCCTAAACGTGTGGGTTGTTGATATATTTTTTTAAGAGTATTAATATCTCGAATAGAAATAGCGGGCGGTTGCCCTACTTGAGAAAAATACATCACATCCGTTTCAACCGGACTATGTCCCCAAATTCCTAATGCATGACCCATTTCATGACGAATAGCCGCCTTAATATATTTCCCCGTTTGCGTCGGACTCAGCCAAATTGTAAATTGATGAGATAACATTTTTTCACCGTTATCTGTTTCTTCAATATCCACCTGATAACGAGTTTCAGCCGAACTTGCCCGTAGGTTCCCTGGTTCTAGGGGTGGACGACGAGACCAAATTTGAATATCGGCTGTATCTGCCGTTTCAACCACCTGCAACGGTAAATAATCATTCCACTCCAAAACAGCTTCTATCACCTGTTCTTGCCACTGCTGCGGGTTGCTAGTTGGACGTTCAACATAGACCTGTACCGGAAACCGCGTCCAAACTAAAGAACCCACATTCGGTGTTTCTATTTGATCAAAATAATCATCTGTATTCTCTGGTTGCCATTGGGCTAAACTGGGCGGTAACGGATGCGGTTGTAACGGAACTGTTGCATCTTGAGACTGAGCAACCACAGAAGTTAGTAATATAAATAATATAGATAAAACTACTATTTTGTTAAACTTCAACTTTAAAAAAATAGAAGATAATCGTTTTTTGAGAAACTTTCCCTTTGTACCCTTTGTCTCGAGCGTAGTTCAATTCAATCATAAGCTGAGATGGTTGCAGCCCAACGTTTTAATCAACATCATCAACAACCCATCTCAACCATCCACCGAACCCTACAGCCCGGTTAATTCAAAGTTTATGAACTGATCCAACCCGCACTTAAAATAATCGTTAAGCCAATAAACGTAACTGCCAACATCCAAGTAATTCGGTTAAGCGTTGTTTCTGCACTTTTTGCACTACTAAATAATTGAGCTTGTCCCCCAATACCCCCCAAACCATCACCTTTAGGACTATGCAATAGCACAAGAATAATTAAGCCCAACGCGGATATAGACCAAATGGCCTGCAAAATATCAGTAATTGCCATAGTTTATTGAATAAAAGCTTAAATGAGCAATATTTGATTGTAACACTGTGGCACAGATTAAACTCTAACTTTCATCGGAGTCCGATTCTGTCGCACTTCAAACTCCGTCGGCAAAATCATTGTACGTCCCGTCATTTCCGGGGGTTGAGGCAAGTTTAAAATCTGTAGAATAGTCGGGGCAACATCAGCCAAACAACCATCATTGCGTAAAGGAACTTCTGTGCCATGACCGGGGATTTTACGTTTTTCACCTTCTACTAAGATAAACGGTACCGGGTTAGTGGTGTGAGCGGTCCAGGGGTTACCCTTCTCATCCTTCATGTATTCAGCATTGCCGTGATCGGCGATAATAATAGCGGTTCCCCCAGCTTGACTAATACTCTGAAGCAGTTCCCCAATACATTTATCCACTTTCTCAACAGCCGTTACCGCTGCATTAATCATGCCCGTATGCCCCACCATATCAGGATTGGCATAATTAATCACAATTAAAGAATAGACCTCTTTTTCTATGGCTGCGATCGCCATATCGGTTACTGCATCGGCCGACATTTCCGGTTTAAGATCATAAGTCGCCACAGACGGACTCGGGACTAATTCGCGATCTTCTCCTTCAAAAGGTTGTTCTAAACCCCCATTAAAGAAATAGGTAACATGAGCATACTTCTCTGTTTCGGCTGTGCGCAACTGTTTCAACCCATTTTCTGCGATCACTTGACCCAGAATTTTATCTAAATTTTGAGGTGCAAACGCCACTAAAACGGGAAAATTAGGATCATATTGAGTAAAAGTGACAAACGTTAAAGGCTGAATTAAGTCTCGCTGAAAGCCTGTAAACTCTGGATCTACAAATACTTGGGTTAGTTGCCGCGCCCTGTCTGGACGGAAATTGAAGAAAATCACCCCATCTCCCGGTTCAACTGCGCCTGGGGCAATACGAGTCGGTAGAATAAACTCATCCGTTATCCCTTCAGCGTAACAACTTTGTACCACTTCTGTGGCTGAACGTTCCGGTTCATCTGTATGAGTTGTCAGGACTTGATACGCTTTTTCGACTCGATCCCAACGTTTATCTCGATCCATGGCATAGTAACGACCTGAGATAGTGACAATACGCCCGATGCCAACTTTTTCTGTATATTGTTCAATTTTTTGCAGAGACACAATCCCATCTTTGGGGTTAGTATCTCGACCATCAGTAATGGCATGGATACAAACCTCTGTTACTCCGTGGGCTTTGGCAGTATCAAGTAAACCAAATAGATGATTGAGATGGGAATGAACCCCCCCTTCAGAAGATAAACCAATTAAATGTAACTTACTCTTTCTTTGAGACACGTCCTGACAAACTTTTACCAGTGCGGCATTTTGCTGAATTGTACCCTCTTCAACCGCATCAGAAATCCGAACTAATTCCTGCGGCACAACTCGTCCGGCGCCAATATTCAGGTGACCCACTTCTGAGTTACCCATTTGACCTTCTGGCAGTCCGACAGCTTTGCCCGAGGCTTGAATTAAAGTACTGGGATAAGCAGTCCACAGGCTATCTAATACAGGGGTCTTACCAACAGCGATAGCATTTCCGTCCGTTGTTTCACGATAGCCCCAACCATCTAAAATGATGAGTACAACAGGAGAGACAGACATTCGTGCCATGCTGAGTTACCTTTTCGCTTCTTGCATTTCAATCGACATAATACCATCGACTAAGCCCAAAAGGTGTTACAAGCGGGTACAAAATTAAAGAGTTTGGGAAAATATTATGATTGACTCGCTATTTTTCGATCATTTATGATGGGACTCGAACCCCTGAACCCATCTCCCTGTCTTCAATCCCTGCTGCATAAAAATTTAAAGCAAAATCTATATCTCGGACATCTCAAAAACAATTTCTGTGGGGTATCCTTAGAGTGATAATAAAACTGCTATGTTTTAGGGGCAAGTCATGCAAAAGCTTGTATTATTTCTTACTATCGGAATTCTGACCTTCTCACTTGGGGGATGTGGCTCAACAGAAGACGTTGACGACAACGAACCGGAGACCATTGAAGAAACGACTCCCGCCGAAACCGAAGACGGTGATGAAGTCGAAGACGGTGATGATGACGATGACGATGACGAAGATGATGATGATGACGATGAGCAAAGTCAGTTAGAAGAGTTTAAAGATCCTTTAGTTGAGGAAAGACAGAAAAATCAAGCTGCTGCAGACGCGGGTCTGATCCAGTCAACCAAAGCCGAAGAACGATTATTACAACTCAAAGGAAGTTCTAATGGTACACCTGTGGCGACCGCCACAACAGCAAGACCAAACGATCCCTTTAGTGTGCTTCCCCCGTTAGTCGTCCAAGGCACACCGGATCAAGCAGAAGAAGCCGCAGAGATCACCCGAGCTGCCCAACTGAATGCACGGCAAGTCCCCGACTTACCATCGCTACCTGTCGCCGCAGCCCCTCCAGCCTTTGGAACAAGAGCGGTTACCGTTGCAAACAATACACCCCCTCAGACAACAACCACAGGTGGTGGTAATCAAACAACCCCAGGTGGTAATCAAACAACCCCAGGTGGTAATCAAACAACCACCGGTGGTAATCAAGCAACTGTAGCAACATCCCTACCTCCTGCACAAATTCCAGCTTTGCCTGAACTTCCTGTAGCCCCCGTACCCCCGTCTACTGTTGCATCAATTCCCGGCTTACCATCGGTTCCTGGGTTTCCATCGGCTCCGAATGGTTCGTCGGCGGCAGGCAGTCCATCTGCTCCGGGGAGTCCATCGGAATCTGCTACCCCAGTTGTTCCCACTCCACCTGCACCACCCCCTTTAGAAGTGGCTGCTATTCCACAGTTGCCCGAACTGCCCATCTCAGAAGCTCCCCAAGCCTGGATCGATCCGAATCCTCCTGTGGCTGATGTCCCCCCTCCTCCACCTTCAACAACCCTAGCTGAAGCCGTCGCTGTTACAGGTGTAGTGCGAACAGGAAGTAGCACCCGAGTCATCCTCAAAGCACCCAGAGAAGCAACCAGTCGTTATGTCACAGTCGGACAAACAATTGCTAATGGCCAAGTATTAGTGAAGCGGGTTAAATTTAGTCAGGGAAGTGACCCAATTGTGATTTTTGAGCAAAATGGGGTCGAGGTAGCCGTTGAAGTCGGTTCAGTACCTCAAACAGAGGAAGAACTAAATAATATGGTTCCACCCCCACCCTCGATTAACGCTTTCAATCAAGTGTGAGCTGGGTACAATGTAAAGTGATATCAACTTCAATTGAGCAATTTTAATAATCAATCATGCTTTGTTATCGTCGAAAACTTGGCATCTTAACCGTATTAGTTTCAGGTATCGCTAGCCTGAGCATACTGCCTTATGCGTCCCGTACCCTAGCACAAGAAGGTGATCCGCCGCCCATCTGCGAAGGAAGCCCACCAAACGGTCAGGTGAAATGTAATTATGGCAGCGGCTCTAGAGCCGGGGATAACTACCAAGGCGGTTTTCAAAATGGTCGCCCCGAAGGTCAAGGGGTTTATGTTTACGCCAATGGCGATCGCTATGAAGGACAGTTTCGTAACGGTCTTCCCAATGGTCAAGGGGTATTTATTTTTGCCGATGACTCCCGTATTGTTGGGGTGTTCAACCAGGGCAATATTACCCAAGGGACTGTGATTTTTCCCGATGGAAATCGTTACGTTGGGGAATTTAAAATCGTCACCGATATTGGCAGTGGAGCCACCAGTAGTCAGCCTCATGGCTCGGGGGAATTTATTTATGCCAATGGCGACCGCTTTAGTGGCGAATTTTTTGCCGGACAGCCTTTCGGTGATGGGACATTTACACGGGAAAATGGCACTCGCTGCCAAGGAGAATTTTATAACCAAAACCTAGATGGTAAAGGTAGTTGTAGTTTCCCCGATGGCTCTCGCTATCAAGGAGAATTTCGCGGCGGTATTCCCCATGGCCCCGGAACTTTAATTGATGCCAGTGGTAAACGTTTTCCGGGTACATTTCGAGCAGGCGAACTGATCGATAGTTAATCATTTGTTATTTGTCATTGTTGTTGCTCATGGGTCTGGCGTTTGTGGAGCTGAAAATTTGATAGCGCCATCGCCTTTGTTGCTGAACTGATAACAGATGACAAATAACGAATTACAACTTATAAAGGGTCATCATCAATGACAACAACTGCAACAAACACCTCATCTTTGTTTGACTTTGTTCCTGATGCGAATTGGGATCAAGAATTATTGAGTCAATTAAGTTTTTTACCCGGCTTGCAAGAAATCTTGACAGTTCGGCAAGTTCATGCATTAGAACACGCTACAGTTTGGGTATTGAGTGAGGCAGTCGGTTCGGGTCATCTCTCTATTAACCCAGACACCTTAGGTGGAATGTCAACTGAGTCTGGGTTCTATTTATATGGGCCCGTCAATATCACTCAACTCCGGCAAGCGGTGCAAATTGCATTAACCAGACTGACACAGGGAGAATGGAATTTAGCAGTTCATCCCCGCTGTGGTACGAATTTGTCTGTCGGTATGTTATTAACCGGTGGACTGGCTCTGGGGATTAACTTTTTATTACCCAAAGGCCCCATTGAACAACTGTTAGGCATTGGTATAGCAACAACCGCCGCTACTCAACTGGCACCTGATGTCGGAAGTCTAACGCAACGATATTTGACGACTGCTATTCCCTTTAATATTCAAGTCGATCAAGTTTCCGTCAAGTCAGATATGTGGGGACGTTCAGCCCATTTTGTTCAGGTGAGCTGGGTTGAGGACGCAACAAAACTTAAATAGTAAACTGCACCGAAAATACCTATCGGGTAGTACTCTAGGCAATACAAGTGCTAATGCTGTTTTTTAATCTCAAAAGGAAAAAAAACCCATGGTTCAACGTGGTTCTAAAGTTCGTATTCTCCGCAAAGAGTCTTACTGGTATCAGGAAGTCGGAACGGTTGCGTCGGTTGACAAGAGCGGTATCCGTTATCCTGTTATCGTTCGGTTTAATAACGTCAATTACAGTGCCTACAGTGGTACAGATGGTGGTGTAAATACCAACAACTTCGCAGAAAACGAAATAGTTGAGGTAGAAGCCCCACCCGCTAAGAAAAAGTAAACTAACACAATATCGCGGTTAGGCTGTTATCCCGGCATCGCCGGAAAAACTATTCATGTTCATGCTAGTCTTGCAATACTTTTAACACAGCCAATGCCCGAATTGCCAGAGGTCGAAACAGTCAGACTAGGTCTCAACAATGTGACCTTACATCAAATTTGTGTGGGTGGGGATATATTGCTAGAACGCACTATTGCTCACCCACTTTCTGCGACCGATTTTTTACAAGGACTAAAAACAACTCAAATTCAACAATGGCATCGACGCGGAAAATACCTGTTAGCCGAGTTAAATTCCCCTTCAAACGTCGCTGGTGGATGGTTAGGGGTTCACCTACGGATGACAGGACAATTGCTGTGGGTGAGTCAAAATGAACCGCTCCAGAAACATACAAGAGTTAGATTATTTTTTCCCGAGCAGCAAGAACTACGATTTGTCGATCAACGCACGTTTGGTAAGATGTGGTGGGTAGAACCGCCCTTAGAAGCATCTGACATCATCACAGGCTTACAGAAACTCGGGCCAGAACCCTTTTCAACAGAATTCTCTGTTTCGTACTTTCAAGCGAAATTACAACGCCGTCAACGACCCATTAAAAATGCATTATTAGATCAAAGTATTGTCGCCGGAGTCGGGAATATTTACGCCGATGAAGCCTTATTCCTCAGTCACATTCGACCGACAACTTTCTGTAGCAGCTTAACAACGCCTCAAATTGAACAACTGCGTGAGTCTCTTATTCAAGTATTGCAAGATGCTATTACTGCTGGCGGTAGTACTATTCGTAACTTTTTGAGTGTGTCGGGTACAAATGGTAATTATGCCGCTAATGCTTGGGTTTATAACCGCACAGGAGATCCTTGTCGAGTTTGTCAGACTCCTATTCAACGTATGAAACTAGCCGGACGTTCGGCTCATTTTTGTCCCGAGTGTCAACCCCATTAAATCATGAATCAACATTTGGTTTCAAGCTGCCGATAAACCATAACAGAATAGACGATAAATAAAGGCTGGCATAGAAAAACTACAATTATTCTGGCTATTTCAGAATATGATGCTACCGCATAAAATCAACTCAACATTAAAACAATTCCCATCGTTAAGAATGGAAATATTCTGATTTTATTATTTTTAGTCAGTTTTAAGGTTTGAATAAAGCTATCTTCAGCACCCCGATTTTCAATCACGATAAAATGAGGTATTGTTAGAAGTTTTCTATTGTAAAAAATTAGCAATAAACCTGTAACAACGCTCGGAATTGTTAGAAATAAATAACCGGGGTTCCCTCAGCTGAATTTTAGTAGTATTCTCATCAATAAAGACGATAAAAAGGCTATTATATTTTTTAACGTAAAGTTGAGTGGTATGTCAATAAATAAAAACAATAAAAAGGCTAAAAAAGTGTTTACGGAAACTATCAAAAGTACTATATTCTGTCATCCTATACATCTTAAAAAACTTTTCAACCTTCTTTTCTAGGGATTAAAAAGATTGTCTCTTCTTTCCTCTAAATCGTTATAATTATATGAAATTAATACCCCTTGTATATAAGCATAAATAAACAGTATACCTATAATTTTAAGTAAAGTCGTGCCGAATATTGGAGGCATAAAAATAAATAGCAGGTAAAGCAGTAATACAGTCTCTCAATACTTGTTTAGGTTTTAATAAAGAGTCAGCCATATTCTTTTATAAAATTGTCAAAAATTTATTTAGATTTAATTATATTGAGAGCAGATAGGGTTGACAAACCACTCACGATACGTGTATTATGAGGATTGGGCGTAGTCATCAACCTGAATATACTCTTGACTATATAGTCATCCTGTTCTCTCAATCGGTAAGTTTGTGATATTAATCGCGATTAGCCTGCAAATATGGCACTTTGATCTCCAGATGCAACTTAAGACTATTTTTAGAATTAACTCCTCACAGGATCTCCTTGTCGAGTTTGTCAGACTTCTATTCAGCGCCTCAAACTAGCAGGACGTTCAGCTCATTACTGTCCTCAGTGTCAACCGGAATAATTAGATAAATTGCTGATATAATATTAACGACATTACTTATAAAAAAAGAAATGTATTGCGATCGCACCCAAGTAAATATTAATATAAAATTGCAGTATTATTGAGTTGACGAACTATATGAAAAGCGATTAATTTTATCCTTGAAAGACGCTAGGGAGACAGCATCAATATAAAATATCACTGGAGTAATCAGTCTGAATTCCTAATTTATAATGCATAATTTCTATTTTATATTTCCTGTTTCAACTGATTAAAATAGCTTGAGGTATGGTAAAAACAATGAGATTTATCAATCCCAAAACAGATTACGCTTTTAAAAAGATATTCGGTTCGGCTGAAAGTAAAAATATTTTAATTAGTTTTCGTGGCGGCTTTGGTCTATGATGGGAATTCTACCATTGAAGATTTAGAAATTATCGATCCGAATTTACCGCCAAAACTCGAAGGTTTGAAAGATACTTATCTCGATGTTAAAGCAAAACTCAATAACGGCACAATAGTCATTATCGAAATGCAGGTATTAAATGTACAATCTTTCGGGAAACGAGTACTATTTAATGCCGCTAAAACTTACGCTTTTCAACTACAACGGGGTCAAGGATATCGATACTTAAAACCTGTGATCGCTTTAACCATTACGGATTTTGAAATGTTTCCCGGACACAATTCCCTTATTTCTCGGTTTGTTTATCGCGAAAAAAACGAAGGCTGGTATTATCCAGAGAATGAAATGGAATTAGTATTTGTCGAATTACCGAAATTTACGAAAGAATTAAATCAGTTAGAAACTTTAGCAGATAAATGGATTTATTTTATGAAATATGCGCGCTCATTGACATCTGTACCCGAAAAGTTCGATGATATTCCCGAACTCAGCCACGCTTTTGAAATTGCCAATACTGCCGACTTAACCCCAGAAGAATTAGAAGATTTAGAACGCCGAGAAATGTTTATTTACGATCAGCAAGGTGCAATTGCGCTCGGACGAGAAGAAGGACTTCAACAAGGAATAGAACAAGAAAAACGTAATATTGCTCGTAACTTATTGGGTCAACTCAATGATGAAGCAATTGCACAAATTACAGGATTAAGTTTAGAAGCGATCGGGTCGCGTGGCGTTAGCCGTATCGCCGCCTTGCGTCAAGCAGCCAATAATGATTAACTATGATCAACAGGGAACATTTTTGGGTTTCAATAAATAGTCAGCCATATTCTTTTATAAAATTGTCAAAAATTTATTTAGACTTAATGGTATTGAGAGCAGATAGGGTTGACAAGCCACTCACGATACGTGTATTATGAGGATGGGGCGTAGGCATCAACCTGAATATACTCTTGACTATATAGTCATTTTTTCTCCTCAATCGGTAAGTTTGTGATATTAATCATGATTGGGGTGCAAAGATGGCGCTTTCGTCGTAGGATGCAACTTAAGACTATTTTTAGAATTGACTCCTCACTCTTGATGGGTCTGTTTGTAACTTAATACTGCAATTAATTTAACTATGACAACAGCCACAGCCAAGGCCACATTTCCCATCGATCTCGGCGCTTACAAGCGGTTGAAATTAGACCCCAGCAACCCCACCTTAACCGACCAACAGCGGGAAGCCTTAAAAGCCAATATTCAACTCTGCCGCGATACTATTGTATTCTTTACCGCAACAGGCGCAGCCCACGGCGTAGGGGGACATACAGGTGGCCCTTATGATACAGTGCCAGAAGTCATGATCCTCGATGCATTTTTCCGAGGCGCACCCGATAAATTTGTTCCTGTTTTCTTTGATGAAGCCGGACACCGAGTCGGGACTCAATACTTAATGGCGGTATTAAATGGAGACTTAGAAGCCGAAAAACTCCTCAATTATCGGGTGGGACACGCTCATCTCCCCGGACACCCAGAACTCGGCTTAACGCCTGGGGTAAAATTTAGTTCTGGTCGTTTAGGTCATATGTGGGGTTTCATCAACGGTGTGGCATTTGCTAACCCCGATAAAGTCGTGGTTTGCCTCGGGTCTGATGGGGCGCAACAAGAAGGAAATGATGCCGAAGCAGCACGTTTAGCGGTCGCACAAAACCTTAACGTTAAATTGTTTATTGATGACAATGATGTCACTATTGCCGGACACCCAACTGAGTATTTACCCGGTTATGACCTGCAAAAAACATTATCCGGTCACGGTTTAAGTGTAAATGAAGGAGACGGTGAAGATATTGATGCGCTTTATCGTCGGATGTGTGAAGCAGTCACAACAGATGGCCCTATCGCCCTCGTTAACAAACGTCCCATGTGTGTCGGTATCGAAGGCTTAGAAGGCACAACTCACGGACATGATGTCATTGCTGTTGACGCGGCGATCGCCTATTTAGAAGCACGGGGACAACAAGCCGCAGCCGACCATCTCAAAGGTATTACTAAACCCAAGCAACCTTACACTTATATTGGTGTGAGCGATAAAATGGGGTCTAACCGGAATGTATTCGGGGAAGCGGTCGTCTCCGTTCTTGGTAAAATGAGCGATGCAGAACGGAAAGAAAAAGTCCTTTGCGTTGATAATGATTTAGAAGGGTCTTGTGGACTACAACACATTCATAAAGCCTACCCTGAGATTTTTGTCAGCGGCGGTATCATGGAACGGGGTAACTTCTCAGCAGCGGCTGGGTTTGGCATGGTAGAAGGCAAACAGGGAATTTTTGCCACCTTTGCGGCTTTCTTGGAAATGTGTATTTCTGAGATTACCATGGCGCGGTTGAACTTCTCCAACGTGTTATGTCATTTCTCCCACTCCGGTATTGATGACATGGCAGATAATACCTGTCACTTCGGTTTAAATAACTTCTTTGCCGATAATGGTTTAGATGATGGTCATGACACCAAGTTATATTTTCCTGCTGATGCCGGACAAATGAAAGCTTGCGTGGAAGCCGTATTCCATCAACCCGGACTCCGGTTTATCTTCTCGACTCGTTCAAAAGTTCCCAACTTACTCGATGCAGACGGTAAGGATCTTTATGGTGACGGTTATACCTTTACCCCCGGAAAAGATGAAATTGTCCGCGAAGGTAGCGCCGGATATATTGTCGCCGTGGGTGATGCGGTTTACCGGGCGTTAGATGCCGTTGAACGGTTAAAACAAGAGGGTATTGATGTCGGTTTAATTAATAAGTCTACCCTAAATGTAGTCGATGAAGATGCGATCGCCAAAGTAGGTTCATCTCCCTTTGTATTGGTGGTAGAAGCCTTCAACCGTCGTACAGGCTTAGGCAGTCGGTTTGGGTCTTGGTTACTCGAACGTGGACTAACCCCTAAATATGACTATCTCGGAACCTATCAAGAAGGTTGCGGTGGTTTATGGGAACAATTCCCTCACCAAGGTCTCGATCCCGATGGTATCATCCACAAGGTTAAACAACTCGTCGGTTAATCTTTGAGGGAATAGGCAGTAGATAGTGGTTTCTCTCCCTATCTCCCTATCTCCCTATCTCCCTATCTCCCTATCTCCCTATCTCCCTATCTCCCTATCTCCCCTTCACCCAGTCTCCCTATCTCCCCCAATCATCTACAACGTTTTGTAAACCTTCCCCCAATTTTCGCCAGTTTTGTGCTAAGTCAGTACTGCGATCGGTTTCTAAAAACTTAGCCTCTTTTACACAATGATCGGCAAGGCTTTCGAGTAACGTTCTAACCCCGTATTCTTCAATCAATTGGTTGAGAGTACGGGTTAATTTTTCAGATTTGGGTTCAGTCATTTCAGCACGTTTTATCAATCGGGTTAATAGAGTAATTTTGTCATCATATAACAATATAAGATTACAGTATTGTGTAATATTTGTCTCAACACCCAAAAGATAACAGGAAACAAGGCTATAATCTCAACTCATCACTCAAGTACATAACTTTTAACTTTTGATTTCTTATCTCCTCACCTGGTATTAAACCATCAAGAAAGGGGCATCCTAAAAGACAGTGATAATCGGAATACCCTGAATGAAAAATCTATTACCCCCTCAAAAAGAATCCCTACAGCAACAAGTAGAGGCTTTATTAAAACTATTACGCCAAGATAATAGCCTGCGTCAAGTTAATGTAAGTCCAGTTCGTTCTGCCTTAGATAAAGCCATTTCTCCTACATTTGAAATTGTCTTTGCTGGGGCATTTAGTGCCGGGAAATCGATGTTAATTAATGCACTATTAGGACGAAAATTATTATATAGCGCCCAAGGACACGCCACCGGAACAGAATGTTATATTCGCTATGCAAAAAGTACAGAAGAACGGGTCGTTTTAACCTTCTTAAGTGAAGTAGAAGTGCGGGAACAAGTAAAATATTTATCTCAACAATTACAATTACCTGAAATTACGAATATTAATCATAGCGAAGAAGTTGAACCCCTGAAACAAAAAGCCCTAGAAATTATTAAACTAGAAGGGGGTGAAGCCCGTTCCGAACAAGCGAAAAAAGCGAAAGCATTAGAACTATTATTAGCAGGATTTGAAGCCAACCGAGAACGCATTCAAACCTTAAAAAATGCCACTTATTCAATGGAGGAATTCAACGCTTCTAATCTGGATGAAGCCGCAAAATATACCCGCCGTAGCCATAATAGCGCTATCTTAAAACAGATTGATTATTATTGTCATCATCCTCTATTAAAAGATGGTAACGTTATTATCGACACGCCCGGAATTGATGCCCCAATTCAAAAAGATGCTGAAATTGCTTACAATAAAATTAAAAATCCTCATACATCTGCGGTTGTATTTGTCTTACGAACGGCTTCAACAGGGGAATTAACAGTCGAAGAAACAGAACTTTTAGAAACAATTCAAGCCAGTTCTAGTATCCGCGATCGCGTTTTTTATGTATTCAATCATATCGATACAACCTGGTTTGATAATGAGTTAAGAAATCGTTTAGACCATCAAATTAAAACTCAGTTTCGAGACACAACTCAGATTTATAAAACCAGTGGTTTATTAGGGTTTTATAGTCAACAAGTACAGCAGAATACGGATGCGACAAACCGCTGGGGGTTAGATACAATTTTTGCTGAAAATGTGAAAAGCGAGAGTTTAACAGAAAATACACCTCAATTTGTCAATGAATTTAACCGTTACTGTTTAGTCTCGGGGCGGCTTTCTTCTAGTCAGTTTCCCATTCCCACACGGGTTTTAATCAGCGATCATCCCAATGAAAAATATACCGAAATCCTGAATAATTTAGGAGAAAGTGTACTCAATCATTTGATGCAAGAAAGCGGTGTAGAAGAGTTTCGCGCTGCCATGAATCGTTATTTAACCGAAGAAAAACACCCGCAGTTATTCGCGGCTTTAGCTTCAGATTTACAACCGATTTGTATTAGTTTACGAGAAAACTATCTCAAGACTATGCGAGATTTAGAGAGTCAACCTCGTGAAGTTAATACCCTGAAAGAACAGAAATTAAAGCAATTAAATCTGGAGTTAAAACAAATAGGAGATGCATTCTGTCAACATATTGAAACCGAACTCAATAAAGTTGTTGCTAGTCATGAAAATTCTGGGTTTGAACAAGATTTTAACCGCTTAAAAAGACGGATGGTTAATCGTTTAGATGAATTAATTCGGACATTTTCTGTTGGGGAAACCTACAAACGCGCCCAAGCTAGCCACAGACGCAATGCAGTTGTTCCTGTAATTGGTATCTTAGCAGAAGCTTTTTATTACCTAGCAAATGAGTTAGAAAATGTGTTGGTTGATGCTTCTGAAGAATTAATTGCTAACTTCTTTACTCAACTCACCGGACGAATTCGCCAAGCCGATTATTATGGTCGATTGTATCATTTATTAGGGAATGACGGTGGGATTGAATCTAGCTTGAAACAATGGTGTGAATTGTCTATTAATGCTTTAATTAATGAGGCGAAAACGGAATGCGATCGCTATATTCGAGAAAGTCCAGAATTCTATTCAGAAGAAAGTGTTTCTGTCTTCCAATTGCGTCAGGTTTTACAAGAGGCTTGTCAGGGTTATGACTACGACAGCATGATTAAAGCTGAACCTGCAATTCGGCAATTATTAAAGATTGATTTTGATCCGAAAATCGGCAAAACTATTCTTCGGACATTTCGTCCAAGTATCAACAAAACCTTAATTCATCACTTACTTAATTCTTCAACTATTCTAGCTAATCACATCTTGAAGCAACACGATCAAGCTTGCGAACATTTAGCGAAAGTATTGGATAAAGAAGCGGCTGAACAGTTAAGTTTGAATGAAACTCTGAAGTTAGAATTACAGGAGAAAATAGCAACTTATAATCAAGCGATTTCAGAGATTAATCAATGTTTGGAAGCGATGAATTTAGATCGGCAAACTTTACCTACTATTCAAAATTCTGACTTACAACTTTTACCTATTAGTGTAGAAAAGGAAGCGATTGATAATCATCACAATCAAGATGCTGAATTCATTCTAGCTGATAGCTAACTAAATAGATTGGGGTATTCTTTGTGAATGCCTCTTTAGAAATATACACTCAAGGAGTTAAAACCAATGGAAGAAAGAGAAAAAATTGATATTTCAAATTACGAGAATTATGTTCTTCGGATTGATAATGAAGCTTTTGTTGTTACAGGTTTGAATGAAAAGCTTAATAAGTTTCTTGATGACGGACAAAGAGAGTTTTATCATCATGTGCGGAGTAATTTACACATTAATTTAGAAGCTAGAGATCAAGAAATTGATAAATTCTATGAAGAATGGTGTCAGGAAGGCATAGAAGCTTCAGTTATAAAACCTAGTGGAAAATGGCAAAAAGGTATAGTCAGATTTAGCATGAAAGCTGAATTTTTTCCTGATGAACCTGAAGAGGAAAAAGTCGAAGAAAATGGTCATCAAGAAGTTGAGAATATTACTGAGTCTCCATTAGATGAAATTCGTCAGCAACTAACTGAGGAAAACAAATCATAGTTATGTTTTTTGCTGCGTTTGGGTATCTTAATTTAAGAATTACTTAGGCGCAGTCAGAATAAATCGAGAGGTTAAATGAATGACAAATAAAATAGAAGTTAAAAATTGTGATAATGATGATATTATTTCTTTCGATGACGATATTTGTAAAGTAAAAAAAATTGTAGAAGCCACCTGGAACTACTTTTCTGATATTTCTAATATCAATAAATATGTTAATTATATAGGTGAAAAATTAAATCTTATAGAATTGAACATTTATCATGGTAATGATATGCAACTTAGAACAAATTCAAATCATGAATGGTTTGATATTGGTAAAGAATGCGAACTTCTTAAAGAAGGTAAACGATGGCAAAAAGGTAAACTTAGACTAAAATTAACGCTTGAATTCATACCTGATGAACCTGAAGAAAACGCTAATCATGAAATTGATAATATTACTGACTCTCCTTTAGATGAAATTCGTCAACAGTTGACTAATGAACACAAGTAGAGTGCGTCAATGACACTGATATCTTTATTTGACATTTGGGTATTCTAATTTTACAAATCTTATAGCGACAAAACTTATTAATGATTTAGGAGATTAGAAAAATGACAAATCCAATAGAAATCAAAAATTGTAATGATGATCAAGTTTTTTCTTTTCAAGATCAGACTTGTAAATTTAACAGGTTTAAGCAAGAAGTCTGGCAATCTTTATCTACTAACTCAAGAAATATAACAAAGCAATTAAATGATCAATTAGGTGTCAAATATCTTGATATTGCTTCCCAATTATTTACAGAAGGCAAAGAATGCGAAGTTTTAAAACCTTATAAAGGATGGCAAAAAGGTAAGATAAAAGTTAATATAGTCCTTGAATTTATTCCCGATGAACCTGAACCTGTTGAAGAAAATGGTCATCAAGAAATGGATAACTCAACTGAATCTCCTTTAGATGAAATTCGCCAACAACTAACAACAAACAATTAACTTGAGATGGATGCTAAAACCCCTCGGATTGTTATTCCGCCAGCGGTGAAAACATACGTGTTTGAACGCGACTACTATTGTTGTAAAAGTTGTGGTCGTACTCATCAACAAACCGAATTAACCATTGATCATATTATTCCGTTGGCGAGAGGGGGTAGCAACGATATTAGCAATTTACAAACTTTATGCCGTCGTTGTAATGTCCGGAAACGAGATTCTCTAGATCCTCGCTTTCGTCGTCGTTATAGCTAAAAGATTATTAGGCAATAGGCAACAGGCAACAGGCAATAGTGAGGGAAAAAGCTTATTAATCAAGGATTGTAGAAAGAATTGCTTTTCACTATTTTTCCTAACCTAAGTTTGTACTGCTTTATCTGAAAATTGTTATCTATTTCCTCGACTACCTGATAATAAATCGAGTCCGGAACTTCAACGGATCACTCTTTGTCTTTCTTCTCCTAATATTAAAAATCTCTCAAGCTAGGGCTTTAGCTTCTCTTGGTTTGCATAAAACTGCCAAATCTACACAAAGCGTACCGCAAACAGGTACACTCTAGACAATTCAGTTTAAAATGCAAAAGCTAATGAGTTGGGGCAGATAGCGAGAGAGGCCATTCTCTTAATCTGATCCTCTCAATAGCAAAGTGAAAACAATTGTTGTATAAAACTCTGGGGCAAGGAAGAAAATCGAGGAGTTAGGATTTTAGATGGATATACAAGAAATTTTTACCAAAGGTGGCCCTGCGATGTGGCCCCTACTCGTTTTATCAATTTTATCAGTTAGTACCATTATTGAACGGTTGTGGTTTTGGGCAAATACCCTCACCCGAGAACAAAAAATATTTAATCGTGTGGTTGATGCCGCCCGTCGGGGACAGTGGGGAGTCGCTTATAAAACCGCTAAACAAGTGAATAATCAACCCATGGGACGGTTTTTGTATGCGCCGTTACGCCTAGAAACTCCAGATCCTGAGTTGTTTAGTTTGGCGTTGGAAGCCTCAGCCGATGAGGAATTGGCAGCCATGCGACGGGGTGACAAGGTATTAGAAGCAGTCATTGCCCTGTCTCCAATGTTAGGATTACTCGGAACGGTTTTGGGTTTGATCAATTCCTTGGGTTCTATTCGTTTGGGTGATATCGGGACTTCTTCGGCTTCTGAGGTAACGTTAGGGATTGGTGAAGCGTTAATCAGTACTGCAACGGGTTTGATTATCGCCATTATTAGCTTAACGTTTTATCGTTTATTTCAAGCTTTTTCTTTTAGTCAAACTAAGGTGTTTCATAAAGCCGGAAACGAGATGGAGTTACTCTATCGTCAAGACTGGCCACAAGTGAAATCTCAATTATCCTGGTTAGATAAGCCGGAGGTAGAATCTGAACCAGAAGTACAACCAGAAGTACAACCAGAAGTTGAAGCTGAAGTTGAACCGAAAGTCGAACCGCATCTTGTCCCTTTCCCGACTAGAGTAGACAATCAATCTCCTGAAACCTCTGACGTGGAAGATGAATCTATAGACATAGAGAGAGACAATAAACAGGAGTTTTAAACCGCGATGAAAATTAATTTAGATACTCCCAGTGATGAGGGGAGAATTGAGTTACTGCCCCTAATTGATGTCGTTTTTTGCATTTTGACATTTTTTATTTTGGCGGCATTACAACTGACTCGTCAGCAAGCGATTACGGTCGATTTACCCCAAGCCAGTACCGGGGAAACCCAGATGCAGAAAATGCTGATTGTGGGAATCGATCCCCAGGGTCGAACTTATATCGATCAGCAGGTGTTAAATGCGAACCAATTAGACCGCCAACTTCAACGGTTTAAACGGTGGAACCCCAGTGGGTTGATGGTATTGTATGCGCCGAAAGATGCCCGGTATAACGATGTTGTTCAGGTTTTAGATCAAATGCGGGCAGTCGGGGGTGATCGCGTGGCATTAGCGACGTTACCCAGTTCTGCTGAAACCCCTGAAATAGATAGTCAAAACCCTGCTACACCAGGAACTTCTCCAGAACCGAGTCTATTATTACCTGCCCCCACAAATATTCCGCCAGCGGCTAACCCGTTTATTCCCAGTCCTAGCGCCCCTAGTCCGACTGAAGGGACTCAACCGCTTGAAAATTAATTACTGTGGGTTTGAGTTTCTGGGTGAAATATCAAGATTTTAAGACTCATTCTCGGTAACGCTTAATCACAATAATTTAATCGAGTCAGGCTTCTCAACACAGTCATTCTCTGAGGTTTGAGGGGTGATTTTGCAATACTTTTTAAATTTTATCAGCTTTTTATAGTCCTACGCGCGATCGCAACAGGTCAGTCGGCAACAGAGTCTGACCGCAATTCATCATTCATCACTCATCATTCATAACTCACTCCGAGGTTTGAGGGGTCATTTTGCAATACTTTTTAAATTTTATCGGCTTTTTATAGTCCTACGCGCGATCGCGCGCAGGTCAGTCGGCAACAGGATCTGACCGCAATTCATCATTCATCACTCATCATTCATAACTCACTCCGAGGTTTGAGGGGTGATTTTGCAATACTTTTTAAATTTTATCAGCTTTTTATAGTCCTACGCGCGATCGCGCGCAGGTCAGTCGGCAACAGAGTCTGAGCGCAATTCATCATTCATCACTCGTCTGGGGATGTCAATTTTAAAATAAATGATTAAAATAAGAAGTAGAAGGAGTGAAATTTAACCGGATTAAATTGCAGGGAAAGCATAATCGGTCAAAATCAAGCAAAATAAAGACTAGATTAGCAGGGATCAAGTTTTTCATGTTTTCATGACTTAAGACCGATTGCGAAAAATAGAGACGTATTTAGCCTTTCATCTCAGAGAAAACTTTGTCTGAAATAATTAAAAATATCGGTTGAAATCTCAATAGAATTCAGTGTCGATAAGGAGTAGAATTAACTTATGGTTAACACAATTACCTATCAAGAATCTACGAAAACAGGTGATAATCCCTTCATTTTATGGTTAGATGAAGTCGGACTGGATCGCTTGCCTGAAGTAGGCGGAAAAAATGCCTCTCTCGGGGAAATGATTCGTCAACTCACCACCAAAGGAATCAAAGTTCCCCTAGGTTTTGCCACAACGTCTGATGCTTACCGTTACTTTATTCAAGCCGCTAATTTAGAAGAAAAACTGCGGCAATTATTAGCTGATTTAGATATCAAAAATATCAGTAATTTACAACAACGGGGAAAGCAAGCGAGATCCTTAATTTTAAGTACTCCTTTCCCCACAGAATTAGAAGCGGCTATTACTCAAGCTTATGCTCAATTATGCAGCCGTTATGGTAAAAATACAGATGTAGCAGTTCGTTCATCTGCCACCGCCGAAGACTTACCCGATGCTAGTTTCGCCGGACAACAGGAAACGTATCTTAATGTTCGCGGTATTGATGCCGTTATTGAACATACCCATCGAAGTTTCGCTTCTATCTTCACAGATCGGGCAATTTCTTATCGAACAACCCAAGGCTTCGATCATTTTGATGTGGCTTTATCTGTGGGTATCCAGAAAATGGTTCGATCCGATCTCGCCACTTCCGGGGTAATGTTTTCTATCGATACCGAAAGCGGGTTTAAAAATGCGGCTTTAATTACGGCGGCTTATGGTTTAGGAGAAAACGTCGTCCAAGGTAGCGTCAACCCCGATGAATACCTGGTATTTAAACCCACGTTACGAGAAGGCTTTCAACCCATTTTAGATAAACGCTTGGGCAGTAAAGCCGTTAAGATGGTTTACCATCGTAATAGTTTAACTGAAAATGTTGAAGTTCCTTTATCTCAACAACAGCAATTTGCTTTAACGGACGAGGAGATATTACAGTTAGCCAAATGGGCAATAATTATTGAAGATCACTATTCAAAAGTCCGGGGTTGTTTCTCGCCGATGGATATTGAATGGGCAAAAGACGGTATTACCGGGGAATTATTTATTGTTCAAGCCCGCCCCGAAACCGTACAATCTCAAAAATCTCAACAGGTTCTACAACAGTATAAACTCCAAGATAGCAGTAAAGTGTTAATCTCAGGCCGAGCTGTAGGCGATCGCGTCGGGCAAGGAAAAGTTCGGGTGATTTTGGATACTGAAGATATCAATCAATTTCAACCGGGAGAGGTGTTAGTTACTCAACGGACTGATCCCGACTGGGAACCGATTATGAAGCAAGCCAGCGCCATTGTAACCGATTCTGGGGGGCGAACTTGTCACGCAGCTATTATCGCCCGTGAGTTAGGTATTCCGGCGGTTGTGGGCTGTAAGCAGGCAACCACAGCGTTAAAAACGGGGCAAGATGTGACGGTATCCTGCGCCGAGGGAGACGAAGGGAAAGTCTATCAAGGGTTAATTCCGTTTATCGTCGAAGAAACGATTTTAGAAGACTTACCTGCAACCGAAACCCAGATTTTAATCAATGTGGGTAACCCAGATGAAGCCTTTCGCCTCTCAGCCATTCCCTGCGATGGGGTAGGGTTAGCGCGGTTAGAATTTATCATTGCTAATCATATCAAAATTCATCCGTTGGCGTTACTACATTTTGATCAATTAAATTCACCAACAGTACAAGCAGAAATTGATAGCTTAACCGCCCAATATTCCCACAAACCCGACTATTTTGTTGATCGTTTATCTCAGGGTATTGGTAAAATTGCTGCTGCGTTTTATCCGCGTCCTGTAATTGTCCGGATGAGTGATTTTAAGAGTAATGAATATGCTAATTTACTCGGGGGTCAACAGTTTGAACCCACCGAAGATAACCCGATGTTAGGTTGGCGCGGTGCATCTCGTTATACCGATACCAATTACCGGGAAGCATTCGGGTTAGAATGTTTGGCATTTAAACGGGCAAGAGAAGAGATGGGTTTAGGGAATATTATCCCGATGATTCCGTTTTGTCGGACTCCTGAAGAAGGACGCAAAGTATTAGCTGAGATGGCAAAATATGGGCTAATTCGGGGAGAAAATGGATTACAAGTTTATGTGATGTGTGAGTTACCCAGTAACGTGATTTTAGCAGAAGAATTTTGTCACCTGTTTGATGGTTTCTCTATCGGATCGAATGATTTAACTCAATTAACTCTAGGGTTAGACCGAGATTCGGGGTTAGTTGCCCATTTATTTAATGAACGAAATCCCGCTGTTTTAAAAATGATTAAACGGGTAATTACAATTGCAAAACAACAGGGGCGAAAAATTGGAATTTGTGGGCAAGCCCCCAGCGATTATCCGGATTTCGCTCAATTCCTGGTGAAATTAGGTATTAACTCAATTAGTTTAAATCCAGATTCTGTATTAAAAACCCGTTTAAAAATAGCGGAAATGGAATCAAAGGTCTAATTGAGTTGAACTGTGGTATAAGTCAAGTTCTAGATTTTAGATAATATTCTAAAGCCTAGACAGATAGGCTACTTTAGCAAAACCTACAGCTAAAGTGGTCTTTTTTTATCAGATACAATGATTGCGATAAACTTAAGCCGTTTTTACAGTATTATCTTTTACAGTATTTAATGTTTGACACTCATAACTATCATAATGAATTAAAGAATCTTTCGATTTAAGCGTTTCCCAATCAGCCATTTCAAGCTGAGGACGTTCAGTAAATTCTTTAACATAACCTAAACATAAATAAGCCACCAGTTCATTTTCAGGCGGCGCATTGAGAATTTGTTTCACTTTTTCTTCATCTAAAATACTCACCCAACACAGCCCAATATTCTCCGCCCGCGCCATTAACCACAAATTTTGTACAGCTAAGCAAACACTATAAGGACCCGCTTTTTCCATACTGGTTTGCCCTAAAATTGGCGTTTTAGACGGTTTATAGAAAATTGCGATATTAACTGGAGTGGTGGTAATGCCTTGTAATTTAAACTGATTATAGGAAGGTTTATCCTTAAATATTTTTCTGGCTTTGGCATTTTCTGTTTCAAAACAAGCCTGAATTTCTGCCTTAACTGAAGCATCCCGAATAATCACAAATTCCCAGGGTTGAGAAAATCCCACAGACGGCGCTTTCAAAGCCGCCCAAATGAGTCGGCTGAGTATGTTTTCTGGAATGTCTTGACTGAGAAAATTTGGCCCTAGTTCAGTACGACGATGTCGAATCACTTCTTCAAGGACGTGACGTTCTTCTTCTGTAAAAACTCTACCTTTCATCTTTCCGTTAAAAACTCCTATATTGTGATGGAGTGAATGTAGATTAATCGGTTAAAGTGACGCAGCAAATTTTAAGAAAAATCTACCAATAATCTACCTTGTATAAAATTATAAGCCGATTTTAGTCACTATTAATTCCTGATTTATATAATTTTACATTTATTTTTATTAAGTATTGATTTCAGATTTATATAAGCTTTATCATATATTGGATAGTTATCATCGTTCAATTCGTTTTATTATTTTCAATTAGATCAATAAACGCTTTTAACTGTTCCCAATACTGTTCATCTGCCACATAAAAAAAGTCATTATGACCTGCTTCTTCTACCCATAACGAAAGCTTAGGCACTGATGCAAGTTCATACAATTTTTGACTATGTTCAATTGGGATAATATTATCTTGTTTCCCGTGCATAATTAAGACAGGAGAGTTAATATTTTGAATCTTTTTAACGTTATCAAATTTTTCAAACGGAAAAATAGGGAACGGAATTACGACTCGAAACGGTGTGGTAAATGTACTTTCTAAAATAACGCCAGCCACTGGATTATTTACTGCTAATTCTAAAGCTGAACCGCCGCCAACAGAACGACCATAAACAATGATTTTATCTGCTGGAATATTCAGGGTTTGAATAAGATAATTATAAGCAGCATCAATAGCTAAATAGACATTTTTCTCAGTTGGTTTTCCGGTACTAATTCCATATCCCGGATAATCATAAGCCAGTACAGAAAATCCATTTTGATACAATTGTTGTAAATGGAACTTAATTTGTCCTATGTCTTCAGCATTACCATGTGCATATAAAATAGTATAATTAGCTTCAGCATTCGGTAAATATAAAGCTGCAATTTTATTATTATTTACAGTAGGAATTTTCAGGATATCTTCACTCTCAGCATAACTAGAAGGACTCGGTAAAAAGATCATTTTATCAGCGAAAAAGAAAAGATATAATCCAATTGAACAGTAAATTAATAAAATAGATTTAATCATTCTACTGAAACTAAACTCACCGAAAATCAATCTCGATATATTTGTTTTATTTTGATCGGAATTCATAAAGGGTATAACTGTAATTGATAACGATACAGAGAAACCGGGCGACCTTTTGCTTTAAAATAATTTGGATCTCGCGGTGATAGATAAATCGCTGTAATTTGATCTGCATTCACAGAAGTAGTTTGTCCTGAATTTTTATTAATATTTCGAGTATAAAAAGTGGTGGTTTCCACTTCATTTAAATAAATAGAGGTTTCACCATTAAAGATTTGCTGACAAATTTCTGTTGAAATAAATTGATTAAGTTTAGGAATTTCGCTATTTCTTGCCGTTACAATTGAAACAAGTTGACGATTTCCAGGTAATTCTGTAATTTGACGATTGGGATTATCTTCGTCTGTTTTAACCGATAAAACTGCGCTTTTACCTAATGTTGCGCGTCCAATATTTAAACCATTAAAAGCACGATCTGCTACGATAACAGATTCAGAATTAACGATAGGAATTGGAGAAGAAACAGCAACAGCGCGATACTTTTCTACGGGTTGAAATCGTACCTTAAATTCTATCGGTTGATTAATAAATTGACGATTTCCTTCAAATCCAGGCGTAACAATATCGGGGGCTAAAGGTGCGACTAAATCGACTAAAGTACTGGTGGCAAGCCATTCTCCTTGCATCCAATCTGGATAGATTAAATCTCCTTTTGCAGTCTCTACAGTTGGCTTACTATTCCAATTGGGAAAAGCAGAGATTCTATCTGATAAGTTTTCAGCTAATACAATAGATTGCCAACTCAAAAAGCTGACAATTACCACAATTGTTGCAATAGTAATTTTCCGAAAATTGATATTCATTTTAATCAGATCCTGCGTAGGAACGTTACATGTAACGTTCCCACAGAGACGTAACGTTTCCACAGGTTTAATTATTTATTAAATTATAATGTTTCAACCGGGTCAGGTTGCCAAACTTCACCATATTCTGAGCGTAACTTTTCCCAATTTTCTACTTGTCCGGGTTCATATTCTCCTGGCTTTCCCCATTGTAAAAAGGCACTCATTGTGACCGCCTCTTCTTCATCAAGAAACCGAATCGCATAAGTGGTAAAATTCCCGCGTTTGGCTTCCCCACTCTCAAACTTCACCTGTTTAATTTTATCCATATTTAGATGAAATTCTAGGTTATCTGTATGCATATTGGCATACTTTCCTTTCGGTAATTCCGCATAAAATAACTTTTGAATTTTTTCCCTCGCTTCCAATACCGCCGCGCTACTGGTGACAATCAATCGTAATGTTCCGAGACTGTCACAAGCTTCTAAAAATTCCTTTAACGTTGCCATGAATTAACTATCCTTTGTTTTCGTGCTTTTCGTAAGCTGCAACAATACGCTGCACCAAACTATTTCTTACCACATCTGCTTGAGAAAATTCACAGAAGGCGATACCTTCGACATTTTTTAAAATTTTCAACGCCACCGATAAACCAGAAGATTGATGTAACGGCAAATCAGTTTGTGTAACATCCCCCGTCACCACCATCCGAGACCGAAACCCTAACCGCGTTAACACCATCTTCATTTGCGCTGGGGTGGTATTCTGCGCCTCATCCAAGATGACAAAGGAATTATTCAACGTACGACCCCGCATATAAGCTATCGGTGCCACCTCGATAATACCCCGTTCCATTAGGTTTGCGGCCTTTTCCGGGTCAATTAGCTCATACAGCGCATCATACAACGGACGTAAATAAGGATTAACCTTCTGTTGCAAATCTCCCGGCAAAAACCCCAACCTTTCCCCCGCTTCTACCGCAGGACGGGTTAAAATTAAGCGTTCAAACTGGTCACTCAATAACGCCTGAAGCGCAATTAAAGCCGCCAGATAGGTTTTTCCGGTTCCCGCTGGGCCAATACAGAAAATTAAATCTTTGTTACGAACCGCTTGAATATATTGCCGTTGACGAAAGGTTTTGGCGCGAATTTCCTGACCTCGACGAGTGGTAGCAATGACATCACTCTGAATTTGTTGAAGTTCGGCTTGTCTATTGGTATTGAGGGCATGACGCGCTGTGATAATATCCACACCCGTTAAAGTTTGTCCCGTTTTCCAATAGTCCTCTAGGGCATCAATTAATTTTTGGCATAACTGAATTTGACTCGTCGTACCCGAGATTAACAATTCCTGGCCTCTCAGGACAACCTGAGCACCGGTTTGTTTCGATAGTGTTTTAAGATTCTCTTCCTGGTAACCCGCCAAAGCTATAGCGCTTTCAATACTGGGTAACTCAATGGTGAGGCGTTCAGTCATGCGTTTGGTGATTTTGAAAAATTAACATCATCATCAATAGTCTTAATTTCTATATCAATTATTGTAGTTGCTGCTGGAAAGTCTGCGAAGATCTCAGGATCGGCTTTTTGTTGTAGCGGTTAATACAGGTTATACTACAGAGCTTTAATCTATTGCCAACCGCAAACCCAGCCAACAACTCGATATCAGCTCATCCTCGACACAGTAGGATAAAGAATGTCAATTCTCTAAGATCATCTGATGACTGAAACACCCCAAACCACCAAAACACCCGAAGAACTGTTTACAGAAGGATTTGAACGCTACCAAGCCGGAGAATCACCCGCCAGTTTAATTCCGTTATTTAAGCAAGTTTGTGAAGGTGCACCGAAAAACAGTAACGCATGGACTAGTTTAGCTTGGCTTTATTTATTGGAAGATAAACCGAGTGCTGCTCACAAAGCCGTTAAATCTGCGATTAAATTAAATCCTCATGACCCTCAAGCCCGAATTAATCTGGCTGTTGCCATGCTGGCTTTAGGCAAAAAAGGAGTTCGTGAACACGTTGAAATGGCCGAACAAATGATTATGGCAGACTCAGAGTGGTTAGATGAGGTGAAACGCAACTTTGAAGATGGATTAAAGCGTAAACCGAACTGGAAGGAATTAATCCGAGTTAAAAAGTGGCTATTCGAGATCTAAGCTGCTGCTGTGCGTTGGTTTTGTGTCTATCTTAATAACTTTTATTCGAGATTAAAATTTAGCTGAAAAGGGTGATTGATGTTACAATAATAATTGTCAATTTTACTTTTTCAGCTTTACTACAGCTTGCTTTGAGCCAATTCATGACTAAATAAATTTGATACGATTCGTCACTTAAGGAAGTTTATTAATTCAGCTCATAGTCAATAGAATCCTGTTAATCCATGATTTAATCATATTTAGTCATGATCCCCACAACGCAGAATTGAGACTATCGCCCTTGAGGGCAGTGAAAAATGAGTCAAGCAGAAAGCCCAGTTTTAGAACTAAGCATAAATACTGATCCTGCTCAACCCTTGATCTACATAGGGTTTAAAGTCTGTTACAAAAAATAATATAAGTTTATGGAAAATCTCATTGACTTGGTGTTACTATTGTGAAAACTTAAGTCATTAACAAATCTGATTTAACTGTTCAGAAAAACTTATATACAACCCGGAGATTTAGCATTATGAGTAACAATAGCCAAGTACACGTCAAACCTGAAACTCGTAACCACAAAGGCTTTTTCGTTCAACAAGGAGAATATAAATTAAGAAGTATCGATCAGTCTGGATGGGCTTTAATCTGCTTAGATGAAGTTGTCTGTTATTATGTCGATCCAGATAATCTAGAATCATCTGAGTTTGCTGAAATGCTCAAAGAAGCCGAAGTTTAATGACTAAGATATTTACAAACAAAATTCAGTCAAAATATTTGTAACTGAGTCTTTATTAAGGAAGCTGTACCCGGATAAAAGTACAGCTTTTTTATGATCTTTTTTCTTCCGTCAAAAAAAAAATAGGAATACAGTCGATTTTAAATTCGTCTCCCTCACATTGATTTGAGAGATATAATGAAAAATTCATCCGATTTATTGCAAAAGTGATGTGGAAACCAGAACTCCTTGCCCCCGCTAAAAATTTAGAACGGTTAAAAGTCGCCATCACCTACGGCGCAGATGCAGTGTATGTCGGTGGACAGAAATATGGCTTACGGGCGCGGGCGGATAACTTCACAGATTATGATTTAGAACAGGCTGTTGCGTTTGCTCATCGCCACAACGCCAAAGTGTATGTCACCCTCAACGCTTTTCCCCACGATCAAGACTTAGACGGCTTAGAAGACTATTGCCAATTTCTCGATGCGATCACAGTCGATGCAGTGATTGTATCTGATTTAGGCATGATCCGAACCATTCAACGCAGTTCAAACCTAAATATACATCTTTCTACCCAAGCCTCCTGCCTCAATTCTGCTGCGGGTCAAATGTGGAAACAGTTCGGAATTCAACGATTAATTGTTGGCCGAGAATTAAGTATTGCAGAAGCAGGTAAAATCAGCGAAAAAGCCGGAATTGAAGTCGAAATGTTTACTCACGGAGCTATGTGTATGGCATATTCCGGTCATTGTACCATTTCCAACTTTACCGCAGGTCGAGATTCTAATCGTGGCGGTTGTATTCAATCTTGTCGTTTTCCCTATCAAATTGAGAACAAAACAGAGACATCCGAAAACCCTGTAACATTCATGTCTTCCAAAGACTTATGGGGAGTTAATCAAATTGCTGCCTTTTTTCAATATCGAATTTGTTCCTTAAAAATAGAAGGGCGCATGAAGTCTTCATTTTATGTTGCCACCACTTGCCGCGCTTATCGACAACTCATTGATGCGTATGCCGAAAACCGACTCACCGCTGAATTATCCCGTCAAATTGCAGCCGAATTAGAATCTGTTCCCCACCGGGATTATTGTTCTGGTTCATTAGAACAAGCCGCAGATACCGACTCAGTTTACCAGCAATATTACAATAACAATATCGGAACCCATGAATATTTAGGGTTAGTGATTGAAGTGACAACAGATAAGATTGTTTTACAACTGTTTGAACCGTTAAAAATTGGGGATGAAATCGAGATTATTCCAATTCAAGGAAACCCTATTACTTTAGTTGTCGATCAAATGTATTCAATTGTTGGAGAGGCTATTAATAAGATGCGAAAAGATAGTATTGTTTATTTACCGAAATCTTCTGAATCTATTCAACTCAACTCAGTACAAAAATTAAACGTTGTTCGTATCCAGAAAACACCTGTTAATCAAATCGCTTTAACTTCAGGACATCATTAACAGAGAATAAAGATCGAACTCTGCGAATGTTTACAAGATTCAACTGTTAGAAACTGCCTCAAAAGATACAAAAACCTAATTTTCCCTATTGACTTTGAAATCAATTCAACAATCCCCCAAAACCCTTTCATATCAGGCACTTTACACGCTATTTTTTATGTGTTATTATGATTACCGACGCACCTCGGCAGATCGCTGAAATGCTTATTGCGGTGCGACCCTGCGCCACCTGCGGGCGCTAAGGAACGCGCACCAAGACATTTCGTTGACGTGCGTCGATGCCTTGCCCAGCAGTCGTTTGAGCCGTGCTACAATAACAGTTTCATTCGTATTACAAGCTGAACATTTAGAGGTGCGTCGATTCGTCGTCTGTAACTCTCTCTGGGTAAAGCCTCTGAAGCGAACTCCCTACCTATTGGGTTAAATAGGAATTGTTGGAAACGAAAGTCGTCTCCGAGGTTGCCAAAAAGCAGATCGTCGCCCTACCTATTGGGTTAAATAGGAATTGTTGGAAACGCCTTTATTGGAATTAGGCTGGCCTGGAGGAACAGTTTCCCTACCTATTGGGTTAAATAGGAATTGTTGGAAACCCAGTCCCACCGTTAATAGAATCGTTTCCAGCAAATCCCCTACCTATTGGGTTAAATAGGAATTGTTGGAAACTTGAGGTCCTGCCGTAAATTACGTAACCTGTAATTTGCCCTACCTATTGGGTTAAATAGGAATTGTTGGAAACGTTAACTTGTTGTGAGAACCGCTGTAGTAAAGAACCCCTACCTATTGGGTTAAATAGGAATTGTTGGAAACTTTAAGCACTCTTCGTAGGCTTTTTGAGCTTGACGACCCTACCTATTGGGTTAAATAGGAATTGTTGGAAACAATTGTTGTGTCATAAGTGACAATCTTATTGGGAACCCTACCTATTGGGTTAAATAGGAATTGTTGGAAACAAATATTTTCCACTCATTAACTTTTCCTTTTTCTCAACCCTACCTATTGCAGGGCTGTTTCATGGGTTGGGCAACATTTGCTTTTGACCTCTCCCCCAACCCCTCTCCTGCTAGGAGAGGGGAGTACTTTTTCTGATTATTAAATAGATAAAACTGTTAATTACTCTTCCTTCCCAATGAAAAACTTTCTTCCTTTTCCCTCTCCTGCTAGGAGAGGGCTAGGGAGAGGTTGAAGGGGTTTGCGGTGTGACCCTGCGACTTTGGAAGCCGCCAACGAATGCGTACCAACAGAGGGGGGTTAGGTGATAAAATTTCTGGCTGAGAATGAAATAGCCCTACCTATTGGGTTAAATAGGAATTGTTGGAAACACAAAAAGACCTCGGTAACTCCGAGGTTTTCATTTATTATTCAATAGTAAAATACAGCCTAAATATAATAACTTTCAGACTCTATTGTTATATCATTAGATTGAATAAATTACAAAAATGAATCCTTACTACACTTCAGCCTGACTCAGGTTTGTATTGACAAATAATTGAGAAAAGCGATATTATCCTTCAGTAATCTAACGAGATTTGTAAGGTTTAATCTTATAATCTAGTTTAATTTCCATAATCGGACAATCACCCAACTGACTAATATATTGCAAGCGACGAGACGGTTTAATTCCAGAAAGGACTACCCCTGCCGTCATTGACTTTGTACCCCCTGTGAAATCAGCGATAATTTCTGATTCATCTAAGTTATACTTTTGTTCAGCATCTGCATAGATACAGTTAACCAATTTTTGAGTATAAACAGGGTCATCAACAAAGTTATCCGGAACAAATAAACTTAGCTTTTCCTTTGGATTTTCTGGATCATCCATGATATAATTTTCACCATAATGAAGCTTTAAAGTTTGATCAAAACCTTGCTTATCTATCCTTTCTTTTAATTCTTTTGCTGCCTGTTGAGATTTGGAAGTACAAATCAGCCAACAATGTTTTAAACCAGTAGGTTGTTCTCCATGTAAATGATAGAAAATCGCACGTTCAGCAGGAGATTCTTCATTATTTCGTCTGGGACTCATGATTAAAATTAAACCCGGAAGATGGTCGTTGAGTTGTTGTACACGGGTTTGAGGAGGGACTGGCTTAATTCGTTTTGGTAAGTCTCTCAGCCACCGCAGAAAAGGAATACAATAAATAGTAGCAAAAATACCAGTGGTTAAAAGAGTTACAACGACTAGAGTTAATCTAGTTTGGTCAATACTGAGGTTAAACTGATTTTGTAACCAATTGCCGAAAAGTCCCCAAAATAATGTAGAAACTCCCTCGGAAAGAATCGGTGATATCACAAAACCCACGATAAAATAAATAGGGAAACGGTTGTTAGGGTTAGTGAAAATATCAATAATTGAATTGCTCGGCTTCATAATTCTATCACGTTAAAATTAATTGCAAAATGCATCTATCGACCGCAAGCAAAATGCGATAATAGACAAATTTTCAGTATATTAATGCTGTTTTAAACTCGTACAGAAGTCTACAAAAACCTTTTTTTGGTTTCCGGAAATATTGAGATCAGACTGCTGAGAAAAATCTAGCACTTGATGCCAAACGGTAGACAAACTTCAGCAACAAAAGAATCGTTATAACCTTTCTTACGGCTCTCCTCTCACACTGCTATCATAAACCCCTATAGAAATATCCTTTTCTACAATATGGAAAGTTAAATAGGATGAGATCAGTGCGTCACACACCTACCATTTAGCAGTTATCAGTTATCAGTTGGCTGTTCAATGTTCAATATTCAATGTTCATAACTCATAATTCATAATTCAGATACCCTAAAGATTAATAAAAGGTTCTTCAATTGTTTCTCCCGTAATTTCTGCTAAATTAGGTTGTTGTGAAATAGAATAATATCCAGACTTTCCGCCTGTTTTACTAACTAACCGAATAGATTGAATTTGAATCGACTTTTCTAACGCTTTCGCCATATCATACAAGGTTAAAGCCGCAACAGATACAGCCGTTAACGCTTCCATTTCTACCCCCGTTTCTGCTTTTGTACTGACTTCGGCTTGAATTTGATAACCCGGTAATTGAGGGTCCGGAATTAACTCGACATCGACTTTTGTTAAGGGTAAAGGATGACACAGGGGAATGAGTTGAGACGTTTGTTTCGCCGCCATAATTCCGGCAATTTTAGCCGTTGTCAGGACATCGCCTTTCGGGGTATTCCCAGCTTGAATCGCTTCAAACGTAGTGGATAACATCTTCACCTGACCGACAGCGATCGCAGTCCGCCGAGTTGGGGTTTTCTCCGAGACATCCACCATGTTAATCGCCCCGGTATCATCTAAATGGGTTAGCTTAGATTCGGGTTGAGAAGAATTGTTTGTCATTTTACAAAAATATGTTATACTAATTTTCCAGGCAATGAATTCAGTTTAAATTTTTCGGACTGAAGTTGCTGTCAGGGCTTGTAGCTCAGTGGACTAGAGCACGTGGCTACGGACCACGGTGTCGGGGGTTCGAATCCCTCCTAGCCCGTTAAACAGATCAATATCAAATTTAACTCAGATGTTCAGCTTTATAAGTATGGGCATCTTTTGCTTTACCGAGAGCAAATTGTAGGGATAAAGTTAAATTAGGGTTAGATTGGGTGAAAAATACCGCCAAGGCGATCGCCGCTAAGCCTGCATCCATCAAGAAGAGATTGCGATAACCCACTGTTTCTGCAATTAAACCAAACATCGGGCCAGCCAGGGCAATACCGACATCAAACCCCCCAATACAAAGAGAAAAATAACGACCTCTTTCTTGAGGGGAACATCGGTCTGTAATCAAAGTTACCATCATCGGAATCACAATTCCCGCCGCCATCCCTTCCAACACAGCCGCTAATATCAAAGTCACACTACTGTTAGCAACCCATAGCATTAACATTGACAGTAAGTAGAAGCTAAGGCCTCCTGAGATGAATACACCCCGACCCAAGCGGTCAGAAGCCCGACCCACAACGGCACGCACACAGAAACTAGCTATCGCTGCCGCAGAATAAAATAAGCCAGCATTCAAGTCAATTCCAGAGGCTTTGATATACAGCGGTAAAAAGGTGACTAATGTACCAAAAATTAACCCCACCATCAACATCACAAGCGCGGGGGTGCGTAAACTGGGTTGTCCCCAGAGTCGGAAATATTTAACAATTCCTTGCCACCGTTGTCGATGGGTTAGTACCTGTGACACGGGTTGAGGGCGAGAAGGTTCCCAAACTTGATAAATTCCTAAAAATCCTAACGTTCCGAGGATAGCACTGATGATAAATAGGGTATTGTATCCGGTTGATGCTTCGAGGAAACCGCCCAAAGCAGGGCCAATTGCCATACCAATAGAATTAACCAAACTCATATAACCAATGACTGTCCCTCGGCGATCAATTGGGGCAATATCAGCAACTATTGCGCTATAACCAATGGTGAAAGCGGCAATACTAATCCCATGAAATCCCCGAATTAAGGCCATCGAAGCAATAGAATTAGCCAGTAAATAACCAATTGGGGCGGTTGCGGCGACAAATGTGCCAATATAAAGCAACAGTTTTCTTCCCTTCACGTCGGCTAATGGGCCTAAGCCAAACCGAGACGGAAGTAAACCCAAAGCAAAAGCCCCCATCACCAGACCAATTTGCGGCTTCGTTGCCCCCATAAATTCGAGATAAAGGGGAATGGTGGGTAACAGACTGGTAATACTTGACCAAAAGCATAACCCCACGATAAATAGCACATATAGACTGCGTCTCGGCTTGGGGTCTAGGGTGAGAAAGACATTCAAAATTCTGATTTCCTTTTGAGTTGCAGGATATACACTTCTCTATTGTTACAAATCTTCAACCTTAAACCTCTAGCTGATGAATGATGAATGATGAATGATGAGTTATGAATGAGGGAACAGGCAACGGGGAACGGGGAATAGCGGTGTGAGTAGCATTTCCGATTGTCGTCCGAGGTTTTTACTCCTTACTCCTTACTCATTACTCATTACTCATTACTCTTCCTTGTCTCCTTTTTTCTACACGGGCGTATGCAATGCGCCCCTACTGCCTACTCCCTACTACCTCTCCCCTAATTTTCCACAGGCTGAGGAGAAGATTGGGGCCAACTTTGATTAATATCCACTAAAACTGTATCGACATCGGCTCCTTCGATATATTCAACCACACCCAGCCAAAAAGCCCCAGTGCCCACGGTTCCCGGCATCATATCCGAGGCATCAAATCGAATCACATCTGCATTACCAAGGATTTCAGCTTGCTTACGGGTAACGGGGTTAGGATAACGATCTAAATTCACTTCTTTGTGAGGGGAAATATAACTGCCCATACTCGCCCAAATTTGATGAGGTTGAACGGTTGCCAGATATTCCATTAATTTCCGCGCTTCTGGAGTATCGTTAAACATGGCGATCACATCTCCCCCAACTAAAATCGGTAAACCCAACTCAGGCTTAATTGGCGGCAGGGGAAACACATCGACATCTTCTCCTAACACCACTCCTTCCGGGAAGAAACTCGCAATAAAACTGGCTTGACGATGCAAATAACATCCGGGAGGATCTGTAAATAGACCATTAGCAGAACGAACATAAGGCGTATTAATCACCCCCATTGTCCCTCCGACAACGTATTGAGGATTGAGGGCAATATCACCGAATTTCTCGAACGCTAAGCGCACCGCAGGATCGTTAAACGGGATGTCATGGCGAACCCATTGATCGTAAACCTCGGGCCCTGAAGTCCGCAGGACAATATCTTCAATCCAGTCCGTTCCCACCCAGCCGGTTGCCTCTCCACTCTCGATCCCCAAACACCAAGGCACTTCACCCTGTTGTACCATCTTCTGAGACAATGCTTGCAGTTGAGACCAAGTTTGAGGCACTTCATACCCAGCAGCTTCAAAGGCTTTCGGATTGTACCAAACTAAACTTTTGACAGACGCTCTAACCCAAATACCGTATAATTCATTATCGACACTGCCCAACTGCAACCAGTCCTCTGAATACGCCTCGTCTAGCTGGGATTGTTTTATAAATGAAGTAATGGGGACTAAAGCGCCTTGACGGGCGAAATCAGCCATTAAACCGGGTTGAGGAAATAACGCCACATCCGGTGGGTTGCCCGCTTCAACTCGGACGGGTAATAAACTAGCAAATGCTGATGTTCCCTGATACTCCACTTCAATCCCTGTTGCTTCGACAAAAGGAGCTAGAGCTGCTTCTAGTTTATCCTGTTCTGCTCCAGTGATCGATCCTAAAATCGTTACCTTACTACCCTCTTCTGAGACGGTAGAGTAAGTTGTGGGTAACGTTGGGGTTTGATTTTGCCCGGTCCCACAACCCACCACCAGCAGGGATAAACCGAGTATCAGGTTAGTGTAGGGGGTAATGCTTAGTCTAAGATAAATTTGCCACATGGGTTCGCACAATCTGGGATTCTATTCATTGAAAAAACGAATCTCTATTTTCTCTCCTGTGTAGACTTTAGCGATTCCCCAGATAAAGGGCAACTCGATGTAACACTCTGTTGCTGTAGATTATTAGAGTTTTGAGTCGGTCACATTGGCGGGTTGTTATTGAAGATCAAAATTGATTATTGTATAATCTACCCCTAAAGTCTTAGCCCAGCGGTTAGGAGAGAATTGAGCAATGACGATATGCTCGAATTGCAACTCAATAAAAAACACCGCTCCTGAAGCGAGAGCGGTGCATAGGGGGTGTTATGGGTGTTACTAAATATAAGAATAACAAATCCATCTCACAGTTGCGTTATCACCTTGTGCTGGTTTAAAAATTGTCACAGACTATTGACTTTGTAGATCGCTCTTTTCCAAACCAAACTGATATGATTTCACAGGGGTTTAACGTCTAACTTTGGTGAAATTAAAAATGATCGTTCAGCAATCAATCAACTCTCCCCCTTGTCTAACGACCCCATTCTAGTTCACAATAATGCAGAGTGAAAAGCACCGGGAGAGCGACTGTGAGTGAATTTGATTATGATTTAGTCATTATAGGCGCAGGAGTTGGCGGACATGGGGCGGCAATTCATGCCGTTAGCTGTGGTTTAAAGACCGCCATTATCGAAGCAGCCGATATGGGGGGAACCTGCGTCAACCGAGGTTGTATTCCCTCAAAAGCGTTGTTAGCGGCCTCTGGACGGGTGCGAGAATTACGGAATACTCATCATTTACAAAGTTTGGGCATTCAACTGGGACAAGTCAGTTTTGACCGCCAAAGTATTGCCACTCACGCCGATAATATTGTGAGTAAATTGCGGGGAGATTTAACCAACAGTTTAAAACGTTTAGGCGTTGATACCATTCACGGTTGGGCAAAGCTATCCGCCCCGCAAAAAGTCAGTATTGAAACGGCTTCTGGAGAAAAAGTAATTACGGCAAAAGATATTATTCTGGCCCCCGGTTCGATTCCGTTTGTTCCTCCGGGAATTGAAATCGATCATAAAACCGTTTTTACCAGTGATGAAGCAATTAAATTAGACTCATTACCCCCATGGATCGCTATTGTTGGAAGTGGTTATATTGGCCTCGAATTCTCTGATATTTATACGGCATTAGGGTGTGAAGTCACGATGATCGAAGCCTTAGATAAATTAATGCCAACCTTTGATCCAGATATTGCTAAACTCGCCGAACGAACCTTAATTAAACCCCGCGATATTGAGACTTATGTCGGTAAATTGGCACTCAAAGTTACCCCCGGATCTCCGGTTATTATTGAACTGGCTGATGCCAAAACCAAAGAAGTTGAAGAAGTCTTAGAAGTCGATGCTTGTTTAGTCGCAACTGGACGAATTCCCTATAGTAAAAATCTGGGTTTAGAAACAGTTGGTGTGGAAACAGTAGGGCGGGGTTTTATTCCCGTTAACGATCAATTAGCCGTCACGTCTGAGGGTGAAGCCGTCTCAAATTTATGGGCGATTGGGGATGTAACGGGTAAAATGATGTTAGCTCATACCGCTTCTGCCCAAGGTATTGCAGTGGTTGAAACCATTTGTGGACGGCCTCGCGAAGTGGATTATTTAAGTATTCCAGCGGCTGCTTTTACTCATCCAGAAATTAGTTATGTCGGGTTAACAGAACCCGCTGCTAAAGAATTAGGAGAAAAAGAAGGGTTTAAAGTGGGTACAGTGAAAACCTATTTTAAAGGCAATTCTAAAGCCATTGCTGAAGGAGAAACCGACGGGGTGGCTAAAGTGATTTATCGTCAAGATAATGGTGAATTGTTAGGGGTTCATATTTTCGGTTTACACGCTTCTGATTTAATTCAAGAAGCAGCAAATGCCATTGCTAAACGTGAATCTGTCTATAATTTAGCCTTTTCTGTTCATACTCATCCCACGCTTTCTGAAGTATTAGACGAAGCTTATAAGCGTGCCGTTGCGGCTCATTAACCGTTATAGTTATGGGTTATCGGGTATTAATTACCGCTGAAAGTCCGCATTATATTACCCTATCTATTGCATACATTGAATTGATGGGTTTGTGGCAGCAAGTCGGCGAGTGATTAATACCCCTCAGTGGGATATCAGGGATTTTGCATCAGTTTAAGACGACAGACAACAGCAAGTCGGCGAGTATAAATTTCAGTAACGCTTTGCAATCAGCATCGGAAGTACGTCACAATAGTATTCTGATAGATTAGAGTCAATATCCTTTGTTCAAAGTTTAACTTTAGCGTTTGTCATCGATGAGTAATCCGCGTAAGTCTGATACCACCATTACAATTCTTCTCTCGACTGCAGGCTTAGCGTCACTTGCAGTGGCTGTTATTATCTTATTAAAAGGTTTTGGAGTCATTTCTACTGTTCCCAGTTTTGTCATCTGGGCATTAGTTTTATTAATTTTGGGTTTTGGGATTTTAGCCGGACTCCGGACATTAGGAGACTAGTCAATGGGTGCAAGTAACCAACATTGTAATATCAGAGTACTAGAGTACTATGGCGCAGCGTTGTAGTTTGGCTAATCTATTTTCAATTACATAGACCCAGAATAGATAGCAACCCAACAAACTAAGCTAAAATCAAGTTTCAATCTCCATCGCTTCACACAATCTACAATTTAAGAGTTTCTATGAGATCACGGCATTGGTGGCAAACCTTAGTGGCTTCAACCCAATACAACCCACCTCAATTTATCGAGATGGTGATGTTATTACTCGCAATTTTTTTATTGTTTTCCTGGAGTATTACAGGAAGCTGGCCTTTTTTAGTGCTTTGTCTCAGTTTCGTTGTAGGATCATCAAGTTCAATGTTAATTCGTGAAGTCATAGCCCCGCCTCGTCGGTTTCAACCCACTACCGCGATCGCCATACTACTGTTACTGATGGGACTTTATATCCTGGCTGATTTCATTTTTTAATTTCAATAGATTGATGTAATATAATTCGATTTCCCGCCGGATCATAACCATAAATTTCTCGACCATGGGAAGCTGTGATAATCTTACCTGGCGGAGGACAACCCAATTTCTGCATCAAACCAATTGCCGCTTCCAATTCCACCACTTCTAAACATAAACTCATCCCCGTGTGAGTTTGATGACTAAATTCTGAGGCTTGATCCGGTTTGGGTTGAAATATCCCCAGTCGTAAACCGGGCAGTTGAAACTCTGCGTAAGAATGGGCAATCAAAGTTTGAGGTTGAATTGCGAGCAGTTGGGTGTAGAATGCCACAAGTCGCTCAATATTTGGATCGGCTAACGTAACAAAAGCCGCTTGACAGTTTGACATCATTTAAAGATGGGACGAATTTTTTTATCTGCAGGACAAGCAAGAATTCAACATCATATTCAACATCCCAGCATCAAGATCGGGGCAACCACAGTCATACAAGAAATCATCTGGCTTCGAGATTTAGTCGCGGCAGAATTGCGATCGCGGGGGTTAAGCGTCTATGCTGTCCCGGATGAATTTAACCCAGTTTCTCGGATTGATTGGATTAATCACCATTGTGACACAACAGATATCGCCATTGAGCTACAAACCAATATTTCCACGCGCCCATCTCAGCCAGGGGTTGGGGTATTTCATATTGCAGATAATGCAGAACGCAAACAACAGGCTCAATTGATTTTAACCTCATTGCTGCGTCGAGTGCCATCTTTGACAAATCATGGCATTCAATCTGATACAGAAACCGCTTTAGGATATCTCCATTTCTGTCGTTGGCTTGTTATTCCTTCCCTTTATGTTGAAATTGGCAATTTAACCCACCCTCAAGATCGGATTT
Source organism: Microcoleaceae cyanobacterium (assembly GCA_049649525.1). Lineage (GTDB taxonomy): Bacteria > Cyanobacteriota > Cyanobacteriia > Cyanobacteriales > Microcoleaceae > JAAURB01. The sequence continues at coordinate 44,281 of JBARZE010000010.1, forward strand.
TAATCCAAACTCAACGACGCGCCATCGCCCGAGGACTCGCACAAGGCATCGCCACCTGGGTGTATCAAGATCATATTAACCCCATTTCAGCATTATCGACAAATACACCAGTTTACCCGACAATTGAGATTGATTTGAATGGGAAAAATTATCCAGAGCAAGGTATTTTAATTCAAGGCAATGCCTATTTACCGATTGATTTAGCGGATCGTTTAGGAATTGATTTATCTAAAGTCGAAAGAATTCGGCGGGTACAATATCGCCATGTTGTGTATATCAAAGCAATTGATTTAAAACCATTCGGACTTTCGATCCGTTGGGATTATCGTCAATCTATAATTCGTATCAACTCAAAATATAGAGCGAATTTTAGGCTGATGAAAACTATTATGGGACGAGGTTATACCCAGAAAAATCATCTAATTATTTTCCTAAAATCCCATAATTCGACCTATATGTATCGCTTCCCCGAAATTATCAAACTCTATTTTGAAGAGGCTGAAATAGAAGGGGTTAATCACGATATTGCCTTTTGTCAAATGTGTTTAGAAACAGATTTTTTACGATTTAGCGCTACAGTCAGACCAACAGATTATAACTTTGCTAACCTCGGTAAAATGGGTGGATCGGCTGAAATTGCAACATTTTCTTCCCCCAGAATTGGCGTAAGATCGCATATTCAACATCTCAAAGCTTATGCCAGCCGAGAACCTTTAGTACAGGTAAAAGTTGACCCCAGATTTGATTTAATTCATCGAGGAATTGCCTCTTCTGTTGATCAACTTAGTGGTCGATGGTCGAATGATTTAAACTATGGAAACCGAATTTATGCCTTAATCCAACGATTGTATCAAACAGCCGGATTATTATAAATAGCCTAATTATGCTTGTTTGAAAAAGCGGATAATTTCTCGAGCATGATTTAAGAATTCTCCATCAGCACTCAATTGTGCGATCGCCGTTTCTGTAACCTTTGAAAGTTGTCGATGTTCAGAGATATTCTCAGCTTTAATAATTTCTAATTCTGTAGCCAAACGAGTCAAATCTTGCTGTAAAATTTCTTGCTTTTTTGTCTGTGTTGAAACCCAAGAATCAGACTGATTCGGATTTAATTTATCGGTTAAACTTTTAACTTGTGCTTCAATCAGATCAAACCGTTGTCGTAACTCTAAAATATCCTGGCGAGGATAACTAAATTCTCGACGAACCATCGATAAACGAGTCACAACATATTGATAACCCCGAAGAGTAGGACGAGCAATTGTAAGGAGTAAAGCCGCCCCAGAACCAATATAACCGACTACACTAATTCCCGTTATTGCTAAAACATATAACCCCAAAGCTGAAACCAAATGTAAGCCAATTGCCACCCATAAAGAACGACGAGATAATAACTGTACGAACGTTAATTTCTTGGAATCAATTTGAATATACTTTTGCTTAGATTCCTCAGCTTCTGCTAAGACTTCCTTCGCCTCAAAATGAACATTCCAAGGTATCGTCACAATCAACATTAACCACCAAAAAATACCACCCCCAATCACCCAATCTAAAAAGCTCCCCGCTGGGATAGACAGTCCGTGTAAAATACCAAATACTAATAATAATAGTAAAATAAAGCCAGCACTAAATTGAGCAAACTGTGTGGTAGAACGCATGAATAAAACCTCTTGATTCATTAATTATTAAACCAATTTTTAAATTGTCACTCTCAATTCTATTCAGAACTTCGAGACGAATTACTGTCAATTATGGCGGAAAGTAAATAAAGAATAAAAATACTGTGTGACAATTTTTTAACTGAATCTGGGTGAAAATCAATTAAGCTATAGTAATTCTAGGCAAGTAGGCAATCTTGCTACAGGAAGTAGATAATGAATTATGAGCTATGAATAGGATCTCTAGATTATAATCAAGGCTATTCACTTCTTACTCCTTACTTCTTACTCCTTACTTTGTATGATGAATTCAAAAATAGGAAAAGTGTACATTGTTGGTGCAGGCTTAGGAGATGCAGCGTATCTAACCGTGCGATCGCAACAACTCATACAGTCAGCAGAAATCTTAATTTATGATGCTTTAGTCGATGAATCTATCTTAGATTGGGTGAGTGCAAATTGTCTATTATTAAACGTGGGAAAACGGGGTGGACAACCCAGCACACCTCAGCCGGAAATTAATCGTTTATTAGTTAATTATTGTCAGAAAGGACATCTCGTGGTGCGCCTCAAAGGGGGCGATCCGTTTATATTTGGACGCACTAGCAGCGAAATTCAAGCCTTAAACGCAGCAAATTGTGCCTTTGAAGTCGTGCCTGGGGTGTCTTCTGCTTTGGCTGCGCCGTTGTTAGCACATATTCCCCTAACAGATGCGGTGATGAGTAACTGTTTTGTGGTGATGACAGCCCACGATCCCCAAGCCCTTGACTGGGAACGAATTAGCCAAATTGATACATTAGTGTTATTGATGGGAGGACGTAATTTAGCCGAAATTGTCCATCAACTCCAACGGCATGAGCGATCGCCTCAAACACCCATTGCCATTATTCGATCTGGGGGTTGTCCAACGCAACAGGTTTGGGTCGGAACATTAAATGATATTGTAAGAAAAACCGCTAATCAAAAACTATCTCCTTGTGTCATTGTCGTCGGAGAAGTGGTGCAGTTACGAGCATTTCTCAAACCCGTTGAATAAGCTTTATGAATGATCCCAGTATCACTTTAAAACCTTTATCTGAAACTTCAATTTTAGTCACTCGCTCTGCTGGGCAGTCTAGTCAATTTCGCCAGCTTTTAGAAAGTGTTGGTGCTACAGTAATTGAAATGCCAACATTGGTGATTAACCCCCCTTCAACTTGGGAACCGCTCGATCAAGCAATTGCTCAATTACAGACATTTGATTGGTTAATTTTAACCTCAGCCAATGGGGTAGAATTCTTTTTTGAGCGGTTATTTAAACAAGGTAAAAATACAGACGAGTTAAATTCTACAAAAATTGCAGTTGTGGGAAAAAAAACAGCGGCAACATTGAAACAATATGGCTTAAAACCTGACTTTATTCCGGATAATTATATTGCAGATGCTTTAGTTGAACAGTTTCCTGAATCTTTAAGTCAAAAACGGATATTATTTCCCCGAGTGGAAACTGGAGGACGAGAATTATTAGTTGAAGAATTAACCACAAAAGGTGCAGAAGTGGTTGAAGTTCCCGCTTATGAGTCGGGTTGTCCGAAACAGATTGATCCAAATGTTTTAGCGATTTTACAACAACAAAAAATTGATATTATTACCTTTGCCAGTTCTAAAACTGTTAAATACTTTAATGATTTAATTCAACCGTTTAAAATCAATTTAGATCAAGTTTTTATCGCTTCTATTGGCCCCCAAACCTCTCAAGCTTGTCAACAGTATTTCGGCAAATACGATATTCAAGCCAGTGAATATACTTTAGAAGGATTAACAAGAGCAATTATTGATTGGAAAAAAACTTAAACTCATTAATTTCATCAATCTATTTAATTTAATAATTCCTATATTTAATCAGCCACTTTTAATTCTGGAGGGGGTTCAATTGGAATTTGAATTTTAAACTCACATCCTTTTCCCGGCTCAGACAAACATTCAAGTGTGCCGCCATGTTTATCGACAACAATTTTATAACTAATTGAAAGACCGAGTCCTGTTCCTTTGCCGACTGGTTTTGTTGTAAAAAACGGATCAAATAATTGTTTTCTAATCTCCTCAGGAATTCCTGGGCCGTTATCTTTAATGCTAATTAAAACTTCAGGAATGGTAGAAATTTCAGGAGATACAACACTTGTTGAAATAGTAATTTCACGAGGAGCGGGCTGATGTTCTAACGCATCAATTCCATTACTAATAATATTCATAAAAACTTGATTCAGTTGTCCAGCATAACATTTTACTTTCGGTAATTTGCCATATTTCTTAATTAATTTAATCCCCGAATTAGCGCTCTTAGATTTAAAGCGATTTTGTAGAATCAGTAAAGTACTATCAATTCCTTCATGAATATCAACAGGTTTAACCTCAGCTTCATCTAATCGAGAAAAATTCCTTAACGAAACCACAATTTGTCGAATTCGCTCCGATCCCATTTCCATCGAACTAATAATTTTCGGCAAATCATCCAGTAAAAAATCTAATTCAATATCTTCTGTTTTTTCTTGAATTTCTGCGACGGGTTCAGGATAACATTGTTGATATAATTCAATTAATTCTAATAGGTCACTCGTGTAGTCTTTGGCATAAGTCAGATTACCATAAATAAAGTTAACCGGATTATTAATTTCATGGGCAACACCCGCGACCATCTGACCCAAACTTGACATTTTTTCACCTTGTATCAGTTGGGCTTCTTTGTGCTTAAGATCTTGCAAAGCTTCACTCAAATGAAACGCTTGAGTTTGTGCCGCCAAAGCCGCCGCCCGAGTTTGGGCATACAATTCAGCTTGATCAATTGCAATTGCTAATTGATTTACCACCGCTTGTAACAAATTCACTTCCGAAACATTCCATTCTCTTGCCCCTTGATAATGATGACAAATCACAGCCCCCTGCTGGCTAGACTTTGTTTCTAATGGTAATAATAAGGTGGAAGTAATACCTGCTGTGACCAATAACGTTCGAGTGGCTGTATCTAATTCTTCAGCCGTCAGTACATCTTCAATTTGAACCGTTTGATGCTGTATAATTTGACGGGCAAACCATGTAACCGCATCGGTGGGATAATCTTGTAAACCTTTTAAAAGGGTTGTACTTTTCGCTTCATGGGTAATAGTAAAACCAGGACGTTCACTGCTGCCGAGTAAATACCAAACAAAATGACATTGATCGACTTGCAGTAAGGATCGAATTTCACTGACCGCTGTTGCTAATATCGTATCAATATCGAGAGAGTCACGAATCTGACTGGCTAAACCAAACACTAAACCTTCTCGACGATTATACAGTTCATCTCTAGCTCGAATCCGATCAATGCCAATTGCAATCGTATGGCTGACCCAACGCAAAACATTTTGTACCGACTCCGGCAACGGTTGCTGACTCCATATCGTCATTTTTCCTAAGTTTTCTTCTTCCACCGTCAGATAAAACTCAGCCTTCGATTTAAAAGCTGTTTCTTCCGCTTCCACCCCCGCGAAAGCTTGCTGGGATAATTGCTCCGACTGAGGAGCGAAAGTACTCAAACAGACTCGAGTGCGATCCAAATGATTAGCAATTGCGATACTACACTGGTCTAAAATCATCTCTATACTATTGCTTAAGCCGACTGCCGTCCCCACCTCGGCTTCGAGTAATGACAGGCGCGATCGCTCCATTAAAGCCGCCTCAGCCTGTTTACGAGCAGTAATATCTCGGGAGATTGAGACTAACTCATTCACCTCACCTGCAGCATTTTGGATACTATGACAAGTGGTTTCGATCCAAACCCAGCGACGATCGGCCCGACGCATCCGATAACTCAGGGTTTTTGTACCCGGAGTCACTTGTAACAGTTGATAAGATTGCTCAACAGCAGACAGATCATCTGGATGAATCGATTGTTGAACATTTTGCCCAATTAATTCTTCGGGTTCATAACCCAGTAACATCCGACTGGCTGGAGAAGCGTAAAGATAAGTCCCATCTGTACAATGACGAGAAATTAAATCCGAGGCATTTTCCGCCAGCAACCGATAACGTTCTTCGCTTTCTTGGAGAATCTCCGCTGAGCGCATTTTATCTGTAATATCGGTTTGTACCCCGACAAAATGAATCAACTGTCCTCGGTTGTCTCGCATCGGGTAAATAGCGATTTCATTCCAAAATAGGCTACCATCAGCGCGATAATTTTTTAGAGTCACTAAGCATTCAACTCCTGCTTGCAACGCTTGACGAATTTGCTTGAGGGCTTCCGGGTCAGTCTCTGGCCCTTGCAACATCCGGCAGTTACAACCGAGGATCTCTGCTTGAGAGTACCCTGTCATTTTTTCAAAGGCAGGGTTGCAGTAAATCATGGCATAATCAGAATCAGCCGATGAAGTCACCACAATCCCGCTGGGGCTTTGACTAATTGCCTGTTCAAACACCCGTAGCATTTCTTCAGACTGTTTTCGCTGGGTAATATCTACCCCAGTTGCGATAATATATCTTAGCGATCCATCCCCATTCCACACCCCTGTATTCGACCAAGCGATAAAGTAACGAGTCCCATCTTGAGCCATCCATTCATTTTCTGATTCTGTCGGAAAAGAATGTTGTTGTAAATCAATTTGACAATGATCTATATCCCCACACAGTTGCTCCCACGGGATATCAAAAATAGAATATCCTAAATCTTTTAAAGGTTTACCATCAACTTCTGCTACAGAGTACCCTGTTATCTGTTCACAGGTACGATTAAATCGAATAATTTTTCCTTCTGGATTTAAAACAACCACTAAGGCACTGATTGTATCTAAGACTTTAATAATAAAGTCTCGTTCTCGTAGCACCATTTCCCAGATTTGTTGACGTTCATCAATGATCTCTTCCAGGCGAAAACATTGACTCCGACTATGAACCAGTTGACGATGAATATTGATTTGGCTGATAATTTGCCGAGTTACAGTTTGAAGGGCAGAGAGTTGTTCATCAGTTAGGGTTCTGGGTACAGTATCCATAACCGACAATAACCCCAGCAGTTGCTGTTGAGAGCCGAGGATAGGAATTCCTAGATAAAAATGTATTCCTGCTTCTGCGTTAACGAGGGGGTGTTGAGCCAAGTGTGGATCGAGAGTTGTGTCGCGGATCAGTATGGGTTCTGAAGATAAGCTGATATCAGATCGCTCTAAACGATGCTCAGCTTTGGGTTGGAGTGATAAGATATGTTGGCGGTTGGCGTAGCCTTGCGGTAGCAGTAGCCTTGCGGTAGCAGCATCGCAAAAGTCTAGATAAGCATCCGCCTGAGTAGTCTGTAAACCCACCTGAGATTTTAGCCAATGCTCATTGCCATCGAAGAAACTAATGAGTGCAATTGGAGCTTGAGCAATATAGCTTGCTAAGTGAGCCAGATCATTAAAAGCGACCTCGGGTTTAGTACCAATCATCTCAGATAGAGAGAGGTTAGCCAATTTTGTCATACTGTCTGAAGATTTTTTAGAGCCGCTCATGATGGATTGACCATCTGCAATAGAGTTCACTATTCAGGTGGAGACACAAATCAATAATTATACAGAGTCTGACTGAAGATAAGCCCTCTAGGTGCGCCTTCGTTTGCGAATGTAGAATCCGCCGGGTCCCACCGCTGGATTAAATATAGAGCTTAATTACAACTCTGCACAGATGCATACATGAATTTGTCTACATGCACACAAGGGCATATTTGTATTTACACCAACAATTGTGAGGTTTACAGCTCAAGGGATGAAGGTGAGCTTGATTTTATCTTAACAGAGATTGATTGAACTGGCTGAAGTGTAATGATGAAATTACCGACTACAGGACAATCAATTAGTCTGATGCTGATATTGGCCGGAGATGATTCTTAACGGAGAATCGCTCACTTCCTGATAGTTTTGTCCCCTCACTAGATAGACATTAAACTGAAACAGTTGGGATATCTTATCCGTAATTGTACTGAAATATCATATTTTTTTATTACATTAAAAATCAATCTCAATCTAACATTCGACTTGAGTCGGGTAGGCTATTCAACTCAAAAGTAGGGAAAATTAATAAATAGTATTTTTTGGGGTATATTTGTTATCTCGAATTAATGAAAATAAGATATACTTAAAAAAATAAAAAGTCTATTAGAATAAAAAGGAAAACATTACTGTAATGACAGGTAAAAAACTGGCACAAAGTATTCTAGTTGTTGATGATAGCGTAGTAATGCAGCAACTTTTAAAAGAGGCTTTAGAGGTGAACTATCGAGTCTTTACGGTAGACAATGCCATCGATGCCCTCTCAATGATTTATCAAAAACCGATTTCCTTATTGCTGCTAGATATCTCAATGCCTGTGATTAATGGTTTAGAACTCTGTCGTACTGTTCGTAGTCTGCCTCAGTTTCACCATTTGCCCATTATTATGGTGACAGCACGCGACAGTGCATTTGATCAGGTTCAGGGAGAACTTGCCGGAGCAACTCGATATTTAACCAAACCCTTCGATACTCAACAGCTCATGCAAATGGTTCAAACAGTCTTAACGGAAGACGTTGCTCACCCAGGGACAACAATACAAACTTCTACCTTTACCTTACCCCTACAAAAACTCTAAAATAGTAGCCCAATAGATTAATAGACAGTATATCAACCCTGATTATATATTGGCTGAGTTTGGAGTCACAAGCTTTGTCTCCGCATCTTCTCACCACTATTGATCCTGGGCAATCAAAACACTTAAAATATCTTAACCATAAAGATATTCATTTTACCCTTTCATTGAAACGCATAATAGGGCATACTTGACAAATCAATTTGTTTATTACTCTGCGTATAACTTATTTGTCGGGGTACTGCCGTGAGTCCAACACTCCCACACAACCACCATATTCTCTGTCAATCCGATCCAATTAACCCAGGTTTGGGGATTCAGCCTGCTGCGGGTATAAGTCAAAACGTCATCATGACTGTATTAAATTGTAGAAGCAATTTATATCTGCTGCCTACAACAGCAAAATGCTTATTGATGCTACTGACGACCACCGGGTTAAGTTTGGGTATGGCGGAGCCGAGTTATTCAAGTTTACCACCCCACCATCGCTTCATTGCTCAACAGCCTCAAAGCTCCCCCCAACCGACCCAAGTTCTGTACGTCAGTCCCACAACAGGCAACGACCAAGCAGACGGTCGTCAACAGTCCCCGTTACGAACCGTAACACAAGCTTTACAATCTGCTCAACCTAACACAGCAATTGTATTGGCTCCGGGAACCTATAGCGAACAAACCGGGGAACAGTTTCCCTTGATGTTACGCCCCAATGTTACGATTCAAGGCAATCCAGACACCAAAGGCCAAGATATTGTCATATCTGGGGGTGGATTTTATACCAGTCGGACTTCGGCGAAACAAAATATTACCCTGCTCGGGGCAAATGGAGCGCGGGTTAGCGGTGTCACCATTACAAATCCTTACGAGCGGGGCTATGGTTTATGGATTGAATCAAGTTCTTTAATTGTTTCTCAAAACACATTTACCGGAAATACCCATGATGGGATTTCAGTGGTGGGGATGGGTGCTCCCTTAATTCAAAATAATGTATTTCGGGAAAATGGAGCCAATGGGATCACGGTTTTTGGTTCTGCGCGTCCAGAAATTCGAGAAAATCAATTCCAAAATACCGGATTTGGGATTAATGTAGCCCAGCAAGCTGCTCCTTTTATTGTCGGTAATCGTATTATTTACAATAAAGACGGAGTCGTAATTCAAGGTAATGCTCAGCCTGTTTTACGAGAAAATTATATTGAACAAAATCAACGAGATGGTGTTGTAGTCATTGCCCAAGGCTTTGCCGATTTAGGGAGTGTCCAAGAACCGGGACGAAATGTGATTCAAAATAATGGTCGCTATGATGTTCACAATGGTACAAAGGGGCAACGAATCACTGCTTATGGTAATCAACTGTCTCAACAGCAAATTGCTGGGGCGGTAGACCTTGGTGCTACGATGACAAATCCAGCCGGATTTCCTCAACCATTAACCACCGCTGCTGTTGTTACTGCTGAGTCTGAGGCATCACGGCGATCGCCGATTAATATGGCCGCTGACTTACCTGTGTTTATCCCGCCAGCCAATACAATATCTATCCCGGAGACTGATTCAATAGCAGCCGCCGACGACGAACCCTCAGATCATCCGGAAACCCGAACCGCAATTCCCATTGCTGTACCGCTGCCTGAGTCTCAAATGCCTGAATCTCAAGTGATGGCGGTTGAGCCAACCCCCGCCCCAGCAGTCACCCGATATAATTCAATTCGTCCAGCACGACGAGCAGTTGTCAGTCCGAAGTCCGAAGACAGCAACCAACGAGTCAGTTTATTGTCTCAGCTTCGTTCACAGGCGGTCAATGCTATTGAAATTGCTGTACCTCAGCCGGAGTCGAATCAGTCCCGTCGAGTCATTTATCCTTTATCTACTCGAGCGATGCCGACAGCTCCCACAGCAGTATCTTCTGGTGTATTGCCTGTGCCAGGAAGTCATATCCCCATTAGCGGTGAGGGTCATCTACCCACAGGTTTAGAAGTCAGTTCCGCCTTAACTCCCTCTTTAACCCCAATTGCAACGTCTTTGCGGGGATTACAATATCGAGTGGTGGTAGAAGACATCAGCGAAAATACTTATCAACAAGTACAACGCCTAGTTCCAGAAGCCTTTCGTACAGTGGTTAAAAATCGCTCTGTGATTCAAGTCGGGGCATTTCGCGATCGCACCCAAGCCAATCAAGTTTGGCAACGACTGAGTCAAAATCGGATTCCGGCTAAAATTGAGCCATTTAATTAGATAGTATTTGATCAATTAAACCCCGACTTTCCTAAAAAAATCGAGGTTTTTAATGATTGCGACTACCCTGTTAACCATCAGGTTTTAGGGTAGAAACATTGCTTTGAGTTACCGAACTTGAGAGGGACGACTTGAGCCGGAAGGCTTACGAGAACGATTCTTTGTTAACTTTGGCTTCGGTGAGTTGATGACTTGTTCCTCATCATCGGGATAACCCGCACTCAGATAAGCCGGACGAGTTTGGTCATAAGCCAGTTGCAAAGCCGCCGCTGCGATCGCATGAGGTTCGTATTGTTCCCCAAGCTGTGCCACAATTGGCAGAAAAGAAGCCATGCGTTCCCCAGTCAAAGCATCTAAAACTTTGGCTTTCAAGCGCTCAATGTATTTAGCTTCAATCTGCGATCGCTTCGGAATGGGCAAAATAGTATAGCGTTGCTTCAGATGCCGTTCAATTATCCGCAGTTTACGCCGATCCATCGGATGGAGTAAGGTAATGGCTTTTCCTTCCCGTCCGGCACGACCTGTACGCCCGATACGGTGAACATAACTATCGACATTATCCGGTAAATCGTAGTTAATCACGTGAGTCAGATGATCCACATCTAAACCCCGTGCCGCAATATCAGTCGCCACAACCCAGCGCACTTGGCGGTTACGGAAGCGGTTTAATAGTCGTTCCCGTTGAGATTGGTTGAGGTTGCCGTGATATTCATCTACACTATGGCCGGCTGCTTGTAATGTGTTGGTTAGTTCAGCCGCTGCCTGTTTGGTACGGACAAAAATAATTGCTGATTCGGGATCTTCTAATTCTAGAATAGGCTGAAGAGTGCGGGATTTTGTCCATCCCCGAGGAACCATATACACCGCCTGCTCAATTTGCTTCGGTGTTGTTTTGGGTTGTTCAACTTTTACAGTAACGGGTGAGTTAAGATGCTTCCGTACTAATTTTAATACCGAAGGATCCATGGTAGCGGAGAAAAAGGCAGTTTGTCGCTCGGGAGATGCGGCTTCTAAGATTTTCTCTACGTCTTGGATAAAGCCCATGCTCAGCATTTCGTCGGCTTCATCAAGAACCATCCACTTGATTTTATTTAATTTCAAGTCACCTCGCTTCAGCAAGTCAATGACTCGCCCTGGGGTACCTACGACAATCTCTACGCCTCGCTTCAAGCGTTGAATTTGTCGATCAATAGATTGACCACCGTATACTGTTAGCACGTACAGAGAGCGACTATCACTCATCTGACGAATTGCTTCTTTGACCTGCATCGCTAGCTCACGAGTGGGGGTGAGGATTAACGCTTGCACGTGATCCACGCTTGGATCGATTTGCTCTAAAATGGGGAGGGAAAAGGCAGCCGTTTTCCCTGTTCCGGTTTGAGCTTGCCCTACAATATCTCGCCCTGAAAGCATTTGAGGAATAGCTTGGACTTGAATTGGGGTTGGATCTACAAAACCAATTGACTCCAGGTGATTTGCACAAGATTCTGAAACACCAAGGGATTCAAACGATAATTTCATTAATGCTCCTAAAATAGCAAGTTGTTCGTTTAGTTCCGTTCATTGCCCGACTTGAATACAGACGCTGACCTAACTCCGACAAGGTCTGAGAGTTAATGTTTATAGTCGGCAAACCCTTGCATTGCATTTTGAATAGGCTCGCGAAATCACGCTTGGGTTTAGGACAGTTATCAGGTTGAGTGGCAATAATATTAATATGTTGATTTTACAACCTGGGATTTGTCTTCTTCGGCTTGCTTTTACACGCGAACCGCAATGTTTGACAGCTCACAAAGAGTGCTACTCCGGGTTTAGGCATAGATCAGTTGTTTAAGTGAATCTGCCTTTGCGTACTAGGCGCACGCGATACGTCTGACGACACACGAATGCAATCGCAACAATCTCAGCAGGCGGTCACGGAACTACAGCTTATGCTAGCTGATTGACTAAATATATATATAGGATAACGCTTAACAATCAGAAACATAAACTTAAATTCATTAAAATCTACCACACTTTAAGATAAGCGTTTGACTCAATATTGAGCAATCCCTTTGTGGTAATGGGTTACAAGACTTTTAAATTCTTTTTTATAAACCTGGAATTACCTAAAAAAATTGATCAAAGAGTCAATGCAAGGGTTAATTATGACGAAATGTAACAATATTGCCATTAAACCTGCATAACGTCTTGACATCTCATAGAAAAAGAATTATCTTGAAGTACATACCCGGGTACACAAACTTACAGTCTTATGCAACACAAGCAAAAGGTAACACTCTATCTCCCACCGGAACTGCACCGGAAATTGAAAATTAAAGCGGCAGTAGAATCTGAAGCAATGTCCTCATTGGCAGAGCGAGCGCTCGTCTTTTATCTGGATCATCCTGAGATAGTGGATGAATTGGAAGCAGCTTATGGTCGGACTCATCAGGTCTATTCTTGCCCAGAATGTTCAAGTTCAGTGTTAGTCAGAGAAGGGGAACTGGTTACCTTAAATAGCCAACCCAGTGTACTGTCAGAGGAAGAAATTCCAGTCCAAGCAGTACAGAAAGTAGATACAGATCCCACTCAACCTGGAGAGGAAGAGTTGGTTCCCTGCTAAATTCTCATTACTTATACGGATGAAGTTGCTGAAAAAGCATAAATTCAATCTAGATAAGTTGGGAGTTACTCAACTCAGTTAAACTGTTGTACCGTCTCTAATGGATCGAGGACTATGCAAGAAGAACTAGGAATCCTAATAGAAGCTCGATATCCTCTGATCTACCTCGTGACTTCCGAGGAAGAGCGGTCTGAACAAGCTATCGCCAAAATAGCAGAGGCAAAGCGACAAAGAGAAGTCTATGTTTGGACCGTAACCCGAGGTTTAGTAAAATACGATCAACCTCGTACCACTGTTCAGTCCAATACAGTCTCTCCTCAAGCCGCCATTGAGTGGGTAATTCGTCATCGAGATAGTAATGGCAGTGGAGGGATCTATGTTTTCAAAGATTTGCATCCCTTTAAAGATTCTCCAGAAGTGACCCGGTGTTTAAGGGATGCGATCGCCAGTTTCAAAGGGACAAATAAAACAGTCATTTTGATGTCCCCTGTTCAAGAGATCCCGATTGAGCTTGAGAAGGAAGTTGTTGTATTAGACTATCCCCTTCCTGATCTCGGAGAACTGAATCAAGTACTCACCGCTCATCAAGATCAGTTTCGGGGTCGGCGGATCACAACAGAGACCCGAGAAAAGTTACTCAAAGCGGCCCTTGGCTTAACGAAAGATGAGGCAGAGAAAGTCTACCGAAAAGCTCAAGTGACAGCCAACCGTTTAACGGAAGAAGAAGTTGAGATTGTCCTCTCTGAGAAAAAGCAACTAATCCGTCGCAATGGCATTCTAGAATACATGGATGTAGACGAAACCATTGACGTGGTGGGGGGCTTAGAGGAACTCAAACGTTGGTCAAAGCAACGCTCTAATGCTTTTACAGAAAGAGCAAGAGAGTATGGTCTTCCCCAACCTAAAGGTATGTTAATCCTGGGTATCCCCGGTTGTGGGAAATCGCTGATTGCTAAAACCACTTCTCGTCTGTGGGGTTTACCTCTACTACGATTGGATATGGGTCGTGTATATGACGGCTCTACAGTCGGTCGCTCAGAAGCCAATCTGCGAAACGCCCTTAAAACCGCCGAATCGATTTCTCCTGTTATTCTCTTTATTGATGAATTGGATAAATCGTTTGCCGGAAGTGCAGGCTCAGCAGATTCTGACGGAGGCACCTCAAGCCGAATTTTCGGTTCATTCCTCACCTGGATGCAAGAGAAAACCTCTCCTGTATTCGTAATGGCAACCGCCAACCGTGTTGAACGTCTCCCCGGAGAGTTCTTACGAAAAGGCCGATTTGATGAAATCTTCTTCGTGGACTTACCCACAAAAGAAGAACGCCAAGATATTTTCAGAATTCACCTCTCCAAACGTCGCTCAGACATTGATCGCTTCGATTTAGAACAATTATCAACTGTTTCTGAGGGATTTTCTGGAGCAGAAATTGAGCAAGCTGTTATCGCTGCAATGTACGAAGCATTTGCTCAAGATCGAGAGTTTACGCAGCTTGATATTATTGCCGCCATCAAAGCTACATTACCGCTGTCGAAAACGATGCAAGAACAAGTGACTGCCCTGCGAGATTGGGCACGTCAGCGGGCGCGGCCGGCTGCAGCTTCCGTCGCTGAATATCAGCGAATGGAATTTTAAAGGCTTTCTCCTGGTCCAAACAGGAGGAAAGGCTAGCATAGTCCACTCAATAAGATGTTGCTAGCAGTTTCTCAACCTAAGTCGCTTTAACTTCAGTAGTAAACGCTCTGTTTACGAGAGCGACATACCGTTCAGTCCAAACCGTTGTTATTTCGTTTTTAACTTTTTAGGAGGATACTCAAATGTCTCACTTTAGCACTCTGCGGACCAAGATCACTGAATCTGAAATCTTAACCAGTTCTCTGCGTGATCTCGGGATTTCCACAAAGACTAATGCTGATGTACGGGGCTACAACGGTCAGCGGGTTCGTGCTGACATCGTGGCGGTTCTCGAAGGTGATTATGATTTAGGCTGGTCTCGCAACAGTGATGGTACTTATGACCTAATTGCTGACCTGTGGGGCGTAGCTAAAAAGCACAACCAAACTGAACTGATCAATGCGATCAACCAGAAGTACGCTGTTAACAAGACTTTGACTGAAGTCAAGCAGCGTGGTCTACAAAACGCCAACGTTAAACTGGTTGTTCAAAAATAATTAGTCTGAGCGTTCCCAAGCTTGCGGGTTAATCCATTGTTACGGGTTAGCCCGTTTTTTAGTGGAATTACGTAATTTAGCTCGTAACTTCTGTTGAATTCTATTAGAATGTAATAACATTTATTTTAAAGTTCGGATAATCCAAAAACAACCGTTAAAGTTGAAAAGAATTGTCAGAGCTGATTGATGACAGGATAGTAGGATAGGACAAGTTTGTATGTTTTTACCTGTATGGCCCGGTAAACCTTATCCCCTCGGCGCGAACTGGGATGGTAAAGGAACAAACTTTGCAATCTATAGTGAAAATGCAACCCGCGTTGAACTGTGTTTATTCGATAGTGAAGATCAAGAAACCCGCATTGAATTAACAGAAGTTAATAACTTTGTTTGGCATGGCTACTTACCCGGTGTGGGGCCAGGTCAACATTACGCATTCCGAGTACACGGCCCGTACGATCCAGAAGCAGGTCATCGTTTTAACCCCAACAAATTGGTGATTGACCCTTATGCCAAAGCCTTAGATGGGAAAGTTGAACATGGAGATGCTATATTCGGCTACACATTTGGAGATCCCGCAGAAGATCTGTCCTACTGTGAGATAGACGATGCTGATTATATTCCCAAAGCAGTTGTAATTGATGAAGCCTTTGACTGGGAAGGAGACGAACTATTACAAACTCCGGCTCATGAGACCATTATCTACGAAACTCATGTGAAAGGATTTACCAAACTTCACCCCGATATTCCAGAAGAATTACGGGGAACTTATGCAGCTTTGGGCCATCCAGCCGCGATCGCCTATCTTCAATCTCTTGGGATCACTGCTGTTGAATTATTACCTATCCATCACTTCCTCGCTAACCCAGGTCATCTGGTCGCCCTAGGACTGAAAAACTATTGGGGATATGATTCAATTTGTTATTTAGCTCCTTATGCCGCTTATAGCGCCGATAAAACCCCCGGTCAGCAAGTGCAGGAATTTAAGGAAATGGTGAAAGCCTTGCACGCTGGCGGCATTGAAGTGATCCTCGATGTGGTGTATAACCATACCGGAGAAGGAAACCAGATGGGGCCAACGATATCTTTACGAGGCATTGATAACGCCGTATATTATCGTTTAGTCGAAGATCAGCCCCGGTATTACATGGACTTCACCGGATGTGGAAATTCCCTCAATGTCAGTCATCCTCAAGTATTAAAGCTGATTATGGACAGTTTACGCTATTGGGTGTTAGAAATGCACGTCGATGGCTTCCGGTTTGACTTGGCTTCAGCTTTAGCACGAGAATTGTATGAAGTCAATAGTTTGGCAGCATTCTTTGATATTATTCACCAAGATCCCGTATTATCCAACGTCAAGTTAATTGCTGAACCTTGGGATGTGGGAGAAGGAGGCTATCAAGTCGGTAAATTCCCGCTGTTGTGGTCAGAATGGAATGGGCAATATCGAGATACGGTTCGAGATTTTTGGCGGGGTGAAGATAGCTTGCTAGCAGAATTTGCCTATCGCTTTACGGGCAGTTCAGACTTATATGAAAGTAATGGTCGTTTACCGGGTGCGAGTATTAACTTTATCACGGCTCATGATGGCTTTACCTTAAATGATTTAGTCAGTTATAACGAGAAGCATAATGAAGCTAATGGTGAGGAAAATAGAGACGGAGAAAGCCATAACCGTTCTTGGAATTGTGGGGAAGAAGGGGAAACAGATGATCCAGAAGTACTAGAATTACGCAACCGTCAGCGCCGCAATTTTCTGGTGACATTAATGTTATCTCAGGGCGTTCCGATGATAGTCAGCGGGGATGAATTGGGACGGACACAGAAAGGAAATAATAATGGTTATTGTCAAGATAATGAACTGTCTTGGATTGATTGGGATTTACAAGAAAGTAACGCTCAATTACTTGATTTTAGTCGGCAGTTAATCTATTTTCGTCGTCGGAACCCCGTTTTTCGTCGCCGTCGCTGGTTCCAAGGTCGAGCCATTCATGGTTCTCAAGTCAGTGATATTGGCTGGTACAACCCAGACGGTAGAATTATGACAGAAGAACAATGGAATGCCGGCTTTGCTAAAGCCATTGGAGTTTTTCTGAATGGGGAAGAAATTCCCGCCCGAGGTTCTCGAAATGAACGCATTATGGGAAATAGTTTTCTGATATTATTTAATGCTCACTATGAAATGATAGAATTTCTGATTCCCGAAAAATTACAACAGCATCGTTGGCAAGTTGTGATCGATACGAAAGAAGCTGATTTTATCAAGCAACCCATCTACTATAAAAAGGATAAATTAATACCCGTGACAGAGCGATCTATTGTTGTTTTACAACGACGATAAATAGTCTGGCTTAGTTAATATCCGGCAATATTTTCATCTTTGATTATTTAAAAGAGATGAGAAAATCATTCAAGCTGGGAAGAATATTGTATAGCAGTATATCTCTACAGGATACGTTATGCGATTACTTCTTGCTTTTCCTATCATTGGACTGATCAATTTATTTGGAATGTCACTACTGAATATTCCGCAAAGTTTATCTACTGAATTATTATCTCAAAATCAACAAATAGTTTCTCGCTCAACCAGACTTCCCATGAGACTGGAATTAGCAGTCGAACAAGAAATGTATATTATGACTGTTCCAAACCCAGATATTAATCAATCAGCCTATGGTGGTGAACTCAGTTTCTATGATGTTCATATCGCTAAAATGTTTGAAGTAACTTACGATGATTGTCAAAAGATACAACGTCGATTTCCTGAGGGAATTGAGGGTAGACAATGGCTTTACAGATGGGGAAATGATGATGACGATATGCCGACAGAATATTTTTATATTAGTTGTAATTTAGCTTACGAGATTATTGATACTTATGGCTTAGGGAAAGCGGAAGAAACAGTGGTTGAAGCCTTTGTTGAACAGAATCCGACGAGATCTATACGAACTGATTTAATCCCGATTTTGGATATTACAGGTTCAAAAGTCTCACAATGGCAAGATTTTTCTCGTAATTTTGAATATAAAAATGATGAGGAATAAACTCAATTAATTTATGGCTTCAGCAAAGTTTTTCATCGTTTTCAAAAGTTGATTTTTTAGATTTATACTGACAAGTCATACAAAAATAATTTCAATTTTAAGAAATGGCAAATTCAGTAATTTTACGACGTTCGGCTGTTTTGTAAGCTAGAACAATTTGCTGTGGCGATATACCCAGATTAATTGGTTCGTAAGCAATACCTTCTTCTGTGCCATCTTGTTGTATCCAAACTTTTTGATCAATAATATCCAAATGAATCAGAGTACCGTAAATTCTTCTATTTCGATGCCAACCGATTTCAATCAAAAGATAATGATCTTGGCTTTCATCAATCACTAACTGTATTTGGCTTTCGGGATCATTTCCCATAAATTCAAGATAGTCTTGTAGAACTTTAATAATCTTGTGTTTGAGAGTTATTTTATTTAAGATATCCATGTAACAATCTCCTCTTGAGTAATATTAAAGGTTAATAGACGAATGATAGGACTCAGTTAAAGACTATCAATCATTATATGAAAAGATATAATCACTATTCATCTGTATAGAAGGATATAAAGCTTTAAATTCATCTGTTATATGAAAGTTATATTTTTCTAAATTTGGTTTAATAATCTGTTTTTCTATTAGTAAAGCTAAAATATATTGAAATAAGGATATACTACGAGGTATCTGATTATTTCTCGTTAAGTTTATTGTATTCGTTATTTCTTGAATAATTTTTTTAATATCCTTATCTTCTTTGCCAGCTTTTTTAAGGATTTGGTATAAATTATCGCAGAAACGTGACATGTCTTTTGGAGCTAATTCATCAGATAGTTTATTATTGTCAAATAACTTATTAATTTCTTTTTCTATTGTTTGCTTTGTTTGTATCTCAGGATAATTGTTTGTTCCTATAGTTTTTGAGACTTCTTCAAATGAAAGAATCAGCATATCTAATTGTTCAACAGTTGCTTTGATTTGAGCCGCTAAACGTAATCTTGCCCAGTCAATATTAGAATTTTTATAAACTAGATCATGAGTTGAAACTGACCATGCATGTTCAAAAGCACTTTTAATCTGAATTTCAAAAGTAATATCATAAATACTTAATTGATTGTCTAAATATATAAAATCAGGAGGGTTTTTTAGTTTAGCATAAAGTCTCGTTGAGTCAAATCTGAAAGTATCTGGTGGTTTTCTATTTTGCCCTCTTTTTACAATTCTGACTTTCTTAAAAATATCCTCACAATAATTAATAACTTTTTGTTCATGTAATAAAGTTGGTATTATGACTGTACAAGCAAATAAATCATCTAAATCTGACCATTTTTTGAATCGTCCTGTTTCAATCTTTTCTGCTAAAGATTCAATCGTTTTAACTCGTGAAATAAACGCATAACCTTCTTCTTCACATTTATTGACTAAAGTTGATTTTACTTTTTTAGCTAATTCTTCAACAAAGGGCTTATATTCATTAAATTTTCTATCTAATATGGCAGGATAAGTCATGTATTGTTAGAGATTATAAACTAGATATTTCCCTTTAAAACTGATTTCATAATATCAATTCTAGTTTTTCTCGATCTTGAATCTGTATGGGAAGACTTAAATGCTTTATAATAATTTTGTGCATCTTTATTTTTTACTCTCTGTTCTTCATTATCTACCATATCTATAAACTCAGAAATTCTCATCACTATTTTTTCATTGATTTCAAGTTCATCCTGACGCCTTAACTCTGCAACAGCACCAAAAAAAGAATAAAAATCTGCCTGATTCTTTAATCTTGTCTTAGTCAGATCTATTGATACCGATAAATCTAAAATTTCTTTTATTAAGATAATAGTATTGCGAAATTCATCTTCTATTTCCTCTTGAATTTCCCAGTCATTATCTCGATCACTAAATGCTTGATCAAGATAATCTTGGCTATAAGATTTAGCCCCTTCTTCTAAAAACAATAATAGTTGAGCTACCATTTCAATATCTTTCATTTGTTTTTTCGTTTTTTTATTAATATTTGGAAAGTTCTCATTTTTTTCGTCTAAATATTTAAACATCCAAGTTGTCAATTTTTCGACTGTAGAGATAAAAACACCGTTATACTTCGCATGACGTAGTTCTTGACGGGTTAATTTAATGACATTACGATTAATTCTATCAAATATATTTCCGATAACTTGTTCATCAGATGAAGGTAGATATTCAATAGCAAATTGATATTTCCAAAAATTTTGCTTGGCTTCTACATCTAATTCCTTAAAGTACTTTCCTCTAAATCTTTCAATAGTAGCTTCATCATCAACAGGGAATTCATTATTTGCAAATTCAAATAAAGTTGATAACCTTTGTTTTCCATCAACTACACTAACCTTGGATACTCCTTCTGGAGTGATCTCCTGGTAAATAAATATTGCCGGTGCAGGATAGCCATTCAGTACAGTATCAATAAAGTAATTTTTATAATCTTGATTCCAAACACTTCGTCTTTGATAAGGAGGATTGAGTTCTAGCAAATCTCTATTATAAAGATCCCAAAACCAAGAAACAGTTTGAAAATTAATGGCTCTACTCATTGTATGATTTCCTTAAGTATGGAGTTAACCTTTATCCAAAATAGCAACCTACAGAATATTTATAAAAAAAGATTATGGACTTCACCTTCAAAAAAACGTGATTCCATAACAATTTAACTTCTCTAATAGTGATGAAGTAACGATAATATATAAAAAATTGTATCAGGAGAACACCTCACTTATGCTAGAAGCTTATCGTCAACACGTCGCCCAACGGGAAGCCCTCGGAATTCCGGCCCTACCCCTCGATGCCCAACAAACCTCTGAATTATGCGAATTGCTGAAAAACCCGCCAGAGGAAGAGAAAGAATATCTGATGGAGTTATTGCGCGATCGCATTCCCCCCGGCGTTGATGAAGCGGCTTACGTTAAAGCTGGATTTTTAACTGCTGTTGCTAAAGGAGAAATTGACTGTCCTTTACTGTCTCGTCAAGGGGCGATAGACTTACTGGGAACCATGATCGGCGGTTATAACGTTCAGTCTTTGGTCAGTTTCCTCAAGTCATCCGACTCTAATATTGCTTCTGCGGCGGCAACCGCGTTATGCAAAATCACTCTAGTTTTTGATGCCTTTAACGAAGTCCTCAAACTCTCAGAAACTAACCCTTACGCCAAACAAGTGATTGATGCTTGGGCAAATGCGGCTTGGTTTATTCGTCGTCCTAAACTCCCCGAAACGATTACGATAACGGTATTTAAAGTTCCCGGCGAAACCAATACTGACGACTTATCTCCTGCCCCCCATGCCACTACTCGCCCCGATATTCCTCTCCATGCGTTAGCGATGTTAGAGTCACGCATACCAGACGGACTGAAAACTATTGCGGAACTCAAGCAAAAAGGATATCCTGTGGCTTATGTTGGGGATGTTGTGGGAACCGGATCGTCTCGGAAATCTGCCATAAACTCGGTATTGTGGCATATTGGCGAAGATATTCCCTTTGTTCCCAATAAACGGGCAGGCGGTTATATTCTCGGTGGAAAAATAGCCCCAATTTTCTTTAATACCGCAGAAGACTCTGGCGCGTTACCCATCGAATGTGATGTCACCCAACTCAATACAGGGGATGTTGTTACCATTCATCCTTACAAAGGTGAAATTACCAAAGTAGGGGCTAATGGAAGTTCGCCCGAAGTCATCTCAACATTCACCCTCAAACCCGAAACTATCCTCGATGAAGTTCGCGCCGGGGGCCGTATTCCGCTGTTAATTGGACGCAGTTTAACCGACAAAACCCGCGAAGCATTGGGACTCGAACCTTCAACTCTGTTTACTCGTCCCACCCTGCCCGAAGATAGCGGCAAAGGCTTCACCCTCGCCCAGAAGATGGTCGGAAAAGCCTGTGGTTTGCCCGGTATCCGCCCTGGAACCTCTTGTGAACCCATTATGACGACCGTTGGTTCTCAGGACACTACAGGCCCAATGACGCGGGATGAATTAAAAGAACTCGCTTGTCTCGGCTTCTCCGCTGACTTAGTGTTGCAGAGTTTCTGTCATACCGCCGCTTATCCCAAACCCGTTGATATTAATACTCACAAAAAACTACCGGATTTCTTTGCAACTCGTGGCGGTGTTGCCCTCCAACCCGGTGACGGTATTATCCACTCCTGGTTAAACCGGACATTACTCCCCGATACGGTTGGGACAGGTGGCGACTCTCACACTCGTTTTCCTTTGGGTATTTCCTTCCCCGCTGGGTCTGGTTTAGTGGCGTTTGCCGCCGCGTTAGGCGTAATGCCGTTGGATATGCCAGAGTCGGTCTTAGTGAAGTTTACCGGAGACTTACAACCCGGTGTAACGTTACGGGATATTGTGAATGCTATTCCTTGGGTGGCGATGCAACAAGGAAAATTAACCGTTTCCAAAGAAAACAAGCAAAATGTATTCAATGGTCGGATTATGGAAATGGAAGGTTTACCCGATTTAAAAGTCGAACAAGCCTTTGAATTAACTGATGCGACGGCTGAACGATCTTGTGCGGGGAGTACGATTAAATTAGGCGTAGAAACGATTTCTGAGTATTTCCGTTCCAATGTTGCCCTATTAAAAAATATGGTAGCGCGAGGTTATCAAGATGCCAATACTATTATGCGTCGGGTGGCAAAAATGGAACAATGGTTAGCCAATCCTGAGTTAATGTCAGCCGATGAAGATGCGGAATATGCTGATATTATTGAGGTCAATTTAAACGAGATTAAAGAACCGATTGTTGCTGCACCAAACGACCCCGATAATGTTAAGTTAATGTCCGAATGTGCCGGGGATGAAATTCATGAGGTATTTATTGGTTCTTGTATGACCAATATCGGGCATTATCGGGCGGCTGCGAAGATATTAGAAGGGGCAGGGCCTGTTAAAGTTCGGTTATGGATTTGTCCGCCAACCAGAATGGATGAAAAACAGTTACGCGAAGAAGGGGTTTATGGTGTTTTTGCGGCTGCTGGGGCGCGGACAGAAATGCCGGGATGTTCTCTATGTATGGGAAATCAAGCCCGTGTTGAAGATGGTGTAACGGTGTTTTCTACCTCGACTCGTAACTTTAATAATCGTATGGGTAAAGGCGCACAAGTGTATTTAGGGTCGGCGGAATTAGCAGCTGTTTGTGCGTTGTTGGGTAAGATTCCAACAGTAGAAGAATACATGGAAATTGTCACCCAAAAAATTGATCCGTTTGCGGGTGAATTGTATCGTTATCTCAACTTCGATCAAATTGAAGGATTTGCTGATGAAGGGCGAGTTATTGCTGTTGAAGATATGCCGAAAATAGAGGATGTTTTGGGTATTCCAGCCGGTGCATTGAAGTAAGGTAGAACCTAACCCCCCTAGCCCCCCTTCCCTACGAGGGAATGGGGGTATAAGAATACAACAATTTAGAATAGAGGTAGTAATCTTACTCCCCTCTCTGTGTAGGAGAAGGGCTGGGGCAGAACTCAAGAGAAATAATAATACATTGAGTTACGATAAAAGTAGTTATCTTACTCCCCTCTCTGTGTAGGAGAAGGGCTGGGGCAGAACTCAAGAGGAACAATAATACATTGAGTTACGATAGAAGCAGTTATCTTACTCCCCTCTACTTGCAGGAGAGGGGCAGGGGGAGAGGTCAATATGAAACCCAAAAATATTATTATTGGACAAAGAATCACTTCTGAAAAATATCACCGTTCAAAACAACTTCGCCAGCAAATGACCCCAGAAGAAAAGATACTCTGGGAACAGCTAAGAAGAAATAATTTAAAGGACTTACACTTTCGTCGCCAACAAATTATTGATGGTTTTATTGTGGATTTTTATTGTCATCAAGCTAGATTAGTGATAGAAGTAGATGGTGAGATTCATAATCAACAGCTTGAATCCGATAAAGAACGAGACCAAATTTTATCAGCTAGAGGGTTGAAGATATTGCGAGTGACGAATCAAGAGATAAGAAATAATTTACAGGAAGTTTTAGATAAAATAATAGACAGTATTTAATTTAAAATTATCAGAAGAAACATCAGTAATTTTTTAGTAATAACTTCAATAATATATTGGCAATCGCCAACCTTGATACTCTCTTTAATCAAGAGTTAAACAGTATTCGATTTCTGTATATTACACCTAGCACACAGTAATTGAAGATTTTCCCAGACTGTTAAGCCACCTTTAGAAAAAGGATGAATATGATCGCATTTAAGTTCTTCAAATCCCTTCGGAGCACGAAAAGCTTGTTGACAAGCTGGACAGACGTATCCTTTAACTTTTTCATCAAAGTTCATTCTAAAATATGCTTGTTTCCAAGCTGGAGGAAAAAATCTCTGATAAGGATCGCATTTTTCTAAACCTTGAGGAAGATTATACATAGTCTTCGATGATTATTTTAACTATTTCTACAAACTTATCGCATTGACGTTGCTGACCACTTCGACCAATCCACCTACCTTTAGATTCAGGATAAGTATCGTTATCTCCTAATATTTCTTTAGCTTTATTTCGAGAACTCTTAATAAATTCACCTATAACATTCCATTGCTTATCAGACAACTCATCGGGTTTAATATTAAGCTCTACTACTGCTGCAATAAAGAAAGCAAGCTGTTTGTACTTATTAACGCTAATACCTGATAGTCTTCTGGAAATAATTTGATACATCCAATTTGCAAAACTAACAAAATATTTATCAGAAATATCAGCAAATTTCGATAGTAAAGGTTCTCTATACTCTGTATGTTCTTGATATTTAAGTTGAGCACAGTAAATATCTAAAGCTTCTTCTGTAGTTCCTCTAAAACTAATCTGAAGATGCAGAGTTCCATCATCTTGATCCAGGATACTATTCAGTCGATTTCTTTCAAGACAAATCAAATACCAGAGAAACATTAATGATGGAGTTTGACCCTTCGCCTGATCTCTGTTATCCCACCAGTCATACCATACTTCTTGTGCGTCAGGATAACTATCCCAAGGATTACTTATTCCCTTGTTCTTTGCTTCCTTCATTATTCGCTTTGCTGATTCACTGTTATTATGTAATCCTGCAAGACGAATAAATAAAACACTTCTCGATTGACTATAATAAGCTAGACGAATATCTTGACCTGTTAGTGGTGTACCTCCCTCATTAATTCTTCTAAAAACCTCAAGTTTGATACTCAATGGCATACTTTTTGGAAGGTTGATGATGGTTAATGGATAGTTGTGAAACGTTTTTTTTAGCGTGGGAGGTAGTTCACTAAACTTTTTACCTCTATACTGTATCGCCTTGGGTAACAGATAATTGATGGACTCGTCTTTACTAATTTGAAATTTATCTTGGGCAAAGTCTAAAATTGTTGTTAATCTTTGCTGTCCGTCAATAACTTCATCATTATATTCTTCATCTCTACAAAAGAATAAAGCAGGAATCGTTAAATTATTTAAAATGGATTCAATAAATAGAGATTTTTTGGTTGAATCCCATTGATTACAATCTCGTTGATAATCAGGAATATATACTTCTCCGTCCTCATACTTTCCAATAATAGTCCGTACACTTTCACTTTGTGAAGATGTAGGTTCTTTAACTAAAGGAAGTTCAGAATTATCAAAATTTTCCATTACGATACAGGCTAACTAATATTAATACTATTAAATATTATTATGCAGCTTATTATATTTAATTAAAAAATATTTGTCAACCTCATACAGAAAAGTGTGTCATTTAGTAAAAAAAGTGTTTTAGGAACCGGATTTAGTATGATTAGCGATCATAATCTAAATCTATCATGAGGGCTTTTTGTTATGCTCATAAGTCATGAATAATCATTATCTGCATCAACTTATACTAAAAACTGCTGAAGAGTTTGATCAATACGGACAGATTCAATTGAGTGAATTACCGCGCATAAGTGAATAGTAATACTCGGGTATTTGTAACCTTTCTTGATGCTGATAAAATTGATTTTGTTAAGTTACATAAATTAGAAACGATCGCAGGAATTCAGCAAGGCTTAGAGGGAGTCAACGCAGGTTCAACTGATCCAATTAGTAATTTGATCCAAGAAATGCAGCAAAAGTATGAAATCCCAGAAGATTTACCAGATTTAAGAATAGCTAAAAAAGAGGAAAAAGATAGCCTTTCCTCTCCGCTTCAGCCGCTTCAATTATCTTGAATCTCTGAGATTTAATCGAGTCTTTAACATCTTAGAACCTAAATTGAGCAGATTAGATTTCCAGCGAAAACCGAAATACTTTAAATGATTCATTAAGTTCAGACGGCCTCGATAGAAATGAACAAACTCTGGCTGAGATATACCATTGCGACTCACTACGAAATAAGGCGGTTTAACACCAGGATCAAAGTGTTCAGCAGACATATACTCAATCACATAAGTCCATCGAGGATTTTGGGTGACATTTGGGTTAGTTTTATGCAGCATAAACGATGAGAATAAAACGACATCACCCGGTTCTGCCGCAATAAAGACAGGATTCTCAGGAGTACCTTCCCATTCGAGATGATTGCCTGTTTGTCGATGAGGTAATAACTGTTTGTGGCTTCTTGGAACCAACCATAGTCCACCATTATCAGGACTCATCTCAGTCATCGCAATCCAGAGTTGATAGTAACCCTCTTTGAGATCGCTGTAAGCATTGTCTTGATGCCAAGGAAATATTCCTGCGCCTGGCCCTTTGACAACAGCTTGATCCCATCTCACCCAGAAATCCGGGCCAATAATCGGTGTTAACAAATCTATAATTCTCTGTTGAGACATGAAGGATTGGATGGGTTTGCTATAAAAAAATAAGCTACTATAAAACGTTAAGGAGCCTCTGTCTATACCACTCTCTCCATTCCGGGTTTTTGCAGATTTAATGTGGTTCATCAGAGTTGTCATTTCTTCTGGAGAAAAGAAATTTTTAACCACAACATACCCTTCTTTTTCAAACTGTTCTCGCAGACCTTGACTTGTTAATTGCATAATTTTTTCCTAAAAGCAAGTTGTATTTATTATCCGAATTAATGAATGATTTTTTTCACGGCCCGAATCACATCTTCAACATCTTCATCTGTCAACTTAGCCGATAACGGTAAACTAACGGTACTTCGCCCAACAGCCATCGCGTTCGGATAATCCTCAGGCTTCCAACCCAAGCTTTTCTGATAATAAGGATGTTCAGGAATACTGAGATAATGAACCCCAATTCCAATATTTTCGGCGGTCATCCGATTCAAGAACCGATCGCGACTCAGACCTGCTTTTTCTTCATCTATTAAAATTGTATAGAGGTGATAGCCGTGGCGAGTGTCAACTTCGGGTTGAGCCGGTAATGTTATCGGTAAATCTTTAAATGCTTGTTGGTAGCAGTTCCAAATCTCTTGACGACGTTTCCAGTAAAGTTCTACACGCTGCAACTGATGAATCCCAATCGCTGCTTGTAAGTCCATCATGTTGTATTTGAAACCACATTCGACTACTTTATAATGCTTGTACCCTTCATCTCCGAAGCGTTTCCAAGCATCCTGACTCATGCCATGTAAAGCCAACATCTTCAGTCGAGCCGCATCTTCTTCTTTGTGGGTTAAAATCATACCGCCCTCACCTGTGGTAATATTTTTTGTGACATAGAAACTAAAACACCCAAAATCACCAAAGGTTCCCGTTTTTTGTCCTTTGTACTCTGTTTCAATCGCGTGAGCACAATCTTCAATGATTTTCAGACGATGAGTTTGAGCAATTTCAAGTATCCGATTCATATTGCAAGGGCGACCGGCGAAATGAACAGGTATAATGGCTTTGGTTTTGGGAGTAATTTTAGACTCTATCTCTGCGGGATTGATATTCATCGTCACAGGGTCAATATCTGCTAAAACTGGGGTGGCTCCTGTGTGTAGAATTGAATTCACCGTTGCACAGAAGGTAACAGCAGTCGTAATCACTTCATCTCCCGGCCTCAAATCTGCTGTCAGCATCGCCAAATGTAGAGCCGCAGTACAAGAGTTAACCGCAATCGCTTCTTTAGCTCCTTTGTAGGTTTTGAAATCCTGTTCAAACTGAGCTACCTTTGGGCCTGTCCCTAGCCACCCTGTGTTCATGCTATCAATCACTTCTTGAATTTCAGCCGACTCAATCGCAGGAGAACCAAAAACTAGAAACTTTTCTTTCGGGCGTATGGGTTGTTTGGAGTCTACTATCATGATAATTTTCTAGGCTTTTTTTAGAGGCTAGCCGAGGTTTTGTACTCAATCAGAACTGACTGGTATCCGAGTAAACGATTGCGGTGAAATCGAATTTGGCCTATTAGTTCGGGGAACTTGGCAAGAACACAAAAGCTGCTATACAAAAAATTTTCTCGCCAACTCCAACAATAGGTTTGATAGAAGCGAAATGTTTTTGCTAATTGCAGGGGATAGCCAATCAGTAATAGCAAACTCCACCCTCCCACAAACCAGAATCCAATCAAGCAAAATGCAGGAATCCAAAAGCCCCACAGCCAGACCCTACGGCTTTCCCTTACCCAATGCTTTTCTGAGCTATCTCCATACATCCAGGCTCCTTCAGCGTAGGCATAGCCATTACGCAGAGCGCGTTTCCACCACTGACTGAAGCGAGTGATTTCAGCATCATGGTAAGTCATATCCGTATCTAGTCGTAAGATTTTCCAATCCTTCTGACGGAGTCGAATACACAATTCAGGGTCTTCCCCAGCAATTATGGCGGGGTTATAGCCATTGACTTCCTTAAAAGCAGTGACCCGCATCAAGGCATCACCCGTGCTACTCTTGACTTCACCGCTGGGAATATCCCACTCTAGCTCACACAGCAAGTTGTAGACTGAAGCTTGAGGAAACTGTTCTCGCCTCCGTCCACAAACCACTCCAACTTGACTGTTAGATTGAAAAACCTCTACTGCCTTTTCTAGCCAACCTGGGGCTAATTCACAATCTCCATCGACAAACTGAATAAACTCTAACTCCGGACTCATCTCCAAAAGCCTATCAAAACCTGCATTTCGGGCACGGGCAGCGGTAAACGGAATAGATGAATCTAACTCAACAGTCTCAACCTCAAGAGAACGGGCTATCTCAAGACTGTTATCTGTCGAACCTGAGTCTACATACACAATGAAGTCCGCAAAATTAGTTTCTTTGATAATAGAATCTAAGCACTTCTTGAGACGAGCACCTTCATTCCTGCCAATGGCTACGACTCCAATTTTTGGATGATTAGACATGATAATACTTTTGTGAAATATGAACTAAAAATTACAAGTCAACTGAGGAGAGTCAAAACGGTTGGATTGCTTGTTATTGTTGAGAAGCTGAAACCATCTCATTATTGAGTTGTATTTGTTTCAAGCTTTACCTTGGCTAGTGCATGGTAGACTTCCAAGCGTCGTTTATCAAACTGACTTTCTGTATAAGTTGCTACCCCCTGAGTTTTGGTGGTTTTACACTGTCGCAGAGAACCCAGCTTATGAATTCTTGGATGACAAGTTCCGGTTTGGCTTAATACGATATCGTCTGCCCAATATTCAATCGATTCTGGGGAGGCATATCCATTATCAATCATTTTTTTGGTATATTCTATATATTTTTGGATGTGAGTTTGGGTGACGGCATAGATGTTATACAAAAATTCAACTTCGGCTTCTTGATGTGTAATGTATTCACCATCAGCACGACGACCAATAAAACCATGCGGACACTCAGGTTGATTAATTAGTTGTTGAAATAACACTGCAAGTTGTTGAGGATAAACCAACATATCATCATCAATCACAATGAAGTAATTAGCATTTTCTTGACTTGCGACAATCCAACCATACCCGCAACCCCGGCGAACAGAATGATTAATCAATACCACTCGACTATCATCAGTCTTAACCCAATCTTCCAGCCTAATTTCTGGGTTATGGTTACTAATAATTATTTTTTCGACAAAGTCACACTTCACAACAGAGCGGATGAGAGGCTGGAGATTTCGAGATCGACTGGCATGATAGCTAGGGACAATAATCGTTACTTTCTTATCTGTTGCTAAGGAAACGGGATTGCTGATGTAGCTATCTAAAGTCCATTTCCTGTAGAACAGTTCTCGTATTCTGGATTGATAAATATGCCATACAGATCTAAGTTTTTCCTCGGGAATAGGTATTATTTTATACAGTTTATCCCTAAGTTTTTTGTTCATCTATAAACTTCCGTCAGCTATTTTTTTTAAGAATAGATGTTGATTACTTACAACTTATAACTATCCTTTAATTGTTTCTTTCAATATTTCTATCAAATGTTCATCATTCTCGACCCAAGTCTGACAACCCGGTAATGCAGGAACCCTCCCACACCAAACATTATCTTATAATTTTGTTGAGTCAATTTCAACTCATCTTATTATAATCAATAAAATACGGTTATCGCGCTTGAATCAGCAATAATATTACAATTGTAATATTTTATTATACAGGTCGGCAGGAAATTATTCGATGAATCAATTAGAACATTACCAAACGCTAATAAAAAAAATATTAACGGAATATCATGACTGGGTTTCGGGTTGATCAAGTTTAAGAGAGGAAAGTGGCTGAATTTCTGATAATAATCACGCTCATTATATCTAGATATTTTTAGGATGATAAAAGAACAAAAAGATGAATTATATACAAGTTTATATTCGGATAAAAAATGAAAAAAAATTATATTGAGGCAGATTGCACAGAAGTAGGAATTGCAACGGAATGATTAAATCTAGGAGTTCCGAAAGCGGATATTATTTTAGCCTTTTCTCCTCCATAAGACCGGAATTTAACTGATTTTTGAGTTATATATAAATTCAGAATAATCATTATCTATATTAACTAAAGATAGATTCAATTAATAGTATTTAATTCAATAAACAGATAACTGAGTACTATTTTTTCCGTTAAGTTGTAGTCGCCACCGAGAAACCGCCTCTTTTAAACTCAGAGATAACCAACTGTCATACTGAGGATAAACTGGCATTCGCGGCACGAATTGCCATCCCGCAGGTATTAATAATTCTGCTAACTTTTGAGGATAGGGGTGAGGATAATCTGGGTTAACTTCATCTTTAGGACTGATTCCCCCGAGGTCTTGAGCGCCTGCTGTTAGGCACTCTAACAGTAAATTAGGCTGATTGATTAAATTGGGTGGAATTTGTAAACTCACGTCTTCTGGTAGCAGAGAACGAGCGATCGCGATCACTTCAGGTAAGCGGTGCAGGTTAAATCCTTCTCCTTGCCAACTTTGTTGACTTCCTAGACTATGAGGTTGTAAAATTACTTCTTGAATATGACCCCAACGTTGATGAATGGTGGCGATCGCCTTCAAGCTTTCTTCCCAGTCTGCCTCTGTTTCGCCGATACCGAGTAATAACCCAGTGGTAAACGGAATTTGTAATTCTCCTGCCCATTCTAATTGTTGTAAGCGTAATTTTGGGTCTTTGCTGGGGGCGTGACGATGAACGGTTTGTAATAATTTGGGTGTAAGTTGTTCTAACATTAACCCCATCGAAACATTGACTGTTTTTAATTTTGCCATTTCTGCAAAACTCAGCGGCCCTACATTCGTATGGGGTAAAAAGCCTAACGATAACGCCAATTCACATAACTGATAAATGTGGTTAAACCAGTCATTTCTGCGGGAACTTTGGGGATGAACTTCACCGCTTAAAATCAGGATTTCAATAATACCTTGATTCAGGTATGAACGCAATATTTCTTCTGCTGTTTCTAGACTTATCCAAGGACTGTTACCGGGGTTTGTACGAAAATTACAATAACTGCATCGGTTAAAACATTCATAAGTCGGAACTAAAGTGTATGCTGGACTGTAAGTGATCCGGTTTAATCTCATGGCTAAAAATCCTCTATCTCCTATCTTAGTACCTGAAACACCGAATATCAGTTTAATCAGCTTTTATGGCAAAAAGCCACCTGATTTTGAGGCATTGCTATTATTGTTACAAGGAATTTTATCTAATGAATTGTCTCAACAGTTTACCCCACTACCTCTGTCTCAAATTCATGGGACTTTATTGGGTTGTGAAGGTGGCAAAACCCCTCAAGGAATTTTAAATCAGTGGTTTCTGAAAAAAAGAAATGAAATGCGTCATATTAATTTAACAGGTTTAATTGATGCGGTTAATCAATTCGAGAAATTATCAGTACAAATTCGGCTAGCAGGATATCATTCTACTATTGATTATGGATTTAAAAGCCGAGATCAACACCCTTATATTCGTTCTTTTCAATTTCAAGGCGATAAGGCTGTTTTAAGAGGATGGCCGTTTTATCAATCTCAATTTCCTCAAGATATTGGCAATTTTCGTCAATCTGTTCAAACGTTTAATGTATTACATAAGCATCAACCACAGAATGGAATTGATAATGATTTTTATATGAGAATTGGTAAAGTTGATAGTAATATTTCCGAGAATAAACTAAGGGCAATTGAAGTAAAAATTCAAGAATTTCTCCGGACTCAATTTCCGCTATTACTGACTTTAAACCAAAGTTCAATTGCATTTGTTCAATATCAAGATTTAGCTTTATCTCCTCAAACAACACAAGTTTTTCCGATTACAGAAATGACCGCTGGTAATTTAGCGCAATTATATCCGGAGGTAACTTATGCTTGAAATATAGCGCTCTTGCTGCAGGCAATCTTGCTATAGAGAAAAGAAATACTTATTTTACAGGGCTTCCGGCATTTTTTGATCGGACGATTTGTCAAGAGACGACTCACCATTTATTATAGATAAGATAGGTAGCAATATCAATTAACCTAAATTAAGCAGAAATACAGAAGTAAATGTGATGAATGATGTCAAGATAATTTAGTATTTTTTTTATTAATAAAATCCTAAGTTAATATACTATGATTTTCTTAAATCAGGGCCGTCAATTGGATCATCTTCTATCCAATCTTCATCATCATCGTCATCATTATCATTAGATTGAATTTGAGTATCAAGCGGTGGTACAATAACACGATAATCTGCATCATAAACCGCTTCGCTTTGACCGACACCCGATGCATTCGGATCTCGAGATCCATAAGAATACATTGAATCTGAGGAATCTTCGTTGTCTACCCAATTTTCTTCTTGTTTTTCTTTGCCTAAATTAAACCCTGTTTGGGAAGTGGTAGAGGCAGGCGGCGAATTCCAAGACGGATTAAGCGGTCGGACATCTGTTTCCCAGTCTTCTGCTAAAATCTTATTTTGAGAGGGTTGAGGTTCAACAGGTAGAGTGGTTGGGGCAGAATTAACCTGCCATCGAGAATTATTGGGTTGATCGAATTCTTCGTCTTCTTCTGCCAAATCTTGATTGTATTGAGAAGATGTAGATGTTGAGGGAGAAGACTGTGAGGGGGGATAATCCGGTTTTGTCAGAGATCGAAAGACTTGAAAGAAACTGCTAACTAAAATAGCACTAATAAAACCGAACACAACTGCAATTATAATCCATACTGATAATGGTAAAGTTGCAGATTGCCATCCTAAAATTATTATTGCTAAAGAAGGTGAGAGGTTTTGCCAAGCAAATAGGATCAACCCACCGATAATCGTCAATATAATAATTAAGTTAGTAGTCATGGGTTATGAATTATGAATTATGAATTATAAATTATGAGGTAGGCAACAGGTAATGGGCACTCAGTCTCCCCAGCCTCCCCGTCTCCCCGTCTCCCCGTCTCCCTTGCACTGAGCGCAGTCGAAGTGTTACTTCTTACTCCTCTTCTTTCCAACGTTTCAAAGGAACACAATCAATCTCAAGTTGGTCTAGGGTACGGGCAACCACAAAATCCACTAAATCATCTATCGTTTGAGGATGATGATACCAGGCGGGAATAGCAGGAACAATACGAACCCCAACTTCTGCTAAAGTAGTTAAATTCCGTAAATGAATCACACTAAAAGGAGTTTCACGGGGAACTAATACCAAAGGTCGTCCTTCTTTGAGTTGAACATCTGCTGAACGTTCTAACAAATCTGAACTTAACCCTCCGGCTAACTTTGCAACTGTACTCATACTACAAGGAATCACAATCATACCTTTCGTTCTAAATGAACCGCTAGCAATATTTGCCCCCACATCTTGCCACGGATGACAACGAAGTTTTCCGCCTTTTTCTACCCCGGTTTGTTGCCGCCAGAACATTTCTTGATCGATCGGATCTCCCGGCATTCGGATATCTGATTCACTTTTCCAGACGATATAAGCAGCCTTTGAAGCGACTAACTCAATCGTATAATCGGCCTGCAATAAATATTTTAACGCTCTGACGGCATAAATTAGCCCAGACGCGCCTGAAACGCCAACAATTAATGGTTTATCCTGCATTACAATTTCTATAAAATCTTAAAATCCCTGGGCTGCCCCATCTCGACGGGGATCGGCTGCCCCTTCCAGTTTGCCATCTGAGGTGACACGAATGAGATTAGGATTTCCCCAACCGTTTCGTTGCTTAAGTTGATGTCCTCGTTGTTTCAATGCCTTCAAAGTTTGGTCTTCAAAGCCGCCTTGTTCAATTAAAAGCGTATCCGGTAACCATTGATGGTGAATACGGGGGGCAGAAACGGCTTCAGCGGCATTCATATCGAATTCTAAAACATTTAACACCAATTGCAACACGGTCGTAATAATTGTACTGCCTCCCGGTGCACCCGCTGCCATGATGAAATTGCCGTCTTGCGTCACAATTGTGGGAGTCATACTGGATAATGGCGTTTTAAACGGCGCGATCGCATTGGCTTCTCCACCCACTAACCCAAACAGGTTAGGAACTCCGGGGGCAACAGAAAAGTCATCCATTTCATTATTTAACAATATTCCGGTTCCTTCTGCCACAACTCCTGCCCCAAACCCACCATTAACAGTAAAGGTTAAACTGACAACATTGCGATCGCCATCAACAACAGTTAAATGACTTGTTTCAGGAGACTCCCAAAGATAACGGTTTAAGGTTGTCTCATCTAGTGGTTTAACACTGTCTGAAGGTCTAGCAATTTGGAGATCTATTTGTTGCCGTTGAGCGTTAATATAATTAGGACTCGTTAATGCCCGGACTGGAACTTCCACAAAATCTGGATCGCCTAAATATTCTGCCCGATCCGCATAAGCAATTCGCATCGCTTCGGTTAATAGATGCAATGTTTCTGGGGAATAACGCCCCCAATTTTTTAAATCTGTCTCTTCAATTAAACTGAGAATTTGTAATAAATGAACTCCCCCAGAAGAAGGCGGCGGCATTGAACAAACTCTTGCTTGTTGAAATTCCCCACATACTGGTTCACGCCAGATCGGAGTATAATCCGCTAAGTCTTCTGTGGTAATCAGTCCGCCATTGGCTTTCATATCTGCGGCGATAGCATTTGCAATCTCTCCGGTATAAAACTGTTGCGGATCTACAGCAATTTTCTTTAACGTCTCTGCTAAATCTTGCTGTTTGAGAACTTCGCCCGGTTGATACATTGCCCCATCTTTCGTAAAGATAGCACGAGCCGCCGGATTATTCACCATCACATCTTGACGACGTTCGACAGACTTAATAAAATAATCCCCCACTTGAAATCCATTTTCAGCGAGGCGTATTGAGGGTTCTACCACTTGTTCCCAAGGCAATTGACCATAATAGCGGTGAACCGTATACAACCCCGCAATAGTTCCCGGAACCCCTGCTGCGAGATGTCCATCCAAACTTGCCCGTGGCTTGACATTACCCGACGGGTCAAGATACATATCCCGTGTAGCGGCTTTGGGGGCACGTTCTCGGAAATCCAGCGCCTGAATGTTATAAGCTGAAGTTGTATCATTCGGGGGAAATCCAACCAGTAAAAAACCACCCCCCCCAATGCCTGCCGAAAACGGTTCTACCACTGAAATTGCTAAGGTTGTCGCTACCGCTGCATCAATAGCATTTCCTCCTTTTTTCAAGATTTCGACTCCAGCGGCAGTTGCCAACGGATCGGCCGAAACCACCATAGCGTCAGAACTTTGTTCAAGATCAGCAACTTTGATCGCGTTAGACTGACAGCCGCCACTGCCAAAACCAATCAAAAACAGTAATAAGTAGAAATATTTATAACGTTTACTTCGATTTTCACCCGAGATCTGACGTATCACAGTCACTTTTTCCTTAACGATTTTATTAGTTTAAATCAAATCGTGTTATTTGAATTAAGAATAATACTAAATTATTGTGTTATCCCTAATACCATATCTTCTCTATTTATCATGGAAAGTTCATCATTCTTTTTCACTACTATTCTTCTCATCAATAAACTAAAAATTATAATTTATCATGGAAAGCTAATCATTCATTTTCTTCTATATTTATCATGGAAAGCTAATCATTCATTTTCTTCTATATTTATCATGGAAAGCTAATCATTCATTTTCACTACTATTCTTCTCATCAATAAACTACAAATTATAATTTATCATTGAGCCATCATCATTCTTTTTCTTCTCTATTTATCATGGAAAGTTCATCATTCTTTTTCTTCTCTATTTATCATGGAAAGCTAATCATTCATTTTCACTACTATTCTTCTCATCAATAAACTAAAAATTATAATTTATTATTGAGCCATCATCATTCTTTTTATTCTATATTTATCATGGAAAGCTAATCATTCATTTTATTCTATATTTATCATTAAAAGTTCATCATTCATTTTCTTCTATATTTATCATGGAAAGTTCATCATTCTTTTTCACTACTATTCTTCTCATCAATAAACTAAAAATTATAATTTATTATTGAGCCATCATCATTCTTTTTATTCTATATTTATCATGGAAAGCTAATCATTCATTTTCACTACTATTCTTCTCATCAATAAACTAAAAATTATAATTTATTATTGAGCCATCATAATTCATTTTCTTCTCTATTTATCATGGAAAGTTCATCATTCATTTTCACTGCTATTCTTCTCATCAATAAACTAAAAATTATAATTTATTATTGAGCCATCATCATTCTTTTGAAATCACTTGATATCTAGATTAAATTTTAATCTATTTTAATACTATAGTAATCATAAATAGTTTATAAGAAAACATCTATTATCTTTCCTTTTTCTCTTTGTAACTGACTACAAAAAGTGACGAAATAATTCAGAATTATATAAAGGGATTAAGCTATCCTTTATAACTCATCATTCATAATTCATAATTTTATTCAGTTTTCTTCATTGAATAATTTAAGCTGTAAATAAACTAAAATCAAAGCAATGATTAATAATAAAGTGGCTGCCGCTGCTGCATAACCAAAGTCAAACTGAGCAAACGCTTGTTCATAGATATAATAAACTAACACATTTGTAGAATTAAGCGGCCCGCCTCCGGTAATAATATAAACTTGTTCAAAACTTCGTAGGGTAAAAATAACAGTTGTAACAGTGGCAAATATTAACGTCGGTCGGAGTCCGGGTAAAGTTATATACCAAAATTGTTGTAAGCGATTTGCACCATCTAATTCTGCCGCTTCATAACGATTAATTGGGATAGCCTGTAAACCCGCTAAGAAAACAACTAAATTAAACCCTAACTGTTTCCAAATACTGAGTAAAATTAATACAGGCATCGCCCAAATTGTACTGCTTAACCACGGAATGGGATTAATACCTAACTGGCTTAAAAACAGATTAACGGGCCCCTCTGTTTGAAACAACCAACGCCACCCTAAACCCACTGCAACCAAA
Organism: Microcoleaceae cyanobacterium; assembly: GCA_049649525.1. Lineage (GTDB taxonomy): Bacteria > Cyanobacteriota > Cyanobacteriia > Cyanobacteriales > Microcoleaceae > JAAURB01. Next base: position 82,346 of record JBARZE010000010.1, read on the forward strand.
GAAGTAATAGAAGGGATAAAATAAGCCGTTCGTAATATTCCGCGCCACATTACCGTTTGATTTAATAATACAGCGAGTCCGAGTGGTATAATTAAACTGGGAATAACCGTGGCTAAGGTAAAATAAATCGTATTAAATAAAACTTGCCAAAAATCAGGACTAATGATTAAACGCCAATAATTAGTCAGTCCAATAAAACGAACCCCAGATAAGGTAAAACTGCCGCTGGTCAAACTAAGGTAGGCTAAATACGCAATAGGCCATATAATAAATAAACCCATCAGAATTAAAGCCGGAGTTAAAAAAATCCAGGCGGCGATCGCCGGGGTATCTAGCAGAGACTGACGGGACTGAGGAAACAAAGTCATAGTGGCAACAGTCATAGGTTTGAGGCTAATCTATTTTACCGTTAAACTGCCGGACTAGAATGTTTAATGCTCTCAATATTATCAGATCAAAAATCTCTCTGTGTACTCTGTGTCTGGTGTGGTTCCTTATCTCTTCTAATTTTTAGAAGAATTAACAGTAAAATAATAAAAACCTATTTTTAGACTCAGGCTTAATCGTTCATGAACGCTTCTACTTGTTTAATTTCACCTGAATTACCCAATTCTTTATTTGTACCGGGAAAACCTTTAAAATTAGGCGTTTTGGCTTCAGGCAGTGGCAGTAACTTTGAAGCAATTGCGGCAGCTATTCAACAGCAACAACTGAATGCTAAAGTAGAAGTTCTAATTTATAATAACAAAAATGCAAAAGTAGTCGAACGAGCGCAAAAATATAATATTCCGACTGTTTTACTCAATCATCGTCACTACAACAACCGGGAAGAATTAGATCGAGAAATTGTTAAAACTTTAAAACAAAATGATATTCAACTGGTAGTCATGGCAGGCTGGATGAGAATTGTTACCCCTATCTTAATTGATGCTTTCTCTCAAAAAATGATTAATCTTCATCCTAGTTTACTCCCGAGTTTTCCTGGAATTCATGCCATCGAACAAGCCTTAAATGCAGGGGTTAAAATCACAGGCTGTACGGTTCACTTTGTAGAAGTTGCGGTCGATAGCGGCCCGATTATCATGCAAGCAGCCGTGCCTATTTTCCCAGAAGATACCCCGGACACCCTTCATGCCCGGATACAAATACAAGAACATCAAATTATGGTGGGTGCGATCGCCAAAATTCAGAATGAATTATGAATTATGAGTTAGGAGTTGTGATAATAGCTAGAGTATACAGACGTAGCATGCTACGTCTCTACTGACTTAACCTATAAACCCACAGGTAAAATCAAACCTTCTCGTGCCATAATTGCTTTGGGAAACTGGGCTTGAACTTCTTGGGCAATTCCATCGAGTAAATCATCGCTATGAGTGGGATCATGATGGAAAATGACAACCCGTTTCACTCCGGCGGCTTCTGCCATTTTAATCGCTTCTTGCCAGGTGGAATGTCCCCAACCTATCTTAGGAGATTTTGGATTATGATATTCCTCATCAGTGTACATTGCATCATAAATCAAAACATCCGCGTCACGAGCCAGGTTCAATACATTCTCATCTAACCCATCTGGAAAATGTTCCGTATCCGAACAATAAACCACACTGCGTCCGTCCCAAGTCACTCGATATCCAATTGCAGTATTAGGATGATTCAGTGAGCCTGTTTCAATGGTAATATCATCTAACATCACTTTATCCCCTGCTTTGAGTTCATGGAACTGTAAGTCCGCTTTAATACCTTTCATGGGAACAGGAGAGTTAGGATGCAAAACTCGTTCAATGAAGTGTTGTTTCATTGAATTACCGTCAGGTGGAATAGTGCCGTAAATTTCAAAATGATTGCCGGAGGTAAATGCTGGGGTAAATAGAGGAAAACCTTGGATATGATCCCAATGATAATGGGTGAAGAAAATATATCCGGAAACAGGCATTTCCTGTAGGAGAGATTCTCCCAACATCCGCAAACCAGTACCCCCGTCAAAAATCAAGCGTTTTCCGGCGACTCGGATTTCCAAACAAGAGGTATTGCCACCGTAGCGAATCGTTTCCTCTCCTGGGGTGGGGATACTCCCTCGCACCCCCCAAAACTGAACGACAAATTCCTCGGGGTCGTGAGTTGAAAATTTGGGGTTAGATTGGGTTTGGGGAACACCCCCAACCGATGATAGGCTAGTGTGCATATTAATTTCTAGGTTCCAAGGTTCCACACTGAGCGTGGTGACGTAATAAGTGGTCACATAATACAAGAGCAACCATTGCTTCTACCATCGGAACAGCTCTAGGAAGAACGCAAGGGTCATGTCTACCTTTTGCTGCCAGCCGTGCTGATTCACCCTGTTGAGTCACTGTACGCTGCTCTTTCCGAATTGTAGCAGTTGGTTTAAACGCTGCTCGTAAGATAATATTTTCACCATTAGAAATGCCACCCTGTACACCGCCAGAACGGTTCGTCACCGTCCGGATAACACCAATATCATCAGTATAAAACTCATCATTGTGCTGGGAGCCGTTCAGCATAGTCCCGGCAAAACCAGAACCGATTTCAAATCCTTTACTGGCGGGTAAAGACATAACAGCTTTTGCTAAATCTGCTTCTAGTTTATCAAATACAGGGCTACCGAGTCCTTTCGGTAGATTACGAGCCACACATTCAACCACTCCCCCGATAGAATCTCCCACATCTCGTACTTGTTCTATCAATTCAATCATCCGTTCGGCGCATTCTGCATCTGGACAGCGGACAATATTGCTTTCGACTTCAGCTAAAGTCACTGTCTTGGGATCGACAATTCCCTCTAAGGCTTGAATCCGTTTAACGTAACCAACAATTTCAATATTAGCAACAGTATGGAGAATTTTTTTAGCAATAGCTCCTGCTGCGACCCGACCAATGGTTTCTCGAGCCGAAGAGCGTCCTCCCCCTTGCCAATTGCGAATCCCATATTTTGCATCGTAAGTGGCATCGGCATGGGATGGGCGATAAGTCGATGCCATTTCCTGATAATCTTGCGGGCGTGTATCTTTGTTACGCACTAAGATTTGTATCGGGGTTCCGAGGGTTTTTCCCTGAAACACACCACTCAATATCTCGCAGGTATCCGTTTCTTTGCGAGGGGTAGTAATCTTACTTTGTCCGGGTCGTCGTCTATCCAATTCGGCTTGAATTTCAGACACATCAATTTCAAGTTGAGGTGGACAACCATCAATCACAACACCTACCCCGCCGCCGTGAGATTCTCCAAATGTTGTAATCCGAAATAAATGCCCAAACGTATTTCCCATTACAGCTCTATATAACCCGGTAGATTTTATAGTTTAGCAGATTAACCTGGCTTGCAGCGATGATTCAACTCTGTTTGAGAAAGGCAGATTTTTGGCTTTGGGATCTTTTTTATCAGGATAGTTTGGTTTTTTGACGTGGGACGGAATATGTGTCGGAGATATACCGATTGGTTAGTTGCGATTCTCGCGCATTGAGAGGCGATCGCTATCACTTAAAAATTTATAACTGATTTCCATTATGTCTAAGAACCAGCCATTCCAATTTTTTGAAGCATTTCCTATTATTCCAGGAGCATTGCAGTTAAAAAGCCATTATCCCATTCATCATTATAAATAATTTTCGGGTTAAATAAGACTATTTCACTATCTTCATTATTGCTAACTTGTAAAGTAGTTTACAAATATTTAGTCCCCATAGGTTGAGTCTAATACAACTTATTATATTCATCATTAAAATATTCTTAATTTGAGAGAGATTCAGGGTAATACTCAAGCGAATTTTTAATCTAATCCAGATTTTAAACAGAGAGCCTGTTATTTTTTTATATAGGTTGCAGTTCTAAAATACCGAGATAGTAACGCCAACCATTTGTCACTTTCAAAAAAAATTTGTAAGACGACGGCAAAGTTGTATCTAAACGATTTTCAGTCGCAACAATTTGTTCTTCTTATCCTCCAGGAAAAACCTACCCTAATCAGATAAATATTTTTTTGCAGCCATATCAGATTATATCAAATCAATTTTATAAGGAAAATCATTTAAACAACTACTCATGAAAGTATTAATTTAATATGAAAAATATAGTTATCAAAGCCAATTTGTATTATAAATAATCGCTATTCTTGAGTAAAAATTGATAGAGTGATTTGCTTTTTTCTGTAAAACAAGTATCAGATTTTTTTAATTTTTATACCGATCAATTTAGTTTTTTGTTATAAGCTAAGATACATTTAAACTGCATATCAGTCATGCGATCGCTGCCATCACCGCCAATCGGGGTATAAAGTAACAGGTTGCATAGTAATGGGTAGGATTTATGATGATAAGCAAACCACTCGGAAATTTGTGATTATAGTAACGCGGTCTAACCCGTTACCCGACACCCCGCGTCGAGCGAGACCGAAAGAATCACGCAATGCTCCGCGAATGCCTCTTAGGCCGACGCTATTTCTCAAATTTACCCGTTACCCGTTACCTTGCATCAATCAGCAATTTAAAAGCGTGACAGCTTATAACCGAGGCAATGCACTACGTCAATTAAAACAACAAGAAGAAGCCATTAATTCCTATAATCAAGCTATAAAACTTAAACCTGGTAGATATAAAGTTTAGTATAATCCAGGTAATACACTTAATGAATTAGAAAGATACGAAGAAGCGATTAATTCTTATAATCAAGTATTAGCAATTCAACCAGATTATTATATAGCTTTGAATAATAAAGGCGTTGCACTTCATCATTTACGACAATATGAAAAAGCCATTTATTCTTATGATAAAGCAATAGCAATTCAACCCAATTATGATTTAGCTCAATTTAACCGTAGTCTGGCTCATAAAACTTAAAAGACTTGAGGGGAAAAATAGGATAAAATAGAGAGCAACATAAATATTCACCCTTTGTATTTTGCAGTGTTTCCAAATAACTTAATACCCATTATCCCTTAAATATTGTAAAATACCTTGAGCGATCGCCTGCGCCATCCGACTGCGTTGGGCTGGGTTAGCTAAAATCGATGCATCATAAGTATTGGTTAAAAAACCTGTCTCAACCAACACCGCAGGCATCCTAGTATTTCTCAACACATAAAACCGCGCTTGTTTTACCCCTCGGTTTGGCATTTGAAAATTTGCCAACATACTATTCTGAATATATTGCGCCAAACGATAACCATTCTGATAATAAAACGTTTCTATTCCAGAAGCACCCGCACGATAAGCCGCATTTGCATGAATACTGACAAATAAAGTGGCATTCAAACGGTTTGCCAGTTGCGTCCGAGGTGCTAATTCAACAGTACGGTTATCTTGACGAGTTAATACCACCTGTACCCCGTTTTGCTCTAAAATTTGTGACACTTCTCGCGAAATTGGGTCTACTACATCTACTTCGCTTAACCCCCCAACTCCCACAGCGCCGACATCACTGCCACCATGTCCGGGATCAACGATAACTAAAACTCGACCGCTTCTGATGCCTAAATTACCCGGTTGAGGGATATTAGAGGGGACAGCCGGAGTAGCGTTATTAGAATTAGGCGGTTGTAAAGATTGTAACTGTTGTAATAAAGATTGTAACTGTTGCGGATTCGCTTGAGGGGTAGAAGGTTGTTGCAGTGATGGGGACTGAGGTGTGGCTTGTGGACGAGGGGGTAATAACGGTTGTAACTGTTGCGAGGTTGAGGGGGTATTTTGAGGAGCTGGAGGTAATAACGGCTGTAACTGTTGCGAGGTTGAGGGGGTATTTTGAGGAGCTGGAGGAATAGCGGCTAAATTAATCCCCATTGGGAATATAATCTGATTTGCGTTGGGTTGGTTGGGTTGACCGACTTGTACCCGTGTTGCAGGTTGAATTAATAAGGTAAAAGTTTCTGAGTCATCCTGACGTAGTTGAGTGGAAATTAAAGGGCCACCTACTTGTCGCTGGGGTAGTTGTACTGTTGGCGAAAGTTTAGCCGAAAAAAAGGTAACGCTATAAGCACCCGTTGCAGCATCCCAACCGTGGGTATAATTCAGGGGTTTATCGGCATTGATGACAAAATAAGATTGATTTTGCAACTCAATAGACTGAATGGTTGCGACTTCCCCGGATGCCTGAATAGCGGGTGGTGTAGCACCTTGCGGCCAAACCGTCACCCCTCCGGCTGATGAACGCGCCTGCCAATTCTGTTGAGTATTGGGGGTACTCATCGTTACCCGCACAACAGGGGGAGAAGTAGAGAGTTGCGTTACCTGAGTAATACTGACTCCTTGTCGATTTGCTCGCCGTCCAACAGTGCTAGACTGAGAGGCTAACATCGCACCAAATATATCGACTGTCATCCAAGTGCCGTCTTGGCTTTGCTTGAATTCAATTTCTGGCATCCGACCACTAGTGCGGAGAATAATACCTTCTTCAGTTACTTCAACAGAGTTGACATTCGTTTGAGTTGAAGTCGGGATAGATTGACTAACGGGTTGACTAGTGGTTTGTTGAGGAGAGAGAAAAGGCAGAGGCGGCAGGGATGGCGTTGTGGGAATAGTTGGGTTAGCTCTAACAGCAGCAGTTGTAGACTGGGGTTGGGGAATTTGTACCGTCCACTCGCTATCGGAAATCCCCCGAAATTGGACTTGCTGCGGGTCAATGGTATAGCCATCTGTTAGTTCTACCACAATCCGAGCCGTCTGAGAGTTAGGCTGACCGGTACGAATTTCTCGAATAGCACCCCCAACAGCTTGCTGGCGCGTTACACTGCCGAGAGTTGTACCGGGTAAATCAATCACTAACCGAGTAGGATTAGATAGAAGTTGCGCTGTGGGTTGAACGCCACCATCTGTCGTAAAAGATAGTCTATTTTCACCTGCTTCAAACCGCCAGGATTGTAATCTCGCCGCTTCTACGGGAGAAGTGAACAAAACCAAACCCGCTAAAGTGGGTAATATCCAGCGCAACAATAACGTTTTTCCCATGGGTCAAACAACTCGGCAATTCAGCAACTTTTCAGCCAATCTCAATTTTGACATTTCTCCCCTAAAGTGGGGTGAATTCAGAGCAAATTCTGTAGTTTCAGATTGCCTGTTGCTCTTCAGCCAAAGGATCATAACATATAGCGCTAGGCAATAGGGAATAGGGAATAGGGAATAGGCACTCTTGCAATCGTATACTCTGGTAGAGTTCATGTGAACTACCCGTCGCCTCCGGCGAGGGCTTCCTATCCAACAAATAGCGTTGCAGTAGATTTTTTACGTCCACCACTTCGTCTTACATCTGGACAATAGGCTGTAGAGCTAGTCCCTAACTCCAATAGTCGAAGTCCTTCATCTCTAATATTTTTCGCGGCATTTACGTCTCTATCGTGATTAGTACCGCAACCAGAACAAGTCCAATGTCTAACATCCAAAGGCAAACTATCAATTTGATTGAGACAATGATTACAAGTCTTAGATGAAGGAAAAAATCTATCTACTTCCAAGTAGATTTTCCCGTCTCGCTCGGCTTTGTATTTAAGCATGGTACAGAACATTCCCCAGCCAACTTGGCTGATGGCTTTGGCTAGGTTTCTATTCTTAACCATACCTTTGACATTGAGGCGCGGAATGCGCCCGTCCGCAAGCACCTGAATTGAATTCAGGTGAACGGACGGGTTTTCTACACATACAACTTGATTTTCGTTAACTATCCTTCGTGATAGCTTGTGTAAAAAATCGGAGCGACATCGAGCGATTTTGGTTTGAATTTTGGCAACAGCTAATCTTGCCTTATTACGGTTTTGCGAACCGACTTTTCTTCGGCTTAGTCGTTGCTGCTTGATTGTTAAATTCTTTTCATGTAAGTCTTGCCATTTAGGGTTATCAAACTTACTGCTATCGCTGGTAATTGCAAAATGGTTTAGCCCTAGGTCAATGCCAATAGCTTTTCCTTTTGTACTGGGTTTTGGCAGTTCTCTGTTATCCTCAAATAAGATTGAAGCAAAATACTGTTGGCAGCAATTTTTTGTGATTGTAACTGTTTTAACCTTACCATTGATAGGTCGGTGAATTACCGCATCAATCCAGTCTAGTTTAGGAAAATAGATTTTATCTGTTTTCAGCTTGACGTTTTGAGGATAGATTAATGATTGCTTACCCAACTTAGATTTGAATCTAGGATACTTAGATCTTTTCTCAAAGAAGTTAATAAATGCACTTGCCAAGTTCAAACATACAGATTGAAGTGATTGTGAATAGGTTTCCTTTAACCACTCAGTACTCGGTTGTTTTTTTAGCTTAGGTAGTTGCTTAATCATGTCATATTTAGCAATACCCTTGCCTGTATCTTTGTATGTTTGATTGGTCAAAGCTAGAAAATGATTCCACACCCACCTTGTAGTCCCGAAAGCTTTTGCTAATGAGACTTTTTGCGATTCAGTTGGATAGATTCTAACTTTAACGACAGACAACATTTATTGTGTATCTTGATTCATGCTAAAATTGTAGCAGATAATTACCCGCCTCCCTTATATCCCGTCACGGGACGTGAGGGTTTTACGCTCGACTAGATAAAAATGGAGAAATCCAACTCTAGTTCAATTCACTGCCACTTAGCTAGAAGATAATAGAATGTTGGGTTCCGACACGCCTGGACTGAGTATTGCGCTCAAACGCCTCAATATTGCGGATAGTAACTACTTCGCCATCTGGGTCTTGAACTCTTCTTTGCCCAGTAGTTATGTTCATCATGATTGTCCTTGGCCTGATTCTCTCTCTCATGCCTGTCAAGCCTGGTTAGAGATGTTCTCGCCTCATAGTTTATCTGAACGTTTAGCCGTCGCTCAACCCTTCCCGAAAACGGTTGCATTTAATCCCACTTCAGACCCTAACCGAGACCTGAGTTATAGTAGCCGTTTAATGCAGCAACTGGGAATTAGTTTGTGGCAATGGTTATTTGAAGAACCCATTCAATCCAGTTTTTACCGTAGTCAAGGGATTGCTATTGGCCAAGATCAACCCCTACGAGTCCGGCTTGATATCCGCGAACCCGATTTAATTCCGTTACCGTGGGAAATTATGCAACCTCAAGCGGGTCAACCCGCAATTTCTCTAAGTCAATTGTTACCTTTTAGCCGCACGACTTATGATGTTAATCCTTTAATTCAACCCGAACCCGCCCAAACGCTCAATATTTTACTCGTACTCGGAGATGACCGAATAGACCCAACAAAAGCCCCAGACCCAGAAGCAGAAACGACCCCTTCAGCCCGAATCCAACTTGAATCTCAAGCTGACCAATTAAAACAAGTCTTAGAAAGATGCAATAGTTATCCGATGGGGAATATGAGTGAGGTTGGGGTACGTTGTCAGGTGACGACTTTAGTTCAACCCACTGTTGCGGAATTAATCGCTCAGCTTGAAACCAATACTTATAATGTGCTGTTTTATGGGGGACATGGTCAACCCGCACCCGATGGCGGTGTCTTATTCTTACGTTCCGGCACAACCATTAATGGTACAGAACTGGCTCAAGTGTTGGTACGGTGTGGGGTAACTTTAGCCGTGTTTAATGCCTGTTGGGGCGCTCAACCCGCGCTGGAGACGGATTCTACCACCTGGGGGTCATTTCAAGCCATACCCAGCAGTAGCCTCGCAAAAGTTCTGATTCATCACGGAGTTCCGGCAGTATTGGGAATGCGAGATTCAATTACAGACCAAGAAGCTTTAAGCTTTATTCAAGTGCTAACTCAGGCTTTAACCAAACGGATGTATATCGATCAAGCCGTTGCAGTAGCTAGGCAGCAATTACTGACGCTATATAAATTTAATCAACCCGCTTGGACGTTACCTGTATTGTATATGCATCCGCAATTTGACGGGGTATTAGTTCAACCCTTGCGCGGTACAACCATTATCCCCCATCATCCGATGGTCCCGAAAGCATGGTTGCGCCTCGTCGAACGTTCTGAGTCTGAATCTTCTCCTTATTTATGGCCGATTGGTGTGGGAACTGTGCGGGTAGGGCGTTCAAGTGATAATGATGTTGTGATCCCAGAAGAATGGGTTTCGAGTAAACACGCTAATATTTTTTGTCGGGATAGTGAAGAAGGAAATAAAACCCAAACATATTTTTTACAAGATTGTTCTCGTTATGGAACTTGGATTTTAGTCTCAGAAGAATGGCAACGAGTATTGAATCAAGAAGTCGTATTAGAATCAGGAACTCAGTTAAGATTTGGTAGCTCTCAAGGACGAATTTTAGAGTTTATTGTAGATGATATTTCTTCAGGCAGTATAAACTGACATATAATTTCTGTTTAGATAATTATTAATTGAGCCTCTCAATTTTTATTACGATATCTGTCTTATTTATTCTCTCAACAATTTTACAAATTTAATTAGATTGAGTCAGAACAAGGAAAGTTGATAGTCATTCAGTTTCAACGCATAACTGATAGAGGTAACAGATTTTATTAATATAAAAAAAGTCAATATAGAAAAAAATTAATACTAAATAAAATCATTATTTTTTTGTTGAAAACCTGATAAGTTTGTAATCAATTTTCGGGGGAGGGAGATGATATTTACTTATGCTTTGTTGCAATCTATCTACTTAGTGTTAGTCTACGAACAGACAAGTAAAACAGCTTGTTAACGATGAAAACAAAAAGAGATTTTATAAATATCAAGGAAAATAAATATGGCTTTTATTGATGGAACCCCTCAAAATGACTTTCTACAAGGAACTGGTGGAAATGATGTAATGTTTGGCCGTCAAGGCTTTGATGCTATAGATGGCTTCGCAGGGAATGATTTTATCTACGGTAATCAACAAGGAGATCAACTTTTCGGGAAAGATGGAGCTGATAATTTGTTTGGTGGTCAAGATAATGATGCTCTAGAGGGAGGTAATGGTCGTGATTTTCTCTCAGGAGATAATGGTAATGATTTTATGAACGGCGGTGCTGAAAGGGATACACTCCAGGGAGGAAGTGGAGCAGATTTCTTTTTTGCCGATACTAGTCTTGATTTTGCAGTTGACTTCAATCCAAATGAAGGTGATTCTACGAATGGAACGTTTACTCCAAATTTTGCAAGTGCCAGTAGTAGTGAGGCTTCCTTTTCTGTTCATTTTGAGCTAGATGGAGATGATTTAATTCTGAGTAATTCATCTGGAGGAGGCTTAATTCTGGTGGGTTTGGCTCCTGAAATGAATGATCCTCTCGGCTTTTTCAATTATCTAAGTTCTCCCAAGCCGGAACCTTCTGCCGCTTCAGATTCACTTACTAATCCTCAACCTGTGTCAGCGGCGCAATGGGAATACTTAGAGCCTTTACTGCCACAATTCAGAGAAACAGCGGCAGATTGGGCCGAGCAAATTGAAGCAGAAACAGATCCACTGGTGCGAGAAGGTTTGCAAGGCGTTTTATCTGAAATGGAAGAGCGTATTGCTTACACTGAAAGTCTACGACCACTCCCGGTAGAAGAAACCGATAGTTTATTAGTAGAAGAAGTTCCAATTATACAAGAGGCTTACTTCTTCGCCGAAGGAAGTGTTATTCCTCCAGAATTGCAAAACGAGACGGCAGGAACCGAAGTATTTTTCTTACCTGAGTCATCCTTTACTCAACCTGAGCCGGACACCTCATTCTAACTATCCCTGACTCAATATCTATCATATAAAACTCAGCTATTATCAGCGTCTACTGGGCGCTGACTTTTAGATAAACAGTTATTCTCCGAAAATATGCACCACAATTTCTCGGCAATGAGTAGACGATAATGATGGCTTAGATGTTTCCACAAAGCGATTTTCTATTATCGCCCAATTTTATAAATATGCCTCTCAATTTTTATTGCTCTACC
>JBARZE010000011.1:0-14687 GCA_049649525.1 Microcoleaceae cyanobacterium
AAAGCAAATTAAAAATATCAAGCCAAAGGTCAAAAATATGTACTTTTGGCTTGAACCAGTCCAGCAAACATAAAGTAAACAGGAGAAAGAAATCTCATGGACAAGAAAAACATCACCCCAGAACAAAGCCAGCCCATCAACCGAATTACAAACGGTCAATGCTGTAGCGAGTTAGCTGAGTTGTCAGAAGAAATTCTGCAAGATGAAGCTTTTGCTCCTGCCCTTGAGCCCGCCGGCAGCTGGGCGGGTGCGTTTTGTTCTTTTGATGGTGACGACGCGGAGTAAAGCAAATTAAAAATATCAAGCCAGAAGTTAGAAATATATACTTTTGGCTTGAATCAGTCCAGTAAACACAAAGTAAACAGCAGAGTAAAATCTGATGGAAAAGAAAAACATCACCCCCGAACAAAATCAACCTATCAACCGGATAACGAATGGTCAATTACCGGATGTATTAGCTGAATTGTCAGAAGAAATTCTGCAAGACGAGTCATTCGCCCCTGCCCTGGAAGCCCATGATGCAGATGGTGGGCCAGCAGGGTGTTGGTGTTCTTTTGATGGTGACGACGCGGAGTAAAGCCAATTAAAAATATCAAGCCAAAAGTTAAAAGATAGACTCTTGGCTTGAACCAGTAAACCAAATTAAAAGCAAACAGGAGACAAATTAGAGATGGATAAGAAAAACATCACTCCCGCTCCATATCAGCCTATCAATCGGATCGCCTCTGGTCAACTTCCTGCTGAGTTAGCTGAGTTGTCAGAAGAAATTCTGCAAGACGAGTCTTTTGCCCCTACCCTAGAAGCCTTGGCTTCAGGTCCGTGTAGAGGAGGAGCATACGAATGGTGTTCTTTTGACGGTGACGAGGCTGAGTAGAACAAGTCCTGCATTCAAAAGTTAACAGTTCGTAGGAATTGTTAGACGGCGACAATTCCGACTATGACCTAGATTTAATAATCCGTCGTAACTCATCATCTAAAAATTCATGACTGGGTGTTGATGCTAACACACCCGACAAAAACTACTAAATCAAAACAAACACTCAATTATGAACCTTCCTATACTCTCTCCCCCCGTTAAACGTCCCCATTTCGTTGAACCTTCCACCGCTGTTGATGTCGAACATGGCCGGGTGCAAGATCTGGTTGCCATTCGGATGGACTTGTTACATGGGGCAAACTATAACGATCCGGCTGTATTTGCTAACCGTAGCTATAACCAAGTGATGACTTCAGGCGGGTATGGCTACGGCGGCATGATGGGCAGTCGATTTTATTAAATAACTAAATAGGAGAAAAACAAATGGCTTCTAAATCAGGATCAAAAGAAAGCAAGAGTTCGGCAACTGAGGAAACGAAGACTCAATCTGAATCAAAGAAAACCAAAAGTTCAGTAACGGAAGAAACCGTTAAAGCCCATGTCCCCTCAGCGGGGCCATCCACCTCTGGCGCAACGGGGTTAGAGGACTATGGTTATTGGCTGAAAGCTGTTGCCAAAATGCAAGCGGAAAAAGGGGAAAAGGATAAAAAACCCTTCCGTCGGGGTCGGATTTGGACATAACGATATCCCGTAGGGGCGTTACATGTAACGTCTCTACCAGGGGGTAGACAGAAACGATACAGCTTAGACTAAGCCCCCCAGATCGCCCAAACACAAACATTTAAAGTTTTACCGCAACTCCCAACCTCCACAACTGAGTTGTCACAACAAGCTTCACCCCTGCGGTGTAAGGAGACTGACTCACTCTGACGAGTCAACTGTAAACCAAACAGGAGAGTCAAATAGAGATGGACAAGAAAAACATCACCCCCGAACAGAATCAACCTATCAACCGGGTAACTTCCGGTCAATTGCCTGCTGAGTTAGCGGAGTTGTCTGAAGAAATTCTGCAAGACGAATCGTTTGCCCCTGCCCTGGAGGCCCGCTTCTTCTGTGAGGAGCCGTGTGAGGGTTCGTGTTTTAGGTGTTCTTTTGATGGTGACGACGCGGAGTAGGCTTTTGATTCTACCACCGATCCAAAAAATCCTCAAACATCATGTTTCACTTGCCAGGGAGCCTGATTTGCCTCGATGAACTTATGAGCGATCTCATATACCTCAGGGCTTTCCGATACCAGGCACCCTCGAAGTGTAGGTCACGATGGGTTTTGCCCTTTGGGTCTTTTTCCTTTCCTTTCGGTGCCCTTCGAGGTACGAGGATTAATTTGTATGCCGGCTAGGAGTTTGTTTCCCCAGTGGCATTTCCTGGCTGGTTTACTCTTCGGTTTGTATCGATTACAAAATCCGCGATATTTGCGGGCGCATTCGTCTAAGCTATGACCCAGTTGCAAAAATGCGGGATGCCATTGAGTCAAACCGTCATCAGTGAGTTTCTCGTAGCTACCATAGTTACTAAATTCATAGAAAAAGGTTGACCGCATTTTAGCTGCTTTGGGGTTGCCATGAATGTAACGTAAGGTGTTAAGCGCCCGTTCTTTATCAGAAGCTGGAAAACCCTCAGCAAAGTATCGCTTTTCCCAAAAGTGTCCTGTGCGGTTCAGCATTCGATTAAAATACATAGCGGTGTACCAATTGAGAAAATGCATGATTTTCGGCAATTTATCAGCTAGATCCGGTTCAATTAGATAATGAATATGATTCGACATAATACAGAGGGCATAGAGTTTGAAGTTGTATTTTTCCAATGCTTTTTTAATGGCATAAAGAAATACTTCTCGACATTCCTGTCGTTGCAATTTGAATTCTCGATTGTTGCATCGTGTGGTGACATGATAGGCATATCCCGGTTTGAAAGTTCTCGGTTTTCTTGGCATTTTTATCTAAAATATTTGATTTTATATAAAGCATGAAATTATGACATCAATTTCTGAAATTAAACGGAATTTTCTGAGTGAACAACGCTTTCATCAAAAGTCAAAAGTAAGACATTAGTTTACAGGATAAATTTTAATTTCAAAAAATAGGAGCTATTAAAAATGATTAAAAATCTTCAAATCCAACCCCGTTATCGAGTAGAAATTATTGAACCAAAACAGGTTTACCTCCTGAGTGAACAATCGACTCACGCTCTTACGGGTAAGCTTTATTGTCAGATTTTACCGCTATTAAATGGTCAGAATTCCTTGGAAGAAATCTATCAAAAACTCGACGGTGAAGTCGAACCGGATCATATTAATTTTGTCCTCAATCGTTTAAATGAAAAAGGTTATATTACTGAAGCGGCTCCTGAACTTTCTCCAGATATTGCTGCATTTTGGAGTGGTTTAAATATTTCTCCCACATTGGCGGTTGAAGCGTTACAACAATCGGTCAAGTTAATATCAGTAGGCACAGGTATTACAGAAGGAATTACTGCTGATGCGGCTACTGCTTTAAGAAATATTGGAATTCAGGTTCATATAGCAGCAGAAAACGGTCATTCCTCTAAGAATATCGGCCTGAATGTGGTATTAACGGATGATTATTTACAGCCACAATTAGCCGAAATTAATCAAACGGCATTAGAAACGAATCAACCTTGGTTGCTGGTCAAACCTGTGGGAAGTGTTCTGTGGTTGGGGCCTATTTTTAGTCCTGGACAAACAGGTTGTTGGGACTGTCTGGCGCAACGACTACGAGGTAACCGAGAAATTGAAACTTCTGTCTTGCGGCAAAAACAGAAACAGACGCAACCTGATGTAACCGCTAAAAGTCGAGGAGATGTGACGGGATGTTTACCCGTATCACAAGCCACTTTACCTTCAACGCTGCAAACAGCATTGCAATTAACGGCAACTGAAATTGCTAAATGGATGGTAAAGCAAAAAGCTGAAACTTCAAACTCAACAGCTTTTCCAACGTTAGAAGGTAAACTGCTTACCTTTAACCAACTAACTTTAGAACAGAAAACCCATGTTTTACCCCATCGTCCTCAATGTCCCAGTTGTGGCGATCGCAAATTACTCCATGAACGCGGTTTTCAGCCTGTTGTATTAGAACCCCGAGTTAAGCATTTTACCCGTGATGGCGGTCATCGCGCGTTTACTCCAGAACAAACCATCCAAAAACACGAACATTTGATTAGTTCTATTACCGGAGTTGTCACCGAATTAGTCAGAATTTCAGACCCCGCGAATCCCTTGGTGCATACCTATCGCGCTGGACATAGTTTTGGCAGCGCCACTTCTCTACGGGGACTGCGCCACGCCTTGCGTCATAAGAGTTCCGGTAAAGGCAAAAGTGATAGTCAATCCCGCGCCAGCGGCTTCTGTGAGGCCGTAGAACGCTATTCTGGGATCTATCAAGGGGATGAAGCCAAAATCCAGTCAACCCTGGCAGAATTGGACGAGAAGGCGATTCACCCGGAACGGTGTTTGTTGTTTAGCGATCGCCAATATACGAACCGCGAAACCCTCAACCAACAAGCAACAGTAGCCCATGATTGGATTCCTGAACGGTTTGATGATAGCCAAGCCATTGACTGGACTCCCGTTTGGTCACTGACAGAACAAACCCATAAATACCTACCTACCACCTTCTGTTATTACGATTATCCCCTACCGAAAGATCACCGTTTTTGTAAAGCTGACTCCAACGGTAACGCCGCTGGCAATACTTTAGAAGAAGCCATCCTACAGGGATTTATGGAATTAGTCGAACGCGATAGTGTGGCGTTGTGGTGGTATAATCAGCTCCAACGTCCAGCAGTGGATTTATCCAGCTTCGATGAACCCTATTTCCTGGAATTACAACAATTTTACAAAAAAAATAACCGAGAACTCTGGGTATTAGATTTAACCGCTGATTTAGGCATTCCTGCCTTTGCTGGAGTATCACAGCGCTTGGGTGAGGGGTCTCAAC
This sequence comes from Microcoleaceae cyanobacterium, assembly GCA_049649525.1. Taxonomy (GTDB): domain Bacteria; phylum Cyanobacteriota; class Cyanobacteriia; order Cyanobacteriales; family Microcoleaceae; genus JAAURB01. Next base: position 4,837 of record JBARZE010000011.1, read on the forward strand.
GGATCATTGCGGGATACGGGGCGCATCTAGATCCAACTATTGCTATTTTACGAGCGATTACGGAAGTTAATCAAATCGGTTTAGAACTGGACAAAATCCCCGATGACAAGCTTCAGGGGGACTCTAAAGACTGGCTGATGAACGCAACATTAGACAATCAACCCTATCTTGCACCCAATACAACTGTACCCCTGAAAGTAGCCAGTGATTATCCCCCACGTTGGAGTAGTGATATTCACCAAGACGTGATGACTTGTGTGGAAATTGCCCAAGGAGTCGGTTTAGAAACCTTAGTCTTAGATCAAACACGCCCCGATATTGGCTTAAATGTCGTCAAAGTGATTATGCCGGGGATGCGGCATTTCTGGTCACGGTTTGGGCCAGGACGGTTGTATGAAGTTCCCGTGAAGTTGGGTTGGCGGGATGTTCCCACAGCGGAAGAACAGATGAATTCAACACCAATGCCATTTTAATTATCCCTCAACCGTCCCAACCGCGCAGGCGGGAATCTAGACAACCCCCTCCGAAATCCTGACCCACTCCAACAGTTCTCCATCTTTGACTATTAATTATTATGGTTGAATTAGAAATACTTAAAAAACTCCAAGGAACATCGATAGAAGAACGCATTCAAATCATCGAAGCCATACTACAAACGGTTAAAAATGATATGCGTTTAAATTCTATGCAACAGATTTCAAGCGAGCGACCGCTGCGGGGAAAAGTTATTCATTATGAGGAACCATTAGAACCCGTAGGATCAAGTCAAAAGTTAGAAGTCAAAAGTCAAAAGTAAGAATTTTGGTTCTTAAATGCGATCGCCCAAACACAAACATATAAAGTTCGTAGGATGGGTTAGACGGCAACAATTCCGACTTTGACCCAGCTTTTATAATCCGTCGTAACCCATCATTTAAGTTCTATTAATTTAATCAGAATGCTTTATGCTGTTATATTTCACAAACTAAAACTAACTCATATTTTCTCATCTCCTTTGGCAGCGGTGCGTTATACTAACACACTCTACGAAATAATAATTACACTAACGATCAATCCATTTACTTAAAAACTCTACCTGATTTTCTAAATCTTCAGTAGATTTCATCGAAATTAGCTTTAACAGACCTTTCATCTGATCGCCAATAGAGTAGTTTTGTTTACCTAAAACAATTCCTGCATGAAACTTCTCTTGAACTAACCATTCCGTATGTAATCGATAAAAATCTCTCACATTAAAACTGTAAATGACTCGTCGATTGACCAACGCCCATTCTAACTGTTTTTCATCGGGTTGTGATAACATCTCTGCTTCCAGGGTTGAGATTACATCTACGCCATTATTACGAAGTGATTCCAGCAATCGATTACTGGTGGCATCTTCGTCTAAATATAAACAAATATCCCTCATGACTCTGGATTTACTTCAGCCTGCAATAAAGCCAAACGATCATATTCAGCCGCCTCATCCGCCAAATCAGCATCTATTGCCTGTCGATTTATATAGTAATAGGCTAAAGCAGCATGAACCTGAGCCAAACTCAAATAATCTTTATCCGCCACGATATCCGCCACGCTATATCCTTGCTGGTAAAGTGCCACAATTCGCTGCACCGTTGTTCCTGTCCCCGCCAAAATAGGTCGCCCGCCTTGAATCTGGGGATTAGAGGTAATCAAGTTGCCAATATTAACCAAAGTTTGCGCCATAAAACCGACCATTTATTGTTTACTAACTCAGTTGTAATCCAAAAAATGAAATATTATCCTTTTACTTTATCTCTTAAACCCAATATTCAAGTTATTTCTAATGATGATAATTACACCCTTAAACCAACGGAGAAAAACGATTTACCGGCTAACAATATCCTCACTTTTGCCACTTTCCCTGGCATAGATAACGCCCTCGAATGTCTGCAACAAGGCAATACAACGGATGCTTTACTGCAAACCATTACGGAAAAAGAGGGGATAGATGCAAGTGTTGCTTTCTCTCGGACTTTGCAACAGATTGGCGATCGCGGCTGGTTACAATATGCTGTATTACCGTTGGCGATCGCCGTGCCGATGGTGGAGTCTGCCGGAGTTCATCTCAATCCCCCTCACTGGACACAAGCCAACGTCAGCCTATCGCGCTTTGCCTACCAACGTAGCCATGAGGAGGGCATGGTATTAGAGTCACCCCTATCTAAGTTTCGCGTTAAACTCCTAGACTGGCGAGCCAGCGCTATTTTAGCCCAACTCGCCCAACCCCAATCCTTACGACAGGTAACCCCACCGCCCCAAATAGGGCCAGAAACCGCTTATCAGTTCTTAAACCTCCTCTGGGCAACGGGCTTTCTTGACCTGGAAGCCGAAGCCCCAGGATTGAAGTTGTGGGAGTTCCATAACTTACTATTTCACAGCCGTTGTCGCCAAGGTCGCCACAACTATCCCACAGGGAATATTGCTAGTAGTTTGGATGTCTGGGATGATTTTCCGGTAGTAAAACCAGCCATGAGTGGGCAAATTGTCCCTCTGCCGCAACTGAGTATTGATACTATTCGTCAGCGGGATAAAACCCTCACCACAGCCATTGAGAAACGCTCCTCCATTCGGGAATATGACGAAAACCACCCCATCACCATTGAACAATTGGGGGAACTCCTCTACCGCAGCGCCCGTGTCCAAGAAATCTATACCTTGGATGCAGAACAAACCGAAATGATGAAAGCCCAATTCGGTGAGGATTTTGACTGGGGGGAACTCAGTCGCCGTCCCTATCCTTGTGGTGGTGCGATGTACGAATTGGAAATCTATCCGGTAGTGCGTCGTTGTGCAGGGGTAAATCCCGGACTGTATCACTACGACCCTCTCAACCACCAACTGGCTCAAATTGATGCGGCTGATGCCGATATTCAAGCGCTGCTGAAAGATGCTCACCAGTCCAGTGGGGAACAGGGAATGCCCCAAGTGTTGCTAATTATTACCGCTCGGTTTGGGCGGCTATTCCGCAAGTATCGCTCCCTGGCTTATGCTTTGGTTCTCAAACACGTTGGTGTGCTGTATCAAAACTTGTATTTGGTAGCGACAAATATGAACCTTGCGCCCTGTAGTTTAGGGGTGGGAGATAGCGATCGCTTTGCAAGTGCGACTGGACTTAATTATATCGAAGAATCTTCTGTGGGTGAGTTTATCTTAGGGTCTTTACCGTCTCATGAGAGTGTGGAAGCTGCAAATTCAGAAACTGTTACTGTTGCGGAGACAGAACTACAGCAAACTCAACCGATATCTGCAAATTCAGAAACTGTTACTGTTGCCGAAGCAAAACTACAACAAACTCAACCCATCTCGACAAATTCAGAAACTGTTACTGTTGCGGAAGTAGAACAACAGCAAACTCAACCCATCTCAAGTCAACTTTCTGCTCAAACCACCGAACCTGCTGCCATGACTTCAACTCCCCTGGTTAGCACTTCAGAAACAAAACCCGTTGCCACACATCCCCATGATTTAGATGACCGTATTCCGGGTTTAATTGACCTACGAAATCAAACTTTAGGAGATTCTCGGATTACGATTGTGATTCTTGACGGGAATGCAGATCATAGTCTTTCTTGTTTCCAAAACGCTAATATTTCTAAAGTATTTCCCTATTGGCACGATACTGCTGAACCGATTTCGGTTGAAGATTATGCCACTTACCAAGAAATTGACAATAGTGATTTAAAGAGTGAAGAGAAACAAGAACAATGGAAAGCAGCTTTACCAGAACCGATTCTAAAACGGATTCAAGGAGATAGCCACGCTTGTCATATTACTAGCACCATTGTTGGTCAAGAAAATACTCCTTCTCCCGGTCTTGCTCCCAATTGTCGCGTGATTAATATTCCCCTCAATACCACAGGTGACACTGAAGAATTTATCTCTGTATTAAATCTATCCCGTGCCTTTGAACTGGCAATAGAATTAGGGGCAAATATTATTCACTGTGCTGCCTGTCGCCCCACTCAAACCGGAGAAGGGGAAGAGTTACTAATGAAAGCCCTAAAAAAATGTCAGGATAACAATATTTTGGTTGTAGCTCCGGCGGGTAACAATAAAGGGGAATGTTGGTGTATGCCTGCTGCCTTACCGGGAACCTTGGCAGTGGGGGCGATGAAAGAAGACGGCGTTACCCCTTATAAATTTAGTAATTGGGGCGGTAACAATCAAATTGAAGGCATAATGGCTCCCGGTGGTGAAATTCTGGGCGCTCAACCCGCGACAGAAGAACCCAAACGCCTCAAAGGAACCAGTATGGCAGCCCCAGTGATGACGGGTTTATGTGGGCTGTTGATGAGTTTACAACTGCAAAAAGGTAAGCCTATTGATGGGGAAGCAATACGAGCAGCTTTGTTAAATACAGCTATTCCTTGCGACCCCAATATTGTAGAAGAACCCGAACGGTGTCTGCGAGGTTTTGTTAACTTACCAGGGGCAATGAATCTCCTGTTTGGTCAACCTTCTGTAACTATATCTTTTACCGGGGGTGGCGTTACTCGGGTTGAAGGGAAAGCAGCAGCGGTAACCTCACCTAATATCCCAGCCAACAGCGCAACAGTTTCTGACTCACCTAGCAGCGTAACAGTTTCTGACTCAGCCAACAGCGCAACAGTTTCTGACTCAGCTAGCAGCGCAACAGTTTCTGACTCACCTAGCAGCGTAACAGTTTCTAACTCAGCTAGCAGCGTAACAGTTTCTGACTCAGCTAGCAGCGTAACAGTTTCTGACTCAGCTAGCAGCGTAACAGTTTCTGACTCACCTAACATCGCAACAGTTTCTCAAACCCACAACAATACTGTTACAGCCTCGTCTACTGGCGAACTTTCAACCCCTGCTGCGGTTACTCCCAGTACGGCTTATTCCGGTCATGTCTATGCCTTGGGAACTATAGGCTATGACTTTGGTAGTGAAGCCCGTCGTGATACGTTTAAACAACTGATGCCAGCGGTTGACTTAAACGGGGTCATGGTTCCGGCAAATCCCTATAATACTCGTCAGATGGTGGATTATGTCGATCAAAACCCAGATGAGGGTCGCGAGTTAATTTGGACGTTAAATGTTGATTTAAACCCGGTTTATGTCCTCGAACCGAAAGGGCCATTCGCCCCAGAAATCTACGAAATGCTATTAATTATGCTGGATGGACAAATTGAAGCGGAAACCAGCGATGAATTTATCGAACGGGTGAGTGTTCCGGCGCGACGGACGAACCGTACTGTAGAATTAATGTCAGGTCAGGTAGTTCCGGTGATTACGCTTCACCATGTCCGGGGAATGTATGGCTGGAAGGTGAATACTTTGGTGAATGCGGCGTTACGAGCGGTTGGCGCTGAAGACGAAGCCAGTATTGAGGCGATACGCTACAGTTTAACCAGTTTCCTGAATCGAGTTTATTATGATTTACGCAATTTAGGACAAACCTCTCGCGATCGCGCTTTAAATTTTGCAGCAACCAATACCTTTCAAGCCGCTTCTACGTTTGCTGAGGCGATCGCCGATAATCGTCAGTTGGATAGTATTGAAGTCGAGAAAAGTCCTTATTGTCGGATTAATAGTGACTGTTGGGATATTAAGCTAAAATTCTTTGACCCAGTCAATGGTCGCCGCGCCCGGAAGGTGTTCCGCTTTACCGTTGATGTGGCAGAAAACTTACCCGTAACATTAGGAAAAGTCAAAAGTTGGTCAGTGACGAAGTAAGTTACAAAGTGAAGTAGTCTCGAGTCAGGCAGACCAAATTACTATAGGATATAGCCAATCTGCCTGCTTGATTTAAATACTCGGACAGATTTTGGGTAACCGTACTAAAATGATGACTGCCAAAATCTACGCTTTTACCTTATCTACGCCGCAACAGAAACATCTTTCAGGGGTTGCCAACGGAAATAACGACTTCCTCCCATTTCAATTGCAATTTTAACTTTATCCATTTTTTGAGAGAGTTCTGTTAAAAATCTAATTTCTTCACTCGATAAAATATGACCTTCAATGATCCATAATACTAATCCTTTGGAGTTTGCAGGTAACTCTTCTAATTGAGATTGAATAATGGGTGGTAGATAGTAAATATTTCCGACTGCCGCTTTGTTGCCGCTACTTTTCTTACCTAAATGAGGGGGACGTACTCCATGGACACCTGTTAGATAAGCAGCTAAATCTCCTAAGCCACGAGCTGATAGGCTATGGGTCGTATATCCTTTTACTCTGAGGCGACGACGATAACGTCCTTCAAATCCCCCTTCTAGCGGGACATAAAGAGCCAGAGAACCGTAAGTTTCTAAATCTTTAAGTAGTTTGCCGCCTGTTGTAATGAGTGCCATAAATTTAAATCTTAATCGATAAATGTAAGAAAAATAATCAGTTAACTTCCGGCTTAAACCATAGGGTAATATTGCCGTAGCTATGGTCCGGTCAGATTTCAATCAAAGTGGAAGTTTGCTTACTCTACTGCGTTAAAAACAGAGTTGAGCCAAAGTTTAAACCAAAAATATTCTACCATATCCTTTAACCACTAGCTTTTATCCCCACACCCTGTTTAGGACGACGGCTGAGGTTAACGATAATCAAATAAGAACAAGGAACAAAATAAAGCGCCAGCAAAGTTGCACCGCCCACACCTCCAGCGACTGCCACGGCTAACGGCGGCCAAAACCCTCCCCCAGCCAGCAATAGCGGTACAAACCCCACCATTGTACTTAATGTCGTTGCAATCACATGACGAGTTGATTGTAGCACCACCTGACGAGCCGCCCGAGCATTGCCTGCCGCCGCTTCCGGATTATCCTGCAACGCAGCCAACACCACAACAGAATCATTAATAGCAATTCCGACAAGTCCAAAAGTTCCAATTAAACTCATAAACCCAAACGGATAGCCAAATAATGCTAAACCAAAAAATCCTAAACCGACTGAACATACTGCCACGCCTCCTATAATTAATGTAGAGCGAAATGAATTTAGCGACAGCACTAATAGAGAAGACGATAAGACTAGAATAATCGGTAAAGTCGCAAACAAACCCCCTTGTGCATCTCCTTGCTCTCCCGCTTCTCCGGCTACCTCAGACCAATAGCTGGGGGGGAATTCAAACTGTGCTGCTGTTAATTGCTGTTGCCATTGTTTTAAAATACTAGACGGGAGTTTATCTGCGGCAATATAACCTTGAATTAAATTGAAGCGTTGACCATTGCGACGAGTAATAGCAGACGACTCTGGATATAATGTTAATTCACCCAAACTAGAGACAGGAATAGTATTAATAGAACTTTGACGATTTTGATCTAAATTAACATCGGTTGCCTGCAATTCTAATCCTATAATTTGTTCTACAGCGCCTCGTTGACTATTAGAAACTCTAACGCGCACAGGTAATTCTTCTGTTTCTTCAATAATTGACCCTCCCAAATTTCCTTCGAGTAAAGCCGCTAATTGTTGGGAAATATCAGTATAATCAACTCCTGCTAATTGTGCTGCTTCTTCATCCATTTGAAACTGAAGTTGAGGCTGTATTTCATTCAAACTATCCCGAGTATGAGTTACACCGGGTACTGCTGCTAATATTCCCCGCGCTTGTTCTCCCAGTTGCCGTAAACGTGTTAAGTCAGCGCCATAAATTCGCAATTCTACAGGTGCATCAAACGGCGGTCCTTGCTCTAATTTTCGCACCAATATTCTAGCTTGAGGGAACTTTAAATCCATTTCAGCTTGCAAAGTATTAATTAAGTTTGTTTCGGCAACTTGCGCCAGTTGTAAAAAGCCTTGAGCGTAGTTTGCTGCTTGTTCTTTACCGCCGATTAAATTGTAATAATATGGAGGCGCACTTCGTCCTAAGAACCAATGAACTTGTTTGATTTCAGGATAATTTAGTAGAGTATTATGAGCTTGCAAAGCAATACTTTCGGTTTGTTTAATTGATGCAGAAGCGGGTAACTCTAATTCAATTTGTAGTTGATCGCGTTCTACTGAAGGAAAGAATTGTTGAGGTAATTTACTCACTTGTACAAAACCCACAATTGGCAGAACTAACCCTAATATTATTCCTAAAATAGGATAGGGAAATAATCCTTGTAAACTGATTTGATACAGTCGGGTAAGTTTGACAGAAGAAAAACCCTGATTCCACCACTTATAATTATTATGAATATTTTTATTATCTTTATTTTGATTAATTTTAGCCGCTAATGCCGTATCAATAGTAATAGAAATAAATAAAGAAGAAATAACAGCCAAAATTACACTGACTCCAATTGTACCGACAAATTCCCCAGCACTACCGGGAAGAATGACAATGGGAACAAACGCTAAAGCCGTTGTCATAGTTGAGGCGAGTAATGGCATAAATAAATGATTGATAGTTTTAGAAATAGCGATTTCTGCTTTTAATCCAGAATTTAATTTGTGAGTGACTTCATCAACTACAATAATTGCTGTATCAATTAATAACCCTAGCGCCACAATTAACCCAGTAATTGACATCTGATGTAGCGGAATTCCCAGCAATTGCATTAATCCTAAAACCATACAACTACATAATGGTAAAGTTAATCCAATAATTAAGGCTGATTTCCAACCCATCAAAATAAACGTAACGCCAAAAACCAAAAATCCACTAATAATTAAATTGATAATTAAGCTTTTCAAACGAGCAGTAACATAATCACTTTGATTAAAAATAGTTTGTAAATTCAAACCTGTTCCTAATGTTTTCTGAAATTCATTTAAAGTAATTTCTGCTGTTTTTGCCCATCGATCTAACTGATAGTCTGACTCAACAAATACAGCCAAAGCAATCCCTGGTTTACCATCAATCAATGTTAATTCATTCGGAGGATTAATTACACTTTTCTCAACCGTGGCTACATCTCTCAGTTGAGCAAACTGACCTTGATTACCAAATTTAATCGGTATTTTTCGGAGTCTTTCTAAAGAATCTAAATTAGATTCAACTTCTAACAATAAATCATTATTTTCTCCTCGAAATTCACCCGCCGAAACCTTCGCATCACTTTGTTTAATTTGACGAGATAATGCCTGAGCCGTTAATCCTAAATTTGCCAATTGAGTCGGATTAATTTCAACTAAAATCTCTTCTCTATGTTTACCAAATAACTCTACTTTTTCAGTTCCCGCTAATCCTGATAATTCATCCTCTAACGACTCCGATAATCGATTTAAAATCGCATAATTTGGCGGTTCCGAGCGTTGCCAAACTAAAGCCGTAATTAAAGCATAAGCTTTCGTCTCTAATTCTTCCAATTCCGGTGTAGTAGCTGCCTCCGGTAAGCGATTTGCGGCTTGACCAATCTGATCGCGAATTTGTGACCAAATCGGATCAACTTCTGATTTTTTAACTCGATCTTTCAATCCAATTTCAATAATTGAACTCCCCGTACTCGAGGTAGAACTATAATAATCAATCTCTTCAATTTTTGCTAATTCCTGTTCAATTGGATCGGTAATTAACGCTTCCACTCGTTCTGCATCCGCACCCATAAAAAAGGTTTTGACAATAGCATTACGAGAAACTAATTCTGGATCTTCTAATCTTGGTAACGTAAAAAATGCAGACGCTCCCCAAACCAGAATTAAAAGTATTGTGAGAATTAATAATCTGAAATTACGATAAAATAATGTTTTCATCATAGGAATAAATCCGTAAATATAGTAATTAGAATTTAGAAGGGGTGCATCGCAATACGCCTGTACAGAGAATTAATAATCTGAAATTACGATAAAATAATGTTGTTATCATAGGAATAAATCCGTAAATATAGTAATTAGAATTTAGAAGGGGTGCATCGCCATGCGCCTGTACAGAGAATTAATAATCTGAAATT
>JBARZE010000012.1:0-124306 GCA_049649525.1 Microcoleaceae cyanobacterium
AGATATGGGAGATATGGGAGATATGGGAGAGGGGGAGAGGGAGAGGGGGAGAGGGAGACATGGGAGATATGGGAGATATGGGAGAGGGGGAGATATGGGAGATATGGGAGATATGGGAGACGGGGAGAGGGGGAGACTGAGTGCCTATTGCCTGTTGCCTTAACTCATCATTGATAATTCATAATTCTATCGATGCTTATAATTTGGTTAAACAGGGAGTTTAACTCTAATATTATTTATCTTGATATATGAAGGTTTACTGCACTCGTCCAGGCTGTCCCCGCCCTGAAAATCATGCTAGTGATTTAGATAGCGAAAAAACCCTCAATGAAGTGCAGCAAAAATATTGCACCACTTGTGGAATGCCTTTAATTCTAGACGGTCGCTATCTCCCAGAAAGCTTACTCGGCAAAGGCGGGTTTGGCACGGCTCTACTGGCTCATGACCGCCGCTCACCCAGTTTACGAACCTGTGTGGTCAAACAGTTTATGCCCGCATCAGCCTTAACTCCGCCCCAGTTAGCTTTGGCTTTGTCCCTATTTGAACGAGAAGCAAAGGTATTAGACCGTTTGGGTCATGCTCATCCTCAAATTCCTAATTTACTGGCTTATTTTCCCTTAGAAGTCCCCGGTTGGCCCTCACCTCAACCTCAGCAATTGTTTTATATTGTTCAGCAATATATCAAAGGACAAAACCTAGAGGATGAATTGGCAGCAAAAGGGCGTTTAACAGAAGCCGAAGTCCGAGACATCTTAGAACAAACCTTACCCATTCTTCAGTTTGTGCATGAGGCTGATGTCATCCACCGAGACATTAAACCCTCTAACCTCATTCGTCAGCAAAAAACAGGAACGCTTTATTTACTCGATTTTGGGGCAGTTAAGGAAGTGACACAAGCAGCGGGTGGTGGGGGTCGTTCTACAGGCATTTATACCCCAGGATATGCCCCACCTGAACAAATGCAAGGAAGATCGGTTTTTCCTGCCTCAGATTTATATGCGTTGGCTGTTAGTTGCATCATGCTGTTGACGGGTGTTGAGCCAAACGAGCTGTTTGATAGTTTTAGTAATTCTTGGCGTTGGACGGATAAAGCCAAAGTGTCGGCTGAGCTTACCGCTATTTTAAATAAAATGTTGCAGTCCACTCCTAGCGATCGCTTCGGCTCAGCTAAAGAAGTTCTCAAAGCGTTAAATTCTGCACCTGTCACCTCCCCCTCATCTCCCCCACCTCCCCCGTCTCCCGCAGCTTTCCCGTCTCCTGTATCTCCCCCATCTCCCGCAGCTTCCCCGTCTCCCTCATCTGCCCAACCTCTCGCTTCACCGCGTCGAAAATTCTCTACAATAGAGTTACTAGGAGGCGCTGCATTCACGGGATTTGAAGCAGGGGTCTTGGGGATGGGGTTGAGTGTTGTTCTTAATTCTGTTCCTGTCGTTGTAATTACAACAGCAGTTATTTTAGTGGGCTTAATGCTAGCTCAGTTTCGTCGTTGGATAGAAAGAAAGGATTTAGTGATTATTGCTGTCATTTCCTTGGTTTTAGGATGGTTTATAATTCCGGGTTTACAATCAGTTGATGGCATTATGATTCCTATTTTTATTGCTCTCGGTTCGATTGCAATCACTGCTCTGTTTCGTTTAATCTATCTTCTTCTGGATCGATTACTCAAATAATTGCATGATCTCATGACTCAAAAAAATGAAGCAAAAACGTTAATTTTAACCTTTCTAATTACATTAGGATTGTTAGGACTCGGTTACTGGTTGTTTCGTATGATAACATCGGGTTCTAGTCCCCAAAATATTATTCTATCTGACAATAATGAACGTTTTGCTGATATTAAAAACGTCCCGGCTGGAACTTTTAACTATGGTGGTAGCACCACTTTGGCACCGATTCGCAAAGAAATTGATTCGGTTATTCAAGCCGTTGAACCCAATTTTAGTCTACGTTATCTTCAGCATCCCACTTTACCGCCGGGTTCAGGAACTGGGATTACGATGCTATTGGATAATCAATTAGCATTTGCTCAAACATCTCGTTCTATTCAAGATCAAGAATATCAACAAGCAGCTCAAAAAGGATTAACGTTAAAAGAGATTGCAGTGGCGATTGATGGGATTGCACTTGTGGTTAATCCTCAACTCGATATTCCCGGATTAACCATTAATCAAATTCAAGATATTTATACTGGAAATATTAGAAATTGGAGTCAATTCGGCGGAGATAATATTACGATTCAGCCTTCTTATAGATCAATTGAAGCAGGGGGAATAATTCAATTTTTTGTTAAAAATATTCTCGGCGGTGCAACGTTTGGTGATAATGTTGAATTGATTAAAAATACCACTGAAGCCCTACGAAAATTCGCTGATAATCCCGGTGGAATTTATTATGCCTCAGTACCTGAAATAGTCGGACAATGTACCGTAAAACCGATTGCAATAGGCAGTGAGGCGACTAACTTAATTCCTTCATCCCAAACGCCATTTGTACCCCTAGACAATTGCCCCGCACAAAGCAATCAACTGAATAATTCTGCTTTTCAAACTGGAGAATATCCCATGACTCGTCGATTATTTGTTGCGATCAAAGAAGATAATCAAGTTGCTCGACAAGCAGGAGTTACTTATGCTAATTTCATGCTAACTGAACAAGGACAGGATTTGTTACAGGAAACTGGATTTGTCAGAGTTCGATAATTCAGTATTTTATATCTATAATTTTAAGGACAATAAAAATGTCGCCATCTCAAAAAAAAGAAACTTTAACTTTAGTACTCGCTCTCTTAGTAACAGGAGGATTACTCGGTGGCGGATATTTAATATATCAGGCTTTCACTTCGGGTTCGGATTTAGAGAATAAAGAAGATAGAGAGTCAACTGAAAGAATAGAGAATAAAACCCGTGAAAATAAAATACAATTAAGTCAAGGAGAAACTCCCTTATTTCCTGAATCAACATCAGAGAGTAAACAAGCTGGAATTGATGCCTTTTCTAATCAAAATTACCCCCTTGCCGTTGAACAGTTTGAAGCGGCTTTACGAGAAAAGAAAAATGATCCAGAAACTCGAATTTATTTAAATAACGCCAGAATAGGTAATCAAAAATCTCATCAGATTGCTGTTGTCACTCCAGTCAGTGATATTCCTAATATCGCCTCAGAACTCTTGCGCGGTGTGGCTCAAGCACAAACCGAAATTAATCAAGCGGGTGGTATTAATGGGATTGCTTTAAAAGTCCTAATTGCCGATGATGCCAACAATCCTGAAATAGCAGAAAATGTCGCTGAAACCTTGAGTAATAATTCAGAGATTTTAGGGGTAATTGGACATTATTCTAGTGGTGTCTCTTTAGCTGCAAGTCCAGTTTATCAGCAAAATCAACTGGTGATGATTTCTCCCACGAGTACTTCGACAAAACTTTCTAATGCGGGTGATTTTATCTTCCGAACCGTTCCCAGTGATGGGTTTGCAGCAAATACACTCACTCGGTATTTTTTAGAGAATTTATCGTCAAGTAAAGCTGCAATTTTTTACAATGAAGAAAGTGCATATAGCCGTTCTTTAAAAGATGAAGTGACGAGAGAAATTTATGGAGATGGCGGAGAAGTTGTAGAAACGTTTGATCTCTCTTCAGAAGATTTTGACCCGTTCACATCTTATGACACTTTAACAGCCCAGCAAGCTGATGCGATTATTTTAGTTCCGAGTAGTGATACCTTAAGCAAAGCATTGCAGATCACACGAGTCAACGAGCAAGATTTACCCATTTTAGCTGGAGATGATGTGTACAATCCCGATACTTTGAAAGTGGGTGAAGATGTTGTGGGGATGGTGGTGGCAATTCCTTGGCATATCGAGAATAACCGTTTTTCTGATTTTGTACAAACAGCAGATGATTTATGGGGAGCAGATGTTAACTGGCGGACGGCTATGGCTTATGATGCCACCCAAACCTTTGCCGCTGCTATCGCTGTTTCACCGAGTCGTAGTGGCGTTGCAGAGAGCCTCTCGGGTTCAGGTTTATCAGTTGAAGGCGCAACAGGAGCCATTCGATTTTTGCCTTCAGGCGATCGCAACCAAGCCTTTGAGTTAGTCACCATTCAACCGGGGACGCGAACCAGTTTCGGTTATGATTTTGTCCCGTTGCAGTAGCCAAGGTTTACCGCTTAACCACTGTCTGTATAAGAGTTAACCTTTCTTCTAACGAGTTATATATATATTGTAAGCACGACATCAGGATGGGTGTGTTAGTTATGTCTGTCGGTTGATGCGGAAGTATTTATAAAATTTTATGATAACTTTATAATTTACATCGCTATTCGTTATTCAGCAGAGAGTGTCAACACGGACTAAGGCAGGTTCTTGCAAACATTTAAGTTCTGCTTTGTTTAACTAGTAGAGATCTACACTGATGGGAGGTTATTCATGGTTGAGCTACAAACTAGAGGACAATTAGAGCGGACTCTTTCTCAAAAAATTCAAGCTTATTATCGTCAACAACTCGGACATCAACCGAGTAAAATTTCTTGTCAATTATTTGACAATCAGTTAGCAATTATTGTTGAAGATTCAATTACACCCGCAGAAAAACTATTACTAAAAGAAGGTAAAGAGGCTTTAGCTGAAAAAGTACGCTTCAGTCTAAATGATGCGACCAAGCCTGAACTTAAAAGTTTAATTCAAGAAATTCTTGCGGTTAATGTGACTGATATTTTAAGTGATGCAACTTTAGATACCGGTCGAACAGGTATTATTGCAGTATTAGAAAATTCTCCGCAAGTTCGCAATTCAAACAGCTCTTCTAAGCCTCGCCGAAAAAGCATGAGTTCACCCGAATCAAATTAATAAAAACCTCAACTCTAAAGAATATATTTCAGAGTGAATAAAAAACATACTGATTTTTTTATAATCTTAGTTAAGATTTAGAAATGAATAAAAGATCCCTGAAAGCTTTAGAAAATAAGCTCTCAGACAAAATTCAGGAAATTTATCTTCAACAACTGAATCATCAAGTGGGTTCAATTCTTTGTCGATTATTTAACCAAACCTTGATTGTTTTAATTGAAGAGTCGATCACTTTACCCGAACAAAAGCTCAATACCCAAGAATCTGAGAACTTAGCCGAGCAGATGAGAGCAGAATTTTATCGAATTATTCAGCCTCAAATTGCACTCATTATCGAACAAACAACTAATATGTACGCAATTGATTTTCTCTGTGATACTACCCTTGAGACAGGTCGAACAGGTATTATTATTATCCTCGAACTTAAACCTCAAGCACTAATTTCAGCTTCTTACTAGGCGATGCTATTCAATAGTTTTAGCTCAACAAAGAAGGTTTTAGGTATTGCTGAATTAAAATCTCTAAATCAGAAATCAGATAAGGCTTACTAATATAATCATCAAATCCTGCCATCAATAAGCGTTGTCGATCTTCGGGAAATGCTAACCCAGTCGTTGCAATTACAGTAGTGTGACAAGTCTGTTTATTTTGTCTCAAAAGGTAGAGTAGCTCAAAACCGTCAATTTTTGGTAAAATAATATCGAGTAAAATCAGTTGAGGTTGCTGAGAAATGGCAAGGGGTAAAACATCATCGCTATCGGTTGTGCCCAACGCTTGATAACCAAGCTGCTGCAATACATAGGTTAACAACAGTAAATTATCTTCATCGTCATCGACTGCTAAAATCCCAGGATGTTGCTGAGAACAAGGACGAGTTGGAAGCCGTAAGTGTTTTGAGGTCATGATGTCACTGCATGTCATAGGGGGAAACGATACACTCCCCGAGTGGCAAAACGGCACTCGTGACGGATTGGGTCGTATAGCAGTCTTTAGGTTAAGAGTTTCTTGTAAGTAATAAATACTAGATGTCATTCTCGGAAGAAAAGGCCTTAAGCTAAGATCAACTACTATCCTGTCATCATACTACAATTTTCTTTAGATGTTCTTAACAATATGTAAATCTAGTATAGATGTTATAGATGAAATAGCATCAAATCCGATCGCTAAGGCCTGCGATCTCGTTCTAGGGACTATTTTAACTTTCGGAAAACCCTGATAAAAGGTATAATATTGACTTAAAAATGATAGGATATTTTATAAACACATAAACAACCCAGGAAAGTCAAACTTCCCCAGGCTACACTTTATATCGCTGTTAAATTTTGAGTGTTGTTCTCAATTGATTTATCAGTAGAAAATATTAAGGATTAATCAATAAGGATTAACCTATTTTATTTCTTACATTTGCTTTAGTTAAACAGCAAGCCGTTCAATTAGTCAATTGCTTTTTTCGCTTTATCTTTAACATCTTCCACAGCGTTTTTCGCTTCTGCTTCACCTTGCTTGGCTTTACCTGCGGCTTTATCCTCAGGATCACCTGTAACTTTACCCATCGCTTCTTGAGCTTTTCCTTCTAGATTCTTTGCGGTTGCTTCTGCCCGATCTTCAGTACTCATAATAATAATTTCTCCTGAAATTTGATTACTACTATTAATGTATCGCTAGTTACCATCTTTGTACTCTATCTATAGAAGGATTAAAACTCAGCTTTGAGACTTTAATTAATATTAGACTCTAGGTAGAGGATGAATATTAAAAAAAAATATATTATCTTTATGATGATAGAAATTATTGTTGTCTTTTCTGTCAAAACATAGAAAATAAAGGAAAATAAAATGTTCAACTCACTGGGACAATCGGTTAAAGTTTTTGGTAAGCGCTTGATCAATTACAGCCTTTTAATTGCAGGGGCAGTCATTTGTATTAATGCTTTTATCATTTCTCCTTTACCCGCTCACGCCATGTCCCTCAATTCAGTACAGGGAATTATCGGCTTTGATGCTCCTGATGCTATAGAAGGAACTCTAGACAAAATTGAAGGAAAAGTACAGGAAGGTGTTGGCACAGTCCAACGCAATATTGGCGAAATTACAGGACAAGGTGAAGGCCTTTTAAATCAAGCCCAAGGAAAAGCACAGAAAGATATTGGTACAGTCCAACGTAAAGCGGGTACAGCACCAGGTGAAGACATTTTAAATCAAGCCCAAGGAAAAGCACAGCAAGATCTCGGTACAGTCCAACGTAAACTGGGCGAAGTTACAGGACAAGGTGAAGGCGCTTTGAATGAAGCTCAAGGAAAAGCTAAACAAGGTATTGGAGAAGCCAAAGATAGATTAGAAAATGCGGGTGATAGCATAGACGATGCTTCTGATAATCTTTTAGACTCTGTTAAAAATTTATTCGGACAGTAAGGAGAGCAATCTCAATGAAATTTGAGTTTGTTGTCTATTAAGATTGTACTCGTGAAAGCTTCTCAAGGTTGACTTGGGGGGTTTTCTATTGTGCATAAATTCTACTTGTAAAATGAGGAAATAGTATTGATGAAAGGATTAAGTGGAAAAAATGTACTGGTCACAGGTGCAACCTCTGGAATTGGCCAAGCAATTGCAGCCCGGTTTGTGGCTGAAGGTGCTAATGTTGCGCTTAATTATCGAGGGAGTCGTGAAAAACTGAAAGATACCGAAGAACTAATTGAGCAGCTTTGTACACAAATGGGAGGTTCTAGAGGAAAAGAATTACCCGTTAAAGCAGATATGTCTAATGAGCAAGATATCATTGGCATGTGTAATGAAGTGGTGGAAAAGTTGGGCAGCTTGGATATACTCGTGAATAATGCGGGAATGCAAATTGCGAGTTCCTCTGATGAGGTGAAAACAGAAGATTTTGATCGAGTCATCACTGTTAATCTTCGCGGTGCGTTTCTTTGTGCCCGTGAAAGTATTAAGCACTTTTTGAAACAAGATAACGGTGGATTAATTATTAATGTTTCGAGTGTTCATGAAATTATTCCTCGTCCTCAATATGTCAGTTATGCCATGAGTAAAGGCGGCATGGAAAACATGACCCGGACTTTAGCATTAGAATACGCTAGAAATAATATTCGAGTTAATGCCATCGCTCCCGGTGCTACCGCCACTCCGATTAATTCTTCTTGGACAGAGGATGAAGAGAAGACAAAAGAAGTTGAAAGTCATATTCCCATGGGTAGAGTAGGAACTTCTGAAGAAATGGCGGCAATTACGGCTTTTCTGGCTTCTGATGATGCCACATATATTACAGGTCAAACCCTATTTATTGACGGTGGCTTAACCCTTTATCCTGATTTTATGACTCCTTGGTCTGCTGGAGAATAATATATTTTGATCTAGAATTTAACAGAGATTTTCTAATGTATGAGCTTGGTTTATTGAAGAGACCAGGCTTTTTTATATCCGTTAATACTAATTCTATCTCTGTCTGATGAAAGAAGATTTTTAATCAAGCGTTATTTATAATCATTAATATAAATATTTATTGAATCTTACTCGTTAATTAGTCAGATTAACAGATTTTATGGTAGATTTTATTAGCGACAGATATGCGTTTTTTCAGACATCCTTTACTCAAAATTTTCTATTGGATTGTTGCCGAAGTCATACTTAATATCATTGGTTTTGATGACTTAGCAGATTATAGTGAATTTATTCTGAATAAAAGAGTGGTTTTCTCAGAGGTGATGATAGTAGAACAGAGAAATGATATTCATCGCTTAGTTGGATCAATCCCCACAATACCCACTCATAGCTTTAGTCAATCTATCGAACTTTAAGGTAGAGACATTCCACAGAACGCCTCTACAATCATCACAGATAAAGATTAATAACCGCCATCTTCGGTTTCGTATTCGGGCATTTTCTTCTTCTCCGGGATATTAACACGCGGCGCTTTGTAAGGCTTCGGTGTCTCATCATCAGCCCAAATATCAGCATCTACATCTTCCTCATATTCATACTGAGGCTCTTCTACCGGAGCATACTCAACTTCAGGGTAATCCTCCTCATCATCTCCCCAGTTGTCGGCTTCATAGTCATCATAAGTCGCCTGAGGCTGTACTTGAGGCAAAGCTTCCGGCTCAACCCATTCTTCCTCTGCTTCCCAGGCTTCCTCAACCACTGGGGTGGCGGGGCGATACTCCTGTTGAGGGGTACGTTGAGGGGTACCTGTTCCCAATTGGTTAGCGGGTTTAACGGTGGGAGGATAATATAATCCTTCGTCTTCTTTATTCCAAGGGGCCTCCCCTAAACCGAGACGTTCGAGGACTCCGACGCTTAACTGTTGTAGACGTTCTTCGGACCCTTCAAATACAATCAACCGTTCGGGGCCACTGCTAACAATTTCATCAATGGATAATTCATAAGTACTCAGAACTTGATCGGGAATTTGAGGAATTCCAATCGATGCAATAATCAACGAGAGTAGTTTGCCATTTTCCGTATTAAAGCGATAACCTCGGACACGGCCTAAAGGTTCTCCCGTTTCGGTAATGACTTCACAGTTAATTAGGGTACTGTAGGCTTCAACGTCAATGTCTTCTTCAAGCACGCGCTCGTCATCGACTAAAATCACATCCCCAATTTCACGAACCGTACTTAAATACATGTATTTTGGCATTCCAGCCACGGCGAGGAAGTTCTCTCTCAGTCCGATCGCAACAATTTCACGTTGATCAATATCTACCCATAATTGACTGACCACTCCCAGTCGTTTACCTCTGTCACGGGTAATCACTTGAGTGCCAAGAAGCTCGGAACGTTGCCAGGTAGTTTCTGATGTCATGCTGGGGCAAATCTAGATGCGATTAAATATACATATTACTTTATAGTTTATAAAAATATAGTCAGATATGACACACCTTTACTTAGTCGGTGTTACCCTAACTGGGTGAACTATAACACCCTCTATCCCATAGTCAAAGACATTTGGGACTGCTTTTAACTTGCCAGTATGGTTTTCTTTATTATGTTTGATTATCTCGATAGTCATGTAATCTACTTTCTAGTACCTATAGAGTCGGATTGTTTACCGACTTCGCACCCCAGAAGGACTTTCACCCTAACAATTCAATTGTCATCGAAAGATTGAAAACCCAGTCTACCAAGCTCATATCTTACCAGAAATGACAATTTTTGACTATATTTATGTAGAAAGTTTATGATACAATCCACAATTGAGCATCGGTGAGAATTTGTCAATTTCCAAGCTTTCGATATTGTCACTGAACGTTAGAGTTGTAAGCCGAGAACTTGAGTATAAGCGCCTCGGGCTTGAGTGACTCCAATTGTCCGTTCGGATGCTTCCATCATGGGCCGACGCAAACTTACTACAATAAATTGAGCTTGTTGTGCTTGTCTTTTTATCATTTTAGCTAATCGTTCCACATTTGCTCCATCTAAAAACATATCTACCTCATCAAACGCATAAAAGGGCGAGGGACGATACCGCTGTAGGGCGAAAATAAAGCTTAACGCGGTTAAGGATTTTTCTCCCCCAGACATGGAAGCTAGGCGTTGTACAGGCTTACCTTTGGGGTGGGCGACCAGGTTTAAACCGCTGGTGAAAGGGTCTTCTGGGTCATCAATGGCGAGGTAACCATCCCCATCGGATAATTCTGCGAAAATGGTTTGAAAGTTCTCATTCACCGCGTCAAAGGCTTCCTGAAATGCCCGTTGTCGCAAAGTGGTAAAGTTTTCAATTCTTAACAATAGTTCGGTGCGTTCCCCTTCTAGGGTAGCTAACTTCTGACTCAGTTCATCTAAACGCCCTTGAGTGCGTTCGTATTCTTCCAGGGCTAACATATTAACGGGTTCTAACGCTTCCATTTTTCTTTGTAGCGATCGCAATTCCCGCTGTAAGGTTGCCAAATCTAATCCTGTGGGCATTTCCGGCAATGGGTCGGGGAGTTCTGCCTGTTGAGTGTCGAGTAATTCTTGTTTAATATTATATTGTTCTCTTCGTCCTATTTGTGTTTCTTGTAACTTTTGAATTTGCCATTCTAACTGTTGCCCAGCTAAACGCATCTCTTGTAACTGAGTTTCCACTCGATCTCGTTTTTGCTTCTCTTCCCCTAAGCTAGCTTCAACGGTTTTCATCGCCGCCTGAGTTTCTGTTATTTGAATTTTAATCTTATCAATTTGAGAGATAATATTTTTAATTTGATTACTCAGTAATTGTTTCTGTTTTTGATCTTCCCCTAAACTTTGATTCCCTTCTTCTTGTTTTTCAACTAATCTTTTTTGCTGGTTTTTCAACTCTAATATTTGCTGCTGCACTTCTTGAACAGCCGCTTCTTGCTGTTGTAATTGCGCTTCAATTCCTCTAATTTGTTGTTGCATTTGTTGCCATTCACTATGGCGATGGGCTTCTTCTAACTGCGCTAACATTTCTCTGGCTTTTTGTAATTGACCTTCTTGTAATGGTATTTCCTGGTCTAATACTTCTAATTGCTGTTGAGAATTGGCTAACTCCTGAGTATTTTGATTAAATTGAGCTTGCCCTTTTTCTAACTGACTATTTAATTTATTAATTTCTGATGCTAATTGATTTAAACCTTGCTGAATATCCCGTAAATTTTGCCGAGATTCAATTAACTCTTGAGAACGCGCTTTTACCGTATCTCCTGCTTGAATAATTGTTTGAGCGCATCGATCTAAAATTCGTTCAATTTCGGATAAACGATTTTTCAAAGCATTAACCTTATCCGCTTCAAAACTATTATCTTCTGTACCAAAATGAAACGTCGAACGCCGACTCTGACTACCTCCCGTCATCGCCCCACTGGCTTCTAATAATTCCCCTTCCAACGTCACCATGCGAAATTGACCGACATGACGGCGAGCATTTGCTAAACTGTTAAATACTATTGTATTACCAAAAATATAAGCAAAAATATCTTGATAACGGGGTTCACATTCAATTAAATTTACGGCATAATCAATTAACCCTTCCGTTGAACGCATTAACGCCCGGTTTATTCCCGAACGGTTTCCTCTTATTTTATTTAACGGTAAAAAGGTCGCCCGCCCCGCTGATGAGCGTTTCAGCAGTTCAATTCCAGCAGCCGCCACCCCATCATCTTCGACAACTAAATGCCCTAAGCGCCCGCCAGCAGCTATTTCTAGGGCTAACTGATAGTCCGGTTCAACCCGCCCCAACTGACAGACTAAGCCACACACCCCCGGTAACCCCGACTGCATCACCATTTTTGTGGCATAAGTTCCCGCTGCCTCTTGCTGGGCTTGCTGTTGGGCTTCTAACTTATCCAGTTGCCGCTGACGTTCTCTTTGTTCATTAAATAACCGCGTTTGGGTTTCCTGTTGCAGCTTTAATTCCGCTTCTGCCGCGGTTACAATTTGGGCTAAAGATTGAACTTGTTCTTGGGCAATTTGTTGTTGAGTTTGTTGCTGATTTAATAACTCCTGTTTCTCCTGATATTCTGTTTGTAACTGAGTTAAACTTTGCTGAATTTCTGCTGTTTGTTTTTGTAATTGATTGACTTTTTCTCGCAATCTTGCCTGTTCTGTTCGTTGGGGATTTAACGTTTTTTGCCAGGTTTCAATATTATGATGCAATTGCGTTTGTTCCTGCATCCAGGCTTCCGCTTGTTCGGCTACGCTGCTGGTTTCATCCCGAGTTTGAGTCAGAATAGCTAAGGTTTGATCCCGTTGATTTTGGCGAGTTTTTAAACTATTCTCCGCTGTGGTTAATTCTATTGCTAGACTATTTAAATTCGTTTGATATTGTTCTAATTCCGCCGTTGTTTTCTCAATTTCCCGAACTGTTCCATCATAAGACAATTGTAAATCTTGCTGACGTTGGTTAAACTGCCGTTGTTGGGCTTCTTGGGTGGCTAAAGTAGACTGTAACTGAATTAATTCTTCTTCCCCCATTGCCTTTACCCGAACATTTAACTGTTCTAATTCTGTAGTAGTTTTGGCAATAGCTTGACTTTGTTGTTGCAGTTGTTGATTTAAATCCGTTAAACTGCGATCGCCGGCTTCAATTTGCTGTTGTAAACGCTGAGATTGTTGTTGTAAAGTCTGATAATTTAAAACCGCTTCCCATTGGGTTTTCTGCTGAAATTCTTGTCGTAATTTCTGATATTTCTCTGCTTTTAATCGATCCTTATCCAGGCGATCGCGCTGGGCAATTAACTCTTGTTCGACAATACGACTGCGTTCTTCCCGTTCTTTAACCGTATCTAACTTATCTTTTGCTAAAACAATTTTACGATCAAATTGCGCTACCCCCGCCAACTCATCAATAATTTCCCGACGTTCACGGGGTTTCATGGTGATAATACTGGTAACATCCCCCTGCAATACGACATTATATCCTTCTGGATAAATCCGTAAATGTTGCAATTGTTCATGCAATTCCGTTTGAGTACAGGGTTCACCGTTAATATAATACGTTGAAGTATACGTTCCCTGCTTCGTTACCCGCAGTTTCCGAGTTACACTCCATTCTGATTCTAAGCTTTGTTGAACCGACTCAATATCCGTCTCAGAATGAACCGCCTCAAGTTCTTCCAATTCCGCATCAGTTGCCGTCAGTTTACCATTACGACGCACCACAGTAGACTGATCCTGTAAATCCGATAAATCCAGCGTCACAGTTACTCGCGTTTCTACCGTTGTCCGGCGACTCTGGGCATTATTCACCAAGTCCGGTAAACGATCTGCCCGCATTCCCTTTGAGGAAGATAACCCCAAGGCAAACAGCAACGCATCTAATATATTAGACTTCCCCGATCCATTCGGCCCAGAAACCACTGTAAAGCCCGTGAGTAACGGCACTCCTGTAGTGCCGCCAAACGACTTAAAGTTAGTAAGTTCCACGCGCTTGACATGAACCATGGACGGTGGTGTTGTTGTACTATTCAAAGGTTAGAGGTTTTATTATACAAGATTCATGAACGTGACCCTGTAGAGAGATGACCTAACCCCCGAACTACCTCTCCCTAGCCCTCTCCTGGGAGGAGAGGGAACAATTGGTCTCCCCCAATTGAGGGAAAAGGAAGAAAGTTTTTTATTTGGAAGGAGGAGTTATTAATAGTTTTACAGGTTTAACAATAGAAAAAATACTCCCCTCTCCATCATTAAACAGTATCATCAGTACACAATTTCCCTCTTTTCCCTCTCCATTCAATAAATAGTCCCCTTGGGGACACAGTTTCCCTCTCCTCGTAGGAGAGGGCAGGGAGAGGTGAGAGGGCTAGGGAGAGGTCATAAGCAAATGTTTCCCGACGCTTCTTTAGTCTAGATGCAAAGGTTATAACAGAAATATAAAACAACTTAAAAGCATTAACTTAGAAATGGCTAATCCACTGAGTGTTATAAAAGTCAAGCTAGGAAATAGAAACTTAGGAAAAGCTAACCTCAGAAGAGCTTACCTCAGAAGAGCTTACCTCATTGAAGCTAACCTCAGAGAAGCTGACCTCAGAGATGCTTACCTCAGATTCTCTGGCCTCAGTTTGGCTAACCTCAGAGGAGCTGACCTTACTAGAGCTAGCCTCAGTTTTGCTAGCCTCACGGGAGCTAGCCTCAGTTTTGCTAGCCTCCTTGAAGCTGACCTCAGAGAAGCTGACCTCACGGGAGCTAACCTCAGAGAAGCTGACCTCAGAGAAGCTAACCTCATTAGAGCTAGCCTCAGAGAAGCTGACCTTAGTAGAGCTAAACTCAGTTTTGCTGACCTCAGAGAAGCCGACCTCAGAGAAGCTGACCTCACGGGAGCTAACCTCAAAGAAGCCGACCTCAGAGAAGCTGACCTCACGGGAGCTAACCTCACGGGAGCTAACCTCACGGGAGCCAACCTCAGCAGAGTGCTAATGTTAGGTACAAATCTTGAAAAAACAACACTTACAGGAGCTTGTATAAAAGATTGGCATATCAATACCGAAACCCATTTAAAAAATATTAAATGTGACTATATTTTCTTCAACTCTATTTGGAATGTACAAAAACGAAAAAGTATATTTACCGAACGCCAACCTCATCAAGAAGATAAATCTTTTGAACCTGGAGATTTTGAACGCTTAGTTAAAATATAACAAGAAACCATTGATCTGATATTTCGTAATGGTATTGATTGGAAAGCTTTCTTAAATTCCTACGAACAGCTAAAGGTTGAAGCCGGAGGAGATTTCTTTCCAGTTCAATCAATGGAAAACCAAGATGATGGATCATTTCTAGTCAAATTAAAGTCACCTATAGGAACAGATAAAGAGGCAACTGAAAAAATAAGAAAATTAAAGTCACCTATACCTATAATAATATTAAAGTCACTTACAGGAACAAACAAAGAAGTAATGAAAAGCAAAGAGGTAATTAAAGCAATCTTTGAATACAAGTATCAAGCAGAGCTAAAGTCAATTGAAGCAATAGATAGACAAGACTTAGAATGAAAAGATGTTGAAATAGAAATATATAAGCAGCAAAACACAGACTTTATAGAAATTATTAAAATACAAGCTAGTAGACCTATTAATGTAGAACCCACTCTGACAAACAATAACTCAGAAACTTTTCATAACAACCAGCAAGGAGCAAACATTGCCAATAATGCAAATATAGTGAAAGACAATGCTCGTCAACAAGCCAAACAATATAATTATGCTCCTGAACAAAAACAATCCTTAGCTGAAGCGGCGACAGAAATTCAACAATTACTCGATCAACTTTCACAAACCTATTCACCTGAAGAAGCTGAGCAAAAAGTTGCTGAAGATTTAGCGAATAAAGCCAAACAAGACCCGTCTTTCAAGGAAAAACTTAAGAACTGGAGTTTATCTATTACTGGAAAAGGTGCAGAAACTGCGGTACTCGAAAGTATTAAGGAAGGAGTTAAACGAGTTATACCACTGGCTATCACGTTACTTGTCTAATCAAGTTTTTAGTTAACATCTAAATCTATTTTTTAATAGGGCTGAAAATCTTCTATAATTCAGCTTTTAATCAAAGATTCTAAATCAGTTCTATCGGATATTTTCTATAGGATGGGTAATTATTATCGAAATTCGTTGATCTGTTAGGAGAATTTACCACCAACATTGCGATAAAATTAGCAAAAAGTTCTATTGTCATTACTTCTGTACAGACGTTACATGTCAATCTCTACGTCTAACATCTCTCCTTATGGATCATCACAAACTGATTCAATCCGTTAAACAAATATTACAACAACAGGGTTCTGCGATCGCGGCGGCTATTGCGTTTTATACCTGTTTACCTGTTCCCTTGTCCTGGACGCTGGAATTTCGCGGGGTTGCCCGTCTTGCCCCGGCGTTGGGTATTTTTATTGGGGGAATATTGGGCTTAATTGACTGGGGGTTAAGTGGCTTAGGATGTCCGGTTTTGACCCGGTCTGCTATCGTAATAGTTGCTAGTATTGCCATTACGGGCGGATTACATTTAGATGGGGCAATGGATACCGCCGATGGGCTGGCTGTCCCCGATCCTCAACGTCGCCTAGAAGTGATGGCAGACAGCGTTACAGGGGCGTTTGGGGCAATGGCTGCGATCGCGATCATTTTACTGAAAATCACCGCGTTAACGGACTTAGAAGGACAACGGTGGTTAGCGTTGATGGCGGTAGCGGGTTGGGGACGTTGGGGGCAGTTAGTCGCAATTGCCCGGTATCCATATCTTAAACCCACCGGAAAAGGGGCGTTTCACAAAGATACATCTTATACGCCGTTTGATTTAATCCCCGGTTTACTATTATTGTTGAGTTTAAGCGGATTTCAATTTATTCTCAATCCTCAAGGTTGGTTAGTGGCGGTGGGTATGGCATTTGGAGGGACTGCGATCGCCATTTTAACCGGGGCTTGGTTAAATTACCGTCTGGGTGGTCATACAGGGGATACTTACGGCGCAATTGTGGAATGGACAGAAGCGTTATTATTGTGTTTGTTAGTGGCGTTGGGGGGAACATAACTCAAGCATCAATTGTTTTTAACCTTGTAACCCGCGATCGCACTCCCATACCTGATCGAACCGACATACTCACGTAAAAGTGATATCAAATGAGTAGTAATTGATTGAAGACAGCTTTTAAGCATATCGGTACGATGATGAGCTGGGATAACAATTGAAAACACAGCCTAATTCATAATTTTTACCTCATACAATGCATTATTATAATACTGAAGTTATCAATTAAGCAGATTCTTTTTAACCGATAAAACTATGCGAACTGTAGTATAAGTCGGATGAATCTGTATGGCTTTAAACAAGTTTTTGATTCCCTCAAATATCTGACCAGAATTACAAAGTTTAATGGCATGATCATAAATAAAGCTAGCAAACATTTTAGGATGAGCTTTAAACAAAGATTGATGTTTCTTTAAAAGACGATTCACATTCGCTTGACGACGAGATATGTTTTTAGAAACACGCCGATTTTGATGTTGCATAAATTGATAAGTCACTGTAGGAATACCTTGTATTGTACAGACTTGACTTAACCTTAAAAAGAATTCTGCAAGAATACGAGAAGTAAACGACTCATCGAACCCGCCCAGACTGAGTAATACTTCTTTTTCTACAACTAAAGTTTGCTTGCAGAAAAAAGATTGATTGGGTTCAATTTCCTCTAAACCAAAATGACAACCTTTGGGTAAAGTCGGAGGAATACGAACTTTTTTGACCTCACCTTTATCATTCATCACTTCTAGTGCCGATAGCAGCGCCACAGGTTGGGGTAGTGTGGTATTTTCCAAAGCATCTAAGACAACTTGCGCCGTATGAGGCAGTAAGCGGTCATCGTCATCGAGAAAAGTCACCCAGCGCCCCTTCGCTGCTTTTGCACCCATATTTCGAGCGGTTGAAGGCCCTTTATTTTCCGATAAGCGGATGACTTGCAGTCGGGGATGTTTGGGTAAATTAACGGGTTGAGGAGAAGCATCATCAACCACAATTACCTCGAAATCTTCTATGGTTTGGGCTAAAGCACTTTCAACGGCTTTTGCTAAAAGGTCTTGACGGTTATAAGTCGGAATAATGATAGATAAACGAGGTAGATGCATGACCTTAAGTAAATCAGATTTACTAGAATTTAAAATATATTTTACTATTCATTTTCCAATTTTTCTTCTATCTCTCGGGCTATTTATATATATAATATATGTTTTAAAATCTTTCTATTGTTGGCTTTTCAAAGCGTTTCAATTCTGTGACCTGGATATCAGCCGAAAAAATAGGCTCTGATTTGAGTGGATCAGTTAAGACTAACAAAGTATCACCCGGATGATCGCGGATCGTTTTTTCTACAATACTAATATTCTTGATTTTAGTTTCTGTCTTCCAACAGCTACTAAACTTCCCTTCTCTACTATAAAAAAAGACTGCATTTATAATCAGGGTGACTGCTATTGTTCTCCAAATCATATGAGAATTAATTATTTTCACTAAATAATTATTCTTGCAAAGGTGGGAAAAGCAATCAAATTTTCTATAAAGTTACCTTATAGAATGCTGGCCGAAACCGTTCCCGGTCTGTTTGTAATCAAGAGAATATAGGGTTAATTATCGTGATACTATTGTGAAGCCAGCTTCGCTCCTGCGGCTGAGGGAGTGTTTTAAGATAGTGTAATATTAGATAACTCTATGCTCTGCTGTCACTTAACAGTGCTTGCCACCAATGACGAACTAAACCCACTGCGAAAGCTAACCCACTATAGAAATAATATAGCCAGTGCCAAGGAATAGTTCGGAGGGCAAAAAATAAACCTCGCTTGTTGTGAAAGAATTGATAGACAGGTGCATTTAAGGCTAGAAAGGCGGATGCTAATAAGCAAATAGCAACAGGGGTTTGAGATAACCAAGGTGCGACGAGTAATGCCCCTATCATAGCATAGACTAAGATCACACTGATGCGGCTAGAATATTGTAAATTTAAGTCGTTATTGAGTTGGCGATCGCGTAAAATTAAAGCAGTCCAGGGTAAAGCTCGATAAAAAAAATCGGCTTTCAGCATTGAAATGGGTCGCCATTCTTTGAGGTGTTTGACTAAAATACTTTTGCGTAAACCAATGGTATAACCTGCTGCTTTTATTCGGTAACCGAGTTCAAGATCTTCGATGCAAGGAAGACGATAGTTTTCATCAAACCCTCCAACTTGTAAGAATACCTCTTTGCGAACTGCACCGCAAGCCGTCCAAAATGTTGAGGCTTCTGATTGACTGATTTGATGAATGTAATGATGCAATAAATTTCTATATTGAGAGAGGAAATTATCAGCCCCTGGCGCATCGTCATAAGAGCCAATTAATGCTGATAAATTCGGCTCATTGATAAAGACGGACTTAACTTGCTCAATTGTCTCCGGATATACTTCCACGTCTGCATCTATAAACAGTAAAATATCACTTTTTGCTGCTTTTGCTCCTCTGTTACACGCTCTAGCTGGGCCTCCCGTTTCAGGCAAGCGAATCACTTTTGCGCCGAAGCTTTCTGCCACTAACCAGGAGCCATCCGTATCTCCATCCGCCACGACAATCACTTCATTTGGCTTGAGAGTTGTTTTTGCTAAACTTTGAAGACACCGCTTAAATTTATCTCCGCCATTATAGACCGGAATAACGACTGAAATTGTGAGGTTAGATGCTGAACATTGACGGCTCATGATGTTTTTTTATAGTGAATTGAGCATCAATTATTTTCGACCGGAAGTGAAGTTTGAGTTGTAGGTGATTTAAACTTTTTTCGTTCCCAAAAGAAACCTAATGTATTCGCGACTTGAGACAGGAAAAATAACATTGAAAGCAGCAACTTAGGTTGACGATGATCTGATTTAAAAAATGGATAACTGAGTAATTTAAAATAAAAGGATAACGGTTCTACTTTAATCTTTTCTCTTTCTCTTTTAGCCCGTAATTGATGAAAGTGAAAAGCACCTCGACCGTAGTTAAAATGTTGTCGCCAAAAGCTTTTTAATGCTAAGTTATGAGCATGATAAATTTGAGCTTCAGGAACAGCACTCATTTGATAACCTTGGTGTAACCAGCGGTCGCAAAATTCCCTATCTTCCCCAGCCGCTAGCGGAAATGTGGTGTCAAATTGTCCGACTTGAGCAAAGTTTTCTTTAGACATCGCGAAATTATTAGAAGCAAAAAAGCTAGCTTGTTCGCGGTTCGTATTGTAATATTCGTATAGATAATCAATGAGTAATTGACTCGCTGTTGAATATAAATTTTCAGGTAAAGCATTCAGCGTTTTGCCACCCACTAAGCAATTCGGAGTGAGCTTAAATTGAGCTTCTAAATTGTTGAGCCAATCGGGTTTAGGTTGACAGTCATCATCTGTAAAAACAATGAATTTTCCCTTTGCTTTTGTTGCGCCAGTGTTGCGTGCAGAAGCAGGGCCTTGATTGGCTTGAGTAATGAAAGTAATGTTAATATTTTGCTTAAAAGGAGCGACAATCGGTTCTAAAGATACAGAACTGCCATCATCTACAACAATGACTTCAAACTGTTCACGAGGATAATTCAAATCGCTCATGGATTGAAGACAATTTTTGAGTCTATCCGGACGATTATAAGTGGGGATAACAATTGAGAAAATGGGCTGATTCATTGTGTTTACCTTATACAATAATTATTTTAATATTAATATTATAAACGGATTACATTGTTTTTTACAGATGAAACGATCCGAACTAGAGTATAAGTTGGATGAATTAATACTGCTTTCAACAAGTTTTTGATTCCCTCAAATATCTGACCAGAATCACAAAGTTTAATTGCATGGTCATAAATAAAGCTAGCAAACATTTTAGGATGAGCTTTAAACAATGATTGATGTTTCTTTAAAAGACGATTTACATTCGCTTGACGACGAGATGTATCATGAGAAATACGCCGAGTTTGATGTTGGATAAATTGATAAGTCACTGTAGGAATACCTTGTATTGAACAGACTTGATTTAACCTTAAAAATAGCTCAGTCGTTTCACGACAAGTAAACAATTCATCGAACCCGCCAATACTGAGTAATACTTCTTTTTCAACCACCATGCTTTGCTTGCAAAAAAAAGATTGATTGGGTTCAATTTCCTCTAAACCAAAATGACAACCTTTGGGTAAAGTCGGAGGAATACGAACTTTTTTAACCTCACCTTTATCATTTATCACTTCTAGTGCCGATAGCAGCGCCACAGGTTGGGGTAGTGTGGTATTTTCCAAAGCATCTAAGACAACTTGCGCCGTATGAGGCAGTAAGCGGTCATCGTCATCGAGAAAAGTCACCCAGCGTCCGTTTGCTGCTTTTACACCCATATTTCGAGCGGTTGAAGGCCCTTTATTTTCCGGTAAGCGAATGACTTGCAGTCGGGGATGTTTGGGTAAATTAACGGGTTGAGGAGAAGCATCATCAACCACAATTACCTCGAAATCTTCTATGGTTTGGGCTAAAGCACTTTCAACGGCTTTGGCTAAAAGGTCTTGACGGTTATAAGTCGGAATAATGATAGATAAACGAGGTGAATTCATAATAGACAAGTTAATGCGTTTTGGCTGAATATAAACTAGAAAATAAAACTACCTTTTATTCTATCTCTCGGACTCTATAAATATAAAATGAATTTTCAAATTCTTCTATCGTTTGCTGCTCAAAGCGTTTTAATTCTGTTACTTGGATATCAGCCGGAAAAACAGGCTCTGATTTGAGTGGATAGGTTAAGACCAATAAAGTATCATCGGGATTATTACGAATCACTTCTTCTACAATATTAATATCTTTCATTTGGGTTTCAGCCTTCCAAAAACTACTAAATTCACCTGTACCTGGAATATAAATTTGTTTGTCGAGATAGCCAGACAGTACGGCTGCTTGTCTGTATCTTTGGCTAATAATTGTTAAATCATCAAGATTGTTTTCTTTGATATATTGAGCGGTTTCTCGACCCACAGAAAAAGGATAAAATAAATCTATACTGTAAGCGTGAATACCAGCCAGTAAATGCAATGAAAGAATAACAGTTAAAAACTGATTCCTAAATTTATCTATCTTATTCTGTTGCGGTGCAATTTTATGTTGTTTCGATAACTCTTTTTTGAAGAGCCAGAAGCAAGCAACTAATAAAATAAATAGATGTCCTCTATGTCTCATCACACCTGAGAATATCAGATAATTAAAAACAAGAATACTACCCGTTCCAAATAAGTAAATTGTTAAAAATAATCGTTTTTTATACAATAAATAAATTGCTAATAGTAAAAGAAGGAAAGAAGCAAATGCTGCAATCATCTCACCCAGTGAAACACCCGCAATGGATGGAAAAACAGGATTTTTTAGTAAAATATTACTATTCCAAAAATCATCATTAAAGTTCAAAGGAATCGGTACATAACTTCTCCAAATATTTATGATTGCTACTGCTAGCAGCTTAAGTTCTTGTACTAAGTTCCAGCCGGACTGAATTTGTTCTGCAGCAGGTTCTAATGGACGAATAACTGTTAACTGTGAAAATAAAGGGCGAACTATTTGTAATACTGATAGTCCCCAACCTGAAAATAAAATGAATAAACTAATAAAGATTTTTTGTCGATTATGACTAAATTTATTAGCTTGAATCTGAGAATAAATGTAATCGACTAAGGTTAATGAAAGTGCAATACTAAGAATAAAAGCAAAAACATTTGCATTTGCCATCAATGCTAAAAGTATTGCCAGTAAAATCGGTTTAATTTTATCTCTTGAATATAAAATACAAAAGAGGAAAACAAACAATACACCTAAGTTATAATTTCTACTAATAATTGTGTATTCATAAAAAGTATAATATCCAAAACTCAGTAAAAACTTATGTAAGGGAGAAAAGGGAGAAAATTTGACAATTAAACAAACAATAATACTCGATATAAACAAGTGAAAAACCTGCATAATCAAAGGATTATTAGTAATTTGACTCAATCCATATAAGCAAAGATGCCATAAACCTGGGTGTCCTTCATAGCGCATATTCTGAAAAAGTTCTATCAAGGATGCACTATCTCTGGCTAGCAGCCAAGCTTGAAATTCATCGCGCCATATTTCGTGGTGAAGAATGCCAACAAAACCAAAAAGTATAAAAGCAATAATAATACTATTTTCAATTATGGCAGGGTTTTTATAAAAGCTGAAATCTGTTTTTTTAGGTAAATTTAGCTGTGACATAAACTATAATCAGTTGTTTTACAGTTTTTATTATTATGATTTTGGAGCCGGAGATTTTAACATTTTTACAAGCTTTAATAAGTCGTCAAAAAGCTCGGAATCTATTAATTTTATAGAGATTGCATAAGTAACAACTCCTATCATTGTACCCAATATTATTAATAACTTATCACTTACAAAATCTATGAAAAAATATTTATAAGTCAAAATGGTCAAAACCATAATAATCGAGCAAATGGTAGAACTAGTATATTGTTTTAAATAAGCACCGATAGGAACATGAATCAGCTTACTAATCATCCATAAACTGACTGGAAATCCTAAGTAACTACTAATAACATAAGCCACAGATACTGCTATGATTCCCCATTTTACCGCAATTAAACAAGCAATCAGATTAAGTATGGCATTGAGTATACTTAAGCGAAGTTTCCACGAGGGTTTCCCCATGGCAATTAATACAGAACCACTAAAAAAAGAAACTGCATTTAGAATACCCGCCAGTGCTAAA
The DNA here is from genome assembly GCA_049649525.1 of Microcoleaceae cyanobacterium. Classification (GTDB taxonomy): domain Bacteria; phylum Cyanobacteriota; class Cyanobacteriia; order Cyanobacteriales; family Microcoleaceae; genus JAAURB01. The sequence continues at coordinate 23,549 of JBARZE010000012.1, forward strand.
ATTTGCATCACTGGAACCGACGGCAGCCATTGTTCTCCAAATAATATCAGAATTAATTCTTTCGTGAAAACAATCATTCCCGCGAAGGTAGGAAAAGCAATGACGCTAGTAAATAAAGTCACTTTATAGAAAGCTTGCCGAAACCGTTCTAGGTCTGTTTGTAATCTTGAAAATGTGGGTAATGCCACTTGTTTTGTTGTACTCACTAGGAGTTGAGTCATAACTTCTAGCACCCGAAAAGCAATCAAATAATATCCTAATGCGACTTCTCCGAGGAAGTAACCAATTAGCAAATTATCAGTTCGCTTATTGCAGAAATTCATAAACTTTAAGGCTAAGATATTAAGCCCAAAATTCAATAAATTTCGTAAGTGCTTGAAAGAGAATCTAAGCTTAGGTCGCCAGTCAATTGCACCCCAAATAATAAAGACTTCTACTGCTTCATAAAGAAATTGCTGACTAACAAGGCTCCATACCCCAAATCCTCGTATCGCCATAATAATTCCGACAATTCCACCAATAGTAATACCGATAATTGTCCGAACGGCCATCACTTTAAATGCAAATGTTCGGCTTAAAATTGCTAGATGAACATGGCTTAATGACTTAATGAAAAATAAAACAGAGAAGCATTGAATGATAGGAGTCAGTTTAGGCTGCTCAAAAATATCAGCAACAAATCCTGATAAGAAAAAACTAATAATTGTGAGGAGAAAACCAATAAATATATTACTCCAAAAAGCAGTATCTAGTTCTTCCGGTTCAATTTCTTCGTGCTGAATTAAGGCCTGGGTAAATCCTTGTTCTAAAAAGATTTGCATGAATGCAACAAAGATATTCGCCAGACCGATTAAACCAAAGGCTTCTGGAGTCAGCAAGCGGGCAAGTATTAAAAATACAATTAATGAACCCGCCTGACTTCCCCAGTTTTGGATAACAGACCAAAAAGCCCCTTGAATTGCTTTCTGTTTAATACTCATGCTTAAGTTGAATATTTGTCCCTATTACTGAGCTTAAACATAAGGTTTAATTGGGAGTGGATTGATTCAGTTTACGTTGTTGAGATGCATGACGAGTGGTTAAGAAACGGTTAACGAATACATGATCGATTTTACCGATAATTCTGGCGAGTAAATCATTGCCTGCACCCCAGGTTAGACGTACAACTAAAGGAACAATAATTGTACCGTATCGCCGCCATCCTATCTTTTTATATTTAGATTGAAAATAGCCATCTTCAGCCAAATTCCACTTATCTCGTAAACGGTGTAAACTAGCCAGTTGCCAAGCATCACTCCAGCGCAACATATAGTAATGCAAATCACTCCGTTCTAATGGTGGGCCGGGTACATAAGTGACAATAGAATCGGGTTCAAAATAGACTTTTTCTCCAGCCTGACGCACCAACATACAAAGATCTAAATGTTCTTTGGTATTGAGCATGGCTTCATCTAAAACACCAATTTTATCAAAAATAGATCGACGAATTAATACACAATGAAATTCAGCGAGTTCTGTTTCTTGACGGTGTAGGCGATCGCGAACTTCACTCACCTTTTTTCCTTGCAAACACATCTTTTCACGAAACCGCCGCCGACCGGTTTTATCGACCCAGATATGAGAATCTCCACCTGCACAATGAACAATTTCATGTAAAGGTCTTTCTTGACACATTAACGGCCCAACTACTGCTGCATCTGTTTCTTCAGCGCATTGTATGAGTTGAGTTAACCAACCGGATGTGACCACAACATCGTTATCAACAAACGCTAAATATTTGGTATCGACCTCCGCTAAACCGATATTTCGGGCTTGGTTCGGAGACAAATAATAATCGGTTCTGATAATTTTGAAACCTTCTGTATTCGCTTTATCTTGTAGATAGGATTGAATATGTTTAGGAGAATTTCCATCGACATAAATTAATTTAAAGGGAATTTTTGTATATTCATAAATGCTATCTAAAGATTCACGAGCGCAACTAAAACGTTCACGAGGAACAACAATAATAGTGACTTGGGGTTCAGTTTGATTTGATAATTTGTTCATTGAGAAAACCTCCGTGAAATGATTTAAAAATAATTAAACAACTTTCTGAGCTGAGGCTGAAACTTGAAGACTTAAGTTATTCTTTTCCCCACCTGATGTTAAGGTATTTTGGTAAAGTTCAACTAAAGTATCGTTCAGTTTATGTAGATTATAGTGTTCTTCGACATAGGCTCTTCCCGATAAACCCATCTCTGGCCATAACTGAGGATTTTGGATTAAGATACCTAGTTTCTCAGCTAATAGCTCTGTATTTCGTTCAGGTACTAAAAATCCTGTTACACCATCTTCTACTAATTCAGGAATGCCGCCGTGATAGGTGCTGATGACGGGTAAACCCATCGCCATTGCTTCTTTTAAAACATTGACGGGAGCATCTTGATTACCATCGGCTGCTGTGACACTAGGGGCGATAAAAATATGGGATTGATTAAGAATTTTGATAATTTCATCTTCATCTTTCCATCCGAGTAAATGAATAAAATGATTGGCATTGAGGTCGTTAATTAACTTTTGTAAGTCTTGTTTTAAAACCCCATTACCAATAATATTATACTCTAAATTTGAGTGAATCAAAGCTTGTTTGGCAACGGCGCGGATACTATACTCAATTCCTTTTTTTTCGACAAGCCGACCTGTGGTGACTATCCGAACTTTTTGATCTTCAGGAAAGCAGCGAGACACAAAAGAAAATCGACTACAATCTAATCCGGAGCGATGTACTAATGTCTGGTTTTCATTACATCCTAACTGTATTACTCGTTGTCTAAAAAATTCACAATTCGCGAGGAATAAGTCACCTGTTTGGAATAGTTTTTGATAAATCTTATTCCCTTTTTTCTGTACAAAACGGCTAATATCATCTCCGCGAAATGTTGTTATTAATTGAGCATTTGGAGCATTAATTGTCTGAAACGCCATCCCTCGATAACTCTGGGTTCCAAATTGACAGTGAATAATGTCATATTCACGATTAAATTTAGGAATAATTGTGTACAGTAGCCAGAGTGAAAGTGCCTGCTGACCATATTTAAACACATTCAAAGCATCAAGAAAACGTCCCCTATCTTGATAGCCTTGAGTTAATAATAATTGAATTCCTTTCCCCACTCGTAAAACCAGATTTTCCGGAATTTCAGGAAAGTAATAAGTATGTTTTAGCAGATTGTATTGAGTGACTGCGGGATGAACTTTAGTAGTATCGCCAGCAGAGCTAGCATAAATATCAACCTCGTGACCTCGTTCAATTAAACCTGTAATTTGATTGAGAATAAAAGTTTCTGATAATTGGGGAAAATGACCCACAATAAATGCAATTTTCATGATGCTTAATCCTTCGTTATTCTCGGGCAGATAATCCACCAAACCGCAATCTAAGAATCTCCCAGGCACTGATATATCGAACAAAAAACATCACTAGAGAAACTTGAAGTTTATCTAGTAAACTGTTTAATCGTTGATCTAGAAATGTATTCACAACGAAGTTAACGGGAGGAATTAAATTTTGAAACAATAGAATTAAAAATGCTAGATTTTTTGGCCCGTTTTTAGGGGTTTTCTTTTGTTGTAAATCATAAATTCCTCCAACTAACCGGATTGTTCTTTTGTACAGTTCTTGCCAAGAGGTTCTAGCTGGATGTTGAACAGAAATATTCTCGCCATAAACTTGCGGGTAGCCCTGTTTAAAGACTCGCTTACACCATTCTACATCTCCGCTTGACTTCAAATTAGCATCAAATACACCAACTTTGTCTAAAACGTGTTTCCAGGTAAATAGATTAGCTCCCGCACCATATTGATGTTTTTCTAATAGTTCTTTTTGTGGAAAAGCTGTGATACTTTCATAAAGTTCTACAGGTGTTGCTTTGTTAGGGTTTTTAAAGAAAACCTCTATTTTTCCCACAACTAATCCACAATTTGGAACTTTTTGTAAATGTATTACGCCTTGTTCGAGCCAATTTAAAGCGGGAATACAATCCGCATCGGTAAAAGCAATAATTTCCCCTTTTGCAATGGATATGCCGTGATTTCGAGCAGCATAAGAACCGGGTGCTTTTTCATAGGTATAGAACGCTTGTGAAAATAAAGCGACCACAGTGTCAACTTTTTCGGCTGAATCTGAACCGTTATCGACAACAATCACTTCATAATTGCTGTGAGGATAGGTTTGCCGATTGAGTGCTTTTAGACAGTGCTTTAAACGTTCTGTATCGTTGTAAACCGGAATAATTACAGATACAAAAGGCTGGGATAAGTGTTCCATTATCTGGAAGTTTTGCTTAAGGCTATTACCGAGGGAAATGTATTCAGAGAGTTGAGCTTTATTTAACCGCTAACTCCTTGTCTTTGCGTTCTTTCCACTCTTCTTTGGTGAATTCCTCATGATAAGAACGCTCCGTATTAACATTCCACAAATCGTGATTTTCACCCAATATATTTTTAGCCGCTAATACTCCGGTTAACATAGAATGATCTTGGTTATTATAACGATGCATTCCATTTCGACCAATCGTTTGTAAGTTATCAAACTGCAATAAATAATCTTGAATCACTTGTAAATGCTGACGATAATCTCGGTCATAAACCGGATAAGCTTTGGGTTGACGAATAATTGTTCCATCTTCAACTTGACTGGCTTTTGCTAAACCGAGTTTTTCTATTTCTTTAGTCGCTAAATCTAATAAATCAGCATCTGATAACTGCCAAACTTCGTCACCTTCTGTACAGAAATATTCTAAACCCAAACAGGTTTTAGATAAATCCGGTACCATGGCTGGACTCCAATTCTTGAAGTTTTGAATCCGACCGACTTTAACTTCCGGACTATGAATGTAAATCCAATTATCAGGAAATAAATCAGTATTGTCAATAATTAGAGCAACAATCAAAAAGTCTCGGTAAGATAAAGAATTGGCAGCGTTTAATACTTCCTCCGGCGGCTGCGGCTCTAATCGCTTCACCAGTGCAGTGACAGGCATACTAGACACAAATTTGTCCCCGGTTATTGTAATTTCTTTCCCTTCTTGATTAGCGTTAATTTCGGTGATATGAAAACCGTCGCGCTTGATTGTAGTCACGCGAGTATTGAGGGCAACTTCACCCCCGTTTTCATCTACTTTTTGTTGGAAACGTTCCCACATCATTCCGGGGCCATGAATGGGATAGTCAAACTCTTTAATTAATGTTTTTGTGTCGTTGCTGCCAAATAAAGCGTTAATTACGGCTTTTTTCAAGGATAAACCTTTAATCCGCTGAGCGGCCCATTCTGCCTCAATTTTATTACAAGGAATTCCCCAGACTTTTTCGGTATAGGTTTTGAAAAATGTCCGGTACAGTCGAGCGCCAAAGCCATTTGTTACCCAATCTTCAAAGGTTTCAGGTTCATCTGGTTGTAATTTTCCTTTAACTTGTGCATTGAAATAGCTCAATAAAATTAGTCCACTTTCTATCACACCCAGATTCAAAACTGTATTAGAAATTGACAGGGGATAATCATAAAACTTGTTTTGATAATATATCCGAGACAAGCGAGGAACTTGAATAAATTCATCTCCTAAAACTTCTTGCCATAATTGATTAACAACATCAACTTTGGTGAAAAAGCGATGACCGCCAATATCAAAGCGATATCCTTTATAAACTTCTGTTCTAGAAATTCCTCCCACTTGGCTAGCCGCTTCTAATACAAGGGGATATACTTCACGTTTAGTCAGTTCGTAAGCAGCAGTTAAACCTGCAGGGCCTGCTCCGATAACAACAACAGGATGATGTGACATTGCTAACCTCTAATGGTATAATTACTCTATTCAATTTAGACGAAATAGATGCTCTGATAAATAGTATTAAATGCTGAGAAAGAATGGGTGACCATCAAGTCACTTCATTTATGAATGATATTATGACACTATTTTGAGCAAGTTTTGAACGTTTCTGAGTCAATCACAGAAAAGATTGTAGTGATACTGTTTTGAGCCAGCTTCAAAAGTTGCTGAGTTGGTGTGTGAAAGTAGTGTAATATTTGATGACTCTATGCTCTGCGATAACTTAATGGAGTTTGTAACCAATGACGAACTAAACCCACTGCGAAAGCTAATCCACTATAGAAATAATATAGCCAGTGCCAGGGAACAGTTCGGAGGGCGAAAAACAAGCCTCGTTTGCTGTGAAAGAATTGATAGACAGGTGCATTTAAGGCTAGAAAGGCGGATGCTAATAAGCAAATAGTAACAGGGGTTAGAGATAACCAAGGTGCCACAAGTAATGCTCCTATCATAGCATAGACTAAAATTACACTGACACGACTGGAATACTGTAAATTTAAGTCGTTATTGAGTTGGCGATCGCGTAAAATTAAAGCAGTCCAGGGTAAGGCACGACAGAAAAAGTCGGCTTTCAGCATTGAAATGGGTCGCCATTCTTTGAGGTGTTTGACTAAAATACTCTTGCGTAAACCAATGGTATAACCTGCTGCTTTTAGTCGGTAACCGAGTTCAATATCTTCGATACAAGGAAGGCGATATTTTTCATCAAACCCTCCAACTTGTAAGAATACTTCTTTGCGAACTGCACCACAAGCGCCCCAGAATGTGGAAGCTTCGGGTTGACTCACTTGATGAGTGTAGTGATGAAATAAATTTCTGTATTGAGAGAGGAAATTTTCAGCCCCTGGTGCATCGTCGTAAGAGCCAATTAATGCAGATAAATTCGGCTCATTTGTGAACACTGATACCACTTTCTCAATCGTATCCGGACAGACTTCTACGTCTGCGTCGATAAAAAATAGAATATCACCTTTTGCGGCCTTCGCCCCGAGGTTACGCGCTCTGGCGGGGCCTCCGGCTTCCGGTAGACGAATGACTGTTGCACCGAAGTTATCCGCTACTAACCAAGATCCGTCTGTATCTCCATCAGCGACGACAATCACCTCATCTGGGTTGAGAGTGGTTTTTGTCAAACTTTGAAGACATCGCTTGAATTTATCTCCGCCATTATAAACTGGAATAATGACTGAAATTGTTGGGTTAGATGCTGAACAGTGATTGCTCATAAGTCCTTGTAGTAGGGCGTTTTGGCTTTGCTCTAAACTTACTATAACGAATCTTTCATTAAAATAAGCCAGATTAAGGGGCGTAATGTAAAACATCTACTATTTCTCTGTAAAGCTTTCATAAAGTTAAGGGATTTCACCTAGGGTAATAAAGCCCGATTACAACTCGGGCTATGAATTAAGATCTATCCAGAACCTGTAATTAAATTCAAGTAAAATTGATTAAAATTTAAATTTATTTCTAGTTTGCTGAGTTTGCGTTAATTGTTCATGTAAATCTATCCAATTTTCTTGTTCTATCAGGTCAATCATTTGATCTAAACTCTGTCGATAAGCCAGAAGCGATCGCAATATTGCGGGTTGATTATACTGAGCCATCATTACCCCCAGCTCAGGATTGCCTCCCCCAACGCGGCTAGTATCACGGAACCCCGAACTTGCTAGTTGAGTCGCCAATTGCATTACATTACTCGCTGTTTCTTGCTCTAAACAAGCCAAAGAACTGGCACTAATCATCACAGGTGCATGAGAAATCCAAGCCACTGCTTGGTCATGTTCTTGTGGTTGACAGAGATAAACTTTTGAGCCTAAAAATTGGGCAAGTATCGAAACAATTTGAATAGACTTTTCTGGGGTTTTAGCTGTTGGTGCGATCACATAAGGACGATTAATAAATAAGTGATGTTGTGCGGCTTCAATTCCTGTTTGTTCAGTCCCGGCCATCGGATGACCCCCAACAAAATTCGGCCATAATATTGACGCAAGCTCTACAATCGGTTGTTTGACTGAACCCACATCTGTCAAAATTGCGCCTTGTTTTAAATGCGGAATTAGTTGTTCAATTGTCGGTACAATCAAAGCAATAGGCGTACAAATAAAAATCACATCAGCAGTTTTCATCAGTGATAAATCAGTACTGGCTTCATCGACAACCCCCCGTATTATGGCTTGCTCACAAGTAGATTGACGACGACTGACACCTAATATTTTTTGAATTGATAATGCTTCTATTACTTCATCCGAAGTCAAACTCACTAAATTATTTTCTGGATGTTTAGATGATTGTAAATCTAAGCCCAAGGAGCCGCCAATTAATCCTAAACCAATAATTCCTATCGTTAATTCTTTCATCTTTTGAATAAATTTATATATGTTTTTAGAAAGTTTTAAAACAGTTTGAATATTCTGTAGAATTTTTCTAGAAGATTAGCTGAATAAGTCCCAAGAGCAACAAGGTTGACAATCATCTTAATTAAACCTAAATATTTTAAAATTTTGGGTAAAAAACCTTTAGTTTTTCTCCATAGCGGTTTATGATTTTTTGCAGTAGGTTTTTTATGAGTGACTTGCAAGTTGAAGGATAGCCATTCCGGATAGGTGGGATATAATTAAACAGACATCATATTACATATTTAACAGGAGAGTTGAAAGGCATGCAGGCTGAAGAACTCCTTTCCAATTATCGATCGGGGGTAAGAGACTTCAGTGCTATTCTTTTGTGTGAGGCTAATCTCAGTCGAGCTAACTTAAGTCAAGCCAACTTAAGCCAAGCGATTTTGAGTATCACCAACTTGAGTGGTGCAAATCTCAGCGGTGTTGATTTAAGTCACGCGAAACTCAACGTTTCTAAGCTGAGTGGTGCTGATCTAAGCAAAGCCAATCTCAGTAGTGCTATTTTAAATGTGGCTAACCTGATTCGCGCTCATCTCAATGGAGCAAACCTCAATGATGCTTCCCTGATTCGAGCGGAATTAGTGCGAGCGGATTTAGATGATGCTGTGATGACGGGGGCAAATCTCAGTGAAGCAGATTTACGAGAAGCGACCCTGAGGCGGGTCAACTTGTGTCAAGGAAATCTCAACGGAGCCAATCTACGCGGTGCGATCTTAACTGAATGCAACTTAAGTCAAGCCAACCTCCATGGTGCTGATTTGAGCCGAGCCGACTTGAGAGGAGCGAATTTAGCCAATGCTGAATTAAGACAAGTTAACCTCGCTCAAGCCAATCTCAGCGGGGCCAATCTGCGGGGGGCAAATCTTCGTTGGGTAGACCTAAACGGGGCCATTTTAGCCGGAGCAGATTTAGAACAAGCCAAACTCAGTGGGGCAAATCTTCACGGTGCAGAATTACGTCATGCCAATCTACAGAATGCGATTCTAATTCATGCAGATTTGACGGGGGCCAATTTAATTAATGCAGATTGGACGGGGGCAGACTTAACGGGGGCATTATTAACCGGGGCAAAACTTCATAACGTCTCGCGCTTTGATCTCAAAGCTGAAGAAGTGACCTGTGATTGGGTCGATTTAAGCCCAAACGGAGACGGAACGAAAATTTCTCACTTAGGGGCGGAGCAAGCAAGGCGATTTTTTAACGCAACGGCTCCCACCTTAGAAATCCAGATTGATATACCCCTTGATGCCAACGCTCATTGTGCTTTAGCCAATACTTACCGCTATATCATGCGTCATTTTCCGATTGTCTCGGTTTGTCCCAGTATTCAGGTCGATACTCGTAGAACCCTGTTATCGTTTAGGATAGAAGAAGATGAAAATCTGTTTGTTGCGGCTTATGTTTGTATTCTGCCTTTTAAGGATGCAGCCTCAGTCCAAACTACCATTGATAAATTATTGCGGATGTTAACGCCAGATAATTGTCATCAACTCAATGTTCAGCTTTCCCATCAGATTGTGAACCTTGGGGTGCGGATTACTCAGCAAATTCGTCAGTTCGCTAGCTTTGCTCTTACGCCCTTAGTTGAAGCTGAGCTTGAGGTGGAGAAAGGCTTTTTTCACTCCCCCACTCGCGTAATCCTTAAAAATGCTGAAGATCAAAGTTTAACCCTATATCGTCATGCTCTCTTCGGTAGAAGATACATCGATGTGCCAGAACTAGCGCAAATCTCAAGAATGAATCACTCTTCAAAAAACAATCCCAATCAGTTTACCCAGAACCAATTGATTGAGTATATGAAGTGTCTGGCTTGAGAGGAAAGAGAGGAAAATTGTTACCAGTCAGCTCCATTGAGCGTGTTGTGAATCAGTTCGATAATTCACCACGTGAAGTTTACACAATAAAGTTGAATTGAAAAAGACTAGGTAGCTCAAATGGCAGAACAGGATTTATTAAAGATTTACAACATTGTTAAAAAATACCAAGATGGGGAACGAAACTTTACAGGTATTAATCTCAATGAAGCCAATCTCAGCCGGATCAAGTTAACTCATGCTAATCTCAGTGATGCATCTCTGAGTGTTGCTAATCTCAGTTCAGCCGATTTAAGTCAGGCGAATTTAAGTCGAGCTAATCTCAACGTGGCTCGGCTCAGTAGCACCAATCTAACTCAAGCGATTCTCAATCGAGCGACTTTGAATGTTGCTAACCTAGTCCGAGCAGATTTAACTTCTGCATCTCTGGTGGAGGCATTAATTATTCGGTCTGAACTTGTTCGGGCGAAGCTAACTAAAGCGAATTTTAGTCGGGCTAACCTCAACGGGGCGGATTTAAGAGAATCTCGATTAGGACAGGCTAATTTTACTGGGGCTAATCTAACCGGGGCTAATCTGCGGGGGGTGTTTGGGGTTAATGTGATTCTGGAGCGAGCGGATTTGCGTCAAGCTTGTTTGGTTAAAGCAGATTTACCCAAGGCTGACCTGAATCACGCGGAATTAAGACAAGCCAACCTGACATACGCTAATCTCAGTGGAGCCGATTTAAGCAGTGCCAATTTAAGATGGGCAGATTTGCGGGGGGCTAATCTCAGTGGAGCCGATTTGAGTGAAGCCAATCTCAGCGGGGCCAATCTCAGCGGAGCTAATTTAAGTCGAGCCAACTTACTGAAAGCGAGTTTAGTTCATACCGATTTAACCCAAACGAACTTAATTAAAGCTGATTGGATGGGGGCAGATATTTCGGGAGCGACTTTAACCGGGTCAAAGCTTTATAATGTTTTGCGATTTAACCTCAAAGCCGAAGAAATTACCTGTGATTGGGTCGATTTAAGTCCAAATGGTGACCATAGCAAAATTTATAAATTTGATTCAGATACCCTCAAGCAGTTTTTTAACCAAGCCTTACCAACGGTGCGGTTAGTGGTTGATGCCCCGTTAACTCTAGAGGCTAATCTGGCCTTAGCCACGATTTATCATAAAATAGCTCAAGTTCATCCCGTTCTCAGTCATCCTCCGAGTATTGAGATTGATTCTCGCAGAACAACTTTAACCTTTCAAGTGAATCGAGAAACTTGTTTATTCACGATTGGATTTCTCGGTATTTTTCCGTTTGAGGATGCTTTAGCCGCTCAGAAAAGTCTGATTAATTTAATGCGGCAAATTCAAGAAAACACCTCAAGCCAAAAAGCACGAACTCAAGTGTTAGCAACCATGGCAGAAGTTGTGACTAAAGCGGGTGAGATCAAACAGATTGTTCGAGGGATTTTAAATCCGTCAACTCGTAAATTTTTTGAAAGTCCGACTCAAACAGTATTACGAAATTCCCGTCAACACGAATTAGTGATTTATCGTCACAATAGTTTTGGGCGAAGATTGAAAGGTTCATACTCGCTCTCGTCTGGGTCGGATTCTAACAATAAACCCGTCAATACTACCTCTGTGAGTTTAAATCAGGCGATTGATTTTATCGACAGCTTTGATTATCTGAATTAATCCCCCCATACCCTTTGATTTGACTGAGTCCCAAGCATAAATGCTATAACACTTGGGGCATGAAAATACGTCTAAACCTTCGAGGATACTAAACTTACCAACAATACCGGGTCTAAAGCCCCGTCAATCGGGACGCTTAACAATTATCTATAATACTAGACACTCAAGTTATTATCGAGTTTTATTAGAAACAAAGTAGTTAGATTATGGCGAGATGAGCTAAAAGTTGATCAGGCTCGTCTATCTCTGTTGTGCAAAGAAATGCGATGAGCGCATATCCTTTTGCCAAAAAATTAAACTCCATGGCACCTCAGGCATCATCACCAGAGGGCTTGGAATTTTATCTCTAACTGCGGAAGGCGCTCATCGGTACACCGGACTTTTATTGTCGTTGCCGTGAGGGAGCCAAAAACTATTGTTATCCTCAGTTTAAAAAGTATTCTCGCTGTCGTTGAGTATAAAACCACTGGCTGGAAACTTTCAGAGAATTGTTTAACCATGAATTTCACCGATGGATTTAAAGCAGGTAAGTTTTCTCTATTCTGTAATTATCAGACTAGAGTTGATTTATTCAGACTCCAAATTAATCGGGTGAGAGTAGTTAGACGAGAGTCACGGATATTATGCTCAATTCTGTTTTGATGCTACCCGCACTGAACAAGGAAACTATACAGGGAATGTTGTAGGCATTGATTTAGGTCTGAAGTATTTTTATAAAGACAAAAACGATAACTCCGCTATTTATCAACAGTATTTAAGACGCTCAGAAAAGCGAATTAAAAAGCGATCTCGTCAGCTATCAAGAAAGTTTGTCAGAGGGAAGCCTCAATCAAATAACTATCACAAAGCCCGAATTCAACTAGGTAGAGCTACGTTGAAGGTTCAACGCCAATGTAAAGACTGGGCTGTAAAGTTAGCGGGCGTGCGTAGTGGGATAATCACGATGTCGTGGTGGGATGAAAACCTCAATATACACAATCTGGTCAAGAATCATCATGATTGCTAAATCTATTTCTGATGCAACGCGCGTATCAATTCACTCGGTGGTTAGACTATTTTGGCAAAGTTTGGGATAAGATAGTGATAGAGGTCGCTCCTAACTACACCTCAATAGATTGTTCAAATTGCGGTAATCGAGTGAAGAAAACACTTCAATCTAGAACCCATCAATGCCCTAAATGTCAGACAAATTTTTGTCGTGATACAAACGTGGCATTGAATATTTTAAATCAGGCCATGAATATTCTAGGGGTTGAGTGGAATAACAGCGGTGCGTTCGTGAAACGTCTCCCTCCGGGAGAACCCCGGTGATATCTCTGGAGGAAAGGCTAGGCCAACGCAATCACTCTTGCGACGCGCACCAAGAGAGTACCCAATGCCCTTGGGAAACTGCCGGGGAACCGGGAACGCTTGAGGAGACGACCACCTCTGCTGTAGATGGGCAACTAGAAACAGTAAGTGGTGTGGATCAATCAAGAATCACTGTTTGTGAGAATCCCCGCGCGTTCACGCCAGGGAGTATGTTAACATCTCTTAAACTCAGTTGATTGAGGCAGAAGTCCATTCTATACTCCGCAACTATCTCCGCTCTCAAGCTGAGGTACGATGGCCTCATCATTTAACCATGGCGCGACTGATTGCCCGAGCGCTACGCTTAGGTCGCAGTGCCCTGATTCAAACGGGGATTCCGGCTTGGAGTATGAATCCACCTTACCGTTTAAGTTATCTCCTCTCGGTGTTGGTGTGGTCTGAACCAGTAATTGTGGTTGTACCCCCCTCTACACTGACTGAAATTATTGATGATAATCTGCCGAATTTACGACATCGTATTCAACAGGCTCAATCTGATTTATCCCTAAGCAAACCAATAGAAGTCGGCGATCGCTGGCCCGGTTCAAACTACAAAGGGGTTTTATTCACCACTCCTCAAGCTTGGTTAAAGGCTCGTCTTGATAAGAATAGTACGGCATTTCCGCCTGATATTCCAACGATTATTGATGGAGCCGATGATTTAGAGTCCTGGACTCGCGAACAACTCAGTGTAACGATTTCTCCTCAAGATTGGGAAGCGTTGATACAAACCCAACCCAACTTAGCAGACGAGATCCGAGAGATTCAAGATCAATTAAGCAGAATCATTTTTCAACATCCCGTTAATCCTTATCATTGCTATTTGTTGGAACCCGCAGAACAAGAAATCTTACAACAACTTTATGACGAGTTAACTCAAACCGCCTCAACGGGTCTGGATTTACCCTCATCGTGGATCCAGTTTGGGTGTTTGTGGGGCGATCATCCGGCCTCAATTGAACAGCGATCGCCCGATCAATTGTATTGGGTGAAAGTCAATCGATCCGAAGGTAATTTTTCTCTCAACCGCGCTCCGATTGACGTTGCAGCGGCGTTACAGCCGATTTGGTTACAACAGCCGGTTGTGTTAATTGGGGAGGTTTTAGACCTCGAGAAAGAAGCCTCTAGCTATCGTCAGTTACTCGGTTTGGGGGAACTGACCTGTGTCAAGTTTACCCGCGATCGCACGCATCAGATGATTCAATTGTATTTGCCCTCCGGCTTACCAATGCCGAATACACCCAAATTTCAAGCCAGCTTAATGGCAGAATTACGAACCATTCTATCCATGAGTTTATCGGTATCGCAGTTAAAAGTCTTATTAATTGATGATGTGCCTCTCAAAGCCCAAATTAGCGCTCAGCTTGCCTCTGAGTTTGGTTCGCGGGTGCAGGTAGAAACCACAGACTTGGCTGGTGATGGGATTTTGGTCACGGGTTGGGAATTTTGGCGACAACATCAAAGTCAAGTTTCACCGCCTCATTTATTGGCGATCGCTACCCTACCGTTACCTTCACTGGAGCATCCTTTAGTTGCGGGAAGAGTTGCTTATCACAAACGCCATCGTCAAGATTGGTTTCGCTTATATTTATTGCCGACTGCTTTAACCCAATTGCAGCGGGCTGTTGCACCCGTTCGCAGTGCCCGAGGGATTGTCGCTTTGTTTGATAACCGGGTACTCTATCGCAGTTATGGTCAACAAGTGCTGGCTGCTTTGAGTCCATTGGCCCGGATTGATTATTTAGATCAAACCTTACTCATGGATCAGTAAATCATTGACTATTACGAAGCGATCATTAATTCCGATATAATTGAAAGAATTGTCAAAAAAAATAGTTGGAAATGACAGAAACCTTACCGACTGACAGAGAATGGTGGTCACAACAATGGTTAGATATTTTAAATAAATATCGCTTTAAAAAACGGCTAGAACGAGCGCGAAATTATGCCCGACAAGGGAATGTTCTGAGTATTGAATTTACAGAGCAAAAAGTTAAGGCACAAGTACAGGGAACGCAACCCGAACCTTATCAAGTGTCTCTGGGGTTAGATATTTTTAATCAGGAAGAATGGCATTATGTGATTGAAACTTTATCACAAAAAGCACTATTTTCGGCTAAATTATTGGCGGGAGAAATGCCTGATAATATTGAAGAAGTGTTTGCGCGTAATGGGTTGCGATTATTTCCTTTTGCCTTAGAAGAAGTTCATTCTCGCTGTAGTTGCCCGGATAAAGCCAATCCTTGTAAACATATTGGTGCTGTTTATTATATGTTGGGCGATCGCTTTAGTGAAGATCCGTTTGTTTTATTTCAACTGCGAGGACGAACCAAAACACAAATTCTAGCGGAATTACGTCAATTACGGACACAAGGAAAAGCGGAAGAAACGGCAGTTAAATCCATAAAAAAAGAACCTATTTCTACAGCACCCAAAGCAGAAATTCAGATCGAGCAGTTTTGGGACTATTCAGAACAATTGGAGTCTTCTCTGGTTGTAATTACACCTCCCCCTAGCCAAGAAACTGTATTAGATATTTTAGGATTTATTCCCCTCAGTTCATCTCAGATTACCCGTGAGACGGTGATGCAATATTTAGAAACCGTTTATAAAAATGTCAGTCAGCAAGCTGTTTTGACTGCACTTAATCGCGAATAGAATTAAAGATTAATCGTGGGAGTGATGCTGAATCTGATGGGGTTTCAAATTGCGTTTTAACGGCTTCAGCTAGGTGATAGGGATGGCGAATTAATGCATCTGGGTGATATTGTGAGAGTACCTCTGAGTCGTTAAATCCCCAACTAACGGCTATAGCTTTAATGTTTGCTTTCTTGGCAGCGACAAGATCTCGGGTTTCATCTCCGACATAAATCGCCTGATGGGATCTGATTTTTTCTTGTTTTAAAATCGCTTTAATTTTACGATGCTTTCCAAATAAGTTAGAACTACTATAAACTCCTGTAAATAAATCAGCAACCTGATTATTTTGAAGAAAAATATTGACATTTTCTTGTGAATTTGATGTCAGTATATATAGTGAATATCCTTGTTTTTTTAACTCGAATAAAGTCTCTTTAATTCCGGGAAAAAAATCAATATCATCTAATTGATTACGGAGTTCAGCTCTAATTCGTCGCAGCAGAAAAGGAATTTTAAAAATAGACAATCCTGAATGCTTGATAATCTGCCAAGAACTCAGGTTTTTAAGTCGATCAATTTCTGATTGATTCACCGGAGGATAGCCATATTCCCCCGCTAGGTTATTTGTAATGTTCACCAATGCATCAAAGGTATCGGCTAATGTTCCATCAAAGTCAAATAGAATCGCGTTCTTCATCTTCAAAAAGTCTGTCCTAATAAAAAAAATATTAAAAGTTTAATGCTTTACTCGATCGTTGACATTAAAGCTTGATTTTAAGTTAACGATCAATTTTAAAACCGATCTTCTCCTATCTTAACTTACCAAAAGTCATTAAACCAACAGCTTTTTTGATAATCATCCATATTATAAATTAGGAGAGTATCAATTTCACTAAAGCATTGTAGGTAAAATCCGATAAACTAAAAGCTGGATATTAATAATTAGGAATAAGAATGGCACTTTATCTTGATTCAGCTATTATAGCAGAAGCGCAGGCTGTGCGCCAATGGGGTTGGGTAAATGGTGTTACCACCAATCCGACGTTACTCGCGAAAAGTGATTTATCGGCGCGAGAGACTTTGACACAACTTAAAGAGATTTTCACCGGGGAAATCTATTATCAATTAACCGCTTTAGATTTTGATGGCATGATAAAAGAAGGCAAAGCAGCGTTTGATTTGTTGGGGGAACAAACGGTGTTAAAAATACCTGCAACTGAGGTGGGTTTTCAAGCCGTTGCCCGTTTATCTCCAGAGATTACTTGTTCTGTTACAGGGATTTATAGCGCTGCCCAAGCCGCTGTAGCCCAAGAAGCCGGGGCAAAATATACAATTGCTTATGTTAACCGGGCAACTCGTTTTTTAGGGGATGGAATTACACTCGTCAAACAGATGGCAGCGGTGTTAGCTGGGAGTGATACAAAAATTCTTGCAGCCAGTATTAAATCCCCAGAGGAAGCAGCAGCAACTTTAGAAGCAGGGGCTTATCATTTAACTTTACCTTTTGGTATTTTAACCGCAATGACGACTCACGAACTTTCGGAACAAACAGTAGAAGAATTTAATCAAACGGGTATTGGTTTATTGAGTTAAGCTGAAAAATATCTGCAGTTTTATTAATACAATAATAGGGTGCGTTCTCCACACACCCTACTGGTATAACTGGCTTTAGCAAGCAGATTTATCGGTTGATTCTGACTTTTTGACGAGGAATTAACAATAGAAAACCGATTCCAATTAAACCAATCACTAACCCCGGTTCAGGTACACTTGCGTTTAAGGGGTTATCCGGTTGAGTTAAATCTTCTTTGCCATTTTCAACTGTTCGATCAAAGCGATCTGCTGCAGCTTCAGCCTCTTTTAAGGCTTGCCGTTGTTCATCATTGACTAATACAATCATCGAAGAATAAGGCGTAACAATTTTACTATTTTTCGCGATCGCATGAATCGCATCGAGTTGATCTAACTGTTGTAAATCCATCTCACGACTCAGTTTTTGCACCCATTGGCGGCTAGCAATTGGAGTCAAATCAGTATTTGAAATTATCGTTTTTTCTGTTGTATTTTGAGACAGCCAAACATACCCATCGACAACATTAATTGCCGTCTCTCCTAACTGATTTTGTAATCCCATCCGCTGTAAAACTTCAGCCATACTATTGGCGACACCGCCTTGACTGTTTTGAATTGCTGCTAATAAGCCATCTTCATAAGCCGGGGAAGTTTTGCCAAAATGTACCATCCAAAGTGGGGCAGCAGGAGTCGGAATATCGGGTAAATCTTCAGCTAATTCGTAACTGCCTTCATCAGTGAGGATAAAAATTCCATCATAAGCTGTATCTGTTTTTAGCTGTTGGAATTGTTGTAACATTTTCTCTGGCTGTAATGTGCCATAAAATGTGATATTTTTAGGCTGAAACTCGCTAATTTCATCAATTCGTTGAGGCGAGATATCACCCGTAGCGCTGAGATATAAATCAGCATCATTATTGTTAATTTTAGAGTCTGCCAATCCCTGTTTTTTTAGCCATTCAAAGGTATCTATGACAGACTGACGTTGGGAAGCCATACTGCGGGATGTATCTAAAATTACTGCAAATCGTTTGCCGCTGGGTAAGACAGATTGTTGATTGATTAAAGGTTGGGCAACAATGCGGTTATTATTGTCAAAACTCACAGAATGGGTCGTTTTAGGTTCTATTTTCGTTGCAGGTAACGATGCGGGTAGCCAATTTTCGTTATCTCCTATAACAGGTTTACCATTATAAATGCGCTTTGTTTTTTGTGTCCAAAATATATTCCGTTTTTCGGTTAATTGAGGTAGTTGCCAACTTTTATCTTGACGCATTACTTGATAGGTTAACCATAAATGCATCTCCGTTGGACGTTCGACTTCACGTCGTTTTTCTGCGGGTGTAATCGGGGGTGGAACCGGAAATGCCCGTAAACGATATTGCCGGGGGCCAACCTGTTCTAACAGGGCTGGATCGACAGGATTAACTCGTCGAACTTGAGAAGTATAGACTTTTTGGGCAGCGCCACGAGGGGAAACTTGAAAGGGAAAACGCTTAGCTAAATCCCCTGTATCTCCTAACCAAATACCCGTAATTACAGCACTTTCGGGTAAGGAAAAATAATACAATATTTCTTCAACGTCTGTGGTTTTGTTATCATAAATTTCGTAAAGTTCTATATCAGCAAAATCACCATGTTCAGTAATATTAATTTCTTGCGATCGCAGCCAGACTTTTTTCTGTCCAATATTTAATAAACCCGCTTTTGCTTGATCTCGATCTGCGGTAGATTGTATGGCATGAAGAATCGCTTTTTGTTCACCTTTTTGAATCGGAATATCAAAAAACTCAGCATAGAGTTTCTCTGCTTTCTCAGCATCACTACGATAACCTTGATATAAAAAGGGAGAAATTAGGTTATTGAACCGATCTTGTATAAATTGATTAAATTCCTGAGACAGACCAAAAGTATAATCATAGATATTCCGAATTTGATTACTTTTATTAGCAGGACTCAGATAACGATAACTGGATAAGTAAGCGTTGATTAATCCTTTTTGAATTAAGTCAGATTGATTAAGTAATTCCTGGCGACTACTTTCTGTTATTGTAGGATTTTCTAATAGTTCAAAAGCTTTAGCTTGAGGTTGTTGTTGGACTGAAACTAGAACAATCACCCAAGCTGTTATTGTCGCAACTCCGACTTGTAATACCCGTTTACGGCTAAATTGTGTAATTGATTGTTTGAACGTTTGCAAACTCGAATGGATATATAAACTAGCCAACGCTGAAGGCATAAAGACAAATAGAGTGACACTAAAAGTTAGTAAACTAAAGCCGATAATTGTCCAGAATAAATCTTGTAAGTTGTAGCTAAAAAACCAGCGTAATTCTCTTAGCCAATGAAATTGAAAGAATCCGATAATAATATTAGCCGCTAATGGAATAGCGAAGAAGAGTATCAACGTTCCCACATAGAGTCCTGTTAAGAACATTAGGGGAGAAATAATGATTCTGAGATAACCCAAGATAGGGTGATATTGAGGCGGTTCAGAAGTAGTTAAACGTTGACGTTCAATGATAATATCTGCGAAAAAGGCAATCATACAAATGAAGCCTGTACTTAAAACAAACAGACTTGCAGAGGTCATTTCTCGGATGACAAATAACCGCAGTGAACACAATAAAACTAAAGGGGCTTCAACACCGTAAAATAACCGTAGTAGTTGGCGGGGTTGTCTACGAAACCAACGGATTCCGATAAGGGTAGAAACAGTCGGAATTGCAATTAATCCGATGAATGTCAATAGGAAATCTAAGGGAACTAAACCGGATAGGGTATCTTCAATCAGAAATATACCAATCACTGGTAATAATCCGACATAGACGGCAAATAGAAACGTAAAATTCCAAAACCAAAAGATGGTATGGAAGAGAATATTAAGAAAACGTTTCATGATTAAATTTAATTCATGAGTTTTAATTCTAGTATAGCTACACCGTCAATCTTAAATTTCCTGAAAATTGAATTAAAATGATTAAATGGGTTGAATTGATATCCTTTAGTATAATGAGTAATAATACAAAATTTTAATTAGTCTCCGCAAAATGCAAAATCAAATGAAAAAATTCTTAATATTATTTTTCGGAACAATTGCTTTATTGGGAATAATTACGGCAGGATATGCCTTGATGCAACTGTTTCAGCCGGATATTTCCGTTGCGAATAACCCCTCTAACCCGATTTCTCTGTCTTCTGGGGTTTCTCTTTCTCAAAATACTGGGGGCAATTGTGGTAGTCCGAGTGGGGGTGAAAATGATAATATTATTGCTGATTTTCATGGTAAAGAAGCGTATCCTTGGACAAATAAAATTCGCTGGAATTGTGTTTATAATATTAATGATTTTAAAGGTTCAAGTTTAGTTAATCAATTTAACAATGCTAGAGATGCGGCAGCGAATAATGGTGGCGGTGTGGTTTATTTCCCAGCCGGAACTTATCAATTTAACGAGAATATTCAATTAAAAGATGGTGTAGTCTTGCGAGGAGAAACACCGAATATTAAAACTGCAAAATCTTCAGATTATTTACCCACCTCAAAATTAGTATTTCCGAAATATGAACCTAAATTATCAGGAAATGGCACACCGAATGAAACCGCGTTTAAAAAAATTACAACAACAAACCCCGATAAAGATAGCAATATTGGTTTAATTAATTTAGATATTAATCGGGCGGCTATTGCATTTGTCGGGAAAATGGAGACTCATCAAAATCAAAATATTATTGTTTTTGGTGTTCGCAGTAATAATGTCGCAAAACCTGACCCGAAAGTACCTGATACATCTTTTCAAAATCCTTGGCAGCGTCATAGTGATCGGTTTGCAACCAATATTAAAATCGCTGCGTTTCAGAATGTATTAGTGGCAAATAACCGAATTAATGACCAGATTACCGATAACTTTGAACAACCGGGATATAAACTGAAAACGAGTGATAAGAAGTCTGTGATTACCTACAGAGACGGGAAAAAGGCTGTTTTTAACTATAGCAATCATTATGGTATTTCTGTTAATCGATCGGGTAAAGAAGGGGGCTTTACACTGGCAGCAACGCCTCAAACAGAACCGGGATTATTTCGGAAAGGAATTGTCATTCGAGATAATTGGGTTTATCATACAATGCGAGTTGCAATTCATGCCTCTGGCGAAGGATTAATCATTCAAAATAATCAAGTTCGAGACCAACCGAATAAGCAATGGTGGCTGCATCCAACGGGTTTAAGAGAAGCAACAGGGGCGGTCACTTTAGAAAATCGGGCAATTGATTGGTCAGGTTATAATGTATTAGTAGAAGGGAATGATTATCAGGTTTATCGACATAAAATTGCAGAGACTAAATACCTGAGTGTGGATGGAGAAGGAATTTTAATTCAAGAATGCTGCGGTGGAACAAAAGTGAATGGTGTTGTGATTCAAAATAATCAAGGAAATGGTTACATTGGACTCTACAAAGTTCAAGATATTAAAAATGCTAGAATAGAAAATAATCAACTGACGACTAATAACGCTGATATTTTTATTGTGGCAGATACTAATAATCAACCCTATCGGATGGAAAACGTGAAAGTATTAAATAATACGGTGGGAGGCAATATTATTATGAAAGCAAGTTTAGGTGGTAGTGGAAATATTGTTCAAGGAAATGTTAGCAAGGGTTCAGGAGAAATTGAATATTCCTGTTCAGTTGAAGTTAAAAACAATTCAGGATTTTCTGATGCTCCTTGTTTACAATAATTATTCTTAATTCAGAAAAATTTACTATTTTATTGAAGCTTTACACTAAAATTATCAGGCTTTACAAAAGCTACTTGTTTATCTGTATTCACAATTTGTATTGTGTATTTAAGGGCTAATTTCTCTCAGAAAAAAGCTTAGATTAATTCAGATAATACTAACACTTGTTATGACTACTTTATCTTGTCATCGTCTGATAAAAGTCTTATCAACTGCTAGTGCAGGTGCCGTATTAACAGCTTCACTTGTTACTCTATCTCTACCTGCAGTTGCGGTTTCATTAATTACAGATCGGACGGAAATCGGCGGAAACGATCAATTAGACTGGTCAAGTTTAGGTCAGGTTTTTGATCCTTTTAACTTTGATCCCACTGTCTTTTTACCGAATACAATTTCGGCAGTTTCTGATGATAATCTGGGTATTACTGTTGATATTCCTTCAGCAAGTTCGCCTTCTATTACCCCGCCTTTTGTGTTTAAAAGTGGCTTACGGCCAGTAGGAATTCCCACTAACTTTGCCGACGGAGATTTCATTCTATTTACAGGATTTGAACCCCCTCAACCCGGAGCATTTATGCCTGCATTAGGGAATCCTGGCCCCATTACTATTACTTTTGATACCCCCGTAAAAGGGGCAGGAACTCAATTAGCTGTGGATGATACTTTAGTATTTGAAGCTTTTATTTCAGCCTTTGATGCCGGGGATAACTTACTCGCAACGTTCTCTGTAGATGGCACTTCTTCTCTCAATTTAGATAACTCTGCTGTCTTTTTAGGCGTACAAAGTGATACTGCCAATATCTCACGTTTAGTCTTTAGTAGTTCCGAAGATAATCGGGCAATTGGAATTAATACTCTCAGTATTGCCAGCGTTCCAGAACCCACTTCTATTGTGGCATTATTTAGCGTTATTTCTTTCGGTATTGGGTTGAGTAAAAAGGTTAAATAATAGTCTGATTTCCCTGGTTTTTTAGATCGTATATCTGGTTCTGGGTGGTTATTTACAGCGGCGAAACGAGTAGAGACGTTACACGTAACGTCTGTACAGAAGTAAGAAGTAAAGATCTATCATCATTCATAATTTAAATACCAAACTGATTAACAAAATTGACATCAGTTGCTGGATTAATATCTGCGCCGACTGCAATTGCGACTCGATCTTGACCTAACAATATTTCTGTACCGATGAAAGTCTGATTAAAGCTATAATCATTATCGACAGAAGAACCCAGCAGGTCAATTTTATCCCCCTCAGCCGGATCAAAATCAACAATCACGGCAAAACCTGCCCCAATATAGGGTTCAATGGGTTCATCAGCCGCGCCGAAAGTACTCAAGACGAATGTATCTGCATCGTTACCCCCGATGAGAATATCTATTTGATCGTTAGTTGGGGTAGGTTCAGACTCACCGGGAAATGGTGAACCAAAAGCTGTAAATGCACCCCCCAGTAGGCGGTCATTACCATTACCACCAATAAGGAGATCGCTGCCGTTACCACCCGTCAAAAAGTCGTTACCCGCGCCACCCAGCAGCAAGTCTTGATCGTCACCGCCGTCAAGTTCGTCATTCCCTTGCTTTCCTCGCAACGTATCGTTACCCGCGCCACCAAGGATCACATCATTGTCTTCTGTTCCTTCGAGTAAGTCATTGCCTTCAGTCCCTTGAATGGTTTGATTTGGAAGTGGGGTTGGACTCATGCCTCGTATTCTCCGAAAAAAAAAGAACTAACTAGGATCATAAGTTAATCCAGTTAGTTTCGTTATAATTGCCAATTTGCCGAAAATTTGTCAGCAGGCAATAGAAAATGAATTTACCTCACCCCCTTCTAAATTGAGAGTATAGGAGATTGGCAGTAGGCATGATTGAAATAAATCTATCCCACACCCTACTCCCTACTCCCTTCTTCTCCGTTTCCAACAAATCCTATTTAACCCAATAGGTAGGGGGTGGTGGTTCTCACACATTCTATGGTGGTAAGGACAAGTTTCCAACAATTCCTATTTAACCCAATAGGTAGAGAGATTAAAATAAGGTGTAGCATTCCTAGATCTTTTCCTACCACGAATTAAAGAGGCCATAATTTTTTAAATTGTTTTTGTTCGTCATAAAGAAAGTCTAGAAACTCCTCAGAATCTGCTGAATTATCCGGGAAAAAAGTAATTAATTCAAAGTATTGTCGGGTTTTGTGGGGAATAGGTTTCTTAGGATTATCGGGATTTTTCTTTAACACAACTCTGGGAAACATCCGATGCCAAATATGCCCAACTTTACTATCTCTACCTGCTTCACCAGTTAAATGGGATTTGTAAATCGTTCCTTCTTTAATATTAAATTGGCGATCGCCTTTTCGGTAAGCTTGATGAAACCAAACAATAGCGCGACTATCTTCCGCTTCATCGGCTAAACGTCCCCAAACTTCTACAGTGTTGGGATGCCAAGCTTCTCGCCAGTCTTTTGCATAGTTATTCGGGGTGGGGGTAATACCTTGTAGTTTCATCCAATCTTTCGCTACTTTCAAGACTTTATCATCGATATATGAAGCGATCTTGTCTAGCGATCGCACCCCGACATCATTCAAAAGCGACCGCGTCCCACTCCATTGCCAGTGACAACCAATTAAAGGTTTACGGCTATCCTCGTAATAGTCGGGGAAAAACAGCCGATGATCGGCTCGTCGCCAAGATTTGCCAAATCCGCCAAAAATCATTGCAAACCGGGTCAGCGCCTTAATTAGCTGGGTTAGAGCGTCCTTTTGAGTATCTGGTAAAGATTGAGTCAGGAACCATTTTAGTTTTCCTTCGACATTATAAGTATCCACCTTAAAGGCACCTTGTCCGAATTGACCCATGTTGAGGGAGTTTTCCTCAAAATACATGGTTAACAGTCCCACAGTCCCGTGATTTTGCACACCGCCGAATAGGGTTTCTACCAATTCAATGGCTTGGTTTGCTGTGGTTAAACCGCCAAAAATTCGCATGGCATGACCCCGAATTCCTGCCCGAAATATATTAGGACGAAATTCCGCTTCACCATCTAATAATTTAGCCGCCATTCCTTGACCTTTCAGTTGACAAGAATACAGCGGTTTTGTCTCTATTTTAGATTGTCCATAACCGGAACTTACACGGCAACCGAGACCTTTTGCTATCGCTTTTTCCCAAATATTCCATATCTTTTTCCACTCCTCCTCGGTTAGTTTTTGAGTGGCAGAAATACCGAATATTAGTTCAGGTTGGTATAGAGAAATTAAGGCAAAAGCGCCGTCTTTCTTATTTTGAGGAATTCCCACTTGCCAAGGTTGTTGGGGATGGACAATATCAACTAAATTCTTTTGCCATTCCTCATCAGTAGGATAGCCGCCATGAAACCGTAAAATACCGGGTTGCCAGTCGCTATTACCGATATCTTTACCGCAGTATCGTTGTTTTTGTTCAATATTACAGGCACTGCGAAAAATCCCTTTCATGCTGCTACCCGGATAATAGGGCCAGCCATAAGCGCCAATAACAGGACGAATGATACCGTCATCCTGACCCCCATTTGTAACAAACCGCCAATTAATTTGATAGGTTTGAGTTTGAATTTCTGAATTCAATTTAGGGGGTTTATAATCAGTTTTTTCTATCCATTCAGAAGTCCATAATTCTACATCTTGTTTTTCTTTATCTTTAACAATACGTTGCAGTTGACACCGTCCGGCAGTTTGCGCCCGAAACATCATCGGAATTTTATTCGCTGCATCTGGAATTTTTACCATAATTTTAAGTCTATGAAAATGTTATATCTGCCGTAGAGACGTTATATGTAACCTCTTTACAGGTTTAATCATCTGTTAAATTAACCTGACCTTTGTAACGTTGCGTCCACCAAACAATACAGTCACATAATTGAGTTAAAACCGCGATCGCGATCCGTTGTTTATCAATATCTAATTCTGTCCATAAACGCTCACTCATTGCTTTTACATCACTGGTATTATTTACCTTTACCTTATCATTTGGAATCGTAACCCCTGCCTCTTCCATCACCTTAACAAACTCATCCCAAGTTTCTTTCCAATATTGAGATTTATTCGGTTCTTTTCTTTCTAATCGTAAATGTTCTCCCCAAAATCGTTCTAAACCATAAGTTACTGCCATCCGCATTTTATGGGATTGATTGAGAGAATTTGGATCGCGAAGTTTGGCATCCAGTACTAATTTTTGCGCTCGTTGATCCAGGCTATATGTTTTCCAAGCCATTATGATTTACTCCTGTTTTTTATAGTAATTTAAACTTGACTAACGGCAACATTACAACGACCAAAACCAATCGATTCTAATCCACCAAAATACAGTTCTTTTTGCACAAAGTTTTTCATCTCTTTCTTCTCTGAAACAACCCATTTTTTATCTTGTTTTAAAGCATCTGTCCATCCTTTTTCTTTTGCAGCCACTGGAAAGATTAAAACACTTCCTTCCGGTAATGCTTCGGTATTGAAAAAGCCTCCTGTTGCCGCTTTCTTGACATCATCTAATAATTTAACCCGACTCTGCCGATACAGTCCCATATCATGCAACATTGAAATATCATTATCTCCAACAACCACTAAATTTGAGACAGGAATATCAACACCCGGTGGAAGCCATTGTTTTAACTCTGCCTCCTCTTTTATATGTTCAATTTCCATAAATCCTAAATTAAAAAATAATACCATTTTATTACTTCCGACTTGTCGCCCTTGTAGTGTTTTAGCAGCGGTATAAGGTTGAGGAATTTTAGCTTTAATTCCTGTAATTAATTGATATCGTTTTAACAGACGCGGACAACTAATCCAAACAATCGGCTGTCCTGGACAAAATACCGGAAACCAAACCAAAGAAGCATATTCAAACTTAACAATAGCTTCCGTTGTTCCCCCATCTTTGGGTTTATCTGGCCCTTCAATTGTATCGTGACCATACCATTTATAAGTTTCATTTTGGTCATACATCCGTAAATCTGCCCGAAATCTTCCCCGAATAGAACTACCTGGAATTATCCCTGTTTGAGTAAATTGATCTCGGAAAATAAGGTTTAAATTCCCCGTTTCTTCTCCGGCAGTTGCACCCACATGAACAGGTGCTAAAGTTTCAATAATACCGTAACCTTTCTGATACATTGGTGAACTCCTTTTTTGTTGTTTATTGTTTGTTAGGGCGCACGCAATACGCCCCTACGTTTGTAACGGTAACGCCAACCCACACCCCCACCGTTTGAAGGAATAGCCTTCTGTGGGAAACCAGTTAACTGGCCAGTCATGCCAGGGTAAATTGAGGGGATTTTCCAACACATAAACTGTGCCAGCAGGGACAGCGTAACGCCCCCGAGACAAGCGTTTTGGCTTTCCGGCTTCCCCCCCCAAACGATAACGAAACGTCTGGGGACGCTGCGTCAATAGCGCCTGAACAGTGTTTCCAGGCCAGCCGGGTTGATTGATGTTAGGGTCACATTCTGGACTGCGGTAAGAATGACGGTTCGACCCCCAGACCGCCGGGTTAATGAGTGCGAAACTGTTTTGTAGGGGTGTTTCTAACAATGCTTTTGCCGGGTCTTTTAACTCTTCACATCGTAAATTCACCATATGACCTTCTCCGCCAAAACGATACCAACCGTCAGGAATAGGAGTATTTGAGAGATAAATTAAACAGGTTTCGGGGTCAAGTTGTACGGCGTTTTCTAAGAATAAACTTCCCTGATTTTCATCGGCATCTGCTGCAACTCTACGTTGATCTTTTTGCAGTCTGGGATGAAGATGAGGTAAGAATTTCCAGGGTGCTGTTTTAACCTGTAGGTTTTCTATTTTTGCTGTATTAAGTTTATGCCAATCTTCAATAGCTATCCAAGTTCCTTTAGCATATTTATCATCCGGTGGATTTTTCAATGTTTTGGAATCTACCCATTTTTTATTATCAAAGATAATTTGATATTCAAGTTTTTTCTCTTTTCCTAAATCTTTCACCAAACAATTCAACGGTGTAGGAATATAAAAGTTTTGTGGTTTTTCTAATTTTGCCCAAAACGGCCCCCCTAACAATAAGTTGTTTAATTCAGGAACTTCTTTACTACCATTGCCATAATGTGCGGCAAATAAACCCGATAAAGTTGCAGTTGTTGGCGGAAATTGTGTACCCGAACGTCCAACTAAATTTTCTGGAGATAGGAACCGTCCAGCACTTCCATAAAGCAGTCCGAGAGGTTCAATAATAATAAGATAGGATAATGTGGTTTTATCAGTCATAATAATTGATTAACTCGCAGTGACTAATTCTGAAATATTAGATTTAATGTGAGTACTTCCGAGAAGATGAAACCCAATTTTTGCAAGATTAATAATCCAGTTATTAATGGCTTGATTAACTGCTTTTTCGTCTAATTCACCTGTATCTGTTCTATCTTTTGTATATTCTTTTTTCTCTCCTAATATACCCGAACGCTTATCTGTATTAAATTGATTGTGTTGACCTATAATATTATCCCATTGAACATTATGAAAATAAACCTCTAATAATGCTTTTGCTACATTTGTATTCTTATCAGAAAAAGCATGACGATTCTCTAAAATAGCTACATCATTGTAAATATGCGTCCAATTGGGGTCAGATTTATTATTACTGCGGTCGCAATATCCTTCTAATATCTCTCGCAATAACCACCACGGACAACACCATTCTAAATGATTCCCACTATTAAATAATATTCTTAAAGCAATGCGATCGCGTCCACTTTTCTTAGCCGATTGTTCAGCTTCTCTACAATGTTGTAAAACGTCTCGCTGCGGCACACCAGGAGCAGCCCAAACAAAGCCAACACTAACAGTTATAGGTTGCTGATGTTTACTCCAAATATCAGAAGATGTTATTTTTTTATTTGGCTTTTCAGCAGATGAACGAAATTTATAAAACCATTCTATACATTCTATTGGAGTCAATATTGGTGAAGTATTTCGATAAAATACACCCAAAAAATCATCTCCTCCTGCATAAATCATCCGTCCTATATCAACAGTAAAATCTGCTCCCCAATTCATCATTTCAGAACTAAACTTTTTAAGGACATCTTCCTCAGATCTAGGTTCTTTAGGATTAGTAGAACGTTTAAAATAGTCTCCAATTTTATCACCATCACCCTGAAACCAACCTGTCCAACGATTCTCTTCGTGGCGACTTATATCTTTGAATTTTTCAGGCGGTTCGATGTTAGGAAATTCATTTTTCTTTAAATTAAGTTTGTATGCAATAGAAGGAAGTGTAATCAGTCTTTTAACTAATTCCGGAATACTTAATTGTTCATTTTCACTGATAATTGATTCGCTAAATGCTTGACTCAGTTGTTGATAAAAAATAGTAATTTGTGCTTGAACATCACTAATTTTACCAGTTTTAGGATTGAATTTATCCGTCATTCCCGGCCATGCAATCTCATCTGCACCCGATAACGTTGAACTTTCTCCTACCCAATTAATTCCTATCCAATTGCGCGATCGCTTAGCTTTATTTAGTGCCTGTCGAACATCCGTAACTGTTCCTTCAATATAAGCATAGAAAAATTCCCAGGCGTGATTTCCCCAAGCTTTCCATACTCGATCCCAATGATACTCCCAATATTCTCCAGAAGGCTTAACTTTAACTTTTTGTTCAATTTCTTTTCGACAGGCATGAACAATAGTTTTCCATGCATCATTAAATACAGTTTTTGCCTTTTCCTCTGGAAATTCTCCCCGAATAATGATCTGATTCGGTGTTCCTTGAGTTACATTAATAATAGCCGGAGAAACAACCGGATCTTCTGCATCTTTAGAAGAATTTCGGGCGGCTTCACAGAGGGTTTTAGCCAGATAGGAGAGGATAAACGAACTCCCATACAAATCTCGGAGTTTGCGGGACTTTTCGATAAATCCTTGTACAGGCGCAAAAGTGATAGCAGTGTAAGACATTACGCAGTCTGTAGCAGAACTAATCCAATATAACCTGCTGTGGAAGAGGATATTTCCAGCTTAAGCAGTAGACACTACAGTCAGAATAGTAGGGTGCGTTAATAACGCACCTTACCACTCCAGAAGAATTAATAGCAGAAACCTCATGAAAGATGATCCGATTGTTGAAGAAGTTCGTAAAATTCGGGAAGCTTATGCCGCCCAATTTAATTTCAATCTTAAAAAAATTTATCAGGACTTAAAGCAGCAGCAGCAAGCTAGTTTCCAAAAAAATTATCGGCTTCCAGCTAAACGAATATAGCAGTTAGAGTGTTGTCTATTTACCCCTAATTTTATCAATAATTGTATTATAATTTTTATCTATATATTCAACAATAACTCGCCGAGAATATTGCTTTTAATTTCATATTTATCTTACCAGATTATCAGATGGTATTAGGGCGCACGCAATGCGCCCCTACGGTTAATAATTCTCTAATTCTTTTAATGCTTCCTGTTTCATCCGTTGACGCAAAGATAACGGTGCAATTACTTCTCCATTAGAACGCCAATCTCTTAATCGCATAATCACATTAATATCACCATTTCTAATCCAAGCAGAATAATATTGATCCTTGGAAGAACGATTTTTTACTAATTCTAATAACTCCTTTTTTTCCTCTATATTCGCATATTTTTGAATCAGCCTCGGTAATTCTTTATATTTAATAGGTTTAAATGTGGCATGACGTTCTGTATTATTCACATACCACCGCGCAAACCATTCCCCAAACCGCATAATTAATAAATCCTTGGGTAAATAGAAATTCAATCCCCAAGCCGCTTCTAATGCCTCCTCGACTTCATCCGTTGTCGGTAATTTCTGCTGTTGCCAGAGTTGATGAAGTTCTTCTGGGATTTGAGGATCTCCCCAGTTTAAAATCGTTAATTTATCTGAAATAATCCGATCTAAACGATAATTATGCCAACCCAGCTTACCGTCGGGATCAATACCATAAGCACTCAAATATTTAGCTCGTTTTGCATAGTGAAAACAGACAGGATAAACGGTTAGCTTCGCTTTTTTTTCTTTCCTGGGAACCCAACTTTCAAACTGAATTACTCCCGCTTCTGGCTGTTGCCATAATTCCTCTATTTGCTGTTGATAGGTATCCACTCGATCTTGATCTTCATCAGAGAGAATATAATTTAAATGGATAAAAATTCGTCGCTGTGGTTCTGAAAAATTTACTGTTGAAGAAGTCGTTAACTTTTCCCAGATAGATTGAATAATAAATTCTAAATTAGGTTCAATAAACGCAATCGATTCTAAAATTCTTAAAAATTGTCCTGTGAACTTTTTAGGCAGTTTTAATAAGCTATCATTCTCCGTTTGAGTCAGCGGTGGAGTTGACCAATTTTCTATATCACAACAGCGATAACTTCCTGCCTCAGCTTGCTTTAAGTATCCCATATTTACTAAATGCTTCAAATCATCACGAATGGTTCGATGAACCGTTAAAAAGGGATGAGTTTTTAATTGTTTTTGTAATTCTTCTTCACTCCAAGCTGTCAATTGTTTAATCTCAGTCTGCCATACCGTAATCTGATCTGCACTTAATTCTTGTTCTAAAAACTGTTGCACAGAATAATGACAAATACAGTGTTGATCAGTACATTTTTTAGCAATTTGTTTGGCAGTGAGGCGGTCGCTAATGGGATGAGTTTTAGAAAAGAGGCGTGAGCGAACTTCTTTATAATTAAAAGGTTGAGGTAAATTATCAGCTAAATTTATCTTTGAACCATAGAAAGATTTTAACAGTATCCACAGCCGAATTGAGCGTTGTAAACGACTTGCTAACCGTCCAGCCGCCAGCCATTGTAAAGTCTCAGTTGTTGGGGTAAAAGTAAAGTGAGTTGTCATAAGAGGGAGTCAAGTCTATAAAATTATGAAATTGATCGATCAGAATTAAAACTTTTCTAGCTGATGAATAATTTTTTCAAATTCTTGTTTCATCATCCCTTCTATTCGATAACTCGATAACAGAGATTTATAAAACTTCAATGTACTCGATTTACCCCCGCGAAATTGCTGCCAAACGGCTTTACCTTCTTGTTGAAGTTGCAAGAGTAAACAACGCGCATTATGCAATTTATCCGCTAAAGAAACCCGCTGTACTGCCTTTGAACCTGTACGAATTTGTTGTAAATAACGTGACTTTCGTTCTTTCCACGGAGGTTTCGGAAACGTTTCAGATTCTGTACAACCCGCAACAATTTTAGCCACGTTTTCACCAAAATCTCGTTTAATTTTTTCTCTTGTTTCTAATCCGCCTTGATCTTCTACGCTATCATGAAGTAAGGCTGCGATCGCCTCATCTTCACTGCCGCCATCTTCTAAGACTAACGCCGCTACTGCCAATAAATGAGCAACATAAGGTGTACGTCCATCTTTACGAATTTGATGACGATGAAGTGAAGCGCAAAGTAATAACGCTTGATCAAAACGTTCGGTAATTTGAGTAGGATAATATTTTTTCAAGTTAAGCAGTTTTTAATTAATCTGTAATCACTACTTTTAACTATAACTGCTTGTAGAAGAGGTGATTTCTATGTCGTGTTAAATTAAAAATGCGATATCAGTAAAGGTGATTAATTGTGAGTGCAATTGAGTTACAGGTTATTCCCCATCAAACAAAAGAAGGACTGAAATATCAGCATCTGCATATTCAATTAACAACGCCTGGCGGTGTGATTGAACCCTCTGATTTAACAGGGTTAGAAATCCCTAAAAATATTGACTGGAAACAGGGTGTAGTGATTGAAGGTAAAGCGCCAATATGGTTGTATGGTTACCTGACTCACGAATGTCATCCCGCCGCTTGGGTGGGTTGCTACGATCCTCGACTCGGCGCTGTTGTGGTGTCTACTCATAGCCGTATTGTCAGTGTTGGACAAGTTTTGGAATTGGATTTACCTGCTTAAATTTTAGGAGTATAAACTAATGTCATCAACGCCGGAATTTCCTTTAGCATTTGATGTAATTGAATTGCAAACTTCTTATGGTAATTATCAGACTTTAGCAATTACTTTAACTGAACCACAGACGTTAATTCCACCATTAGTATTAAGCAAATTACAATTACCAGCAGAATTGGATTTAAACCGAGAGGTGATTTTATATGGCCGCAGTCCGATTTGGTTGTATAGTTACCTCACGAGACTCTGTAAAACGGCTCCCTGGGTGGCTTGTTACAATTTGAAGGAAAAAGCAGCAATTGTAGTTCAAGGCCGTGTAAGCAGCCCTCAAGTGGGGGATATCATACCAATTATCACTAATCGTAACCCTGGAACAGCGGTTATAATTGGTGGCCCGCCGGATAGTGGTAAAAGCGTTTTGTCTTATGCATTGTGTCAGTATTTACGCAATAAACAATACAATCTTGATGTGTTTTTACAGCGGGCAAATTGGGATGGGGAAGGAAATTGGGCGGTTGAAATGGGGGATCGCGCAATAGCTAATCAACTCAAAGAAATTTATACTCGACGACTTCATCAGGAAGAAAATAGCGATCAATTAATGAAGGATTTTTTCAAAAAGCAGGCTGATGATGTAAAAAATATTAAAGATATCATGGATATTGTTTTAGTGGATATTGGCGGTAAAGTTCAGGAGCATAAATTGCCTATATTAAAGCAATGTAGTCATTATATAATTATTAGTCGAGATCGAGAAAAAGTAAAAGAATGGCATAATTTATTTGGGCAAAATCTCAACCCTTTGATTGTGATTCATAGTGTGCTGGAGGAGCGTTTAGAAATTATTCAAACCAAACCTTTTTTAGAAGTGATTGCGGGACCTTGGATAACGGGAGAAACTGTTAGAGTTCCAGATATAATTTTAGATTATGTTTTAGCCGCGATTAAAGGAATAAATGATTATAGTAAGTGGTCAGAAATAATCTCTTATTTCTCTAATGCATAATTTTAGCAATATAGATGATTGCATCTTTTTCCAATTATTTGACTCTATCTTGATCCCTAAAACAAAATACTTGTGCATCTCTCGCTAAATATTTGAAAATTCGTGGCTTTACATCTATTCTTTTGCTGCTGAGATCACATAGAATACCTAATTCTGTTCCCAAATCCGCCGTTGCCTAAATCATAGATTGATTTAATATTATCGACTAACCTAACTTAGCCAATGGGTTGATCAACTCACTTGAGAAAAAAATTTGAGAAAACTAACAAACGTAATGAAACTTGATTTGTGATTTAGGGTAAAATTTGCTGTAATATTTATCTAGTTGGTCAACTGATCCTGCTCCTAACCCTTTCAGCCTAATTCAGTTTAATTTATATTGGCGATTATGGGCATTAACCTTTTATCGGGATGTCGATCAGGTCAAGCCAATAGCTGAGGTGACTCGCCATCACTTCAAACAGTGTATATTGCATCACAAATTCAGGAAAACTATGCCACAATTGAATCTGAGAAAGATAAGCACCACTGGACAAACTCATTCTCCACAGCATCCGGTCGCCGAAGCCCAAAATCATTCAGAAATGGGTCGTGATTCTCAGGTTCAGCAATCTAATGAGATGATATCAGAAGTCGCATCAGTTCCTCAACTGGATATAGACCAAATTAACCAGGAATTAGGGGATGTAACGGCGACTGAGTTGGTAGAATGGGCAGCAGATACTTTCGCCGTTGGGTTAGTCATGAGTACTAGTTTTGGTATTCAGTCGGCAGTCATGTTGCATTTAGTGACTCAAGTTGTGCCAGATATTCCCGTTATATGGATAGATACAGGATATTTGCCTGCGGAAACGTATCGGTTTGCGGATAAATTAACGCAAAAGTTAAATCTGAATTTAAAAGTCTATCAATCTTCTATCAGTCCGGCGCGGATGGAAGCGTTACAAGGCCGTTTATGGGAGGCGGAGACTGTTGAAGCGTTGAACCGTTATGATTATATTCGTAAAGTTGAACCGATGCAACGCGCTTTAACTGAACTGGGTGCCACGGCTTGGTTAGCAGGACTGCGGGCAGACCAAACCAAACATCGTCAAACACTGCAACGAGTTGATCAACAGTCTGGATATTATAAAATTTATCCCATTTTACATTGGAAGCCACGGGAGATTTATAAGTATCTCACAGCCCATGATTTGCCTTATCATCCCTATTTCGATCTCGGTTATATAACTGTGGGAGATTGGCATTCTAGCCGTCCTATTACGGCCAATGATGAACACGAACGAGATACTCGTTTTCGGGGAATAAAGCAGGAATGTGGCTTACATTTACCAAAAACAGACGAAGAAGCCCAAAGTTTAGATTCTAGTTCGTTGTAACTTTAGTCTTTTTAAGGCAATAGGAAATAGGCAATGGGCAATAGTAGACTGTGCAAGAGTTATAAGATTTAGAAATGTCAAACACCATTTTTATACTTCTATAAAAGAATAATTAATATCACCTAGAAAACAGCATTGTGTAAGTCTTCTGGCTTGAGGTGGCTATGAATGACTTGACCATCTTTAAACCAGACAACTCGATGGGTTTGACGGGCAACTTCTGCTTCGTGAGTTACCATTACAACCGTCATGCCACTGGCGTTTAATTCGGTGAAAATATCCAGTACTTCTTGAGTGGTTTGGGAGTCTAATGCACCTGTTGGTTCATCTGCTAATAATAATACAGGACGATTTACAATTGCGCGGGCAATTGCCACCCGTTGTTGTTGTCCACCAGAAAGTTGATTCGGGCGATTATTTAAACGATTTCCGAGTCCGACTCGAATTAAAGCTTCTGTTGCCCGTTGCTTTCTTTCTGCCTTAGAAATGCCCGCATAAAGCATCGGTAACATCACATTATCTAAGGCGCTAAGTTGAGGTAATAAATGGAATTGTTGGAAGACAAAACCAATTTTAAAATTACGAATTTTTGCCAGTTCCGTTTCAGATAAACGGGCAACATCTACCCCATCTAAATAATAGGAACCCCCTGTCGGACGATCTAAACAACCAATGATATTCATCGCGGTTGATTTTCCTGAACCTGAAGCCCCCATAATTGAACAATAATCCCCCGGTTCAACGGTTAAGTTAACGCCATTTAAAGCGCGGACTTCTAACTCTCCTTTACCATAAATTTTATTCACATTTTCTAAGTAAATAATCAGTTGAGAATCCGTTGATTCGGGAGATTCTGAAATAGAAGAAATAGAAATAGTCATTATTATAAAAAATTAAACACTACGCAAGGCAACAATTGGGTCGAGTTTGGCTGCTTGTCGGGCGGGAACCACACCAAAAAATAAACCAATTCCACCGGAAATACTCACCGTCGTTACAATTGTTAGCGCCGAAATACTGGCTTCTAAAGGCGTAAATGCCGCTAAAACCCAGATGCCACTCACACCAATTGCTGTCCCTATTATTCCCCCAGCGGCTGATAAGATGACGGCTTCAATAATAAACTGAAATAAAATATCAGATTGAGATGCACCAATCGCTTTTCGTAAGCCAATTTCTGAAGTTCTTTCTGTAACAGAAACGAGCATAATATTCATAATACCAATTCCCCCGACAAACAGAGAAATTGCCGCAATTGCAGCCAGTAACAAGGTTAATGCGCCCGTCACTCGACCTAAAATATTCATAATATCTTTTTGATTTCTTACCGTAAAATCATCTTCATCAGTTATTTTATGGCGCAGTCGTAATAGATTTTCTATTTGAAATTGTGCCGCTTTCATTTGATCTTGATTTTCAATTGAAACTGAAATAAAAGTGACTTGAATTCCATAAGGAGAAGTGCGACCGACCACTCGATTTGCCATCGTTGTAATGGGGATAAAAGCATTTAAATCTTCATTACCACTTAAGCCTGAACCTTTCGGTTTCATCACCCCAATAACGCGCAAACTAATATCTTTTAATCGGACTTGTTGACCCATAGGATTTTCATTTCCAAATAACTGTTCAGCCAATTCTGAACCCAACGCTGTTACCTGTTCATTGCGTTGAATATCTAAGTCAGAAATAAACCGTCCTTGTGCCACATCAAAACTGCGAACAGAGAGATATTCGGGCGTAGTTCCCACCAAAGAAGCCGAGGCATTCTTATTACGATAAGACATCAATTGACTACCCGTTAAAGACGGGGCCACTTCATCCACACTGGCGACCTGTGTTTCTATGGCTTCGGCATCGGCGACGACTAAGGTTTGCGGCGGATAAACCGGGCGACTTTGGGCTTCTGGGCTTCCCGGTAAAATAAACAAAACATTCGGCCCCAAAGAGTTCACCTGTTCACTCACATACCGTTGAACCCCGTCTCCAATCCCCACCATACCAATAACTGAAGCATTACCAATAATAATCCCCAACATGGTTAAACTACTTCGCATTTTATTCGCGACTAGAGTGCCCGATGCCATTTTTAACTGTTCCAATAGATTCATTTCACCACCTCCTCAAATGTCTTTCCTTCTGGCAATTCTAAAAATACTTGTTCCCCGGCATTCACCCCGTCTAACACTTGAATTTCATTACCAATTTGTGAACCAATGGTTACAGGTTTAAACGTCGGTTCGTTATTTTCATCCGGAATTAAAACGCCAGTTTGTCCTTTATTAGTCACAATAGCAACTGTTGGCACCACTAAGGCATCTTCTAATCTATCCCCAACAAATTGTAAATCTACATTCATCCCCGATTGTAACTTTTCCTTACCATCAATAATATCAATTCTTGCTTGGAATAACGTCACATCTCGTTCTTTCACCGCTTCGGGTGCGACTAAATGTACCCGCCCTTGAAACACTTGGTCCGGGAAGGCATCGGCGACAATTTCAACTCGTTGATTAGGTTTAATTTGCCCAATATCAGCCTCTGGAATTTTCGCTAATACTTCTAAATCTTTCGCCAACGCTACAATCGAAGTTGAAGTCGCCGAACTTGCATCCGATGCCGAAGTAGCTGGTGTGACAAACGCCCCTTCCACGGCATACCGCTGACTAATTACCCCGGCAAACGGCGCACGAATGACGCTATCTTCTAACTGAGTTTGATAATAACGAACCTGTCCCTCAGCCTCTGCTACCTCCGCTTCTGCCGCTGCGATATCTTCAATTCGCGTCCCATTAATCAATTCATTCAGCTTACTTTGTACCTCTGCCACCTCTGCTTCTGCCCGATCTATTTCTTGAGGACGCGCCCCATTTTCTAACTGTCGTAGGGCTTGGCGTTCTTGTTCGACTGTTGCCCGTAACCGTTGAATTTGGGAGGTTTGAGACTGTTGTAACTGTTGTAAACGTCTTTCGGCTTCATCTCCGAGGGCCGTTAAGCGCCGTTGATCTCGATAATATTCTTCTAACTGGTCTTGAGAAACCGCCCCTTCTACCTGTAAACTCTCATAACGGTTTACCCGTTGTTGTGCCAGTTCTAATTCTGCTTGGTTGGCAACAATTCGGGCTTGTGCCTGGGCAATTTCATCTTCCAAACTCCCGGACTCAGCATCAGCTAAACGGGCCTCTGCTTCTCGCAAACGGGCTTCTGCTTGGGCGACTTCTTCTGAACGGGTTCCGGCTTCCAACTCCGCTAAACGAGCATTCGATTGATCAAACCTGGCACGAGCCGCCGCTATTTCCTCAGGACGGGTTCCCGTTTGTAATTTTTGTAAATTTGCCTTAGAACGAGCTAAACGCGCTTCTGCTTGCAATAATTGCGCCTCTAGTTCTTCACTTTCCATGCGGGCGATCACTTGTCCGGCGGTGACGCGATCGCCTTGTTCAACGTATAATTCTGCTAAACGGCCCTGAGTATTGGGACTGAGATTCACCCGACGTACAGGCTGCACCACCCCACTGGCGGTAATCCGCACGGTTAAATCTTTCGCGGCCACCGGAACCGTGAGAGACTCAATTGCATCTAGCTGAGTTTGACTGCGGGTATATAAATAATAAGTCGGTAAGGATAAGCTTAACAATCCAATAGTAATTAAACCGATTGCCCAGCGGGGCAGCTTTTTACGACTCGGTTTTTCTTCCCAGGTTTGGGTTTGGGCAGCGATCTCACCGTTGTTGGGGTTAATCTCTTCAGAAGGGCCAGTGATCATTTCAGTTTAAGCTCAACTCGTTATAAGGTTGGATTGAAGTAGACCACTTAGTCCAGTCCTTATATCTGTATTTTAACGACTTTTGTAGGGGAAATGGTTCAGGAAACTGTACACAATTGCGAACTGTCTATTGTTATGTCATTTGTCAATCGTGATTCTGCATGGGTTGGAGACTATGACAATGACAATCATCAACTATTTATGGTAATACGCTCTCAAGTTAGGATGTTTTACTATTTCTGACACCCAACATCCAACACCCGATTGAAAAGAGACAGATTTACAACTGTCACAGCCAAATAATCAATATCAGATTGCTACAGATAGATAATAAATTTCTCCAGAAATGTTAGAGTAAATTTCGTATATATGATCGGAGAAGTCTGTTTATGCCATTAGACGAAAAAGCCAAAAAAACAATCTTACGAAAAATTCCCCACGCCCTCTATATTTGCGGCGTGAAAGACGGAGAAGAGGTGAATGGCTTTACTGCCAGTTGGGTGATGCAAGCCTCCTTTGAGCCGCCTCTGGTGGTCAACTGCGTTAAAAATGATTCTAAATCCCATGCCATGATTGCGACGAGTGAGGTATTTTCTCTCAGTTTCCTAGATCAAGGTCAAAAAGAAATGGCCCAGACTTTCTTTAAACCTCAACGCCGTGTGGGTAACAAGTTTGAAGATGTGGAATTTTACTTTGGTGAAACGGGTTGCCCGATTATTTCAGATTCCCTGGGGTATGTTGAGTGTAAAGTAGTGGGGAAAGTCGAGCAAGGCGATCATACTGTATTTGTCGGAGAAGTGATTGCAGCAGGGGTTCATCGTGAAGGTGAAATCCTAGATTTAGCTAGTACTGGGTGGAATTACGGCGGATAATTATGAATGATGAGTTGTGAATGATGAATGATGAAGAAGGCAAGTCGGCATCAAAGCGCTTTGCTGACTTATTACTCCCGTACTGACGTTGCATGCAACGTCTCTACATAGTCCTTACTAATTTGTTATCAAATCTCAAAATAGTCAATGTGCTTCAATTTAGACGATGCCGTTAATTAAAGTTCAAACCTCTGTCTCCCAACCCCCAAAATCTGAGGTAGAATCCTTACTCAAGGATTTATCTGCCAGTTTAGCTCATGCGCTCGGTAAACCAGAGTCCTACGTGATGACCGCGTTTGAAGCAGATGTAGCGATGACATTCGCCGGCACCACTGAGGCTGTGTGTTATATGGAAATCAAAAGTATTGGTTTACCCGCCAACAAGACGAAGACCATTAGTCAAGACTTTTGTCAAAAAATCAATCAGTTATTGGATATTCCGGTTAACCGCATCTATATTGAATTTGCTGATGCAGAGCGTAATATGTGGGGTTGGAATGGCACAACATTTTAGCCAATCAGACGCATCGCAAATGTCATCTTATAGCGCTGATCGCTGCCGGACTCCCTAATCACCTTCTGCGATATCACAAACCGTTAGAAAAGATGAGAAGATAGGTAGAAGAGTATCGTTATCGATTCAGTCTTAATCCTGTGTTTATTCGTTTGAAAACAATTCCAACTTGGGCAGCACTCTCGCTAATGGGTAATGGATTGTTACTCCTGTGGGTAGTTTTGCTGAACATGCAGGGTCGCACCACATCTAATTATGCTCAAGTTAATCCCTCTGCTGTATTTGCTTCAGAATCTAACAATATTATTCCCTCAGACTATCGACCCGCTCACCGATTAGGGCCCAAACATCGTTGGACGTATCAGCAGTGGGTGACTCAGTTACGGCGAGAAGCCCAAGCGGCAGCCGAACAAAACCCCCAACATTTAACCGTATTAGCGGGTGATTCTCTGAGTTTATGGTTTCCGCCTCAACTGTTGCCGGATGGGCGAACTTGGCTCAATCAAGGCATTTCTGGAGAAACATCAGCGGGTTTATTGAAACGCTTGAAACTGCTTGATGTGACAAGTCCGGAAACCATCTTTGTGATGATTGGCATTAATGACCTGTTACGAGGCATTGATAACGAAACGTTGTTGCAAAATTCACAGGCGATTATTCAGGAGTTACGCTGGGCACACCCCAATGCAGAGATTGTTGTTCAGTCGATTTTACCTCATAGTGACGAAAAAGCCACTTGGGAAGGTCGCGATCGCTTAATTAATATCCCGAACCGCAGAATTCGTTATCTCAATCGAGAACTCCGAAGCATTGCTGAAGTAGAAGGGGTGTTTTTCCTCGATTTACATCCCCTATTTACTGATGAACGGGGCCAACTGCGACCCGAATTGAGTACAGATGGTTTACACCTCAATGAACAAGGCTATTTGGTTTGGAGTTCGGGTTTACAGCTATTTAGTCAGATGGAACTTCAGAGATGAGTTTACTCTGTTTCTAATTGTTCTGAGGTGACCTCTGAGGAAATTATCCGAGGAGAAGCAGAAGATAACATTCCTTGAGTCGTACCGAGATGATTATCGTCGGCGGGTAAAGTCTGAAGTTGTTGCATTAAACTCGACATTTCCAAGGCACTCATGGCATATTCCCAGCCGAGGTTATTCTTAATCCCTGCCCGTTCTAATGCCTGCTGCATGGTGTCGGTTGTTAATACCCCAAACACAATCGGAACACCTGTTTGAAACGCGGTGGCTGCTATTCCTTTGGAGACTTCAGCAGAAACGTAATCAAAATGAGGAGTTTGGCCCCGAATTACTGCCCCAAGACAAATGATGGCGTTATACCGACGACTCAGGGCGAGTTGATGAGCGACCATGGGGATTTCAAAGCTACCCGGAACCCAGGCATAATCAACTTTTGTCCCTTCCGGGTTGGGATCAACGCCATGCCGTTTCAGACAGTCTTGGCAGCCTGCTAATAATTTTTCAGTAATTAAATCATTAAATCGACCAATCACAATTGCGAGTCGAAATGATTCAGTTTGAGTAAAACTTCCTTCAAAAACTGTCATACTTTAACGAAATTGACCTGCAAATGGATTTTAACAGAGGTTGAAGAGTTGAGGTGGTGCTAAAACTTCCCTCAACTCCAAGCAGATTGCTGTGACTAAACCACTAAAAAGTTCAGAACACCAACCAGAATCACTAGAACGGCCCAAAGTCCAGAACCCACATAGAGTAATGGTTTAGACTGATCCCAATATTGGGGAGAAGCATAGGCAAAAGGCACCCCAACAATCATCACAAACGACAAAATCACTAAAGCAGCAAGAACAAATTGAAATAGGATTGTTAACATTGATTTCTCCGAACCCGAACAATTAATTAAGTACAAACACTCACTAACGATGGCAGCAAGTGTTGTCATGATCTTTCATATAGTTAAGCTACCAGAAATTGTCACATCAAGGTAGTGATTGATCCGTTGTTACGGATAATTGGTTATTCCTCATAACAGGCAATGGGGTATGAAGTTGACCCAAGTACCTATCCCCTATCCCCGATGCAGACAAACTATAAATCTTAAACAAATATGATGATATGTAACGAAAAAAATGTCATTATAGAAATTATTGCGTAAACTGTCTACATAGTTCATGCTTTTTGCTTTAGCTCATTGGCTCTAAATTCCCTAAAATTAGGAACTTTCAACCAATGGAGATGAGGCAACTTCATTTTAAGTCAGATTAAATTATTGATCAGTCTTCAAATTTCGATGATTCTGGTGGTGTGGAAAGTCTGTGTCCGGTTTGATCCGTTGGCTCAACCGCGTCCGTTTCCATATTCCCGTCAATATGTCCCATGAAACAATACCTGAGTTTAATATTATGTCACGCACCTTAGCCAAAGCCATTCTATATGTAGATGGTTATAATGTTATCGGAATCTGGCCCTTGCTGCAACAAAAGCTGAATGGGGGCAGTATGGAAGAAGCACGTCGCTTTTTAATTGAAGCAATGATTAATTACAGCGCCTATGAAGGAGTCGATGCTCGGATTGTCTTTGATGCCCACTATCAAAATACACCCAGTGTGAGTGAGACAGTGAGTCGGACGTTATCAGTTCACTATACAGGCTTTGGCCAAACTGCCGATACATACATTGAGAAAGCGTGTGCGACTTTAGTGCATAAACTGCGTCTTTCCCGCCGCCGATTGATTGTTGCCACCTCAGACCGCGCTCAACAACTCACGGTGATGGGGTATGGCGCAGAATGGATGTCTGCTCCACAGTTAGCGGCTGCAATAGAGGCTTCATCAAATCGCTGTCGTCAGCGCCAACAGTCTCGCAAAAGAACTTCAACAGCCAGCCGATTTTTAGTCAGTTCCCTAGATCCAGAGTCCCAGCAACGTTTGGCTCAGCTTCGCCGAGGATATCGATAAGTCGGCTAATTTTGTCTGCATCATCTCTTGAAACCCGGTCACTGAGGAGATTAGGTGCATTCAGATCGATCTCCTAGATCAATGCCACTGTGAGAAAATTTAAAAAAAATTGTTCTAGGGGGTTGCAAAAACTTAGGGTGTTACGGTATGATTTATTACTGTGACTAAATAAAAGTCTAGAGCAATCCTCGGTAGCTCAGTGGTAGAGCGGTCGGCTGTTAACCGATTGGTCGTAGGTTCGAATCCTACCCGGGGAGTTTAAAAAAAACACAATAATTCTTCTGTGTTGATCCATTCACTGTTGTGGCGATCGCTTATATCAACAGTAGTTTATAAAGATATTCTCAATGATCGACAGTTATCACAATGTCCACATCGCATTGACTCGGCTTCATCCGTGAAACCAAATGCTTGTAATAGAAATTGCCAACGACATCGACCTGTATTGAGATATTGAGTCATTGTTTGCATAGCATTTTGATTGTGTTTAGGATAACTTTTCGATTTTTCAGTCGTGATCTGATAATGAAACGGGTCACGCCAAGTGAGTTGACCCCAACTATGTAATAAAGACAAAGCCATTGCCGCTTC
The DNA here is from genome assembly GCA_049649525.1 of Microcoleaceae cyanobacterium. GTDB lineage: Bacteria > Cyanobacteriota > Cyanobacteriia > Cyanobacteriales > Microcoleaceae > JAAURB01. The sequence goes on from JBARZE010000012.1 coordinate 67,588, forward strand.
AGGGTGTTGACGAGAAACGGCGTTTAATTCTCCTTTGTATGGGAGTTTTTTTGCTAATTTGCGGGCAATTTGTTCCTGTTGACGCAAGTTTTCCATCAAAAACTGTCTGCGTTTTTTATCTTCTGGATATAACCAACCGGTCGGTTCTGATCTCAATGTTAAAGCGGTTGCGGGTAACCCATCTCGTCCGGCGCGTCCAATTTCTTGAATATATTCAGAGAGTAAGCAAGGGGCTTGAAAATGTATCACCCAGCGAACATTCGATTTATTAATGCCCAAACCAAAGGCAGAAGTACACACCACAAACTGAATTTTATCTTGCAACCACGCTTGTTCAATTTTACGGCGTGTTACACCACTCAAGCCTCCATGGTAAGCGGCTGTTTTATAGTGTTTTCCGGAGAGTAAAGCGGCTAGTTTTTCGCTTTGTTTGCGCGTTCGGACATAGACTAAGCCAGACTGCTGCGGGTGCGTTTGAATGAAGTTAAAAAGCTGTTGTTGTCGCCCGTGGGGAGTCCAAACTGTCTTAATATTTAAATCTAAATTTTTTCGATAAGGATTGAGTAAATACTGCCTCGGTTGTTGTAATTTTAATACAGATTGAATCACGTTTTGTGCAGCGGGGTCAGCGGTGGCTGTGAAGGCGGCAATTGCTATTTTTGAGTTTTTGGGTTTTGTTTTTAATAAGGCTGCTCGAACGGTTCCTAAGCGTCGGTAAGCGGGGCGAAATGTATCTCCCCATTGGACTAAGCAGTGGGCTTCATCTAAAATTAGCCCGTTAATCATAATGTCCGGCTGAGATAAAATATTCCAGACAGTAGGAGTGAATAAAGTTTCTGGGGAAAGATATAACAGTCGTAGACGATTTTGTTGTAATTTAGATAGAGTTTGTTGGCGTTTTTGCTTAGAAATTTGACTGTGAATTAAACCGGCCAGAAGCTGATGTTGATGGAGTTCTTGCACTTGGTTTTCCATTAACGCTACCAAAGGAGAAATCACCAACGTTAAGCCTGTTTTTAACACCGCCGGAAGCTGAAAACAAATCGATTTACCGCCCCCGGTTGGCATCACAATTAATGCATCTTTTCGGGTTAAAAGCGTTTGAATAATTTCGGCTTGAGGAGGTCTAAATTCAGTATATCCCCAGATGTTATAGAATGCTGTTTGAACTTGTTCCCAGGGGATTGAGTCAGGCTGTTTCATCATTAACTGTGAAGAAAATTGAGACGCTGCCTCGTTTGATCTGATCGTAACAGCTTCCTCTATGATTGAGCTAGCTGAATAAATGATTCTTAACTAAAATTTAATGCTATGGTTGCTTTACGCAAAAGCTTAAAACTTTCTAAGGTTGAACTGTCTTATTTAGAATGGAATGGTACAAATAAAATTCCAAGCGCTACTAAGCTGCTTTTGCTTCATGGTTTAGCCGATCATGCTTTAGTTTGGAGTAGTTTGGCAGAAAGCTTAGGGTTAGATTATCACATTATTGCCCCTGACTTAAGAGGACATGGAAATAGTACGAAACCGGACAAAGGCTATGGGTTTGATGAGATTATTGCAGATTTAGAAGAATTTATTCATCAATTACAATGGTCTAAAACTCATATCTTAGGACATTCTTGGAGCGGAAAACTATTACCCATCTGGGCAAAAAAACATCCAGAACGATTTCAAAGTATGATTTTAGTTGACCCGATTTTTATTACTCGAATGCCAAGTCTTTTTAAGTTAACTCTGCCGCTTGTTTATCAACGGTTAGATTGCTTAAAAGGAATGGGGCCGTTTGAGAGTTTATCCGAAGCAGAATTAAAAGCACGTCAACTGAGTCAATATTCAGGATGGAGTGAATTACAGCAAGATGTTTTTCGAGCAGGTATTGAACAGAAAGAAGATAAAAAATGGGGTAGTAAATTTACAGTGGCGGCTCGTAATCAAATTTTTGAAGCTGTGATAGAAACCCCTGGTTTGACTGAATTGATTGATATTCCAAGCTTACTAATTATTCCCGAAAAAGGGGTTAATCGGATGAAATGGCAGTTAAAGCCTTATCAAAAGTATCTTAATAATTTAATGATTAAGGAGGTTACGGGGAATCATTGGCCGTTTCTGATCAATTCAAAATCGTTTAATCGAGTGGTTAAGCAATTTTTAGCACAATCAATTTAATTTCCTATATTGGTGATTTTTTTTAATAAATTAGAGGCAGAAATCTTGACCTTAGAAATTATTGCTCATCGAGGCTTTTCTAGTATTGCACCTGAGAATACATTAGCTGCTTTTAAAGCGGCAATTCAACATCAGGCAGATTCAGTAGAATTTGATTTACAGCTTTCTGCTGATGGAATTCCGGTTATTTTTCATGATGAAACGTTAGATAGAATTACAGGAAAACCTGGTAAAATACAACAGACAACATCACAAGCGTTGAAGCATTTATCAGCAGGAAATTGGTTTTCTGATAAGTTCAGTCTAGAAACTATTCCGACACTGACCGAAGCCTTAGACACTTTAAAAGATATTAAAAAATCTCTTTATTTTGATGTGAAGCCTCACTGTCAATGGTCAGATACAGATATTGAATTATTAATTCAAGACTTGATCGCAAAAGGAGTTTTAGAAAAGTCAATTTTAACATCATTTGATGAACAATTTTTAGCGAAATGTCGGCAAGTCTGTCCTACAATTCAGCTAGGATATTTTGTCACTGATGTTGCTGAATTTTCTCAACAACTGGAAAAAGCAAAAGCAAAAGGAAATGCAATTATCAGTAGTTGGTATAAAGTGTTGTTAGAAGAACCAAGCTGGGTCAAAATTAGCCAAGATCAAGGCGTTAGTCTTGTCACATGGACAGTTGATCGACCGGAATATTTACAACAGCTTGTTAAAATTGGGATTAAACGAATTATTACTAATTCTTTGATTGGGACTTAATTGAAGATGCACGAAAAAGAGATTAATCTTTGACAAAATGAATGAATTCATCGGCTTCTTTTAAAATCGGATTAACATCAAACCAATAGTCTTTTTGATAACGGTATTCAAACACCCAAAGACTTTGCAATAAGGTTTTAGAATCAGTTAATCCACTTAATTTTTTCGTTTTTGAAACTTGATTTAACATGATCCATTCTTCGGGTTCTATTGCTAATAAAAGCTGAGAACGACGTTGTAAAATCACCTCTTCTAAGATTTGCCGAGAGAGGGGTGGATCTTGTTTTTGTAAGCAACTATAGAGTAATACAAGCAGACTGCGAACATGACCTCCACTAATCAGACAAAGGCGATCTAAAGTATCCATATGATCAAAAATATCTGTCACTAAAGTATGATAATTATTCGGGTTCATCTTAGGAAAAGCTCTAGTTAAAATTAGTTGTCTGAGTAAATGAATTCCAGCTTGACAAAGCTGATTATTTTGTAGTTTAACTGGAATCATTGGTAAAGTTTTTGGATCGCCACCAAATTGATTTGTCAGTTGTCCTAAATCATTAGAAAAAATTAGTGCTAAAGGAATAGTATAAACCACATGACAAGACAGTTGATTCAGTTGATTACCCCGATCAATAAATAAATATTCTGGTTGAGATCGCCCAGAAATAGTTTGAGAACTAATAATACGATCTAAGTTATCAATAATAATCACGACTCCAGCTTGATTCAGTTGCTGAATTTTTTGAACAAAGGGTATTATTATTTCTCGATTAATCAGCTCTAAAATATCACTGGTTCGAGGTTCTAAATATTGTCGTAAGAGCGCCCGAATTTCTCGACTATTTCTGGCTCGTGCTGTAATGGTTTGAATTAATTCAGCCAGCGATAGAGATTGATTGAGATTAAAATCCGGATAATTAATCTGAGCAATTTCACTTCCTGGACTATCCATTTTATGATGAGAAACTTTCACCATATCCCACAATATGGCTTGTAATTCGGTTGCATATAACTCCACCCCAACTGATTCAATACTTTCACTCACCTGACGAACAATGGCGAGTAAAATATCGGTAATCTCAACATCAGCCATATTTAAGTCCTGGCTAGACTCAAAGTAAACCACATGAAATCTGCTTTGTTCAAGTTCGGCTTTGAGGCGAAGTAATTCAGTTGATTTTCCCGAACCAATATGACCTGTAAACAGTTGACAAGTGGGGGCATCGGGTGAAAGAATTGTAATGGTTCGAGCAATTTGTTTGATCAGTTTTCCGCCACGAACTGAAGAAAAATCAATATAATAATCTCGATCTTCATCGGTTCCGACATTGAGGGTTTTGGCAGGGTTAGAAGCTCGAAAAAATTGACCTACGTCCAGTTGCATACTGATTGACTGACATCTTGCGTTTGAAAGCGGTTAATTATTCTTGCCGCTATTTTATCTAGTAGCGGGACATTTTTTAATTTGAATTTATGCACCAAATAACCATCCTAAACCCAGTCCAACTCCAGAAACGGCTGCAAGAATGAGAAAGGTATGAAATTCATTCAAATATTCGGTTAATTTCTCTGCCGCTACCATCTGAGAAATCACTCCAGCAACAATTGCGATCGCACCCCATGATCCAATGATAACGTCTGAGCCACTGCTTTCTATGGCCCGCAGAACTGCTTTTGAACCCGCTCCTGTCCAAGCTCCGACCCAAGCACCCAGCCCAAACCCGAAGACGCTGCCGACTCCCATTTTGCGTTTAGCATCAAAAGCGGCATCGGAGATTATGCCAATACTAACCCCAATTACCGCCCCCAATAAACCGCCTATCAGAGCGCCAATTCCATTTCCGGTGCGAGTCCCTGCCACCAAACCCGCAATGGCAAAAACACCTCCCAAGGTGAACACCCACAGGACGGTTCCAGAATGAGCCTCAGACCCAGCAATGGCCCCTAATGCCCCGCCAACGAAAGCCCAAACTGCGGCGGTAATGAGTCCTCCGACTTGATGGCCCGCAAACCAACCCGCGATACTTCCGGCAAAAATCAATGCCAGTAACCAGGAGTGCTGAGAGTCTCCGCCGCTGGCGGCAGAAATGGCGATGGCGATCCAAGCCATCCAGGTAAAGGCCCAAGCCCAGCCGGGAATTGAGACAACCGCCAAAATCCAACCCACCAGAATATAGCTAAAAAATACGCTCATCAGCCATCCCCAAGGCATCTCAGCCTTCGTCGGCGGGGCAGGAGGGCTGGGGCGAGTGTAGGTATAAAAGGGGGTTGAAGCGCTGGCAGAACCCTTGTAAAATCCACGATTATAAGGCGATGTGGGGGTGGGTTTGGTGGGGGTAGAGAATTTTACAGAAGATTGAGGTTGGCTCAAAAAAGCCCGGAGTTGGTCGTGAGCATGATTGATTTCTTTAAACTTTTGTTCTGCATAAAGTTGTTGGCGAGAATCTTGGGGATAGCGGTCAGGATGCCACAATAAGGCCAAGTTCCGATAAGCCTGCTTTACCTCCTCTGAGGAGGCTCCTGGCTGTAAGTTCAAGATTTTATAGTATTCTTTAATCTCTTCCACGTTGAAGATTCATAAACCCTTGTGTTAATTGTCGCAATTTATCAGGGGACTAGCAAACTCGATATTACTTTTGAGATGGATTCAGATGATGCCAAACCATATTAAATTAGGAAAATACTTAACGTTAGAGGATTTTTGTACTTGTACTCAAACTTATCAAAACTATACTGACAAAATTAACCCTTTTCCTGAAAAAGAAGATAGTTTAACCGCCATCAAAGACCTGAATCAGTGGATTATTGATCCGGTTATTGATCATTTTGGCCGGGAACAGTTTCAATTAACTTATGGATTTTGTTCCCATGATTTAAGGCGATATTTAGAACGTAAAGATCCGATTACGGGTTTAAAAAATGGTCGGGTTGCCCCCCGTTTGGATCAACATCTTGCCCATGAAGTCAAGAAAAATGGTGAGTTTTATTGTAGTCGCTTGGGGGCGGCGTGTGATTTCCGCATTCAGAGTTTATCGAGCGATCAATTAGTGGAGTGGATTTTGAACCAGAAATTACCTTTTGATTCTCTATATTTCTATGGTAAAGATCGACCGATTCACATTAGTTATGGGCCTCAACAGAAACGAGATATTTGGACGTTTACGCCTCAGGGGCTACCGACAAAAAAAGGAATTAAAGCTTGGGTTAATCAGGCTAAATCTACGTTAAGTTAGTTTTTTTATTGATATTAAAAAAATCAATGATTTAACACTAGATTATCTCTCAAAATTCTCTATTAATCTTTGGGCTAATATTACGGCAATTACGGCAATTACGGCAGTAGAAACAGTAAAAATAGAGAGAGAACCCTCGGAAATTATACCAATGGCGGCTAGTGCGATCGCAACGGCTATACTGATTTGTTTAAGTTGCTGAGTGGTTCGATAAGCTGAGTTACAAGAACTGCAAATTTGAGTATGGCGAGAAAATCGGTTACTTAGATTTACTGTTGTTGAAGTGGGAATATGTTTGTGTTTAGTATATCCTTGATAATGAGGTAATTTTGAACCAAATTGATCGAGCCATTTGCGATATTCGATTAGCAATAAATCTGAGGTTTTTAGGGGTAAATAGGTTTGTTTAATACTTTGACCCGATTGATTAATATAAGTTTCTTGGGCTTGAATTAAATATAAATCTTCTTCAAACACTTTATTCTGACGAAAATGCTCTAACCAACGGGGTTTTAATTTAAATATTCGACTATAAAAGTTACCTAATCTGCGGGCTAAAATCCGAGAACGACCGGGTGCTAAAGGTACGGCATATAATACAAAAGCTGTGATCGAACCAAAGCTATAGGTGACTAAATAAGGAGCAATAAATTCAACGTTATTCCAAGGGATTTGTGGATTACCAAGTTTACGATATCTGCTTTTAATTCCGACAGAAGAAACAGACATCACTTCCATTTCTAAGGGCTGTGCATCTTCTCGTTTAATCTTATATTCTGTGCGATCGTGACTAATACAAACATGAGCTGGATCTAAAAAGTTTTCAATTAAATAAGTTTGATCAAACGGTAAATCTGTGACGGTATCGACTCGAAATAATCCGGGTTGTTCTAAAGCAGGTATTGTGGGAATTTGAGCAGTATCAGCTATTTTGGGGTCTCCTAACCACACCCAAATTATCCCTTGATGTTCGACCACAGTAAAGGATTTGACACAAGCATTTTTAGGGATTTGAGCGGTATCCGGTAAATGAGGAATATGTAAACAATTGCCTTGAGAACCCAATTGCCAACCGTGATACAAACATTCGATTTTACCATCAATTATTTGTCCGTCTGACAGTTTTGCCGCCCGATGAGGACAGCGATCTTGCAAGCAAATAATTTCTCCAATTTTATTTTTAAATAAAACTAATGGCTGATTATAAATTGAAAAACTATAAGGACGATCATCAGGGAAATCTTGAAGAAATGTCACCGGATACCAACAATTTTCCCAATCAAATTGAGAGTCTGATTGTTTTGTTGTGTTAACCGTTTCAGGACGTTGGGGAGTAACAGTCATGTTGGATAAACCGAATAGGGTTAATCTGGTTCTATTTTACTCATATAATCCGATACGTTTAGCAATCAGTCTTGCCGGAAAATGATATTTAAGTGCATAATAGCTGAAATATTGGGTTTAAACACCTGAAAACGAAAAGGAATCATAAATTTATGGCTTGGCAACGTCCTGATGGTAGACAAAGCGATCAACTGCGTGCGGTACAATTTGAACGAGATTATACTCGTTTTTCTGCTGCCTCGGTTTTAGCAACCAGTGGAGACACGAAAGTTTTGTGTAATGTAACGATACAGCCGGGAGTGCCTCGGTTTTTGACCAATAGTGGCCAGGGATGGTTAACCGCAGAATATCGGATGTTACCGGGGGCAACTCAACAGCGTCATTCTCGCGAAACTTTTAAATTATCAGGACGGACTCAAGAAATTCAACGGTTAATTGGACGTAGTTTGAGGGCAGCGGTGGACTTGAAAGCGTTGGGAGAAATGACGGTGATGGTGGATGCAGATGTCATTCAAGCCGATGCTGGGACTCGGACAACCTCAATTACTGGGGGGTTTGTTGCGGTCGCTGATGCTTTTAATCAAATGGTACAACAAGGTCAATTAAAGCAGTCACCAATTCGTCATCAAATTGCTGCAATTTCTGTGGGTTTATTGGAAGGAGAACCGTTTTTAGATCTTAATTATGATGAAGATGTGGCGGCAGAGACTGATTTTAATGTTGTGATGAATGACCAATTAGGCATTATTGAATTACAAGGGACTGCTGAAGAAAATAGTTTTACTCGTATGCAACTGACAAAAATTATGGACTATGCTGAAAAAGGGATTCAAGAACTGTTTAAAATTCAGCGTCAAACTTTAGAACAATAGAGTATTATTGAGCATAATTTAGTTCAGTAAAGGTGAGTTTAAATAGTGTTCCACAACGACTATCAATTTCTAGAGTGGCTTGAAGTTGTTGAGTCAGAGTCCGAACCAGTTCTAAACCCAGAGAGTCAACTTGCTGAAAATTGAGGTTTGCTGGGAAACCAATACCGTTATCATGGATTTGTAAACAAATCTGATTCATATTATTTTGATTCAAAAATACTTGAATTATTCTATTTTCTTGTTTGTTAAAAGCGTGTTTGAAAGCGTTAGAAATTAATTCATGAACAATTAAGCCACAAGGATTTGCAGTCTCAATATTGATAATAATCGGTTGTAGCTCAAGCTGAATTTCGACAGGAGAGTTAAGAGAAGTATTATAAGATTGATTTAAATAATAAATTAAAGATTTTAAGTAATTGGCAAAATTAATACTTTTTAAGTTAGTGGTTTTGTAAAGTGTTTCATGAACCAGTACCATTGAGTAGATTCGATCTTGGCACTCTTTTAAAATTTGACTTAATTGACTATTGTCTAAATAACTACTTTGAAGCTCAAGAAGTTGAGAAACAATAAATAAGTTGTTTTTAACTCGGTGATGAATTTCTCTTAAAAGTAATTCTTTTTCTTCTAAAGCGGTTTGAATTTTTTTCTCGGCTTTTTGTCTTTCTATGACTTCAATTTTTAGCTGAGCGTTTGTTTGCTTTAAATCAATAAATTGATCATAAATCGCTTTTGAGAGTAGTCCGATTTCGTTATGGGGCAGTTGTTCTGGAACATTAAAGACTAGTCCTTGTTGATACTGTATTAAAGAGTGATAAAGCTGATTAAATGGTGTTAAAATTGCTTGCCTCAGCAATATACCAATTAATACTAAAATAATTAAACAGCCGCCAATTAGCAAAAAAATAGAATTCAAAAAAGTAAACCATGCCTTTTCAAAAATAGATTGTAAATCAAGAACAAGAATGATAAATTTAGGTGGAGTTAATGAGGATTGTATAGGTGTGATATAAATGAAAATAGGCTGTTTCTGAATTTTTAGAGAACAATAAATGGGGGTTTGTAGTTGACTAATTTTTTGAAGCTGTGACTCTATTTTTGCAAATAATAAGTGAGTTTCGGGTATAATCTGATGGGGAGTACTTGCCATCAAAATTATACTTTCTGCATTCATAATTATCACCTGAATCATATTCGGCATTTGGCTAACCGTTTGCAGAATTGGTATTAATTTATTTTTATTTTCTAGTTTAATTAATTCGGGTATAATTAACTCCAAGCTAACCGTAATTGATTGGGCTTGGTTGCGGATTTGTTGCTTGGAATCTGCGATTTTCCAATAATAGTTTATACTCAGGATAATAATACCAATAATTAATAGCGTGACTCCAACACGAATGAGAAGTTGTCGAAAGAGTCCAGGCTGATTTGAAGAGGGTTGCAAGTTGAGCATTTTTTATTTTCATCATCCACTTTATCCCGATTTTAAATAATACAATAGATCTCGGATTAACCACTAATCGATTGACAGATAAAGACGTTACAGGTAACCGCTCGGCTAAATTATTGATCGGCTGAATATTGTACAAAAAGAGGGATGCAGAGACATTCTATAGAACATCTCCACAACATTATCAATCCTTTATTCTACTGTGACAGACTTGGCTAAATTACGAGGTTGATCCACATCTAAACCGCGTCGGGCTGCAATATAATAAGCCAGTAATTGTAAAGGAATTACGGTTAGAATGGGAGACAATAATTCCTCCACAATTGGAACGGCTAAAACCTGGTCAAAAACCTCATGATCTTCTAATGCTTCTTTGGGTGTTACTCCAATTAACTGAGCATCTCTGGCTTTGGCTTCTTGAGCATTCGATAATACTTTTTCATACACCATTCCCGGCATTGCGATCGCCACAACAGGTACTTTTTCATCTAATAACGCAATGGGTCCATGTTTCATCTCTCCAGCGGGATAACCTTCGGCATGAATATAGCTAATTTCTTTGAGTTTTAATGCTCCTTCTAAGGCGATGGGAAAGTTAATACCACGACCGATAAAAATGAAGTCTTGAGTTTCATTAAAATCATGGGCAAGTTCTTCTACCAGAGAGGCTTGAGCATTTAAAATCAGTTCAATTTGATTCGGAAGTTGCCGCATTCCACTAATGATTTCTTTAATCCGCTCAGTTGATAGGGTTTTTCGTTGCCAGGACAAATCAAGGGCTAATAAATAGAAGGCAATGACTTGAGCGACAAATGTTTTAGTTGCAGCGACACCAATCTCAATTCCGGCTCGAGTATCAATAATATTTGGCACTAATTGACCCAGTGAACTTTCGGGGCGGTTTGTAATCCCTAACATCCGAGGTTTGAATGCTACATCTGCATTAATTCGCCGCTGTTGTTCCATAGCCAAAGCCGCTAATGTATCGGCAGTTTCCCCAGATTGAGTCACACCAATGGTTAAGGTATTCGGTTGTAACGGAGGCGGTGCATAACGCACTTCAGAAGCATATTGAACAGTGGTGGGAATTTGGGCTAATTGTTCGAGTAAATATTTCCCAATTAGGCTAGCATGCCAACTCGTACCACAGGCTAAAATTTGAACTTGTTCTAAGTCTTGATACAAACAACGATCGAATCCTAAATTAATCGGTGATTGTCCTAACTGAGGAGGCTGAGGAATCGTATTTTTTACTGTTTCCGACGGTGATTCTGTTTCCCAATCTTCCCGGATATAAGCCTGTAAACAATCGCGAACCACGCCGGGTTGCTCATGAATTTCTTTCAGCATAAAATGCTTGAAAACATTTTTCTCAACCAGAGTCGGACTCCAATTAAGAATGCGCGGTACTTTATTCAAGCGTTTTCCAGCGAAGCTGTAGACTTCAACCCCGAGATGAGTTAAACGGGCAAGTTCGGCATTATCCAAACTCAAAACCGCTTGGGTATAAGGGACTAACGCCGGGGTATCAGAGGCGCAGAAAAATTCCCCTTGTCCCAAACCAATTGATAGGGGGGCTTGCTGGCGGGCAACAATTAACTCATTCGGAAAATCAGCCGAGACAACGGCGATAGCAAACGCGCCCTGAAGTCGGTTGACGATGTGACGCACCGCATCTAATAATATAGAAATTGAGGTCGATTCATCCGTTGCTGTGTGGCTGAGAAAGTCCGCAATTAGGTGAGGAATCACTTCGGTGTCGGTGTCGGAAATAAATTTATAGCCTTTGGCTTTGAGTTCTTCTCGCAATTCTCGATAGTTTTCTACGATGCCGTTCTGCACCACTGCCACCCGTCCCTCGCCGTCTGTATGGGGATGAGCGTTGCGTTCTTCCGGTTTGCCATGAGTTGCCCAGCGGGTATGTCCGATACCGATGGTGGCTGGGATGTCAGTGTGAGCAATTTTTTCCCGTAAATTGTACAATTTACCTTTAGCGCGGACAGAATGAATTTGGTTATCTAAAACCATTGCCAACCCGGCTGAGTCGTAACCTCGATATTCCAATTTTTCCAAACCAGCGAGTAAAATTTCACTGGCTATTTGTGTCCCAATATAACCCACAATTCCACACATTTAGCAAATAGCTCCTAAGTAACGCGGCTAATTTCAGATAAATTTAGTTCAATACAATTTCCACATTATTTTAAACGAAGATTCCGGATCATTCGGTTTACTTTTTGATCTTCACTTACAGATCAAGGAAAATCTCGTCAATTTGAAGGTAGACTGAGTTCTGAGTTTAGAACTTTTTTTCGTTAGTTTTGATAAATAGACTAACAACACAACTCAGATAAAATTACTATATTGCCAAACTAGGGTAAAATCAAATAATATTTTATCAACGTATTAACTATAGTATCAGTTCAACCCTTGAGTCGAGACTTATTTGCACGAGAAGCTTTAGGACAAATTCCTAAAATTCTCACATTATTAGACCGTAATCCCCATAGTCCTACTTATGGATGCTTTGATCGCAATTTTTGGCATTACAAAATTATTGATTTCCCCAGCGGTATGGCACAGGAATTTGTGCTGCCCTTAGCATTAGCTTATCAGACCCATATTGCCGAGAATCCTTATTATCAAAAAGCCATTATTAAAGATTGGGTAGAAGCCGGAATTTTATATGCTGCTCGTACCGCTCACCCAGACGGCTCTTGTGATGATTATTTCCCGTTTGAACGTGCGGCAGGTGCGAGTGCATTTTCATTAATGGCTTGTGTTGAAAGTTATCTAATTTTAGGTTTAATTGATTATGATATTTTACAGTTTTTTGAAAAACGGGCAAACTGGTTAGCGCATCATTTTGAAAGTGGTCAATTAGCCAATCACGAAGCTTTAATTATTCTCTGTTTAGAACAGTTAGGACGGTTATTAAAAACTTCTAAATGGCGCAGAATGATTACAACTCGACTAGAACGTTTACTCAGTTGGCAAAGTGAGGAAGGGTGGTTTAGAGAATATGAAGGTTGCGATCCAGGTTACCATACATTAACCATATCTTGTTTAGCGCGAATTGATCAAATTAGACCCGATCCTCGGATTAAAGCAGCGTTAGTTAAAGCTGTTGAATTAGCCGCTCATTTTATCCATCCTGACGGCTCTTATGGGGGAGAATATGCCAGTCGTAATACTTATAATTTCTTTCCTCATGGCTTTGAATTAGTCGGGGAATGGATGCCGGAAGCGTTACGAATTAATGATCGGTTTTTACAAGGATTACAAAACGGTTTAGCACCCTGTTATGCCGACGATCATATTATCGGACATCATACTTGGAATTATCTACTCGCTTGGCGAGACTTTATCCCACAACGTCCGTCTCATGCACCCCGTGATGTTGCCAGCTTATGGTTAAAAGATGCACAGATTTTAATTAAAAGAAGACCGAATACTGAGCTTTATATTGCCTTGAATAAAGGAGGCGTTTTTAAGTTATTTCGGGATAACAAGCTTTTAGTTTCTGATACTCAAATTTCATTGCAAGTGCGTCAAGGCAAACAAATTAAAAATGCAGTCGCTCATTTAGTTGCACCTTATCGTTATCAGCTCAATCAAGATCAAATTACAATAGAAGGAGAGTTAGGCTGGGCAAAACAAACTCAAATGTCACCGCTGAAATTAATCATTTTAAGAGTGGTTATGTTAACATTCGGACGATTTTTTCCTAACTTAATTCGTAAGCTATTACAAAAAATATTAATTACAGGTAGACAAGCAGCACCCTTCAATTTTAAACGACAATTTCGCTGGGAAAATAATCAATGGCACATTACCGATGAAATCTATGCAACATCTTGGAAAGAAGTTGTTTCTGCGGGAATTGCCGGAGATCAAACTTCAATTTATATCGTTATGAGTCGGACTTTTCAAGCGGGGCAATTACAACCTTGGTTTGATTTAACCGAACAAATTAAAACCCTGAATGCAGAGCAACCTCTGAGAATTGAACGTTATTTTTAAGGGATATGAAACTCTTCAACAGCCACCGATGGCGTAACATTTTACTATTATTATTCTGGATAATATTAGGTTTAGGTTTACGTTTTACAAATTTAGCAGAAAAATCACCTTCTAGTACCGAAATCTCCACTTTAGGATTTAGTTTAGGTCATGGCTTTTCGGCAATTCCATTAAACCAATTAATTTCTCTTGATACCCTTTTATCCCCCTTAAAATTCACCCTGAATACAACCCCAGCAGATGTGATTAATCGCTTAATGAGTGAGAGTAATCATCCGCCTTTATACTTTATTTTAACTCATTTTTGGTTACAATTATTTTCTCAACCCGGAGAAATTATTTCTTTAGAAATGGGGCGATCGCTCAGTGCTATTCTGGGTACTATGGCTATTCCTGCAATTTTTGGTTTAGGTTGGTTGGCGTTTCATTCTCGGAGTATCGCTCATATTAGCGCTGCATTAATGGCTGTTTCTCCCTACGCAATTTACCTTTCTCAAGAAGCCCGACATTACACTTTAACCATATTATGGCTCATCGCTTCTCTGAGTTGTTTGGTGATGGCAGCAAAGTCTATTTCTCAGCAGAAATTATTGCCTACTTGGATAAGTTGTAGTTGGGTTATTATCAATGGTTTGGGAATGGCCACCCACTATTTTTTCTCCTTAGCATTATGTGCCGAAGGCCTTGTAATTGGCAGTTTATGGCTATGGGATTATATAAAGCAAAAAAAGCATTCACAGCCAGTTCGACCCTTTACTTTCGCTTTTAGGGGCTACTGGTGGCGTATTTATGGCGTAGCGATGGGGACTGCAATTGCTTGTTTAGTTTGGCTGCCTGTGTTGCTGCAAATTCCGAATACAGACTTAGCCCAGTGGAATGGTGAGTTAGAAACGAGTTATGAATTAGGGGAATTTTGGCAACCGTTACCGCGTTTATTGGCATGGTGGATAACGATGGTATTTTTATTACCTGTCGAAGGGGTTAATACAGTTATTCTGGTCATTTCTGTCCTCATCGTCCTCGGAGTTTTAGTGTGGGTAATTCCAGCGATCATTCGCGGATTTCGTCAGCAGCTTAATCAAGAATTATTTCGTTTATCGCTACAAACTATAGCTGGTTTTTTTCTCAGTGCAATTATTATTTATCTCCTGATTATTTATGGTTTAGGGAAAGATTTATCTTTAGCTGCGCGCTATCATTTTGTCTATTTCCCGGCTGTTATTGTTGTTTTGGGTGGGAGTTTGGCTCCAGTTTGGCATAAAAATACAAAGCCGTTAGGAAAAAGAATTGTCATTGTTGTATTAATCTTGGGATTTTTAGGCAGTTTGACAGTCATTTCTAATTTCGGCTATCAAAAATCACGGCGCTCTGATTTACTAGTAGATTATATACAAAATTATTCAGACAATCTAAATATAATTGCAATGACTTATAATACTCATGCAGAATTACGGGCGTTAATGGGTTTAGGAGTCGATTTTCAGTCTCAAGCTGCTACATTTGCTCAAAAAACCCAATTTCTATTAACTCAAGAAAATGCAAATAGTTCTCAAATTACCACTCTCACTCATCATCTTAGCTCAATTCAGCGACCCATAGAACTATGGGCTGTTAATTTAAAAGTTGAAACAGAGCAAATAGAAGCGCTCAATTGCCAGCGAGAAGAAAATAAACCTAAAGTTAACGGTTACCGAGTGAGATTATATCACTGTTCTTAAATTAATCAAAGTTGAATTTTTTATTAATGCCGTATCAAATTACAATTTCTCCCAAAAAAATCTTTAAATATTTAACTCTAATTGTTATTCTTCTAGCTTTAGCAAGTATTCCTGTTCAAATTGGTAAGTATGTTTTTGACTATAGAGCCGCTTGGACTCGAATGTTTAATTTAGATCGGGAAATGAACTTACCGACATGGTATTCTACTTTAATGTTAGCGTTTTCGGCTTTATTACTCCGCATTATTGCTATTAATAAAAACAATCAACATGAACGTTACTTTCGCCATTGGAAATTTTTATCTATTTTATTTATATTTTTAGCATTGGATGAGCTGTTTCAAATTCATGAAATTTTTATTATTAAAGATATTTCTAGAATGCTGCCGGGAATATTTTATTCAGTCTGGGTTATTCCTTACGGCATTGGTTTAATTATTTTTGCTCAAAAATATTGGAAATTTACCCGTGATTTACCCAAACAAACACGTTTTCACTTTATTCTAGCTGCTATTCTTTATATTGGGGGAGCATTAGGGATGGAAATTGTCGGGAGTTATTGGACAGATTTAGAAGGACAACAAAACCTTGTTTATGCTTTAATGGCAACTCTTGAAGAAGTGATGGAAATGATGGGAATTATTGTATGGATTTATGGATTACTAATTTATATCCAAAAATTGCAGAGTCATTTAAACATTAATATTAAAATATCAGACTAATGATCAATCATTTTTTTCTTGAATACAAGCAGCTTGTAATACTAAATATTGT
Organism: Microcoleaceae cyanobacterium; assembly: GCA_049649525.1. Lineage (GTDB taxonomy): Bacteria > Cyanobacteriota > Cyanobacteriia > Cyanobacteriales > Microcoleaceae > JAAURB01. Next base: position 83,933 of record JBARZE010000012.1, read on the forward strand.
TCACTTTGGTAAATAGAACAATCTTTCAGATAAAAGGTGATTGCTGGTAATTTTTCTTGACTTAAATTCTGTCTTGCCTGACTCACAATTTCTGTATTTTTCCATTGTTTTAACCAAGGATTTTCGTTAAAGTAACTAAGGTTAAATGCATGAAAATCTAGTAAAATTAAATCAAGATTATATTGATTAATCATAGTTTTCATGGGCTGTAATTTTTGGCTATACTGTGCTTCAATTAGATCAAATGTTCGCTGACGAATTTGGCGATAATAACCGATTTGATAAGGAATAGCATATTCCCATGCTGTTAAAACAGACAACTGAGAAAATGAAGGAATATTATCAGCCGCTTCAGAAAGGGATGCAATTCGAGTATTAATCGGTTGTTTGGATAAAAAACTATATAGTGCAGGTTCTTTTGCTTCAATATAATTAGGCGATGTGAACTTATTCAAAAAAATAGGATAAAAAATAATAACGTATCCTAATAATCCTATGATTGAGATTGCTAAAAAAGTCGGTATTCTTTGTGTTGATAATAATGTATCGATTAAAACAGTAATAGTAATTCCTGCCATTATTGCAATAATTAGATAGAAGCTATGGCTGATATAACGGTTAGGTAAAAATAGTTGAAACAGTAGAAAATGTGCAGCAAAAAATAAACCCATAGAAATTAGCAATAACTTAGGAATCAATAGAATTGATGATTTAATCTTTTGAATTAACTTAAATCGCTGTGGAAATTGGTATAAAATAGGGAAGAGCAAGCCTAAGCTTAACGTAACTGGTGTTAAAATTCCTCTGGGTAACATGCCGCTACGAATACCTAAAAACCAATATTGAATAGGGTTATCATTAAAGAAGCTAGCTCTTCCTTCTGAGTAAAATTCAGGTAAAGTTATTGCTTCAGCTTTGCTTATAATTGGCCCAAATTCTGAAGAATTTAGTAAATAACTGAGTAAGAGTATGCTTGAAATGACTAATCCTAAATAATAAAAATTACGCTGTTTATTATTATTAATTAAATTAATTTTACCTTGTTTATATTCAAATAAGCTGATCAATATTAGTCCTGCAGAAAGTAGCGTGCAAGGCGGATAAAATAATCCTTCTAAGATTAATAAAATTAGCATTAATCTATAAGATTGGGTTAAAAAATAATATAAAAATCCCAAAAATAAAGGGTAAGAAAAAGAAGAAGCGATCGCCGCAACAAAAATATCTTTCATCCAAATACTTTGATTAAATAAAGTGACTGTAATAAATGCAGCGACTGGAATAGGAAAAATATTAAAGCAAATTCCAAAGCCATAATAAGTCATTATAATTCCTAATCCTAAAGGCAGACATTTATTAACCACTATTGGATCAAGATTAAACATCGTAAAAAAGCGATAAACTATTTTTAATCCTATCGGTTCTACAGATTGAAAAAAATCAGCAATTAAATCATTCGGAAATACATTATAATTGAGAAAACGATACATCCAGAATATATGTTTACGCGCGTCGTCTTGTACGATATAGTCTCCATCAAACGCTTGATTTAGAACTAATAAACTATATATTACGCTAAATGTTAAACTTAGACTTAACCAAAATAAGCTTTTTGAACTAGATATTTTTTTCTCTGTTGCGATCAAAAACTGCTGTAAAGATTGAATGAGCATAGCCAAAGATTATTTTTGATAAATCAGAAAATTCTGAAACATAAAATAAGACAGATGTATAGTATATTAGAAGACAACCTGTAAATCAACCTAATTAAACGGACAAACTGCTTGATTATATAAATTATTTCAATTGATTTTTAGAAATAGCCACTTAGAAAATATCTATAAAAATGCAAAAGGAATAAATCTTTGTTGAGCTAAAGCTAAATATAATCTTGAATCTTATTTTCATATAATTTGATGAAAAAAACTCTAAAACAATTACAATCTAAGCTATATCATCCTTCTCCTAAATTATTTTTAGCGATTAGTTTTGCTATTTCAGTTCTTTATAGTTCCCTCGCTTTGCATGAAGCTTTTAGTCATGAATATGTGATTCAAGATGATGCCAGACAACATATTTTCTGGATGCAACGTTTTTTAGATTCTGAGTTATTTTCTAATGATTTAATTGCTAATTATTTTCAGTCAGTCGCCCCTTTAGGATACAAAACGCTATATCAAATTTTTGCATTTTTTCAGCTTAACCCAATTTTTATTAGTAAAATTTTACCGACTTTCTTAGGATTAATTACGACTTATTACTGTTTTCAAGTTTGCTTAATGATTATTCCTTTACCCATTGCTGGCTTGATCTCGTCAGTTTTACTCAATCAACAACTGTGGTTAAATGATGGTTTAGTTTCAGCCACGCCGAGAGCCTTTATTTATCCTTTATTTTTAATATTTCTCTATTATTTATTACGCAAGTCAATTTTATCTTCAGGGATTGCGATTTGCTTAATTGGATTGTTTTATCCTCAATATATTCTAATTGTTTTTGCTATTTTATTTTTGAGATTATTTAGAATAGAATCTAATAATCTTCATCTTAATGTTAATCAAAATGATTGTTTTGTGAGTCTAGTTGGACTGGCAATATCTTTTATCGTCATCTTATTTTATGCAATTCAATCTAATAATTATGGTCCCGTAATTACAGTAGAAGAAGCAAAAATTTGGTCAGAATTTGGTGGTGCAGGAAATAGTGCTTTTTTTGATGAAAATTTATGGCAGTATTTTATTTTTGGTCAACGTAGTGGTTTTATTGCACGTCATTTATTTCGCCCTCCCTTGCTTTTTATTGGACTATTGTTGCCGATACTCACAATTAAATTTAATACTTTTGAAAATTTGAATAGAATCAAAATCCTCTATCAAATTATTCTTTCATCTTTTGGCTGTTTTATATGTTCTCATTTATTTCTATTTAAGCTGCATCTTCCGAGTCGATATACCCGATATAGTTTTCAAATTTGCTTAGCGTTAGCCGCCGGAATTTCTATTTGTATAATCATAGATATTTTGTTTCGTTGGAGTCTAAATAAACCCCATATTAAACGATGGCAACAAGTCACTACATTAGGATTAATTCTAATTATTGGACTTAACCTAGCTTTGGGTTCTGTTTTCTGGGGAAAGTTTCCTAAAACCAGTTATATTATTGGAGAAGTTCCTAGACTTTATGAATTTTTTAAACAACAACCGAAAGATATATTAATTGCTTCAATTACAAAAGAAGTCGATAATATTCCTACTTTTTCTCAACGATCTATTTGGTTTGGTTGGGAATACGCTGTACCTTATCATTTAGGTTATTATAATCAGATTAAACAACGAGCAACTGATTTTATTACAGCACAGTATGAGCCAGATTTAAATGCGATAAAAACTTTAATTCAACTCTATGAAATTAATTTTATTATGGTTGACAAGTCGGCATTTGAAAGTCAATATATTTTAAAGAATAAATGGTTAACTCAATGGTACTATTCTCTGGGTCAAGAGATTGAGCAAAGCTTACAAAAGGGTGAAGTTCCTGCATTGGTTCAAACCTTAAATCAATGTTCCGATCTCGATACCTCAAAATTATATGTATTAAATGCAGATTGTATTTTAGATTACTCCCCAGAAGTGACTCAATGATGATATTGAAAAGTATTAAATCTAATTTATTAACCTTATTAAAAATCCTAGGTTTAGGTATTCTTTTCGGATTTTCTTATGTACAGAAACCGCTATATACTTCTAATCAGAATACAAAGTTTCTCCAGGGAATGGCTGAAGCGGGATATGGTTATTTAGATCAAGATTGGCTAGCGAATACCTTAGATCCTTTACCTGTATTTAGCGCTTTAGTTCAGTTTACCCATGCTTACCTTTTGCCGGAATTCTTTTATATTTATTATTGGATATTATGTGGATTTTATGTTTATAGTTTAATGGGAATCTCTGCTATTATTTTTAACTTAAAATCCGATTATGAAAAACTCATTTATTTTGTCCTTTTAGTTGCTGTCCACTGTTTAGAAATTAATATTTTCGACTTTGAAACGCATATTCATCTTCATTATGGTGTGGCCCAACAATATATTTTAGGCCCATATTTTCAAACCAGTAATTTTGGGGTTTTTATTATTTTCTCAATTTATCTATTCTTGTCTCATCAATATACTGCCTCTATTCTTGCCTTAACAATTGCTGCAACTATTCACCCCACTTATTTACCCACTGCAGCCCTGTTAACTTTATCTTATTTACTCATTCGTTATCAAAATCGAGAGAAGCTGAAACCTATTATTTCTATGGGATTTCTCTCTTTAGCCTTAGTTTTACCTGTTGTCATTTATATGACTCTAATATTTTCAGAGACTTCTGCTGAAATTGCGGAAAAAGCGACAACTTTATTGATTAATCGAATTCCTCACCATTCCTTACCAGAAATCTGGCTTAACTGGGTAGCCGGGATTCAAATTACTATAATTATTTTGGCTATTTTTCTGGTTCGTCAGCACCAAATATTCCTAATTTTATTTATTCCTTTTACCTTAGCAACAATTTTAACTCTAGCTCAAGTTTTTACCCAAAGTGAAACCTTAGCATTTCTCACTCCTTGGCGAGTTTCTGCCGTTTTAGTTCCCCTTTCCACCAGCTTGATTATCGCCGCCTGCTTGAGGAAAATATTCGCACAATATCATCACTTTTTTAGTGATAATCAAAGAATAATTCATTACTTTTTTATTGCGAGTTTAGCGACTTTCGTGATTGTCGGAATGGGCGACCAACAAAAAGAACTCAACCGACAACATTCTCATGACTCAGTCATGGCATTTGTCAAGCAAAATAAAACCGAAGATGATCTCTATCTTGTACCTCATACCTCGGGTAACTTTATTCCCTTTCGCTTGCAAACAGGCGCAGCAATCTTAATTAATCAAAAATCTCATCCATACAAGGATATAGAAGTGATAGAATGGCATCAGCGCTTAATGATGGCGCAACAATTTTATGGCCCTGAATTTCGTCCGACTCGTTGCCTCACCTTAGAAAAAATTGTGACTCATTATCGAGTGAATCATGTCATCTTGGAACAAGGAGATAGTCTAGAGTGTAGCGGTTGGGACAATATTTATACGGATGAACTTTATCAGGTGTATCGACTATTAACAGGCTCAGAGTCCTCTTAATCTCTTGTGGTGTAGAGCGAACCTGACATAAAATTAAGTTTATCTCAAATTTTAAAGGCTTTTAGATACAATAGGGACGAGCATCAACTCAATGATTTTTCCCGTGTCATGGCTTTGAGATCTAATTTCTCAATGATCATCACTACCCAAAAGGGGTAATCACTAGAGATCTACTCATAGCGTAAACCTATATGCAGTAGGGAGACTCGTGATTTGTGAAGCGATTTGTAGGGGATTGTTCATTTCATGAATGATTGCTCAAAAATTTGATTTATCCTGAGATAATCAGCCCCTGACTGATTAATCTACAACACCGGAATTTCAATTAGAGATTTCTTTGTTCCCTGACCCGGAATAGCCAGAATGCAGACTCAGTTCCTCGATACCGTGACGGGTAAAATTGGACGATACTTGTTAATCACTACTGTGATTGCAGCAGTTTATTTTGAGACCGTACAATTAACTGTTAATCCCTTCTTCTTGACTCCACTAACGGTTTCTCCCATCTCTTTGGCAACTGGAATTGCACCGACTGTGTTATTTTTGCTGGGTTATCGCTATGGCGCAGCCATTGCAATAGGTGCTTTTTTTTCATCTCTTGCAACGAGTTCTAATTCTGTCACGGTTGCGATCATGGCAACAATTGCAGTGGTGTTGCAAGCCTACGTGGGAACATGGCTGATGCACCGTCTGCGCTTATCTCCTCCGTTAGAATCTCTCAAAGATGTTTTGGGACTAATTTTGCTCGTGGCGGGGGTTTCAACCCTGGTTTATCCCCTGTTCGGCTTAATCTCTTATTCTCTACAACCGACTTCACAACAGATTAACTGGTTCAACACTTGGGGAACGAAATGGCTGGCTGATGCGATTGGTGTTTTAACCATTACGCCCCTTTTACTCAGTTGGGGATCCCGGCTACAACAACATTATCAACAAACGTCTCGAACTCAAAATTGGGTGATGCGATCTTTACCCGGCATCTGGTTCCGTCCCTCTACTTCCTATATTTCCCAGCATAACCCCGCCCAGAAAACTGCGGTCACTTTGCGCCGTTATGTCTTGTACCAAATAGAAGCGATGGTCTTGTTAGGGGGACTGATGGGGATCAGTTGGTTTGTGTTTTGTTCTCGTACTCGGGCCGCATCAATTCGTTATCCGTTAGAATATTTACCCTTTCCCCTGCTAATCTGGGCAGCATTGCGCTTTGGTCAACGAGGCACCACTTTAGCCCATTGTTTGATTGCCGGATTTGCCATTTGGGGCGTAGTGCGTGATAGCGGGCCGTTTATTGACCGGGCAACTAATATTCCTCAAATTTTCTCGTTACAAGCCTTTATCATTGTGATGGCTGTTACCGGATTAGTACTGGCTGCAACGGTTGCAGAACGGCGACAAGCTGAAACCTCATTACGGGCTAGTCAAGCCAGTTTAGCCAATGCTCAGCGAATTGCTAAAATTGGTCATTGGGACTTTAATCTACGACATAAAACTTGGTATTGGTCAGAAGAGTTGTACCGGATTTTAGGATTGAGTCCTCACCCCATTTCACCCAGCGTTGAGAATTTTCTCAAACAGGTTCATCCTCAAGACCGAGATTGGGTCAGTCACGCAGTCGATCAAGCCCTGTTTCAACGCCAGCCCTATTATATTGATTATCGCTTAATTTTACCCGACGGAGAATCCCGGTTTGTTTGTGAACAAGTGATGATTACCCCGACTCATATTACCGGAACAGTACAGGATATCACAGACCGCAAACACGCCGAAATGGAATTACGCATGAGTGAAGAACGGTTTTCTAAAGCGTTTAAAGCTAATCCGATTGGTTTGAGTATTTCCACTTTTCCAGAAGGTCTGTTCTTAGATGTGAATGAAAGTTTTTTAACACAGTTGGGCAAAAGCATCAATACGGTACGCAATCAGACATTGATACAGACCCAGTTATGGGCAGATCCTAACTTTTATAGCAATTTAGTACAGCAAGTCTCACAACAGGGTCACATTCACAATTTAGAGACTCAAGTTTATACCCACTCCGGTGAACTCCGAGATTGGTTAGTTTCTCTAGAATTGGTTGATCTAGCCGGAAATCAGTGTTTATTAATGATGGCTCAGGATATTACAGAACGCAAGTTTACCGAACAATTACGCATGGCAAAAGAAGCCGCAGAAGCCGCTAACCGAGCCAAAAGTCTATTTTTGGCTAATATGAGTCATGAACTACGAACCCCTCTCAATGCTATTTTAGGATACAGTGAATTACTCAAAGAAGAAGCGCAAGAAATCGGTCAGGATGACTTTGTTTCAGATTTAAAAAATATTCACGTTGCCGGAAAACACTTGCTGAATTTAATTAGTGATATTTTAGATTTTTCCAAAATTGAAGCGGGTCGAATGAATTTTTATCTGGAAACTTGTTATGTGAAAACTTTGATTTGGGAAGTTGAAGCCACTATTACGCCGATGGCTGAGAAAAATGATAATACTCTGACTATTGATGTGGTAGACTCTGTCGAATTGATGTATACCGATGTCACCAAGGTCAGACAATCTTTACTAAATTTGATGAGCAATGCTTGTAAGTTTACCCAGACAGGTACTGTGACTCTGAAGGTTTGGCAGGAAAAAACTCAGCTTCAACATCATCCGGTCGTCCCACCACCCGATGCAGATATTTCTGTGACTGACCATCAGCTTGATGCTGATACTGAAGATGGACCCGAATTTGATCTGGTTTTTCAGGTAATTGATACGGGTATTGGTATGAGTCCTCAACAAATTGCCACTATATTTAATCCCTTTACTCAAGCTGATGAAAGTACAACTCGTAGGTATGGTGGCACCGGTTTAGGACTAACAATCACCCGTAAACTTTGTTTGATGATGGGGGGTGACCTCAGCGTAGAAAGTGAGGTGGGTCGGGGATCGACATTTACAATGCGATTACCTCAAAGACTATTTTATAGCTCGGAGGAATTCTAATCCAGTCTATCCCCGTTGCCTATTGCCAATAACCAGCTATTATAGATTAACTTTGAGGCACTGTCTGCAATGTTTTGAGGGCTTCCTCGACATGGCGGTCAAACTCTAACATCGAATCAAAAATATGCTGTACAATGCCTTCAGTGTCAATCACATAGGTGACTCGACCCGGAAGTACCCACAGTGTAGAGGGAACACCATAGCGTTTGCGCAGATCATTGCCATTATCACTGAGCAAAATAAACGGTAAATTGTACTTAGTCGCAAACTGTTGATGAGATTCACTCGAGTCTCCGCTGACTCCCATCACTTCTGCACCCGCTTCAGTAAATACTTCATAGCGATCGCGAAAAGCACAGGCTTCTTTGGTACAACCTGGCGTATCATCTTTGGGATAGAAATAAAGAACGACGGCTTTTTTTCCTCGGAAGTCACTCAAACTCACTAAATCACCCGTTTGTGACGGTAACATAAAATCGGGTGCAATATCTCCAACCTTAACTGTCATATTGATTTAACCCTGTGTGCTTGCTCATGCAACAAAATGTTAACTTTTGTTATGGTAACGTATTATTCTGATGTCGTGGGATGACTCGATATTAAGTTCAAAGCGGCTTGTTGTTTGAGTTGCCTCGTTAGTCGTGACGTTACATGTAACCAAAGTACGGGAGTAAGGAGTAAAAATCCACGGGCTATAATCATAAATCCCATTCATAATTCATAATTTATCATTCATAATTCATAATTTATCATTCATTTACCATTTACCATTTATCATTTATCAGTTGGCTGTTCAATGCTCAATGTCCAATGTTCATAATTCATAATTCATAATTCATAATTCATATGATTGATAATTCTATCGAAATTGATTTAGCCCCACTAATTGACCACACATTCTTAAATCCGATTGCTTCTCCTCAACAGATTGAACAATATTGCGATCAAGCCCTACGTTATCAGTTTGCTGCTGTTTGTGTTTATCCCAGCTATGTGCGTCTAGTCACCGAACAGTTACGGGGCAAATCTCCTCAAATTTGTACGGTGATTGGGTTTCCTTCCGGGGCCACCACACCTGCGGTGAAACTATACGAAGCCCAAGAAGCGGTAGAAAACGGGGCAACGGAGTTAGATGTGATGGTAAATCTCAGTTGGGTGAAACTTGGACAGACTCAGAAACTCTATCAAGAAATTGCAGAAATTTGTGAAAATACTGGGCAAACCGTGAAAGCCATTATTGAAACAGCAGTATTAACCGATCCAGAAAAACGTCTGGCGATAGAAGTATTAATTGATGCTGGGGTAAGTTGGGTGCAAACCAATACGGGATGGTATGGTGGGGCCACAATTGAAGATGTCAAATTACTCAAGCAACTTTCAAAAGGACAACTCGGAATTAAGGCAGCCGGTCAAATTCGTACAGTAGGGCAAGCAGCAGACTTGATTTTAGCTGGGGCAGCCCGTTTAGGAACGTCTTATAGTGTTGAAATTGTGCGCGGGCAAAATCAACCTGAGGAGGATAATAATCTAATGTGACCTGTTTAGCTGTTGTTTTTATTTAATAGTCGCTGTTCATTATGGTCGATATTCTCACTTTGATCCGACTTGATCCTAAAAATCAGACCCCATTACAACAATGGCAGTTCGAGTCAAAATCTGTGATTAAAATTGGACGAGCCAGTGATAATCAGGTGGTGATTATCGATCCCTTGGTCTCCCGTTATCATGCTGAGTTGCAACCCCAACAACCGGGTGGTTTGTCAGTGGGATGGCGTTTGATTAATCAAGGAACCAATGGAACTTATGTTAATGGTATTTTAACCAATCAAACCCTGATCGCTAACGGCATGGTGCTAGAACTGGCCCGAGGTGGGCCGTTATTGCAGATCCAGTTAAAATCAGTGGCGATCGCCACGCCGAGTCCTTCCGGCTGTACCCATGCAGGCAACCCACCGGGAAATTTATTTTGCATTCATTGCGGTTATCCGATTAAAGTTGAACGGACTATCCGAGACTATCAAATTTTACGAACTTTAGGACGCGGTGGTATGGGTTCAACCGCTGTTGCTTGGCATCCTCCAACTGTACAAATGCTTTCCCCTCAAAGTCAGCCGATGCCGCCGATGGTGGTATTAAAAGAAATGAATGCAGATATGGCACGAGTTGCCAAAGCCCGAGAATTATTTGAACGAGAAGCCCGAGTCCTCAAAGGATTAAATCATCCGGGTATTCCTCGATTCTACGATTTTTTTATTGAAGACGGTAAAAAGTACTTGGTGATGGAGATGATTCATGGTCAAGATTTAGAGAAGCGAGTCCAGCAATACGGCCCTGTATTACCTCAACAAGGGGTTGATTGGATGGGACAAGTTTGCCATATTTTGGAGATGATTCATCGTCAACAACCGCCTCTAATTCACCGGGATATTAAACCGGCCAACTTATTACTGCGTCAACGAGATCAGCGTATTATCTTAATCGATTTTGGTGCAGTCAAAGAAATTGGAACTCCCCCTGGCACTCGGATTGGTGCAGAGGGATACAGCGCCCCAGAACAAGATCGTGGACAACCTGTCACACAGTCAGATTTATATGCAGTTGGAACGACATTAATCTTTTTACTCACGGGTGAAAGTCCACTTAAATTTTATGGTAAGCAGACTGACGGCTATGGGTTTAATCTTGATGCTATTCCCACGATTTCACCCAAACTACGAGAGGTGATTAACTGCGCTACAGCCCATCGTGTGCGCGATCGCCCATCCACTGCTCAGGCATTAGTGAGTGCTTTAGAAAATGCTCTGGAGTGATGCAATGAAATTGAAAGTTGAGTTTTGAAGAGGAGTCTATTCTACTCACGAAAGATTTTTTTATCTATCTGGCTCAGGGTTTCCAGCAATCCGGCTGACTCTATGATGACGTGCAGCAGCTTTTCTATTCCATTCAACTGTTTAGTCTTCGTCCCAAACATCTACCAGAATTAACTCACTAATTGGATCTTGCATCGAAAACCCAAATTCTAATAGCTCTTTCTTCAAAAACTGCCAATCTTTCTCATAAAGAAATGCAATTTTCCACAATTGATCCGTCGGCTGGATGAGATTTGAATTGATCAGAGATTTCACCTGACCTTGTAATTTTTCCATCGGGTGTATAACCTGTTGGTTCATAATACCTCTTAAATTGTTGAAATTTCAAATGGTTTAGTTTTTATCTTTCCCTAATAGTCAATCTTATGAATGTATGAGCTGTCAACTATTTGGGGGAAATACTGTACCCTATAAGCTGTAATGATAGCATAACTTAGCTGCAATTGTGTAACGGTTTTCACCAAACTAAAAATTTATCGGCGAGTCGTGTGTGTGTTTACTCATTATTGCTCAACACTCAAGCCACAAGCCCCAAAACTGACCCTCGTATTTGCTGGATTGTCGCCTTAATCGAGCGCTCAACAATCATATCCGATCAACAATCGATCATCAATCATCAAGCGATCTGATATCGAGCCGAGCAATAATTCTGTCGAAACGTGATATCTAACCTCTGTTGCACACAACGTCTCTACACAGTCATAGAGTTTTTCATAGCATTTCATTTAACAAACATGATATTAAACAGTTATACAACAGCACCTGTTCCTTTTTCCCTTGACTAGATCTAGATATAGAGTTGAAACGGGTTATTCTTGCTGGCTGACATTTCTCGCCTTTGCCACTCTTAAAATTTGTCCAGCCAGTATTGCCGCACCAAAACCATTATCGATGTTAACCACACCAATTCCCGGCGCACAAGAATTTAACATTGTCAGTAAAGCAGATAAGCCGTTAAAACTGGCTCCATATCCCACACTGGTGGGGACGGCAACAACTGGACAATCTGCTAAACCCGCCACCACACTGGGTAAAGCGCCTTCCATCCCCGCCACCACAATTAACACATCGGCCGCAGCCAACAGATGTCGGTGACTTAATAAACGATGAATTCCTGCCACTCCCACATCCCAAAGACGCTGTACCTCAAACCCCGATAAAGTCGCTGTAATTGCGGCTTCTTCAGCCACAGGTAAATCAGCAGTCCCAGCCGTGAGAATTGTGATTTTACCGGGTTGAGAGGGGGGTAATTCCAATTGATTCGGCGGATGAATTGCCGCAATTCGTGCTAGAGAATAATAGGATAAATGAGGAATTTTTGCTTGCAACTGTACAAACACTTCCGGCTGAATGCGAGTTGCCATCACAACCGACTGACGCTGTTGCATCGCATTGATGATTTGAATAATTTGATCTGGGGTTTTATCTTGGCCCCAAATCACCTCTGGAAAACCCGTTCTCAGTTGGCGATGATGATCGATTCGGGCAAAATCTCCTATCTTTTCAATTTCTAGTTGCTTGATTTTTTCTAAGGCATCAACAGGGTCAATTGTACCCATCGCCACAGATTCAAGTAGATGCTGTAATGATTCTGAATTCATAGAGATTATTCTTTAATATCTGACTCAATGTCTAACTCATACAGGTTCCAAAAACCCCCACCCAGAGGAGTGTATTGAATACCTGTAATCCGATTACGAATCGCTTCAAAAGATAACGGATTCACCATGTACAAGAATGGCACTTGTTCGGCTACAATTTGCTGAAAGCGACCATATAATGCTTTACGTTTATCTGTATCAAATTCTTGAGAAGCTTCAACAAAAATTCGATCAATTTCTCTCTCCCAATCTGAAACTGTCCAGCCTTCTATATTACCTTCTCCGGGTTGAGGGCCTTGATTGAACGTATGCAATCGAGCATTAACTGACCAAATATTGTAGCCACCGTGGGGTTCTACGCCGCTTCCTCCTGTAAATCCACCCAGATAAGCATCCCAATTTCGAGATTGAGATAAGCGTTCAACATAAGTATTAAAACTCAGAAATACTGAGTCAACTTTAATCCCCAGTTTCCCTAAATCTTGGTTTATTTGGGTTGCCATTTGTTCTCTCACTTTTTTACCCGAACTCACAAGTAATGTGAAACGAACTCGATTTCCCTCGGCATCAAATAATTGACCATATTCATCATAATAAAATCCAGCGGCGGACAACAGTTGTTGTGCTTTTTCGGGATTATATTCGTATGTTTTTAATCCTTGTTCTGGGGAAAAGTAAAATGGACTTTGTACAGGAATGGGTGAATATTGGGGCGCACCTAATCCCAAGTAAATATTATTCTTCATCACTTCGCGATTAATTCCGTAATAAACCGCTTGACGAAATGCTTTATTATTAAACCAAGCAGATTTTATGGGATCTACAAATGGCTTTCCTTGTGCATTTTTCCCTTTATTCAGGTTAAATGACATGAAAATAGTACCTGTATCTGGCCCCGAACTATAAATTGTATATTTGCCTCGTTCTGCTTCCGGCTTTAATAAAGGATAAGCTTCGGGTTGTATATCTAATACATCCAAAGAACCTGAACGGAAATTGAGTAATTGGTTATCTGTACTTTCAATAATTTGCCAAACCACTTGTTCAATTTTTGGTAAAGGATTACCTTGTTGATCTTTGCGCCAGTAATAAGGATTTCTCTCTAAAATCACTCGCTGATTGGGAGTATAACTCTGTAATTTATAATAACCGTTACCCACAATTTTTTCAGGATCAGTATCGGTTCCCCAAGTGCTCAGAAATAGTGGATTTCCATCTTTATCAGTTGTCTCGACAGACTCAGCTAACAGATGAGCGGGTAAAATCGGTAGTCCTCCGGCATAGCGAATAAAAGGGGCAAAAGGTTCAGGCGTTGAGAATTCTACTCGACGCTGATCTAGTTTTTTAACTGAAGGGAATTGACGACTTTCTCCGACTCGGAGAATATCCTTGAAACTACTGGGGATTTCCGGATTGAGATAAACATCATTATAGGTAAAAATAATATCATCAGTCGTCATCGGTTCACCGTCTGACCACTTTAATTCGGGTCGTAATTTGATGACAATTTTTTGTTTATCGTCTGAAATTTCCCAAGATTCTGCTAAGTTAGGCTCTAGCTCTCCGGTGATCGGATTTTCGACAATTAAGGAGTCATAAATATAGCCAAATACACTGTAAGCCGATTGATTTAAAGGATAATTAAATGTACCAGGGCCGCTGGGGGTAGGAACCACTAATCGAGAAGATAAGTTGGATTGAGCGGGGCCACAAGCTGAGAGAGAAACACTCAGCAATAGTGTAATTCCGACTAAAATAAAACGTTGTAAATATTGAGTAATGATATTGATATTAAAAGTCATTCAGGTTTATTCTATAGTCACAACAAAATTGAGATTTTGATTAACAGAAGTTTTTTAGATTTTAATCCCGATTTTTTTGTAATAAAACGACTGCATAAACTGCAATTCCTTCTTCTCGACCCACTGGGCCTAATTTTTCGTTTGTGGTCGCTTTAATACCGACTTGGTCTGGTTCTAATTGTAAGACATCGGCTAGGCGATGGCGCATTGCTGAGATATGGGGTTTAAGCTTCGGACGTTCGGCAACAATGACTGAATCAATATTACCAATACACCAACCTTTATTTTGCACGATCTGATGCACTTGTTGCAGCAAAACTAAACTGTCTGCCCCCTCCCACTTAGGGTCTGAAGGGGGAAAGTATAATCCAATATCTCCTAGACTCAATGCCCCAAGTAGACCATCCATAATCGCATGGGTTAGGGCATCTGCATCACTATGTCCGAGTAGTCCTAGGTGATGTTCAATTTTTATTCCTCCCAGAATTAAAGGTCGTCCTTCTACTAAACGATGAATATCATAGCCATTTCCAATCCGAATGTTCATAAATTTTTAGTCCAACACTGTTACCCAGTCTGTAGTTTAAAAGGTTGTGGGAGTGATTCATAGTCTCTATCGTTAGACAGAGTCAATTTTTCTTCTACTGCATCTTAAGATAGATTCGTCAAGCATTTTTAATTAAACGTTGCAATTTAAAAAGGGTTATGTTAAATTTTATGTATCAGTGAACAACAAGCAAAAACAGGAGTTACTGAAAATGGAAAACCAAGAAAATAAGTTAGGATTTACCGAGTTTGCAGAAACCTGGAATGGTCGCTTAGCAATGTTAGGGTTTGTAATCGGAGTTGCAACTGAGTTGCTTACAGGCCAAGGAATTCTTTCTCAAATCGGTTTAATGTAGTTTATAATTACCCATTAATTTAAATGGTGTAAATTGTAACAGTTATCATCTATTACCATCATTAATTTAACAGAGCTTTTGAGATACCCTCTCGAAAGCTCTTTAACTCTAAATAAATACTCTATTCTTATGTTTTAAAAGCGCAAGCGAGGAAGTAAGAAGTAATGAGTCTGCCATGACGTTGCATGCAACCAAAGTACGGGAGTAATGAGTCAGGAAAGCGCTTTTATGCCTACTTGCTTTCTTCATCATTCATCATTCATCATTTATTATTGAGGTTTATAAGTTTTAACTAATTTTTTCAAATCTTCAACTAAAATAGCGAGTAAATTAGCAGCATCAGCTTGAGTCCCCACCCAAGCATTGGCTTCAATTTTAGCTTGATGCCGTCTATCTATGATTGTTTGTCCTTTTGTCCATTTTCCGGCCGTTTCAACCTGAACTTTACCTCGAATAAATTGTAATGTTTCTGGATAAAATCGATAGGCAATAGTCACCGCATCATGAACTAAAAAGCCATTGATTCCTTGAGTTTCTCGAAATAGAAGAGAGGTTTTAGTCATCGACTTGCAGAGAGACACAAGAAATTGAGAAATTGCACTTTTTGGCATGATTTGAGCAATCTCCTCAGCCATTTGAGGCGTAAAAATCAGCGATCGCGTAATATCTAAAGGTAAAATCACTAAATCTTCTCGGCTATTAAAAACGACTTCAGCCGCATCAGGATCATAAACAATATTAAATTCAGCTTGGGGTGTAACATTTCCTGCACCTGTAAATGCACCGCCCATAATAATAATTTCTCTGGCTTTTTTCAAAATACCTGGAGACTGTTTTTCTGCTGCCGCTAAATTCGTTAAAGGTGCTAAACAAATCAGAGTAATCTCACCGGGAAATTGATTCAGTTTTTCAATTAAAACCAATTCTGAAGCGGGTGCTTTTTCAAATTGTAAATGACAAGCGGGTAAAGTGGCGGCTAAATCTCCTAAACCATCTACACCATGAATAAAGCTAGCATCACCAATTTCCGGATTAGGTTTAACAATACCTCGCCCTACAGTAATATTAGTTAAATTCACCAGTTGCAGTAATTCACAGGCATTATTAAAAGTTAAACGGGCATCAACATTTCCCTCTACCGTTGTAATGGCAACTAATTCAGCCAGTCCGTGAGTTTCTAAACTCAGTAACCACAGCAGCGCCAAGGCATCGTCGCCACCGGGATCTGTATCAAGAATAATTTTGGGAGGAGTGAGTTGAGTTAGCATCATCAATAATTGAAGTTAGACAGAGAATAATAGATAGTTTTCATCATATCGGACTCCTGTCGGTTTGGTTGAATCAGTTTTATATTTCAGGAGAAGGAATAATCAAAGTAAAAAAAAGATAGCACGAAAAAATACTCTAATATTTTAATCACTATTCAAATCTTTATCAAGCTAATAATTGACTAATAATTTAATAATATTTAGATTAAAAATATCATTGATTTTCATCATCTATTTGATTGAGCATCCGATTAATTTGGTCTTGCTCAACGGCTTCAAATAAAGCTTGAAAGTTACCTTCTCCAAAACCCTGGGCTTGAATGAGTTGATTTTTAATTTGAGCAACTTTACGCTCAATAAATTCAAAGAAAAAAGTCGGTTGATCAAAAATAGGTTGGGTAAAAATCTGAAGTAATATAGCTTCTGGGATAGATTCTTTCCAATCGACTAAAATTTGAGATTTTTTAAGGCTATCCCAGTTGAGTTTCAGATAATCATTAATACCTCGTTTCTTCAAGTTAGTATAATAACTATCAGGAACTGATAAAAAAGGTAAGTTTTGTTGAATTAATTGAGTAACAGTCTGAATAATATTATTCGTTTTCAGCGCAATATGTTGAATTCCTGAACCTTGATTATATTCTAAGAATTCTTGAATTTGAGAAGTCGCAGAAGTCGGTTCATTAATCGGAAACTGAACAGAACCTTCCGGATGATTTAAAACTTGACTCCGCAATCCAGAACGTTCTGTTTGGATATTAAAGCTTTGCTGAGATTCTAATCCAAAGAGCTTTTGATATTGGGTTATTGCTGTATTTAATTCTCCGGCTGCCACATTGAAAACGACGTGATCAATTCCTTCTAAAGCAGTCGAAGAAGGTGAATCATCAATGATAAACGGAATCTGAGGAATTGCTTTTCCTTGTATTGTTTTTTGCTGTTCAATTAAGGTATGACGAAGTCCACCCCAACCCAAAATCGTTGCCCATTTTAATCGTTTTGAACCCCAGTGATGATATTGTGTCGGTTGTAGGATCTTTCCTCCGGTTGCCCTAATGCGATTCATGACTGTGTCTAAATGATTGACTTGGAATGCCACATCAACTACCCCAGGAGAATGGTTGCGTAGGTATTCAGCCGCTTCAGACTGAGGGGATATTGGGGAAGAAAGCAGGAAGTAAATCTGGCCATTCTTCACAACTTCTGTATAAGTATGGGAATCTGTGACGTGTCCCGCTGCTTCAAACTTCAGTTTTTCTACAAACCAGTTGCGTGAAAGCTTTGCATCTTGAACGTAAAAGTGAACGTGATCAAATTCCATTATCCCCTCTGCCAGTTCTGATACAATGCGATGAATTGGTTATAAAAGATTTTCAGTGATAATTCAAGCATGAAAGAACAAGGTATCATCTCTCAACAGTCGAAAGATAGAGATTAAATATTTGATCCATTTTTAAATGGAGTTGAGGATATTGTAAACTCCGATTAGCCCAGGAATTAATCAAGTGCATGATTTACCCATTAAATAAATTGATCTTGATTGTAAACGCGGTAGAGATCTGACCCGGATCAACTAGAATTCGATATAAACCCGACTCAGACAGGGAACTGTACTTTTGCTGTGGTTGATCCGGGTGAATCTTGAAGCGACACAAACGTTGACCCAAAGGGGAAAAGATTTCTGCTGTTATTGTTCCGCTTTCGCCCAATAAATTAAGAGTTTGACCTGCCTGTGCTTCCAAGAGGTAAAATGTAGGTTGTTCAATTTGATCTTCAATCCGAAATCGTTGAGGGGTAATTGGGACGACTTTTTTAATCGGTTCAATCAGAGATCGCTGAATATCAAGATGATTTGAGTTGGGCTGTGTATAACTAGAAATTTTACTTTGCATTACGATTAATTCAAAAACATTCAGTCGTTAATATATCTGATATTTGAGAGCGCTATTGTCGTTAATGTAACTAATTTTTCTGGTTGTTTTAGCACTAATGCATGACAAGTGAGCACTAATATTTTTGCTATTTCTTGACAAGATTCTAATCCGGTAGAATTCAGCAAAATATTAACAGAATAGACTATTAATAAATAGGTAAGAATAAAAAAAATCTAGGGAATTTCAGGCAGGATAAAGCGAACTTCCCCATTTTCTCCCATTTCTTTTTCAGCACCTAATGATAATAATTCTTGAGTGGCCCGTTGTTGGACTAATTCATCAGTGGTTTGATAGTAAACGGATAACCAAGCATTCAACCGAGTAGACAAGTTGTCCGGATTTTGTTGCAGTACTTCAGCCGAGGCGCGAAACTGACGGGCGAAATCTGGGTTAGAACTGGCTTCTGCCCACTCTGCTGCCCGGAACAGGGATTGAATTGCCCCTGATGTATCCCCCACCAGTAATAGCTGATCGATGCCTTTGAGTCGCCACACAATCCAAGCTGTGGGACTAATCTGCGGAGAGAGAGCGGCGGTTCCTCGACTCATCAATTCAACAGCAGTTTGAGGTTGAGCTTGATAAAAAGAGACAGAAGTTGAAAGAAACAAATACATATCTACCCAACGGGGATCGAGTAGAGTTAGGACATCGAAATAGTCATCATTGAGTTCGTAGCCAGTGACTTCTCGGGCAGGTTCATCTCCAAAATATTGTAAAAAATTAATAAATGTCCAATCGGCAATCACGTTATCATACCCCAAGGTGGGCAGATTTTTTAGCAGTTGCAGTTGCAAGGCTTGTTTTTGTTCTTGGGTTCTTGTGGCAACAACAAATTCATCTCCATCGGTTTGAGCCGCTTGAGGAGTACCCATTTTGAGTGAACCGGGCCCGAAAAGCTGAATCATGATAATACCGGATAATGCGCTCACGCCAAGCAACAAAGGAACAAATATCTGTAATTTTGGCAATGAGGGATCTGGGCTTGTAGAGTTTGGGTTCAATGGCTTAAAATAGTCCCGGAATTCATTTTTCAATAATCTTAGCAGTTGTTCTCGTCATTTTGACTAAATCTATCGCTAAACTGGTAGTAAGTTGCACTTAATCCATGAAATGATAGGAAGCAGTCGCCCTTAATCAATTTTAGAGTCAGTGAATTCTGGGTTGGAGTCTGTGGGTTTACAGGTTCTCTATCAGTTCTAGAAATTCAAATCTTAGAATTCCCTCTGGGGTAGAACCAATAGCCCCTGGCTGAACGATCACAAAAAATTCGTTATGATTGTTCAACAGAGAACAGAATGATCGCACCTATTCCTGACCGAATAGAACATAGGGTAAATTGCATTAGCATGACGAATAAAATGCTAAGTATTTTACTTAGTAAATTCGCAACATGGATCGTTTCGGTGTGAAGTCAACATTACTTAATCATCGCTTGCACAGCATTCATTAGCCCGCACTGTTCAAGTGGGAAACCTTTGATCCGGGCAACTTGTAAACCTAACTAAGGATGAGGACGGCTGATAATCCCAGACTGAAACCAAGGTGAGGGAGGCAGCCAGAGGATGACTCGATGAACCAGAAAGCAAAACATCACTCTTTATTTCGTACAGCCCTGGTGAGCGGGGCGATCGCAGCTATTTCAACAATGGTTGTGCCGGGGTTAAACTTCTCCGTTAATGCAACGCTGAAGACAGGTCCCAAGGCTATTGTTGATGAAGCTTGGCAAATTGTCAATCGAGAATATGTTGATGGCACATTTAATCAACTCGATTGGCAGGCAGTCCGCCAAGATTTACTCAGCCAAGAATATACCTCCCCAGAACAGGCATATACCGCCCTGCGAGATGTCCTCGAACAGCTTGAAGATCCTTACACTCGTTTTATGGATCCTAAGCAATATGAACGCCTCACCAACCAAACGGCAGGAGAACTCTCCGGAGTCGGGATGCAACTGAAGCTAGATGAAGAATCTAAAGCTTTAATGGTGGTTTCGCCGATCAAAAATTCTCCAGCCATTGAAGCCGGCATCCAATCCGGCGATGAGATTCTGGCAATTGATGGGATCTCAACTGAAGGCTTGAGTGTAGAGAAGGCAGCCGAAAAAATTCGCGGTAATGTTGGCACAGAAATTACGTTACGAATTCGCCGCGATAGTATTGAAGATTTCGATGTCACCTTGACCCGCGCCCGGATCGAGTTAGAAGCTGTTCGTTATCGCCTCAATCAAGAAGGAAATCGCAAAATTGGTTATATTCAATTGCGGGAATTTAATTCTCATGCCTCTGAACAGATGCTAGAAGCGATTGAAGAACTCCAACAAGAACAAGCAGAGGGATTTGTCTTAGACTTGCGGGGAAATCCTGGGGGATTACTTCGCAGTAGTATTGAAATTGCTCGGATGTGGATGGATGCTGGGGCCATTGTCAGTACCATAGACCGAGAAGGCGATCGCCAAGAAGTCCGGGCCAATAAAACCGCTTTAACCGATTTACCGATTGTGGTTTTGGTGGATAAAAACTCCGCCAGTGCTAGTGAAATTGTGGCGGGTGCTTTGAAAGATAACAAACGCGCTGTGATTATGGGCGATCGCACTTTTGGTAAAGCCTTAGTTCAGTCTGTGTTCTCCCTTTCAGATGGTTCTGGAATTGCCGTCACTATCGCCCACTATTACACTCCTAATGGCACAGATATCAGCAGCACAGGGGTCACCCCAGATGTAGAAGTTAAGTTGACTGAGGCTCAAAAGAAACAGCTCTCCCGCGATCCTCAGTTAGTGGGTACAAAGCAAGATCCTTACTACAGTGAGGCCATTTCTATCCTGAGTGCTAAATCTCCTTCTCGTCCTTTAGCAGTGATTGAAGGGAGCAGTTCTCGTGATTAGATTAGGAGGGTGTTGGCAACAGGCAACATAGAGAAGCGAGAAGTCAGATTGTCTACCTTGTCCTCATAGTCTCCGAAGTCTTCCCATCTCCCTACTCTAACTCCTGTTTTCCCTTTTCCCCCCGCCTATAGATTGCGTCTGTGAGAGTCTAGCGGTTAATCTGGATTTTAATGTTGATAAGGTCAAATTTTATGACACATTCATCTTCTCCAAATACACCAAACATACCGCCGCCTCCGGAGCCACCATCCAATGATCCCTCTCGAAATCGAGACGAATGGATCGCTGTGTTAGTGGCTTTGCTGGCAATGGGTGGGATTTTCTTTTGGGTGTTCGACGACACAGACCGCCCCGGTGGTCTATTATTGGGTCGGCGCTCATCTTCAACTCAGCTGCGAAAGCCTCCTAAATTATCTTCTCCGTTGACAGATTCATTTTCATTTGAAGATACTCTACCTTCGCAACCTGCGACAGGCTTATCTTCATCTGCTCTAGAATCAGAAACAATCCAATTACAACCTCGCTCATCTAGACTAGCTCGTGGTGCTGGGTTAGTGGTGGGGGGAGGCAGTCTATTCGGCGGTTCACGACCTGCTGATACTGCCCCTGAGGCAACGACTACAGAAACAGACCAGGAGACTGAGGCATCTGTTGAGGCTGAAACTCCGGTTACTTCGCCTGGAACTTTAGAACAAGGCACAACAGAACAAGATTCAGTTACTCCGACTGACGAAACAGAAACCCCGGAAACTGAGGCGGAGTCTTCTGTACCCGCAGAGACAGACCAATCCGATTCTGACACTCCCATCTTCGGTTTGGGGAGTAAACCAGATGCACTGGGCAGTAAAACCGACACAGAGGACACTCCTACAGAGGCAACTGCTGAGGCTGAAGGAGAAGAGACTACAGAAGAAACGGCTACTGCTGAGACACCCACTGAAGACTCGACAGCTACCGCAGACACAGATGAAACAGCCGACGACGAAGCCACAACCGACCAACCTCAGCGACCCGGTTTCGGTATTCCCATCTTGGGCTTAGGGAATAAAACCGAGACAGAAGACAGTCCCACAGAGGCTGCTGCACCCACTGAAGGGGAGGAGACTTCTACAGAAACGGCGACTGCTGAAGGGGAGGAGACTCCTACAGAAGAAACGGCTACTGCTGAGACACCCACTGAAGACTCGACAGCTACCGCAGACACAGAAGAAACGGCTACTGCTGAGACACCCACTGAAGACTCGACAGCTACCGCAGACACAGATGAAGCCGAAACAGAACAGGCTGATGGCACCGCTTCTCCTTCTGAAGGGGAACAGACTGCAACTGCGAAAAAACCAGAAAAACCTAGTTTCATCGGTATTCCTCTTCCCAGGTTAGGCTCCAACTCCTCGGAAACAGAAACCCCGGCTGCCTCTGCGGGTGAATTCTCAGATGTCCCTGATGATTTTTGGGCAAAGGATTATATTCAGTATTTTGCCCAGCAAGAGATCATTACGGGTTACGAAGATGGTAGCTTTAAACCGGAAGAATCGATGAGTCGGGCGGCAGTTGCGGCTCAAATTGACGATGCTTTTGGGTTTGCTGAAGCTGAACGAGAGAAGGCCCTGAGTTTTGAGGATGTTGCCAATAGTTTCTGGGCTGAACCAGCGATTGACGCAACCACCAAAACAGGTTTCTTAGCGGGTTATCCGGGAGATGTTTTTCGTCCTGAGAAACCCATTAGTCGGACTGAAGCGTTAGTGGCTTTGGTCAGTGGTTTGGATTTAAAACCTTCTGGTGATCCTGAAGAAATTTTATCCATTTATCAGGATGCGGATCAAATCCCGAGCTGGGCTGTTGAGAAAGTAGCAGCGGCAACTGAGGCAGGTTTGGTGGTGAGTTATCCGAATACGGATACATTAAATCCCAATGCACCGGCCAGTCGTGCTGAAGTTTCTGCCATGATTTATCAGGGATTAGTTCAAGCTGGAAAAGCGGATGCTATGTCTTCTGAGTATATCGTGAATCCAAAACAGTAGTAAATATCAAGTTTAATGTTTTAGAGCATTATTCACAATATTTAATAGCTGAGGTACTAACTAATCAAGTTAAATGCCTCAGCTTTCTTTATGGTGTTATCGTAAAATTCGAGTGGCATTAATAATCGCTAAAAGTGCGACCCCCACATCGGCAAACACGGCTTCCCACAATGTGGCTAGTCCTATACTTCCCAATAGGATAAAAATCCCTTTAATTGCCATTGCAAAGAATATATTTTGCCAAACAATTCGACGAGTTTTACGGGCTATTTGAATGGCTTCTACTATCTTTAAAGGAGAATCTGTCATTAAAACTATATCTGCCGTTTCAATCGCCGCATCCGATCCCAATCCGCCCATGGCAATTCCAACATCTGCCCGAGCCAGTACAGGCGCATCATTAATTCCATCCCCCACAAACGCAACTTTACTATTTTTATTTTGCTTTTTATTTTTATTATTTTTGTGAAGGAGTTGTTCCATCACTTCAACTTTATCTTCCGGTAATAACTCAGCGTAATAGCGATCTAATCCCAATGTATTAGCGACTTTTTCTGCAACTGTTTTATCATCTCCTGTCAGCATTACAGTTTGTTCAATACCGACTGTTTTTAGTTGAGAAATTGCCTCAGTTGCATCCGGTTTAATTTGATCGGAAATAGTAATATAACCTGCATAGTTTTGATTGACAGCAACATGAACAACGGTTCCTTCAACATCACAGGTATTATGTTCAATTTGCTCTCGATGTAATAACCGATCATTCCCGGCTAGAACTTGCTGATTATTCAGTTGAGCGATAATACCGTGACCTGCAATTTCTTGATAATGAGTTAGAAGTTTATTCTGTGTTGGTTGTCCATAGGCTGCTTGAATAGATTGAGCAATGGGATGGTTAGAATGAGATTCAATTTGAGCCGCTATTTTCAATAGATCCTGGTTTTGCCAACCGTTATTCGGCATAATTTGACTGACTTTAAACACACCTTGGGTTAAAGTTCCTGTTTTATCAAAAGCCACTGTTTTTACAGCCGTTAATACATCTAAATATGCAGATCCTTTGACTAAAATCCCGCGTTTAGCAGCGCCACCCACGCCGCCAAAATAACCCAAAGGAATACTAATCACTAATCCGCAAGGACAGGAAATAACTAATAGAACTAAGGCGCGATAAATCCATTCTTCTGTTGTTGCATTCGGAATTAATAAAGGCGGAAAGATGGCAACAGCAAGAGAGAGAAAAACCACAACGGGAGTATAATATTGAGCAAAGCGAGTAATAAATTTTTCGGTTTCTGCTTTTTTACTACTGGCATTTTCAACTAAATCTAAGATTTTAGCAATGGAAGATTCTTCAAACTTTTTAGTTACTTTAAGTGTGAATACTCCGGTTTTATTGATACTCCCAGCTAAAACTAAGTCTCCCACTTTGATAGAGCGAGGAACCGATTCTCCGGTCAATGCTGAAGTATCGACTTGAGAAATACCTTCTATTATTTCTCCATCTAAAGGGACTTTTTCACCCGGTTTAACCAGGATTAATTGATCGACTGATACAGTTTTAGGATCTACTTTTTGAATCTGATTATCAACTTTAAGATTAGCAAAATCTGGACGAATTTCGAGTAAAGATTTTATCGAATGTCGAGATCGACCCACTGCTAAGTCTTGAACGAATTCTCCAATTCTATAAAATAGCATAACAGCGACTGCTTCTGGGAGTTGATTAATTGCAATTGCCCCTAAAGTTGCAATCGTCATCAGGAAGTTTTCATCAAATATTTTGCCTCGTAGAATATTCTTTCCCGCAGTAATTAAAACACTCCATCCTGCAATTAAGTAAGCTGGAATAAACACTAAATATTGACCGATTGAATAGGGTGTCGCCTCGAGTATTTCTTTAAAAAATAAACCAAAACCTAAAAGAAGAATAATTACAATAATAGATATAATTTCTTTTTTAAAATTTAATTCATTACCCTGTTCATGAGAATGTCCGTGGTCATGATGACCGCAGCAGCCTGAATGTTGAGATTGAGTCATTTCTCAATATAAAATGATTGAATACATTACTTTGAATCATAGCATTTCTAAAAGATTAGGAATATTGATAAATTTTAAGACAATGATTATCATTATCTTTAAGTTTATTATATTTACAAAATTAGATCGATTGGAGTCCTTTTAACTGAATTGATTCTCCCTCCTTAGCTGTTAAATTTTTACTCTGGATTAACACAATAAAATTGCCTAAACCCATCGGGTTAATTAAAGAATGTAATGCTTCACGTCGTCTTAAAGTTTCTGAGATAGAAGTATTAGTTGATTGAGCAATAGATGCAATGCGATCGCCGAGTCCTAATGCCATTAAAAATAAGGCTTGTTGAGTCGATCCCACTATTTCTAAACCGGATAATTTTCCTTGTTTTTCTAAGGCGGTAAAGTCAACATGAGCGGTTAAATCTTGTCTTCCAATATTGATGTAGGGATCGTTATGATGGCGATGTTGATAATAACACTGTAAAGTTCCAGATCGACGTGCTGGGTTATAATATCGTTGCGCCGGATAGCCATAATCAATGGTAAGAATAAATCCTTGATGCATTTTTTCTGCAACGTTTTTTATCCATTCTAAGGCGTTTAAATTAACTTCTGTGCGGTATCCTTCAGTATAAATATCTGAAAATAAGTCAATTTCAATCAAATGAAAATATTCTTTTAATTTAGGGGTTGACAAATTACCCAAGGATTCTGTAAACTTGACATCAATAGGATATAGTGGGGTAGGCTTTGCCCTACAAGCTCTTACATAGATTTCCTGAAGCTGATTATCCTGAATAATCACCTGATGAACAGGTAGGGCATCAATCAATTCATTGGAAAAGAAACAGCCTGTAATAGAGTCGTTAGGGATATCTGATAATTCGCACCATTGAAGAGAAATAGGCGAGTGAAGCTGACGCTGTAGTGTTGAGCGTTGCTCCGCTTTGAGAGTCGGAGACTTTTCGATAATAATATAGTTGATAGTTTTTAAAAACTCAGGATAACGCTTCGAGAGATAGTTAAGGATATCAGCCGCGAGGATACCTTGTCCTGCCCCCATTTCAACCAATGTAAACGTATTGGGATATCCTAATATTTCCCACATTTCTACAAACTGTTCAGCCAGCATTTCGCCGAAATCTGCACCTAAATGGGGAGAGGTAAAGAAGTCTCCGGCGGCACCAATTTGTGGCTGTTGAGTGGCATAGTAGCCGTATTCAGGATGATACAGTACCGAGTCCATATATTCAGCAAACGTAATTTGCTGCCCAGGACTGGTCGTTATTTTCTCTAGCAGAAATTCACACAGTTTGGGGTTATTATCGCCAAGGGGAGTAGTTGAACTATTCACAGATTTTATTAGACTCCTTAATTTATCGATTAATCATGGCGGGTACAATAATCGAAGCTGTTGCCGCCACAATTAAGCCTAACGCAAGATTAACAACTGGTTAGGATGCTTTTTCATAAACATCAATGCGGATATTAAATTCTTTAATTGGCTAACTAATTGGCTAACTGATTTGATCATAACTTTTCTCTAAATGCTCAACTCTTTCATTTCAACTTAAAACTAATGCTTTAATTTCAGCAAGTTATTTCTGTTTTGTCATAGATATTAGTCATTTTTCCTCATTTATTGTGTATTCAAGTTAGTAATAAATCAGAGTAAGTAAAAGGCAGAATTTATAATTCACAATTCCTTACTTTTTACTCATGACTCATTACTTCTTACTCATCCGTCGCGATGCCATATAGTTTTACCGCCGGGTTTATCAATTAAACTAATACCTGCGGCTTTTAATTCATCTCGAATACGATCGCTTTCTGTATAATTTTTAGCTTGCTTTGCATCTTTTCTTTGCTGAATAAACGCTTCAATTTCACTCTCATTTAAACTTCCTTCTGTTAAGACTTCCTCTTCTGTCTGCATTTCTAAACCTAAAACGTTAGCAAGTTTAACTAAAGTCTCCCAAGTTTGCTGTAACTTACCTGGATCTGTTGTTATTTCTCCGCCATGCAATAAGATATTTTTTTCTTTTTGCAACTCTTTGGCTAATTCAAATAAAACAGCTAACCCACCGGGTGTATTAAAATCATCATTCATGGCGGTATTAAATCGTTCAATAGCCGTTTCATCCAATTGATTTTTATCCTTTTTCCAGCCTAATTTATCCCGATATTGTGAGCCAAAAAATAATCCATCATTTAAGGTTGCCCATCCGTTTTCAGCCGAAGCAATAGCCTCATCGGTAAAATCCAATGGTTTACGATAATGGGCTTGTAGAACAAATAAGCGAATAACCATCGGATGAACAGTTTTAAGTAAATCTCGAATAGTTGTGAAATTGCCTAAAGATTTTGACATCTTTTCACCACTAATTCTCACCATGCCGTTATGCATCCAATAGTGAGATAAAGGTTGACAATTTGCTGCTTCTGACTGGGCAATTTCATTTTCATGATGAGGGAAAATTAAATCTCCGCCACCGCAATGAATATCAATTGTATTTCCCAGTATTCGTTTAACCATAGCAGAACATTCGATATGCCATCCTGGGCGACCTTTTCCCCAAGGAGACTCCCAAGAAGGTTCATCTTGTTTTGCAGCTTTCCAGAGGGCAAAATCAGCCGGATTTTTCTTTTTTGTAGCTTCTGTATTGACACGTCCACTAGCACCAGCAAGCTGTTCATCTAGTTTGCGCCCAGATAATTTACCGTAGTCTTTAAACTGATTAACCTGATAGAAAACATCCCCAGAAACAGCATAAGCAAACCCTGACGTTTCTAACTGTTGAATAATTTGATAAATTTCTGAAATATTATCTGTAGCGCGGGGATAAGCATCAGCATCTTGCACATTTAAACAGCGAATATCTTCAAAATAAGCCTCAATATATTTCTCGGAAATATCCTGCATCGTTACGCCTTCTTGTTGGGCGCGCTTAAGAATTTTATCATCAATATCGGTAAAGTTTTGCACATATTGAACGCTGTAACCAAGCCATTCTAAATAACGTCTTACCATATCCCACACAATGTAAGAACGGGCATGACCTAAATGGCAATAATCGTATACAGTTACTCCACAGCAATAGATTTTTACTTTACCCGTTTCTAAGGGAGTAAATTCTTCTTTTTGACGGGTTTGAGTATTATAAACTTTAAGTGACATTTTATATTTATTCGGGGTTATTCATTATTTGAAAATACACTAAAATTAGACATAAGCCATTCCTAACTACATAGTATTTCTCTGTATCTCTTCCTTTGTGTACTTCGTGTTTTTGTGGTTCAATTTAAACGAACACTATTAAAAAAACAACTTCTTTTTCCAGTATGACAGGCAATATCACCCGCTTGATCAAGTTTAATTAACAACGTATCTGCGTCACAATCATAATAAATCTCTTTGACTGTTTGAATATGCCCAGAAGTCGCCCCTTTGTGCCATAACTCCGAACGGGAACGACTCCAATAATGAACTTCTTTGGTTTCTAATGTTTTTTGAATAGAATCTTTATTCATCCATGCCATCATTAATACTGTGCCATCTTTAGCATCTTGGGCAATAGCCGGAATCAATCCTTTATCATTAAACTTTAAGGTTTCTATCCACAAATAATCTTGATTCATGATTAATTTTGAGATTCTAAAGCTTTTTTTTGTAAGGTTTTAAAGATATTAAAAAATCCATTAACGCGGGATGGAGTTAAACTAGCTTGTAGTCCCGTTTCCGCCATAAAATCAGGAGTAAGTTTAACAATATCTTGCGGCGGCAGCCCATTTAAGCCACGAATTAACAAGGCAACCAAACCTTTTGTGAGTTGGGCATCGGAGTCGCCCTGAAATTGGACGTTTCCGGCTTCATCTAATTCGGCGATAACATAAACTTGAGAGACACAACCGGGAACTTTATTTTCTGCTATTTTTTGGTCAGCGGGAAATTCAGGGAGTTTCTGGGCTAAGGATAATAATTGTTCATAACGCAATTTATTTGACGATGCCCGTTTAAATCGTTGTACAATGCGTTCTAAAGCAGCAGGTAAAGGGGTAGCAGTCGAAGACATAATTTAATCAAATACAATTGTGTTTAGCTTAACGAGAATCTGCCCAGAGGTAAACAGAAAATACTGAATATTCTAGGACAGGAATACATAATATTATAGAGACGTTCTGAAGTGAACGCCTCTACTGGAAAATTTTATAAATTTAATCAACTAGCGTAAAATCAAGGCGACTTCTTTGGCAAAATAGGTTAAAATGATATCAGCCCCTGCCCGTTTCATACTGGTAAGGGTTTCTAGCATGACTTTTTTCTCGTCTATCCAGCCTTTCTCGCCAGCGGCTTTAATCATGGCATATTCCCCACTGACGTTATAAGCCGCAACCGGAATATCTGTGGCAGAGCGAACTAATTGAATGATATCAAGGTAAGCTAAAGCTGGCTTTACCATCACCATATCCGCCCCTTCTTCAATATCTAAAGCCACCTCAGTTAAGGCTTCACGGGAGTTTGCCGGGTCCATTTGATAGGTTTTCTTATCGCCAAATTTGGGCGCGGATTCTAAAGCATCACGAAACGGGCCATAATAAGCTGAGGCATATTTTGCGGAATAAGCCAGAATGCTAACATTGGTATATCCGGCTTCATCTAACCCTTGTCGAATTGCACCGATGCGTCCATCCATCATATCAGAGGGTGCCACAATATCTGCCCCAGCTTCTGCGTGAGAAATAGACTGTTTCACCAACACTTCCACCGTTTCATCGTTGAGAATTTCCCCCGTATCGCTGACAATACCGTCATGACCTTTACTAGAAAACGGATCGAGGGCAACATCGGTTACAATCATAATATCGGGAATTTCTTGCTTAATTGCCCGCACCGTGCGCTGCACCAAGCCATCCGGGTTATAACTTTCAGTCCCTGCATTATCTTTTTTCTCTTCTGCAACCAGGGGAAATAATGCAATAGCAGGAATGCCTAATTCATACGCTTCTGCAACTTCTTTGAGTAATAAATCTAGAGTGTAGCGATAACTTCCCGGCATTGAAGACACTTCAACTTTTTGATTTTCTCCTTCCATCACAAACAAAGGATATATCAAATCATTAACCGTCAGTTGAGTTTCTTGCACCATCCGCCGCAAGGCATCAGTGCGACGCACACGACGAGGACGTTGAATGAGGTTAAGCAGGTTAGAATTATTAGTCATAATAGCTTAAAGTGTGATATTAAGTCCAATTTCAAGTTATAGAAAGATGATTAAACCGTGGTAAATATTGCCACACAGCCATAAATTATTGCACCTGTTGGCCGGGTTACGGGGGTTAGATACAATTCAACACAATTTTATTACAAAGTGTAAATATTCGTCGGGGCGCATTGCGTGTGCCCTCAACTCAACAGAAGGCAAACAAATAAAATTAAGGCGCAATTTTACCATTGGGTAACGTAGCCCCTTTCAAGTCAGCATCTCGCAAATTAGTCCCTCTCAAACTTGCCCCTCGCAGGTTTGCCCCTCGCAGGTTTGCCCCAGCCAAATAAGCACTTCTAAGATTAGCACCTTTTAAATAAGCCCCGCGTAAATCTGCTCCTTCTAAGTTGGCTTCTTTTAAATTTGCACCTTTTAAATAAGCCCCGAGTAAATTCGCCCGTTGTAACTTTGCCCCTTCTAAATTCGCCCCGGTTAAATCAGCATTTTCTAAATTAACCCCTTCTAAAATAGCATCCGTTAAATTAGCATTTGTTAAATTTGCATCGTTTAATTTAGCATAACCCAGTTTAGCTTTTTCTAAGTTAATTCCCTCTAAATTTGCTCCTTCTAATTGAGTGACCCATAACCGAGCTTCCTGTAAATTTGCCCCTTGTAAAATAGCCTCAATGAGTCGAGCATCTCCTAAATCTGCCTGATATAAATTCGCCTCAGTTAAATCTGTATTTAAAAGAAATGTATTTCTAAGATTAGCTCGTTCTAAATTAGCTTGAGTCAGATTAGCATCTTTTAAATTAGCTCCTTCTAAAATAGCATTATTTAAATCTGCCTGAGTCAAATTCGCTGAAGTTAAATTAGCTTTTTCTAAATTAGCTTTTGTCAGGTTTGCTGCTACTAAATTCGAGTTAACTAAATCAGCTCCTTTAAGATTAGCTTGCCAAAGATTGGCCCCGGTTAAATCAGCATGAGCTAATTTAGCTTTTAATAATTTAGCATACCCTAAATTACTCCCTTGCAGTAACCCATAACTCAAATCAGACCCGGTTAAATTGGCTCCTCGTAAATCTGCCCTTTCTAAGTAAGAATCTTGTAAATCAGCCTGTGTTAAATTGGCTTTCCATAAATAAGCATCCCTCAAATTAACCTGCTTTAAATTCGCTTGTTGTAAATCACATTCTGGGCATTGTTTTGTTTGCAAAAGCTGCTCTTGCGGCGACTGATTTTTTTCAGCTTTGTTCAAAGATAATTCGGGGCGGACTTGAATATTTAGTTGAGGAGTTAAACGTCGTTTTTGTAGCTCTTTACCAATAGTAAAAGTAATTCCAAATAAAGCAAAACTTGCTAAAATCACTAATCCAAATGATTTAAATAGCTTCTGTTTTTTTCTGGGTTTCTTAGAATATTTTGATTCTAATACAACCTCATTACTCTCAGCTATAGATTCTAAGTTTTGCTGAGAAGAGTTGGCTTCAACCGCAGGAAATGATTCAGTTTGACCGTTAGACTCAGACATTTTACACTGGGCTAGGCTATGACCCCGCTCATGAGAT
This sequence comes from Microcoleaceae cyanobacterium, assembly GCA_049649525.1. Taxonomy (GTDB): domain Bacteria; phylum Cyanobacteriota; class Cyanobacteriia; order Cyanobacteriales; family Microcoleaceae; genus JAAURB01. The sequence goes on from JBARZE010000012.1 coordinate 116,188, forward strand.
AAAACATGGCAAAAAAATCGCTAAGCAGATTTAACCCATACTATAGCTCTATGAAAATAGATTATAATACTTCTATTGCATTCCAGCAACTATAATAATGATATATTTAAAACTCGGCAGATTCTAACTGACTGTTACCCCCGGTGACAAATCACTTCAGGTTAATAACTAGATTTACAAAGGTAACTGAATGGTTTGAGCAAATAAACTTTGTAATCTGTCTAAATTACTACCCGCTTGATATAGTAAATCTCCTTTCCCCAGTAAATATGCAGCATCGGTTGTTTGGCCGCCTAAAACAATTTTAGAGTCTGCTTCACTGGCGGTTTTTAAAGCCACTCTACCGGGTAAATTAGAGCGAATTTTAGGGGTAACAATAGTCGCTTCAGGGCGTTGTGTGGCAATGATTAAATGAATGCCAGCGGCTCTTGCCATCGCGCCCAAACGCTTAATACTCAATTCTAATTCTTGACGAACTTCTTTTTCTGCCATAAAATCAGCATATTCATCAAAAATACAAATAATTCGATTTAAAGGTTGCTTTTGTTTGCGATTATAAGCTAAAATATCAGAACATAATGCTTTTTCTAAACGTTGATAACGACTTTCCATTTCTATTACTAATAGACTCATTAATTCTATAGCCTTTTCAGTATCTTTAACAACAGGAGAATATAGCCAAGGCATTTGCTCAAATTCAGGAAAAGTTACCCGTTTCGGATCGACTAAAGCAATTTTTAATTGTTGAGGAGAATATCGATAAAGTAGACTTAAAAGAAGCGATCGCAAAAATTCACTTTTTCCACTTCCGGTCGTTCCTCCGACTAAAAAATGACAGGTATTCGGATCGGATAAATCTGCTTCAATTAATTGATTATTTAAATCCACCCCTATCGCAATTTTCATCGCCGCATCGGCTGGATTAGTTTCCTGTTTAATATAGTTTTTAAAATGTGCTGTTTGACTATCTGGGCGAGGGATATCGACACTAACATAGCCCGCTTGAGTTGAAATTAAAGGCGGATTTATAATCCCTAATTGAACTTGTAAATCATTGGATAATTTTAAAATAGAACTGACTTTAACTCCCAAATGCGGCTTCAGTTTAATCCGGATAAAAGCAGGCCCCACAGCCGCGCCTAAGTAGTCTACGTTAACCTTAAATGATTCTAGAGTTTCAACTAATTGTTGACCCTGTTTATCAGCTTCTGTTAGGGTCTCTTTTGCCGGAATATTAACGGGAGGATCTGGCTGTTCTGTTATTGGCGTTGGAATAGCTTTGCTAACAGATACAATATCTTTTTTATTAGGAATATTGGGAGAGATTTCAAAATAAGTTTGACACTTTTCTTGCTGCGGACACATCTGACAAAGTTCAAGTTGAGTGGTGGGCGGCGGTGGATTTTGTTGAGGAGGTTGCCACGCGATCCATTCCTGCATTTGTTGTAATTTATGAGGAATTAATGTATGCACTGTCTGTTCTAATTCTTCCCAAGAATAGGTGACTTCTTGCCAGTCCGGCAACACTGCGTAAAGTGCCGAGTCAACAGGAAGTTTTAGCTTTTTGTGCAGCATATAACTATACAGTGCAACTTGAATTAATTGTGCCGTTTGATCGGGAGATTGATAGGTTTTATACTCCACAACACAATAACGATTCTGTTCGCAATCATAAACTAAACCATCAATAATACCCCGAACAAGCTGTTGATTACCATTGGGCAATTGAAAATTATATTCCAGCTTAGGATTAATATTAGGAAAAGTTTTATTAATGACTTCATCTGCACTACAATATTGTCTATTTTTGACTAATAATTCTGCCCACCGTTGAATTAAACCTGTTAACCCTTGCCAAACGCGAAGACAGGATTGTGCTTGATTTTGATGCTGATTAAGATAGGGATAAAATGCTAACTTATAAAATAAATTTTGCATTTCTGCTGCAATATTCTCTACTTTTATTTGTCCTGTTTGTGGTTTAAATAATGCTTTAAATTCAGGCTGTGATTTAGCTACTTTAACAAAATCCTCGGATAGTTGGTGAAAAGCTTTACCCACTCCGGAGGTATTCTCAGCCGGAATAAATAATGTTTTTCCTTTAAAATGATATCCTAAATAAAATAATCGAGGACATTCAACCGCTTCTCGAACATTTGTTACATACAATTTAGAGGATTTTGAAGAATTTGAATCAGGCATTTTCAGAGATAGGTGAGGATTTTTGAGTTGTAATAGACGGCAATGGACTTGTGCTAAATAAACAGTGTCCATTTTGGCATAATTTAACTGTTTACCAGTGAGGGGACGTTTTCCCCAGTCGCTGGCTTGTTCTTCTGCATCTACATCTCTAAAGCCACATAATTCTGTTGCTAGGTTTTTTAATTTACGGTTAGAAGTTCCTAAAATTGTTAATGGAATTTTTTTTGCTAATTTTAGGGTACAAGTGACATTTCGTGATAAAATTTTATTTAGGAAGCGTAAATCATAACTAGCATTATGAAAGACTTTTTCAATTTCTGGATCAATCATGATTTCTTGAATGAATTCATCCACTAAATCAGGTTGATTGAAAACATCCAAAAGATAGACTGATTCTCCGGTTAAATCTTCAGGTTTTGCTAAAACTTGAATTAAAGAAACACTAGGATTTGATGTTCTCCAGTTAGCAACTTCCGTATCTAACCATAAAATTGGATATTGTTTTAACTGAATAATGGCTTGATGGATTTCTGAAGCTTTCGTGAGGTAAAACATAATTTAATCTGAAACAGGAAATTTAAACGACTAAATAGATTGTTTGTTTCTCATAACTATCGGATGGATTGAGAATTTGAATTTTATTTTGATCGCAAAGTTGCTCAACTACTTGATTTATTTGATTGTCTTTTATTTTAGGAAATTGGGATACTGTAGTATTAACTAATGATTGATAAGCTAGCATTTGCTGTGTTTTCATAATATTCATCATAAAATCTTGAACAGGTTGTAGATTAGAATGAGTTTCTGCTTCTTCAGTGGTCTGAATAGTTTGAATTAAATCTAATTCTTGTAACAAAGAACAGTTTTCTAATACTTTTTCCTGACGAACTAGGGTTTTAAATTCTTCCATAGTCGGTGTTTTCCCAGCAATGATTAATTCTCCAGAATTGACTGAATTTAGTAGTTTTGTATAAGTGACTAAATCATGTAATGAAGCCAGATCTGGGATAATGTGCTGATGAGGAGAGTTTTTAAAAACTTTAGTATAAACTTGATAACCCTTATTTGCTGCTGTACCTAAGCGTTCTGCACGAATTAGATACAGCGTATCACATAACTTATTCTGAACTACTTTCAGACAGACTTTCATGATGTTACAAAAGTTAGTAAGATTGGGTTCTTCCATCCAAACAATTCCAATCTTCGGAGAATTTTGACTCTGTTGATAACTGAGTGAGTAACTTTTATACTTTTGACTGGGTAAGAAATTGACTTTAATTCTTTGAACTTGAAACAAATTTAAAATATTCCGCAACATTGCTAAACGTTCTACGGCAGAATATTGACGCATTTTAGAGACGTACTCTTGATTTTTTTTCAATTCATATTGCCAGCTTAAATTAAAGTCTGCGGATACATCTTTAATGGGTTCTGACACTGTTTTTACAGATTCTAATCTCTCTTCATCTAATATTAAATTCAACTCTGTAGATGTAGTTTTAAGAAGCTCTGATTTCTCTTCAGGTACATTTTTAATGGGTTCAGACGATTTATATTTACCAGTTTTATATTCTAAAAACAGTTTTTGTCCAAGCTGAAGTGCATCTCGAATATTAACTTTTCCACCCGGATATTGACTTTCTAATACTTTTGCATCTAAAGGATAAATTACTGATGTGGGTTGTGGCTTTGCTTGACAATGTAACGGATAAAGTCTACTAGCCCACAACTGTTCTGCTTGGTTTAATGTAATACTTTTTAAAGAGATTGCTGTTTCAATTCTATCTAGATCTGATTGTTCTATTTTACGCCCAGCTTTTTGCCAATTATCCCGTACAATACTAATAATAATGACAAAGTTTTTAAATTTTTCATTATGAAAGGTTGTATTAACACTCATTAAGGGCTGTAAATTAACAATCCCTTCTGCATCTCGAGGTTCACCATTTTCTACCTGATCAAAGCAGAGAATAATAGGTTTAGTTGAAGTCGAAATTCTACCGAAGTTTTCTAAAATATGACGAGCGGCTTCTTCACTATCAATTGACCTCTTAATTCCTAACAGTTGTAAATCTTCCTCGTCTAAATCATCCCCTCGTAACCAATCACAGGCGATAGGATATAACTCAGGATTAGTTAAATCATACAATACACCAAAAAAGCTTTTTGCTTGATAAATTCCGGCTGGATAAGCACTGCGTAAATTCCGAATAAAAACTCTTCGATCTCCTAAAATCTGATTGATTAAATTAGGATTTTTAAAGACAGCCAATTCTTTCAACCACAATAACAACTGAGATTGTTTTTGTCCTTTTGGGTTGTACATGAGGCTATCTACGGTATAGCGCAACGTATGCCGCCAAATATGCTCACTATCTGTCCAAGGTGCAATATATGCAAAGAAAACATCTTGATTCAGCGTCTCTTTTAATCTGCCTAGAAAGTAGCTTTTTCCTGACCCTTTATCCCCTGTTAACAAAACGGTTCGAGTATGATGATCTCTTTGAGTTAAGTGAATCACATTAGTCATTTGATTCAGTTCTTTCTGATGAATAGAATCAATAATTTGAAACTTGGCTTGAGTCTCTTCTTGCCAGAAATGTCCAGATTTAAAGCTAATTGGATCAAACGGATTAAATTCTTGCTGAATAATTTGCTCGATGGATACCATATTAAAACAAGGGTTAAAGATGAACAGAAAAACTACAAAGTGCTAGTTAACAATAATGAAAAACAGTCGGCTACCTCCCGGTACTAATATCCCGGTATCGAATTGCTCAGAAGTATAATGCGAAGCTTCTAAGAGTGAACTTAACTCAATTCTGTTTTGTTTTTGTAGCCGATAGATTGCCCCATCTAATTCCTCTCGGGTTAACGGCGGTTGTAACCGTTCTCGTAGGTGAAATATCGGTAAATAATTATCTGTTCCCCACTTTTTGTCTAAATCAATAATGATTTTTAAAACTTCTTCATCACTAAGTTTTTGGTCAGAAAAGAAAGTGGGTGTGGCGGTTGAAGGCTCAACTTGGAATGGAGAATGAGAAAAATAATCCCGTAAAAAACTAACGTAATTTCCCATTTGAATTTTACTGAGAGTGATATTTCCTTTTCCTTCTGGTGTATATTCTCTCGCTAAATAGTCTTGGCCTTGCTGAGTTAACCAAACTTCTTTAATTTTGTTATCAACCGCTTTAATAAATCCTCGTTCTGCTAAGCTAAAAAGAAGCGATTGACGAGAGGCTGGAGGTATTCCTGTTTCTCCCGGTGTAATCGTTTTTTTCTCACAAGCTTTTAATGCTTTCAGCTCTTGATCGTTAATTGGTAATGTGCTAGAGTCTATCTCGAGTAAAGATTTACCCGCCGGAGTAATGGCTAACTTGGTGATTTCTTCTATACATTCTACTAAGAGGCGATCGCATAAATCTCGGCAAATCTTATCCCGTTCTGATGCTTTAGTTTTAGAAGTGGGGTTAACTTCAGTAATCTTAGCTTGATAGCTAGGCTGTCCTAATAATTTCAGTAAAAACTTTAGCTCTTTAGTTTCCATTTTTTTTCAGGCTCTATCACATTAGAAAGTACGATTCTGTGACTAATAACAGAATTCATAATTGATTATATTATACAAGATAATACACAGAAAAGTGATAATATAATATTGAAATTTACAAATTAATATTTATAAATGATCCGAGTCTAATCCGGCTTTTATTCTTATTCCTTACCCTCCATCTCATTAAATAACAAAACTTGTGCTAAATCTATTAATGCTGTGGTTTGGTCTAATGGTTTCGCTAAATATAATTCGGTGTCAATGAATTGTTGAGATAAGTTTTGAATAGACTGAGCAATAGCATCTGTAATTCCACCTGTAAATAAAAAATAAGGTAGTACTCCGATTTTGGAATAACCTTGTTGAATTAAAGCTTGAATTTGTTCCGATAAATTAGGTGAAACTGACCAATAAGCGGGTATGATAGCTAACTTATCAGCTAAGAATTTAATCGGTTGATTTCCTCCTTGACGAGAACTGCCGTGCGCCATTACAATCCAAGTTTCTACAGTAAATAATTTCATCTGATCGGCTAAAACAGTTGCTATCTTATCCACTTGAGAACCCATATAAGGCAAAACTTCAAGCGTCATTTCTGAGCCTAAAATTTGTTGAGCCATTGCCACTTCTACCGGAATATCTTCTTTAACATGAACACCCGGTAACAAAAACAGCGGCAAAATCTTAATTCGAGTCATTCCTTGAGGGCGAATTAAATCTGCAAATTGTTGTAGCTGTTGAGTAAGAGATAGGGGAGCACATTCTAATACACCTGTACCGATTAGGGTAAAATGGACTGTAGATAATCTCAAACGGAGTTGTTCAGCTATCTGTTCAAGAGCCAACTGGGGGCGAGGATCGCGGCTACCATGAGCCACCAGAAAGTATGCAGTAGACAATATAATACTCCAGATCACAGTTGCAAAATATTGTGACATATTCCTGCAATGAATCCTACAGATTTCAAAGATTTGACTTAAAATTTAAATCCAATATTATCTGAGATTAAGTAGATTAAAATTTTTTAGATATAATAAAAACTAGACATATTAATTTACTTTGATAGATTTTATATGAATAAATTAATTTTGTTATTGACAACTGATTCATTATTATTTATTCTTTTCTATATATTTTCGTATTTTAATAAAAAAATGAGGAGTTGATATATATGACCCGGATCGCTATAGATAATCAATTGACCACTGTTATTAGTCTCTATTCAGTTAGTCCTGATCGTCAATCTAAATTAGTAGATAAATTGGTTTACTATTTACAGACAACTCAACAACAGCATGGATTTGTTTCAGCCAGTATTCATAAAAGTTTAGATGGAGAAAAAGTAGCGAATTATATGCAGTGGGAAACTCAAGAAGATTATGAGGCTTTTATCAATAATGCGGGGATACAGGGACAATTTGAAAAGCAAGATTTACAAATGTTTGGAGAAATTGATACTCATATTTATGAAATTTTTGCCTCTCAGTCAAAAGTAGATCCCCCTGAGATTAAAGAAGGAGAATATATTGTTCATTTTGCTGAATTTAGGATGGAGTCCGAAAATCAGCCTCGGATGGTGGAGTTAGCCAAAGAACATATTACCCCAGCGATGGAATTAGAAGGGTTAATTTCTGCGAATTTCCATCGTAGCTTGGATGGTACTCGTGCGATCAATTATGGGCAATGGCGTGACCCTAAAACCATTGAAGAATTACGAAAAAAACCCGGATTCGGTTCAGAAAAACCCTATTGGGAGGGAATAGCAGAAAATGAATATCATTTGTATGAGGTTATTTTTGTTACTGAGATTTCAAATAAAATGTGAGGATCTCAACTCAGGCTTTAATTTTTAATCCACACAACATCTAACTGATTAAGTATGATATGAAGGAGAGAAAAAGTTTATTTTGTCATATTTTTTTATTGATAACTGAGTGAAGTTCAATCCGAATTAATACTATAAAACTATAGTCTCTAAGAACTTTTGGAAGCCGATCAAAAAAAATATTTGCGTTTTTGGGGTTAGTTATGCTAAGCTGATAAGCTATATGGACGCATAGCTCAGTTGGTTAGAGCGCTACGTTGACATCGTAGAGGTCACAGGTTCGAATCCTGTTGTGTCCATTGCCCGCAAATCCGTTGCAGATCAACAATTCATACTTTAAACCCCTACTCGAAGAGTAGTAATGACTCAATAACGACTCAAAAACAACTTTAACACGCCTTTTATTTGAATAATAATTCAACTCTATAGGCACAATTACTGAGTGGCTTGTGACCAATCAGTCAAAATCCACTGACTAAAAAATGGGGACGATCTATCCCCGTTTAAACACAGTTTTCTATTTTAGGCTTCCCAACCCCAAA
>JBARZE010000013.1:0-8071 GCA_049649525.1 Microcoleaceae cyanobacterium
AAGAATTACGGGCGGCAGAAGATCCCGAGTTTGAAACATTCTATACCAAAAACATTTTGCTGAACGAAGGTATCCGGGCCTGGATGGCACCAATGGATCAACCTCACCAAAACTTTGTATTCCCTGAAGAAGTATTACCACGTGGTAACGCGCTGTAATTACTGCAGTCACACTATTAAGTGAACTGTAATGAATACAAAACGACCCCCTTTCATAGGGGGTTTTTTAATGTTTATATTTGTTTGATTAAGAAAAGAGCGTAAAAGTGATTAGAGTATTTTGCGTTTTCTCAGTTACTAAAGGACTCCACTGATGAGTTGTTACACACTCTCTAAAGGATTGCTACTTTTAAAGCTAACCTATCAGATTCTTCGCACTCCTGGTTCACAAACGCGCACCGTGTTAGAACAGCGCTACTTTTCCTCTCGTACTAGTATGTAAACTCTAAAAGTTGGGTTACGTTCTTTTTTTAATTAAGCTAAGAATACTGTATCTTGAGCAATTTCAATCCGCATTATTCTCTTATTCATTGAAATTCTCTGAGAAATTATTAACTTGTTTAAGATTAAAATCAGGTGCAGACATCAACTTAAACTTTTCAGCTAAGATTGTATGCTACACCTGATTATCTCTATTCCATATAAGTTTAAAAAGCTGTTTTTCAACTCCCAAGTTTTGGCGGGAGTTGTTGGACTCGAACCAACGGCTAATTCTTTGGAGGAATTAGTTTTACCAGTATGTAAGCTTTCCAGGTTAGGTTACGGAATAGATATTAATTTCTGTAGTATACGAGTCAAAAAAGCTGTTGAGTCATACGCACCGAGTTAAATCTGCACAATCCGGTTAATAGCCAGATGCTCTAATGAGCTAGTATGTAAGCTTTTCGAGTTAGGGTACGCTACAGAATGGGGAAACTAGGAAATATTAACCATTATATTAATTCTACAAATTGATGTAGTTTTGAAACTTAAAATATTGCAGAAGATTGAGCTTGTTGCTGTCCTTTGCCTATTTCTATATTACATTTGTACTACAAAAAAGTCAAGAGGTTAGCGTTCAAAAATTTCCAGCTTTTGTAGAAGCCACTGCTGCTGTTATATTTTGTCAGTGTTAACTGTTAAGATGAAGTAGATAATTTGCGATCTCAAACTGCTGTTGCACCGCCGAGTTTAGATATGCACCGAATTTTACAACCTCATATTGCGATGAGATCATTATTCTTTTTATTAAAAAAATATTAAATTATAATAGTTTGTGGGTTTAAATACACTATGCAATTTATGCATTAAATCGATTCTAAACTATCAAATAAAAATGTATAAGTGTGATTTTAGCTACATTTCATTGAAGTATCAGACGCTAGCGTGATTTTAATGTAAGTTGTCATCTTTTATTTTATGAAAGTGAAATAACAGAGAGCTTATTTGCATCAAAATTTACGCAAGCTAAACATGATATCAACCCAGGAAACCTTGGAAGAAGCAATTTCTCAACCGAAAGAGTTGTCTTATTTTGCATTGATCTGCTGTGCTGCAATTGTTGGGACAATTGGTGGAGTTGTTGCGACAACTTACTATTTTGTCTTAGAAGAATTAATGAAATTAGTTTGGGAAACGGGAAAAAGTTACTGGCTGCCGCTATTTCCGACTTGGTTACCGGACTGGAATTATACTTTAATTGTTGCTAGTATTGGCGGTTTGTGTGTGGGTTTATGCCTATACTTTTTCGGCTTACCCGGAGAGATGGCGGCTGTTATTGATAAAGTTCACGATGCGGGACGACTAAATCCCGGTCAAACTCCTGGAATGTTATCAACCTCTCTGGTTTCAATTACCGCCGGGGGTAGCCTGGGGCCTGAAGCGCCGTTAGTACAAGTCAATGGAAGTTTAGGAAGCTGGCTGGCTGAGAAACTCAATTTATCAGTTAAAAATACGCGGGTGCTAACATTTTGTGGCATGAGTGCGGCACTAGCAGCCTTCTTTGGCGCACCCATTGGGGGAGCATTATTTGCCCTCGAAATTCCCCACCGTCGTGGCATAGAATATTATGAAGCGATTACTCCAGCAATTATTTCTGGTATTTTTAGTTTTGCAATTTTTCGTTTTGGAACAGGATTAAAAGTAGGGGGAATTTATAACTTTGATTACTTTGATACTTTACCAGTATTAGGCTGGCTGAATTTAGTTGAAGGTTTGATTCTCGGTGCAGTCGGTGCATTAGCGGGAATTTTATTTATTTGTATTTTCCGATTGATTAAATTCCTGATTCATCGGATAGAAAATCGACACATTTTACTGGCTGTTATGGGAGGAGTGGGAATTGGCAGCTTAGCTATTCTTTATCCCCAAACCCTCTTTTTTAGTGAACAACAAATTGAAACCCAATTGATTGAAGCGGCTTCTACTTTAGGGTTAGTGACACTATTGGGAATCACTTTAGCAAAAATGTTTGCCATTAGTTTTACGATTCATGGTGGTTTTCGGGGAGGATTTATCTTTCCTTTATTCTTTACAGGCGCAAGTTTAGGGCTGGCAGTTTCTGCGGCTTTTCCAGCCATTCATCCGACTATTGCAATGTTATGTTGTATGGCAGCAATTAATGTAGCAATTACAAAAACACCTGTTAGCACATCAATTATTCTCGGTGTTTTATCAGATACTTCGATTTTGCCGATTATTGCGATCGCCAGTTTTACTAGCTTTTTAATTACTAGCAATATCTCTTTGTTAAAAACCCAAAGATCTCGAGACCCCGAAACTATTTCAGGACTGTCTTTGTCAGAGTCTACTACTAAAAGTGAGGTAGCCGCAGTATCATCTGTTTGATCCATTGTTTGATTTCAATTAAACTGTAATTAAGCTGTGATTTATGATGAAAATTGCAGCTATTTTTTTAATTATTTTTATCTTTAATTATGGGGTGAAGAAATTTATGGTAACCATTAACAGGTTGTCGCAGGTTAGATTTCTGCAGCGGATGTCGAGGTGCAAATATAGCGCTCTAACAATATGGTAACGCAATTAAATATCGACGCAGAACTTCAGTTTGAGCGAATTGAACAAAATCGACCCGATCAAAGTAGTTTATATCAATCTGCGCTCACTGCGATCGCTCAATTCGGACTCTGAGCAGTTGATGGATAAATTGCAGTCCAAGCTTGATAACGATGAAAAATATCTCTACAGATTTTTTGCCCAACTCAAGCCGTATCAAGGACTTGGCACTGGCTATGCGATCAAACAGCTCTCAGTTTTCTGGGGGCTATTTGTCTGGCAGCTTATGTGATTTGGCTTAACTGATAACACATCCTAATTCTTTTCAGTTATGAACTCAGAATATTGAACTCTATTTTTAATTTCAGTAGCTAAACTGACAAACTAATATTTTGTAGAGTACTTAATAACTAAGCTCACACAAAATTAGTATCTCCGATCACATTATTGTTTCCTTGATTTTGCTTGATCCCCGCTGACTTATTGCTCATTTGACCTCCTTTACACTTCTTTACAAAATTATTTATATTTCTAAAGCAAATCTAAAATAAATCTTAAATCAAACCTTATATAAATTCACCCTGTAACCCAGATCCGCTCAGGGTTAGGATTTCATTTAATCAGATCACCGAATCAAGCACAATAAGTATTGTAAGATTGCTTTCCCACGGAGCGACCCATGGATAGTTCAGATAACTTAACATCTACCTGCCGATGTTGCCAATATTACACCCCTGAAGGGAGACGCGGTGGACAATGTCAACAGCTACACGTTCCGGTTAAAGGCGGCTGGAAAGCTTGCCAACTAGCGATCCCAGCTTTTGCGATGTCTTGGGAAATTAAAGAGATTATGGAAATTCAACATCAACATCATGTATTAAAAGAAACTTTGAACGTTGAACACTCTCTCAACTCGTCCCCAACTCATGCCACCCTTGAAGCCACATTAAATGAGTCGGCTGAAGTCACAGTTTAATATCATCACTCAAATTTTAAACGGTTTAATAACTTGTTCGTCTTTTAAGATTTTTCAATCATTTTTCTCATACTCAATTTATTTAGAGCATCCCTTCACGTTGTGCCTCAACACCCCTTAATTAAAAATTTCTTAGAGAAACAAAATTTAGTTTAGGTTTGACTTACGGTAGCCAGGGATACTGACGAAAATTGGGTTTGCGCTTTTCCAAAAAAGCTTGCTTACCTTCAGTTCCTTGCTCGGTCATATAATATAACAATGTGGCATTTCCCGCAAGTTCCTGTAACCCTGCCTGACCGTCACAGTCGGCATTAAAAGCAGCTTTGAGACAGCGAATGGCAATCGGACTTTTATCTAAAATTTCATTTGCCCATTGAATGCCTTCTAATTCAAGCTGTTCGATCTCGACGACACAGTTAACCAAACCCATGTCTAAAGCCTGTTCAGCATTATATTGACGACAGAGAAACCAAATTTCTCGAGCCTTTTTTTGCCCCACAATTCGGGCCATATAACTAGCCCCGAAACCGCCATCAAAACTGCCCACCTTGGGGCCTGTTTGCCCAAAAATTGCGTTTTCAGCGGCAATGGTTAAGTCACAAACCAGATGCAAAACGTGTCCGCCCCCGATGGCATACCCTGCCACTAAGGCAATAATCACTTTTGGCATCGAACGAATTAATCGTTGCAAGTCTAAAACATTCAAACGCGGTACACCACTATCATCGAGATAACCCGCTTTTCCCCGCACGCTTTGATCTCCGCCTGCACAAAAGGCATATTTACCATCGGTGTGGGGGCCAGCCCCAGTGAGTAAGATCACGCCAATATTCGGGTCTTCCCGTGCATCCCAAAAGGCATCATACATTTCTGAGACAGTTTGGGGTCGAAAGGCATTCCGCTTATGGGGACGGTTGATGGTGATTTTGGCAATGCCGTCTATTTTTTGATACAGAATATCTTCGTAAGTTTTGGCAGTTTGCCAGGGGGTGGACATAAGAGGTTAACTCAATGGCTTCAGGCTGCAATGGATTGATGAAACATTGTATCACTGTAAAGTGGTTATGACTTACATTAACCCGAGTAAGTTTCCATCGCCTTTGACAATTTTCCCAATTTGATAAGCGCTAAGCTGTTGAGATTGAAACCAATTGAGGCTGTCTTCGGCTGCACTCGGCGGGACAATTACCACAAAACCAATTCCCATGTTAAAGGTGTCATACATCGCGGATATCGGAACATTGCCTGTTTCGGCAATCCAGTTAAAAATGGGTAAAATAGGCCAGGAATTGGGAGTGATTTCAACAGATTGATTGGCTCCGAGGCAACGGGGTAAGTTTTCCGGTAAGCCGCCCCCGGTAATATGGGCCATGGCATGAATATTAATCCCTGCCGTCATTGCAGCTAATATCAATTTGACATAAATCCGAGTGGGGGTTAAACAAACTGATCCAAGGGATTGACCGTTGAATACCTCTGGGGAGTCATTCCAATTTATATTGCGATCTTGAGCAATTTTACGGACTAAACTAAAGCCATTACTATGAATCCCACTACTGGCTAGTCCAATGGCAATATCGCCTATCTCTACCTGAGACCCATTCAGCATCCGGCTTTTTTCGACAATACCGACGCAAAACCCAGCAATATCATATTCTCCAGGTTGATAAAATCCAGGCATTTCGGCGGTTTCTCCCCCGAGCAAAGCACATCCGGCTTGTAGAGCGCCCTGACTAACTCCGGAGACGACTTGAGTCAGTTGCTGCGGTTGAAGTTTTCCTGTTGCCAGATAATCTAGGAAAAATAACGGTTCTGCACCACAAGTTAGGATATCATTAACACACATTGCTACTAAATCAATCCCAACAGTATGATGTTGATTCATGGCGGAGGCTATTTTTAACTTAGTTCCCACCCCATCAGTCCCAGACACCAAAACTGGCTGTTGATAACCGGGGGGAATTTCAAAACAGCCGCCAAACCCTCCTAAGCCGCCCAACACTTCAGGGCGATAGGTTTTTTCCACCATTTGACGAATTTGATTAACAAAATCCCGTCCCGCTTCGATATCGACACCCGCTTCACGATAGTCCATAGTTGCTCGTTGTGATTAAATTATTGCTAACTCCAGATAATCACACTGGGGATCATCTATAAAAAATTTTTATCAAAATTGTTTGGAGTCCAACTCAATCAGTATAAATCACTAGAAAGATAGACATATCGAGGGCTTCACCCTTAAACGCCTACCTGAATTCAGCAAAATATATCATTTGCGAGTATTCCCTAATTGTAAATTATTGTGTTAATCTGTGGCAGGTTTAAGCTTAACGCTGTGATGAGGTTGCTCAAGGATATTTCTCGAGCGCGCTCTCAACGTTAAGTTAAACAAATTCCATCCTAAGTGGCAGCACTCAATCTAGGAAAGTTTGATCGAAAACATCCAGATTGCAGTTGCAACGACGAACTTACTGATGATGTGGTGTTAACAATCTGCCAATTTATGAAGTATACATATTGGGTCAGTCTGACAACTGTTGTTTTAATGTCTAGTTTAGGTGTTACTCACGCTAGCCAAGCGCAACAACTGTTAGCCAGAAAACAGCTTCAAACTGAATTTCAAAATCCAATCCATGAAATAGATGAGGAAATTTCAGAGCAAATCTCTGTTAATAATGACTCTAATGATCCTCAAAAGTTCCCATCCGTTTTGGCTCAAACCAGCAATGTCGAAAAAGTGGGAGAATACCAATCTAACCCTAACCCGGAGGCTGTCATTGCTAAAATTGAGCCTCATATTTGGAATCAACGCCCCGCCGCCACACTCTATGTGCGTGATTTACCAATTTTGACATTTATTGAATCTTCCAATTCTACCGCCTCATCTGCATCGATTCCACCCAACAGTAATAGTGCAGTCAAGCTGGCAACTGACTCTAATCTCTCCATAAACGATCCGGTTTGGCAGGCTACAGCAGTAGCAGCACAACTGAATCAACTGCATCAAAATTACCTCGATGCCGATACAATTAAGGTTCGTTGGGATAGCGATCGCCAAAAGTACGTGATTGACGTAGCTGAGCAAGAATTGATTGCCCTCAATCGCAATATCATTTTACCAGATTCGACAAAAGATCCGGCAACTGATGCTCTGCAAGCCACCAATCGTTTGCGCCGACAAATTGGCAATGCACCTGCTTTAAAGCAAGTTGAAGGACTACCTCAGCCCGCTGCCCCTGTTGCACGTAACCCCATTCGGGCATTAATTGCAGGTTTGGCTTCTTGGTATGGCCCCGGATTCCATGGCGCACAAACAGCCAGCGGAGAGTATTTCAACCAAAATGATCTAACAGCCGCCCACCGCAGCTTACCTTTTGGGACGAAAGTTCGTGTTACAAACGTTAACAATGGCCGCTCTGTAGTCGTTCGGATTAATGACCGGGGGCCGTTTACTGGGGGTCGAGTCATTGACTTATCCGCCGCCGCAGCCCAGGCTATTGGTATGATTAGCAGTGGTGTTGCTCGTGTCGAGGTAGAAGTATTAAGCGCGACTCGTTAATCAGGGTATGGCTTTCTAAATTATTTCACAATGAGTTAGGCAGTAGGAAGTTAAACTATTGCCTAATGCTCTTATGCTCCTTAACTTGACTTTTTAAACAAATTAACTTTATAACTAAATTAGCTAACTTTTAACTTAAAATTAGCTAACTTTAGGGATTGACAAAAAGCAACAGTAGTGTATTTATTGACTCGGTCGGGATTAAACTACATTTGTCAACTGAATAGAGAATGAAGATTTATTTCTACAGTCAGAATTTGACTAAAGATTTATGAATAGAGTGAATTTTAAACCCGTGTCAAAAGGCTAACTTTATGAGTGTGCAGCTCTACTCTCGGTTGATATGCTAAAAGACAGTTGTTATCTAACACAGGTAAACTCCGTATTATGGCTGAAGAAAACAAAATTGTTTTAAGCAACCTCGATGCTTTGAGCTTCGATAGTTTTGATCGCAATTCTCAGATGGATATTGTTTGTGTTGCGCCTGTACGAACGATTGTGAGACGAGAAGAAGAAATTGTCTTAGTTCGTAAAGTTAGAAAA
>JBARZE010000014.1:0-12874 GCA_049649525.1 Microcoleaceae cyanobacterium
CAAATTTCAGAGTAGTTTGCTTATCATCATAAATCCTACCCGTTACTATGCAACCTGTTACTTTATACCCCGATTGGCGGTGATGGCAGCGATCGCATGACTGATATGCAGTTTAAATGCATCTTAGCTTAGCATTATTAATAATATTCAGAAATACTTGATTCAGTTACCCGAATAACAGTTAGCTAAAGGCAAATTACCATATTCTTTAGTAATTTTAATTTATGGATAATTTTATTTCGCTTTCAGTCGATATTTTAAGATAATTAATCTCCTCTCAATCCCTTGATGAATATCTACATTCTTAAAATTAGCTTCATCCAACAGAGAAAAGGTTCGTAGGGATTTAACGATATTTATAATTCGTTCTGTTTTTGTTTTCATAGAGTTTATGAGTTTAGTAAAAATTTTACATAAAATTATAAATATAATTCTTAAAGTTAAATTTGCATATAGCAATTATAAATAGTTTACCAAAATTCTCTATCGTATGTCCTCTATTTCGGGATTGTATCTGTGGTTCATTAAACAAAAATTTTCGTCTTATATTTCAGAATACTATATCTATTTAATATGCAATTAACTGTATCTTCAAATCATATTAATAACAAATTTATTTAAAAAAAGAAGTGAATTGATACTTTTCTGATAAAAAAAGAGACGCTCCGTAGAACGCCTCAACCCAGAATTGAAAAAGTTTTAGAAAGTGACAAAATCAGATTCTGTAATCGAACTGGCAGCGATGCCATTTAACGTCACTAACACGTCGCCATTGAAACGAATTAAAGTATTATTATCGATGGTTTCAATCGTTAAATCAGCAAAACTTAACCCGCCCGTTAATCCAATTAAATCAAGGGTATCGGTAAAATCAGTAATCACATCTGACCCACTATTAGAAGTAAGAACAAAGCGATCCTGACCATTTCCTCCCGAAAGCGTATCATTACCTCCATCGCCCCAGAGGACATCATCCCCTGCTGCCCCAATTAAGGTATCATCATCCTTACCGCCAAATAGGGTATCATTGCCTGCATCACCACAAAGTAGATCGCTACCTTGATTACCATTAACCAGATCATCTCCAGCCCCGCCACAGAGACTATCTCGACTACCCGCATTACCAACAGGTTGACTGCTGCCTAAATCGCCATACAAAGTATCATCACCTTGGTTACCACAAAGCAAATCGTTACCTTCATCGCCATACAAGGTATCGTCACCCCTTTCTCCAAACAGTTGATCGTTTTCACGACCCCCCCGCAGGAGATCCTCACCCCGGCCACCAACAAGAGTATCGGTATTGCGATCGCCGATTAAACTATCATTACCTTCACCGCCAGACAGCACATCTGCGCCGCCTTGGGTGGAATTAGGGTCACCTGTATCCCCCACCAAGGTATCGTCTCCCATATCTCCAAACAGGGTATCATTACCCAACTCACCCCGGAGAATATCGTTATCTAAACCCCCATAACTAAAGTCATCGTTTTTACCCCCATGTAAGGTATCGCGACCGGGGCCACCGTGTAATAAATCAGCCCCAGCGTTACCAAAGACTAAATCGGGATCGGCCGCAGCAGTTGTCAGAGTTGAACTTTCAAAGCCTGGATCGGCAATTAAAGTATCATTACCCAAATTACCGAAAATGGTATCAATACCAAAATCCCCGTAAACTAGGTCATTACCTTTGCCACCAAAGGCTTGATCGTTGCCATCATTACCGCGTAAGGTATCGTCATTTTGATTACCCACGAGGAAATCATTGCCGCCATTACCTTGTAAGAAATCTGCCCCGTTAGTTTCAGGATTAGATAAATCGTTAGTACCGCCAAACAGACTATCATCACCTTGATTTCCGCTTAATGTATCGCGTCCAAACAAACCATACAGAATATCATCCTCTGTACCCCCCAGGGCAACATCATTCCCATTACCCCCCACGAGGGTATCATTATCTTCATCTCCCAACAGGTTATCATTACCCCCCAGACCCAACAGTAAGTCATTACCCAACTGACCAATAATTTCTTCATTAACCACTGAACCCATTAAAATATCATCTTCATCGGTTCCCGTTATAGTGGTTTCAACTTCATTAACAACAATCTCCTCTACCGGGACTGTCGGTAACGCCATCCCAGTGAATTGGGGAGTATCGCCACAAAAATTACATAACTCCTCTAGTCCATCATCTGGCCGGACAACAGGTCCAGGGGGTTGTGTAGGTTCTTCGGGTTCTTCGGGTTCTTCGGGTTCTTCGGGTTCTTCGGGTAGAGGTGGGGGTATAACGACAGGCGGTAAAGGATTAACCGGTTGAGTTGGTTCAACCACTGGAATAGTAAATAAGGCTGGTGAAACGCTTTCCTCTCCCGCATCATCAATGGCAATATAACGAAAATCAGCAAATCCGCTAAAATCAGCCGGAGGTGTATAGGTTAATTCTCCCGCTTGGTCAACTGGAATCACTGTATCTTCGTTGACGACTGCTTCCCCTAAAAACAGTTCACCCACATCCGGTAACTGAGTAATCTGAAATTCTACCACCGTACCATCTGCATCACTACCGCTGAGGGGAATTAAGTCGGCTGCAGTGCTACCTTGAAGGATACTGGGGTTGCGTAAACTATCGCTAATGGGGGCTTGATTTTCCGCTTCCCCAGGTGTTGCAATGGGCAGAATATAAGTGGCGGGAAATGGGGCTACTGCGCCTTCGTTATCCGTAGCGGTAAATTGAAACGTATCAATATTCTCCGAAAATACTGCTGCGGGAGTATACAATAATTCACCAGCGGCGGTAGGAGAGAGATCTTGAACTTGATTGATCTCGGTAACCGCTGTACCATCTCCTAAGAATAAGTTACCGTTTGGCAACGTGGTCAGGCTAAAGCTGGTAATAGTTCCATCGACATCCTCCGCTTCGAGGGGGGATAATTCTACCTGAGATTCTTCTATTTCAATCAGCCGTAGAAACGTGACATTCTGGGCTTGGGGTGGAATATTGGTGGAGAGAATAATGGGTAAGGTGATGGTTGCAGGAGTCGGATCGACAGCCCCGCTATCATCCACTGCGGCATATCGAAAAGTGGCATTACCAATAAACTCATCATTAGGATTAAACCGTAAACTGTCAGCCTCTTCTGGGGTGAGTTGGTCTGGGAGTTGGTTTAAATTGGTGATTTCTTCCCCATTAAAAATTAACCGTCCCCTATCATCAATCGGTAAGCGAGTAATTCGGAAACCCACCACTTCTCCATCACTATCGGTTCCGTTTAATTCGGGAATTCTGGCTGCGTTATTCGTATTAGAAATAGGTAATGAGACCCGACTTTCTGTGACTGGGGGTTGGTTTCCGGGTGTGACAGAAATCGACAGCAAAGCCGGAAGTAGGGATTCGGCTCCTTCATTATCCGTGGCAATATAAGAGAATGTCGAAGTTCCGACAAAACCGGGATTCGGGATATAACTTAACTGAGTGGCTTGTTCTGGGGTAATGGCTGCATCTCGACTAACCGCTTCACCATCAACTAACAGTTGTCCATTTGCCGATACACGAACAAAGGAAAAAGAAACAACTTCCCCATCTTCATCTTCCCCTTCTAACGCAGGAACAGTTACTTCTGCTGCATCATTACGAATGGGATCTAAGGCAATATTATTAACCGTCGGCGCAATATTGGTAACCGTTTCATCAACCACCGGTAAAATTACTGTCCCTCGGTTAAATGACCGGACTCCATCGTTATCGGTGACGGTATATTCAAACCGGTCATTCCCCACAAAGTCAGCATTGGGGGTAAAGCTGAGTTGGGTTGCTAACTCAATGTCAAGATTTTGAAAATTCTCCGTATCCTCAATCAGTTCCCCATTTAGAAATAGTTGACCATTGGTGGGAAGAGTAACCAGATTAAATCTTTCCACTGTACCATCAGCATCTTCACCGCTAGGAGGTGGATCGATCGCGACTTGAGTTTCGCCCTGATCAATAGGGGGTTGAACAATTGCTTCGGCAATGGGCGGAAAATTATCAATGGTGGGAATAACATAAAACGCCGGTGAGGGATCAATTGCTCCTTCATTGTCAATTGCCGCATATTGAAAGGTGGCAACATCAAAAAATTGAGTACTATTGGGGGTAAAGGTGAGATCGCCTGCCCGTAGCGCTGGAATGGTTTGATCCAGTTCAACCACGACATCATCAAGGGATAATGTCCCGCGATCGGGTAATTCTGTAATCCGAAACGCTTCAACTGTTCCATCACTGTCACTCCCTTCTAAGGCAGGAATCGCCACTTGAACCTGTGTTGCTGTGACAACCTCGATGGTAATATCCTGGGTTTCAGGGGGTTGATTTCCGGATGTAACGGGGATAGAGAATGTTGCTGGGGTGGGATCTTCAGCATCATCGTTATCAACCGCCACATAACTAAAACTTGCCGTTCCCACGAAACCGTCATTCGGGGTAAAGCGTAAATTGTTTGCTTGGTCGATAGGGATTTCTTGTGTGGTTTGATTCAGCGGCTCATCCCCTAAGAATAATGTCCCCTGAATCGGTAATTCCGCGATCCTAAAACTGACCACTTCCCCATCTTGATCGCTGCCTCGAAGCTCAGCCAGGGGGGTTTGAGCCGCATCATTCGTAATGGCAGGATTGTCAATATCTTCTGTATTCGGGGCTAAGTTTCGGTTGCTGGCATCAAAGGTAATGACAGTCCGGGCAATATTACTATTAAATCCATCCTCACCCGGTTCATCTCGAACCACTGTCTCGATTCTTCGAGGGTTAGGATTCGGGTTATCCGATGTGTTGCTGTAAACAATTTGATCGATTAAGCTGGCGTAATTTTCACGACTGGTTAAACCGCTAATTTCAATGTCGGTAGTGCCAACACCTGTGACCGTCAAACCCAACTGATCGGCTAATTGCGCTCCAGTATCGGTGAGATTGAGGCTTTCTATTGCCACATTCCGGGGATTGGTCAGCGTCACTGTGGCACTGGTCAGTTCTGGATCGTCTTGATCGACAATTAAGGTTTGATTGGCGATCGCAATCGGCCCCTGGCCAACAACAAAAGTCGTATTAAAGTTCACCCCAATGGCGCTTGTATCAAGATCGATAACGGGGGGTTCTTCTAAGGTTGAAATCCTAACGTTACTGATTTCGTGAATATTGGTTCTTTGTCCAGTCGAAGCGGCAAACCCAAATTTAAATCGTTCTGGAAAATCTCCTCCGTTTGCGGTTTGAACATCAAACGATTCAATTAAAACTTCTCCCGGTTCAAATACCCCGTCAGAGTCACTATCAATTGAAATGGTCAGGAGTCCGTCTTGAGTTAGAAGAATTTCTACACTGCGGGCCGCATCCGTGCGATTGGTTGCATCCGGAACATCTAAGCTAAAATCTAATTCTCCTGTGGTGGTGAGAAATTGATAATCTGTTTCTTCACTCCCTCGCAGTGTAATTGCATCGGGAACCCGAGGCTCAATACCGCCATTGCGTCCTTCTGTTCCCCTAGCAAAATTACCAAATTCATCAAACCCAATCCCCAGATAGCCTCCTAATAATCCCGGTCTGGGTGGATTTAAATCGGTTCGAGGGGCATATCCTAACGATCCACCAAATCCCCCACTTTGTTGCGGGGAGGCTTCCCCATCAATTAAGAAGAAGCTAAAGCCATCGGCCCCTGTTCCACTGTAAGCATGGAAATCAAATATTACTTCTAAGCCTGCATCCGAACGTACCGGGAAGTCATAAATAATAAACCCAGTTTCATCATTACGGGCGGCTGTTAGCCTTAATGCCCCCTCTCCCACTGCATCAGGCGTAATACCACTGGGAACCCCAGGAATTCCCATCAGTTCTGGGGTACGAGTCTCCCGTGCGGTGATGAAGGGGCTTTCTCGGTCATCGGGGTTGTTGACACTTTGTTGGGTTCCGTATATCCAGCGCAGTTGACTGCTAAACGGTTGAACAGTCAGGGTATCTTCAGCAAAACTTTCGGTGACAAGCCGCACCAAAACCCCTGCATAGGCAGCTAATGCCGTGGGTTGAATGGCTAGGGTAGATTGAACTGAGTTGGGGTTAACATCCAGTTGCCAGTTGCCCCCCGAAGCCGCGTTACCGATTAGACTTGTCGATGCTGCTACCGGGATTTGAGTCTGTTGGGTCAGTTGCTGGATCAATTGCTGTCCAGTTTCTCCTGCCCCCACACAGCAGCTGTACAGCAAAATATCTGCCTCAGGACTGAATGCAGCTTTCCAGGTTTGTAAAATAGCGCTGTACTGCTTGATGGTGTTTAAGTTCAGATAACCATTACCCAGTTGCAGTTCACCTGGGCGACCATGAGATACGATTTGAAGCGATCGCAAATTGCGTTTTTTTGCAAGGATATTTGTCATTTGAATTATCCCATCTTGCTGAGGATTTAACAGGAGAATCTCAGCATCAGATGCCGCAGCATTAATTAAGCTTTGATAGTCGGTAACAGCCGAATCAATAACGATCAGTGTTGAAGAATTGATAAGCATGGTGATACACTTTCCTAAATGTAGATGTCGATAAAATTAATCGGGATGACGCTAAGAGTAGATGGTGAATGACTCAGATTAGAGTTTCAGTTCAACCATCTGTTTAACAGTGCTTGCACAATTTTTGGTGTTTTCAATTTAGGCACATTAGAAACTTAGCCCAATTCTTTAGTTTTGGATTAGGGTTAATGAACTTATTTTGTAGTTGTTGAGTGACTCTGTTCAATCCAAAGAATTACCTAACTCTTTGTACTGAGGAATTCCATCAACACAATTTTTATAAAAGGCATCATAATTCCTCACCTTACAGTTCAATTTCTGTGTCTATTGAATCAGATTTTGTCACCACTCAGAACTCAGATGCAACTTCCTTCCCCAGAAGCATTCTGCTATCGTATTACCACAGGTTTACGAGCAGAATATATTTGTTTTAGCCACTGTTTGCTAGAGCATACAATATTTTCTCAACAGAGACAATCACCTCTAAGATAGATGTTTTGTTTAGAATGCAATCAACCCTCAGTCATTTATCAATTCTGTTTAATAACTCTGTTAATTATTGTGCTGAATCTCAAAAACTGAAGGATCATTAATAGGTTTTAAATTTTTCAGGAAAAAGTACTAAAGTAATGAAACCGGGTATGGGATAAAAACTGAGTTGGCTTGAGGAATTTTAGAATCATATTTTAGAAATAAATTATAATCAGCTTCTGGATAAAGTTGCGGCAAAGTAGTTAATAAAAAACCAGAATAAACTTGTATTCCTCCTTTAAACCCAAAAAGATTAGGAAAAACCAGATAAAAATGTTGCTTATTTTGATTAAACACCGACATTAATTACCCTGAATTAATCCAATCATCTTAATCGCTACTTTATTATAGTTTATCAATTTTGGGTATTTCCAATTGACTTAAATTATCTATTTTTTCTACTTCAGCTTGTTGTAATTGCTTTAATAAAACTGATGTTTGAATTACCAATTTTTCTACATTAATCCCCGAATAATCAGGTTGATAATAATCGAGTCGTCTGATTCCTTCCCCCATCAACATCATTGCGCCTCGCCTATTTTGATTACTCAGATGATAGAGTCCGACTGCAATTTGTAAAACACCTTGATAAAATCGTTTCTCCGGTTCCATTGATTCCATCCACAACGCCTCTAAGGTATCATGACAGGCATAAAACTCATGTTGATTAAACTCCTCAATACCTTGCCAAAATGCGGCGGGAATGATCTCACTCATAGAAAATAAATTCAAACTTATATTAAATATTTTATTATTATAGACTAAACATTAATCACTTGTCAGTCATCCGAAAATCAATCTCTCCAGTCGCCACTTTAAATGATGATAAATTGAGGTATTATTAACCCGTAATCCTCGATCATATTAATAGAAAAAAAAATAGCCCTACAATTGTAGAACTATAGTCCTGAAAATTCAGTTAACAATACTGAGCTAAACCATTGTTTGACGAGTATTTTCCAAGTCTTCTGGGGTGATGGCTTGCTGTTGTCCGGCAAAATCATCATCCTCTTTTAGAAACAGCATACAGTGACATTCTTTGCGTTCTCGCATGGGTACACAAGGACAATTCCAAAAAGTACTTTTAACTTCTGCTTCTTTATCTTCATAGTGACGACAAGGACATAAAGGCGCACCTAAATCATCTTTATGTTTGGCTAGTCCTTCAATCACAACGGCAGTAACAGAAGGATCAACACAAAAATAAGTACCCGTTCGTTGAGCATACTTCTCAGCGAATGATTTCATCGCCTTTAGGCTTTTCTCAGTGGATAAACTATTGTTTGTCTCAGTTTGCATGATATTTCAGTAAAATCTATCAATTTTTAGTTTAATATTTTCCCTAACTCATTTTCATTGCACCAAGCGCTTAATCAATTGAATCAGGGAAAGATTTTTTGTTATGATAATTGTAACGCATTTAAGCCCATTATTTTTTAATTTTGTTTACAATAAATGATATGAACTAGTCAACGATATTGACTCGTGAAATGATAGCGCAGGCAATAGTCTAAAAAAAAGCACAATAATTAACTGTACCCATCCTGCCTCAATTCCTCAAAATCAATATTGTCGCTCAAGGGCAACGGATATAACAGCGTAGTTTGGGGTGATCGATCGGGTAAACGCGCACCTTAACCTCAAATTGGAGCGCCAATGCGCTAAGATTATGAAGATATATAAACGTTAGTCTAGTCCTACAACGGTCACAACTCAAACCTTAAACTATGTCTCTTCCCATTCGCAACGTTGCTATTATTGCTCACGTCGATCACGGCAAAACCACGCTAGTTGATGCGCTTCTCAAACAATCTGGTGTTTTCCGTGAAGGGGAAGAAGTTCCAGACTGCGTGATGGACTCCAACGACATTGAACGAGAACGTGGAATCACTATTTTATCGAAAAATACCGCCGTTCGCTACAAAGATACTTTAATTAATATTGTCGATACTCCCGGTCACGCCGACTTTGGCGGTGAAGTTGAACGAGTCCTGGGAATGGTCGATGGTTGTTTACTCATTGTTGATGCCAACGAAGGCCCGATGCCGCAAACTCGGTTTGTATTGAAAAAAGCCTTAGAAAAAGGGCTACGTCCGATTGTAATTATCAATAAAATTGACCGTCCTAACGCCGACTCTTATGCTGCCATTGATAAAGTTCTCGATTTATTCTTAGAATTAGGGGCAGATGACGATCAGTGTGAATTCCCCTATCTATTTGCTTCCGGTTTACAAGGCTATACCAAACGAGACTTAGACGAAGAAGGCAAAGATATGCAAACCCTGTTTGAGGATGTCCTCGAACACGTTCCGCCACCGGTGGGAGATCCCGAAAAACCCTTACAGTTGCAGGTCACAACTTTAGATTATTCCGAATATCTCGGAAGAATTGTTATCGGTAAAATTCATAACGGTACCATTAACGCCGGACAACAAGCCGCTTTAATTAAAGAAGGCGGTGAGATGGTGAAAAGTAAAGTGAGTAAATTAATGGGGTTTGAAGGACTCAGCCGCATTGAACTCGAAACCGCCTCCGCCGGAAACTTAGTCGCCGTTGCCGGGTTTAGTGATGCCAATATTGGCGAAACCATTACCTGTCCGAATGAACCGGAAGCCTTACCGCTGATTAAAGTCGATGAACCGACATTACAGATGACATTTTCTGTGAATGACTCCCCCTTTGCCGGACTTGAAGGAACTTATGTCACCTCACGGCAAGTCCGAGATCGACTGATGCGCGAACTCGAAACCAACGTAGCGTTACGGGTCGAAGAAACCGACTCCCCCGATAAATTTGCCGTTTCCGGTCGGGGAGAACTTCACCTCGGTATTTTAATCGAGAATATGCGAAGAGAAGGTTATGAATTCCAAGTCGCCCAGCCACAAGTGATTTATCGCGAAGTCTCGGGTAAACCCTGTGAACCTTACGAATACTTGGTGTTAGATGTGCCTGAAGCAGCCGTTGGTAGCTGTATGGAACGTCTGGGACAACGTCGGGCAGAAATGCAGGATATGCGGATGGGAACCAATAGCCGCGCCCAGTTAGAGTTTGTCGTCCCAGCGCGGGGTTTAATTGGCTTCCGGGGTGAATTTATGCGGATGACACGAGGCGAAGGGATTATGAACCATAGCTTCTTGGAATATCGTCCGTTAGTTGGGGATATTGAAGCGCGTCGCAATGGCGTATTAATTTCTTTTGAAGAAGGGGTGAGTACTTTCTATGCATTGAAAAATGCTGAAGACAGGGGCGTATTCTTTATTACACCCGGAACTAAAGTCTACAAAGGGATGATTATTGGGGAAAACAACCGCTCTCAAGATCTCGAGATTAATGTTTGTAAAACCAAGCAGTTAACCAACCATCGTGCCGCCAGTGGAGATGAATTAGTTCAATTACAAACACCAGTAGACATGAGTTTAGAACGGGCATTAGAATATATTAGCTCGGATGAACTGGTAGAAATTACCCCTGAGTCTATTCGGTTACGGAAAATGAGCAAAAAGTTAGCCCGACGTTAACATGACTGTAGCACCGTGGCGATACGTGCTCTTCACAGGCTACTAATGATGCAAATTACAGGGGCATTACTAAGATGAATGTAGCACCGTGGCGATCGCAAATTACAGGGGCATTACATCGCAACCGCAGCCTAGTCTATGCCCGTTATTTACAGCTTGCCACGGTACGTTCAGACGGTCGTCCGGCAAACCGAACCGTTGTATTTCGAGGATTTTACGATCCATTCAATCAACTTCAGTTTGTTAGCGATCGTCGTAGTGAAAAAATCGATCAAATTGTAAATTGTTCTTGGGCAGAGGCTTGCTGGTATTTCCCCAAAACCCGAGAACAGTTTCGTTTATTGGGTGAATTAAAAGTTATTGATATTGAGAATAACAATTCTGAGTTATCTCAACTGCGTCAAACCCTGTGGCAAAAACTATCAGACTCAGGGCGATCGCAATTCTATTGGCCGTCACCTGCCGCCGCCAAAGCCGAAACCAAAGCATTTGACCCGCCTCCACAATATCCAGAAGATCCTCCCGAAACCTTCTGCGTGTTATTATTGCAACCTCAACAAGTCGATCATTTAGAATTACGAGGAACGCCTCAAAACCGCCACCGTTACTATTATGATCCGCAACAAGGATGGTTAACTGAATCTGTTAATCCTTAGTATTATCTTTGATTAATTTTGATCAAAAAATTGTGTCAAGTCAATTAATATGGGAGTCGTTTTTTTATGTATTATAAAATAACATGAGGCACAACAAAACTAAAAAACAGCACGTTAATTATAAAAAAACCACCCTTATTAGAGGAGGTTGGGGGAATATACAAATTTAATTGTAGAGTTTGCTATGAATAATTCCTTAAAATGTTTTCGCAGATAAACCAACGAAAGTAAAGAAAAAATCATTATTCTCAGCTTGTTTGAGACACAACTTTATCGGCAAAACTGTTAGTCAATATTATATCTCTACGAAAACTCAATTTTAATCCAGATTAGGATGAACAATTCCTTGATTGATCGGATTGAGGACTATTGATGATGCTCATTTTCAGTTTTACGAACAACAATCATTCCACGAGAACGGGTAGAACTAGAATCTTTATCAACACAAGCATTATACATTCGTTCGGCTGGACATTTCCAGAAACGAGTATACTTTTTAGGGTTCGTATCTGCCATGGTGATTTCCTTTGTATTGGGGTCATAATCAGCGAGTAAGGAAAAGTGACCCCCACCGAGATTATAGTTGTCATGGGCAATGCCAACACCAAAATTTAAGATATGAATATCCTTATCATCACCGACGGCTTGTTCAATTTCTTGAATAAAGTCTTCTAAGGTCATGTCTTGTTTGTCAAAACATTCCATTCTCACAGATATAGGTAGATTAGCCTTCTCAACATAGCTGAGTGAGGTATCATAGGTTTCTGCCAAAGTCATACCGTCATCTAGAACAGAAGCAATGGGTAATCGGGTTACATAGAAAATTTCATCAACAGAGGTAGGTGTCCTAAAGCCGTTAATGCATAGGCAATGGCTGTGACGTTGCAGCAATTGATCGGCTGCTGAAATGCTGCGAGGCTAATGTTATCTAAGTCTGTTGTTTTCATCTTTACACTCCAAACATGATTGATTCGCGAACATAGCCAGGAATTTGACAGTTCAGATGGTATCAGAAAACCTCAACGATTCCCCAGAAAGTTTATACTGTTTTCCAGAAGATTTGTGTATTATTATTGCAACCTCAACAAGTCGATCATCTAGAACTTAACAGAAGACATTAACCCCTGAGAGGGAGAGAGGGACACAGCCAAGTGATGAGCAAATCAATTGATGCTGATTCTGACATTAAATCAGAATAGAAAAGCTTCACAAGAATTTATTCTTGAACCTAAGCGATAATCTTCACATCGTGTAAGGTTTCAATCCAGACCCTGGCACCACATCCAGTAGGATTATCGGGACTATAGATTACACGACATCCTCCTGGTATTTCTACTTGATGCCCATAAACGTTAGTGTTACCCTTCTTGACGGTAATTACTGGTTGTCGTTCATTTTTTTTTTGATTCTGTTTAATTCGTTGTGAATTAACATGAACAACCGTTTTAGCAGGCTTTCTGGGATTACGCCAACGGGGTGCAGGACCTCGTTTACCTCGAGAAATAATGGGCTTACCGTTAAATAAAGGGATTAACCACATTTTCCCACTCTTGTAAGCGCCTTCAACTCTGCCTGAAATTAGCAAGGCTCTGAGTCGAGCAGTTGAGATGTTTAAAATTTTGGCTGCTTCTGTTGTACCGA
>JBARZE010000015.1:0-6146 GCA_049649525.1 Microcoleaceae cyanobacterium
CTGCCATCACCGCCAATCGGGGTATAAAGTAACAGGTTGCATAGTAACGGGTAGGATTTATGATGATAAGCAAACCACTCGGAAATTTGTGATTATAGTAACGCGGTCTAACCCGTTACCCGACACCCCGCGTCGAGCGAGACCAAAAGAATCACGCAACGCTCCGCGAATGCCTCTTAGGCCGACGCTATTTCTCGAATTTACCCGTTACCTTGTATCAATCAGCAATTTAAAAGCGTGACAGCTTATCTCTCCGATTGAAGTTGATGATAATTGGGAAATGATTAAACTCGCTAAAGAATATAATTGGAAAATTAGCAATATAGATTGTATTAGTATAATTGGGCAAGTTAGAAACTTACTGATTCATCCTAAAATATCTAAAAAAGAAAATAATATTAAAATCACAGAAACTATGATGCAAGAATTATTCGTCATAGCTCACAACTAATTATTAAAATGCTTGCTAAAGTTGTTTGAATATCCTTATTTAATAGATTAATTATTCTACTCATGCTTCATTACATTGATAAAAAATAGCATCAAATCTGAATAAATCACTAATAGATAGTAATAATTAACTTAACTTTCAATCCTCATCTTTCCCCCATAATCAGTATGCAATATCATCAAACCTTTCTACTGCTAAATTATTCAACAACTAACTATTCACTCTAGGTAAAATTAACTGAGTAATCACTTGACGAGGGCCGTTTTGTTTGAGAGAAAATTCACCACCCATTTGCTCAACCACCTGCTGACAAATCAAAATATGCTGACCGGGTGGAGAATCTAAAGTCGAAGGCGTTAAAATATCAGTTGCGGCTCCCTGAGAGAGATCTATAATCAGTCGAGGATTAATATAACCTGAGTCAATAATATCAATTTTAATCTGGTGGATACTCACCGCTTCAACATAAATCTCAATCGCACTCGTGGCAAAAGAGCGATGACAAGCAATCAATAACAGTTCATATAAAATTAAATCTAACTTTGTGCGATCGCCTAAAATATCATAATGTTTAGCTCGATGAATATGAAGCTGTACTTGATGATGTTTGAGTAAAGGTTTCATCCGTTGAGTGACTCGTCGCAGTAAATTCGCAACTGGAATTGGGTCACAATTATTTTGAAGTTGCCATTGTTCATGACGAATTAAAGCAGTGGTTGAAGCCAGGGCATTACCAATCTCTCGTAAGAGCTGTTGATAACGCAGAGACGTTAATTGATTCGATGCTGAAGGTAATGGATGTAATTGCTTTAAGTGTTGATTTTCTCTTAATTTAGACTGTAGATTGCTCGCCAGATTGTGAGACTTATTACCATTCTGCTTGGGATACTGAGCAATATCGTTGAGTTGCTTGAACCCTTGACCCATAATCCGATAAAACTCTTCTAGCCGCCGTTGCTTGTACCAGTTCAGCCACTTAAGTTCCTCTCGCTGATTATACAAGTGATGTTGCACACGATGACAACGTCGTACCCAGGCAAATTGAGTCACGAGTTGGATTAATTGATAATGGCTGTCTTCTGAGTAGACTGCTGAGGGATGAGGTTCGGGTAAAATCATCACTGCTGTGGGTTGATGATCCGGGTGGGTTCGTAAGGTCATCACCGTTATTTGTTCAATACCCGGACATTGCAGCCATTGCTGAGTTTCCCGCGACAGACTACTAATCTTTAGATGCAAAAGTTTATCCGTACTCAAGGCTTGTTGTACGAGTGACTCATGCTTAATGTCAAAAGTAATCGCCGAGTTAAGCGGACAGATAGTATTGGGTAACTCCGACACCACTAGATGCCCATCGGTTTCTGTTTCTGACCAACAAATCAATCCACCCCAGGGCCGATTTAAGCGTCGGGCAATTTGATTGAGCCAGTGACGCTCTAACTTATCGACTCGATCGCTCGGTTGTAACAACTGCCAGCTTGACTGTAAAGTGGCCATGACTTGATGTTGATCTTGTAGCCGTTGGATCAATTGCCATTGCTGTAAACTTAACCCCAAATGTTGAGCCATTTGACGAACCAAGATTTTTTCGGATTGTTCCCAAGTCCGGGGCGCATCATGGGCAATGACAAGTAAAGCTTTGAGAGAAATTTGAGCCGAATGAGAGGCTGTATCCATCGGGGTAATTAACAGCGATCGCACTCCCACCATTTTAAAAGCCTCCTGCCAAGCGGGAAACTGAGAATCTTCCCAATTTTCTAAAGCAAAAAGCTGCTGTTGTTTTAATATTTGTTGTTCTGCCTCGGGTAAAGGCGGTAATGGCGCTTGAATGAGTCGGCGACTCAGAGACGGGGTTTGATAGAGAATATCAAATTGATTGCGGGCTTGATCCCAATGTAGGAGCAAAAATCGAAACACACCCAAGCGTTGACACAGTTGATTTGCACTCGTTTTGAGCAGAATTCGCCAATCTTCTTCCTGGTTGATTAACCAATTCATTTGAGTGATCAGGGCATAATCTTGTTCTAAACGGTCTAATTGAGCCTCAAGATTTAATCCAGGAGTAATGGCTTCGACTAATTGAGCAATTCCTTGTAAAAAGTTTCGTTCTGACTTTTGCCATAATCGAGGTTGATACACTTCAACGGCGACAAATCCTTGTAGTTCTTGATTTAAGCGAATCGGAGCCGCCAGTAATGAACGCACCCGCATCTTTTGCATAATGCGTTGAGTAATATCTCGATTAAGGGAACTATACGCCTCACCAATGACAACGAGTTGCTCATCATTAAGAGCATGATAAAAATCCTCAAATTCCTGGGCTGTAATTCCAGAAGCGGGGCGGTTACGGTTTGAATCTGGTATTTTTTGAGCGTTACTAATGCGTCGCCAGAAATAACGTCCTTGTCGAGAATACCAATAAATACAAGTTCGACTCGGTTCAATAAATTGATGAACTTGCTCAACCACTGCACTGAGAAATTGTTCTAAAGTATTAACTTGTCCCGGTTGAGACAATAGATAAAATATGGGTTGATCGGGGCGTTTGGCGTGTTGACGATACCATTCTGTTTCAACCCGATGCAAAGCTGCGGCTAATTCTCCAAGAATAATCGAGAGTAATTCTTCTTCGGTACGACTCGGGGTAATCCCCCATTGCTGAGACCCTAACAGGGTAATCCCCACACAGCGATCCTGATATTTTAGAGGCACTAAAACTGCGCCCTGAATATTATAGCTTTGAGCAATATTACGCCATTGTCTCGCTCGACTTTCAGCCCGTAGGTCCGGAATTTTTAACGGCTGAAGTTGAATCACGACTTGCTCTAATAAATCCCCAGAAGTCAGGGGGAAGCGTTGCTTGAGTAAGTTGGTTTCTTCTGTGGGGGTGACTCCTCCTTGTCCCCACAATTGATGTTCTAATCGATCATACAAACCAATCCAAATCAAGTGATAGTCAAACTCAGCTTGGAGATAATTCAGACAAGTATCAATCAGAACTTCAACACTATTGTGTTCTCGTAGGGTTTGTAAGACAGTGCCTAAAGAGTATAGGAGTTGCTCAGATGTCGGAGATGTTTGATTTTGAGCCATGAGGTTTCACCTGTTAGTCACTCCACCTGAATACAATAAATAATCTAAAGGTTTTAAATGCTTTTAAAAATATTATTAAAAATAAATCCAATTCTTCTGACCTTTTCAAAGTTTAAAGAGATTGCTTTAGCTCAGCTTAAGCTGAGAGAATCATAATAAATCAAATATCAACTTTATTATAGGAGACAGAATTGGATATTTATCGCACTGCCATCGGGCCACTTGTATTTTCTAGACTCAAAGTCGATCCAGAATGGGCACATCAGCGAAGTCTTTCCCTGTTGGGTTGGCTGACACAACACCAAGCCCAATTTCCTGTTTCTCAAATAGAACATCTACTCAAATCCGCTTTCAGTATAAACCCTACTCGCCTCAATCAAACAATCTGGGGGTTACCTTTTCACAATCCTTTGGGTTTAGCGGCTGGGTTTGATAAAGATGGAGTCGCTGCCGGGATTTGGCATAGTTTTGGCTTTGGTTTTGCCGAACTCGGTACCGTCACCCTACATCCCCAACCCGGTAACCCTTCTCCCCGTCTATTTCGCTTGCCAAAAGATCAAGCCGTACTCAACCGTATGGGTTTTAATAATAAAGGGGCAGCAGCATTAGCCCATCAACTAGCCCAGCAACCCCAACCCTTAACACTGACGATTGGAATTAACTTAGGAAAATCAAAAATTACTCCCTTAGAGGATGCGGCGGCAGATTATCTGGCGAGTTTTCGTCAACTCAAAAGCTGGGGAGATTATTTTGTCATTAATGTTTCTTCCCCCAATACACCCGGACTTCGTTCGTTACAAGATGCAGCTCAACTTAGACAAATTTTAGAGGCAATCCAAACAGAAAATCAAGATAATAAACCCATACTGGTAAAAATTGCACCGGATTTGGAATGGGAAGCGATCGCAGATATTCTAGATTTGGCTAAAACTTATCAACTTGCAGGTATTATTGCCACCAACACCACCATTGGCCGAGATGGACTCTCAACAGCGATTATTTCTCGTACTGGAAAATCCGTGACTGAAGAAGCCGGAGGTATTAGCGGGGCACCTGTCAAACAGCGCTCTACAGAAGTGATTCGTTGGATTTGGCAACAAACCCAGGGACAGCTTCCGATTATCGGTGTTGGGGGCATTTTTACGGCTGAGGATGCCTGGGAAAAAATCACCGCCGGGGCTTGTCTGATTCAAACCTATACAGGCTGGATTTACGAAGGCCCTGCTATGGTGAAACACATTTTGGAGGGATTACTCACTCGCTTAGATGCAGCCGGGTTTAACTCCATTTCTGAGGCGGTGGGTTGCCAAAATTCTAAATAGCTAATTTTAACAGATGGGACGCTGTCCGGGTTTAACGGCGTGGATATATTCACTCCCCGAATTCGGCCATCCCCGGCGATAAGCGGCTTCCCCAGGTTGTCCCCATCCCAACTGCAGCAACATTTCCCGAAAGTTCGCTTTTTCCCATTTCCAAATACAAGTCCATTCTGTTCGTTGGGCGATCGCCTCAACTGCTTCTGGCTCAATGGGTCGATGGTCTTTCCCCGCATTGAAACTGAGATACAAATCCATCTCAGCGGTGACAGTTAACCAAAATGTTAGCAATTCGGCTTTGGCTGATTTCAACAGATCCATATCCTGCGGTAAAGCCATTAACTGATCGTCAACTGCGGGATATTGGAGACTGTGCTGAGCGACTGTCATCTCTCGCCAAACAATTCCAGAAACCTGGTGCTGAATTTGGTATTGATGAACTGCTGTTTTAAAATCTTGATAAGCGGTAAACTTCTGAATTCCTTCAGGTTTAAGAAAACAATCAACCACCGGATTTCCGACTGAGGGAGTTGCTGATAAATTCAGCCGTTTTCCCTGCAGACAGGCTTTGCGCTCATAATTCAAAATTTGAATCAGTTCATCTGTACTGTAGACAAAAGACATTGCCAGTGTCCCCAACTGTCGGTGAGTATCATTTTGATATATTTTAATCTGATTTTGGCGGGTGCGGTATTTTATTTCAACAGAAATGCTTTAATCTCCAAGACGATACGGCTATAGCGTAACGCAGGCGATCGCACAAACAATTTTAGCAGCCAATGACAATTTATTGTGACAAAAACTTCCCGTTCTCAAAATCCATGACAGTAATTTTAATAAAAATAATACTTCTTATGCAGCTTGTAACAGGTTTAATCGCACAGGAATTTGAATGATAAACTCTGTACTTTTTCCCATTTCTGAATTGCACAAAAGTTTTCCACTCTGTTTTTTTGTAATAATTTCATAACTAATAGGTCGGCCTAATTCCGTACCTTTACTCATCTCTTTCATTGTCAAAAATAGATTAAAAAACTGGGAGCGAAGATCTTCTCTAATTCCCGACCCATTATCTATAATCTTAATAGTCACCCAGTCTGTATTAATGACTTCTGTTTTGATCAGAATTTGATGTAACTTAGCAATGTAATTGACTAATCTAAGATGCATTTAAACTGCATATCAGTCATGCGATCGCTGCCATCACCGCCAATCGGGGTATAAAGTAACAGGTTGCATAGTAACGGGTAGGATTTATGATGATAAGCAAACTACTCTGAAATTTG
>JBARZE010000016.1:0-193255 GCA_049649525.1 Microcoleaceae cyanobacterium
AATAAAAGATAACGGCTTCGGAATGTCAGAAGAAGTGCAACAGAAAATCTTTGAACATTTATTTACCACAAAACCCGTCGGCAAAGGCACAGGTTTAGGCTTATCAATTTCCCGACAAATTGTCGAAGAAAAACATAGCGGCAGATTAAAATGCCACTCACAAATAGGAAAAGGAACAGAATTCATCATCACAATTCCTATTCACTAAAAAAATACCTCTCTGTCAAGAGTGCCTTTGTGGTTCGATGATTACTAAATAGGAAAAAAAACAGAAATCATCACAATACCCAGTTACTAAAAAATAAACCCTTTGTGTACTTTGTGCCTTTGTGGTTCGATGATTACTAAATAGATAAACAAACAGAAATCATCACAATACCTACTCACTAAAAGACCAACCCTTTGTGTACTTTGTGCCTTTGTGGTTCAATATTTACCCAACTTTACAACCGACGTTCAATCGCATTAAAATAGCGATCGCACATTTCTATTAAACTAATATCTAGTAAAGTAACAGAATCAGCCGCCAGAACTTTCAACGAAGCAGAATCATCCTCAACTTGTCCCAATTGAAACCAAGAATTCCCGGCTTCTCCTAAATGTTCTTGCAGATACTTTTCCCAAACTTCCTGTTGTTGAGAATTCACAGAAACCACAATCCTAGCACCACCTTCAGCAAACAATAAAGCATCCCAACGTAACTGTTTCGGTAAATCCAATTTAAAGTTTATCGTTGCCCCTTTTTCACCACTAATACAACATTCTGCTAATGTAATCCCTAACCCACCTTCCGCGCAATCATGGGCAGATTGAATCAAACCTTGTTGAATACCTTGCCGACAAACCGCCTGTAT
Organism: Microcoleaceae cyanobacterium; assembly: GCA_049649525.1. Taxonomy (GTDB): domain Bacteria; phylum Cyanobacteriota; class Cyanobacteriia; order Cyanobacteriales; family Microcoleaceae; genus JAAURB01. The sequence goes on from JBARZE010000016.1 coordinate 855, forward strand.
TTTTTGTTCTAAATCATAATCAATCTGAGGCGGTTGACCTGCTACAGTATTGTGAATAGTGGCTAAATATTCAGACGCGCCTAAACTTAAATGCGCCGTTTCTGTCTGTTCAAAATCAGCCATTCCCAACAGATAAATTATATCCCCAGATTGTTTCCAGCCTTGAGTACAACGGCGGCTAATATGCTCAATTAACCCCACCATCCCCACAACAGGCGTGGGATAAATTGCTTGCGGATTTCCTTCACTATCCAATGTTTCATTATATAGAGACACATTCCCCCCCGTTACCGGAGTCGAAAACGCCTCACAAGCCTCTGCTAAACCGCGACAAGCCTCCGCCAGTTGCCAATATCCCACGGGTTTTTCTGGACTACCAAAATTGAGGTTATCCGTCACAGCGATAGGTTCAGCCCCCACACAGCTTAAATTCCGGGCAGCTTCTGCCACCACCGCTTTCGCCCCTTCAAACGGATTGAGATAAACATAACGGGCATTACAATCAACCGTTGCAGCGACCCCTTTATGCCCCCCTTGCTTACCCCCTGTAACCGGACGTAAGCGAATGACCGCCGCATCTGCATCCCCTGGTAAAACGAGAGTATTATTCTGAACTTGGTGGTCATATTGACGATAAACCCAGCGCTTAGAAGCCAGACTCGGAGTATCCAACAACGTTAATAAAATCTGATTCCAAGTTTGAAAGCCTTCTGTAAACGCAATGCCAGAAGCCGTACAAGGCGGCAATAAATCTGATGTCCATTCCCAAGCCTTTTGGGCATATTCAGGCGGTTCGGTTAATAGTTCTCGGTTGTAAATTGGGGTATTATCCGCTAAAGCAGTAGCGGGAATTTCGGCGGCTATTTCTCCTTTAAATAAGATTCGTACAATTTGTTCCTCAATCACCGTCCCCGCCACAACCGCTTGTAACCCCCAACGATGAAAAATTTCAATTAACTCCGCTTCCCGGCCCTTCTGAGCCACAAATAACATCCGTTCCTGGGACTCTGACAACAGATATTCATAAGGAACCATTCCTGTTTCTCGTACCGGAATTAAATCTAAATCGAGTTCAATTCCCACATTCCCATTGGCCGCCATTTCCGCAGTTGAACAAGTAATCCCCGCCGCCCCCATATCTTGCGCCGCCACCACAGCCCCAGTTTTAAAGGCTTCTAAACAGGCTTCAACCAGAGATTTTTCTAAAAACGGATCGCCCACTTGTACCGCCGGACGGTCAGCAACCGATTCATCACTTAACTCCGCGCTGGCAAAACTGGCCCCCCCCATACCATCGCGTCCCGTGGTTGAACCCACATACAATACTGGGTTACCAATCCCAGAAGCCCCTGATTTGACAATTTCTGGGGTTTCCATCAATCCCATTGCCATGGCATTTACTAGCGGATTTCCCGAATATGCCGGATCAAAATATACTTCGCCGCCGACTGTGGGAACCCCGAAACAGTTACCATAATGAGAAATACCCGCGACAACCCCTTGAAAGATTTGACGGGTACGGCTATTTTCCAGGTTACCGAAGCGTAAGGCATTCAAAACCGCAATGGGACGCGCCCCCATGGTAAAAATATCTCGTAAAATCCCCCCGACTCCGGTTGCTGCCCCCTGAAACGGTTCAATAGCAGACGGGTGGTTATGGGATTCAATTTTAAACGCCAATTGCAACCCATCCCCTAAATCTACAACCCCGGCATTTTCCCCAGGACCAACTAAAATCCGGTCTCCAGTCGTGGGAAATTGCTTTAATAATGGACGAGAATTTTTATAACAACAGTGTTCACTCCACATTACCCCAAACATCCCGAGTTCGGCTTTATTGGGATGTCGGCCTAAACGGTTGACAATTTCTTGATATTCTTCGGGTTTGATGCCTTCGTTGGCAATTTCATCGGTGGAAAAGGGACAGGTAGTCGGGGTAGACATGGTTGGGGGAATACACCAGAATAACAGCAAACCTCATTGTACTGAATTATGAATTATGAATTATGAATTATGAGTTATGAATTATGAAGAATGTAACGGGCAACAAGCAACAGTTGATCTCTCTTCTCTCCCTTGTCCTCCCCCTCTCCCAGTCTCCCCTCTCCCCCTCTCCCCCTCTCCCCTCCTTGATCTCTCTTCTCTCCCTTGTCCTCCCTGCTTCCTACTCGCGTACAGGCGTTGCATGCAACCTCTCTACATACTCCTGACCCCATTCTACGAATTGTGATTTTTATCACAGACATTTGAACCCTAAATCACGATATAACAGTATTGAGATCGCTCAAAATAGGGACAATCTTCACAGTCTAAGGGATTCTCAATCACTTCATTATTCTGTTAAATCAAGGATGATAGAAATTGTAAGGAACAGAAACGATTTAGAGGACAATCCAATGCAACAAGATCTACGTTTAGTTGACTCTGCTGATAATCTTCTCAACTGGATTCAATACTATACCAAACTCGAACAACAAAACAAACTTCGTATTCTTTTTAGTAACCTGGTGTCCTGTACTCAAGCGTCTGACTTAAATAAATTTCATTTATATCTAAAGATTGAATTCCTCTAATTTTTTGTCGTCTTCTCCCAGCTTTGATACTATAATTTTCGTCAGTTTAATGGATGGATTTGTATTAGTAAATAAAATAAAAATTATCAAGGATGCATCAATTAGCAAATGGATTATAAGCTGTCATTTCACTTGTTTGTCTTCAAATCCATCTAACTTTAGATTACTCTAGAGTATTTTTATCGCTGTTTTTTATTGATTTTGATGTTTTAAGAGCTGAAATATTTGAGAGTATTATCCCACAATCCCTGAACGTAACGCTCGTACTGCTGCCTGAGTTCGATCATCAACACAAAGTTTGTTTAAAATGTTACGAACATGAGTCTTAACTGTTCCGACAGTTACATAAAGTCGTTCAGCAATTTCAGCATTACTGCACCCAGCAACAATCAATTCTAAGACTTCTAATTCCCGTTCGGTCAGAGGATAGGTTTCGACTAGTTGCTGAACATCTGGTTGTGCGGATTTAATTTGAACAGTTTCGGGTTCTGGATCTTGATAAGATACCGCCTCAGAAGAAGAGGAAACTTTTGCCCTAGTTGTATTAGTCTGTTGAGCTTGCTGCAGCACAATTCTAGCGATATTAGGATCAATCCAAGTATTACCTTGCGAGGTCACTTGTATTGCTTGAACCAAGGTTTCTAAGCTAGCATCTTTCAAGCTATAGGAGTCGGCCCCGGCAGCAAACGCCGCTAACACAGAATCCTCTTCCTCATGCATTGTTAAGATTAAAATTTTTGTATGGGCTGTTTCTTCTTTCTCCAAACATTGCTTAAATTGCTGGGTTAACTCAATCCCATCGATGTCTGGTAAACCAATATCAACAATCGCAACATCGGGTTTTGTATTATACAACAGTTGTAAACCTTGATGGCCATTAGCAGCATTACCCACCACTTCAATCTCATCAACTTGCTTTAATGCTGCCACTAAACCAATTCGACTGAGGTCGTGATCTTCGACTAAAACGACACGAATCTTACTCATTCTTTAATAGTTATCCACATAAAACAAAAGAACTATCTCGCAACAATTCAATTTCTATCACTTTTAGCAGAGAAGAGAATAAAAAATATTGATGAAAACAGCGATAGTTTAGATAGTATTGATTTTTGATTCCACAAAGCATCAATCTAAAGGTAGATCTTACCAGAGTTGGAGAATACTCTAAACCATGGCTACTCAGGAGTTAGTTAAAAAATATTGCGATGCCGCTCAGTTGTGCAGTCATGAGGATAGGTTGATATTGTCATGTTTGGCTATCGTTGCTGCCCGTCAAGGGAAGGTGAATTAGACGCAAAATCAGTTCAGTACTATGACAAAACTCTTCATTCTCCGTTCCCCATGACTGATGAACTTTGTTTAACGGGTTAAAACCGCGTAGTATCTTTCAGCATCTTGAGCAATTCGGGAGGCCCGGTCAGTCCCATTGATAATTCTTCTGGCATTAACAAAGTCTATCTGACTACTATTAATATAGTCGCTTAATCTTCGTCCGGTGAAAGTGCCTTCGAGCATTCCTTCAACTAGAATTGTTGCCGCAATATCAGGATTAGTAACGATATCAGGATTACCCACCAGATCGAGGTTTAGTCTGTTTGACCAGTCAATATAGTTAGCACGTCCTGTAATTTGAACATACCCCCGGCCTTTAAATCGTCGTCCGTCCCCCGGTTGATTATTGCCTAAGTCGCTTCGCCATTCATAAGCATCACCGCTGGCTATTTCTTCCATATATTTACCTAGAAGAGATTCATGATCTGCTGTTGCCAGAATGTAAGCAACTTGTGCCGGGTCAGTAATACCAAATTTTTCGACTTGATTTAAGATAATCGGAATCGATTCTTCTGCATAAATTCCGATACTATAGTCAACCGCAGGAGAATTAATAATAGCGGCAATATCGTAAGGGGTATTGTCTGTGCCGTTGTCTGCATCGATATCAAGATCTGCCGATGTCACCTCAAAGGCAGTTTTCCAAACTTCTGGCCCCACAATACCATCTACACTTAGATCGGTTGCTTGTTGGAATTGCCGCGCTATCCTGGCACTGCCAAAGCCATAAAAACCATCAACCTCGATCTCAAACCCTAAATCTTGCATTCGTTGTTGCCACAATTCTACATTCGAGTCATAGCTGAGGTTTCCTCCCGGTTGATACTGGAATAAATAGCCCGGATAGGCAGGTGTGGCAGTATCATCAGTGGATAGATTGCGTAACCCCCGAAATAATAAATCTATTCCATCGACAAAACTACTGCTGTCAAACACATCAGTATCAACATCTTCAATCACTGCTACGGTTTCTCCAGTCGCTTCTATTTGAATAACAACATCGCCATCGTCTGTATTTTCTGAAACCAAGGTAGAAGCAATTGAATTATCGGCAAAATCAATTAAGTCTTCACCCGGCTGAAAATCGGTAATAAAGTCAGTTTCAACCGCCCCTGCACTGTCTACAGATAAATTTAAAACAAATAGATCGACTCCCCCACCCCCATTAAGAGTATCGCTGCCTTTGTCTCCAAACAGGGTATCGTCTCCTGGATTTCCAAACAGCAAATCATTGTCTCGGCCGCCATAGATTAAATCATCGTCTTCTCCTCCATAAAGGGTATCTGATTCACGGTTGCCAGCGAGCCAATCTGCTGCTTCATTTCCCAACAATAAATCACTGTCTTTTCCGCCATATAATATATCTTTTCCTGTTCCTCCATTGAGGGTGTCTCGACCTAAATTACCACTGAGCCAATCATCACCTTCATCTCCAATTAACCAATCATCTTCTGATAAGGCATGGATCGTATCATTACCCGAAAAACCGACTAATGTATCAGGATTTTCACTTCCTAAAAGAGAATCACCGCCGGATGAACCACTAAACAAAAGAGGGCTGTCTTGCTGTATTTCTTGAATAGAAAATAGTTGAGTAAAATCATTTTCTAGAAAATCCATAGCTTTTTGTCTACAAAATCCTACTGTTTTACTCTCTATTGAGTTTTAGAAGGCACAAAATAGAGTTATTTGTTATACCAGAGATATATATCTATATCCTGATTATTTTAAATATTTTTTTATCTGAATTTTTAACGATCCGTGAATATACGGAATTTTAGAAATATGTTGATTTTTTTATAACAACGTTATATTTATTACTTATTTATCCCTGAATTGATAGCACTCTAAAATAGAGCTATTTTATATATAAATAGACAATAATTAATGAAGCATAACTGATACTTTACTCATTTTATTATCATTAAATTAGGAAAAATGACAGAGAATACTTGCTAATTTTACAAGCATCAATATTAGTTTTGAGACGATAGTAGACATTAAGAAAACCTGGGATATAATAGTATCGGAGAGCATTACCTTTCTCAGTTCACAGTTCAAGTCGTGATGCCACTCTCATCAAATTCGGGTCATCTTTCTGTGCTATTGTCCAAACAAACTGTAATTTACTTTTGAGAAATAATATTTTCTCATGCATAGCCGTTTGTGTTCATTCACCAAAAGTTACTTAATATGGAAGTCCTAATTTTACTGATCGCCGGGGCATTGCTGGCAGCCGTCTCACACAAAGAACCCAAGCCACCCGAACCCAAGAAAAAACCACCGGAAAAACCAGAGGTTAAATCATTTCAGGTAGAAAAAATTACCCGTACAACATCAGACGGTAAAGAAGAAGTCTATATTCGTGAAATAACTCCGGTTGTCAACGAGTACCCTGTTGCCTGGACAGAATCTTTTAATCAACGAAAATAGAACTGTGATGTATAAAGCTGTGTAACCCTCATCACAGCTAGAACCCATCTTGAGTATGATTGATATCACAAATCAGGGGTGAAACCCGTCACCAAATTGTCTCCGTATCATCACTTAAAATCACTGTAGTCAATCACGGTTGATATTGCATAAATCAGAGATGATTAAAGAGTAGAGTTAAAAATCATTTCATGCTTCAAGCTAATGCTATTCTTATTCCTGGTGCAATCAACGAACTTATGGTTTCTGTCAGCGATCGCCATAGCCTGACTCAAGCAGATCGTTATGGACTGATGGCTGCAATTCTTGATGAGTCCCTGAGTGAAGAAGAGCGTGGTTGTATTGATCGTTTACTACGTTCTATCTTACGAGGTCGTGTTCAAGTTGTAACTGAATTGTCTGCAGTCGGTTAAGAATGAGACGGTAATATTCACCCTGATGTTGATCAATTTCCAATCACCCCGGACGATTTCAACCCTTCTCACCACCCTACTGTTGATTTCCAAGATACAATAAGATCAGTCATAAGTTGTAAGATTTGCGAGTAATCTGTGATTGAATCATGCTGTCAGTTTTTTTGAACATTTCCATCATCAGACTGAACTCGCTTGCGGTTGCTGAAATTGCCCGACTTGTCTTAACGCATCTAGGAAGGCAAATACAGCAGGAGAATAAATTTTATCTTTTAGGATCGCTACCCCAATCACTCGTTCTAGATGAGACGGTAACTGCCGGATAATCGCTGTTTCGGGTAGGGGTTCGGCAGCTAAACGGGGTAAAATCCCCACACCCAATCCTTGCATCACCATACTGATAATTGTAGAATCCTGACGAACTTGATAAGCCACATTCACAGGAGATGGGGCAGTTTTGAGGTATTTATAAATTAAATTAGCACAGCAACCAACAGTTGATAGGATTAAAGGCTGTGTTGCTAATTCTTGCCACGTTAATTGAGTTTGATCGGTTGAATGAGTGGCTGGAAAAACAGCAATATAGTCATCACGTATAATTTCCCAAGTTTCAAAGTCTTTAGCGGCGGGAAGGTAAGTAAAGCAAATATCTGCATCACCCCCGCGCAAGGCTTGCTCAATTTCTGGCAGATCGTCCATTTCCGTTAAAATCACTTGTACATTAGGATAATGGCGATGTAAACGGGCAATCACAGTGGGTAAAATATGAGTGGCAATACTACGAAACGAAGCGATCCGAATTTCTCCACCTTGCAGTCCTTTTTCTCGGTTTGCCTCGACTCCTATTTGTTCAACTAAGTTTTGTACCTGACGGACATGAGCCACAATTCGTTCACCGACCGGGGTGAGATTGGCTCCATAACGCCCGCGATTGAGTAAAATGACACCGAGTTCAGTTTCGAGGCTGGCGATCGCATGGCTAACTGTGGACTGAGATAAGCCCAGTATCAAAGCTGCTTCACTAAAATTACTATAATCTGCCACAGCAACAAGTGCCCGCAGTTGAGAGAGTTTTAACCGTTGAAGATTCATCATCCGGTATCCCTGTATTGAAATTAATCTCAATTATATCGATGGTATCGATACATATGATAGATAGCATCCGTTGATTGATAGGTCTCCTTAAGGATACATTATTTTTATCAGCTTAAAACTGATTATCTAAGCCTCATCAGCAGGAGAAATTTAATGGAGAATTTAACAACTATTTCTCAAAGTCAACAGTTAGAAAAACTATGGGGAAAATCTCATAAAACACCTCGACGTTTTGACCGTGTCCGAATTCAGTTCTCTCAATTTTTTCAGCGATTATTTCAATTTTCAACCCTGCAACCGCCTCGGGTTTGGCAGACCCAACACCCGGAATATAAATGCTGGAATGCTTATGATCCCGTAAGTGGTTGTCGGGTTAAGGGATTATCTGAATCTGAGATGCGCGCTTGGCTCGAAGATCGTTATAACCGATAGTTGACATGGCTGATTTAACAATTTAAACAGGAGGTATTATGTGGAAAATACAAAATTATTATTACGCTAAAATAACATCTATTATACAACCAGATGAAGTAAATTATCCCTACTATTTGAGCGGGTCTGCATTAAAATTTTGGCGGAGTTTTTGGCAGTTTAGTTGTTTCTATGGTGACTCTGTTTCCCAACCTATAGAACATCGCCAAAAGTTAGCGATTTCATCTGAAAAGGCAAAACGTTAATCTCTGTGGTTGAGTGGATTTTATCGCTGAGATTGAGTATCAGATTCAATATTGCCGCCTCAAAACGGAGAATATTGCAGCCCAATGAATTAACTTCTGCTATTCTCCGTAACTGCTGGGGTTGGTCTGAGATAATAGATGAGAAATAATTATATCAAATATTAGTTATTCTTAATTGTAGTATTCAGTTCTATCAGCAATACACAAATTTGAGATGATGCCATTTCAATTCAAGTCGTAAATTTCCTCTAATGATACCTTGTAGGGATGATCCCCTTCTGGTAAAATCTAAAGCAAAGGTTAGTATAAAATACTTAGCTTATAAATTTTGAGGCCATCTGTCAGTTAAAAGATAGCTCAGATCCTGATTTGGGTATGTATTCCATCTTCGGATATTGAGATCAATATACTGTCGCTGACATGGGTCACATTCTTAATGCTCAATCATATTTAAAATTTGAGCTTGTAAACAGTTTTCGTCATCTTAGAGGGAACCTATGGTAAGTCAGCCAGATCGCGTGGTATTAATTGGTGTAGCTGGAGATTCCGGATGCGGAAAATCTACATTTTTACGTCGGATAACAGATATTTTTGGTGAAGATTTTGTGACGGTAATCTGTTTAGATGATTACCACAGTCTCGACCGTAAGCAGCGCAAAGAAACAGGAATTACAGCCCTTGACCCCAGGGCTAACAACTTTGATTTGATGTACGAGCAAATCAAAACGATTAAAAGTGGTCAGTCAATCATGAAGCCGATTTATAATCATGAAACTGGAGAACTCGATCCACCAGAACAGGTTAACCCGAATCGGATTGTTGTGATCGAAGGATTACATCCCCTGCATGATGAGCGGGTTAGAGAATTAATTGACTTCAGTGTCTATCTTGATATTAGCCAAGAGGTTAAAATTGCTTGGAAGATTCAGCGAGACATGGCAGAACGAGGTCACCGTTATGAGGATGTTTTGGCTTCTATTAATGCTCGTAAACCAGACTTTGAAGCCTATATTGACCCTCAGAAACAACACGCTGATGTTGTGATTCAAATTCTACCCACACACCTCATCCCCGATGATAAAGAGCATAAGATTCTGAGAATTCGCCTGGTTCAACGTGAAGGTGTAGAAGGATTTGAACCGGCTTATCTGTTTGATGAAGGTTCAACAATTCATTGGACTCCTTGCGGTCGGAAACTCACTTGTTCTTATCCGGGACTAAAAATGTTCTACGGGCCGGATAATTACTATGGTAATGAAGTCTCTGTCCTCGAAATTGATGGTCAATTTGAGAACTTAGATGAGATCATCTATGTTGAAGGACACATGAGTAATATTTCAACTCAATACTACGGTGAACTGACTCATTTGTTGCGAGAACATCAAGAGTATCCAGGCTCTAACAATGGTAGTGGGTTATTCCAAGTATTAGTCGGCTTGAAAATGCGTTCAACTTACGAACGTTTAGTCGGTAGCCCAGAAAAAGTGGCCGCAACGGTTTAATTTATCAATCCTGAATATAACTCTAATCTGACGAACGCGGGAGACATTAATTCTCGCGTTATTTTTATTTAAATCATATTCTTTAAGAAGAGGTAGAAGAGGAAGAGTTATAACGCTGAGTTAGAGTAGTGCTGAGTCCAGTTAATGCTAAAACTAGAGATATAGTTAAAGCTGACCACACAATTAAAGGCTGGTTTTCTTGACGAATTGAAATTGCAATAAATGCCCAAATTAACACGAGTAAAAAAGCAGTTTCATGATATTTCAGCCTCAATATCATACCAATAATACCCGCAATAACGATTAGAATAGCTGTCCAAAGTGAGTCAGAAACTCCCCATCCTGACCATCCTGAATCGTATAAGACTGACGCGACATTGACAATTGTTGCGACACTAATCCAGCCGAGATAAATGCTAATCGGTGTATCAACAAACCACCGCTCTTTTTGTGAGACAGATGTTGAGTTATTTTTTAGTTTTAAATAAGCTTGAATTAGTGATAAGAGAATAACGACCATTGCAATTAAAGACAATCCAAACATTCGATTGAGAAAGACAATTACCCAAACAATTTGTGCTAAACTCGCCCAAACGAGTGAATAACCTATCTTTTTTAATCGAGGGTTTTGTCGTTGTGAGGTTTGAAGTTGATAAAAAGCAAAGCTAAATAAACCCAAATAAATTAAGCCCCAAATGGCAAAGGCGTAATTAGCTGGTATGACCTTGACTTCACTGAATAAAGTATTAGAAATTTCTCCAATTGTTAAACCATTAAGGGGAGTAAAATTAGAGGCTACATTGACAACAAATGCGGTAATAATCGAAATAAAGGTCAGCCATTGTCGAAGTCGATTAGAATCTAAAGATGAGCTGCTAGATGTCATATTCGTTAATTTTAAGCTATGAGGATAAATAACCTGATTGTATCTAGAGTACAGCCGAGTTGCGCCATCCTAGATTGTGATCTTGTGGTGCTGACTTATACCCGTCATCAACAATAGATAGATTTGATTAATCAGAAAAAACCTAACTTTAGACTAATGACGCACCGGATTTCTGGAATAGATGTGATGGGTTTAGAGTGGTTGAGGCAGGATTTTTGTTCAATCATCTCAACTTTTAAAGTGTTAAATTTACTTTGTGTTTTTGTCTTCCCTAGGTATTTTGCAATGTCATCGGTCGATACACCTGATAATCAATATTGGGGAAAATATTATCAATAGTTTCAACCTTTTCTAACCAACCCGAGTCAACTTTACCAATTTTGAGGTCTTCATAAATCTTGTTAAACCGCATCAAATGAGAACGAGTTCGTCGGACTGCATAAGGAACCATTGTTCCAGTACTCATAATAAACGCCCAGTCAGAAGATTGAGCAAGTAATAATTCCCGCGCTGCTTGGTTGAGGGCGCGACGTTCCAATTCATCGGCTGTTTCGCGGCAAGCCATTTTTGTCATTCGTTCAACTGCTTTATGCAGATGGGGATAAATCCAACTGTTGGTATGATTGAGCCAGTATTCATGAAATCCTTTGTAACCCCAACTAGACTGGGCTGGTTTACTGACTTGATGGGTGGTATGTTCCTGTAAATAGTCTGCCAGATGGGTCATGCCATAAACATCTTGGTCAAACCAAGTTTTGCGGAACAAGAAATCTAAAAATAACGGCCCCTCGTACCACCAATGACCAAATAATTCAGCGTCATAGGGAGAGACGATAATGGGGGGTTGCTGCATAATACTGTAGAGATGCTCAACTTGCTGTTCTCGGTTGGACAAGAAGTTGGCTGCGTGTTCTGCGGCTTTCTCTTTTGCCCAATAGGGGTCATAAAGTTCTTTTTCGCTCAGTCCTAAGCCTCGGCCTGTAATTTTATAATATTTTATCCCTGTATTTTTGCGCTGACCATCCGGCATGATGTAGGGCTTAATATATTCGTATTCGGCTTCCCAACCCAAGTCTTTATAAAATTCTCGATATTCCGGCGCACCGGGGTAACCCAATTCAGAAGACCACACCTGTTGAGAGGACTCATGGTCTCGCGCAAACACAGCAACTCCCGTTTCAGTAAACAGGGGCGCATAAGTGCCAAACCGGGGCCGAGGACGGGCATAAAGCACACCATGACCATCACTGAGGAAGTAGCGTAACCCCGCATCAGCTACCATTCGTTCTACGCCGTTATAATAGCCGCATTCGGGTAACCAAATGCCTTTAGGAGGACGACCAAAATTGTCTTCGTAATGTTCACAAGCAACCTTAATCTGCGCCCATACCGCCTCTGGGTACATTTCCATTAACGGAAAATAACCGTGAGTCGCACCACAGGTAATGATTTCTAGATTATTGCTATCTTGAAACTGCTTAAAAGCCGTGATTAAATCTGCTTGATATTGTCTCCAGGTTTGTCGAACGGTTTCGCATTCGTTGTAATAATGTTCTGCTAGATAACGCAGATGAGCATTATTGCGATGACGTTCAATTTCTTTCTCTGCGAGTTCTTGCAGTTGGTTGAGGTGATGTTCAAACCGTTCTTGCAGCAATGGGTCACGCAACATTGACACCAACGGGGGTGTCAGACTCATGGTTAATTTAAATTCAACCCCATCTCGCTTTAACCCCTCAAACATTCTGATTAAAGGGACATAAGTTTCGATGATGGCTTCATATAACCATTCTTCTTCTAAAACATAGTCACTTTCAGGATGTCGAACAAAAGGGAGATGGGCGTGAAGCACCAGAGCAAGATAGCCAATAGCCATAGCGATATCAATTAAATCAGGATTAACGAAGACAGGTTACAACATCTTTACAATATTCTATGAGTTTACGGGGAAACGGTCACCTTTGAATCAGTGATTTGTTATTTATTGTTATATAAAACAGGGATTAGTCGAAGTAGGACACAGGAAGAAAAAAGTAATCGCTAATCAATTAGCTTGTCTCCCGATGTCCTAGTAATCACAAATGAGGCGCTATGCTAAATCGAACAACAGAATTTCTGCATCCTGGGTTGCGGTTAGCTCTAAATTAGATTCATGACTTATAGCCGCTCCATCTCCTGCTTGTAGGGGGGTTTGATTGAGGGTCACCTCTCCACGAGCGACTTGTAACCAACCTTGACGATCTGTACTGAAAGTATGACGGATGCCATCGCCTTTTTGCAAGACTGCGGCGTATAAATTGACATCTTGATGAACTGTCAGTGTTCCATCTTTGCCTGATGGGGAGGCAATCAGTCTCAGTTTACCGGGTGTTTGACTCAGATGAGTTTGAAGTTGTTCATAACTGGGGGTTATTCCTTTTGTCTCTGGCAGTAGCCAAATTTGCAGAAGGTGAACCGGACTCGTGCTGGAATGGTTAAATTCACTATGGAGAATACCCGTCCCCGCGCTCATTCGTTGGACTTCACCCGGACGAATAATTGAGCCTGTGCCAATGCTATCTTTATGTTCTAGCGCTCCTTCAAGGACATAAGTAATAATTTCCATATCTCGGTGACCATGAGTACCAAATCCAGCCCCCGGACTGACTTGGTCTTCATTTATCACCCGAAGTGTGCTAAACCCCATGTGATTGGGATCGTAATATTGACCGAAAGAAAAAGTATGATGACTATCCAACCAGCCAAAGTTTGCTCGTCCTCTTTCTGTTGATTTTCTAACGTTAATCATAACTTTTTTCCTCAATATTATTGAGTGTTTTATCCTATTTTTAGTTTAAATTAAACTGTAGTAAAATGGGAAGTACGCACTTTAATGTAAGCTAGTATCCTAAAAGTAACTATGTCTGTTTCTCCCCATAATTTTCATAAACAAAGTTGCCCGGCTCAAGAAACGCTACAACTGATTACAGGACGATGGAAAGTCTTGATTTTACGAGAACTGTTTACAGGCCTGAAGCGGTTTAATCAATTACAGAGAGCTTTAACCGGAATCACTCAGAAAGTGCTAACTCAACAGTTGAGAGAACTCGTTGCCGATCAGATTATCCATCGAGAAGTTTATGCTGAAGTTCCACCTCGGGTAGAATATTCATTAACCCCTCTGGGGGAAAGCTTAAAACCTATTATTTTACAAATGCATCAATGGGGAATTCAAAATCAACCATTCGATTCAAAAGAGAATGATTCCTGATTTCATTTTTATATTATTTATCGAATAACTTCCGACTGAATTAAATATCTTTATTGTGTTTTTAGTTCGCCATCAGTTAGAGCGGGCCATAGATGTATAATCACAAATTATCAGATATTGTTCTAGATAGAGTCTGTAATGTTTTAATAGGTTTAAATTGGGAGAATAACAGACAATAGAACCACAACGTTCTCAGGTGAGGCACTTTGACTACACCCTACACCCTACATCTCTAATAGACAATCCGAGATATCCTAAACTCATCTTGTACTGCCATATCGACCCTACTCAATTAGAACCAATGAGTGCAATAATGGTGAAGATGAATTCATTATTGCTATAACCGTTCTACTGAGCCATATGCCGAGTATCTCATTAACTACTCCGACAATTATTACTCTAGCTCTCTATGTTGTCTTAGCTGGAGCTTATCTGCTGGTTGTACCCGGTTTACTTTATGCTTACCTCAATAGCCGTTGGTATGTTGCCAGTTCTTTTGAACGTGCCTTTATGTATTTTATGGTGTTCTTTTTCCTACCCGGTATGATTGTATTGGCTCCCTTCCTCAACTTCCGTCCTAAACCTCGCTCAATTGAAAGCTAATGCGACGCATTGATGTAATTGGAATTGGTCTGGGTATTTTTGTGGCAGGAGGAATAATCTACCTCGGCTTTGTCCAGTTGGGTTTTGATGCCACAGATGCCGGGATATGGAGTCAGGTGATTTTAGTTGCTGGGGTTGTGGGTTGGCTGCTGACGTATCTGCTACGAGCAGTGACTCAGAATATGACCTATAACCAACAACTAAAAGACTATGAAGATGCAGTGCTGCAAAAACGACTCGATGCGATGAGCCCGCAAGAGCTAGCTCAACTACAAGCAGAAGTTGAAATCGAAAAGCAAAAGTTACCTCTTCGCGAGCCACCCTCTGCGTCTCAACCGGAAAACTCATCTATTGAATAATCCCTTAATTTTTGAACATATTGGCTCATGATTTCTGTTTCTGAATGTTTTACTGCCCTGAAAACGGCTGATGGACAGCGTCGGTGTGCGTTAATTCCATTTATTACAGCCGGAGACCCCGACTTAGAGACCACGGCTCAAGCTTTGCAAGTATTGGATCAAAATGGGGCAGACATAATTGAGTTAGGGGTGCCTTATTCTGATCCGTTAGCTGATGGCCCGGTGATTCAAGCAGCCGCCACTCGAGCTTTACAGCGGGGGACTAATTTTGATGGCGTTATGGAGATGTTGCAGTCGGTTTCTCCTAAGTTAAAAGCACCCGTCATTTTATTTACTTATTACAATCCGATTTTACATCGGGGAATTAAACCGTTTTTACAGCAAATTTATGCAGCAGGCGCTAGAGGGTTAGTCGTGCCAGATTTACCTCTCGAAGAAGCCCATACTTTACTTCAACCCGCTCAAGAAATGGGGATTGAGGTCACCTTATTAGTGGCTCCGACAAGCCCGAGGGAGCGTATTGAGGCGATCGCCTCTCAGTCTCAAGGCTTTATTTATCTGGTGAGTGTGACGGGTGTAACCGGAATGCGGACTCAAGTGCAGACTGGGGTACAAGATTTATTACAACAAATGCGCTCCACCTCCGATAAACCCATTGGGGTGGGATTTGGGATTTCTCAGCCCGCTCAAGCTCGTCAAATGAAAGAATGGGGCGCTGATGCTGTAATTGTGGGCAGTGCAGTTGTGAAACGCTTAGCCGAAGGCACACCTCAAGCCGGGTTAGATGCGATCGCCGAATTTTGTACTCAGCTCAAAGCTGCAATCGCTTAAGGAGTCAGAGATTGAAGCGATATTAAAAATTAATTATTTAGTTAATGCTTATAACAAGTCATATAACTGTTATAATGAACGAAGAACGTTAGTTAAAGTTGGGATTAAAAATTGGCTGAAGTGAAAAACCTATGTTTTAATAGAGATGGTATGTTCTATAATGTAGTTAAGCTCAATGGCGATCTGACTATCTAAATTCAGTTTGCTTAATGGTTAATTTTATTTTCTGGTATAACCTGTGAAAGGTGTAGATAAAAGATGCACCTAGATAGAAAGTAGTAGATGACCCTGTTAGAAACCCTCTAATCAACAAGCTAAATCAATCTAGTTGACATACTCAAAGGTTCAAGTTTTGTCCTTTTAAGAAATAAAAAAGCTGGAAGATTTGTGCTCCCATAAACACATAACTTCCAGCTCCTTGAAACCCTCGTAATGTGCCTTTCTGTTTTAATTATTACAGCCAGCAATGGGGATTGCAAGAGGTCTTTTGCAATTACCCACTTTTTTGTCTATTTTTAGCTCAAACCTGGATAGAGCGAAGGCAGCAGCCCCCAGAATAGGTGAGACTACAGAGAAAACGGGTCCTTAAAGTTGGGGTAGGACTGATCCGCTGCTTCGGGTTGGGTTGGGATCTGAGTTGATTTTGGGCCATCAATTCCCGATTTGGAGAATTCCATCATCGCTGTGAGAAATCACAAAAAGAGGGGTTATTCAGTATCTTTTGGGAAAATATCCGTCACAGACAAGTAATGTACACAAAAGTATAAATATTTTGTTAAGGATTCGGGTTTAAAATAGAGCAATACAATATTTGTATTTAGACCTTGTATGAAAGTCAGTCAATTACTGCATTATTACGAGCAGGGAGAAACAGACTTTACCGGAGTTGATTTAGAAGGGGCAGACTTAAGGCGAGTGATTTTGATGGGTGTCAACCTGTCTCAAGCCAATCTGACAGGGGCAAACTTATCCCGCGCTTTCTTAATTAAGTCCCGGTTAGATGGTGCAATATTACATCGGGCAAACCTCAGCTTTGCGAAGATGAATGAAACCCAACTGGTGAATGCAAACCTCACTAAAGTCAATTTATCTGGGGCATTCCTGGTTAAGTCAACCTTGAAAGATGCTCAAATGAGTGGGACGAAACTGCTGGGCACGAACTTACGCGGCTCAAACTTAGTTAAAGCCAATTTGTGCGGTAGTGATTTGACAGAAGCCAACTTACGCAGCGCAGATTTGACGAATGTTAATCTAAAATGGGCGAATCTTTATAGCGCTAAATTGAGTGGGGCTAAGTTAGATAATGCGACTTTAACCGGAGCAAATTTTCGTCAGGCTTATCTCAATGGAGTAAATTTAAGTCGGGCTGATCTTGATGGTTTGAACTTTAGTAATGCTCGGCTCAATTGTGCAAACTTAGTGGGAGCAAACTTAACCGGTACCAATTTGAGTCAGGCTCAAATGCATGCTGCGCGCCTGGCTGATGCTATCCTCAAAGGAGCTAACTTAGAATACGCTTATTTAGTTAAAGCTAATTTGAATTTTGCTCAATTATCTTATGCAAATTTGGCAAACGCTGATATAAGAGAGTCAAGTTTTTGGGGAACTCAGCTAGAAGGAGCCAACTTACAGAACGCAATTGTATCAGAAACCATGAAGCGGGATTTAGAACGTCGGTCTACTTTTTCTCGTCATAGTTGGCAGCCGAATGAATACAGTTTAAATTAATCTTCACAACTCTATGACAACTGGTTATGGTGTGGTTTTAGTGACTGCTAGTTCTCGTGAGGAGGCTGAAGCCATTGCAACTGCTTTAATTCAATCCAAATTAGCTGCTTGTGTGAGTTTCACCCCGATTTATTCGGTCTATACTTGGAATGAGGAAATCTGCTCAGATGAAGAATGGCAGTTAATGATTAAAACAGATCTCAATCAATTTGACAAGTTAGAAGCCAAAATTTTATCACTTCATTCTTACGAAATACCTGAAATTATTGCTATTCCAATTGTAGCGGGATCAACTGCTTATTTAAACTGGATTGGCACAATGGTAAAATCCGATTAATTCCAATCATCATACTTATTGGCGATCGCGGCTGTGAAATCTCGTTCTAGCTATTGGCAACTATTGCCGTTTATTTCTCCTCAGTGGCAAACCATTGCTAAGGCTTTAGGTTGCACGCTAATTTTTACAATTTTTTGGCCGTTATTGGCGGCATTGGTGGGGAATATTGCCCGTTATATTGGGTCCGGAAATGTGGCGGCGATCGCCCAATTAGCCGGAGTTACTGCTATTATTTTTTTAGTGCGGGGAACGGTGCAATATGGTCAGGATACCCTGATGGCAAAAGCGGCATTAACTATTGCCCTAAACTTACGAAAACACATTTATACCCATCTCCATCGCCTCAGTGTCAGCTATTTTGAAACGGCAAAAACAGGAGATTTATCTTATCGCTTAACCGAAGATATTGATCGAGTCGGGGAAGTGATTTATAAATTCTTCCATCAGTTTATTCCTTGTATTTTACAACTGATTGTGGTGTTGGGATATATGATTTATCTCAATTGGCAATTAACCACTGCTGCGTTAATTATTGCGCCGTTGATGGCATTATTGATTGGTTGGTTTGGGGAAAAACTGTTAAATTATAGTCGTCAAAGTCAAACTCGGATTTCTAATTTATCGGCATTACTGACAGAAGTCTTAGCCGGAATTCGCTTAGTCAAAGCTTTTTCTGCCCAAGATTATGAAATTTCTCGTTTTACCCTGGAAGCCGAACAAAATAGACGGGCAAAATATCGCACCGAACAAGCAAAAGCCTTACAATTTGTTGTGGTTGGCTTTTTAGAAGCCATGAGTGTGATTGTATTATTTCTATTGGGTGGATGGCAAATTTCTCAAGGGAATTTAACTGGGACTGAATTTATTAGTTATGTAACGGCAGTGGCGTTATTAATTGATCCGATTTCTCTGACGACGAGTAATTATAGTGAATTTAAACAAGGGGAAGCGTCTTGCGATCGCCTAATTGAATTATTATCTTATTCTCCTGAAATTATAGAACAGCCCGATGCAAAGGATTTACCACCTGTAAAAGGAGAAGTTGAATATCGTAAGATCTCTTTTGCTTATCAACCGGGAAGCCCGATTTTACAACAGTTAAATTTTAAAATCAAGCCGGGAGAAATGATTGCATTAGTGGGGGCATCGGGAGCCGGAAAAACCACATTAGTTAATTTATTACCCCGATTTTATCATCCTCAACAGGGCAAGATTTTAATTGATAGCGTAGATATTCAAACGGTTACCCTCAATAGTTTACGGCAACAGATTGGGATTGTACCGCAAGAGGTGATTTTATTCTCGGGGACAATCGCTCAAAATATTGCCTTTGGTCAAGCTTATTATGATATTAAACAAGTAGAAAATGCGGCTAAAATTGCCAATGCACACCGATTTATTACTGAACTTCCCAATCGTTATGAGACTTTAATTGGGGAACGAGGGATTAATTTATCCGGCGGACAACGACAACGAATTGCGATTGCCCGCGCTGTATTACTCGACCCTAAAATTCTAATTTTAGATGAAGCAACCAGTGCCTTAGATTCTGAATCTGAGGCTTTAGTTCAAGAAGCTTTAGAACGATTAATGCAGGGACGAACTGTATTTGTGATTGCCCATCGCCTTGCTACTGTCCGGCAAGCGGATCGAATTTTAGTGATTGAAAAAGGCAATGTGATTGAGTCGGGGACCCATAAAGAACTGTTGCAAAAAGGCGATCGCTATGCTTATTTTTATGCCCAACAATTCAATTAAATTAAGGTTCCACAACCACAGTCATTCCCATGTCTACTTGTTCAAATAAGGCGACTACGTCCTCATTACGCATTCGTACACAACCGTGAGAGGCGGCTTTTCCAATTGAATTAACGGTGGGTGTACCATGAAAGCCAATGACATCTTTGCCATCACTCCAAAACCCAATCCAACGCAAACCCAAAGCACTATCTGGCCCCGGTGGACGCACTTCTCCCGTCCAGGGATTTTGCCAAGCGGGATTTTCTATCATGGTGGTGACTTCAAAGGTACCTGTGGGGGTTTCCCATCCCGGCTTACCAATGGCGACAGGATAACTGGCAATTTCTTGTTCACCACGATACAGATAAACCCGACGTTCACTCAAGCGTAAAACAATTCGCTGTTGATAGAGGTCGTTAAGGGGTAAAAATTGTTCGGGGTCACTGAGTGGGGGAATGTTTGGCCCGAGTAAATTCCTTAAAATAGTTCCAGGGCTGGTTTGAGTCGGTGATGGATCAGACGAAGCTGTCGCCATTGGGGGACTGACGAACCCACACACCAACAAGGTTAATACCCAGAAAGACTGTTGTTGTAATCGTAGAGATTTCATCTTAGCAATCACAAACTCCTCGCAACTGTTCTACAAAAACCAAATTTCTGTTTGCAGCATAACATCATCTTCTAGAAAGATGCAGCCTTAGTCTTCTAACTCCTTGAGGGCGGCTTCGGCTTGGCGCACTTTTTCCGAGTCTCCTTGTTTTTGATACAGATCTCGGGCTTTTCTAAACGCTGTAATGGCTTGTTTTTCCCGTCCGCCTCTGGCTTGCAAAGCGCGACCTAAGTTAAAATGAGCTAAAGGATCATCAGGGAATTTTTCTGCAACTTTACGAAAGCTGACAATTGCCCCAATATAGTTTTCTTGCTGAAACTGAAGTTCTCCGATAGCGGTATTGACTTCAATTAAATCGGGTTTAACCGCTAACGCTTGTTGATAAGCTTTCATCGCGGCTTCGGGGTTATTTTCTGCCCGAAAAATTTCGCCTATTTGGTATTGAATTTCTCCATTCCAAGGGGCAAGAGTGGCAGCTTGTTTAAAGGCAGCCATTCCAGCATTTTGATCGCCACTTTTGAGTAAGGCTGCCCCGAGTTTAATCTGAATACTGGCTTCAGTGGGTGCGAGAGTTGCGGCTTGTTGTAAAGAGGCTAACGCTTGGGTGACATTATTCTGTTGCAAGTAAGCCATTCCGATAGCGGCGTGGGCTTGCCAATTTTCAGGGTAAGTTGCTAAGACACCTTGGTAGGTTTGAATTGCCCCAGGGTAGTCTTGTAAACGGAATAAAGCCGCAGCGAGTCCCAAATGAGCATCTATGTTACTTTGTTGTAAATTAATCGCTTGACTGTAAGCAGTAGCGGCCTCAGCATAATTGGCCGTCATGGCCAAACTATATCCCAAACCGTAGTAAAAATCAGGATTTTGCGGATCTAAAATCAAGGCATCCCGATAAAATTGTACCGCTTGGTCATATTCTCCGCGCAATGCTTGCACATAAGCAATTCCTGAGAAAATCATTGCGTTGCTGGGGTCAATGCCAGCCGCTTCGATATAAATTTGAACCGCTTTGTCGAGATTTCCAGCTTCTACGAATTCCCGGCCTTGGTCTAATAACTGATCTAAGGCTTCGTTAGACAGGTTAGAGGCTTGGGCGAGTAATTCCCCAGCAAACACCGCTGTAGGAGTTGTGGCAGTTATCACAGCAATTAATAAACCACCGCAGCAGGAGCGAATCAAGTTGTACACGATGAACTTTAAAATTGAACGTGAGAAGTTGTGAGTATGTTCACTTATACCATGTTTTTGTAAATTGTTATTGATTTCTGCTGGTTTCTTAGCTCAACTGCTAAGCTGAGATTGAGATCTCGATTGTCTTTGTTTATGAGTGATACACAAATTGTCTTAGCGGCGAATAAAGCTTTTTATCGTGCCTTTGAAAAGAAAGATATTGAGGCCATGAGTGCGGTTTGGTCAAAAGGGACCGCCAGTCTTTGTATCCATCCTGGACGAGACGTGACAGCCGGATGGGACAGCATTCAAAAGTCTTGGGAACAGATTTTTCGTGGGACTCAATATTTAGAAATTGATCTTGAGATTATTTCTGTCGAAGTCAGTGGGGATATGGCTTATGTTGTTTTGGTTGAAAAAGTGATGCAAGTCGTGGGTCGCAAACGGCTACAGGCGGAGTCGATGGCAACTAATATTTTTACAAAGATGGCAGATCAATGGTATTTAATTCATCATCATGGTAGCCCATTAATTCGTTAATGATTGATTAATTATTGTTAGATTTAACAGGGCGAAAGGGATAGAGGAAATTAAGAAAAGATGATAAATTACGGGTTTGAATCCATAACCGACCTTCTCCGCGAAATCGACAAACCAATCCTTCACCGCCCAACATACCTGTTTTGAGATTATTAAAAGATAATCCACCAATCACTTCAACTTGATAATTTAAGCTATTTTCAAAGGCGACAATATATCCTGTATCGACAACATAATCACCTGTGACATTAATTTCCATAATTGCCCCATAAGAACTAAACCAAATATCACCCATACCAGTCGCTTTGAGAAAGAATAAAGATTCTCCATTAACAAAGCCTTTAAATCCTTGGAATTGTGTATCTAAATCTACGTTTTTACCCGAAGCAACAAAGCCAGCAGCTTGGATAATTAAGGCATTTCCATTTAAAAAATAATGTTGAATATCTCCGGTAACGCCGGGAGAAATAAACAGTTGTCCGGATTTTTTTTTGGCGGTAAATTCACTCAAAAATAATGATTCACCACTTACCATTCTTCCCACACCTTTGATTAAGCCACCTCGCATTTTTGACTTCATTTTAATACAAGTATCCATTGCCGCCATTCCTCCTGCTTCTACTATCACTGTTTGTTCGGGTTGTAAGTCTAATCGTAAAGCAGCATAAGAGGGAGAATGTTCAATTTCGTAAGTAATTTCGTTCATGGTTATTAGTTGTTAGAGACGTAATATATGACGTCTGTACAGTTATTAGTTATTAGTTTGTAGAGTGCGTCTAATAATAAATCCTATTAAGTTCATGAATAGATACAGATAAGGAAGCACCATACTTTTTAACTTGTGTTGAGTTCATGAATAGATAAAGATGATGACTATTTTCTACTGTTAAGTCAAGGAGTAGATAAAACTGATGACACATTCTACTGTTCTCTTGGGGGTAATTGCGGCCCTATTAACTCAGCAAAACGGGTAGGATTATGAGTTTGACAATAAAGTTTACCTCGGCCATGAAAGCGACAAACAAGCCCTTCTTTGCCAAAAAATGCCCCGAACCAACTTGAACCCGGTTTTGTTATTTCAAATTCTAAACTCTTTTCAAAGGCGACAATATGACCCGTATCGACAATATATTCTCCATTGACATCAATCTCATAAATTCCCCCAAAAGCACTAATAATAATATCTCCATATCCAGAAAAATCCAACCAGAATATTGACTCTCCAGAAAATAATGATTTAAATCCTTGAAACCCTAAATCAATTTCAATATTTTCACTACTGGCTAAATAAGAAGTGGCTTGTACGACTAATCCATCTTTTCTTAAGGGATAATGCAGAATATCCCCCATTAATTGCGGTGCTAAAAACACTTCCCCATTCGCAGTAGGAGAACGAAAAACACTCAGAAAAAGTGATTCTCCGGCAACCATTCTTTTTAATCCGCCAAAGACTCCGCCTCCTTTTCCTTGACGTAACGTGGTGCTAGTATTAATGAATTCACTCATGGCAATCATTGCCCCCGCTTCAGCGATTAATTCTTCCCTAGCAGCCAGTGTAATATGAGCGACTGCATTATCGGGTTGTTGTAAAATTTGAATTTCCATCTCACTTAAATTAGGATAATTTTTAACGACATTTCGGACTTAAAAACTTAACTAATCCATCGGTACTACGGGACTGTAAATAAATCACACCTTTTCCTTTGAGTTTATTAATAAATCCTTCCCCAGAAGTCATCGAACCGAATAAACCCCCCGCTAAACCGATACCCATTTTAATCCCGTCTTGATAAGCCACTAAATGACCATTATCCACAATTAAATCTTGAGTTATATATTGCTGACTAATGCCACCATAACCCCCAAAAAAAACAGTTCCTTTACCTTTAACTCTCAGCTTAAATAATCCTTCCCCGGCAAACCCACTACTAAAACCCGCCCATCCCACACCCAGCTTGACATCAGGTGTACTAGCAATATAAGCTCCCGGTTGAAAGCAGAATTGCTGTTTCCCCGACAACTCAACTGCTACAATATCTCCGGGAGTCGATTGAGACAAAACAAGCTGTCGAGGAATGTTGGTGTTATTGATAAATGTATTAACAAATAATGATTCTCCTCCAAAAAACTTTTTGAGGAAACCCGAAAACAATCCCCCGGACAATGTGGTTTTGACGGATAAATCAGCATCCATACTCACCATTCCTCCCGCTTCTGCGGTGATTTTTTCACCCGGATTTAAAGTGATGAAAATGGTGGCAAAGGCAGGTTTGTAACGAATGTCAAACTGCACTGCTAGGGACTCCTGTATTGTATCTTTAATCTTGTCTACAAGAATGCCCGACGATTTTCCTGTAAATTAAATAACTTCATAAAAATAAACCCAATGCCTCATCCCCGTAAACAATTTGCCCAACACTGGCTACGCAGTCCAACCGCCCTCAATCAAATCATCAAAGCAGCAGAGTTATCAGCCACCGACAAAATTTTAGAAATCGGCCCAGGGACAGCTATTTTAACCCACGATTTGTTAAATTATACCGAAACCGTTGTGGGGGTTGAAATTGATCGAGATTTATGTAAACGGTTAGTGAAGAAACTGGGAAATAAAGAGAATTTTTTATTGCTACAAGGAGATTTTCTAGAAATAGACTTAGATAATTTACTCAAAGATTTTCCTAAATTCAAACCGATTAATAAAGTCGTTGCCAATATCCCCTATAATATTACCGGGCCGATTTTAACAAAGCTGTTGGGAACCCTGAGTAACCCAGTGATTAATCCCCATGAATTGATTGTATTATTGGTACAAAAAGAAGTTGCAGAGCGCTTATGTGCCACACCTGGTGCTAAAATCTTTGGGGCGTTATCGGTACGAGTTCAATATTTAGCAGAATGTGAATTCATCTGTGAAGTCCCCGCAAAAGCTTTCCATCCCGCGCCTAAAGTGGACTCTGCGGTAGTTCGTTTGCGTCCGAAACCCATTGAGACACCCGCAAAAAATCCGCGTCATTTGGAAATGTTGGTGAAACTCGGCTTTGCCAATAAACGCAAAATGTTACGAAATAATTTAAAAAGTATTGCAGAACGAGATCAATTGACCCCATTGCTGGAACAATTAAATATAAATCCTCAAGCCCGCGCTGAAGATTTGGGAGTGAAACAATGGGTGGCTTTGAGCGATCTGATTTCCACCCAAACCGTGTCTAACTTGTAAATGAAATGCGAACTTATTCTTTAATTGCCCCGGCTAAAATTAATTTATATTTAGAAATTATTGGCGATCGCCCCGATGGTTTCCATGAATTGGCGATGGTACTTCAGAGTATTAGTTTAGCAGATGTGGTCACCCTCAACCCTATCAGTATTGATACGATTAGTGTGCGTTGTAACCATCCTCAAGTCCCAAACGATCAAACTAACCTCGCTTATCGGGCAGCGGCGTTGATGGCGCAACAATTCCCCGATGCGATGATAAAATATGGTGGGGTTGAAATCATTATTGATAAACAAGTCCCTGTTGCAGCGGGTTTAGCCGGAGGATCAAGCAATGCGGCGGCGGTATTGGTGGGGTTAGACTTATTGTGGGAATTGGGATTAACAAAGATAGAATTACAGGAATTAGGGGCGCAAATTGGTTCAGATATTCCCTTCTGCATTCGTGGGGGAACAGCTTTAGCAACGGGTCGCGGGGAAGTTTTATCACCCTTAAAAAATTTAGATCATTTTCATGTCGTTTTGGCAAAATATAATAATCTTTCTATCTCAACTCCCTGGGCTTATAAAACCTATCGTCAGCAATTTAGCAGTACTTATGTGTCTCTTGCACAAGATTTGCAAAGTCGGCAACAACGGGTTCATTCCGGGCCGATTGTATCAGCAATTATGCACGATCAAGGGGAAAAAATCGGTAAACTGTTACACAATGATTTAGAAAAAGTAGCGTTACCGGAATATCCTCAAATTCTACAATTACGAGAAGCTTTTGCCCGTCAAAATGTACTGGGGACAATGATGTCAGGTTCTGGGCCAACCGTGTTTGCTTTAACCGAGTCCCAAGAACAAGCATTAACCGTAATGAAAGCTGTTAAACAACAAATTGCTGACCCGAATTTAGGTTTTTGGACGGCAAAATTTATTTCCACTGGAATTACTTTAGCATAGTATTAAAAAGGATAAAAATGACTGACCAAAATAACACCAATTCAACCTCAATTACTGACATAACTAAAGCGAGTCCGTTCCGCTGTTTAACCGGGGCTTTTATTTCTAGTGGGTTTGCGGTGGCGCTATATTTATTAACCTCTTCGGTTGCCCAAACTTTAGCAGAAACTCCGATTCGATCCGGTAATCAATATGCGATGCAAATTGCCTCGGCGGTGAGAACTTTAGTGATAGGAATGTGTGCCTTAGCAACCGGAATATTTACCATTGCGGCTGTCGGTTTATTGGCGTTAATGGTACAGATTTTGATTCAACGCTGGCAAAAACGGGATACTTCCCCAACTGATACCTCTTCGTAAATTAGAAAGACGGAGGATAATCAAAAAAGTTTATACTTTGTCGGTGAGTTGGGTACTCTATTAGTGTTCAAGAAAAACTCATCACTTTTAATCAGTGCCATAACCCACCATTCAAGATTTTATCACGCCTGGTTCCTTTTCTACTTTCATATTGAGAGAGTGGAATTTTTTGAGTGGGAATTATTTGCTACTGAATCATAGTTTAATAATGGAATTATTTACAATTGGTCATTCTAACCATAGTATTAAATGTTTTATCGATTTATTAAACCAACATCAAATTACAGCAGTTGCAGATGTGCGATCGCATCCTTACAGTCGTTATCTTCCCCATTTTAATCAATCTGCGCTTGCAAAGGTGTTAAAGCAATCTCAAATTTATTATGCGTTTTTAGGTCGAGAGTTAGGTGCTAGACCGGATAATTTAGGCTGTTATGATAGTACAGGAAAAGCATTGTATGAACGAATTGCAAAAACCGATTTATTTTCTGTTGGTATTCAACGAATTTTAACTGGAATTAAAAAAAACCATCGCATCGCTTTAATGTGTGCTGAGAAAGATCCAATCACCTGTCATCGAACGATCTTAGTCTGTCATTATTTAAAACGATATAACTTACCAATTTATCATATTCTACCACAGGGTGAGTTAGAATCTCAAGCCCAATTAGAACAGCGATTATTAGAGAAATATAATTGGGCGATTGATCGGCAAAAAGTCGTTCAGTTATCCTTGTTTACTCAAACGCTTTTAGAACCTGTCAAAACTCTTGATTTAGAAGTGGCTTATCAAAAACAAAGTGATGAAATTGCTTATAAAAAAGTGATTAAAAAAAACTAGAAATAAAGATGAAATCAAAGATTAAATTATTTACAATTGGTTTTACAAAAAAGACCGCGCAGCATTTCTTTGAAACTTTAATAAATGCTGGAGTCGAGAAACTGATTGATGCACGGTTAAATAATTCTTCTCAATTAGCAGGTTTTGCCAAACGCAAGGACTTAGAATATTTTTTAAAAGTTATTGGTAAAATTGATTACGTTCATTGCTTAGAACTTGCGCCGACAAAAGAGATTTTAGAAAATTATAAAAAAAATGGGGGAAATTGGCAAATTTACGAAAAGCAATTTATTCAATTAATGGGAAATCGCCAAATTGAACAACAGTTTTATCCAGAACAATTTAACAAAAGCTGTTTACTCTGTAGTGAAGCAACTCCAGAATATTGTCATCGTCGTTTAGTGGCAGAATATTTACAAGAAGAGTGGATAAATGTTGATATATCTCATCTGTAATGGACAATCAAAATTAAGTTGATTAGCATCGAAGTGAAGCTAAAAAACATAGAATCATTACATCATGACTCGGATTATTTGCCTTGCCAATTCATGGAAGCGTGGCAATCGGTGCATCGCAGGAATACATACAATTAAAGGAAGCTGGGTACGTGTTATTTCTAATTTACCTGATGGTGGGATTCCCAAAAAAACGCGACTCATTGATGGACAAGAACCTGCTTTATTAGATGTAATTGATATTCCGCTGTCGAATAAAACCCGAAAAGAGTTTGAATTTGAACGTGAAAATATATCTATTGTACCTGGAAAATGGCGACGAATGCAGAAAACACCACCAGGTTATTTACTTAAATATTCTAGTAAAGAGGTATATATTTTACACAATGATGAGCAATATATTCCCTTAAGTTATTTACAGGCATTACCCCTAGAAAAACGGCATACCTTACAACTGATTAAAGCCCATCAATTTTCAGTCCGTTCTATCAATTGTCGGAAGGAAAATCGGCAGAAATGGGAAGGAACGCTAGTCACAGAACATGGAAAAGAGTTAACAGCAAGTATTACAGATCCTGTATTTGTCCGGCGCTTAGAGTTGGGTTATCGTCCTCAGACACCTTGTCTAGTTACGGTTAGTTTAAGTATGCCGTGGCAACCGAAAGATTGGGAAAAAGAAGACAATCCTTGTTGGAAGTTAATTGCTGGGGTAATTGAATTATCTGCTGATTAGTATTTCAATCTGAGTAAAATCGATTAAATAATCCCGGTTTATTCTTTTCTTCCCTATACTGTTTCTTCGTTACCATTAACGACTTGATGGGCGAGATAAATAATCTTAGAAAGACTCATTCACGGCTATCCTCAATTGATTATATCTAGAATACCCGAAACTCAGGAAGATTAATTCCTCACAGAATCTCTCACCCATTGACGAAACAGTTTCATCGTTTTATTACGCCCAATTTCTTGACTTTGCTGAACAAACTTTTGCAGATTTTCAACTAAGGGTAAATTAGGAAAAATTACGCTACGTTGTTGTACTGCATATTGACCATTTGGCTGTAAAATATTAATTTGTAGTTGACCCTGTTCAAACCGCCATAATTCAGCAACACCTAAAGCTTCATAAATACTGGGATGAGTTCGAGACGTAATGTCAATTTCTAAAGCTAAATCTGGCGGCGGATCTATTGTTAGATCTAAGCGATTTTTGCCACGAATAGTAGCTTCATTTTGGATGTAAAAACAATTATCCGGTTCAATCCCTTTCAACATTGATTGATTTTTAAATGTTGTTGATCCTAAAGGTACAAATTCTATCTCTAATTCTTCGAGAATTGCTTTAATGAAATCACCGATACTTTCTTTATTAAACTCGTGTTCTGGTAATGGTGTCATAATTTCTAAAAGTCCGTTATCATAAGCCACCCGTGTAGATCGTTGTTCACCTAATTCTTCTAAAATCGCTTCAAATTCCTCCCAACTTACCGCTTCTAATAATACTCGTTGTCCTGGCGGAACTGTTATTCTTCTAAGTTCTAATAGCATTTTGAGTATATCTGTAAAGTTGATTATATTCTATCTTTTAAAAGAGTTAAAATCATTAAGGTAGCTTGTAACTGGCAACACGAATTGTGAGTTCACCCTGTTCCGGATTATTAGTGAAAATAAAAGCACCTGATGCTTTTTCACCACCGGATAAAAAGTCAATTTGCTGTTCACCTGCTTGTTGAATATCTTCCGCTTCAATTTTTAGTTCTCCAATAACTTGAACCGATTTTGCTGTTTTTCCGCCCGTATTAGAGACGGTAAAAGGAACATAGTATTGAGTCCCTTGATAACGAATTTCTTGATCAACAATAACAGACAAAATTGGAGGTTGAGTGTCTATCATTTTCCATTGATAAAGAATAAGAAATATCAGTAATCCTAGGATAAAGCAGGCGATGCCAAAACTTAAACGTTCGGGAAAAGAACGCTGTTTTTTTTGTTTTGAATCTGTAGAAGTAGAAGTTTCACTCATACGGCTAAACGTCCGGCTGCGCCTCCAATACTAGCAGGAAGTCCCAGTATAATAGCATAACGCATCCAAAGAAACCAAGGATCTGCAACAGTAATTTTTTGGAAGAATACTAACATTAAAACAGAAGCAAGTAATGAAATTAAGTAAGAGAAAATCGTTTCACTTTCAGGGTTTTGAAAAAGTCCTTGTTGTTGCTTTCGCTGTTTCTGATTATTAAATCCGGCTGCAAAAACAATGAGATAAGAAATGAGTAAAGAAGCTAAAATAATCGCAATTAGCCAAGGTGGAGAAGATGCAACGCCTAATTCAGTGACTTCATCGGTTGGTGCAATACTAAATGCAATAATAATTGCTCCGGTTAATGTTCCTCCTAAATCTGCTAGTGTTTCATTTGCTCCTTTTACTTGTTTCAGTTTATCATCCATAAAGTCTTTTGTTTGGCGAGAATGTTCGGAAAAGTTTTTAGAATCATCTTCGCTTAAAATTATTTGGCTTAGAGCCACACCTAGGGCAAACGGAACGCTCTCAAACGTGATTTTCCCTAACGCTTCTTGTAAAGAGGTATCAAAGGTTATTCGTTGTAATAAAAATAGCATTAACGTTGCACAGATAATCGCAATTGCTAAAACTTCTATACTTTCTAAAACAACATCAATAAGACTAGTCTGTTTTTGACGACGAAAGCCTTCAATTCGATTAAAAAAGAAAACAACAAAATAAGTTATTGCCAGAAGAGATAGCATTAAAGGCGGTTGTAGATAAGAGCCAGCTTGCCACACTTCAAAGGTGTATAGCAGAGGAATTCCAAATAAGAAACCTCCGGCTGCGCCCCGAACTATTTCATTGATTTCTTTGAGCCACATTAAACGTTTTTTTCGTTGATTATTTCGTTGATTCATTAATATTTTTTAGTTTTTATATTTCTTGATTTTAACAGTTTTTATTTAACCAAATTAATATCTTTGTAAAATATAATAATTCTATACAAAGACAATCTGATAAAAGTTAAGTCAACAAATTTTTCTGTACACATTTGCTTAAAAATAACACTTTAGATGTATAATAGTCAGTGTAAAACTCGCTTTTTTATACAAAGAAATGTTAAAGCTTTATGGTGGCGTTGTTAGCCGTGCAACTATTGTTCAATGGTATTTAGAAGAATTAGAGGTTCCCTACGAGTTTGTACAACTAGATTTGCAAGCAGGAGAACATCAACAATCGGAATTTCTAAAAATAAATCCCATGGGAAAAGTCCCTGCAATTGATGATGAAGGTTTTACACTATGGGAATCTGGCGCAATTTTACTTTATTTAGCACAAAAATATGGCAAAATGCCGGATTCTATAGAACAACAAGCCGAGATTTATCAGTGGGTTTTGTTTGCTAATGCGACTCTCAGTAGTGGATTATTTAATGAAACAAGCCGCGACAAAGAAACCCCTCAACTTTTAAAGCCATTAAGCGCACGTTTACAACAACATCCCTATATGATGGGAGCAGAATTTGGTGTGGTTGATGTGGCTGTAGGCTCTATCTTAGCTTATCTTCAAATGATGCTTAAACTGGACTATACCCCTTATCCAGGCGTAATGGATTATGTGCAGAAAATGACGACTCGTCCAGCATTTCAAAAGGTGATGGCAAGACGTTAATTAGAATCAAGAAATATTTATACTGTTAGAATTGATATCGTTGATTTTGCAACAAGTTTTCAGTCATTTTCGCAAGTTGATCTAAATTTGATTCTAATTTCTCTGCTTTGTTTTGATATAATCGTTTTCGTTTTAATGCAGCCCTGGCTAAATCTTCTCTGTCTTTTTTCAATGCAGCAATTGCCACCTTTTGCCAACTCTCCATTTCAGCCAATGCATTCTTATATTGCGGCTGAATATCATCCCAAGCAACGCGAATATCTCCTAACGCTTCGTCCAATAATTGCGGAGTTTTATCAGTATTTGCATCATTAATTGCTTCACGTAGAGGCTGATTTAATTGATCGACATTTAACCGACTCAGTAAGGGAACAAAATCCCGAATTTGACGGCTATCACTAATTCCAGTCACACACCAGGTGGCAAAATGTTCGCAGTTATTGAATAATAAATTATATTGATTTTCCCCTAACCGACTTTCTGCTCTTTGAATAGTTGTATCCGCAATATAACGCACAGGGTATTGTCGAACATACACTGGGTTATTGCGAGAAAATGTGGTGACAGAGGTTCGTTCAATAATTTCACTGGGTTTGCGATAATGAATAACGCTACCATCGCCGCAGTCAATTCCGTGATGTTCGTATACCCCCTCAATATTGAAAAATTCCCGATAAACGTAAACTTGATCTCCTCTTGCCATAATTCAAGGTGTAATTCGTTTTTTTATTACAATATAAAATTAGTGTAATACTTGTTTGCTATATTTAGCAGCGAATAACTGCAATAAATAACTTTGACAAAATTGTCACTTAAATTTGCTAAACTTTGATTTAAACTGCAACATTTAATCACCTCCATGACAGATGACTGGGAACGTCCTTTCACCCCTTTAAACACAGAAAATCAGGTTAATGAATCATCCTCTGTTACTTCTTTAACCGATAAAATCACTCAGATTGGTCTCAGTTTGCGTCCAGGACAACAACAAATGGCAAATTGGACGGGGGGACCATTAGCCGTTTCAGCCGTTCCTGGTGCGGGGAAATCGACCGGAATGGCAAGAGCTGCCGCCATTGCAATTGCTCGATATCAATTACATCCCCGTCGTCAATTAATTGTTGTGACATTTACTCGCTCTGCTGCTAGCAATATTCGCTTCAAAATTATTAAAGAATTAAAAGATTTAAATCTTCCTCTCGGTGGATTTGAAGTTCATACTTTACATGGTTTAGCCTTATCAATTGCCACTCATCATCGAGAATTATCAGGATTAGATTTAGAGAATTCAACTTTAATTTTACCCACTCCTAGTAATCGAATTACCCGCACTTGTGTAGAGCGTTGGATTAGTGAAAACTCACGATTATATCAGCGATTAATTGAAGGATGTCAGTTTGATGGGGAGGAAACAGAACGCTTGCGTCGTCAATCAGTTTTACGCACAGAAGTATTACCTGATTTAGCTTGGAAAGTGATTCAGGAAGCCAAAAGTTCCGGTTTAAAACCCGAAGATTTAGAACACTTAGGGAAAGAAATTCCAGACGAATATGAAACCTTAAAAATCGCTGCCGGATTGTATGAACATTATCAGCAACTCTTACAAGAACAAAATTTAATTGATTATGATGAGATGATTTTAGCCGCGTTACGAGTGTTAGAATATCCTCAAGTACGGCAATTTTGGCAAAATCAAGTATTTGCAGTATTTGAAGATGAAGCACAAGATTCTACACCGTTACAAGCTCAATTATTAGAAACATTAGCAGCAGATTTTTCTGATGAAATTTTAGATACTTCAACCCCAATTTATCAAAGAAAATATGATTTAGAATCTTTAAATTTAATTCGAGTGGGCGATCCGAATCAAGCTATTAACTCTACTTTTACGCCTGCCGATCCGATTTACTTTCGGCACTTTTGTCATGAATCTCAGCAACTTAATAAACTGGCAACGATGAATCAATCTGGGCGCAGTTCTCAGATTATTATTGATGCAGCTAACTATGTTTTAGAGTGGGTTAATCAATCTAAATTAGCCGGAAAAGAACAACCTTTTGAGTTGCAAAAAATTCAGATAGTGGGTGAAAATGATCCTCAAACAGATGCGAATCCTGAACCCACTGGCTTAGGATTAGAATTACATCAACCGGGTGATATCAATCAAACCGTTGAATTAATTATGAATCGAGTGATTGATTTATATGAAAAAAATAAAGAGAGTAATTTTGCTATTTTAGTCCGGGAAAATAGACAAGGAGAGTTTGTCAGCAACTGTATTAAAGACTATCAAAATAATAGAATAAAACAGAATCACAATTATCAGCCGATAAAAGTTTATGATGCCTCTCAAAGTGCGCGCAATTCTCAAATTCCTGCAGAAATTCTGAGTTTACTTCAATTCATTGATCGTCCCCATTCCCCAGATTATTTAAAAGCAGCTTTAAAGGTTTTTAGCGATCGCCACCTCATTTCTAAACAAGATTTTAATGCAATTGCTATTCATCCCGAACAGTTTCTCTATCCCAGTCCTTTAAATCGAAAGCAATCTTCTACCCTTCACAAAACTCGTTCATTATGTCGTAGTTTATTAACCGCTAAATTAGAACTTCCCCCTTATCAACTGATTTCTTTTTTAGCTTTAACTTTAAAGTATGAAAAAAGCGAATTGGCAACGGCTGAAAAATTAACAGAAAGAATTATTAAACAAACCGCCGGAAATCAAATAATGTCTGCTATTTTAAATACATTAAATGAAATTGTGAGTTCCGAACGATTTGAACCTGTTGAAATTGAACCTGATAACCTCACAGAAGGACCCTTAACTCGTCCTGGACAACTCACAATTATTACCATGCACAAAGCCAAAGGATTAGACTGGGATTATGTATTTTTACCTTTTTTACACGCACAAACTATTCCGGGAGAATTACGAGTATTATCACAACGCCGATTTTTAGGAGAATTCACCCTTTCAGAAGTGGCAAGGGCAGAAATTCGGGCTTATTTACATGAGAAAATATTACCCACTATTCCGACAGCTTGGGAACAAGCAAAAGACTTGAAAATAGCCGAAGAATACCGTTTATTGTATGTAGCGATGACGCGGGCAAAACGGCTCTTATGGATGTCTGCGGCTCGTTTAGCGCCGTTTAATTGGAATAAACCAGAAAACTTACAGGAACGCCCCCCTTGCCCTGTTATGCCTGCATTAAAGCGTAAATTTCCCGATCATTCTTGTCAATATTAAGCTGGACTGAAAGGAAGTAAGACATATGAAAAGTAGCGCCTAGCAGACGCTGATTAAAAGTCTAATTATTTTAAGCTGAGCGTTTCAATCATAATTAGAACAAGCTCTCAAGGTCAACAGGAGTAAAGAATCCTTCCGGTAGGGTTAAAACTTCACTGCCCATCATCTCATTTTGAAATTCAGTCGGAATAGTCGTTCCTTCTTCCACAAAGAAAATCTGTTTTTCAACTAGAGGCATTTCAGGTAATAATAAACGGTCTGCTTCTGCTGCTGCGGCTTCTTGTAAAGTTAATTCATCTGTAATATACCCTTGCACGTCTGCTAAAGCGCCTCGTAGATCGTCAGCCGTTGCTTCTCCTTCTCCAAGCCATCCTAAATCAGCCAGAGACCCACCAGCTTCTAATTGTTCAATACCTTGAATTAAAGTTGCTTCAGATACCCTTAAACTGTACAGTGGGTCTAAAGGATCAATGGATAAATCTAGCTGATCGAGTAATTGTTGATTTAATATTTCACTTTCTTCAGCAGTCATATATGAATGATCTACATAGGTATCTGCCTCTTCAATAGAACTGGAGTCAAACAGGTAAGAGTCTGGTTCACTGTAGGAAAAATAGATTGAATCAAGTAGCTCGGATGGATTATTAATTTCATCCCCTAAACCCACTAGACGCACTAAATAATCTTCTGATTCTGAAATACCAATTAGCAGATCTTCCCCTTCTTGTTTGAACTCAAGAATCAATGGAGTTTCTTTAGTATCAGAAGTATTCATAAAGTTACTATTGTAACCTGTTCTAGATGATTGAAAGCTAAAAAAATCACCTTCAGCACTATTGAAATTTCTATTAACATCAGGACCTTGATTAAAATTGACAACAAACAAATCTGCACCACTGCCTCCGGTAATTGTATCTATTCCATTACCTCCATCAAGAATGTCGTTACCGTTATCTCCAAATAATCGGTCATTTTGATTACCTCCAGCCACAGTGTCATTATTTTGACCACCATACAAAACATCAGATCCAAAATTACCAAAAACCCGATCCGCACCTTGGTTGCCATTAATAGTATCATTTCCTCCGCTACCATCAAGAGCATCATTTCCTCCAACTCCAAATATTTGATCGGCAGAGGGAGTTCCTACGTAAAAGTCGTTTCCTGGAGTTCCGACGTAAGTTACCATATCTAATCTCCTTTAGATTATTAATCAATCTCCTATTTTTTTGAGCAAATCTATATATTTATTTGCTTACTTTTTATAATAATAGAAAACTGATTAATTAGTACGAATAATAATAAACACTAATACCACCCCCCCCCCGAAAATGAGTTAAAACTTATTAAGTATTTATCTAAAATAAGTAGTTTTATTTAAGTTTAATAATCTCTTATAACTAATTTTTTTGTAGTAATTATTGTTGATATTCTGATAATTCATGACTTGAACGATGCTTCTTATCAAAATAACTCAATATAAACCCATATTGCCGCAAGAGGAGTCATTTCATTGACATTGTGTCGTTGATACTGTCGTTGATACCTCTGACAATAAGAGTATTTAAAATGGCGTAAAATTAATGCTGAAATATATTCCATGATCTTGGAGATTGTCTTCTCTATCTTCGAGATCAATTAATGGCAATCCGTAATCTACGCGAATATTTAAATCCGGTATCGGTTGCCACAACACCCCTATACCTGTTCCCATGAGAAAGTTTTGATTTAATAACTGATTTGAATTATTCCGATGATTCCAAACTTTACCGAATTCCACAAACGGTGCTAATTGTAATTTAGGTTGAGCTGTTTCACCTCGAAGTAAGGTAATGCGATCTTCAATTGAAAACCGAAAGCCATTATCTCCTGCCCGGATATTTTGCCGATAACCCCGCAGAGATAACGCCCCTCCTAATACAAACTGTTGAGAGGCAAACAGCGGATCGGCTGCGAGTTGAAGTTGGCCCTGGGCAATTAATAAATGATTATCACTGAGACGTTGTACCCGCTGAATCTGACCTAACCAACTGAAAAATGCGGCATTGGGGCCAGAATCATTGTCAGTAGCATTCAAGATATCCATTCCGAGGCTAAATTGCGATCGCAGCGCCCAAGCCCCCCGAGGATCTCGACGGATATAATCCTGTGCGAACTTAAACACACTGCTACGAGTCACTCCAGCAAAGTCAAATGCTTCCTCAATTGTCTCTCCAAATTCCTGCTCAAATCCCTCCTGAGTATCCTGGTCTGGATTAATAGAGATTTCGCTTTCGAGGTAGGTAAATGCCAACGACAGGGCAAATTCTTCGGCTGGGGTGCGAATAAAGGGCTGACGATAGCTGAGTTCGTAGCGTTGAGATGTCCCTTCAATATTAAGAAATTCAAACTGTTGTTGAACAATCCGGTTACGGTTAGGCGGAATTCGCAGTTGAATCGTCCCATTCATGGCATTGACCGGAAAACTATAGAGAAAATCCACCACATCAGCCTCACCGTCGGTAATTAAGCGGGTCGTGTTGTAGGAAACAAACATCAAATCCCCGTTACCCGTTAAATTGAGATGACGTAAATTTACCCCGAGTCGTTCTGAACCAATGCTGGGAGGAGAATAGTTATCAACACTAAAACCTAACTCAAAGGCATCGGCTTCAATCACCCGCACAATCAAAATACTCTCCCCTTCCTCGGTTCCCGCCCGGAGACTGGCTTCGACACTTTCAAATAAAGGATTGACTCGTAACAGACGCAATTGATTTTCTAAGCGAGGAGTACTGAGGGGTTGACCCGCTCCTAGCCGGACTCGAGAGCGAATATATTCAGGATTAAGCCGAAGTGTTCCTTCAATTTCAATCTCTTCTAATGTTCCTTCAATCACCTCAATGGTGACGTTGCCATCACTGATCGTTTGTTCGGGGACAATGGCTCTTGAGGTAATATAGCCCCGCTGTAAATAAATTTCTGTAATATTATCTGCTGCATCCTGTAGCTGTTGTAAAGTAACAGAGCGCCCCTCTAGAGGGGCTAAAATCTCTGCAATTTCATT
The DNA here is from genome assembly GCA_049649525.1 of Microcoleaceae cyanobacterium. GTDB lineage: Bacteria > Cyanobacteriota > Cyanobacteriia > Cyanobacteriales > Microcoleaceae > JAAURB01. The sequence continues at coordinate 38,731 of JBARZE010000016.1, forward strand.
AGTTGTTAAAATCGAACTCCCCACCACTTCAATGGTGGTCACCGGGATGGGTGTAGTATCTGGAGACGGGATAGTTGGGATCTGTTGATTCGGTTGTATGTCTTGCTGGGGTTCGGGTTTGGGTTGAGGGGGTTCGGGTTCGGGTTGAATCAATCTATCTTGGTTCGGATTAGGTCGAGGGTTAACTTCGGGGGTCTCTGTCGGAATCTGGGTTTGTACCCGTTGAAAACACCCCTGTTCTACACAACTATAATCTGATGATAGTTGTTTGACTCTCCTGGAGGAGAGATGTTTAAATGAAGTTTGAGTAGGCAGAGTAAACTTAGCGATCTTCGGCAAAGATAGAATCCGATCGGGTTGATTCGCTTTATCCCACTCCAACTCAGTATCAGTCGGTTGGGACACAGCACAAGGAACTGTGGCTAATCCTGTAACCGCAAAGCTCGTTATTATAAAACCGTATTGTCTGATGAATCGATATACACTCCAGCCCATACCACAACGCCTACTCTCAACTGTAAACTTACTGAAATATTTCACTAACTTAGCCAGTCTATCCTAGAACTGAGGCGGCGTGCGAGAAGCAATGTTAGATTTATTATTTGTGACAGGTGAGCTTGAGGAAATAGGCACTTCTGGCTCTGGGCGGTTATCTGCTGGTTAGAGCGCCGAAGCAGATGAACCTTAAGGATCGCCCTTGAGTCTATAAATGTAGACTAGCTTAAGGTGAGGGAGACTCTATTCTGTGTTAGCTGAGTGTACCGCCAATATGTTAACGGATTCTTGTTCTGACAATGATGCTGTTTTAGTCGGTCGGTGTCAGAAAGGTGAAAGTCACTGCTTTCGCCATCTCTATCAACGGTATCAGCGGAAAGTTCGCTCTACCTTGTATCAACTCTGTGGATCATCTCACATAGATGATTTAGTTCAAGAAGTGTTTATGCGAGTGTGGAAAGGACTTCCTAAATTAAAAAAACCCGGCACATTTTCTACCTGGTTATACCGAATTACTTGGAACGTCGCCACAGATCAGCGTCGTCGGTTCGCCAAGCAATCCACTTTTGGATCAAAATTAAAAGCAGAAGCTGTGCAACAGCAGGAAAATTCTGTTCAACTTCATCAGTCTTCTGATTTAATGCAATTGCATTATCAAGATTTAGTCAATCGAGGGCTGAATCAACTCAGCTACGATCAGCGTACAGTATTAGTATTGCATGATCTTGAGGATTTGCCTCAAAAGCAAATTGCTGAAATCTTGGCTATCCCTGTCGGAACTGTAAAATCTCGCCTGTTTCATGCACGAGGTGCAATGCGAAAATTTCTGCAACGCGAAGGAGTAAATTTATGATGACTCAGTTTTCAGAAGACGACAAACCCCTGGTTCATTTTCTTAAACAGCATCAATCTCATCCCCCCGAGGCTCACCCGGATCTAGAAGAGCAGATTATGGCCTTGGTACAACAACCGTCTGTTGCTCCGCAACAAAGCGTTAGACCGCAGTTTAAACCGTTTCAAAGGCGATTATACCTCAGACCCCTTTGGCTCAGTACAGCGATCGCAGCGGGTATGACCTTTGCAATTATCGGATACCGTACCCTCCCGACGACTCAGCTTACACTCGCCGAAGAACGGGAATTAGAAGCATTTGTGGCAGAAAGCTGGAATGAGACGATGGGAGCCGATGCTGAGGCCGATTTGTTCATGCTGCAAGCTACAGCTAACCAATAGATCGCAATATTCCCACTAAAATGATACTCTTAGCTCGCAAAATAGACGGGGAGATGGGTAACAATGGCCACCAGCAAGAGTGAAAGTGAGTAACACTTACCACTTGCGAGAGTGCCGAAGCGGGTAACGGGCAAGCAGGGAACGGGGAATGGGTGACGGGTAACGGGTAATGAGTGGAGTTTATATTCATCATTCATCACTCATCACCGATCATTGATAACTCACTACTTCCTGTCTTTTCCCCATTCCCGCTCATAAAAAATAATAAATAACGAATCAAGGAAAAAATACTATGTTGCGATATTGGAGCGTTGTTTGTGCTGCGGTTGTTGTTTGTTTAAGTATTCCGAAGTTGGCGATGGCTAGTCAAGAGGAAACAACATCTTTTGAAATGTCTCAAATTGAAATGTCTCAAACGACTAATATTAGACAACACGATGATGATTCTCCTGCGGTTGGGTTATTTGATGAATTAAATGTTACATCAGAGCAAAAGCAGGAGATTCAACAAATCCGCGATCAACATCGTGTTACTCTAGAGCAGCGTCAACAACAACTTAAACAAGTTCAACAAGAACTGAATCAATTAATTGCTAGTGAAGCCGCCAAAGATCAAATTCGGCTAAAACATGAACAACTGTTGCAAATGACTCAGGATATGAAAGAACTGAATTTTGATGTCATGATGCAGTTACGAGATATCTTAACGCCTGAACAGCGAGCTAGATTTGCTGAAATTATGCAAAATCGACGAATTACCCCTAATCGAAATCCTTAAGCGCTTAGACCCCGGTTTGCTCTCCTGACAAGCGTCAATGCTGATGCTTAGAGTCAACGCGCCCTATAGCAGAAACGGGTTAAAATAACGATTGTTAATTTGTCGAGTGAGTGTATGGTTTCGTCGGAAACAACTTATCTTTATTTACATGGGTTTGCATCCAGTCCCCAATCTCGAAAAGCACAGTATTTACAAGATCGCTTCCGAGATTTACAACTGCATTTACACCTGCCTGATTTGAATCAAGAAGATTTTTCGCGCCTCACTCTCACTCGACAATTACAACAAATTGAGTCAGAATTTTCCCCTCAAACCTCGAAAAAGCGAGCGATCATCGGTTCGAGTTTTGGGGGACTAACTGCGACTTGGTTGACTCAGCGTCAATTCCAAGCTGATCAATTAATTCTACTGGCTCCTGCATTTGAGTTTCTGCAATTTTGGCTACCTAAACTCGGAAGCGATCAATTAGAACAATGGAAAACTAAAGGCTTTCTTTCAGTTTATCACTATAGTGAACAACGTCAATTACCTCTGAATTATCAGTTTGTTCAAGACTTAATGCAATACCCGGACGAACAACTGATCGCCCCTATTCCTACTTTGATTTTACATGGTCAGCAGGATGAAACTATTCCTATTCAAGCCAGTCGAGATTTTGCTGCAACTCGTCCCTGGGTTAAATTAATTGAATTAGAGAGTGACCATAGTTTAGGCAACGTTTTAGAGCAAATTTGGTCAGAAATTAAATACTGTTTATCGTTATAAGTTTTTACTGCTGCATTGATGTTGTGGGGAAAATTCGGCAGGGTAATGGACGACGAGTAGAAGGCGGTTCAAAAACCGCTTCAACAGTCACCGCACTGGCTGAGTCTTCTTCTGCAAGAATCATAGTATTTTCCGAGTCCAAAGATTTTAAATGTGTTTCAATGGCTTTAATCGAACGAACCGTTACAATATTTTTATCTGATTCTATATTCGTCTCTGCAACTGCAGGCATTGCCATTAATAATGAAATTCCCAAACATCCACAAGTTAATAAATATTCTAATGATTGCTTCATTCTCGATCTCCTATAGTGGTAAAATCATCTAGAATTTTCTAGATCCTTCGTCAGCTTTTTTAAAAAATACCAGCAAAAAAAATAGTAGATTCTCATCATAATTTTCAATCGCTTGTAGAGGATTGAAAGCTACCCAAAATGATGAATTATTTGAAAAATGAGATCTTTAACCCTGGTATTTATACCCTAACAATATTTTGATTGAAACCCCTACAGTGATTTAACGGATTTCTATCAAATATAAAGTTAATTTATTCTCTGTATAAACTCTGAATCAGTAACAGTTAAATTTTTAATATAATTAATGATAAAAATAAATATTATAATAAGAAATATATGTAAACCTATCGAACTTAACCGGAATGAATACAGTTGATTATCTCCGAATTAGTCTGATCGATCGTTGCAACTTTCGCTGTCAATACTGCATGCCGGAAGGGACGGAGATTGATTATATTCTGCAACAAGATCTGCTGACAATTGATGAACTACTGACCCTGCTACACGACGTATTTATTCCGGTTGGGTTTACTCGCTTCCGACTCACAGGTGGTGAACCACTATTGCGTCCAGGGGTGATTGAGTTAGTGGAAAATATTGCCGCATTTCCCCAAACTCAAGATATTGCCATGACAACAAATGGGTTTTTATTAGCACAGAAAGCAGAAAAGTTATACCATGCGGGTCTGCGACGGTTAAATATCAGCCTCGACTCATTAGATGCTGATACCTTTAATCAAATTATTGGTCACCACGGACGCGATCGCTGGCAACAGGTTTGGGATGGTATTCAAACCGCTTATCAAGTGGGGTTCGATCCACTGAAGTTAAATGTAGTCGTCATTGCTGGGGTGAACGATCACGAAGTGTTAGATTTGGCTGCCTTAACAATAGATCGAAACTGGCACGTCCGATTTATTGAATTTATGCCAATTGGTAATGGGGAGTTATTTGGATCTTGCGGTTGGATCGCTTCTGAAGCCATTCGACAACAAATTCGCCATCGCTGGGGACTAACAGAGTCTGAAGTTCTAGGAAATGGCCCGGCGGATGTGTTTCAAATTCCGGGGGCAAAAGGCACAGTCGGATTTATTAGTCAGATGTCGGAATGTTTTTGCGATCGCTGCAACCGGATGCGATTGTCTGCTGATGGCTGGCTGCGTCCCTGTCTACTGAATGAAACAGGTCAAATTGACCTCAAAACCTCCCTCAGACAAGGCGTGTCTGTCAAAGCCTTACAAACCCAAATCAGAGACTTGCTTGAGATTAAACCCGAGATTAACTTCCAACAGCGCGATCGCGGCACAGAGGGGAATTATCAGCGGACTATGTCTCAAATTGGAGGATGAGTCATTGTTTATCTGCCACTCGAAAGTGAGAGTGTTGCTGAGGTGGCTTTCTTAACTTGATCGAAAAAAATCGGCAAATCCTATGATCATCGATTATCTTAATCGTAAGGCCTTATGTTACTCTCAATATTCAACAGGTTTAAACTATGTCTACTGCTAGTCAAACTGCTAACATTCAACTCTCTCCCGCCGAAGCTTTTGCAGCGATCGCATTAACTGCTGTTGCAGCCGATGGCTATGTGACGGGAAGTGAAACCCAAATTATCAATACAACTCTGTCTCGAATGCAACTTTTCAGTGAGTATTCTGAGGAAGAGAAGCGCTCCATGATTGATCGGCTGTTTTGTCAGATTCAACAACAAGGATATGATACGCTGATGACAGCCGCAATCGCTCAACTGCCTGGGAATCTCAAGGAAACTGTTTTTGCGATCGCCACTGATATTACGCTAGCTGATGGTGAACTTTCTGAAGAAGAAGAAAATCTGTTAAATGCCCTCTATAGTTCCTTAGAAATTTCGGAAGAAATGGCAACAAAAATTATTGACGTGATGTTAATTAAAAATAGAGGATAAACTAAGATCGTATTTTTATCTCTTCCCAGATATAGAAATTCCCTGGCTTGACTGGGGATTTTTTTTGTAGATGACTACTCTGTTTAAATTATGTCAAGGAATATGTCACAATTAACCCAGTCGCTATCGCGTGCTTTTGTCGAATCATCATGGCTTTCACTTACCTCCGAACCGTACGCTTTCAGGATACAGATGCTGCGGGTGTTGTTTATTTTGCAAATGTCCTTAACATGTGTCACGAAGCCTATGAAGCTTCTTTAATGCAGGCTAAAATTGATCTAAAAACTTTTTTTAAAAGTGACATAACAGCCATTCCAATTATCCATGCTAATATTGATTTCAAACAGCCTATTGTTTGTAGCGATCAGTTAATTATTCATATTCAACCTAAAAAAATTAACCCCAGTCAATTTGAAGTTCACTACAGTATTGTCCGGGTCAATCAAGTTGATCTTGAAGTGGCCAATGCTGTTACACAACACGTTTGTATTCATCCCGATAATCGCAAGCGTCAATCTTTATCTCAAGAGATGCTACTCTGGCTACAGCATAACTCGGTCGAAGCTTTCTTACATTCTCCCGATACCGTGGTGGTTTGGGAACAGGGTAAAATTTTGTTTTTTCAGGCTGATGAATATATCTGTTTTGATCTTAATAAAAACTGTTTTGATTGGGGTTATCCTAAAAAGATTAGCCAGGGAAAATGGTCTAACTTTCCCCGACAATTTACTCAAGGGATTGATGCGGCTGTTTTATGGAATAATGGTAAAGCGTTCTTTTTTAAAGATGATGAATATCTGCGCTATGATTTATATCAAAATCAAGTCGATCCAGGTTACCCTCAAAAGCTAGAGAGTGGCAATTGGTTAGGATGGCCAGAACATTTTTATCAAGGGATTGATGCGGCTGTTTTATGGAACAACGGTAAAGCATTCTTTTTTAAAGATAATGAATATATCCGTTACGATATTTATCAAGAAATGATTGATCCAGGTTACCCCAAGAAGATTAAGGAAAGCTGGCCTGGATTACCAAAGCCGTTTACTGATGGTGTCAATGCTGTGATTCAACTCAATCATCAACAAGCTTACTTTTTTAAAGATGATAAATATATTAAATATGATATTTTAGAACGTCGTACACTTTTTAGTTCTCCTCAAAAAGTAAATGATCATTGGTTTTATAGTGGATATTCAATGATTAATCAAGTTTAACCTCGGTCTAAATTCATAGCGATATAAAATAAAAAATATAGAGACAAACTGTAAAGCTGCCTCTATAATAAATTGATTAAATTTCTGTTGGAATGGATTAAGAGTTGCTGGTTTGAGCAGATAGCATTTGTTTGAGTTTCTCTAACTCATTCGCCCAACGTGGATCGGGTTGAGTCGATTCAGTTGCACCACCCTGTTGATTACCCGTATTGCTGCTGCTTGCACCTCCTTTAGATTTCTTCCGGCTTTTAGTTGTCTTTTGAGTGGGACGAGATTCCTCTTCTGGGGCTTCACCGCCTTTCTCATTTTTCCCTTTTTTGCGAGGTAAAGCTTTCTCAATTTTTAGCTCATTGTCTTTGAAAGCAAAACCATTATACTTTTCAACAATTTGATCGGCTATTTCATCGTTTGGAACAGTTACAAATCCAAAGCCTCTACATTTGCCAGTTTTACGATCTGTAATAACTTTAGTCGTCACAGAATCACCTTCTTCAGCAAAAACAGATTGCAATTCTTCACGGTCTAATTCTTTCGGTAAATTACCAATATACAAACGAACAGACATGAGTATTCACTCCAATTTTAAGAACAATAACAAAAAATAAGTAGGCTAAGCTAAGGCTTAACCTATCTCGCCGATCATCAACTGACTGCATTTGAAAACCATTTTGATTTGAATCGAATAGATCCTAAGTATTGAAGTTGATGAACAACTTGAGAATGCTTAATCAAATCCATTAACCGGACTAAGAAAATATCATTCCATACTAGATCCAGATTCACTAATGCAGACAGAAACTTGTGATGGGATAAATTACCCTTTAAACTTTGAATCATTTCTCAAAGCTAGATTGCTATAGATTTATTGAAAACTCTCTGTGAGAGCCATTCAGATTGATTACTGATAATACTGTCAGGCCGTTCAAAATACCATTTTTTGCAATATGCAGTCCGGAAAACAAATGTCTTAGCTCACTACTAGATTTGCCTTAACCAAACAAACCTATAGTTTACTTTGATATTGCAGCGATCTACAAGCTTCGCTGAGTGTTTCTTTGAGCTGGATAAAACCAAACCGTCTTACAGTATAACACAATCTAAATAAATTTTAAAGCATTATACTTTAATTTTTGTACAGATTTATCTGTTAATCGATAAAATTGAACGCTGTTTCTCAGTAGCATTCTATTGGCTAAGGTTTTCTTTAAAGATATTTTAATAAATGTAACATCGTCACGGGCAAAATGCAAACCCTATTATTCTTGATGATGAAACTATTACTTTGCTCGGTTTTGCAACGATTTAGAATCCTCCTTGAAAAACGAACGAGAGTCCCCAAAAAGCGAGTACACCTGCTATTAGGGTAGACCAAATTGGATGACCTCCCTGAATTTGAACGCGGCGATCGCACTTTTGAATCGTCTCAATATCAATACTCGGGGTTGCACCTCGCCGCCACCATCCCGTCACCTGCACTGTCTGGTTAACCCAGTCAGCCGGATGGGGAAATTGAGTCGAGAAATTAGCCAAAGGGGTCAAGGCGGGAATATAATGTAATTTCACCAATCCGGACGAGGTAGCTAAAATTAAATCTTGTCCCATCCGGTTACTAGTAATTGAACGTCCGAGTAATTGACCCTCGATACAAATCCCTAAACTATCAACGGGGATATTTTGGGGATTGGCATATAATTCAGCTAAGTCAGGTTGTATTCGCCGCTGACTCGGTTTAAGCTCAGGAAAAAAGGAATTCATCCGTAAAAATAACCCCAAACTACAACCAATTGGGATGCATCCGGTCAAAATTGCAGTATCTCCCAATAACCATTCCAATTGCCAAACCCCCAGTGCTGCAAAAATGCCCCCAATAAGCCAGATGGCACTGCCAATCAGAATCCCCCCCAATAGTCCGAAATAGGGCGCTCCTTGCAGCAGGAGTCGTTGATATTCTACCGCTTGAGATGAGGGTTTCAACTCTGTTAAATCCAATTCCGGCTCAACTTTCCAAAATTGGGCATAGCGTCCTAATAGTCGCAAGCGATCGCCCATCACAGGATGAGACTGGTTCACCTCCAACCAGGGATGATATGGATTGGTAATCTCCCATTCCAACAAAGAAACAATCGGATAATTCGGGGCTAAACTGCCAAACGTTAACGCTTGGTGATAACCGACTGGCATTAATAGTTCAAACCCTTCGAGTAAAAAACGAGTTTTCCTTTGCTGTCGCACCTCATCGGCTAAACCGATAGCAATTTTCACTAGCGCCCGAGTCAAAGCATTTGGGTTTCCGGTCAGATTACAAGCCGCGCGATCGCTATAATAAACTCGTCGCCGAGATAGCCATAATCCAAATCCTCGCAGTATCCAAAATAACCCATAACTAACAGGGGCAATCACAAAGTTAATTCCTCGTATTACAGGATAAATTACTTTTATGAGCGATTTTACTCCACCCGGAGCCCATCGAGGCCAGGAGATATTATTCGGATTGGCTAATTGTTCACTCCAGTAGCCGAGTTGCCAATAAATCAGGTAAGGAATCTGACTGACAATGGTCACAAAAGACAAAATAAAGCTATCCCAATGTCCCATTTGAGCGGCTTCTCGGGCTAAAATCAGGGCGAGTTCGTCTTCTGTGAGTTGATCTAATAACCCCTGACTGACCACAATCCGGCTAAAGCGAGGTAAACAACCATAACTCAATACAACCGGGACAGTAATGGGTAGTAATTTGAGTGTAGGTAATTGCCATTTGCGTTGTTGACAATAGCTGCGTAACAAGCGGTTTGTTTCTGGGCTACGTTGAAACAGAGTCGTCATCGGCAATGACTGCAAACCGACAGCGAGTTTCAGTACACTGTCGAGTATCCAAGGAGAGAGAATATATAATATGCCGAGAGTGAGATAAACAACAGTTGTGGGATCGCGATAAAACAGTTGTAGCGTTGGGACGAAGGGCAGTTCTCGCAGGATATCATTGGCTATATCCATGAAAAATTCCACTAAACGGGGTGTAAACCAGAGTAAGGCGATGGCTGTGAAAATCTGTTCAATTCGCAAACGCCAAAATTGAGGTTGTTTTAATCGAGGCCAGTTTTGGGCACGGGGTGCATTGCGCCACTGCAGTGGTTGAGGACTCAGGTTTGTGGGTTCAGCAGTGGGGGGGGTAACGGTTTGAGTTGCAGGCTGGGGAAGCTTAACTGTATTTTTTGATAATTTGGGAGGCGGAGGGATGGGGGGTTTTTGAGGGGGTTTCGGTTTTGGCGGAGTGGGTAGGGAGGGCACCTGGGATGAAGTGGCTGCTTGTACCTTGGGGGGTTGCTGGGTGGGGTCAAATGCCATAAACCCAGTGGAGATGGCGTTAGGGGTGGGATTTTCAGCTTCAGGATAGCGCTTCTGCAAAGTGGCTCTGCGATGTTGAGCCCAATGTTTGACTTTTGCTTGAGAAGATTGGGTCAGCCCGTCACACAGTGCGATCGCTTTTTGTATCTCTGCGGTTTGTTCATAAGCTACAACTAATCCCATTTTGGCCCGCATTCGGTGTGAAGTTTTCAGATGCGCTCTTGCAATGGGTTCTAGATATGCGATGGCTTTGGTGTATTGCTTTTGGGCAATTGCAGTTAACCCAATTTCTAGATCTGTATGGTTCGTCGGAGATGCCATATATTTATAACTCAAACCTTATTCTAGGATAGCTCTATCAATTTGATCTGACTCTATAGAGAGGGTATTGACAACAAGATCATTGAGCTGCAGTTTCTTTATCGTATCCGGCATCAATATTAATGTCCTAAAAAAGATAGGGTGCGCTACTAACGCACCCCATAAGCTGTTCAACTTTTTGATGGAGAAGTTGATTGAGTGATAACTAACTTAGATAAAGAGAATATCATTTTCGCCGATATCGGGGCCGCGCTGACCAATGGTATTGAAGAAGAATACTTCTTCTGCCGCTCCTGGGCCATTACCATCTGCGTCATATTTGAGCACCCCTCGGGCGCGTTCGTAGGCAAGAATAGGCGTGCTTAGGGATGCATCGCTATTTTGATAAGTTTGGTTAGCACCGCTTAGAACGATAAATTCAGCATCAGCCGGAGTGCCTGTAGAGTTAAATCCAAAGCCACCCTGACTGGTATCTCGGACGAAGACAATTTTATCAACCCCATCTTGATAATCTGTGATGTTATCAATTACAGTTCCAGCGATCGCCCCTCTGAATTGATAGAAGAAAGTATCTGCTCCTTCTCCTCCAGTTAAGATATCACCATCTACGCCCCCTTGTAGGGTATCATCTCCCCCTTCAGCGGCCAGTACATCAATACCATTACCACCAAACAGGTAGTCATCACCGCCACCGGAAATTAGAGTATCATCTCCTGCACCGGAGGTGGCCAACCCATCTGCTCGGCTGCCCCCAACCAGGAAGTCTGCACCACTACCGGTACGGATGCTGTCATTACCATTACTTCCTACAATTTGGTTACTTCCCAGGGTATCAATCAATAAGAAAGTGCTGGTTCCGGGGTCAATACTACCCGCAAAGATACTGTCGCTTCCGGCTATATTGGCAGTCCCCGAGAGCAATTGATCTCCGGTGGAGGTTAAAACAATTGTGTCGTTACCCGCACCGCCATCGAGAATATTGGTAACATCTGTGGCTGTGACACCGGTGATTAAATCATCTCCTGCACCGCCCGAGAGAGTCACCTCAATCGCGTTAGTGGACTGACGGATAAAGCCTGTACTATCTAGAGTATCGTTACCATCACCTCCATCTAAGATAGTGAAGGAGCCGCTCATGCTGTCGTTGCCCGAACCACCGACGATGAAATCACTTTCGTAAGCCGCGATCAGGGTATCGTTACCATCACCACCATCTAGGGTGCTACTGCCGACAACACCGGACAAGGTCGATGAGATACCTTCTGTGGTGGTAACATTTAAAGCGCCTGTTGTAATCAGGTCATCGCCGCCGCCACCCAATAAGGAATCTTCAAAGGCAAAACCAGAGATTGTATCGTTGCCCGTGCCGCCATCTAACAGGTTATTACCTTCACGGAACCGACCGACACCCCCGCGAACAACGTCATTACCCTCGCCACCTGTCAAAGTCACTTGAGTAACAGGAACAGAGGCACTTTGAGCCGATTGACCGGGAATAACAACAGTAGCGATGGGGTTAACGACACTCACAGTATCGTTACCGACATCCCCGGCGAGATATGTGTTGCTACCAATTCCCGTGACAGAGTCGTCATCTTGACCCCCGTAGAGGCTATCACCATTACCAATTCCAGCGATAGTATCAGAACCCAGGTTACCCGCAACAAAGTTATTACCGTTGTTGGTCCCACTGCCGCTGAGGTTAACATCGAATCCTAGATTACTCTGACCTGTGGCATCGAAGAAACCAATTAAGTCACCATCTTTTCCGCCATAGATGGAGTCATTTCCTTGTAAACCGCCTAAAATGGTATCTTGGTCTTGGTTACCAAATAGGACGTTTCCGCCAGCAAGACCTAGTATAGAGTCCCGTCCGGCTGCACCATACAGGGTGGCGGTTAAGTCAGCCGTTAAGGTATCGCGACCATCATCACCCACAAGGCGACTACCGGCATTGAGGGCGCGTAAAGAGTCATTCCCGGGACCTGCAAATAGGGTATCATTTGCACCGCGAGAGATGAGAAAGTCGTTACCATCATTCCCCTCAATGGCGCTACCACCTAGAGTTGAGGAGAAAATTGTATCGTTTCCAGATAAGCCTAGAATCGTATCAGGTTTGGGAGCAAACGCAATATCCTGATCGAATGAGTCTGGCGCTGGAGTTAAAATTAGTGGACTGGTTATTGATGTCATTGATGTTTCACTCCTCTGCAATGATGTTCTTGAGCCGTTGGGACTAACGACACTGCCTAAAACACCATGATTTGTTCGGCTGTAGTTTAACACTCAGCCCTCAGCAAGTCTAGTCCCTTGTTGAGAGTCTTGTTTAAACAGTGTATTAGTCAATCGTATTGCTCAGATTTTAGGTTATTATCTGTGCCAAAATAAATTGTTCTTGACTCATATGTTTGATCATTACTCTAAAATATAGAAAAAATGATATGAATGAGAAACTCTAGAAAGTTGAGACGCTCTGAACAACTTGAAGGTTCCACAGGGATCTATCGGTCGTTCGTTACAAGTCTAGACGAGATCGTGGTTCAACCTGACCTATAGTGGCAGGTAAGGAACGATTAGCAACTTCTGTAATCAGTTGTAGTTGCTGAGATAATAGCTTAGTTAAATCATAGCGTTCTACTACGGTTTTACGGGCTTGTTGACGCAACGCAGCCATGCGGTCGGGATGATCGAGGACTTCGGATACTCGGTCTGCGATTTCTTTGGGGGCAAAGAAGTTAGCCAATAAGCCATTTTTCCCATCTTCGATTACTTCTCGTACTGGGGCTGTATCAGATCCGACGACCAAACATCCGGTAGACATCGATTCAATCATAGACCAAGACAACACAAATGGTCGGGTGAGATAGATATGAACATCGGAGGCTTGAATGACTTGCAGGTATTGACCATAAGGCAGTGGCCCGACAAAGTGAATCCGCGACATATCCAAGGGGATTTTTTTCAGCATATAGTCTTTATAAGACTGACCATCGGGTAAGGATTTGCCATAACACACCCGTTCTGATCCCACCACCACCACATGACAGTTGGGTCGTTTTTCCTGGAGATAAGCCACTGTTTCAATAAATTCGGGGAAACCTCGATAGGGTTCCATTCCCCGCGCTACATAAGTTACGAGTTCTTCGACATGGGATAAATCATGATTCGGTAATACCAGTTTTGCCCCTGGGTTGGGTTTAAAATAGGTGGTATCGACCCCGTCATGAATCACGGAGAGTTTACTTTGTAGTTCGATGGGAAATTGCGATCGCTGCCAGCGCGTCGGAGAAAGCCCCCAGTCGCAAGAATAGACATCAATTAGGATGGGGGTATTCTTTACCCGTATTCGTGCCATGTCATCGACTGTAAGCGGGTCTGCGGGGTCGAAATCCGCGTCTGATCCCGTCGCATGATAAAACCACTCGAAGTAACAAAGTAGGGGTGTATTGGGGAAGATTTCTTTGGCAAACAAGGTCGGTCCCCAGCCCGAATGACCACAGATTATATCCGGAACAAACCCCTGGGCTTTGAGTTGTTCTGCCATGCGAAATACAGCTTGTCCATTGAGGACGGCTGCCTCTAAACTCCGAACATATTGATGGGTTTGAGGACTCGGATCTCGACTGGGTTTAAATAATGCTTTTTTTACGCCCGGAATTTTCCACTCAGGGCGCTCATTTTTAGTTCCAAATACAATCCGATTATTCGGATCGGCCCCTAAAGCAGTGATAATATGGCGATATTGGGCGGGAAAGTTGGGATGTAAAAATAATGCTTGCATTTTTCTTTCGTCTTCTTCGTAATCCCAAATTAACAGTATTGTATCAAGAATACTTTAGTTTTCGTTGGGGGCTTGACAAATCCAAATACAATCACGGGGAACCGTTTGGGTATCTTTATGAATGATTTTGTAATTGAGATGGGTTAAGAATTTTTCCATAATAGCATCTGTCATCACAGAAAAGGCGGTGCCGTGACGTTGTCCCATGAGGTTTTTATCCCAATCTTGTAGGAATTTTTGCCAGCCTAAATCACTCAACATATTAGTATGATGAAATAGACAAAGACGTTCCCCTTTCATTAAGGCGGGAATTTGAGTTAAATAATTAAATATATCTCTCGGTTCGATATGAACCATTGTATCGTAACAGAAGCAAATATCGATTGAACTCGGTTTAATTCCTCCTAAGTTTAAGCCGTTTAGTTTGACATAACTGACTCGTTCTTCTCCTAATCTATTTCGGGTAATATTAATCATGTTTTGAGAAATATCAGCGCAGATGAGATTTTGACAATATCTTAATAATAAAGCAGCAGTTTTCCCCCCGCCAATACCAATTTCTAAAACCGTTTGATGGTTTTGAATATAGGGTTTAATAAATTGCTGTTCAATTAAGGTTTCGTATTCCGCTAATGATTTGGCAGCGCCTGCCGATGCACCTATCCATTCATCACCGGGATAGGTTTGTTCATCATCGGTTTTTTGCCAGTTTTGTACATAGTCATTCCAAGCCCCTTCATAATTGATTTTATTCATCTGTTTAATTTGAGGTATATTCCAATTAAATTCTATATTTAATAAATCAGTTAACTGTTGATTATAAGGTTCAAAATACTCTATTAATTTTTGACGGAGTGTTGAACTCACTTTAGGATAAGTGTTAGCATTCATTACAGGATATTCAGGTTGAACATAAGGTTCTAAGCCGAAAAATTGAAAAACCTGATTTACAACAATTTTAGGATTATCATAAAATCTCTCACTTTGCAAGAACAAAAACTGATGTTTGGGAAAATACTTAAACCATCTTTGTAGTTGATTAATATAAACTCCTCGACTAAGATAACTAAAATGTTGATGGTTATAGCTATAATAATTAGGGTCTTTTTCTAGCTTTTCAAATTCTCCCGTTAGTCGTTGAGTTTCTTGGGTAATTGCGGCGGGGAATGATAAAGATTCAAACCCTAATTTGACTTGCCAATAATAATGAGAAATCCCCCGGTCTACTGGGTTTCTTAATAATACAATGAATTGAGTATTTGGACAAGTTTCGTAGACTCTTTGGGGGACTTGGGGATGGAATAAATAATAAGGCGAACCTTCCCCTGTTATCTGATTTTCTCCATCGGCTTCTGAGGGGAATTGAGATTGATACCATTGCCAGCTTTTTTGATAATTTAAACTAAAATACTGTATCTCTTTTTGAGTCGCGGATAATATTTGAGGATGTTGAATTAAATAATAATATAGGGAATTTGTGCCGCCTTTTTGTGTACCAAGAATTATAAAGTGAGGCGGTTTTTTATTGTTATTTAAATTAGCTTTTGAGTGAATCATAAGTTTATTCTACATCTTTTTTGGGCGCATAATACACAAACAGAAATCTGTTTCTAAGCCGCCGGGAATTTCCATTAAAATCTGTTCAAATTCTAACAATAAACGGACAATTGTTTCTCCTTTGGCATCTTCAGAGAGTTTATTATGATCGAGTAAGGGATAAAGAGGATGCAATATTCCGCCGCCGAAGGGGTTATAAACCTCTATATCAAAGTAATATTGAACAAAAGGTAATATTAATTTTGAACGAACCGCT
Organism: Microcoleaceae cyanobacterium; assembly: GCA_049649525.1. Lineage (GTDB taxonomy): Bacteria > Cyanobacteriota > Cyanobacteriia > Cyanobacteriales > Microcoleaceae > JAAURB01. Next base: position 54,695 of record JBARZE010000016.1, read on the forward strand.
TCTGAGGGATCTGTTGCAAAGACTTGATGAATAGTTGGATTAATTAATTGTTCTCGTAGTCCAGATTTTAATATTTCATTGAAACAGTAATATAAACGATTGATTAAATTGATTTGTTTTTGATTGTAAATACAGTAAATATCTCCGATATATTCATTGATGATAAAGTAGCCTTCTGGGTTAAGAGATTTATGAACAATTTCAAGGAATCTTTCTAGTTCTTTAACATGATGTAAGGAACCCGAACAAAAGGCAATATCGTATTTTTTGCCATTATTTAAATTAAAGGTATTAAAGTCATCTTGGTAGAAGTTAATATGAACGTTAGCATTTTTTGCAGCTTCACGGGCAATATTTAACGAAGCTTCCGAAAAATCAAAGGCATCAATTTCCTTAGCAAATCCTAATTCTGCTATTAATATTTCATGGTTCCCAATACCGCAGCCTAAAGATAAGAGATTATCAAATTTTCGATCTGCAAAATAATCTTCAATTAACCATCGTAGCCAATATTTTTTACTTTCTCCCCCTGACATTCGTTGATGCAAAACTTCTTCAACAATAGGATTAGATACCCATTGACTCGCAGTCGCTGCGGTGGGGTTGGTTTCCCAATAACTTTTATCAGCCGCTGTATTTTCTATTTCTGAAATTGGTATAATTGTGGCTTCTACGGGTTCGTCTATTGCTTCTATTTCTTCTATAACTTGACGTGGATGAGGATTAATTAAATCTGCTTCTTGGAATATCTCACAATAGGCTTGTGTCATTTCCTCGAAGGTATTGAGGGAGTCTAATACATATTTAGCATTGTCTGCGAATTCTTGACGTTTTACGGGATTTTCGAGTAACGAAATTAGACAGTTACACAGTTCTTCGGGTTGGTTTGGGGTATAAAATAAAGCATTAACGTTTTCCCTAACTTGTTCAGGAATACCAAAGACTGGTGTGGTAATAATGGGTAAATTGTACGCCATTGCTTCGAGGATAACGCGGGGATAACTTTCAACGCGAGAGGTACAAACAAATACATCAGCCGCTTGATAGTATTTAGCCGTTTCTGGGGTTTCTGAAACAATGGTAATTTGGCTTTGTAATCCTTCGGGAAGCTGTTGCACGAGTTGGGATAATTCGGTACTATATAAACTCGGGCGATCGCCGACAATAAAACAACGAATACGAGGACACCATTCTGGGGGTAAAGTGACTAAGGCTTTAACTAAATCTTGCTGTCCTTTGCGTTGACAAACTGTTCCGAGTAGCAATACCATTATTTCGGTTTCTTGCAGGTTTAAGGCTTCTCTTGCGGCGCTTCTTGTCCAGGTTTTTGCCGTTTGTTGGAACTGTTTTACATCCATACCGTTATGGATGACAGTAAAGTTATGATGGCTATTTAACGGTAAATATAAGTTGTGTGTGGCATCGGCAACAAAAATAATTTGATAGGGATATTTAAAGCAGTTTAAGGCTTTCGTTGCAATATCTGAACCCAACCCATCAAAATAGGTTTGCCAGGGTTCACTTTCATGAATATTCCAGACTGAAGGAATGCCTGTTTTCTCCCCACAGTCTATCATGAAGAAGTTCTCTAAAGTATTGGCATAAATCACATCATATTGATGCAATTGTAATTCTTCGGCAAAAGCTTGTAATGCGGTTTCATAGCTTTCTGACGGGTAAACATTAATTAAAGGATGTTCTGCAATAATAACTTGAATATTATGTTGTTCATAGGCTTGTCGTAAAGGACCATCTTCAACACAGAAAATAACAGGTTCAATTTTATTCTCTTTAGCTAATTTAACCGCTATTTCGTATTGATGTAATGGTGCGCCTGTATATTCTAAAGCATTACTACACATTAAAATACGAGGTTTTATTGTGGTTTTTCCTATGGTAAAATGCCGGGGTTGAATTTGAAACCATTCGTTACGGAGAGACAGGTTAGGATTATAAAAAGCATCTATTTTATCAGCATATTTACGGCGGAAATTAGCAACTTCTTGAGGATTATCTTTGAAGCCTCTTGATGTGCCTTCTTTATGATAAAGTTGGGCATCGGGGCAATAAACGCAATGATAACCTTGTTCAGTTAAACGATATCCATAATCAGCATCATTATACGCCACAGCGAATTGATTTTGATCAAATCCTCCCCGTTCTAAAAATAGCTGACGGGGGGTTAATAAACAAGCCGCTGTCACCGCCGAATAATTGCGTAATACTTTAGAATAAGCCAAATAGCCAAAGTCATTTTTATGGGTTAATTTAAACGCATGACCCGCTAAACCATGATGCAGTCCATGAATAATTCCGGCGTGTTGTACCCTATCATCCGGGTAAATTAATCTGGCCCCCACTGCCCCGACTTTCTCCATTTGGGCATATCCCATCATCTGACTTAACCAATTGGGAGAAATTACTTCTGTATCGTTATTTAAAAATAAAATATAATCTGTTTCGACTGCTTCTACTGCTTGGTTATTTAAAGCCGCGAAGTTAAATTTACCTTGACTAGGAATCTTTAAAATAGTAATATTTTCGCTATGATAAATCTGATTAAAATAATCTAAGATATCCGCTTCATCACTATTATTATCAATGATTAAAATCTGGTAATTTTCATAACTGGTTTTTTGCAACGACTCAATACAAGCTTTGAGTAATGTCAGTTGATTTTTCGTCGGGATAATAATAGTAACGGCAGGGCCATTATCGGGAAATTCATGACTAAAAATGCCGAGATGTAAATCAATTGCCCATTTCGGCTGAAACGCTTTAGCATCCAACTTTTGCCGTTGTAAAGCATCTTGTATTCCTTGACATCCCGCAGCAAAACTGGCTGGTTTTTCCGATCCAGAAATAGCCGTTGAACCCGGACTCGCTCGCCAATGATATAATACTAAGGGGATATGACCGATATGACGGGCTTTTTCTGTAGTTCGTAAGGCTAAATCATAATCCTGAGATCCTTCATAACCCAGTCGTAAACCCCCGACTTGTTGAAATAGCTGCAGCCTTACCCCAAAAGCATGGCTCATATACATGTATGATAGGAGTAAATGGGGCGACCAGTCCGGTTTAAATTGCGGGGCAAACCGTTTTTCTCTTTGGTCTATTTTGTCATCATCAGTATAGATAACATCGGTTTCTGGATGTTGGGCAATATAGAGGACAATTTCCCCCAAAGCATCGGGAGTTAATTCATCATCGTTATCTAAAAATAACAGAAATTCACCCGTGGCGAGTTCAGCGGCGGTATTGGTTGCTGCGCTAATATTACCATTTTCACTCCGAAAAACCACCTGAATACGGTTATCTTTTTCGGCAAATTTATTCAGAGTCTCAGCCACTTCTGGGTTAGAACTACAATCATCCGCGATACACAGTTGCCAATTCTGGTATACTTGATTAATCACGCTATTAATTGCTTTTTCCAAGCAGTCAATGGGTGGATTATAAACGGGCATAATTACCGAAATTTTCAGTAATTCTGTTTCGCTGTAATTCTCGAAGCGTTGTTGTAATGCCGCTTGTTGTCGCAGTGTCCAAGGGTTAACCCTTAGCCAAGCTTGGTAAGGATCGGCAATTTCTGGCAATTTAAACCCTTGAGGTAAGATAGATGTCATTGCCGGGGCTTGAGTGTTGCGATAAATTAGCCGAGTTTGCCGAATAATTGCCGGAATTTCCCACGGCATGGGGATAATTCTGCCTAAACGTTGTTTTCTTTCCCTAGCCCGTTGACGAATAGCTGCGATAAATTTTGTGGCTTGTTTTCCTATTCTGCCGATCTGATTAATTACTCCATCCCGTTTTACCCATAAGGGTTGCGGATGGCTGTAAATCACCGTTTCTCCATTATCGAGTTGGGCTTCTAGCTGTAAGTCCCATTTTCCCGCAGGTAAGTCTGCTAATACCTCAAACCCACTGGTATCACTACCTACCCAGTCTGGGAAAACCGCCCCAACGTCGCTACGAGGCAAACCATAGGCACAGCTTACAGTATTATTATCTAATAATAGCAGCAATTGGGTAATTTGATGAATGGGATGACAACACCATCCTGCAAATAAGACTTGTCCCGGACGTTGTTGCCAAATTGTGGGGGCATCAAACGCAGCTTTTACGGGTGAAATTTTTAGGGGATAAGTGGCGAGATGATGCCATTTTCCTTGATTATTTTGAACTTCTAAATATAACGGCTGTGAAGTATTAGGCAATTGAATTTGAATGCGAAACCCACAATTTTCTGCCTGATTTATCCAGGGATAAACTGTTGCTAAATCAGTTCGTTCAATGCCAAAATTGCCATTAAAAACTTGATTTCCTATTTTTGCCCGAACCGCTTGAATTGTCTGTTTTCCTGTATACAAACACCAGCCTTCTATCTGAGTAAAACTATCCCCCGAATTGATAAACTCCCAGGAATTAGGAAAGTCAATAGAGAATAAATATTGCGGACGTAGATAGCGACGAACCCAGCGTTTAAACCCAACCCATTTATTCCTAAGTCTCCAAATTTTAGAGGATTTTATCGCTTCAATTTCACCTTGGGCTTGTACGAGTGAAAGCTGAGTATTTCCCAGTTCCGTTTCCAACAACAACACCTTATTTTTGGCTAGTTGAAACTGGGATTCTGCCTCTTGGCGTTGAAAGTGGAATTGCCCTATTTCTGCTTCCAATAATGCCAACTTTACTTGATATTCTTCTAAAACTGTTTCAACTTTTAAAGATCGAGAAACCGCTTCCCGATAGTGTAAATCAATCTCTTCATATTCTCGATTTAACGCTTCTAGTTGACCTTGAGTCTGTCCTAATTCCTCTTCTTTCTTAATCAGTTTAGCGACGGCTTCATGGCGTTTAATTTCTGCCCCTTGAAGTTCTCCCTGAGTTTGACCGAGTTCCTGTTCTAAATCAATAATTTTTAAAATTGCTTCTTGATTTTTTTGTTCAATTCTTGCTAAACTTAACTGACTATTTCCCAGTTCTTGTTCTGTTTTCAGTAACTTATTTATAGCTTCTTGAGATCTAACTTCTAAGCTTTCTAACTTAAACTGAGTTTGACCGAGTTCTGTTTCGGTGTGAATGAGTTGATCGATAACCTGATTAAACTGTTCTTTTTCGGTTTGAAGTTTACGGACTTCTAACCAATCTCTAAATAACCAAGTTAAATTAAGAGATTGATTTAATATTTCTGATTCGGCTGTAGTTAATCCTCGATCAAAAGGGTTAGCAATGGCTTCTAACTGTAAATATAAATCAATCACATCAGGAAAACATTGCTTGACTAAATGAGGACGATTGGTGTTTAAAATATCATCTCTTAATAAAGAGGGATCAAAGTTTCCGCTTTGGGGTGAGTTCAGATTAATATTAAATTTTTGTTGGACTTCATGAATAAATTGTTCAGGATGTTGACCAATTTGATAAACATTGGCTAAAATTGCATTTTTTGAACAATTAGAATAAAATTCTAATATTTTTTGATTATAAAAACGCCAGGTTTTAATCGCTAATTCTGGTTGATTTAAAATGGCAGAATCTGTTGAACGACGATACAGAGAATCTCCTACTTCCCAGGGAGAACGATAAACAAAGATAAATTTAGCTGATGGAATTAATTGATACCATAAATCTAAAAACAGAACAGTTCTCGGGTCTTTCCAACCCCAAGGCTGTTCAAAATCTTGATGAATTTCAATCAGTTTTTTAGCCTGCTGAATATGATGGTGTTGAATTTGGATACTATCTTGAGTGACGCATCCTAATTCATCTATATTATTCTCTTGCAGAACCTGTTTGTGAAAATTAACAAAATCAATATTTTCAAAATGTCCTCGAATATTACCATAATCTGATCCGACTAACCGCTGACCAATATTAACCCCGACATTCTGAAGTAAAGCAGCCGTCAATGAAGTTCCAGAGCGGTGCATTCCAGTTATAATGACAACAGGGGATGATGATCGTGATTGATTCATAGTATGTTAGTTTGTCCTGAGAGTTCTCCTGTGAGAAATGCAGCGGTTGGAGTAATTATTTAGTTAGAATCAGATTGTCTAACAGTTCGGTCAGGGCTGTCAACCGTTAATGAATGTTAACTCAGCTTTAGATCAACCGAATACACGCAAAAGTTTAAAGCATTTTCGCCTCACTCTCCAAAATATTGTCGTTTCCATTGCCTGAATTTTGGCGTTTGCTTGTTGCAACTGACTTTCAGTTTCAGCCATTTGACCTTCAAGCCGTTTCCGGGGAATAAGCCATTTCACCACGTCTACATCTATTATCCAGACTAAGTCGAAGTGATTAATCACTTTCACTAAAATTGTGTCATTCAGGTGAAATTGATGGGGTTGTAGTTGACAATGCCAGCCACAATTGACTAAAGCCGGACGTTGAAAATTATCTGCCACATCCGGACGAGAAATTGAGGGTTTGAGGGTTTGTATGACTTGTGAGTTAACGATAATTTCAATCGCTTTTACCTCGCCTCCCGGGTTAAAATCAGCCCCCCAACCACTTAAACACAGCCTCCCGTCAGAGGTGAGATAACAACTGTCTAAACTACCCCGAGGCGGCTGATACAGGGTGAATTGGGATAAGTTGGAAGTAGAATCTTGAGTCACAATATACAGGTCTTGATATTGACCCAACCCCTGGGGAAACCGATAAACGGTTGCTTTGCCGTGGCTGAGTTGATGCAGTAAGTCACGAAGATAAGATTCTGTGACGTAAGTTGTACCGTAATCTTGTTGATTTAGAGAACGACTTTCGCTGGTATCGGAACTAAATAAAAATCCATTTTGTGGCATTTCTACATTCTGTGGCGTTGTGATTTCATCTAAAACACTAAAGATTAAGAGTCCGTCTGGATGGGTTAAATTATAAAGTTTTTTCATCCATTGTTTAAAAGTTTGTTCGGGGAGATGGCTAAATAAAGAACTCGCCAGAATACAATCAAATTGTTGATTAACTGAATAGTTTTGAGGATTTAAACAAGAAACAATACTATTTACGCCTAAGTATTGCTGTTGAAATTGAACCGCTTCTGGATAAATATCGCTAGCCCATATTTTTTCGGGAGGTAATGATTGAATTAAGAACCGAGTAAACCGCCCATAACCACAGGCAAAATCGAGGAAAGAAGAAACTTGATTAAAATGACTAAAATGACAATTAATAATTTGTTGAACAGTGGAAAAAATAGAATAACCCAGTAAATAATAAGAGAGTAAAGCAGTATGATTAATTTGACGATCGATATCTTTTAGATTATAAAAATACATCTCATCAGTAGATGCAATCACTGATTTAAAGGTAGATGGATTTATTGCTAAAGTCTGAAGAATAGCATCAACAACAGAATTATTTTCAATCCCTAAAATGATATTTTTATCCACGTTATAACTTACAAAACCTCTATTCTAGATTCTGGCTGTAATGTTTCTTTTGTCAAGGTTAATCTCGGTTCAACTAATAAATCTACAATACCTGTTACGCAAGAACTTTCACAAGGTTGGACTCGAAACATCCCGACATCAATACAACGATCTAAATAGGTAAATTCTCCATCTACAATACCTGAAACCCCTGCATTTAAAAAGTAAACATTTGGGGCTAAAAGACATTTAAATTCAAATTCAATTGATATTTTAGTTTCGGGTTCAATATGTTTAATTGATTTAGAAGTCGCTAAACAAGATGCCCCGGCTAATTCAAAACCACTGACTGTTTTAATTAACATTCCAAACCGCACATGAGAAGCGGGTTTAGAAAATTCTATTGTATAGCGATAAATATAAGTTTTCCGACTAATTAAATGATTAACTCGCTGTTCATCTAAGGTGATAATATGGGGATCTGTAATAGTCGCCCCTCGCGAAGGATAACGAATGGGATGATCGGGGTTTAAATTCGGATCATAATAGTCTTTGTAATCCGATTCGCTGCTGTTTGCTTCTGTTGTTTGTTTGCCGTTATGATTGTTTGTATTAGGAGAAAGAGGGATAGATTGAATATTGTTTTGTTGGGGTTCTAATGAAGGAGTTTGTTGAATTTCTTGCCTTAACCGTTTGGCATCTTCTGCATCTGCATAAATCATTTTTTGATATTTAGAAATCACCATTTTAGGGCGATGTTGAATCAGGCTTTCTCCCTGATCCATTAAAATAGCTGAATCACAGAGTTGAATCACAGAAGTAGGAGAATGAGAGACAAATAAAATCGTACCGCCGCGATCTTGAATTTGATGAATTCGGCTAAAGCATTTACGCTGAAAGGCTTCATCCCCCACAGAAAGGGCTTCATCCACCACTAATATATCCGGGTCTGCGCTGGTGGCGACGGCAAATCCTAGACGGATATACATGCCGCTAGAATAGGTTTTCACGGGCTGATCGATGAAGTCTCCAATATCAGCAAAAGCCAGAATACTATCATACTTGGCTTCTATTTCTTTTGGCGTTAATCCCAACAATTGACCATTGAAAAAAATGTTTTGTCGCCCGGTAAATTCTGGGTTAAAACCACTCCCCAATTCTAATAATGCTGAAATTCGGCCATTCACTTCTACGTTTCCAGTGGTTGGGGTTAAAGTCCCTACAATTATTTGTAATAATGTACTTTTCCCTGAACCATTGCGCCCAACAATCCCTAATGTTTGTCCTTGATAAACCTTTAAGTTAATATCTTGTAATGCCCAAAAGTTTTCGGCTAAATTTTTCTTCGGATTAAAAATTTCTTTAAGCCGATCGACCGGATGGCGATACCGCTTAAAACATTTAGAAACATTGGTTACTGAAACTGCCAGTTCACTCATGGGTGATAGATTAATTCTCTGCGATCATACTATAAAACATCAGCAAATGCTGGACGCAGTCGCCGATAAAACCATAATCCACTACTGAATAAAATAATAGCGGCAATCGATGCGGTTGCCAGTTCTCCGCCGTGTTGAATTTCACCGACTAAGACTAAATCACGGTAGGTTTCAACAATTGCGGTCAAGGGATTTAACCATGATATCCAAACTTGCCAAGATTGAGGAATTTTAGAGAGGGGATATACAATTGGAGTTAGATAAAACCACAGATTTAAAACCACCCCTAAACTCTGGGGAATATCTCGTAAAAATACTGTGAGTCCGGCTGTCCAATAGCCCAAACCCGCAGTTAATAACAGTTGAGACAGCCAAACCAAAGGCAATAACCACAAGGTTTGATTTAAGGTTTGTGAGGATAAAACAACTGTTGTAATCAGTAGGATTAAGCCAAATAAACTTTCGATAAACGCGGAAAAAATCGGCACTAATGGCAATAATCCTAAGGGAAAAACCACCTTTTTAACTAAGTTGGGTTGCGTCACGACCGATGTAGAGGCTTGAGTCAGTCCGTTGGTAAAGGCAAACCAGGGAACTAGTCCCGCAAATAGCCATAGTCCGAATGTTAGCTGGCTATCTTGAGGCATTCCTTGGATATCTAGCTTTACTTGCAACACTATCGAAAAAACATAGATATAAATTAGTAACTGAACCAGTTGATTCAGTAATGGCCACAAGTTACCCAGGATTGAACCTTTGTAGCGGGCATCCAAGTCCCGTCTCACTAATGTCGTCAAGAGGCTTAATTTAATGGAAAGCTGGTCTGTGAAAAATTGCCGACCGCCTATTTTTCGGGTCGTGCCCTTGATCTGTCTGAGCAATGTTTGTTTCCTCGTCCACTACACACACCGTTTCCAGTCTACTATTGAGTTATGCCCCATGAGTTTAGGCTTTTATTCTGCCATAGCCCTAGTTGATTATCAAGTAATGACGCTCTCCACTTTATGACTCTCGCCTCAGATTGAGGTGAATTGCTGTCTTCGGTGGAATCTCGATCACAAATTTTGCCCCTTGTCCGACAACAGAATGACACGCGAGTTTACCGCCATGTTTTTTAATGATTTGATAGCTGGTTGCTAGTCCTAACCCTGTTCCTTTGCCTACAGGCTTGGTGGTGAAAAAGGGTTCAAACAAATGCTGCTGAACATCTTCTGAGATGCCGAGACCATTGTCAATGATTTGAATTTGAATCCAATTAGATTCGGAGATGGTTGTCTGAATTAAAATAGTGGGGATTAAGTCCGAATTAAACGGCTGGAGTGTTTGGTATTCTAAAATCGCATCAATGGCGTTGTTGAGAAGATTTAAAAATACCTGATTAAGCTGTCCGGCGTAGCATTCAATATCTGGCAGTTGACCATATTCTTTAATCACCTGAATCTCACGACAAGCCGGAGAATGATGCAGTCGATGCTGCAATACGAGTAATGTACTATCAATGCCTTCATGAATATCAACTCGCTTCATTTCAGCTTCATCCAAACGGGAAAAGTTCCGTAATGAATGAACGATATTCTTAATGCGACTCGCCCCGGCTTCCATCGAGACAAATAACTGCGATAAGTCTTGGGTTAAAAACTCTAATTCAATCTCATCAGTCCAGTCTACAATCTCTTGGCTGGGTTGAGGGTAGTGTTGCTGATAGAGTTGGATTAACTGCAGCAAATCCTCTAAATACTGATAAGCGAAGGAAATATTACCCGAAATAAATGTGACGGGGTTATTGATCTCATGGGCAATTCCCGCCACCATTTGACCTAAACTGGACAGTTTTTCAGTTTGAATCAGTTGAGATTGGGTTTGTTTGAGTTGTTGCAGGGTGTTTTCGAGTTGCTGAGTTTTGGCCCGTTCGCGCTCTTCGGCGAGTTGGCGATCGCTAATATCTTGAATCGTACCAATCATTCGGATCGGCTGATTTTGGCTATCTCGACGAACGACTTTACTACAATTCAGTACCCAATGCCATTGTCCCGATTGACTTCGCATTCGATATTGCACTTGGCACATGGGGGTATTGCCTAAAAGATGTTGTCGAATGCTGTTGATAAAATTATGTCGATCGGCCGGATGTACTAATCTTAACCAAGATCGAGGCTGCCCATCAATGTGATCAATTTTATAACCCAGTTGTAAAGGCCATTGGGGACTGAGATAAATTTCATGATTCTGTATATGCCAATCCCATAATCCTTGATCGGTGCCAAATAAAGCCAGTTGTAATCGTTCTTCGCTGGCTTTTAGTGCCTCTAAGGCGTGTTTATTATCGGTGATATCAAATAAGGCACCATTGAGCCATAATAGCTGACCATTAGAGTTAAACACCCCTTGACCTTGGTCATAAACCCATCGCCACGACTTATCTTGATGCTGCAGGCGATATTCCACAGCGTAGGGTTGTTGGGTGTCGATCGCTTTTTTAATCTTGTCAGTAACAATTGATCGATCCATCGGATGAATCAGACGGTTAAAATTATAGAGGCGATTATGAGTTAAGTCTGAGGGTGAATATTGAATGATCGGTTCAATCCCATCACTGATAAATGCTATTGTTCGCACTGTATCATAGGCACAGCGATAAATTGCTCCGGGGATATTCGTGATTAATGAGCGTAATTCGTTTTGACGTTGTCGTAATGCCCGTTCAATTTGTTTGTGATCGCTGAGATCGCGGATAATAATACACTGATATTCTTGGCTATTGGGAGTTTTTAGATGGCTAATGGTCATTTCAACGGGTAAGGGTCGTTTATGCTGGGTACAACACCGAGTTTCGATTTTGAGAGAACCACATTGCTTTAAGGTGCGCCAGTGCAACGACCACATGGACTGGGGAAAATCTAGTGTAATATCATGAAGGGTTAAAGATTGTAGTTCTGTTGCGCTAAACCCCAAAAAACGACTAGCGGATTGATTACCATACAAAATTTCCCCAGACATTCCTATCCATAACATCGCGTCTGTCATTTGATCGATGGAGAATAGAATCAGATGGGATAAATCTGGAGAGGATAATATTTTATTTAGATGTCCTGAGGATGTATGTCGCGGTTTAGACCTAACTGAGGGAGTGAGGGAGGTCACTTTTGGGTTCGGAAAGGGAGATGATTTTCCGGCTGTGGTCATTAGCAATAGTTGAGTCGGGCGATAGGGCTGTTGAGTTAAACCATAAACACCTATTCCCCCGATGAGAATGATCGCAGAGTATAGCCAATAGGCGGGATGGGTTCGTTTCCCCGCTTCAACTAAGTACAAACCACTATTACCCAACAGCCATATAATGATGATTAAGGTGAAATTTGAGAGTTGAGATGCCTCGTTGAGTAAAAGTGCAGGAAACTGTTTCGGGCTGAATGGATTTAATTTCTGTTTGCGGAGGTAAACACCCATTGAAACAGCGATCGCGCCATATACTAACCCTATTAATATCTCTAAACTCGAATGTAATCTAATCCATTGTTCAATTGTAAATAAATGTGTTGTTTTGATGAGAGCCAGGTTAGAGGTAGACAGAAGACTTAAGCACATCAGCTTAATATAAATCAGCATAATAAATTTTGCTTATTTAATAAAATTATATGACCTGAAACACCCCGGTTTAATTGGAATACTCAATTTCAGCTTTGATTTGATTTATTATATATTTTTTCTGTTATTTGAGAAACCGCTAAATACTGGCAGTTTATCAAATTAATCTGAGCATCAAACGTGCTTACCCTCAGATAACTATTCATTATCTCCTAACTTTACCTTAAAAATAATATACTTTTATGTGTTTTATTGAAGTTTTGTAAATTATAATTCAGACATTAGATAGCTCTCAACTTCGCCCTGAATTATATAAGTAATAGTTTTGAGGATGATGTATTTAATCATACATTTATTAGATAATTCAACCGACTTGTGTTTAACACTATTGGGTAGAGCAGATATCCTGATACGGGTATAAAAATCACTCAAACTCCGATTCAATTAACCATTGTTTTGCCCAATCAATTGCGGTTTCCGGAGTAGAAATGAAACCTTCTACTTGTGCGAGTTGTAATTCTAATAAGAGTTGACCAATTCTCGGACTGGGGGGTAATTGTAAAGCCGCCATTAATTCTGTACCCGATAGTAGCGGCGTGGGATGAGCAACCGGATCATTGGGTGTAAAATAGCGCCCGAGCAGTGGAATCATGTATTCTTGGGCACAGCCTGATGCGATCGCCCATACTGCTAATGCCGGGAATAAGTTGCCTACATCTCGAAATAAAAAATAAAGTTGTTGAGTAGGAATATTATCCGGATGAAATGTTTGAATTTGAGTCAAGCCATTAATCAGTTTGAGAGCGGCTCGAATTTCGACTTTGCTATACTTTAAAGCGGTTAACTCAGCTTCAGCAATTGTGGGTACAGGTGTCAGCAAGCAGGCTAACTTCACCAAGGCTAACTGAGAAGTTTTCAGCGTCTCTCGTAGGGGTTGAGACAATTGTGCCAGAAGAGAAAGCCACATTTGACCCAACTCCGCAGCCACAGGATCAATATTACTTAATGTGGTCCAATTCTCAACCCCATGGGGAAACCAACTCGAAATTAAGCCATCTTCCCAACATTGCCGTAGCCAGATTGTACCATCGCCCGTTTGCAACAGATAGCCTAACTCCGTTTGAACTCGTTCTACCGCCACTTGCTGCAATTGTGGGGCAAATTGACGTAAACAGGTTTGGGTTTGCGCTTCGATGGTAAACTGAAGTTGAGCCGCTTGACGATATCCCCGTAACAGCCTTAACGGATCGTCGTGTAAGTTTTGCGGAGAAATCATCCGAATCATCTGTTGTTGTAAGTCTGCGATACCCTGATGAGGATCAATAAAAGTAGCCGTCATTGGATGATAGGCGATCGCATTAATGGTAAAATCTCGTCGTTGTAGATCGGTGTCTAAAGTCCCTTCTGCTTGGGCAAAATCAACCGTCGCATCAGCAAATACCACTCGGGCAATTTGGCGATCTGCGTCCAACAAGACAAACCCCGCTTTATAATAGTTAGCAATTCTGTGGGCGGTATCAACGGCTTGCTCTAGCAAGACAAAATCCAAATCTAGATACTCAGACTCTCGTTGGAGGAGTCCATCGCGAACCGCCCCACCGACGAGATAAGCCGAAGCGGGCAACAGCTTCCAATCAAATGGCCAAGTTTGTGGGGATAGTCCAGAACCCAGTGTTTGAGTCATTGTGATTAAACTCGATTAAAATATCCAGCAGTTTATAGCTTATCTAAGTTAAATTAACAAAAAGGACTCGGCAACGATTCCATCAATGCAGAATTCTCAAGGGGATTGTGAAAGATGTGTATTTGTATTAACTGTCATTATGTCGATCGCTGCATCACCTATAATGCTGTAGAAACCCAGCATCAACAGCCTCACCTAACTGAAGATCCGAACTTTGAGCCTGTTGAACCTTCTATTAATGTTAATATCCGGACTCACGGCGAGGAAATTGAAATGGAATGGGATGTAGTGGGGTGTGAAAGTTTTGCTGAAGAAGCGGGAAAATGGGCGAAGTTACGTCCAGGGGAATTAGTTCCCACCTAGCTGCGTCATCAATGATGAATTATGAATTATCAATTGCGCCCATACCCCGCGCCACCTGCGCGTAAGCACTATAGAGAATGAGTGGAATTTATAATCATAGTCAAGAATATTTACTCCCGTAGAGACCACAGCATGCAGGTCTCTACATTACTCCTTACCCCCTCATACACGTTATCGAGCTTGTAAATATAAGACTCGGAACCTACTATAAATGGAAACATGAGTTACTGCTTTAATCCGGCTTGTGAGCATCCTCAAAACCGATCTGACCATCAATTCTGTGAGTCTTGCGGCTCCGGCTTAGTTTTAAATTTTCATCCGGGGAATGAGACGTTAGCGCCTCAATATCGAGGGTTAAAATTAATTGGACGAGGGGGCTTTGGTCGCACCTTCTTGGCGGTGGACAGGTCTCAACCGTTGCAGCCTCGATGTGTAATTAAGCAATTTTTGCCCCAGTTTAGCCATTCTAAAGCTAATGTAGCACGATTTCGTCAAGAGGCTCAACAACTCCAACATTTAGGGCAACATCGCCAAATTCCGGCGGGTATATCTGACTTTGAATTTAATGGTTATTTTTATTTAGTTCAAGAATTTATTGAAGGGAAAAATCTAGCTCAGGAATTACTAGAAAAAGATACGTTTGATGAAAATAAAATTCGTCAACTCTTAAAAGATTTACTCCCTGTTTTAGAATTTGTTCACCGTCATAATATTATTCATCGAGATATTAAACCCGAAAATATTATTCGTCGTCGGGCATCTGGGGTTAACCAAGCGGGTGGTTTGGTTTTAGTCGATTTTGGCGCAGCGAAACAAGTCACTGAACGTCTTTTACCTCAAACCGCTACTATTATTGGGAGTGCTGCTTTTACGGCTCCTGAACAGTTAATGGGAAAGGCGGTTTTTGCAAGCGATCTTTATAGTTTGGGAGTCACTTGTATTCATCTGTTAACCGGGGTTTCTCCGTTTGATTTATTTGATGGTCAAGAGGGGACTTGGGTGTGGCGAGATTACTTAAAAAATCCCGTCAGTCTGGAGTTGGGGCAAGTCTTAGATAAAATGCTGCAAGGGGCAACTAATCACCGTTATCATTCAGCCAAAGCAGTTTTACGACAATTACAGCCTCGCTCTCAATATGTTGCGGCTTTTCCTGCCCTCAAAAATAATATAAAAAAATCAGTGAATTCGGAGGATGAATCATCCGATCAATCTATTGCTTTACTTGAACCCGTTCCCCAGCCGAATTATCGGTTATTACCCGCTCAAAATTGTACTAATCTAATTCAGGATAAATTACAACAAGCGGTTGAAAAATACCCGATTCAGTTACAGGTGAATTGGCAAAAGCAACATCAGTTAATTGTTGTGATTAATCGTTTAGAAAATGAACCTATTAATTACATGGCTGTAGCCCGTACGATTAGTCAGGAATTAACACAATTAAATATTGCTGTAATTCATCGGGTTAAGATTTTAGGGCGGATTCAAGGTCAAACTGTACCGGAATGGAAAATCGCTTTAAAGGTGGGTTATAAAACTCAGGTAAAAAAGAAACTGAAAGCGTGTCAAACCCATCCTCTGTATCAAAAAGCTCAGCAACTCCAGCATCAATCTTTTTGGAGTGAAAAGCTACAAGATAGAGAGTTTATTCTAGATAGTTTGATGGGATTAATGATTGGATTCATTTTTAGTTTTAAAGTTGTTATCCTTCATCCCGTCTTAGGAATCTTAATCGCTTTAGGATTTATTAAAATTAAACAGAATACAAAACAACGGGGTGAATTAGCAATCAATCAGTTATTTGCAACCGTTGCCACTTTGTTTGTTGTGTTGGGGGCTTCTAGTTGGAAACTAATTCATCAAGATTTTTATAGTATAATCTTAGCAGGATTATTCTTATCACTACCTATTTTTTACACCAAAACTGATTGAACAGGTGACAACAAATTCAAGATTATGATGAATGATGAATTCATACCCACGGGCAATCACTATAAATTCTACTCATTACTCTTGCCTATTCTCTAGAATAACAAATGAAAAAGGACTTAGATATATCACTTAAATATGGTTTAGCTTTACATACAACTAGCCCAGAATTAGGGTTAGCTGTCGATAATTTCCAGGGAGAAAAACGCTGTCAAACTTGGGATTTAGGCAGAGAACTTTCTACTCAATTACACTTACATTTATCTGAATTTATATTGCCCCAATCTTGGTCAGATTTCAGCTTTATTGCGATCGCAAAAGGGCCCGGAAGTTTTACCGGGACTCGTATCGGAGTTGTGAGCGCTAGAACTTTAGCCCAACAGTTAAATCTACCTTTATTCGCTATTTCCACTTTAGAAGCAATTGCTTGGCAGGTGGGAGAACAGGAGAAATATTCTGATAAATTAAACAGAATTGCTTTACAAATGCCCGCCCAACGCGGTCAACTCTTTGTTGCAATTTACACCCGAAAAACTCAGCGAGATCAAGGTTTAATCGCAGAATTACCCGATACTGTCATGTCGCCGGAAAAGTGGCAGGATATCCTCACCCAACAACAGAAATCTTACGAATTAATTAAAGTTGAAGGTGGACTAGGAAATACTGCTTCTAGTTTGCTGGAATTAGGAAATATCAAACAGCTTCAAGGTCAAAATCCTAGTTGGTCTGAAGCGTTACCCTTTTATGGCCAACATCCGGTAAACATTTAATCCGAAAAATGCAAAAGGCACGCCCATAACGTACCTGTCTCATCTTAGCATTTAATAACTTTTCTGCTACCAATAATCATTGAAGATTAATCTTCTGCATAGTAAAAGGCTGAAATCTGTAAATTCAACCCTCCCCCTAAACTAGACTCTGTCACTGACGTAAACGTAAGCAGGGACGCGCTGAGCCAGATTAGTTTCTGTTCCTGTGATGGACGCGGCTAATTGTTCAAAAGAGTCATTATTCCAGTTGCGTCCGTGAACGGGTTTGGTTTGTTCGCCCCGGAAATAGGCCATTGTACCGATAACAGCAGCCGCAACCCAACCGACAACGATTAATGCAATTAATAAGGTCATATTAATTTTTTTTTCCTTAACTATTTTTAACTTATGTAAATAAATGTAACAAAAATGTATGGGTTGTGTCAAGTTAGTTTCTACGCCAAAAGACAGATCCTGACTGTCTGCGTCGAAACCCAGTGCAAAACTAAGCTTCTGCCAATCTGGCAACCCAGCCGAGTAAAAACAGGGTTAAATACAAAGTATTCTGAATCAATCGCAACGATACACACACTCAGTTAGGACTGCACCCCAGGGTTGCGAGTTTTCAGGGTGTTGATGAGAATAAGCTGCTACTACCACAATCTACCCTCAGCAATTGTTCGTTACAACTTGATTGACTCAATAAAAATAATGAAAACTCTCACTCAACTTCTACAGCCCTACTCTTTGGAACGTTTCTTCTCTGAAAACTGGACACAACGCGCTGTAGTCATCCCAGGAGAAACACCAGATAAGTTTAAGCATTTATTTTCTTGGGCCCAACTGAATCATTTACTCAACTTTCATCAGCTTGAACCCCGTTTTGTGCTGAATGAGAAGGTGTTACCGCCCTGTGACCCGAAAGAGTGGGTGAAGCGATGCCAACAAGGGGCAAGTTTAGTCGTGAGCCACATGCAGGAGGCTGTACCCGCATTAGCCGATCTAGCTTGGGCGCTGCAGCAAGAAACCGGACAGATGGGACTTCACGCCAATATTTACTGTTCTTGGCCGTCTAAAATCGGATTTACCAATCATTATGATTCTCATGAAGTCTTTGTGATGCAAATTGACGGGCCAAAGGAATGGTTTGTGTTTGAAGAGACGCTGAAATATCCTTACAGAGATGAAAAATCATACGGTAAAACTCCACCCGATCAGCCTCCCTACATTCATACTGTGCTGCAACCGGGTGACCTACTTTATATTCCTCGGGGTCATTGGCATTATGCGATCGCCAAAGAACGTCCTTCATTACACGTTACACTCGGCATTCGTTGTTTTAATGGGCGAGATCTACTCACTTGGGCGACGCAAAGCCTGCAAGAAACGATCCAACAACAAGACAATTGGCGACAAAACTTACCTTTAATTTGCGATCAAAATACAGATGAGATTGAAGCTTACGTCGAGCAATTATTGGATTCTTTAGGAACAAAGATCATCCAAGAACAAAAAAAGCTTACACAGAAATATATTCGTTGTCAAACTCAAGTCACGACTCGCGCCCCTGAAATATCCCTACCCGGTCAAGTTGGATTTAGTCCGTTTGAAGCGGGATTAAATACTGTTCTCAGAGCGATTAAATTCCAAACCTTAACAGTTGAACCTCTCGATGAAACAGGTTATTTATTAATCACACCTCAGAAGAAAATAAAGTTAAAAGGTTTACCCGCTCACTTTATGAATACATTCGTTGAACATCTGCTAAAACAAGAATCTTTTACCATTGGGGAAGTGGCTGATTGGCTGCCTGAATGTGAAATTGATACCCAGATTTTACCTTTGTTAGCAGGTTTAGTTCAAGAAGGTATACTATTAGAGGATTCTTCTGAGATGGGTGTCAATTCACCGGGTTTTAAATGGTCTGCCGATACAGTCAAGGAAACACAAACTGAGACAGTGATGAATTATAAATTATGAATTATGAATTATGAATGGGATTTATGATTATAGCCCGTGGATTTTCACTCCCGTACTTTGGTTACATGTAACGTCACGACAGACTCATAACTCCTTATTCCTGCTTATTCTCTAAAATAACAAATGAAAAATGGCTCAGATATAACTTACACTGAGATTGAAGCTGCCTCAAAACGTCTTCAAGGAATAGCTCATCAAACACCTGTTTTGACTTCAAAAACAGTGAATCAGTTAACGAATGCTGAGGTATTTTTTAAGTGCGAAAACTTCCAACGTACGGGGTCATTTAAATTTCGTGGCGCTTACAATGCCCTATCTCAGCTTAATTCTGCTCAAAAGCAACAGGGAGTTATTACCTTCTCTTCCGGTAATCATGCTCAAGCTGTGGCGTTAGCGGGTCAATTATTGGGAATTTCCACAACTATTATTATGCCGGAAAATGCCCCCGCCGTTAAGCAAACTGCAACTCGAAATTATGGCGCTGAGGTAATATTATATAATCCTCAAGAAACGGTTCGAGAAAAATTCGCTCACAAGCTAGCTCAAGATAGAAATTTGACTTTAATTCCACCTTATGACCATCCAGATATTATAGCAGGGCAAGGAACAGCCGCTAAAGAACTCATGGAAGAAGTGGGAACCCTTGATTTACTATTAGTTTGTTGTGGGGGAGGGGGACTGCTTTCGGGTTCAGCAATTAGCGCGAAAACCTTATCTCCGGGTTGTCGAGTCATTGGTGTCGAACCCCAACAGGCAGACGATGCCACTCGTTCATTTTATAGCAAAACCTTACAAACTTGCCACAATCCCGATACCATTGCCGATGGTGCGCGGACTCCTTCACTCGGTCAATTCACTTTTCCGTTAGTATTAGAATATGTTGATGAAATGGTAACAGTTTCTGAAGCTGCTATTTGCCGCACTTTGTTGTTTTTATGGGAACGTTTAAAAATCGTTGTTGAACCCACAGGTACATTAGCAGCCGCCGCACTATTAGAAGGAACTGTTAAAGTATCACAGGCAAAAGTAGGCGTAATTATTAGTGGTGGAAATGTTGACTTGAAACAGTTAAGGAAGAATTATCCAGACTTTATTTAGTAATTTGTATTCTTGTAATTTAACATCATTTAGACTCAGTTATTGCACTTTAACTCTATTATTTTTCATTCTACAGTTAAGACTACAAGCTATTACAATTATACTGATACTTAACAATAGATTATTCCCAGATATCATTCTAGCACCTTGAAGACTTAATAACAGTTCAAATATAACGGCTGGAATAATTACACCGCTACTAATTAATAGCAGATAAAAACTGAATTTTCCTTTCATCCCTTTTAAAATTAATCCCAAACACCACCCGAGGGGAAAAAAGAGCAAGCCATAATACAAAATTTTATAAAATAGTAGATTCGATGAATTTAGATGAATACTGCCTTGACGCACCGGAGACAATTGCCAAAACCAAGCCATTTCTGGAGTCAAAAAAAACTCATATTCCTGATGAATATTATCAATAAAAACAGAAATATTAAAGGGATTATAAATTAATAAAATCGTATGTTTTTTTAAATCTGAAAATACATTAGGAATAATAAATTCAGGTCGAGTTCCATTGTTTCCTGTCACAGGTGTTCGTAGTCGAATACTTAAATGCGATCGCCATTGTCCTATAGTTAAATTGCGCTGAAATAAATCCTTTGAAATCGATAAAATTCTAGCTGGCCCTGTTTGATCGGTGTCAGCCGTAGCCAGTTGAATAGCAAGGGTAAACTCTGAGGTTTTCAGTAATCTTTGAGTCAGTGAATTTATTAAAATTGGAGATAAATCGGATACAACTTTATCAGAGATCATTGTTTGATTAACAGAGAAATAATTACAGGGCTTTTCTGATAGAATAATTTGCTTTATATCCTGATTTAACGCTATTTTTTTAATAAAACAAAACTGATTAATTTTTCCTTCCCATGGTCTATCACCTGTTAATTCGTTGCCTAAAATTAAAGGAAACTCAGTATTCCAATTATTTAAACCCCAAAGTTGATTTATATTTTGTAAAGGTATTGATAGCCAGCAAATTAATATAAAATAAGTTAGAAAAAAAAGAGTTAAAGTTTGAATTGAAATAATCTGTCTAATTTGAATAAAAAAATATTCTATTCTGCCGATCAATAAATTTCCAATATTTTGATAAATCAATCCTCCAAATAATCCACTTAAAGTATTTGTGAGTAAATCAATTGGGGTAGAAGTTCGTCCGGGAAGAAATAATTGTAAACTTTCAACTGTTAATGATAATCCTAAACTAATAATAGTAATGATAAACAGCGATCGCCATTTAGAATAATTATTATTTTTAATAATATTTGCTAAACTAAAACCCAGAGGAATAAATAATAGTAAATTTAAGACAATGTCACTCAGACTACTAGAATTATTAAACCATTCATACAGCTTAGTAAAAGTCAGTTCATCTCCACTTTCTAAAAAGAAAAAATCATAAGGAAATAGAGTCATAATGAGGACTAGCAAAATCCCTAATATTAAAAGACTAACTTCTCTTTTATTATGAGTTATCTTTAATGGATTTACCATTATAATGATGATAAATGATTGAATTTTTTAAAATGAAATACTAGATTAATTATGAAGTTGATCCACAATGGCTTTACCAATTTCTAAGGAAGCCGTTGCTGCAGGAGACGGTGCATTACAAACATGCATCGCCTTGTGTCTTTTAACAATTAAAAAGTCATCGACTAATTCACCATTGGATTTCAAGGCTTGGGCGCGCACCCCAGCGGGAGATACAACTAAATCTTCTGATTTGACTTCTGGGATTAATCGTTGTAAACTCTTAACAAATGCTGCTTTATTAAAAGAACGAATCATTTCTTCAATTCCCATATCTGCGTGTTTAGCCGCCAGTCTCCAAAACCCTGGATAAGTTAAAGTTTCTAAAAGATCTTTCAGGTTAAAGTCTGTTTTTTGATATCCTTCTCGTTTAAAGCTCAGAACCGCATTGGGGCCAGCATGAACACTGCCATCAATCATGCGAGTGAAGTGAACCCCGAGAAAAGGAAAATTCGGATTAGGAACAGGATAAATTAAGGTTTTTACTAAATATGATTTTTCGGGTGTTAACTCGTAATATTCCCCTCGAAATGGCACAATTTTAGCTTCAGGATTAACTTTGCCTAACTTAGCAACGCGATCGCTATATAATCCCCCACAGTTAATGATAAACTGAGACTGAATCGTTCCTTTATTTGTTTTTAATAGGATTGCGTCAGTAGTTTCTTGAATCTGTTTAACCTGTGTATTAAACTTAATCTCACCGCCTTGATTTTGAATGAGTTCAGCGTATTTTTGACAAACTTGAGTGTAGTTAACAATTCCGGTAGAGTCTACTCGAATTCCCGCTAAACATTTTACATGAGGCTCAATTTCTTTAACTTCTTCTGCAGTAATTTTAGCAATGGGTGTTTGATTTTCTAAACCGCGTTGATAGAGCTTTTCGAGTAACGGCAATTCTTCCGGTTCTGTGGCCACGATAACTTTACCGCACACATCATAATCTATTCCATGCTGCTGACAAAACTCAACCATTGACTGACAGCCTGCACGAGAAAGTTTTGCCTTGAGGCTACCGGGTTTATAATAAACTCCCGAATGAATTACCCCGCTATTATGACCCGTTTGGTGAGCAGCAACTCTGTTTTCCTTTTCCACCACAACTACTGTTTTATCTGGAAAACGTTGGGTTAATCTCATCGCTGTTGATAAACCGACGATACCGCCACCAATGATTGCAAAATCATACACGGATCAATATTCCTCTGTCGAAACTACTATTTTTTTTAACTTAACTCAATAGTTAAGGGTCAATTACAGTCATTGACCCTCGTTTTCCCGTAATTCCCTCAATACATGATTAATTAGCTTGAGTGGTTTGAGTGGCGTTGGGGACTGCGTTGGCAGCCATTAACTTTTGGCGGTAACTGTCTCCTAAACCTAAGCCGCTTTCAATCGCCCGTCGTCCGGTCCATTCTACTAACATCCGTAGGCAAGCGAGGCGCTCAGTCCAGGGCATCTCAATTCTGAATATGGAGGCGATATATTCCTGGAATTTTCGTGGACTGGCGAGGAAAACGGAAGCTTTTGCCTTAGGATCGAACCACTGAAGACGAGCTTTATTACTGTTGAGCGCGTTACAGAATGACTCAGGATGATGCCGACGGAGGAATAAATACTCTTCAACATAACCCACATCCCCTTGTAAAACCATCTCGGTCATAAAGTGACGATCTGAACCGACAACACTCGGATGCATTTGAGTTTTAGCAATCATATCTGAGCGCATCACACCAAAGACTTCGGTGTAGTGAACTACCCATAAAATCCGCCAAAAGCGATCGCTGGCTCGTTTACCATTTAAGCGCAGTTCTTTATCGTAACTTCCAACAGAATTACCCAGGTGATCAATTGTGGTAGAACGACTATGAACCATCGACAAGGAAGGATTATTATCTAAGCATTCAATACATTGACGTAAAAAATCGGGTAGCATCACATCGTCATGAGCCGCCCATTTAAAGTAAGGTGCATCTCCCGGTTGGAAAGCAAAGTTAAAGTTAGGCGCACCCCCAATATTTTCAGGTTGACGATAGTAAGTAAAGCGATTATCGCGTGCCACAAACTCCCGACAAATTTCTGGTGTTGAATCTGTTGAGGCGTTATCACTAATGATGACTTTAAAATCTGTAAAAGTTTGATTGACAATTGATTCTAATGCTTCACGGAGATAGTTTTCTCCATTGTAGACCGGAACACCAATAACAAGTTTCGGAGAATTACCCATTTTGCCCCTCTGATTAAATTTTTTGTGGTTAATATGAAATTGTCTTGAGTAGAAGATCATATCTTCTACATCATCATTATTTCTAGCTATTGCTTCAATATTGAATTGTAGGCTTCATCAATGACATCTCAATATTTAAAGACTTGACATCACTGAGTTCTGTTTCAACTAACTTTAGTGTACATCATTGTTGTCATTTTTACTAAAGTTAGCAACATTTTTTCATGTTTTCTAAATCGCAATTAATTCAGTCACAACCCCCATTTCATCCAACATTTTTTTAATTTCATCACAATAAATTGCATTCATCACAATCACCTGATCGGGTTTGTATTCTTTAAGAAATTCTGGTGACATAATTTCTTTACCCACACCGGGGATAAACATACCATGACGATGAGGATTAATATCAACGATGTACTCAACTTGATCGACTGTTTTAAGCGTTGTTAAGAACGCCACACATTTAGAACCCGAACCCCACACAACCGTCCGTTTCCCTTGTTCCTGGGCTTGTTGTAAATACTGATGCCAATAGTTAAGTTTTTGTTGAATTTCATTGGCAAAATGCTGCACCCATTGTTTCACTTCTTGAGGTGATTCTTCTGTGGGGTGAAGTTTGTCCGAAGGAGTGGTTACAGGCTTGGCTTCAATTAACAAATATTGATCCCCATAAGCCAAGGATAAATCTGTCACTTCAAACCCACAAGAACGGAATAATCGGGCTAATGTTCCGGGGGTAAAATAAGAAGAATGTTCATAATAAATATCTTCAAATGCTAAGTCTCGTAAAACTCGCCCCATATCCGGAATTTCTAAGAATACATTAGTATCTTGACGTTCTCCAATCGATTTTCTCACAGTTTCGATAAATTCTTGTGTGGGGTAAATATGTTCTAAAGTGTGGCGACAGACGATCAGATCACCCACGTAGTCTGTATATTTCTCCGAGTAATAATCCTGGATAAACGTAATTCGTTTTGTTGCTTCACTTTTAACCCGCCCCACCACTGTTGACGGGTCAATTCCTACACCGCGATTGTTTCCGAGTTCACACATTAAAACCAGGAAATCACCTTTACTACAGCCAATTTCTACCACATCTTTTTCATGCAAATCGTATTTTTCAATTAAGCCATTGGCTAAATCAAGGGCAAACTGATTAAATGTGGGGGAAAAACTCTGTTGATCTTCATAATTCGGCGCATACGCTGACCATTTAGAGTCAAATTCAGTATTGGTAATAAAGCCACATTGTTCGCAGTAACCGAGTACCACATCTCCACAAGGAAAGTCTAAGGCTTCTTGTTGACTCGACATCATTAAACAGCTATGTACCGGAACATTCCGAACTTCATAAAATGTCTGTAATTCCTCATGACCGCAATTGGGGCAGGTATGTTTAACCGCTTTGAATTCTGGATAAGCTTTGTAGGATTCTAACAGAGAAGAAGTGTTCATAATTTGAAGAGTTGAGGTAGATGGAACCGGATTAAGATCAGTCAAACTTAGACAACTTTCGGGAAAGGAATCGGTACAATAAACTTGCCCCCTCGGCTTTGATATTCTGCTTGTTGCTGCATAATTTCTTCAGCAAAATTCCAAGCCAAAATCAAGACATAATCGGGTTGATCTTCGAGTAATTTTTCAGGGGGAACAATGGGTAAATGATTAATACTCATAAACCGACCCTGCTTAAATTTGTTGAGATCGGCCACGTAATTGAGTAAGGTTTTATCAATGTCAAAATAGCTTAACAAGGTTGTTGCTTTGGCTGCAGCGCCATAACCTACTACCGTTTTTCCTTGTTTTTTGAGATCCCAAAGAATTTCCAGTAATGCCTGTTTGACATTTGTCACTTTATCTGCAAAGGTTTGATAATAATCGATGCGGTCAACGCCAAGTTCTGCCTCCATTTTTAACAACGATTTTACAGACTCTTTGACATCTTCTTTCGGTTCAACAAATAACCGTAACGAACCTCCATGAATCGGAGTGCGTTGAATGTCATTTAAGAACAGGGAATGACGACGAAATAAGCGATCTAAAGCGGTGACAGAGAAGTAACACAAATGTTGGTGATAGATCGTATCAAATTCACAATGATCGACTAAATCCACCAAGTAAGGGGCTTCAATCACAGCAACCCCTGTTTCTTTCAATAATATTTTAATCCCTTTTACAAACCCATTCAGGTCAGGCACATGGGCTAAAACATTGTTGGCCAGAAACACATCTGCAGCTTTACCTTCCGCTTTTAATTGCTTGGCTAAATCTTCCGAGAAAAACGTACACATACTGTCAACTCCGGCTTTGCGGGCGGCTTCAACCGGCCCATCAGCGGGGTCAATTCCGAGTACAGGAATCCCTTTTTCTAGGAAGTTTTTCAACATATAGCCATCATTACTGGCCGCCTCAATCACTAAGCTATTACTGTCTAAATCACGCGACTGCATAATGGCTTCGGCACTGCCACCAAAATGTCGTAATAAAGAAGGAGAAACGGAGGAGAAATAAGGATAATCCTGACAGAATAAAATCTCCGGTGGCACACTCTCCGTAATTTGAACTAAGCCACAATCTGGGCAAAACGCTAAATCCAATGGGGCTGTATATTCGGGTTCAGCTAACTGTTCTGAAGTGAGAAGATTATCGGCGAGAGGAGTATAACCAAAAGAGATAATTAACTCTAAATTTTCTGAACCACAAGAGCGACAGGGGGGTAATGTATTAACCATGATTAAATCCTCCTGTTAATTAACGCTAGCTGTTGCTTTAGCAGAATTTATCCAATGCAAAGAATCATTCAAAAGTTGTTCTCGCATCAGTTTTTGGATGTGGGCAATGCGTTTGTAACGTTCTCCTTCAAATTCTTCTAGGGTTAAGCCCACTTTTTGATAAGCGGCTAACAGTTCTTCTGCCCCTTTGCGGGCATTCCATTGAGGTTGAAACTCGGGTAAAGTATTGATAATTTTACTACAATCAACTCGATAACAGCGTTTATCCGGGCCGCCATCTTTAGCATATTCAATCGTACAACCGGGAACCACATCTTCAACAATATCAGCTAGTTCTCGAATCCGATAATTATCCTCGTTACGACCGACATTAAAGGCTTCATTATGAATCAGTTCACGAGGTGCATTCATCACTGCAATAAATGCCCGAGAAATATCTTCAATATGTACAATTGGCCGCCAAGGTGTCCCGTCACTCTTAATATAAACTCGTCCGGTTGTAAACGCCCAAGCGACTAAATTATTCAGGACTAAATCAAATCGTAACCGGGGAGAAACCCCGAAAGCGGTCGCATTTCGTAGGAATGTCGGGCTAAAATTATCATCCGCTAATGCGCTGACATCTTGTTCTACCATTACCTTAGATTGTCCGTAAGGAGTAACTGGATTAAAGGCAGAACTTTCATTGAGTAAATCTTCTCCACCTGCGCCATAATTACTGCAAGAAGAGGAGAAAATAAACCGAGGAACACCGACTTCTTTTGCCAGTTTGGCTAAATTAACAGAGGCGCGATGATTAATTTCAAAGGTTAAATCGGGGTTAAGATTTCCGAGGGGGTCGTTGGATAATCCGGCTAAGTGCAGAATAACATCAAATCCCTCAACGTCAGCCGCTTCTACGTTGCGGATATCTTTACGAATTTCAGGGATTTCTGAGATGCCCTCGCCAAAGGTACAACGTTCAAATAAATCGCTATCGAGTCCGACAACTTCGTGTTGCTGGGCCAGTAACATCGGAACAAGAACGGTACCAATATACCCTTTATGACCCGTAACTAATACTTTCATGCTTCTATGAATAAGTGAAGTGTTTTATGGAAGTTCGGTCTAATTGAAAGTTTCCTGAACTGAATTTAACTCGCTCGTTGAATTGGCCTGCAATGAGTTAGGAAACAATACAAAATATGACCTGAATTTTTGAAATTCTAAGTGATACCAATTGACTTAAACTGTATCACAACTAGCTGAAGTTTCAGTGCCATCTTGCCGCCACTGGGAACACTAATGATTCGTGGGTTTAAGAGTTTCCTCATCTTCCCAAGTCTTCCACGGGGCCTCCCCACTATCCCAGACTTTTTGCAAGCGTTTTTTGTCCCGGATGGTGTCCATACATTGCCAAAACCCATCGTAGCGATACGCCATCAATTGTTCTTCTTTGGCTAAGGTTTCTAGGGGTTCCTTTTCCCAGAGGGTGTCGTCTCCGGCAATATAATCATACACCTCAGGTTCGACCACAAAAAAGGCACCATTGACCCAACCTTCGCGGATTTGAGGTTTTTCCGAAAATTCTACAATTCTGTCTCCATCTAATATCGGTAAACCGAAGCGAGTAGGAGGTCGTACCACTGTCATGGTGACTAATTTGCCGTGATGACGATGAAACGCCAGTAAATCTTGTAAATTGACATCCGAAACCCCATCCCCCCAAGTCAACATAAACGTCTCGTTACCGACATGGGGAATTAAGCGTTTAATTCGACCGCCTGTATTGGTGTTTAACCCCGTTTCGAGGAGGTCCACTTTCCAATCTTGCGAAATGGTTTTTGATCGTTCAACTTGACCCGTCCCTAAATTAACCGTTAGCTTATTACTGCTGAGTGAACAGTAATCCACCATATATTTTTTAATCACTTCTCCCTTGTAACCCAGGGCAACGATAAAATCCTTGAAGCCGTGATGAAGATAATGCTTCATGATATGCCAAAGAATCGGATAACCCCCAATTTCTACCATGGGTTTCGGTTTCGTCTCCGTTTCTTCAGCGAGGCGCGTTCCTAAGCCCCCTGCAAGAATTGCAACTTTCATGACAAATACACCTGATAAATTGACTTACACCTAGACACTCGTTCAGCTTTGTGATTGATGCTTTAACTTGATGCTTGCAAGTTATAATTCAGTTTACAGTAATGGTATCTTTTAATATAAGTAGTTTCTGTAAAGATTTTATCTTGTGAATATTAAGCTTCTGTAAAGCAAAATCTGTAAAGATTTCAGAAGAGACCGATTTAAGGAAAATAGTGAATATGACTGACTTCAACCAGAAAGAATTTTAAAAGAAAATTAATTTTTGATCGAGGTGAAATTAATCGGATTGACGTTACAATACTTAATTGCGTTACAAATAACAAATGACAAATCATTCCTCTATTCCTCGCTTAGCCTTGCCTCTAGGCGATCCTGCCGGAATTGGGCCTGAAGTGATTCTCAAGGCATTAGCTGACCCAGCTACGATAAATGGCTGTGAAATCACCTTAATTGGAACTCAGGCGATTTTGCAACACACCTATCAACATCTCCAATCTCAGGGTGTTACAGTAGCCGATCCGCAACAGTTTACTTTAATTGAGGTTGAACCCTCATCACCCATGAGTCAGATTCAAATCGGCACAGGGAATGCTGCCAGTGGGGCTGCGAGTTTTGCTTACCTCAATACCGCCATTACCCATACTCTCGCCGGAGAGTTTGAAGCCATCGTGACGGGGCCAATTGCAAAATACTGTTGGATCAAAGCCGGACATAATTATCCGGGACAAACCGAATTGCTGGCACAACGGGCGGGAGTCAAAAAATACGGGATGTTATTTGTCGCCACTTCGCCTCATTGTGATTGGATTTTACGCACATTACTGGCAACGACTCATATTCCTTTATCTCAAGTCCCTCAGCAACTGACACCGGAATTGATGAGTTGGAAATTAGAGTTATTAATCGCTTCATTACATCAGGATTTTGGCATATCGAAACCTAAAATAGCGATCGCGGGTTTAAATCCTCATAGCGGAGAAAACGG
Source organism: Microcoleaceae cyanobacterium (assembly GCA_049649525.1). Lineage (GTDB taxonomy): Bacteria > Cyanobacteriota > Cyanobacteriia > Cyanobacteriales > Microcoleaceae > JAAURB01. The sequence continues at coordinate 84,475 of JBARZE010000016.1, forward strand.
ACAACTGGGCAGTGAAGAAAAAGACTGGTTGAATGATTGGATAGTACAACAACGCCATCGCTACCCCGATTTACAAATAGATGGCCCCATTCCCCCCGATACATTGTGGGTCAAACCCGGTCAAGCTTGGATCGGACATTCAACTGCTGCCCATGATGCTTACATTGCGTTATATCACGATCAAGGCTTAATTCCGGTGAAATTGATGGCATTTGATCGGGCGGTGAATACCACTATCGGTTTACCCTTTATCCGCACTTCTCCCGATCATGGTACAGCGTTTGATATTGCCGGACAAGGTATTGCTGATCCAACGAGTTTTAAAGCCGCAATTGAAGTGGCTAAAATCATGGCAACTCAGCGGTTACAATCGACTCAAGGTGTACTTTGTTGAGTTGCTGATTGTTGTCGCATCAATAGAAAACCCGCCCCTAACCAAAATAGCAATAATCCCCCTGTAATCAGCAAGGTAGACACCAATCCTAAACGGGTAATCAGCGCAGGTGCAGCCGCCGTAAACAAGCCCCCTCCCACAATCGGTTCAAAAAAGAGCTGTTTATAAGCAAAGCTCTCAAACGCGCCAGAACGGTTGCCTGGATCGACCATTCGTAACAGCAAAATCCCGGTCGCCGTCACCCCCATTGATTGCCCCATATCGCCGATGCCTTTCTCAAACCAATGATCGGGAAAGATACGAGGAGCATAATACAGGAAGAATAAAACATTCCAAGCAATCCCCACAATACTGAGAATCAAAAAGCTACCCAAGTTACTACCAATTACCTGTAGAGAAATCGAAGCTAAAGCCGTCACCACCACTACATCGAGGGCAGCCCCGGCAATACTTTTCATTAAATCTGGAATAATTAATACATCTAAATCTAGACGTTCCATCATCAATTGCACAATAATTCCCCCGATTAACGCCATGGGGAATAACGGCACATAACTCATCACCTCAAATCCCGTTTGTCCCCAAGTTAGCGCTTCAATTAATACTAATGCCCGTTGAATTAACCAGCCAAAAATTACCGCAATTCCCACAAAGCCAAAATTCATCGATAACGGATCGATCAATAATCCTTGAGTTAACTGGGCGCGGCGTTGTTGTCGGCGAGGCGTTTCTTGACGATGGCTTAATTCTGGAACATCTCCGGGGTCAATAGTATTATCTAACTCGGTTTGAATATAACCTTTTTTCCGACCCCAATTGGCTAAAGCAGTCCCGGCGATAATTCCTGAAACAATCCCCACCGTTGCTAACCCCAGGGCTAAATCCGCCCCGTCTGGGAAGCCTAACTCAACAAAAGTATCCGCCATCCCGCCCGCTGTGCCATGACCCCCCTCAAAGCCAATTTCAATTAATGCCCCAGAAATGGGATTTGCCCCAAACAGAGGAATTAAAATCAATAAAGTGACGGTAATTCCGACGACATATTGTCCCCAAGCGAGGGTTTGACCAAACACCACTTGCGGGGCAGCTTTGCGCCAAATACTGCGAGGATTGGGAATCGTTTCCCCCAGAAACAGTGCAGCAAATACAATATTAATGAAGATGCCGGGAGACTGAGACCAAACGGTGCGAATGGGTTCAGCAAATAACCCTCCAGACAGTAGAGTATCTTCCCCTGCTACTGCTTGAACAATTGCACCCAAAACTTGCGGCCCCAGTAACAATGCTAATGCCCCGGCGACAATTGATTCGGGTAGATAAAGTTGCTGAAGAAAGCGAATTTTGTGTTTGAGATATCGCCCCACCAATACAAGCAGGGCAATCCAAATGAATGCAAAGAATACATCTTTTAGAGTGAACATAGATAAAACCCCTGGGTAAGTGGGATTAGCTTACCAGGAGTCGGGATCAATCTATGTATTGTAAGCAGCAGCTTAATAAAACCTAACTATTATTAAAACTAAGGAGTTGTCGTGACGTTACATGTAACCAAAGTACAGAAGCAAGAATTAATAAACCCTGGTTATCATCATAAATCTTACCCGTTACCCGTTACAATAGCGCTTAGCGCCATAGCAGTTAAGGAACATAAGTAGGAGGGACTTCAACATTTAATTCATTACGCCATTGTTCTACAGACTTGTCCCAATGTTCCTCCCATTTTTGAGCCAGAAACGGCTTTGCTTTTGCTCCCATACGATAACCCACCGCTAAGCGATCTAAAAGATATCCCAAATCTTCCGGGCTTTCAAACAAAGTTTTTACTAATCCACCCGCAACGAGTAAAGCAGACATGGGGCTACGAGTTTGAGCCAATTCAAAGGCTTTCAGCCCTAATTCAGAAGAGACATCCGCACCAAAACCCGTGATAATATGCCAGATATCATGAGTTTGACGACGACGCATAAACAGATAACTGACATCATCTTTAATCTCTAAATCGCGATAAAAATGCGGGTCAAATCCGGAATCAGTCAGATAGCTAGCATATTTGTAGCCTAAAGAATCTTCAGGACATTTGAGTAACTGCTCAACATCCGGTTCAGGGGCTAGATATTGCTCTTGCAGAATAGATTTGATGTTCGGTTGAGCGAGAATATATTCAAAAGAAACTTGATTCGGTTTTTCATGAATTAACGCATCTTCAATATCATAAACTGACGTTGTATCGCTGGGATTTTTAATTAACGAAATAATCCCTTTGAGCGTCATTAAAGATTGAACTAAGTTGCGCTGCACTCCTTTGATTTTCATTATTATTGCTCCAAAGATTCAAAAATTGACTATTGAGATGCACTGGCTGATTAAATCTATTCTAAAAAATTATTTTTTTAATGTGGAATGAGCGGACAAAAGAAATCAACTGAATTTTCACTCAAAAATTTAGGCTGTGTTTAGAGAAACCTACTTTCTCTTTTATAAAATCAGTTTTGAAACCTCCTTAAAGCTTAGGGTGTATAAATCTTGTAACAATCAAGCCCATATTAATTTGATGTTTTCAATCAGCCTTTAACTGACAAATCACGCATCTTAAATCCACAGCATACTGACTCAAACTCAAATTAAATCCTTGACCTTAGATATGCAAAAGATTATTTTCTACCAGTCGTGCCGTCATCGAAGCTCTGGTACTAACACCTAATTTTTTATAAACTCGGCGTAAATGAGTGGCAACCGTCCAGCGGCTAATTCCTAACTCTTTACCAATACATTTATTGGGTAAACCTTGAGCGACTAAATGGGCGATCATCTGCTCACGAGGACTGAGGCTGACAGACTCCTCCTCGTTTTGAGGACGACAACGAACTAAATAATAACGAGTGCCATCAATATCAGATTCAAACAATATTTCGTTCACGCTCTCTTGAGTTCGTTGAAAGATTGGAAATTTAAGCGAATCATCAATCTGTTTTACTAAGTTTGCCAAAATGTCTTGAATATCCATATCAATGTTTTCCTAAAGGTTGAAAGACGGTAAGAAACCCGCTCAAATAAGTTTCATAGGATCGCTAAATGAATTCTAGTTGTTAGCACTGTTGCTCATGTTGCCAGATGATGATTGAATCAGGGATTAAACCCTTCACTAAGACATATTTCTCAGTATTCAGCAGTTATGCAATTTTGCTTCAGCTTGCTTCATCTAAATTTCATCCCTGACGCTACTGCATCATTTGAGTCGTGTTGCAACGAACTAAATAAAAGTCGTTTGAACCTGGTGGATTGTGAAATGGGGTAGATGGGAAGTATTAGTAATTTGCATCTCCAATCTGATTGTGTTACCGCCATTGTCTATAAAGACCCAATGAATCCGCAATGAGCAATCTGAAGCAATCTAAAGAAAGTTGTACAAAGTTGAAAGAAACTGTAAGGCGTTGCAGTAAGGTGAAGTAAAATGAAGTTTTAAATTATATTAAATTCAGAGATTGTGATTCATCACCGATCATTTGTGATCTAAAACAATGTTAGAACAGAGACTTTGGTAATCAATTCGGTGTAGGGTATAGGAGTAGGATCTCAATAGCTAGAGCGATTTTATACACTCTACTTCCTCGTCGATGACGGATAATAAACAACGAATAACTCATTATGAACTTAGAAGAAATTCAATGTTGGCTGCCTCCAGAACAATATTCTGATTTAGTCAGCTTATTGGTAAAGCATATTGGCTTAACTCGAACACGAGCCGATTATTTTATGCGGTTATGGATCTATTTATTAGTGAAGCAACAACGGCAATATCAACCCGATTTACAACCTCCTTTAAAACAACTCAAATCCCTTGAAATTTCGGTAATTTGTACCCATCAAGAAGCAGCAGAATTGTTTTATAGTGAGTCAGATCGAGGTAGCGATCGCTCGGCTGGAATGATGTTAGATAAATTAGCTAGTTTAGGATTAATTAAAAAGCATTTTGATGGCAATACAACCAGCGTAGAAATTCCGGCTATCCCTGTATTGTTAGAACCGCCTGAAATTCCGCAATCAATTACTTTAAAACCGGATGCTTTTGATCCCCGCAGTGATGCCATTCCGGTGGCTAATTTACTCGCGACATATTATAATTGGATGGATGAAACACCTTGTTCTGTTCCACGAGCGGCTCGAATTGCTAAATTACTGAGAATATGGGGAAATACATATCGAACAGGAATGCGAGTTTTACGACGTTGCGATAATCAGAATCCTGTTGGTTTTTATGTGATTTATCCCGTTGCCAGTGAATCAGATATCTATTTTTTTAGTCCACCTAACCGTAATCTTAGTATTGGTTGGATTGAAGATTGCGATCCTTTTCAAATGGCAAATCCAGGCGATCTTAACTGTATTTCTTGTTTCGTGCGAGGGTGGTTTATTGAACCTCAATATGCTGAGGAATATCAATTAATATTCTTACAAGATGCTCAAGAAACCTTACTCAAAATACAGCAAGATTTTCCAAATACTCAGGATTTATATGCAATTTTAATTCATCCCAGCTTTGAAAGATTAGTCAGCTTTTTAGGGTTTTTAAGACTCAATCAAGATCCTCAATCCTCTTTAACCTGGCTTTATTTACCATTAGATCGGTTTGTGCAATTAAATTTAAATCAATCGAACCAAGCGGCTCGTAAACTATTAGGATAAATCGTAAAATCATCTAAAACACTATCATGCTATTAATTGATTTGTAAAATATATAGATTCAGAACAAGACTATTTAAATGGAAGATTAAATGCTATGATGCGTAAAGTTTAAACCCATCTATTGTATGATTCTATGTCTTTTCAGCATCTAAACATCAATCTATTTAAACCTAAATATTATTCTCGCCAACCCCTACTAAAATTTATTAGCTTATTCTGTATTTGCTTTTTCCTCGCCGTCAGTTGTGGTCAACCCACTCCTCAAACCAATAGCGTTACTCAGCCTGAAAATTCAGATCGAATTACCATCGGCACCACCCTCAAACTCCGTACTCTCGACCCAGCCGATGCTTATGAACTGATTTCTGGTAACTTATTATATAACCTCGGCGATCGCCTGTATGATTATGAAATTGGTACTACCACCCTCAAACCCCAACTCGCCACCGCGTTACCGACCGTCAGTGAAGATAACTTAACCTATACCATTCCCCTACGTCAGGATGTAGTGTTTCATGACGATACCCCGTTTAATGCCGCCGCAATGGCGTTTTCCCTGCAACGGTTTATAGACAATGGCGGCCCCCCTTCCTCCCTGCTTTCCGATACCGTGGAGTCCATCGAAGCCACCGGAGAATATGAATTAACCCTAACGTTAAAACAACCCTTTGCCGCCTTACCCGCTCTCTTGACATTTCCGGGAATGTGTGCTGTTTCTCCCACGGCTTATGAAATTGGGGACGGGAAATTTAAACCCCAAACCTTTGTCGGGACGGGTCCTTATCAATTGGCAGATTATGGTGTTGATGTGATGCGTCTCGATGCCTTTGAGAATTATTGGGGAGAAAAACCCGCTAATTCAGGAATTGATTTACAATTATTTTCGAGTCCTGCTAATTTATTTAATGCTTTCCGGAGTAATGCCGTTAATGTAGCTTATTTATCCTTACAACCGGATCAAATTACTCAGCTTAGAAAAGGGGCAGAAGAGGGAGAATGGCAAGTGATAGAAGCTGATGGGAATACAATTAGTTACATGGTTTTAAACCTTAATTCTGAACCATTAAACAAGGTAGAAGTTCGCCAAGCTATTGCCGCCGTAATTGATAGACCTTTAGTGAAACAGCGAGTATTACAAGACCAAGGAGAATCCCTTTATAGTTTAATTCCCACAACATTTGAGGAATATCAACCCGTCTTTCAAGACAACTATGGAGAAGGGGACGCTGACAAAGCCAAATCATTGTTACAACAAGCCGGATATACGGCCGAAAATCCAGCCGTTGTCGAATTATGGTATGCTTCTAATGCACAAACTCGGGCGGTATTTGCCAGTACTTTAAAAGCTTTAGCCGATGAAAGACTGGATGGTTTATTGCAGTTTGAACCGAAAAGCGTAGAAGCAACTACCGCATTCCAAAATTTAGATAAAGGCATTTATCCCACTTTTCTGTTAGATTGGTATGCAGATTACTTAGATGCCGATAACTATATTCAGCCGTTTGTTGATTGTGCAGAAGGTTCCGCAGAAACAGGGTGTACAGAAGGGGCGAGTCAATATCAGGGGTCATTTTATTATAGCGATCGCATTAACCAATTAATCGATCAGCAGCGTCAAGAATCTGACCAACAAGCCCGTCAAGCAATATTCACAGACATTCAAGAAATTATCGCCGAAGATGTTCCTTTTATTCCATTATGGCAGAATAAAATCTATGTGTTTGCTCATAATCCCATAGAGAATGTCCGTTTACAAGTGACTCAGCAGTTACCGTTTTGGACAATAAATCATTCTGAACCTTCTGAGTAGCCTTATCGTCTAAGTTGATAATTTCATATCTATTTAGTTATTGGAGTTCCCTAAATTGACCCGGAAAAAGTACTGGCAAGCTTTAATATCTTTTGTGTTAGTCATCTTGTTGAGTCTGATGACTAGCCATTCGGTTTATTCCCAAGAAGAAACGATTACGGGAAACAAAATTGATGGTTTTCCTGTTATCCTGGCTGATGAAACCCTATTTACCGTTCAAGTTAATGTCGGTTCATTTTCTTCAGAAGAACGGGCAGCAGCAATTACAAATCGACTGCAAACAGTCGCTGAGGATAATTCAGTTGAACTTGATTTACTTCAATTAGAAGAACTCGAAAATACAACTAATATTGTCATTGGTAAAAGAACGCTGGTTACCTTAACAGAAAATGATGCCAAAGCCGCCCGCCTCACGAGAACAGAACTGGCAAATGAATATTTAGCAACAATAAAAGATGCGCTTCAAACTTATCGGCTAGAACGGAGTGCAAACTATCTGATTAGAGCCTCTATTTACACTGCTATCGCCACCGCAGTCTTAATTTTGATTCAATTCCTATTAAGTCAGATTTTTCCTCGGATTTATCGATTACTGGATTCTTGGCGACATACCCGGATGCCCAGCCTCAGAATTCAAAGTATAGAATTACTAACTGCATCTCGACTAACTGATATCCTAATTCGCTTCGTCCGATTTATTCGTTGGGTGATTGTGCTATTAGTTTTGTATATCTATTTTCCTTTAGTGTTTAGCTTTTTTCCCTGGACTAAACAACTCGGAGATAATCTTTTAAATTACCTCATTTCTGCCTTTGACCAAGTTTTACAAGGATTTATCGACTATCTGCCTAACCTATTTGTAATTGCGGTTATTATCCTATTCACTTACTATATTATCCGCTTTGTCCAACTGATTTTTATCGAGATAGAACGAGGCGATATTTCTTTTCCCGGTTTTTATCGAGAATGGGCAAAACCCAGTTATAAACTATGCGTTTTCTTAATCTTAGCCCTGGCAATGGTGGTGGCTTTTCCCTATTTACCCGGTTCAGGATCTCCTGCTTTTCAAGGAGTTTCTCTGTTTATCGGTCTTCTCCTCTCCCTCGGTTCTACCGCCGCTGTGGCTAATATTGTAGGGGGGGTCATCTTAATTTATACCCGTGCCTTTGAAGCAGGGGATAGGGTTCAAATTGGGGACGCGGTGGGTGATATTGTCGAAAAAACCCTCCTGGTTACCCGCCTTCGCACTCCCAAAAATGTAGTGGTTACCATGCCCAACTCAACGGTATTGACCAGCAATGTGATTAATTTTAGTGCATCTTTGCGAGATACTGATATACCGCCGCTGATTCTACACACTACTATTACGTTGGGGTATGATGTTGCTTGGCGCAAAGTGCATCAAGTCTTACAAGCCGCTGCGATCGCGACACCGCATATTTTAGCCGAACCTGCCCCGTTTATATTGCAAACCAGTTTAGATGATTTTTATGTCAGTTATGAGTTAAATGCATATACCGACAGTCCGTTAATGATGTCGAACATTTATTCTCAACTGCATCAAAATATTCAAGATAAATGTAACGAAGCCGACATTGAAATTCTCTCACCTCATTATTCAGCAGTGCGGGATGGACATCAAACTACTATTCCTGAAAGTTATCTACCTAAAGGATATACTGCACCCGGTTTTCGAGTTCAACCCCTCAGTCAGTTTGTTAATTCACAGCATGAGAAAGGGGGAGATAACGGAGATATGGGAGATAAGCAGCAGGAGAAAGAGTAAACCACAAAGGCACAAAAGGTTAATTTTAAAGTTTTCTTGTTGTTTCCTAAATATATCCTAACAATGAAAAGTCCCCCAATATTGGGGGATTTAGGGGGCTTTCTTATCCGATATTAACTTTATCGATAAGGTGTAGTTGTCGCTTTCACAGCCATTCTAATAACGCCTATGGGGTTTCCAACAATTCCTATTTAACCCAATAGGTAGGGGTATATGAATTTAGTTTTAAGATTAGGGATCATATATGGTTTCCAACAATTCCTATTTAACCCAATAGGTAGGGGGTCGCAATACCTTCTTCGGAGGTCTCGGTAACGATACCGTTTCCAACAATTCCTATTTAACCCAATAGGTAGGGTTTCATGTTTGGTTTCCGAACCATGCTAAGCGGACGGTTTCCAACAATTCCTATTTAACCCAATAGGTAGGGCGATAAAAGAGGTTTAAGACGAGCCACCTTCTGGTTCGTGTTTCCAACAATTCCTATTTAACCCAATAGGTAGGGGGTGGCAACACCAGTGAAGGAAACAGCCAAGACCTAACGTTTCCAACAATTCCTATTTAACCCAATAGGTAGGGGTACACCAAACAACGACGATCTGATCGGCACTCCTGCCAGTTTCCAACAATTCCTATTTAACCCAATAGGTAGGGGCAACAAACTCCATTTCGTAACGAGTCATATAATATGTTTCCAACAATTCCTATTTAACCCAATAGGTAGGGAAATTCCCTCAAGCTCTATTTTGAGGAGCAAGAATACAGGTTTCCAACAATTCCTATTTAACCCAATAGGTAGGGACAGGTTTAAATTTAGCAAGCTGGTCTCGCCCAGAGGTTTCCAACAATTCCTATTTAACCCAATAGGTAGGGGTGACAAAGGAACCGACCTAATCGGATTCCCCGAACGTTTCCAACAATTCCTATTTAACCCAATAGGTAGGGAGACGATATTGCATTCGGCTTTTCTGGGCATGATTTGTTTCCAACAATTCCTATTTAACCCAATAGGTAGGGAGTCAATATGGAACAGACCTCTAGAGTACGGGCAACCCTCACAGGTTTCCAACAATTCCTATTTAACCCAATAGGTAGGGAAAATAAACTTAACATGGTATTAAACTATAAAAAACCTATTGTTTCCAACAATTCCTATTTAACCCAATAGGTAGGGGTGTTTATTACGATGATTGTTTGAATGTTCAGAGTGTTAATGTTTCCAACAATTCCTATTTAACCCAATAGGTAGGGCATCGATACCAACGGTCAGTATTATGCAACTTACAGTTTCCAACAATTCCTATTTAACCCAATAGGTAGGGATTTTGTTTGGAGGCAAAGACGATGACAGGCTATTTTCGTTTCCAACAATTCCTATTTAACCCAATAGGTAGGGTCGTAACTTACAATATAAAGTAAGAAAAGCGAAGTAGTAAGTTTCCAACAATTCCTATTTAACCCAATAGGTAGGGAGTTCGTCTCAGAGGCTTTACCCAGAGAGAGTTACAGACGACAAATCGACGCAACCCCAAAAAATTGACTTGTAATACAAATGAAACTGTCACTGTAGTACGGCTCAAACGACTGCTGGATAAGGCATCGACGCAATCCGATGAAAGAATCAGCGTTTCAGCCATTTCCGTTATTGCGTCGGTACTCATAATATCACATAGAAATAAAGGTGTAAAGTCATTGATATGAAAAGGTTCTAGCGGATTAACAGATTGATTTTGAATTCAATGCCGAAAATTAGGTTTTCGTATCTTTTGGGCTAGTTTCTAACAGTTTAGAGACTCATAACTCAATTATAGACGTAGCATGCTACGCCTCTACTGATTGTCTTGCAATTAATCTTCAAAAATTGCCCCGCGTTGGATTAAATCTTGTTTGATTTCTTTAGATAACCCGGCATCATGCCAGAGTCTGGCTTGTTGTACTTTTGCCCCGGTAAAATCTGCCCCAGTTAAATTCGTTAAGGCTAAACCTGCTTGTTGTAAATCTGCATTTTTGAGAATAGCGCCGCTTAAATCTGCATTACTCAGATTACAATTACTTAAATTCGCTTCGGTTAAGTTGACTTGAGTTAAATTTGCCCCGCTTAAATTGGCTAAGGCTAAACTAACGCGATGTAAGTTAGCATGGCTTAAATTAGCATCACTGAGTAACGCCCCACTTAAGTCAGCCCCGCTTAAATTGACGGCAACTAAATTAGCATTGCTGAAATCAATATCACTTAATTCTGCCCCTCTTAAATAAGCATTTTGAAAATTACCATGACTCAGATCCAAACTACTTAAATTAACGCCGAGTAACCTCGCCCCGACAAAATCAGTTAATAGATCGAGTTGGGCAATTTCAGTGAGTGTTACAAAGTTATCGTTTTCCGCTGCAACAATTTGATTCACAATCTGTTGAAAGGGTGAAAAATTACATCCTTCTGTGGCGGCTTGTTGCATAATATGTTGCAATTCTTCCCCGGTTTTATAGGGTGTCATGGCTGCTTTTAAGGGTTCTGATAAGTTTTGCAAACTTAACCATACCGCTAACTTTCGTTCTAATACCGCCAAGCGATTGGGACTAATATTGTGGGGCCAAAGTCCTTCTAAATTCATGTTCTATAATTGTTTTCAATCACAACAAGTTTATCAATTTTAAAATTCTACCTTGGTGTCGCACTACAGATTTAGGTATTTGACATTTCTATTACAGAGTTATGAGTTGAATCTCTATTGCCTGTTTCCTGTTCCCTGCTCCCTGCTCCCTGCTCCCTATTCCCTATTGCCTATTCCCCAAAAATAGCACCTCTTTCAATTAATTCCGGTTTAATTCGACGAGAAATACCAACCGCTTGGCTAAAGTTGACTTGTTGAACATTTGCATCTTGTAACTCAGCTTGAGAAAAATCTGTTTCTTGTAAATTTGCCGCTGTGAAGTTAACACTACTGAGATCAGCATACTTTAATATTGCCTGGTGTAGATTCGCATGGCTGAGGTTAGCGTGAGGCAAATAGGCGCTGGTTAAATCGGCTTGAGATAAGTTAGCATGGCTTAAGTTTGCCCGAGGCATTTTCGTCCGTAAGTCCGCTTGGGTTAAATTCGATCCGCTTAAATCAGTATCTCGTAGGTTGGCATTGGATAAAATTGCTTGCTGTAAATTCGCCCCTTTCAGGTTTGCCCCACTCAAATCAGCTAAAGTTAAATCAGTTTGAGTCAGATTCGTATTGGCTAAATTTGCCCCTTGCAGGTTAGCATAATTAAAATCTAAACCGCTTAAATCTGCCCCAACAAAGTCTTCTGATAAATCTAAGCCAACGGTTTGGGTAATTTCTAGAAAGTTACGACCGCTTTCTTGCTGAAGCCATTGTCGGGCAAGGGACCACTGTTGCTGACGACAGGCTTGAATATTCTCCTGATCTTCCTGGGCAATATAGGCTAATTTCATATTTTTTAACGCATTAGCCTGAGAATAGCGATTATCTGTGGTTTGGGCAATATGTAGTTGTTGTTGATAACAATCAATTGCTTCAGTGAACTGTTCTGCGCCATAATAGGCAATTGCGAGGTTAGAGAGGGTTTGTTCTTGAATAAAAACATCTTTTAATTGACGGGCAATTTCTAGGCGTTTTGACTGTAACTCAATGGCTTGATCGTATTCTGCTTGGGTATAGTAGACATTCGCGAGGTTGCCTAAAGCATTGGTTTGTCCTTTCAAGTCTTCTATTTCTCTTGCGATCGCCAAATGTTGTTTATAGCAATCAATCGCTTCTGTATCATTAGCCAAGGCGGCATAAGCAACCCCCAAATTTCCCCAGGCTGCCCCCTGACGTTTGCGATTTCCCCGTTCTTGGTACAAAATTAAAGCCTGTTGCCATGAGTCTATCGCAGCTTTATACTGACGATTTTGATAATGGGAAATTCCCTGCTTTAACAATTGATCGGCTGTGTCCGTCATATTCACTGGCGAGAATAGTTCTAGGTCAACCCAAGGTTAAACTGATTAAACTGGATTGAATGTATCTGTCGTCTCTTAGAAGAGATTATTAACGAAAAAACGTAACTTTTGCAATACCAAGCGGTATATTTTTTCAATTTTTGATGATTTTTCATCCGTGTTAACATCTCATTAGACTCTTGATCTGCTTGTTACTGTCACCCACATTTATCAAGTCATTGTGTCACAACAACCGCCTTTTCTCCCCGATGAAACCGTATCTTTTCCTCAGCAACGGTGGGAAATCTCGCCGCCACAACCGGAAAAATCGCAACAATTAGCGATATCATTAGATTTACATCCTCTCCTGGCGCAAGTTTTAATTAATCGCGGTATTGATACGCCTCAAAAAGCCGAGATTTTTTTACAACCCGAATTAGCAATTTTACCCTCTCCTTTGGATGCATTTACAGATTTATCTGTCAGTCTTGAACTACTTGAAACGGCAATTAAAACTGGACAAAAAATAGCAATTTGTGGAGATTATGACGCGGATGGAATGACGAGTACAGCGTTATTAATGCGATCTTTATCGATATTGGGGGCAATTGTTAATTATGCAATTCCCAGTCGAATGCATGAAGGCTATGGCATTAATGAACGAATTGTAGAAGATTTTCATCAAGAAGGAATCGAACTTATTTTAACTGTTGATAACGGAATTGCAGCTTATCAACCGATTGCCAAAGCCAGAGAACTGGGGTTAAATGTAATTATTACCGATCACCACGATTTACCGCCAAAATTACCCCCTGCCAACGCTATTTTAAACCCGAAGCTAATTCCTCAATCTTCTCCTTATTATGGATTAGCAGGGGTGGGTGTGGCTTATGTTTTAGCTATTTCATTAGCCCAAAAACTGGATAACGTGAATGGATTAGTCAATCCTTTGTTAGAATTATTTACTTTAGGAACGATTGCAGATTTAGCGCCGTTAATTGGAGTCAATCGTCGTTGGGTGAAACGCGGTTTAAAGTTATTACCTCAATCTCAAATTCCGGGAGTACAAGCATTAATTCAAATTTCTGGAACAGGGACTGTCTCTCCCGCCACAACTACCGCAGAAAATCCATCTAATTATCCGAAATATAAACAGAAAAGCGCTTTAAAACCGGAGGCGATAGGGTTTCGTTTAGGGCCAAGAATTAACGCGGTTGGACGAATTGCTGACCCACAAATAGTGATTGAACTGTTAACAACGGATAATATGGGTATTGCTTTAGAACGGGCAATGCAATGTGAACAAATTAACCAAAAACGTCAACAACTCTGTACAGAAATTGAAGAACAGGCGATTTTATGGTGCGAACAAACAGAGATTAATTTTAAGCAACAACGGGTATTAGTGATTGTCCAACCGGGTTGGCATCATGGGGTAATTGGGATTGTCGCTTCTCGGTTAGTAGAACGCTACGGTGTACCTGTATTTATTGGAACAGAGGAAGAAAACACAGAAAATGGTGAAAAAATGATTCGGGGTTCCGCCCGAAGTATTCCTGAGTTTAATGTTTTTGATGCTTTACAATTTAGTGGTGATTTACTTCATAAATTTGGCGGACATCAGGCGGCAGGAGGCTTTTCATTACGGGCCGATCATTTAGATAAATTTCGAGTCAGATTAAGTACGTTCGCTCATCAATGCTTAGAAATTCAGCATTTAAAACCGTTAGTTAAAATTGATGTCAAAACGGATTTAAAAAATGTTAATTTTGACTTATTTTATCAAATAGATCGATTGCATCCTTGCGGCATTAAAAATGATCCGCCGATTTTCTGGACGGAAAATGCTTGTATTATCCAGCAAAAAATTATCGGAAAAGGTCATATTAAATTAACTCTATCTCAAGAAAAAACAGAAGGCAAGAAACTAGCCGTATTACCAAAAATTGATGCAATTGCTTGGCGCTGGGGTGAATATTTTCCCCTGCCTCAACGGGTTGATATTGCTTATAAACTGAGAGAAAATACCTGGAATGGTCGTAGCGCCGTTGAATTAGAAATAGTTGGAATTCGACTACCGCAACCCGTACAGCATCAAGATCCAAAATTGCCAAAACAAGCCACATTTTATTATAGCGATCGCCAATATTTATGTAGTTTAGTCAATACTAATTCGGGTCAAGAATTAAGAATTAAAAATCCCCAAGGAGAAGTCCTTGCCCTTCAACTGGGTAGTTCAACCGGTTTACTGGGAAAAAGCCGCCAAGAAGCCAAAACAGTTGACTTATCTCATCCTTATCTGCAAAATTTAATTTTAACAGCTTGTCAATCTTTAGAAATTAACCCAACATAATCAGAAGGTTTTATTGTCCTTTCAAGGGTGTAATTTTAAGGATATCGTCAAAGACATTGAGAAAACAATTATTTCCTCGATCAAACACGCTTCTTTGATACAATTGACACTTCTTTTACGGCAGGGGTTTGGGGAGGTGGTAACGTAACCGGGACATCTCACGATTTTGAGGAGACCTCGCGCCGCCTTGTCTTCCCTAACAGGGGGTTTAGGGGAAGATCTCGTGTCGGATATACATAGTTTTCTTGCCCGATCTTGAATTGAAATAATTTTATCAAACATAAAAATCAGACACTATTGATCAACATCACTCCCTTGCTGTCATACACTGAGATAATATGGTGATCTTGAACAATTGTAGTTGTTGAATTGACTTAGTTTGTGAGGAGTAAAAATGTCAATTGAATATCCGAGTGATTTGAAATATACTGATACTCATGAGTACGTCAGAGTTGATGGCGAAATTGCCACCATTGGTGTCAGTGCTTATGCAGTCGATCAACTGGGGGATATTGTGTTTCTAGAACTGTCTGAGATTAACGATGCACTGGAAAAAGACGAATCTTTTGGTACAATCGAATCAGTCAAAGCGGTTGAAGAGTTAAAAGCCCCCGTTAGTGGAACTGTAATCGATCGCAATGATAGCTTAATCGAAGCGCCTGAACAGCTAGCTGAAGATCCTTATGGTGAATGTTGGTTACTCAAAGTTCGAGTCGATGACTTGGATGAACTCGATGAAGCCTATTCTGCCGAAGAATATCAAGCTTTAGTGGAAGGGGAATAATTCAACTCAACTTTATTGAAAAGTGCCTCTCCTGTAGCCAAAACAGGACTGTTCAGGAGAGGATGAGGAAAATCACGAAGTAATCGTTCCTGTTACCGGAGATGAGGCGATCGCATAATCTTTCACCGGAATTCGTCCCGCCAAATAAGCGCATCGACCTGCTTGTGTAGCGAGTTTCATCCCTGTTGCCATCATAGCGGGTTTTTGAGCCAAGGCGATCGCAGAATTAATTAATAATGCATCTGCCCCCATTTCCATTGCAGTTGCCGCTTCACTCGGGGTACCAATACCCGCATCTACCACCACAGGAACCGTAGAATTGGCGATAATAATCTCAATATTGGCAGCATTTTTAATTCCTTGCCCCGAACCAATGGGAGATCCCAACGGCATCACCGTCACACAACCCACCTCTTGAAGACGTTTAGCCAACAGGGGATCGGCGTTAATATAAGGCAATACAGCAAATCCTTCTTTGACTAAAATTTCTGCTGCTTCAAGGGTTCCAATGGGATCGGGGAGTAAATATTTCGCATCAGGAATCACTTCTAACTTGACAAAATTGTTATCTTCCTGTCCTAATAATTTTGCCATTTCCCGACCCAAACGCGCCACTCGAACTGCTTCTTCGGCTGTTTTGCATCCGGCTGTATTCGGCAACATCCAAATTTTTGTCCAGTCAATCGCCTCTGCCAATCCTTCGTGTCCGGGGGCTTGGGTTTGGACTCGTCGTACCGCAACTGTCACAATTTCACAGCCACTGGCGGCAATACTTTCTTGCATTGCGCTCATGGTAGCGTATTTCCCCGTTCCTGTCATCAAACGAGAATTAAAAGTTTTACCTGCAATTGTTAAGGGAGTATCGGCAGGTTGCGTTATGGGTTTATCTAAAGTTTGCATTTTCTACGCCTATCTCAAATTCATCTTTGTTTAAGTCCCTGGCTTTTATTGTCAAGCCATTTCAACTACACTATAATGATTTAGCAGATATTCATGCAGTGTAAAATACTGGGGTGTGTAACTCAGCCGGATAGAGTAGCTGCCTTCTAAGCAGTTTGTCGCAGGTTCGAGTCCTGCCACACCCGTTAGGGTCAAGCCCTTACTATATTCCGTTTTCCAGGTATAGAGGGTACATGGATAATAGGTGTACATTTTTCACTGTACCAATCCTGTACCAATTTTCGCTCAATTCTGATGATAGCTTGGTTTTGTCTGAGTTGACAAAATAACGTTGTCATCATTTACCGGGTAATAACTTTAGCTTTCCAGGTTCAATGATTGATACATGATTAACGTGTACTACTTTGTTTTAGCCGTTTTGAATCATTTGTAACAATTTCCTCAGAAGCCCAATATTTCCATCAGTCGTCCTGTAGTGTAACGCTCATTAGATTAAAACACATTTACTCTTGTCAGAGAAGAGGGTATTTTCCAGATACTCAGTGTAATTGATATCAATTCACTCTCTGTAGATTTTAACCCAATTCTTGTCTAACTCGTCAGCGGTATAGCGGATACCTGCGACTGTTGCTATAGCCGATAAAATCTGAATTTCTCCTGATGCCATAACAGGCGATTGAAATAGATGACAGTATTATCTCTATTGATGAATTTTTGTTCGCCTGAAATTCAAATTTAGATATTTTTAGCGTTACTAGAGTTTATGAAATATCCACTCGTTTTACAAAATAGTGAAGAAGATTGCGGTGCAGCTTGTTTAGCGTCAGTTGCTAAATATTATGGACGAAATTTTACTCTTTCTCATTTGCGAGAAGTCTCAGGTACAGGTCAACAAGGAACGACTTTACTCGGCTTAAAACAAGGGGCAGATACTACAGGATTTAATGCCCGACCCATGCGGGCTGACCCGAGTATTTTAGATCAATTAGATCATGCACCTTTACCAATGATTATACACTGGCAAGGTTATCATTGGGCTGTTTTATATGGCAAATATCGCCAAAAATATGTGATTGCAGATCCTTCAGTTGGGGTGATTTATCTAACAAAATCTGAACTGAAAGATGGGTGGAAAGATTGGGTTTGTTTATTACTCGAACCCGATCCAGAACGCTTTTTTCTGAAAACGAGTGATGCAGCTACAACGCTTTGGCGCTGGGTGAAACGGATTTTAATTTTTCGCCCCATCTTGACTCAAGTCTTGATGATTAATGTGGTCTTAGGTTTACTCTCCATTGGTTCTCCTTTTCTAATTCAAATTCTTACCGATGATGTGTTGGTACGGGGAGATTTACAACTGCTAACTGGCGTAGCTATTGCAGTCGTAATGATGAATATT
This sequence comes from Microcoleaceae cyanobacterium, assembly GCA_049649525.1. Lineage (GTDB taxonomy): Bacteria > Cyanobacteriota > Cyanobacteriia > Cyanobacteriales > Microcoleaceae > JAAURB01. Next base: position 102,515 of record JBARZE010000016.1, read on the forward strand.
TTTAGTAGTGCTTTAGAATTAGTTCAATCAAATTTAATTATTCATTTTGCTCAGCGACTTGAATTAGGAATTGTTTTAGAGTTTGGACGTAAACTAATAAATTTACCGCTTAATTTTTATGAAACTCACCGTAGTGGAGATATCGTTAGTCGCCTCAAAGATATTCGAGAACTTAATCAACTGATCGCCCAGTTTATTATCAGTTTACCGAGTCAATTTTTTGTCGCCTTGGTTTCTTTAGCTGTGATGCTAATCTATCATGTACCCCTCACCATTTCTGCTCTATTTATTGGCGCATTAATGACTTGCTCAACTGTGATATTACTGCCGCTTTTACAACAAAAAACTAGACGATTTTTCGCCTTAGAATCAGAAAATCAAGGGATATTAGTTGAAACGTTTAAAGGAGCCCTCACTCTCAAAACAACAACCAGCCAAGAACAATTATGGGAAGAATTACAAGGACGATTTGGACGCTTAGCTAATTTAGCTTTTCGTACTAGTCAAATTGGTGTCATTAATGATGTCTTTTCTGGGGTAATTAGTGGAGTTGGGAATGTCGCTATTTTGTGGATTGGTAGTAAATTTGTCATTACAGATGCTTTAAGTATTGGACAACTTCTTGCTTTTATTACTCTCAATCGTAATATTAGTAGTTTGGTCGAATCATTAGTTAAGTTTGTTGATGATTTAACCCGTGTTAGAACAGCAAACCAACGACTCGCTGATGTCATTGATGCCAGTTCAGAAATACAAGATAGAAATAAATTACCCTGGATTAATATTCCGGCTCATACTGATATTGTTTGTACGGATTTATCCTTTGCTTATGGCGGACGGGTTAATTTATTAGATGAGTTTTCAGTCACTTTTCCAGGTGGGAAAAATATAGCTGTAATTGGTCGTTCAGGTTGTGGTAAAAGTACTTTAGCAAAGCTGGTTACAGGTTTATATTCTCTGCAATCTGGTAATATTCGCTTTGATGATTATAACTTACAAGATTTATCCTTAGAAAGCTTACGAAAGCAAGTTGTTTTAGTGCCTCAAGATGCTCATTTTTGGAGTCGAAGTATTTTAGAAAATTTCCGCATGGGTCATCCTAGTTTACCCTTCGATCGGATTGTTCAAGCCTGTAAAGTGACAGGAGCAGATGAATTTATTAGTCAGCTTCCGGAAAAATATCAAACTATTTTAGGTGAATTTGGCGCGAATCTTTCAGGAGGACAACGACAAAAATTAGCGCTCGCCCGTGCTATTGTAACCGATCCACCTGTGTTGATTTTAGATGAATCTACAGCCAGTCTTGACCCGGTTAGTGAATCGGAAGTACTCGATAAACTATTGTATTTTCGTCGTGGAAAAACAACGATTTTAATTAGCCATCGTCCACAAGTTGTTAACCGGGTAGATTGGGTTATTTTACTCGATCAAGGTCGTCTTAAAATGCAAGGACCATTACAGGATTTACAAGGACTTGCAGGAGAACATTTAAACTTTATCAGTGCTTAGTTATGAGTAAAAAATTATGAATGATGAATGATGAATTATGAACATTGAACAGCCAACTGATAACTGATAAATGATGAATGAAATCCTGACTTCAATCAGAGATTTATACTCATAACTCATAACTTATAACTCATAACTCATAACTCATAACTCATAACTCATAACTTAATTACCAGCTTCCTGGAATTTGAAATAAATCCCGAGATCCCGTAACGGCTTGTCCAAAGAACAGGAGCAGGGCAATACAATTTAGTCCTATATGAGCCACTCTCCAGTTTTTATTTTTATAAATTTCTGGCACAATTGCTAGAGAAATAATCATTAATATAGAGGCAGCAACTCCATAATAATAATGAGAAATATACCATTGATCGCTCAGTCGCCACACGCCATCTTGAGCACCTAATATAATTAACCCAGCACTACTGAGGGCTGCAAAGATTCCTCGCCACAAGGGTTGATTCGGTTTAGCTTTATAAAGGAAAACCAAAGAAGTAATTGTTGCGACAAACATCAGAACGACAAAAATAGCCTCTGGCATTTTATCGGCTGAGAAGTCTTTGAAAACGCCTTTAAAAGTAACAGACGCAGCCAAAGCAATTAAACTCACCCCCACGACTGAACCCGTCAACCAACGCCCTATTTTCAGATGTTCTCGCCCGACAACAGGGGGAATTTTACTCTTAACATCGGGTTGGAGATTTTGCAGTCGTCGCTGACGGGTTTGCCAAGCGAAATTAACCGCCATCCCAATGGCCGGAAAGACCACAGCTACAGCTAAAGCCGGATGCACCAGTGCCATCATATCTTTCAGTTCCATTAATTTCTCCTCTGAATGAATTAGGATGCTACTGAATTGATTTTAATCCAGTACTATGAGAGTGCTATAAAAGCTCGATTAAGGTTTAAGAAATCTGATGAACGCGGGTTTGACTGACTGCTTAACTCAGCAAGGCAGCACCAGCTCAATCAATTATCGCTGAATACTTCCAAAACGATGAGAACAATTGCCGAAATTAATCAGAAAATCCGCGATCATTCAGTAGTGGTGTGGACAGCCGAACAAGTCAAAGCCGCCGCGACAGACACCCCTATCCGTGATATTGCCAAACAAGTAGATGTGGTAACAACGGGTACGTTTGAGCCGATGGAATCATCAGGAGCTATTCTCAATTTAGGGCATACTGATCCGCCGATCAATATCCGCAATTGCTGGTTAAATGGTGTACCTGCTTATTCAGGCTTTGGTGCGGTGGATTTATACCTCGGTGCATCCCAAGTCGCAGACGACACTGAAGAGGCGCGAGAACGAGGAGGGGCTCATGTGATTGAAGATTTGATTGCGGGGAAATCTGTTCATCTGCGGGCTGTGGGGGGAGTAAATGACTGTTATCCCCGAAGTTCACTCGAAACCACAATTACTCAAGAGACCATTAACCAATTTTATTTATTTAACCCGCGCAATCTTTATCAAAATTTTATTGTTGGAGTCAATGGCGGCGATCGCCCACTCTATACTTATCTCGGTTTATTGCAACCCAATTTAAATAACGCCGTTTATGCCAATCCTGGGGCTATATCACCGCTATTTAACGATCCGCAGTTAAATTTAATCGGTATCGGTACTCGTATCTTTTTTGGGGGGGGTGTGGGTTATATTACCTGGGAAGGAACCCAGCATTTTCCTTTGCAAAAACGCCTTGCAAACCAAACTCCCATCGGACCTGCGGCTACTCTGGCTTTAATTGGGGATGCAAAAACCATGAATCCTTATTGGGTGCGGGGATGTTATTTCAAAAATTATGGCCCGTCGTTAATGTTAGGGGTGGGGGTGCCTCTACCTGTGCTGACAGAAGAAGTGATTATGCATTGTACCGTGCAAGATCAAGATATTGTTGCACCTGTGGTGGATTTTTCCATTCCTCGGCGAGTCCGCCCCACATTTGGTTTAGTCAGTTATGCTCAACTCAAACAAGGTCAAATATTGATTGAGGGCAAATCTGTACGAACTGCCCCCCTTGCCAGTATCTCTCGGTCTCGTCAAGTCGCTGAGGAGTTGAAACAATGGATTGAAGCCGGACAATTTACCCTCAGCGAACCCGTGGCTCCGATTCCGATGAACAGAGCCTTTTTACCCCGAGATTTAGGAGGATTCTGACGAATCTTTCTGAATTTTCGGTTTGGGCTTGGGTGCCGAACTGGCTGCTGGGCGAGCAGAATCTGACCGGGGTTGATAGCCGCCGCGACCCGCAGACCCACCTCCTCCCGAATAATTACTTCTGCCTCTTGGGGAGAATTTACTATTGCGGTCAAACGGTTTCTTCCAGCGCTTGACGGGTATCGCGCCAATATCGTGGCTTTCCTCAATTTTGAGGGCATTTTCATCAAGACGAACGTGTAAATCCCAAAAATGACCCACTGCTCGCAAACCAGCTACACCGTTAAGCTTAAGCTTGAAAAACTTCGGTTTGTCACTGTCTTTGCGAGAAGCTTGACGGATTTTGATAATCACATATTTTTCATCATCTTGGGATTGAAAAACGACTTCTCCTCGTATGGAAAAATAGCCATGTTCGATTTCAGCTAGGGCTAAATCTGATAAGGTTTCCCTCGAGGGTTGATCGAGTTGAGAGGCTTCTGAATCAGAATCAGTTGCATCCTCTGGTTCAGTGGATTTTAGGGTTTCAGGCTCCCAAACACCGACAATCTGAACATGTAGATTTTCCTCTTCCTGTCGAGTCCGAGGATAAACCACCCAGAGATGTTCTTCATTCAGGTCAATATGTTTTTTGACCAAACTCATAACACGGCCCAATAATACGGCATCGATTTCGATTCCGTCTGGGGTGTACAGCGTCCCTTGGGTAAACTGTTCTTCAGACGCTTGATAACGTCCACGCACCAAGCCAATGGCTCGATATTGACGGGGTTCACTCGGTGGGGGAATTGGATGTAGCAGTTGATGGTCTTGATCGTCTGCTTGAGCATCAGCCTGTTTTTCTGAGACTGGCTCGGGTGCAGACTCTGTAGACTCTGTAGACTCTGTAGACTCTGTAGACTCTGTAGACTTCTCGGCAGCCGATGGTTGTACCTCATCTGATGAAGCATTGTCTTCAGATAGATTAGTATCAACAGATTCATCAGTCGGTGACTCAACCGGATTCTCACTCGGGGGAATAGGTTGAGAAGAAGCAGAACTGGAAGTTTGGGAGGGGGAATTAGATGAAGGACTCATAGAACCTCTTAGCAGCGGAGACACATCCCATGTGGGAACTGAATAATCAACTGAAAATAGTATGCAACCCTCACCCGAAAAATAAATCAGGGTTAATGTTTTCTATTCATTGTTAGAATCCATCAACATCGGGATTCTTGATTGGCAATCATTCCCGGCTTCGGTGTACAGTATTGGATAGATTCCTATTTTACTGAAACAATAGAAGCTGTGATTTTTGGATTCTCAGTTGATTGGGTCAAGTTAAAAAACTTGACGGATTTTGAGCAGTAATTGCTCTGCCTATTTTACTGAATCCAACTTTCAAATCGATCAATCCGAAAGCTTTTGACAAAATTCAGCTAAACTCGGTCTTTCAAAACCTATGAAATCACTTCAAGTGAGTGTGTTCATAGACAATTCAGGGAGTAGATTGCCAACTGGGTTCTGCTACTATATTAGCTGCAAGGCAGAAACGGTTGAATCTCAAATCAGATTCTGGGTTTGTGTTAAATGCTGTTGTTAAGATCCACATTGGAATCTCAATTCAGCAATCGCTTCTCAGTTTAACTGGGGCTTACCCCAAATTGTGGGAAGACAAACAGATTGATTGTGTTGCGGGTTCGACTGTGGTTGATTTTAGAGGTTTAAGTTTTATGGTGGACAAGCGTCGTGGGTTCGTTGGAGTGGTGCTAATTCTCTCTCTGGTGGCTTTTGTCGGATTTTCTATGGGGCCGATTATCGGTAGCATTATTGGAGAAAATCAAGCCAGTCAACCTTCAACTCCTGTTTCAAACCAATCGGCTCAAACTCAGAAAATCGATGATTTGAAAGCACAAGCGCGAGGATATGAGTTGGTACTGCAGCGTGAACCGGAAAATCAAACGGCCCTGCAAGGATTTCTGCAAGCTCAGCTTGAGTTGATTAGTTTGGGACAAGGAGAGGTTAATGCCCTCATACAGCCGCTACAAACCCTTTCTCGGCTCAATCCACAGACAACTGAGTACAGCATCCTACTCGCTCAATCTCAGCAGTATGCGGGCGATTCTGAAGCGGCTGCTCAAACGTATCGTTCGATTATTGAGGATCAACCGGGTCAAATTCAAGCGTTACAAGGATGGGTCAGTTTGCTACTCGATCAGCAACAGCCTCAAGCTGCTATTGGAATTCTGGAAGAAACCTTAAGAGCCGCACCCGAAGCTAATCAAGCTCAACCGGGTACAATTGATCAAGTCTCTGTTCAGCTCATTCTCGGACAGGTTTATGCTCAACAAGAACGCTATGATGAGGCGATCGCCATCTACGATGAAGCCAGCAAGAGTGATGAAACCGATTTTCGCCCTATTTTAGCCAAAGCGATTATTTTAAAAGAACAAGGCAATAACGAGGAAGCTGAACAATTTTTTGCTCAAGCGGTTGAACTTGCCCCAGCGAATTATAAAGATCAAATTCAACGCCAAGCTGATGGGGATCTCGCCCCAATAGAAACGACTCCTACGCCTGAAACATTAGAAACACCTGAAGAGTCAGAATAAGCTGATGAAACAATAAGATTTTAATCAGTCACAATTTTAATCCTATCAGGACAAAGACTAAAATATTGCTGTTTTTCAATGGCTTTGTCCTGTTAATTTTCCCCCCGATATTTTGCTATTCCTAAAAATAATAATCTCTCCCTGAACCAGAGAGAGAAGTAATGATTAAATCAATTCAACTAAATTACTGACGACCGACTTGACGCGCCATATCTTTAAACATTTTCAAGCTAGGGCCAGGACGACGACGACTTCCGTTAGATTTTGGCATTAAATAATCTGTTGAAAATGTCATTCCTTCCGGCGTTTTTTGAATAGAATTTAGCGGAGGCAGTTCTTGTTGAGGTGCAGGCTTTTCAATTGTAGATTCTGTTAGATCCGGTTCAGGAGGATTTGTTTTCGGTTGTTTTGAAGTTTTTACGTTCGCTTCTGCCGCTTTCGCTTCTTTTTTCGCTATATTCGTTTCATCTACAGTTTTCGCTTTCCTCTCTGAGGTTTGAGTTACTTTATCTGCGGCATCAAGAACTTTTCCTGTCGCTTTAGCTGCTTTTTCTGGTGCTTCGTCTGCTACTTTCTTTGCAGTTTCAGTCACTTTTTCTGCTACTTCAGTTACCGTTTCTGTTACTTTCTCGACAACTTTATTGTCCTTAATATCATCGAATTCTAAGAAGTAGTCAGACTTTTTAGACCCAAAAATTTTGTTTATAATATTCGCCATAATTAATAAACTCCGTTGATTTTTATTTAAATCTCTTCTTTGATTAAAATTAGAAGCTTAAGCAAGATTTGTCTACATTTATTCACAAAATTTTACAAATACAGACACTAACTCAACTCTATTGATTAACTGTCTATTCCAAACTGAATAGGTTTTTACACTTATTTACAAAATTATTAGAATTCTTTTAAGCGATCTTGAGGATGGGGCGAGCAGCCCTCGAATAGCCATACTACCATTTTGCATCGCATCAATTTCTCAGGTATGACCACAGCGCTTAATTTTGCGGTATTGAGAGAGACTGAACTTGATAATTCCTGTCAAAGGGCGTTAACCCGAAAACTACAATAGGAGTGATACGATTTTCGGATCGATTTTCCTTTATCCTATAACTCTGAGTTTTAATACGTTAACCATTATGTCTTTTTCTCCTAAGTTTCTCACAGGTGATGAAGTTCGGCAAAAATTTCTCAACTTTTATGCTGAACGTAACCATAAAATTCTTCCCAGTGGATCTTTAGTTCCCGAAGATCCAACCGTCCTATTAACTATCGCTGGAATGTTGCCATTTAAACCGATTTTCTTAGGGCAAAAACCCCGTGAAGTTCCTCGCGCCACGACTTCTCAAAAATGTATCCGAACGAACGATATTGAAAACGTCGGACGAACTGCCCGTCACCATACATTTTTTGAAATGTTGGGTAATTTTAGCTTTGGAGATTATTTTAAACAACAAGCCATTGCTTGGGGTTGGGAACTGTCTACGGAAGTGTTTGGTTTACCGCCAGAACGTTTAATTGTGAGTGTGTTTAAAGATGATGATGAAGCCTTTAATATCTGGCGCGATGATATTGGTATTCCAGCCCACCGTATTCAACGCATGGGAGAAGCAGATAACTTTTGGAAATCTGGCCCCACTGGCCCTTGTGGTCCTTGTTCAGAGATTTATTATGATTTTCATCCAGAATTAGGCGATAAAAATATTGACTTAGAAGATGATACGCGGTTTATCGAGTTTTATAACTTGGTTTTCATGCAATATAACCGCGATGCTGATGGCAATTTAACCCCCTTACAAAATCAAAATATTGACACCGGAATGGGGTTAGAACGGATGGCGCAAATCTTACAACAAGTTCCGAATAATTATGAAACGGATCTGATTTTTCCGATGATTAAAACGGCTGCTGAAATTGCCGGAATTAATTATAGTAAAAGTGACGACAAAACCCAAGTTTCACTTAAAGTCATTGGCGATCATATTCGGGCAGTGGTTCATTTAATCACAGATGGGGTGACGGCTTCTAATATTGGTCGAGGTTATGTGTTGCGTCGCTTAATTCGTCGTGTGGTGCGTCATGGGCGCTTAATTGGAATTGAAGAGGAATTTACCCCCAAAGTTGCTGAAACGGCAATTAGTCTTTCTGAAGGAGTTTATCCTAATGTCAGACAACGAGAAAATGTAATTAAAGCAGAATTACAACGGGAAGAATCTCGTTTCCTTGAAACCTTAGAACGGGGTGAAAAACTGTTAGCAGATATTCTAGAAAAACAGCCGCAGCAGATATCAGGGAAAGATGCATTTATTTTGTATGATACCTATGGTTTCCCGCTAGAATTAACCCAAGAAATTGCCGAAGAACAGGGTTTAACGGTAGATGAAAAAGGGTTTGAAACGGAGATGGAAGAACAACGCCGCCGTTCCAAGGATGCCCATGAAACGATAGATTTAACCGCTCAAGGTAGTTTAGATCAACTGGCCGGATCAATTCATCCGACAGCATTTTTAGGCTACACTGAACCCTTATCTGAAGCAACCATTACTGTAATTTTAGTCAAAGGAAAATCAGTTAAATCTGCTGAAGCCGGAACAGAAGTTCAAATTGTTTTAGATCAAACGCCGTTTTATGCAGAGTCTGGCGGACAAATAGGCGATCGCGGTTATTTAATGGTTGATGATACCATTGTTCGGATTGAAGATGTACAAAAAGAATCGAATATTTTTATCCATATTGGATATATTGAACGGGGAACATTATCAACGGGAATGACCGTTAATGCCCGCGTTGATAGCGCTTGTCGTCGTCGCGCCCAGGCTAATCATACAGCAACTCATTTATTGCAAGCGGCGTTACGTTCTATTGTTGATTCTAATATCTCGCAAGCGGGTTCAATGGTGTCTTTTGATCGGCTGCGATTTGATTTTAATTGTCCTCGTTCTTTAACTTCAGAAGAACTGCAAGAAGTTGAAGATCAAGTGAATAGTTGGATCGCGGAAGCACACCCGGCTATTGTAGTAGAAATGCCGATAGAAGAAGCCAAAGCAAAGGGTGCAATTGCGATGTTTGGTGAGAAATATAGTGATGTGGTTCGGGTGGTAGATTATCCCGGTGTTTCGATGGAATTATGCGGCGGAACTCATGTGGGAAATACAGCGGAAATAGGCTTATTTAAGATAATCTCAGAAACCGGAATTGCATCAGGAATTCGACGCATAGAAGCCGTAGCAGGACAGTCTGTTTTAGACTATTTAAATGTACGGGATAATGTGGTGAAAGACTTAAGCGATCGCTTTAAAGCAAAACCGGAAGAATTACCGGATCGCATTACTAATTTACAAAATGAGTTAAAAAATACTCAGAAGCAATTAGACGCGGCTAAAGCTGAAATTGCCATCGCAAAATCAGACCAATTATTAGCAGAAGCTGAGACTGTTGGCGAGTTTAAAATCATTGTCGCTGAGTTGGAAAATGCCGATGCAAATTCCCTCACTACTGCTGCAGAAAGGTTACAACAAAAGTTAGGTGAAGCAGCCGTTATATTAGGATCAACTCCAGCCGAAGGTAAAGTCAGTTTAGTGGCAGCATTTAGTCCGAAAGTTCACAAAGAAAAGAAATTACAAGCCGGAAAATTCATCGGTAGTATTGCTAAAATTTGCGGCGGTGGTGGTGGTGGACGACCGAATTTAGCCCAAGCAGGCGGACGCGATCCCAGTAAGTTAAAAGAGGCATTAGAGAGTGCAAAAACTCAGTTAATTGAGGCGTTAGGATAGTTTGTTAGGGTGGGCATTGCCCACCTTACTATTTGAAATATAATGAAGAGATTAACAGATTATCAGGGGCATTTAGTTAGACTGACAGAAGAACGGTTAACTCATATCTTACAGCATCCTGAACTGGCAAATATGGAGGATGAAATTGAAATTACGCTTCAACATCCACAACAGGTTAGGCGATCACGTACCGATGAAACCGTTTTGATCAGCTATCGTTATTATACAGGAACTCTCATTGGAGATAAATGGCTTTGTATTATTGTGAAATATCTCGAAAATGATGCTTTTGTTTTAACTGCTTATTTCACAGACAAAATTAAGAAAGGAGAACAAGTATGGCTTCAACTGTAAAAATTTGGTACGACAAAGAAGGAGATTTTCTCGAAGTCACTTTTTCAAATAAACCCGGTTATATGAGAGAAACGGACAATGATGCTATTATGGAACGAGTCGATCAAGATGGGAATTTGTTAGGTTTTTCTGTATTAGCAGTGAGTTGTCTTTCAACTGATCGGCCATTGATTGCAGAGTTAGTTGCTAGTGTTAAGGATTAAATATGAACAATAATCGGAAAATTCGTCCTCAAATTAGCTATCAACATACTCTCAGAGAGTTATCTGTTAACAGAAAAGACCCCTGTGAAGTGATCAGAGAATTAATCTCTAACTCTTATGATGCTAAAGCATCAACCATAGAAATATATCCTTTACTTCAGTATGATGGATTTATTTTCTTTGATAATGGAACGGGTATCAGCGATCAGCAAAAAATTAATGATGTTACTCCTTTAGATGCGTTCTTTTCTATAGGTCTCTCAACCAAAACTTCTGGAAGTTCAATCGGCTATAAGTGTCAAGGTTCAAAATTGTGCTTTGCTTCAGGTAAATTTGCATTAATTACTCGATGTGGCAGCGAGAAAGAAGACTATTGGCGTACAATAATTATAGATAATCCGAGAGATAATCTTAATTCAGAGAAAGAAACTATAGAAGTTGTAGAAGATCAACAACCTTGGAAGACATTAAAAACACTTTTACCGCAACCAGATAACAGAACAGTTCCCATACTAGATTATCTAGATGAAAAATACTTTAAATCAAATTTTAAGAGTGGTACACTGATTTTTGTAAAAAATTTAGAAGTAGAAAATTTTTCTAGTTATTATGGTACAGATCAAGAGCATCCATATATAAAAAGCTATATTAGGTTTTGTACAAGACATGGAGATGTAAGAATTTTAGATTCTGAACGGACAGGATTTAAAGCGACAGATGAAAAAAACTTCAAATTATCATCTAGTACATATAATGATCAATGTAAATTATCGATATGGAATTATAAAAATTCAGACAGAAAACTGGAATTAATTCCAACTGGATACCCATATATTAACAAGCAGGATTCTAATCGTACCTTAACTCCAGCAAATGTTAAACAGCTTAATAAAGGTAGATTTCAGGAGAGATTTGCAAAAACTTTTGAATTTGAAGAAATTACGTATTGCTTGGCATTAGCTATTGATGGAAATCAAAGAGCATTAGAATATTATGAAGACTTAAATAGGCAAAGAGGAAAGAGATCAGAGAGATCAGGAATACCTTTAAGTTCACAGAGAGGAACGTTTATCTGTTCAGAAGGAATTAAGATATGCCCATATAATGAAATTTTTGATCATCCTATCTTACAGAAGTACTCTGTTTTAAGTAATAATAAAGCTCAAACTCACTATGTATTTATGATTAACGGTAGTTTTAAACTGGTTACTAATAGAAACTCTTTCAGTGAAGCTGCTATTAAAACATTAAGGAATGAACAATTTCTTGAAAAAATAAAGTCTTTTTTAGATAAATCCTCGAATGATAGTCAAGTTTTTAAAGAGCTGATAGACAGAATAGCAAATCAAGATAAAGCCTCAAAAAATGAATTTAAAGTTAAACAGTTTGATCAAACTAAATCAGAGATGCTCGCTAGGGATTACTTTTATATCTCAGATATTGATCAGTTAAAAGATAGAAGATTATTTTCTCCCATTTCAGGAGAAGAACATGGGGTAGGTTCTTTATATACTTTATTATCTTATTTTGCCCCATTAAACTCACCTTACGCTGATTTATGGTTGCGTCCCCTTAACTTTTCAGTACAAGGAATTGATAGTATCGCTTTACCCATCAATGATAATATAATGAAAGAGGAAAAACTGAAAGGCTTAGAATACAAATATTCATTCTCAAATTATGATATCTTCAATCACTCTTTAGTCATTACTGATCAGATTGTCTGTTGGGAAATCAATAAATTATTACAGGAAGGTGATCCTGTCGATGATGGTGAATATGTAGGTGAGATCATATTCCCTGAAGAACTGAAAGAAGTAGGATGTGAAATTACTAATATACAAAACAAATATGGCTCATGTCATAACTCTAATATTAAGGTTATCTGCTTAAAACAACTAATCGATAAAACTTTCAACTGTGAATGGAAAACAGGATTTAATACTCTTGCTAAAAGTAAAAAGAGGAAACGCTCAAGATAGCAAGGGTGAAGATATTCTCATTATCTATTAGGATAAAAGTGCGATTGATTCTGTAATTTTGCCAGAAGTGCGATCGCACTTCTAAATAAATATCCAACAGGAAATAGTAAACTAGCGATTATCGATTTGCTCCTGATCATATTAGCAATTTTAGCTCTCAATTACAATTTTGCTAACGCTTTCTACTAATAAATTACCGAGCGTGAGGAGATGGGTGAGAAATTGAGAGATGTTAAGAAAGATGGACAAATTTTAATCTTAGTTTCAATTCCGTGCAACAACGCCAATTCAGATGATAGGGTGATTGACAACCAAAAAATTTTATTCAATCATCTTGGACTCAATAAATGTATAAAAAAGACTCTAAAGGCAGCCTGATTAACGCCACAGTAACGGCAGCTTTGGGCGCAGGTGTCGCTACATCTTTTGCGGTGGCTCGAGGGCAAAGTCCCTGGATCGCAATTGGAATTACCCTATTTGCGGCTGTTGCAGCGGTAATTTGCGACCGCACTGGAATAATTTAGTCGGTTGAAGTGTGGAGTCAGAAAATAACGATGTTGAGTTGTTTCTAACTCCACTCAGCTTGTCAGTTTCTTTGGACTGAAATTAACTCCACATTCCTACACAATGAGTTTTGCGTTGTAAAGGTGGAGGAACAGTCTCAGAATCAGTATTGCCACAATTACCATTAATAGGCTGAGGAAAGCTTGAGTCAGGGATGGGGGTTGATCCATCTACTGAAGCGTCAGAAACAAACTGTAGAGAAATTTTCACTTGTCCTTGTCGCCAGGGTTGGTTGGGTTGAAGAACATGACAATTCATTCCCTCAGCAAACAGATGTTCTTCTTCTAGCTTAGATTGCATCATTGCCAGAAATTCACTCACCTTAAAGGTGCATTGAAACATTAAAGCACTTGCACCTGTGTAAATCACGTCATCAGGACAAAGGATTTTAAAAGAATCGTTCATAAAAACCACCCATAAGAATGTAAACCTTTCCCTAAAAGATTAACCCCTAAATAGCAAATCCAGACGACAAAAAATCCGGTTGCGGCTAAAATTGCGGGTTTGCGTCCCTGCCACCCTCGGGTAATACGGGCGTGTAAATAGGCAGCAAAGATTAACCAGGTAATTAATGCCCAGGTTTCCTTCGGGTCCCAACTCCAGTAAGATCCCCACGCTTCATTCGCCCAAACTGCCCCGGCAATAATCCCAATCGTCAGCAGAGGAAATCCTAAACCAATAATCCGATAACTAATATTATCGATGGTTTCAGCTAAACTTAATCGTTGAGGTGATAAGCGTTCAAAAGTTGGAGATAAAGATAAATCCGGTTCAGTTTCAGTTCGTTCTAAGACTGTCGTTGTCCCAGAAGAGAGATTATTCGACGAGACAGGATTATCCATCGAAGCTGACTCAGTTTTATTCGGGTTGTCTATACGGTTTGAACGATGACGGGAAATCCTTGTTCCAAAGGAACTACCACTGAGTTCTATTGCTTGCCCACGGGTAATGACTAAAAATGCGATCGCTAGTAATGAACCCACCATTAATGTGGCATAACTCAGCATCATGATACTGACGTGCATCATCAACCAGTTGGACTTGAGGGCAGGAACCAATGGTTCAGAAAGTTGCATTTGAGGGGGTAAGGTCAACGCAGCAAAGGCAGTAATTCCCATCGCTACAGGGGCAGTTACGACCCCGACTAAGCGACTCTGACTCATCTGTTCAGCGATTAGGTGAATACTTGTTAAGCCCCAGGTGAGGAAAAACAGAGATTCATATAAGTTACTGATGGGGAAATATCCCGCTTCAATCCATCTCGCCCCTAGCAAAGCCGCAATACATAGATTGGCGATTGTCATTCCTGTTGTCCCTAACGTCTGCAAATAGGGCAGTTTTGGGAATGCTGCGCCGATCCAATAAATTAGCATTGTCACCAGCAGGATCGCGAATGAGACATTATCTAAAGTGTTCTCTATTGCAATAAAGTCCATGTACAACTCTTCCTTATCTATCAATATAGATAGTATCAATCCAGACTGTTTTATCCTAGCGATTTTTCAGCCAAGGTTTCCTCAGTTTAATTCAAGCTGAGACTCTAACATAAGCAATACTTATACCTAACATAAGTAAAAATATTGTGATAACCCTTTACAAAGCGTTACACAGTGCCCTATATTATTAATAGCGGCAAACAAACAAGTTTGCTTGGCACCTTGAAAATTACATAGCAATCATAACTACATATGACCACCACCTTACAACAGCGCGAAAGCGCCAACGTATGGTCTCGGTTCTGTAATTGGGTAACATCCACCAACAACCGCCTCTATGTAGGTTGGTTCGGTGTATTAATGATCCCCACATTACTAACCGCGACAATCTGTTTCATCGTTGCATTTGTTGCAGCACCTCCCGTTGACATCGACGGAATCCGTGAGCCTGTAGCCGGTTCATTAATGTACGGAAACAACATCATCTCTGGTGCAGTTGTTCCTTCATCGAACGCTATCGGTCTTCACTTCTACCCCATCTGGGAAGCAGCTTCCTTAGATGAGTGGTTATACAACGGTGGCCCTTACCAATTGGTAATCTTCCACTTCCTGATCGGTGTATTTTGCTACATGGGTCGTGAATGGGAATTATCCTACCGCCTCGGAATGCGTCCTTGGATCTGTGTTGCATATTCTGCACCCGTTGCAGCAGCAACAGCAGTATTCTTGATCTATCCTATCGGACAAGGGTCCTTCTCTGACGGAATGCCTTTGGGTATTTCTGGTACATTTAACTTCATGTTAGTGTTCCAAGCAGAGCACAACATCCTAATGCACCCCTTCCACATGTTGGGAGTAGCTGGTGTATTTGGTGGAGCATTATTCAGTGCAATGCACGGATCTTTGGTAACAAGTTCCTTAGTTCGTGAAACAACTGAAACCGAATCTCAAAACTACGGTTACAAATTCGGTCAAGAAGAAGAAACTTACAACATCGTTGCAGCTCATGGCTACTTCGGTCGTTTAATCTTCCAATATGCTTCTTTCAACAACAGTCGTTCTTTGCACTTCTTATTGGGTGCATGGCCTGTAATCGGAATCTGGTTCACTGCTTTGGGTATTTCTACCATGGCATTCAACCTCAACGGATTTAACTTCAACCAATCCGTCATTGATTCCAGCGGTCGGGTAGTCAATACCTGGGCTGATGTCATCAACCGCGCTAACTTAGGTATGG
The DNA here is from genome assembly GCA_049649525.1 of Microcoleaceae cyanobacterium. Lineage (GTDB taxonomy): Bacteria > Cyanobacteriota > Cyanobacteriia > Cyanobacteriales > Microcoleaceae > JAAURB01. The sequence continues at coordinate 118,319 of JBARZE010000016.1, forward strand.
AAGTAATGCACGAGCGTAACGCTCACAACTTCCCCTTAGATTTAGCTTCTGTTGAATCTGCTCCCGTTATCAACAGCTAATTGATTAGACGTTGAATAACACGAACGCTCTCCTACGGGGGGGCGTTTTTTATTTTGCGATTTTGGATGATTTTGTTGTAACTTAGGATGTAAAAACAGTATGAGGTATTTGGCTGAGGCAAGATAGGATTAAACGATCAACAATAGGAAGTCTAAAGCGTGGTCGATAAAAAGCGAAAAATTTTAGATAAGATTTTAGCGGGTTCAAGAAATATCAAGTTTAGTGAAATGGTGACGCTTATCGAAGCTTTTGGATTTAGCCTGGTACGAGTCAGCGGTAGCCATCACATTTTTACCCATCCAGATGTTATAGAAATTGTCAACATTCAAAATAAGAAAGGAGATGTTACTCCTTATCAAGTGCGTCAATTCATATCATTAATTGAAAAGTACGATTTAAAAATAGAGGATGAGGGCTGATGAAAGACTATCACATCAATATTTTCTACAGCGAAGAAGATAGCGGATATATTGCAGATATTCCTGACTTACAATATTGTTGTGCTTTTGGTGACACTCCAGAAGATGCCTTGCGCGAGGTACAAATTGCTAAGAAAGCATGGTTAAAAGCGGCTAAAGCTGCAAATAAATTGATTCCTGAACCTAACTATCGACCGATTATATATCAAAGATAAGGTTATACTGGTTTTTCCTTGGTTTACTTAAATTAGTTGCTGCCAGTACACAAAGATAGCATTTGTCTTGCACCACCCTTTTCAAGAGCCATACAGCAAGTGAGAGTTACATTGCCATCTTCAGGCTGGGTCGGTGGAAAAATTTCTAGTTTGTACAAATAATTAGGGGTTTCGTTAGGCAAACCAATTAACTCTAAAGACTCGGCAAATCGCGTATTCTCTGCATAGTAAGCCTGCTGTTTTTTTTGACAGTAGTTAATATTAGTAATTGCTTCTGTTTCTTTCGCTTTATGAATGATTTTAAACATTGTTGTCGTTGAAATAGAAGCCAGGATACCAATAATTGAAATAACGACCAAGAGTTCTATAAGAGTGAATCCTGAAATTTGTAGTTGAAAATTATATTTGTAAAAAAGAATAGTTAAGTATTTCAGGCTGATTTTCATAGTGAATGATGCTTCTGTTGCAGTGAAGAAATTCAGTGATAGTTACTGAGTTTGAATGGGAACTGCTCACTGAATTGACCTTTCAAAATTTAGATTTTGTCTTTTACCACCACCATTTCCAGTACCGACGATAGCAATTTGTTTCCCACCCACTAGCTTTACCATATACGCCACTACGACGTGGATATTTCCACTGACAAATGCGGTTACGATTTATGGGAGGTGTGGGCAAAGCAACTCTTCCTCTAGACCTCCAATAAGCACCATTATCTGCTGTGGTTGCTTTACCTAAATAATCTGTTTTCCACCATCCAAATGCCGATGCAGGTTCAGCATTACAAACTAATATACTTCCACAAAAAATGATGCCTATAGAAAACTTTTTGAGAATTTTTTGAGACTTTCTCATAAGAATGCTACTCCTGGTTGTATTAGATAGCATCAGCTAAAATAACCGTTTTCAATTAACTGAGTAATTATTTAACTAATACTAAAAGTTAATATGTTCATATCTATTATTACTTAATGATTAATAAGAAAAGGTTATGTATTGTCAGCAAAAATTATATCTGCTTAGTCAGAAAACGTCAGAATTAATCAGAAAAAATCAAGAAAATTAACAAAAAATATGATAGAATAGTGAAAATACTGAGTTATAGTAATAATTAAACTGATAAAAATTATACTAAATAATAATACCAACCCGCAAAGTTTGAAATTACCAAATCATCAAAATCATGGATATCCAAGAAGTATTAGGTTTTGCAGATGAACTAGTTTTCGCCAAAACCGGAAAACACCTATCTGATTTACAAAGTTCTATCTTGCGCGGAGTTTGGCAAAGTCAAAAGTATTTTGAAATCGCTGAAGAACATTATTGTACTGAAGGATATGTGAGAAATATCGCATCAGAACTCTGGCAAATTTTATCGGATAGCCTAGAAGAAGATATTAATAGAACTAATCTTAGATCGGTAATAGAGAGGAAGCAATCACTAATTTTGTCCTCTAATTTTATAGGTAACGATTTTATAGTTAGTAATGTTAATATTTATGAATCTCCCTCATCAAATCAGCGATCGCCTTCAACATTAGACAAACCTAAGCAAGATTTAAGCAGCGCACCAGACTTAATGAGACTATATGGTCGTAATAAAGAAATTGCCACCTTAGAAAAATGGATATTGCTCGAACGGTGTCGTTTAGTTGCAATTCTAGGTTGCTCCGGGATCGGTAAAACTACTCTCGCTCGTCATGTATTACAAAAAATAAAAACTCAGTTTGATGTAGTTATTTGGCGAAACCTAGATCTATCCCCATCTTTAGAAAAGACATTAAAAAATTTAATTTTATCGATTTCTAACCAAGATCAACCAGAATTGACCTCTGATTTTGGCGAAAATTTATCAATTTTCTTAGAACAATTGCAACAAAAACGCTGTTTAATTATATTGGATGGCGTAGAAAACTTACTAGTTGAAAAAAAAATAGCGGGAATTTATAGATCGGAGTATAAAAACTATCAAAATTTTTTTAAATTGATGGGTGAAACGGTTCACAAAAGCTGCTTGATTATTAACAGTTGGGAAGCTCCCCAAGAAATTTTTACCTTAGCAGATAAAAATTCACCTGTTCGCCTCTTTTCTTTGAGTGGTTTGGGTTTAGCAGCTAAAGAAATTCTTAAAGAAGATAAATTATTGGATGAGTTTGAATGGGAAAATTTAATTAATATTTATCAAGGAAATCCATTGTGGATCAAGATTGCTAGTCAGACGATTCAAGAAATATTTGGTGGAAGAGTAGCAGAATTTTTTAAATATGAAAACCTGTATATAGGTGAAGAATTAGACAAAATTATACAGCAGCATTGGGAAAGACTATCTGAAATTGAACAAAAAATCATGGCTTGTATCAGCAAAAGCAATCAGCCTATTTCTATTTATCAATTGTTAACAAATGGTCAGTTTAAACCCCGAAAATTGTATGATGCTCTACAATCTCTAAAGCGTCGTTTTTTGATTGAAAATTTTGGGGAAGAGCAAGAATCTTTTTTTACAGTTTCGCATATTTTGAGGGAGTATATAATATCTACTAATATTGATTTTCATCCAGATGATTACTAAATCAGATCGGATTATCTTAAATCCGTAATTGATTCCAGCGGTCGGGTAGTCAATACCTGGGCTGATGTCATCAACCGCGCTAACTTAGGTATGGAAGTAATGCACGAGCGTAACGCTCACAACTTCCCCTTAGATTTAGCTTCAGTTGAATCTGCTCCCGTTATCAACAGCTAATTGATTAGTTGAATAACTCTAAAACGCTCTCCGAATAGGGGGCGTTTTTTATTGGGATGTTTTTATTGTGATTTTATCATCAGTTGACACCCAGGGTAAAAAAGAAAGTTGCTCCTTTCCCTTTAACTGCTTTAGCCCAAATTTGACCTTGATGACGATGAATGACACGTTGAACGGTTGCTAAACCAATACCTGTTCCGGGATACTCTGAACTTGAATGTAAACGCTGGAAAGGTCTAAAAAGTTGATCGGCTTGATTCATATTGAACCCAGTCCCATTATCGCGAATAAAATAAATGGTTTGAGGAGTTGAGGATTGAATGCTGAATTCGATCTCGGGTTTAATTTGTTGGACGCTATATTTCCAAGCGTTACTCATCAGATTTTCTAAGGCAATTCGTAGGAGTCGTCGATCGCCATACGCAATAATATCTGGGGTCACTTTAAAATGAACAATATCTGAGGGATTTTGTTGTTGAAGTTCTCTCGAGATCGCTATAATCATTTGACTGAGATTAACTGCAGTGATAGACAGCATACTTTTCTGCACCCGAGATAGCATTAATAAATCTTCAATCAGTTGGTTCATCCGTTGAGTTGCGCGGCGAATATAGCGAATATAGCGTTTGCCTCGTGGATCGAGATCAGAACTACACTGTTGTTCTAAAAAACAACTATATCCGTCGATACTAATGAGTGGAGAACGTAAATCATGGGAAACTGTGTAGCTAAATGCCTCAAGTTCAGCGTTAAGGGCTTCTAGTTTTTGAGTTCGCTGTTTTAAAATTTGATTGGCAATTTCGAGTTGTTTTTTTTGTTGTTTGAGTTTTTCTTGAGTTCGTTTTCGCTCAATTGCAGACCGCAAAGCATGAATGAGAACTTCACTAATGATTAATCCTTTCCTCAGGTAATCCTGCGCCCCCTGGCGAACGGCTTCTAGGGCTAATTCATCATCATTCAGTCCTGTTAAAACGATAATTGGAATGTGGTTTGCTTGCTGTTCGATAGCAACTAATGTCTCTAATCCTTCACTATCAGGCAGCGATAAATCAAGTAGAATAATATCAAAAAAATTTAGAGGAAGATATTCAATTGCTTTGTTTAAGCTGGCAACATGGGTAATTTTAAATTGAGTTGTATGTGATTTTTTTAGTCGTTCCTGGATAAGACAGGCATCATAAGAATTGTCTTCTACCAGTAAAACATTAATTAAATAGTTTTTCATCATTAATTTTGCCATGCACCCTACCGATAAAGATTACTTTATATTGGGATCGGGATTTATATATATTATGAAACAAATTATAGAATTTAGTTTAATATAATTTGGCATATCTTATGTGATATCTATTTCTGCAAAGATGAATATAGGTAAGATTTAAAACGATTCTAAAATTTTATTTATATTAGTTTATACCGATATAAAAAACTTTAAAAAAAGTCGATCTCTTTAAGAAATCGACTCAATGCTACTCTTAATTGTAAAAAAACTCAGTTCATGCGCAAGTACTAACGAATCTTTAAGTTATATGTTCCTCTCCCTTTTGCATCATAAGAGTTGACAATAACACGATAGATTCCTGTTGTTGGCAGAGTCACTGTAATCGCAGAATTGCTATTGGTTTGACTAACATCATCATGCTCTTCGAGTAACTTATCATCTGGGGTAAAAACAGCAAGATAGGTATCAAAATCAGAACTATCTAAAGTCACAGTGATTGATTGACCCTCTTCTCCATCGAAGGTGTACTCATCATACAAACTGTTATCTGACTCTAATACCTGATCGCCGTCTACTAATTCCCCTTCTGCATCTAAAATTAACTCTGTCGCTTCTGCCGGATCTTCGGCTGGCATTTCCTCCTCAGTAGAAGATTCAACAGGCATTGAGGGTTCTTCAGGAGTTGGGGTTTCAGATGAATCTGGAGTGGCCTCTGGAGTTGGGGTTTCAGATGAATCTGGAGTGGGTTCGACTTCGTCAACTGGCGTAACAGGAGTTGGGGTTTCAGATGAATCTGGAGTAGCCTCTGGAGTTGGAGTTTCAGTGTCGGTGGGTTCGTTTTCTGGCTCTGTCTCTTGCGCTAGCAACTGATTAGAATCAGGGTACTGACGCAAATATTGAGAACTTCGAGGCACTAAAATTGAAAGATGAGGGTTTTCCGGAATAAAAGTATATGCAGATCCAGATACAACTGTTAGTAGACCTGCTGTGGTTGCGATCGCTTGAATGAAATGATACATCACGAAAATACCTCTAGGGGTTAGCACAATACAGCATAATACCCATGGATTTTGAGGGTAAAATAATATCTATCTAGAGAATTAAGAATTATTTTAATCCAATTAGGTTCAGGTCTATCCCCGCTGTTTACTGACAGCTTAACGAATGGTGAGCCGATATTGGCCTTGACCTGTAGGCTCATAAGCATTAACCACCACTCGGTAAGAACCTGCCATGGGTAATGTTATCGTGATTACAGCATTTTTGTTGGACGGACTAGCATCATCATTTTCAGCCACTAACTGACCTTTGGGATCAAACAGTGCAACATAGGGGTTAAACTCTTGGCTTTCAAGTTCTACAGTGACTGATTGCCCCTCAATGCCTTCAAAAGTATATTCGTCATATAAACTGTTGTCTGAAGGTAAAGCTGCATCTGTTGTTTCAAGCACTCCCAGCTCATCTAAAAGTGTTTGATCTGATGGCAGTAGAGAAGGCCGACTAGAGGTTTGTGTCGCTAGCTTCAGTTGATAATTGCCTGACTGCCCAGCCTCATAAGAATTGGCTAGGAAAGTATAGGTGCCGTCTGAGGGTAAAGTCACTGTAATTCTGGCATTTTTATCACCGCCGCTATCATCGTCTTGGGCTAATTCACTCCCATCTGCCGCCAACAAAATTAAATAAGAATCAATCTCGTCGCTGCTCATTTCGATCACGACTTGCTGACCCGCTGTACCTTCAAATGCATAAATATCGTAATAACTATTATCAACTGGGAGTATATTATCTTTGTTATCCAGATTCCCCATTACTTCCGGCCCGTCTAACTCAATGGGTTCGGCTTCTTGTTGAGAAAACATCATCGGCTGGGCTGTCGGGGCTTCAGTTGGGGCGCGTCCTTCTCGAACTGCTTGTAAAAAAGGTGGGATTTGATCGACTAAAATAGCAAAGCCAATGCCAATATTACCGCCGCCTCGTCCTCGGGTAAAAATAGCCGTATTAACTCCGATTAATTCTCCTTGACTATTGAGTAGAGGCCCGCCAGAATTCCCCGGATTAATCGCAGCATCGGTTTGAATGAGATTACGCTCCCCATCAATCCGACTGACAATACCCACGGTTAAAGTCCCCTGAAATTGACCAAAGGGGTTACCTATCGCAAAAGCCCGTTGACCTACCTTCACCGAACCAGAAACCGCAATTGGAACAATCGGTAAATTACTCGCATCACGAATTTGCAAAACTGCTAAGTCTAACCCAACTTCTCCAAAAGCAATCACATCGGCCACCATTTCTTGACCATCGGCTAGAATCACAGTCACACTGGTTTCTTCTGCTACTACATGGGCATTGGTTAAAACTAAACCGTCTGGGGTAATAATGGTGCCGCTGCCATTGGTTTTTTCTGTATCAATAGAAACCACAGCGGGACTGGCTTGTTGATAAACACGGACGTTTGTTTCTTCACCCCTATCCTGGGCAATTTGCCGGGGAGAGTTTTGTTGATAAAGTGGCTGCATTTCAGTCACTTCAAGAGTTTTCACATCCTCAGATGAGAGTTCTTCAACGGTAGCATTTCCGGGGATAGCTGCAACTGCGATGATCCCAAATGTTGCTAAAGTTAAAAGCGATTGGTGCATAGATCATTTCCGCTAAATCCCTCACCTTAATAAAATTTAGGGGTGAGTTGAAAAGTAGGGCGGGTCTACCACTTTTCAAATGGACAACTGTTGAAAATTCCGACAACTCAACCTGACGCTATGAGAATCAAGTTGAAATGAATCAGAGGAGCATGAACAGAGTGTGGTTAACTCAATGATTAAATTGAGCCTCAGTTCGTGCTAAGCACAACAGTCCTTATTATATGCTTTCCCTTGGACATCTTGAGTTATATTCCTGACTCTTGTTTGATCGAGTCCGCTGAGCAAAGATGGGTTGCTGGATACTCACTAAGTAGTGATACTCTTAGAAAGTATTGTTTTATAAGTTTAATTTTTCATACCAATAAATTAGGTGTAGTGAGGGAATACTACACCTAGACAAAATCTGTGCTGTTCTCTTGTTTCTAAACTGATGAGGGATCGCTCACTCAAGCAGCTGCTTTATTTTCTACCTCTCGAAGTTCATTTTTCACAACCACCCAACGCCCCGTTTTCGGATCGCGATAGGTTATGAAAGGATTATTTTTAAGCTGTTTTTTGTAGCCTTTCATGTTGACCTCGTAGCACTCTGAGTCAGATCTGCCGATGTACTGTGCTTACTATCACTATTGTCTACAATATAAGTGTCAACTGCCCGTGAAATTGATCGAAGTTAGATGTGATACTCAACACAATTGTTTTGTGAGTAGGCTAATCATAAAAATGTGTTTTAGATCACAGGCTAATCCGGAAAATTTTAATAATAAATATTGATTGCTCTAATGATTAGACTCGGATGTTTGATAACACTTTAGTGATAAAAGGTAACTTTCGGCGGTTGTGTTTGGGTGATTAACTGACCTGCTCTCAACAAATATTCTACTGTAGAACGCTTACGAATTGCATGATAAGGATTTTCTGCATCTAAAATAATCAAGTTAGCCAGATTGCCTATTTCTACACCATATTCTGCTTGTAAAAATAGAGTTTTTGCCCCATTAAAGGTCACCATATTGTAACACGCTTCAATTTCATTCATTCCTGTCATTTGGCAAGCATGAACCGCCATATGAGCCACATCTAATGGGTTTCCTGTACCTAAATTGTACCAAGGATCTTGAATACAATCATGTCCTAAACTCACATTTAAACCGTGCTGCCATAGTTCTTTAACGCGGGTAATTCCCCGACGTTTCGGATAAGTATCTGTGCGACCTTGTAAGGTTAAATTAATTAAAGGATTGGCAATAATATTAATTTGCGATCGCTGCAACAATCCCATTAATTTAAACGCATAAGCATTATTATAAGACGCAAAGGCTGTTGTATGGCTAGCGGTAACTTTATTAGTCCATCCTGTCCGAATTGCACAAGCTGCAACGACTTCTAAAAAACGAGATTGATCGTCATCAATTTCATCACAATGAATATCAATTAATCGGTTATATTTTTGTGCAAGTTCAAAGATAAAATGAATCGATTTAACCCCATCTTCTCGGGTAAACTCATAATGAGGAATTCCCCCCACTACATCGGCTCCCATTTCTAATGCTTTTTCGAGTAAAATAGGATTGTTAGGATGACTATAAATACCATCTTGAGGGAAAGCCACCACTTGCACGCTCATCCAGTCTTTGACTTGTTCTCGGACTTCCAGTAAGGCTTGTAAAGCGATTAAATTAGGTTCACTCACATCTGCATGAGTTCGGACGAATAAAACCCCATTTTGAGCTTGTAATTTTAAAGCTGCAATTGCTCTATTTTTAACATCTTCTAAGGTTAAATCTTGTTTACGTTCTTCCCAAATTTTAATCCCTTCAAATAACGTCCCACTTTGATTATAACAGGGTTCTCCCGCTGTTAATACGGAGTCTAAATGAATATGAGACTCGACAAAAGGAGGACTAACTAATTTATTTGTACAGTTTATTTCCTGTTGTGCTGTTGCGGAGAGATTAGGTGAAATTACGGCAATCTTTCCGTTGTTTATGGCAATATCAACTGGTGAGAGGCAACCCGGAGAACGCAGTAAAAAACCTTGCCTCAGAATTAGATCAAAAACCATAATTAATTTAAAAAAATTTAGGTTAGTTCCAATTTAAATAACAATTTCAAAGTTTAATCGATGACTTTGACTAAAATCATGAGTAAAATGATCGACGATATTCGTATCACTCAACTCTAAATTATAAAAATCGACATATTCATGCTCAAAATACGGCCCTGCGTGCCAAGTTCCTACTTCTAATTTAATAAAACAATTTCCGGGTATACGAAAAGCAGCTAACTTGTTTAAATTGGGCTCATCGCTTAGAGAAGGCGGTGCAACTGCCATTAACCAATCTTTTCCTTCTAAAGATCCGAGGCATTGAGTACAGTGTTGATGACGAGTAATTCGGTTAAATTGACGACCTTTTTGCTCCAGCCGCATAATATAAAATCGAGGAATACCATTATCTAAGTGAAGTTGAGCATCCTCTTGGTCGAAGGGTTTACCATCTACACTGGCAGAAATTACCTGTCCATAAGGTTTGAATTGTTCTGAATTAATCCATTCTGCTTTTAATTGTTTTAAAGTTAAAGCCTGACTCATCATTATCTCCAATAATAAACTTTAATTTGATTGATACTCAAAGCCGTGATCCTCTGCATATCGATGTAAAAACTGCATCACTCGTTCTAATAATTCTTCTGATTCGACTTCAAAAGAACATTCTATTTTTTCGATATCATCATCCCCTGCATAAATAAACTTAATACCACTGGGAGTGACTTTAATATTTCCTTCATCATCTTTTAACCACAAATTTGTAATTTGATTCCGAAATGCTCGTAATCGTTCCATTGCTTGCAATTTTTTAAAAAATAAAACAACAACTTTTATCTCAGAATCTCGTTTTTTTCGTAAGCTAATGCCGCTAATTTCTTCATCTAAGCCCTCGATAAACTGAACTGATGTTACCATAATGATTTTAAGCTAATTTCAAAATAAAGTTTGACTATTTTACTAGTTTATCACTATTAGGATGATTGGAATTGCTCTAATCTGACTCAATCGTGATTCAAGACTGGTAAAATTAGAAAGAATTTTTCATCAATATCAATGAACGTTACTATTCTTGGCTGTGGTTATGTGGGTACGGCAGTCGCCCGTTACTGGACTCAAACTTTAGGGTTAAGGGTGACAGCAACGACAACAACCCCAGAACGAATTCAATCTCTCAATACTATCGCAGATCGGGTTGAAGTTGTGAAAGGCAATGATTCCGTTGGCTTAAAATCTCTCTTGAAAGATCAAGAAGTTGTATTATTGAGTGTAGCAGCGCAAGGTAGAACCAGAAGTATCGAAGCTTATCAGCAAGCTTATCTTGAAACGGCTGAAACCTTAGCTTCTATTTTACCCGAATTACCCGAAATTAAACAATTGATTTATACCGGAAGTTTTGCAGTCTATGGCGATCAAAATGGTAAAGAAGTGAATGAATCTTCTCCTGCTTATCCAGCCAATGAGAATAACGAAATTTTGTTAAAAACTGAAGAAACCTTATTTAATATCGCTAGTCATCGACTAAAAGTTTGTATTTTGAGATTAGGAGGAATTTACGGAGAACATCGAGAAATTCATCGAATTTTTAGCCGGATTGCGGGGAAAACTCGTCCAGGAGATGGAAAGTATATCACCCATTGGGTTCATTTAGAAGATATTGTGGGTGCAATTGAATTTGCTCGTCAACATCAACTAGATGGGCTTTATAATTTAGTAGACTGTTCTCAATATACGATTCGAGAATTAATTGAATTAGTCTGTAAAAAACACAATTTAGAGCCTGTTAATTGGGATGAATCTCAGCCGAATAGTTCTCTTTATAATATTCAAGTCTCGAATCAAAAAATACTCGAAGCCGGGTATCAATTTATTCATCCGACAACCCAATTTTAAATTAATCTTAAATCATGAATACAACTGAAATAAAGACTCCAAAAGTTACCGTTATTGGTGCAGGCTGGGCAGGTTTAAGCGCCACTTATCACCTGGCTAAACAAGGTTATGATGTCACTTTACTTGAAGCAAGTTCTTCTCCGGGTGGTTTAGTTGCAGGCTGGAAAACACCAGGCGGACGTTCAGTAGAAGCGGGAATTCATGGCTTTTGGTACCCTTATAAAAACATTTTTTCTGTTGTTCGAGAACTGAATTTAAACCCCTTTACACCGTGGACTCGCTCGGCTCAATATTCTCCGTATGGATTAGAAGTAGAATCTCCTATTTTTCAGGATTTGCCTTATCTACCTACACCGCTTGGAACCTTTATTTATACTCAATTTAAACGCCTACCTTTAAGCGATCGCCTATCAGCATTACCCTTACTTTATGCAGTAGTTGATTTTGATAATTCTGATTCTTCATGGCGGCGATATGATGGGATAACCGCCCGTGAATTATTCAAGCAATATGGTGTCTCTGCTCGGCTTTATCATGAGGCATTTAACCCAATGTTATTAGTCGGTTTATTTGCGCCTGGAGAGCAATGTTCCGCTGCTGCAGCATTGGGAATGTTGTACTATTTTATCTTAGCGCATCAACCGGATTTTGATGTGGTTTGGTGTCGAGGAACAGTAGGAGAATATATTTTCCGTCCTTGGGTAAAAAAAATTGAAGAATTAGGCGGAAAGGTCTTAACAAATCAGCGCGTAACTGATTTAAAGGTAAATGAATTAGGAGTAGTAGAATCAGTTATTTGTGAAGATAATATATTTGAAACGGATGCAGTGATTTTCTCCGTTGGTATTACAGGAATGAAGAAAATATTAGCCGGAAGTTCCGCATTACAACAGCGCCTAGAATTTCGTAATTTAAATAATTTAAATGCAGTTGATGTCCTGTCAACCCGGTTATGGTTTGACCGAAAAATTCATATTCCTCGCGCTTCTAATGCCTGTTTTGGCTTTGATACAACGACCGGATGGACGTTCTTTGATTTGAATGCTTTACATGATGAATTTCGCAATGAACCAGGAACCGTTGTAGAGGTAGATTTTTATCATGCCAATCAATTTTTACCTTTAGATGATGATGAGATTCTCAAAATAGTTCAAAGCTATTTAGCAACCTGTATTCCTGACTTTGGAAAAGCTAAAATCATCGATCATAGTGTGGTGCGTTTACGGCAAGCAGTGACTCACTTTTTCCCCGGTAGCTATCAATATTTACTGCCTGCTAAAACCAGCTTAGATAACGTATTTATGAGTGGAGATTGGATTACGACTCGTCATGGTTCATGGTCACAAGAAAAAGCTTATGTGACAGGTTTAGAAGCCGCTAACTTAGTGATTGATAAGTTTAACTTCGGTCAAAAAGCGAATATTATCCCCATAGAAGCCGATGAAAGTCATATTCAATTTTTACGAGGAATAAATCAATCTGCCCGACAGTTTAGCCAGTCAATTATTCCTAATATTTGGTTATAAATAATTCATTGAGTTAAACCATGATAAAATAAGCTACAGAGTGAAAAATACAGCCATGATTCAAGAAATTAAAACCACTCACAAATCTGGTATTATTTATCCAGAAAGCGATGGCAAACCGATGGCAGATAATACACTTCAGTTTCGCTGGATTGTTAAAATTAAGGAAAATTTAGAAATATTATTTGCAAATGTTGCGGATGTTTTTATTGCGGGGGATTTACTTTGGTATCCGGTAGAAGGTAATAATACTATAACTGCTGCACCGGATGCGATGGTCGTTTTTGGTAGACCTAAAGGTGACCGCCGTTCTTATTTACAATGGCGAGAAGATAATATTGCACCACAAGTGGTGTTTGAGGTTTTGTCTCATAGCAATACTCAAAAAGAAATGGCGAAAAAGTTAGAGTTTTATCGCAAGTATGGCGTTGAAGAATATTATTTAATTGACCCAAATAAAATAGAACTTTGTGGGTGGCTACGCTATGATGATGATTTAATTGTGATTGATAATATTGAGAATTGGGTTAGTCCTCAACTTAATATTCGCTTTGAGTTAACCGCTAACAAATTAGAGATTTATTATCCCGATGGCAAGCGGTTTTTAACGCCTGTAGAATTAGCACAAAAGGCGGAGGAAGCTGAACAGCAACTTACACAAGAACGTCAACGAGTTGAGGAAGCTGAAGCTAGAATAATGCTACTGGAAGAACGCTTAAGAGCCGCAGGAATTGACCCTGAACAACTTTAATTCAAGTAGTTTTGACAAAATTTAATTGCGGTATTAATATCTGTTGTAATTTGTGGATAACTTAGATGAGGTCGGTCAATAATAATTAACGGAATACCTAATTCAGTCGCCGCTTTTCTCTTAATATTTTCTCCTCCAGCTTTTCCTGATGCTTTGGTAATTACTAATGAAATATTCCACTGTTGCCACAATGCTTTCTCTAATTCGATAGAAATAGGCGGACGAATGGCAATAATTCTATCGGGTGTAAATCCAGCAGTTAATGCGGCTTCTAAGGAGACAATAGAAGGTAAAATTCTGATAAATAAAGTTGAATGATTTTGCCACTTTTTAAACTGATGTAAATGTCGATATCCTAACGTCAGCATAACTCGTTTTGCATTTAAATAGTCTCCTGATAATAAGGTTTCAAAACTATCTAAATGCAGAATATTATTGTCAAATTCTACAGTTTCACAAACTGAGCGCTCATAACGAAGATAAGGAATATTGTACTGTTTTGCGGTCGCTATTGCTAATGTTGAAATCTCGACAGCGAAGGGATGAGAAGCATCTAAAATAGCCGTAATTTTATTTTCTTGTAAAAATGATAAAATAATATTTTCATCTAAACAGCCTACCCAAACTGTCAGAAGAGAAGACAGGGGATACAGGTTTTTTGCTGTATCTGTTGTAACAGTAACAACACAATTAATTTGAGCTGCAATAATGGCTTTGGCGAGGACGACACTTTCACTGGTGCCGCCAATTAGCCAAATTTGACTCATGAGTTTTTCATCAATGATCACAAATGATTAAATCAGATTAAACGGAGAGGGAGGGATTCGAACCCTCGTCAGAGAAACCCTGAACAGCATTTCCAGTGCTGCGCCTTCGACCGCTCGGCCACCTCTCCTAGTGGCTAATTTTTCAATTTTAACCACAGAATAAATATGATATCAGAACACCTGTTAATTTTGCAACAGTTGAGAGAATAAAATTTTTCTAGGGGTTTAAAATTCGTTGGACAAACAATGGATCGACCTCGATATAATGGCACAGCAGCTACAATTAACAGTGAGTTGAGTCAACTTGCACTAATTTTTTTATGTCCCACTACCACACTGTCCGAATTCATCACCCCCAACAAAACCAGGACTATTGTGTTCAGGTGCCTGAAGACCGCTATATTCTACAAAGCGCTGAAAACCAAGGGGCAAACCTACCGTTTTCTTGTCGTAATGGCGCTTGTACGGCTTGTGCGGTACGAGTCCTTTCAGGAGATTTGGCACAACCCGAGGCGATGGGACTGTCTCCGGAATTACAAAGTCAAGGCTATGCGTTGCTGTGTGTGAGTTATCCTCGTTCTGAGTTGGAAGTCGAAACCCAAGACGAAGATGAAGTATACGAACTTCAGTTTAGCCGCTACTTCGGCAAAGGCAAAGTGAGAACAGGTTTACCGCTAGATGAAGATTAAAACTGCATAAGTTCCCCGACTCGAGAAATATGTCTGATTGAACAAATGGCCCTGAGTTGCAAGAAGTCTTCCCCTATTTTTCCTAAGTAGGGGATTTTTATTATTGTTGTCGAATTACTGTTTATTAAATTTTATGAATCCGGATTATCTAATAGTTCTACAGTCCCTTGATAACCATCCACTCTGACTCGCTGTCCATCCTTAAAATAAGTCATTGCATTGGGAATATTCATTACAGCCGGAATTTGATATTCTCGAGCAATAATTGCACCATGAGAAAGTTGTCCTCCCACTTGTGAAATAATCGCTTTTGCGGTCAATAATAAAGGTGCCCAACCTGCATCAGTATAGGGAACAACTAAGATGAATTTTTCATGATCTGCTAAATTCACAGATAAGTTGGGACAGACTTTAATAATTCCTTCCACACAACCGACACTGCTGGGAATTCCGACTAACTGATTCTCTTGATTGAGTTCAACCGCATCAGAAATAGATGATTGAGGTAGTATATTGCCATAAGCAACGGTGGGAACCGTTCGATTTTTATCTTGCTCAAACTGCTGACGGCGTTGAATAACTTTTGTTAATAATGAACCTGAAGTATTATTTTGAATCCATTGCTGGATTTCAGAGTACTTTAAATAAAAAATATCTCCCGGCTGAGCTAAAATTCCTCCTGCGATCGCTTGCTCTTCAATCGCTAAAAAAGTCCATCGTAAATGAGCTAAAAGCTGACCATAAACCGATGCAATTTTTGCTTTCGTTAGGGTTTGTGGTTCACAATTTGATAATCGCCATTTCTGTAAAAAACCTAACTGATTAGCTGCCGTTTTTTTAACTTTATTAGATTCATTTGTTGCCAATTTTAACAATAAATTTTTGAAAGTTTCAGCTTGTTCTCGCCAAGTCGGCACAGCAATATCGGTTCCCACTTCACTTAAATATCCGTAAGTTTCTAGCCAATTTTGAAACTGATTTTGCAAGGTTTGATTGTGCTGAAAAATATGTTGTAAACTGTCCTCACTTTTGAGATGAATTTGCTGTAATTGCTGAGCTAAATCTTGTAAGTCATTCATAGAAGCCACTTCAGGAGCCTTTTGAGTCGGTAGCCAATCTTGAGGAACTCGAAAAATTGCTTGTCGAATCGCTAGCCCAATCGGCCCTAAAATATTATAATAAGTAATAGGTTTGAGTAATTGTTGTATTTTCTCAACTCGTTCTAAAAGCTGTGGTAAAGACAACACAGTTGAGTTGATAATTTTAGTTTGATATTCTTGGTTGAACTGCTCTAATGCTGGAGAAAATAACTGTTTTTCATCCCCTTCAAATTCTTTAATAAGCTGTCGTTCTCGTTGAATCAGTCGCCACAACCCAGGTAAAGAAGCACTCACTTTTTTTAACGGTGGTTTTCCCATTTTTTGTCCGCGCAACAAAAATTCTAATCCCTGTTCAGGTAATCCCATCATCCGAAAGATTTCACCCAACAATGTCGCGTTAAAATAGGCATGGGAACCGAGTAAAGTAGCGGTTTCTGTAAAATCTAAATCAGCCGCTTTTTTACCTAAAACTACTGTAAAAATTTCTCCCCACACACCACAAGTTAAAGGACGATTAATTGACCAAGTTAAGGGTGGAATTACCCCCGGAATCACTTCTGCGGCAATTGTTCTTGTCCAAATGGGGCGTAAATTAGTAATCGGTCGGCTTTGTAAAATCCAGATTGTTTTCCCATCCCAACTCCACTCAATATCCTGGGGAATGCCATGATAAAATGCCTCAATTTTTTGGGCTGTCTCTACTAACTCAGTTATGACAGTTTGGGGTAAAATATCATTAGATTCAAGATAGCTCGAAGAATCAATTTCTACTTCTAAATGAACCGGAGTAATTTGCCCGCCTACAACTGTTTCTGCCCCGCCCGGTAAAGCTTCTATCGTGACTTTGGCATTACCATCTAAGGGATTTCGACTAAACATCACCCCGGACACTTCACCCTGCAAATAAGGCTGAATTAAGACCGCCATTTCCGCCTCAGCAATTGAACGCTGACGACGATAATTGACTGCTGCTTCTTCGTTATAAGACTGGCGACACTGTTCAATTGCCGATTGTAACTCTTGAGGAGAATGTACTGGCCCAATAGTTTCGTATTGTCCCGCCGCAGAGTTGGTATCGCTATCTTCTCCCACCGCAGAAGAACGGACAATGAGGGGAAAATTGGACTCAGGAATAGAAACATCGGTTCTGATTGTGGTTGCCGGGACGACCCAACCCGGAAGGACATTGAACCCCGCGCCTTTGAGTTGGCTGAGTCGGGCTGCTTTCTCACCACAGCGATGCACTTCTAGTTTGTTATCGAGAGATAGTAAGCCTTGTGTCATATATAATTTCCAGTCATCACCCTGACGCAGATTAATCCACAATAATTCGAGGGCTAAGCCTGCTGCCAGAATGAGTTCCCAAATAGATAGAGGTTGTTGTTGGATATAATGCCACAATCCTAACCAAATTGGCCCTGTTAAGACTCCCCAACGAACCCCACGCAGTCGCGCCTGAGTTGAGGTGAGGTGAGGGTTGAGTTGTCCGATTTGCCAAATTAAATATCCGCTTAAGCCTGTGGTGAGGGTGGCAAGGGGAGAATAAAACAAAAATCCCCAAGTGGCGTTTGTTACTCCTCCTCCTTTTGTCAACAGGTAGCGTCCTGCAATTAATGCAGCGAGTCCGATTAATCCCAATGCGGGAAATTGAGGAAACCAAAATCGAGCCAGTAAAATAGGTGCGATCCCTCGTAGAATTTCTGTAAGAACAACTACAATTCCGCTGATGATTCCGCCTTGTTTGAAAGCCGCACTCACACTAACATTTCCAGTGCCAAATTGAGCTAAGTTTTTGCCAGATAAACGTTGAACGATAAAGCGAGTGATGGAAAGACTTCCTAAACTAAAACAAATCAGAATAAAAAAAAGCGTCGTCCACATCAGTTGTATCATTTCCTATAAAGGTAAATTCCGACTATTAACGACAAAATGTAATTTTAAATAAGTCAAATTATCGGATCTTAAATGAATTAAAATTAATTAAAGACAGACTTTTATCTAATTTCATTAAAACCCATATCAACACGGTTTAAGTTTATATTTTTCCATCCATTTCATCATCACCCACTTTTTCAATAATCCGAGAGAGCTGACTTTTTTCATTAACTGCAATTCGGGTGGGAGAACCACTAATAATTCGTTCATAGTTCCGAAATGAATCCGTAATTTGTGGGCCGTGTTCATTGATTGTATATTCTCGAATACCTTTATCATGCCAAGAACCTCGCATTTTAAAGACATTAATAGCTCGGCACATTTCCCCTCCAATTTCTACATATTGCAGCATTATAATTGAATCTGTAATTGTTGAAACATGAGAATCGGTAATTGAATGAGACCCCATAAACTGATCGGTTGTATTAGTGAAAAATCCAGTAATTTCTTCTTGTTTTGCATATCCTGTTACCCCAATCACAAACTGTCTAAATGCATTTTGGCTCACTCCTCGTGCTAGTGCAGATAAAGAGTCTATGGCAATTCTAGAAGGTTTAAATTCAGAAATCTCCGATTTAATCATTTGTAAATGATCTTCTACTCCGGCTGATTCTGGGTAACTACACAAGATTTTTAGTAATCCTTGACGTTCCATTCCTTCAAAATCAATTCCCCAAGAATTAGCATTTCTTAAAAGTTGAGCGCGGGATTCTTCATACGCAAATAAAATTGCCCGTTCTCCATTTTGACAAGCATTTTTAATAAAAATACTAACCAGTAACGTTTTACCCGTTCCAGTTGCGCCTGTTGCGAGGATAATTGAATCTTTAAAGAAACCACCGCCACACATTTCATCTAATGTTTTATCACCGGAGGAAACTCGAGTATTAGATGAACGCTGAGTTAAACGCATTGCACCAAGCGGAAAGATACTCACTCCATTATTTGTAATGGTAAAAGGATACTCTCCTTTCATGTGAGTTGTGCCTCTAAGTTTCAATATTTCTACGGTTCGACGACGGCGTTCTCCTTCTAAAACATTACGAAGAATAATCACATTATCTGATACAAATTCTTCCACACCAAATCGAGCCACTAAGCCATATTCTGCTTCTCGTTCTGTCGTCATTACAGTGGTTGCACCCACTTTCTTAAGACGCGCTACTAAGCGAAAAATCTCTCGCCGAACCACTCCTGCTGCATCATATTGTTGAAAAACGGCTGTCACAGAATCAATCGAAACTCGCTTCGCTTTATACTTCCGAATAGCATATTGAATCCGTTCAATTAAGGCAGATAAATCAAAATTACCGACAATATCTTGTCCTTCAGGATCGGGAGAGGCATCTAAAATAAACAGCTTCCCAAGTTCGACTAATTTTTGTAAATCCCAACCGAAACTGTAAGCATTTTTAATAATATCATTAGGGGCTTCTTCAAATGTCACAAAAATCCCCGGCTCATCAAAATGAACAATTCCATTGTATATAAATTGCACAGCAAATAAAGTTTTACCCGTTCCAGAAGTCCCACTCACTAATGTTGTTCTTCCGGTTGGCATTCCACCGTGACTGACATCATCAAATCCCTCAATCAAGGTACGAATTTTTTGTACACTGATGAGTTTGCGTCCGTCTTGAATTTCTTCTGTGCTGTTCTCACTCATAATTGCTGTGAAGAATTTTTTACTTCAAACGAAAGTTAATAAATCTATTGATAGATTTAGCATAAAATAGGACGGTGCTGCCAGTCATAATTTAAATTAAGTTTAAAGCGGTCAATCAAATATATGGAAAGTACTTCTATAATTCTCTAGCGATCCCCTTGTAAAAGGTCGTATGTCCATCTCCGGTTGCTCAAAAATTAGACCATCAATTCGCTTCCTCGTCACTGAGCTCCTCATACAGTAAATCTAAGCCAATTAGCACTCTCTCACGATCTGAGAGATCTCCAATAATTTTACGAACTGGAGGCGGTAAAATCTTAGACAATGTTGGGGTTGCTAAAATTTTGTCCTCTTCGGCTAACTGGGGATTTTTCAGAACATCAATCACTTTCAAAGCGTACACACCTTGAAATTCTTTTTCAAGGATATCTTTGAGGGTTTTCAATGCTCGGACTGAGTTAGGAGTATTCCCAGCAACATAGAGTTTGAGGACATAGGTTTTCTTTAAGGGACTCATAGAAGTTCATGTACGACGAGGTATTTTATAATCACTTGAGCATCAGTTAGGCGTTTTTAACGAGTCCTAAGTTACCCTGCCAGATGACAAGCCATTTAGTCAATATCAACTTAGCGCCAGTCGTCTCGTTTTTGGTGTTACCTCAAATCAAGAATTCATATTCCTAAATTTCAGAACAGACTATAATTACTATACAATTACCGAAAAAATTGTAATTAAATTTCAAGTTATTTTAATTTTAAGCAAATTAATTGATCCTTAAATCACCCATAAAAGCTATGACTCATTTGGGATTGAGCGTCGATACATTTCACAAACATGAGCCATCACATCAATTAAGGTTAAGCGATAATCAAGCAATAGTTCTTCGCTACGCCCTTCCAACTTTAACTGCTTGGACAATTGATCCATTAACTCCATGTGAATCTCGACCACTCGACTAATGGGAAGATCTGCAAAGAATGCTATATTAACATACTCATCTATTTTTTGATTGAGATCGGGGTCTTTTGAAAAATAATTTAAAACAATTTGACGATATTTCGATTTCAGTTGATCGAGTAAATCCTGGCGGTCTGTTGCAGACAGATTTCTCAGAAAGTTGCGGGAATTTCTCTTATAATACACACCAAGGTATCCTAATCGCTCATGCAATTTTTCAGCGAGTCGCCGCTGTTGAGATTCAATAAAGCGGGTTAATTCAGTCGGCTTCTCGAGTTGTGATGATGAAATATCCCAGCGAGTCGTGACTGCATGGGTGACAAATTTTCGGATCGCTTGATCGATGTAATAATCAATGCGATCGAGTTGATTAACGTCAATTTCTACTTCATTGGAGTGATAAACAAAATTAGTATTAGATTCAGTTGCCAACGTTCCTTTCTTGGGGTCTAAAGTAGAGGCTTCTACAACTGTTTGCTCGTCTGAAGCTGACTTTCGATTCACCACAACAATGGGTAGAAAAATATACTGTTGCTGGAGTTGATCTGCTAAAAAAACAAAGTCCTCACTATTCTCGATCACTAAGCAATCAACCTGATGATGTTCCTCTACAACATACTGGACTAATTGTGTAATTGAGGTAATTTTTGTTAAAGCATAGCGCCCCTGTTGTATATTTGCTATCACACCGTTGTTTAAGCTCTTAGAAGGTGCATAAACACAGAGCAATATCTGAGGATTCTGAATGACAGAAGAATTTTTAGTCAAGTTGTCTACTTTAGAATCACTTTGCGATCCTGTCTCCCTCTCCATTACTAATATTTTGAGAGCCTACGTCACTATATTTGACATATGGTAACAAATCTTAACTATTTTTTTTAAAAATTTAATCAGCAATTTTGGCCTCTGCTGATGCTACGTTATTTAACGAGACGATGGCCGATACTTTCTCAAACAAAGCTCAAAGGATGGAAGTTAGACGATTGAAGGGTTTTCAGTCATTTAATCTAACCTGTCTGGCCTTCGACGAAATGAGCTGTGTTTGCCATCGGATAGCTCTCAAAATCATCTCAACTTCCTAAAAATGGCGATACGGGCAAGCCCGTACTTGGCACGTATCACCAACGGTTCGATATCAGTAAGCTAAAGTTTCTAAAGTTTCTCGTAGATAGCATTGAACTTGCTCATCCAAACTCAAAGATGGAAAGCCATCAACCGTGTGTTGTTCTAGCTGCCACCGTTGAAAACCAGAACTAGCGGCGATGGCGTGTTTTAAATTTTGCCAGATTTGAGAATCTTCTGACCAGTTAGCTGCCATATTTTGTGAGGAAACTTGAGAAGTTGAGTAGGTCATTATTTGTATATCTACTAATATATCAACACCATCACTATCAGCAACTGCTGAACGATCATATTTGGAGCATTGTCCCCAAAGTAGATTGACTAATGATGAAATCAATCTCTGATATTACTTCTATTGTTACAAATCTTGGGCAAAAATACCTGTAGCCCAGCTTACCTTTTGTCGTTTGAGGAGAAAACCTCAAATCCGGGCTAATGGATCAATTGTAACTCGACTGGCGATCCTCGCTCGATTACTCTCCACCGTTCAAACCCGATCGACAAGCATAGATTCAGTTTTGTCCATCATACGTAGCCTACTAGGTACAGTTTACACACCACTTCCGATGTATATAAGCTTGTATAGAAGCGTTCCTAGAGTACAAATTGCTGCAACTCACTGAAAATAAAACATACAAAAATAGGGGAGCCTATCATCCCCTTGTTTACTATAGAGATACTGCTCTAAAGTAATAATTATCCAGCCGTTACATCAATCACAGTATCAGTTGCGGTTGTCGTTTCAGCATTATTCCCATTGGCTTCGACATTCTCACGCTGACGACGATTCAACTGTTCTAACATTAATCCTGAAAGCTCACTCACCAACAGAGTCGCCACTATCCCATCATCAATCCAACCTAAGATAGGAATAAAGTCCGGAGCGATATCAATCGGACTAAATAGGTAAAGCAGTGTACCCGCAATTAAGAGCCAACGATACTTCGTATGGCGCAGGGTTTGACGATACCAAGTGTAGAAAGATTCAACTAAGTTTTTCATTTTGTTCTCTAAAATTATCTCTATTTACAGAATCGCAGGTTTTCCAATTAGATAAAAGTGTAGATTTTTCTCCCTTAAAGTGGGGTTGTTTCACCTATCGGTGTTCCGGAATCTGTTTTGTCTTTAGTGTAGGACTTCACTTAAAATTTGTCCTCTATCCTGGGACTCAATATGAAATAACTAATTTTGTTCTCCTCGAAAGCGCTCCAGTTAAAATCATCTAAACTAATTTAGTGTAAGGAAGAAGGGATTAACTAAACTTTGCGGTTCGCTCTCAAATATCTCTGAAATCTATCTAGTTTTCAAGCCACACTCACTTAATTAAAAATAAATCAATAATCTTTATTCCGAACCGATAATCAACAATAGTTGATATAAGCGATTTAAGAACAATTATTTATACAATTCTGACCTCACAGTGATTCACTGACTATTGCCCGAATGCTATTTTTGCTCAAAGGGTCACAGTTTGTGGTTCAATTCAAACAGTGTAAAACCCATCACCGATTGCCTAATATGGATCTTTTTGCCGCCGTACAACAACGCCGCTCAGTCAAACATTATGACCCCTCTCATCGAATGTCTGAAGCAGAAATCAAAACATTGCTCCAACAAACCATTCTCTCACCGACATCATTTAATATCCAACATTGGCGATTTGTTGTTGTACAAGATCGAGAGATTCAGAAACAACTGCGAGCTGCTGCCATAGATCAAGCTCAAGTGAGTGATGCCTCGATTGTGATTATTTTATGTGCGGATATTAAATCTTGGCAAAAGAACCCACAACGCTATTGGCAAAATGCGCCCGCAGAAACTCAGCAAACCATTGTTGCGATGATTCAGTCTTTTTATCAAGACTCATATCAACTGCAACGGGACGAAGCCATGCGCTCTTGTGGAATTGCGGGTCAAACTATTATGTTAACAGCAAAAGCTATGGGGTATGACAGTTGCCCGATGATTGGATTTGACCCGGAAAAAGTAGCTGAAATTATTCATTTACCTCCTGATCATCTGATTAGTTTTATGATTGTGGTGGGGAAAGCAGTACAATCTGCCAGACCCCGAGGTGGACAGTTAGATCTGTCTGAAGTTGTCATCGACAATCAGTTTTAGTAGAGTGAGCCGATCTCAAATGAAACAGATTAAGCACCAATTGCCTGTTGACAAGTGGTTAACTTTTGAGAGGCATAACCCACCCCTCGGACAGTCAGAATAAATTCAGGATTACGCTGATCTGCTTCAACTTTAGCTCGTAAGCGGGCAACATGAACGTCAACCACTCGCATATCTGCAATTCGTCGCGGTGCATATCCCCATAATTGCTGCAAAATTTCGGAGCGAGAAACAGCTTCTCCCGCGTGCTTAAATAGTAACTCTAACAAGTTAAATTCAATATAAGTTAGGGGAATCGCTTGGTCATTTTTGTAGACTCGTCGCTTGAGCGTGTCGATTTTTAAGCTATCAATTTGAATCACTTCAGAATTGACTTCATGATTCGTTTTTGTATCTTTACAACGTCGTAAAATTGCATGAATGCGGGCTTCTAACTCTTTCGGGGAAAAAGGTTTGATCAGATAATCATCTGCACCGAGTTCTAAACCTGTAATTCGGTCTGCAACATCTCCTAATGCCGTTAAAATAATAATCGGAACATCCGATTGCGATCGCAACTTTTGGCAAACGCCATACCCGTCTAGTTTGGGCATCATCACATCTAATACCACCAAATCTGGCGTTTCTCGATCAAAGACTTCTAAGGCTTCCTCACCATCAGCCGCAGCCACAACATTGTAGCCGACCATTGATAAACGAGTGGTAAGAATGCGGCGAATTGCAGATTCATCGTCTGCTATCAAGATTTTTTCTGCTGAGTTGTGCCGTTCTTCGTATCTAGCTAATGTGGTCATGGTTGTTGTGTTCCCCTTTAAGCAAAATCGGCTTATGATGCTATATCAGACAAAATGAGTGAGCGACTGTGGGCAACTTGGCTTGCTTGGAGCGCGTAGGTATTTCATCGTATCTGATAACGCCTGTTATCATATTGTTATCATAGAAATAAACACTTAGCAGTAATTCTTTGTAAAAAATTAACAAACTTTAAAAAACTTCACAGATTTGTGAGTATTAACTATAGCCGATACAAATTAATATGTTAAGCCAGAATGGGCTTTGGCAAAGGGCTGTTATCATCGAGTAACCATTAAGGTTGATTGTCCAACTGTTACTGAACTCAAACCATGCCGAATCCATTTCTAGGTGTCAGGATTCCCCCTGAAGTTGACGAAGCGCTCATGGCACAGGTTAAAGCAACAGGACAGTCTAAGTCAGATGTTGTCATTGATGCCCTGAAAGCCTATTTGGAAATGACACCTCAACATGACAAAATCACAGAATTAGAAATGCGCTTATCTGTACTAGAAGCTCAGCTAGAACAGTTGACTCGTCACACTCATTCTGTAGAACATCACCCAGAATCTCAAACGATCAATCACTCCATAGAGGAGTAGATTATTGCGAATTTAAATGGGTTAAATTTCAGTTAAGTATTAATTTTTTTATTAAAAATAATAGGAAGATGAATTCAATTAATTTAATTTTATTTATACATTAATATTATATCAATATAGTAAAAAAATACTATATTTTTTATATAAAATAGATGATTAAAGATGAAAATGATCAATTTTAAAATTAATAGAAAATGATGGCGATCTAAATAATGAAAAAGTTAATCAATATCTGGATCGGATGAATGATGAGTCGTAGGTCGCTATCTTGACTAGAATGATTGTGTTGGTCAGTTGATGCCATCTCTTGTTTATACTCAGAATAATTTAATCACAGAATTATGAGCTAATTTTTAGTAATAATGTATTAAACCTAAGTTTCAGGTATTCGTTCCAACTCTTGAAGATAAACATCTCCAATATCAATATCTTTCATTTCCTCAAGGGTAATACTTTCATATTCGACTTGAGCACGAATCAAGATTTCCTCGTCAATTTCAGGTAAAGTTTCTGTTGTAAATACCCAAACTGACCCAGTAGAATCTTCTACTTTGTAGGCCGCAGCACCGATAAACGGAGCATGGCTGGTAATTGTCCCTTGAACATATACCTTTGCACCCACTTTTCGTTTTGGGTATAAATTAGTAATCTGTGTCACTCTCAGACGACGCTGTAGCTGTGTAGTGGATTGAGTAAGAGTCTCACAACCACTAAACCCAGAAATTAGCACCAGTAGCAAGGTTAATTTTGTAAATACACTGAAGTGAGGTTTAATCAAAGTGATCATAATAATACAAAAAACTGGAGTAATCTTTACCCTGGAGCAATCTGCACTCTAATTTGAGATCCCGACTCAGTTAAGATGACGATTTTTGCAGGTTGTCGTTCCAAAAAATACACAAATTATGGTTAACATTAATCTCGGTAGTATTGTGTTTTTAGTGCGGGTACAGTCCAAAGATTGATAACAAACTAACTCCGTTAACTCAAATATGGCTAAATTATTAGACGGTAAAGCAAGCGCCAAACAGATTCAAAACCAGTTGAGTGAGCAAGTTTGCGCTGTAAAAACTTCTTTCGGGCGACCTCCTGGCTTAGCCGTATTAATGGTGGGAGATAACCCGGCGAGCGCCGTTTACGTTCGTAACAAAGAACGGGCTTGTCAGCGAGTGGGAATTGCTTCATTTGGTCAACATTTCCCAGCAGATGCCACTCAAACCCAGTTAACTGAGATGATACATCAGTTGAATCAAGATGAACGAGTTGATGGGATTTTAGTTCAACTACCGCTACCCGAACATTTAGATGCGGTCTCTTTACTGTATGAAATTGACCCCAATAAAGATGTAGATGGGCTTCATCCCACAAACCTAGGGCGACTGGTGCGGGGGGAACCCGGATTACGCAGTTGTACGCCTGCTGGGGTCATGCACTTGCTCGAAGAGTACGATATTAACTTGGTGGGTCAACACAGCGTTGTATTGGGTCGTAGTATCCTTGTCGGTAAACCCATGGCATTAATGTTGCTTGCCGCCAACAGCACCGTTACCATTGCCCATTCTAAAACTAATAATTTAGCGGCAGTATTACAATCGGCTGATATTTTGGTTTCTGCTGTCGGTCGTCCGGGTTTAATTACAAGAGAAATGGTTAAACCTGGGGCAGTAGTAATCGATGTTGGGATAAACCGAGTCACTAATGCTGATGGCAAGCACTCTTTAGTTGGGGATGTCGATTTTGATGGGGTTGAACCCATTGCAGACTATATTACCCCTGTACCGGGCGGAGTGGGGCCAATGACAGTCGCAATCTTATTGAAAAATACAGTCGAAAGTTATTTACGGCGGGTTGACTGATGAATGATGAATCAGGCACTCAGTCTACATTTGATCTCCCCTCTCTTCCTTGTCCTCCAAGTCACTCCCTCTGTTGCCCCCGCTATTGACAGGCAGCTTACTCCTGACTTCCCTTGTTCCCCAATTAACAAATAACAGATAACGAATTGGTCACAAACACCCGTACAATGATTGGGAGTGGGAGTTAATTCAACTTATACTCGTAGTATTTCACCTTCAATCCGATTGGGGTGAGAGAAACACTCCAGTAATTTTAGGAGGATTGACCCCTTCAAGAAAGATGACCAGTCAAGATGAGCCTAGGATGGTAGTAGCTGATCAAACCCCTTCACCGAGTCAGAAGTCCACTTTTGATTTAACAAGTTATTTAAAGCAGCGTAAAGCTCTAGTAGAAGCAGCCTTAGATCAATCTTTGAGCGTAACGTATCCGGACAAAATCTACGAAGCGATGCGCTATTCTCTCTTAGCGGGGGGAAAACGGTTACGGCCAATTCTCTGTTTAGCCACTTGTGAGCTAATTGGAGGAACAATAGAAATGGCAATGCCGACCGCCTGCGCCTTGGAAATGATTCATACCATGTCGCTGATTCATGATGATTTACCTGCGATGGACAATGATGATTATCGCCGGGGTAAACTAACCAATCATAAGGTTTATGGAGAAGATATCGCGATTTTAGCCGGAGATGGATTATTGAGTTATGCCTTTGAATTCGTTGCCACCCAGACTAAGAATGTCACCGCTGAGCGGATTTTACAAGTCATTTCTCGTTTGGGTCGTGCAGTAGGAGCAGCGGGCTTAGTGGGCGGTCAGGTGGTGGATTTAGACTCAGAAGGTCAATCGGATATTACCGAAGAAACCCTAACTTTTATTCATACCCATAAAACCGGATCGCTCCTCGAAGCCTGTGTGGTTTGTGGGGGAATACTTGCTGGGGCAACAGAGGCTGAGCTGAAAGGTTTATCTCGATATGCCCAAAATATTGGTTTGGCATTCCAAATCGTTGATGATATTCTCGATATTACCGCGACCCCAGAAGAGTTAGGGAAAACGGCGGGTAAGGATATTCAAGCGGGGAAGGCAACTTATCCGAGTCTATGGGGATTAGAAGAGTCTAAAACTCAAGCTCACCAACTCATTAGCCAAGCCAAGGCGGAGTTAGCAAGCTATGGAGAAACCGCAGCACCACTACTTGCGATCGCAGACTTTATTGTTAGTCGCAGTCACTAAAGGTGTCAATCCCTATGGAAGACTTTGGTAAAATTTTAGAGAATCATGTTCTCATCGTTTCTGTGCTGGCTTGTTTGGTGGCTCAAGCTTCTAAATTAGTCGTAGAACTGGTTCTGCACGGTAAAATTAATATCCGTGTGCTGACGACCACAGGCGGAATGCCGAGTGCTCACTCTGCTTTTGTCGGAGCCTTAGCCGCCGGAGTGGGTCAACGAATTGGATGGGATAGCCCTGAGTTTGCAATTGCGGTTGTCTTTGCTGTAATTGTTATGTACGATGCCGCCGGAGTGCGTCAAGCCGCCGGAAAACAGGCTCGAATTCTCAATCAAATGGTCGATGAGCTATTTCAGGAACATCCTCAATTCAACGAAGACCGACTCAAGGAGTTGCTGGGACATACTCCCGTTCAAGTGATTGTGGGATTAGCTTTAGGAATTGCGGTCTGTTGGCTGAGTGAATTTACTCCCTAATTAATCAAGTTGAGGACGAATCACAGTCACCAGACGACTATCGACCATTAAAGTTAAAAATCCTTCCTGGCTGAGGTCGTTGAGTCGGGACGTGGCTGCAACCGCATCACGGGTATATTCAATCAATAAGTAAGGCCGTTGACCATAAGAAACTAAGCCAATCTCTGCGTTGAGGGTTTGGCGCAATTGTTCGGCCAATTCCGGCTGATTTAAATAATCCACCAATACCGCATATCCCGGCCCTAATTGCTCTGGGTTAAAAGCAGAACGACGGGAAACTTGACGCACCGCAGACTGCCTGTTCTGTGGTGGTTCGGGGTCGGGTTCACGGGTTAAATCTTCAGCACTTCCGGGTTTAACGATATAAGCTTGTAAGCCCACTGCATCTTCTAAATAAGCCGCCCAGTCTTCAGCGATTAAGCGATCTTCAAATCCCCCGACACGGGTCACCACATCGTCTACATATTCACAGACTTCACTCTCAATATCACTCGGCAATGTCTGGAGTAGTTGCTGTTGTTCAGTAGAGGTTTGACTGACAATTAGCAACAAGTATTCATTCTCTTCTGGGGGTTGACAGGTTGTTTGAGCCGAGGCTGGCTCAATTGGACTGACCCCATTCAATAGCAGTAATGCTGCCCAACTGGCAAGAACTCTCAAGCCTCGAACTCGCATCTGATGCATATTTTAACTCAGTTTAACTCGATCTAGCTTTAGCCTCATTATTGTACACATCACTGAGGCAATTGTACTTAAGTAGTAGGACAACAACAGAATTTTCATTTCCTCAACGCTCGTCTGAGGGAATTTTTGCCGTGACTAAACGCGGTTGAAATACCCCAGATCACGCAGTTTTTTACACCGGGTTTTATTTTGTCGCTGTGTTGGCTGTCTCCCATTTCAGATCGATCAATCCTATTCAGGGTAAATTCATACTAATTTTATCATCTCAACTGCCTTTTTTTTTAAATTTTTAGTTTTTTTATTATTTATAATTTTAACAATTTATTGTTGAGGAAAAAACAATCTATCGTTATTCAACCGACTCAACTCCGCTGATAACGCATTCCGGGTAACTGAGAAACAAATCCTAATAATTCTAACTGTAATAAACTACTCGAAACGATTGCGGTATCTAACCCAGCTTGTTCGACAATCGTATCAAATGAGATGGATTCTGAAGTCACTATTGCTAATACTTTTGCTAACTGCGGTTCTAATTCGGGTGTTGGCGGTTGGGGTGTGGGAGTAGGTTCAAGTAAAGATAACTTTTGTGGTTGTTCCCCATCCAAGGGCGGAATTGCACCGAGTTGTTCGAGTAATTCTTCTAAATTGACTGGAATGATTCCAGCACCGCCATTGATGAGTTTTAAACAACCTATTGACTGTTCATCATCTAAACGTCCGGGTAAAACATACACATCTCGGCCAAATTCATTAGCAATATTAGCCGTAATTGATGCACCCGATCTAGTTCCCGCTTCCATTACAAAAATAGCACGACTTAAACCCGCAATAATACGGTTTCGGGCGGGAAAATGACAAGAGTTCGGTTGAGTTTCGGCAGGATATTCACTGAGAATTAATCCCTTTTCTGCTATTTGTTGAGACAGTTTTTGGTTACTTTTAGGATAAATTATATCCACCCCGGTTCCAAATACAGCAATGGTTCGTCCTCCTATTTGCAAACAGCTACGATGGGCCTCTGTGTCAATTCCCGCTGCCATTCCAGAGACAATAGTAAACCCCCGTTTTACCAGAGTAAAAGTGATTTTGCGAGTCCAGCGACGACCATATTCTGTAGAATGTCGAGTTCCCACAATGGCAACAGCGGGAGTGATACCTTGATTTTCTTCCGGTTTTGGAATGCCGCGATAATATAATACGGGTGGTGGGGTGGGAATTTCGAGTAGTAAGCGAGGATAGTCTGCATCAGCAGGGGTCCAAAACTGAGGATTTTTAGCAGCGTGTTGTTCAATGAATTGAACGGGGTTCAATTGAGAACGCTGTTGAACCACTTTTTCCACCGTTTGTTTGCCAAAACCTTGTACTTGTTGCAAGGCAATTGCAGAAGCTCTCCAAGCCTCTTTTAAAGAACCAAACTGTTGTTGCAGTCGTTGTAGAGAAATTGGCCCGATTCCGGAAATTTGCGACCAACACACCCAATAATCCCGTTCTTGCAGCAAGCTTTCACTCCTATTTTATTTTAATATCAGTATACCCAAGTGGTTAATTTTGATAGACATGTTATCAAACGTCTTGATAAGAAGTTAATTCTACTAATGTTTCTGCCGCTTCTTTGGCTGCATCATTAAACGGCAGTAAGACTAAATCTGCACCTGCTTGTTGAAGTAATTTTTTCTCTGGAAGACTATGACTGGTTAAGGCAATTTTTCCTTGAAATTGAAGCTGTTTAAGAGTACGTAATAAAGCCAGTCCGACTCGTTGTCCCGGCAGAGTACTCACGACCCATTTCGCAGTATTAAGGGGTAATGTTGCGGCAAATTCGGGGTCTTCTGCGTCTCCGTAAAAGGCTAGTATTCCTTGATGTCGCCAAGTATGAACCAGTTCTGGGTCAAAATCAATACCAACAATTGATAACTGCTGTTGAGATAAATATTGTAATAAATTACCGCCATAACGTCCTAATCCAAATACAATGATATCGACTTCCGCATGATTGAATAGTGTTAGTTCATCTTGTTGTTTATTGAAAGTAGAATTGAGACGATTAATCCAAGCTAAATAGGGAGAGAGAAAATCATAAAGGCGATGGGAATCAATAATCATATAAGTGGAAACTGCCATTGTAATAATCCCAATTAAAGTAATTAAGCCTAAAGTCTCTTCTGTAATTTGTCCTAAACTTACGCCTAATGTAGCAAGAATGAGAGAAAATTCACTAATTTGACCTAAAGATAAACTGGTAATTACACTGGTGTATTTATGATATCCCATTAATCCGACTAATACCATTACCATTAACGGTTTTCCAAGCAGAACAAATACAGATAAAATTAAAGCAGGTAAGATTTCATTACCCAAGTGATTTACATCAATATGAAACCCTAAATTGATAAAGAAAAACAATAAAAGAAAATCCCGTAAACTGACGAGGCGTGCGCCTAAATCTGTTCGATATGGGGTAGCAGCAAGAGAAACTCCAGCTAGAAAAGCCCCGACTTCCTGACTAAATCCCAGGGCATCTCCTAAGGCAGCTAATGCCACCGCCCAAGAAATTGCAAAGATTAGTAATAATTCTGTAGATTGCGCTAAAGCAGGTAATAGTTTGGGGAAAAGATAACGAGTAATTAAGGCAACACAGGCGATAAAAAGACTCCCTTTCAACAATACAGTTATTAATTCTTGTGCTAATCCTCGATCGGAATTTTCAGTAAAAGCACTCATGGCAATCATCACCAAGACCACCACAATATCTTGAACAATTAGAATTCCTAGGGCAATTCTTCCATGTAAAGCATCAATTTCTCGCCGATCTGATAATAATTTAACAATAATAATGGTACTAGAAAACGTTAAAGCAATACCGACATAAAATGCGGAAATTGAATTAAGTCCTAATGCAACCGCAATTAAGTATCCTAAACTGCCTGTGATTAAAATCTGTCCAATACCTGTTGTTAGCGCAACTGAACCCACGGCTTTAATTTCATGGGGATCTAATTTCAATCCAACTACAAATAAAAGTAGGGCAATACCCAATTCTGCAAAGAGTTCTAATTGTTCGTTAGCATTAACAATATTAATACCCGCAGGCCCAACAAGAATACCCACAATAATAAAAGCAATAATTAATGGTTGTCGTAATTTTAGGGCCAAGAATCCGACTCCTGTCGCGATCGCCAAAATGATGGCAATTTCATAAAAAATATTACTAAAATCAATCATCGCGATCATCTAATAAATTGCAAGAATTCAGTATTACGATTACAATTAATTTTATCATCATAGCTGAGATACTTTTGCTTGTATTCCTATCGTTAATAATTATTCATAATTAAAAAGCTATTGACTCGTTTTTACTTAACCAAGTAATGGCTATTTCAATCCATTGATCGGCCGTTTTCTCTCCGGTTTCTTGATAATTATGACTAATAAATTCTAATGTTTGCATCACTTCAGAGGCACTGTATCCTAAAGCCAGTAACGTCATTTCAATATCTTCTTGAATTTCCACTGTTAAACCTGGCGTAGAAGCCGTTATTAATCCCATTTGTTGTCGCCATTGAGACAGTTTTGTTTTCAATTCTAAAGTAATTCGTTCTGCGGTTTTCTTTCCTACTCCTGGCGTTTGTATTAAAATTCGAGTATTTTCACTCACAATTGCTTGTACTAAATCCTGAATTCCTAAAGTATCGAGTAATGCAATTGCCAATTGTGTCCCAATACCGCTAACACTGACTAACTGTCGAAATAAATCCCGTTCTGCCAAACTTAAAAAGCCATATAAAACCATTTGATCTTCTCTGACTTGTAAATGAGTAAAGACTTGAATAATTTCTCCGATAGCAGGCATTTGAGTCACCATTCTCGGCACAATTTGTAACTCATACCCAATATTATTGACCTCTAATACCAAGATTACCCGTGGAGTATTTTGTTTGTAAATTCCTATAATTGTTCCTTTTAAAAAATTAAGCATTTAGTTATTAAAATCTGTTAAAATAAGTGAAACTGTGAATTAAACCGGGGATGTTTTAGGAATGGGATTAAACCCCAAAAAATTATTATCATGGCTACCTCAACTCAATCCCCAAGTTTGGATTTTAGCATTAGGTCGCTTATTATCTCAAATCGGTTCAGGATTTACGTTATTTTATGCGCCCATTTTCTTTGTAAACCAAGTTGGATTATCTGCAACAGCCGTTGGAATTGGTATCGGCAGCGGTCAAATTTCTGGGATTATTGGCCGATTTTTAGGGGGTTCTTTTTCAGATTCTCCCCATTGGGGAAGACGACAAACTTTAATCTTATCTGCGATTATTTCTGCGATTGCTTCTTTCGTTTTAAGCGCAGCACAAGACTTTATTAGCGTTGTTATTGGTAATTTAATTTTAGGTTTAGGAATCGGATTATATTGGCCTGCAACTGAAACGGTCATTGCTGATTTAACAGTTGGGAAAAAGCGCAACGAAGCTTACGCAATTTCTCGTTTAGCCGATAATATAGGCTTGCAAATAGGGATTGTTTTGGCGGGAATATTAATTGCCACGACATCCGCCTATCGAGTGTTATTTATCGTTAACGGGATTTCTTTTATTGTCTATGCAGCCGTAGTTTATTGGGGAATAAAAGAAACATATAAACCCCAGTTTTCAAAATCATCTAATCAAAAATTAGATTTAAAAAAGAGTTGGGGAAAAGCACTCAGTGATAAAACTCTACTTACTTTTGTCGCCGTCAATATTCTATTTACCCTCTATATCTCTCAAGTCCATAGTGCCATTCCTCTGTATTTAAATAACTTTGTTAAACCTCAACTTTCCCCCACAGTCATTAGTGGACTCTTTACAGGATATATTGCTATTTCTGTATTGCTACAACTGCCTGTTGCTCGTTTACTTAGCCGCTGGAGTCATGCTCAAGCATTGATGGTATCTGCCAGTATTTGGGGAATCGGATTTATTTTTATTTTCTTAATGGGAATTGCTGGAGAAAACGTCCTGATTTATGGTATTCTAGCATTAGGGATTTTGGCGATCGCCACGATTAGTTATACCCCTTCTGCCTCAGCATTAGTTGCAGATTTAGCACCGGAATCATTACGGGGAACCTATTTAGCAATTAACGCTCAATGTTGGGCAATTGGCTATTTAATCGGGCCACCGCTGGGAGGATGGGTATTGGATCAAACCCCACAAACTGTGTATCGTTATTGGTTATTTCTGGCCTTCAGTGTGATACTCGGAATATTAATATTGTATTCTTTAAATCAGCAAATTAAACAGGATTAAAGTAAAATTTGGATGATATTATGGGACGACAAGCCAAGCTAAAAAAACAACGCAAGCAAGCACAAAACGATCCAGTTATTGACTCAACTGGACAACAAGAAGATAAGAATCCTAAAGCATTTGTTAAAAATTTAGAAAAAGAAGGTTATTCATTAAAAGAAACTCAAAAAAGTCCAGAAATTCCGGATAATTCAGTTAAACCTCAAATTTAAAATTAGTTAAAAATGGCAGAGTTAAAAGCACTTATTTTTGATGTAGACGGCACAGTTGCCAATACAGAAGAAGACGGACATCGGGTGGCATTTAATCAAGCTTTTGCTGAGGCTGGGTATGATTGGAATTGGTCTGTTAATTTTTATGGTGAATTACTCAAAATTGGTGGGGGAGAAGAAAGGATTTATTATTATCTAAATCAATATCAATCTCAACTCAAATCAAAAACCAGTTTAGAAGAATTAGCCGATCATTTACAT
The DNA here is from genome assembly GCA_049649525.1 of Microcoleaceae cyanobacterium. GTDB lineage: Bacteria > Cyanobacteriota > Cyanobacteriia > Cyanobacteriales > Microcoleaceae > JAAURB01. Next base: position 153,612 of record JBARZE010000016.1, read on the forward strand.
CAAATTAAAAATAAGTATTATCAAGAAAGATTAGACACTGGATTAATTGATTTACGCATCGGAGTCAAACGGTTAATGACAGCAGCCAGAGAACAAGGAATAACCCTAGCAATTGCCACCACAAGTGCTGTTCCTAATGTAATGAAATTACTCGAAAAAAAACTCGATCCAGAGTGGTTTGAAGTCATTGGCGCGGGGGATATGGTTCCGCAGAAAAAGCCCGCCCCCGATGTTTATCATTATGTCTTAAATCAGTTAGATATAGAACCGGAAAACTGTATTGTATTTGAAGATTCAAATATCGGTTTAACAGCCGCTGCTGAATTGAATTTAACTACAATTGTCACAGTCAATGATTATACTAAAGATCAAGACTTTTCCGCCGCTACCGCAGTCATTAATCATTTAGGTGAACCCGAAAATCCGATGACTGTAATATCCGGCAATTTAACCGGAGAATATGTCACGATTGAAAGTTTAAAACAATTATTATAACCCTGTTTAAATAGAAGGGAATGGAGGCTTTACTAATGTCCAGCCTTGAACCGTTCCTAAAGCGTCGCTGGGTTTAATTTGAAGGTCATTTAAAGTAGAACGATCTAACAGAAAATAAGCGGATTTAGACGCTTGCCAATATTGCTGTAATTCTTCTAAATCTCGAGGTTGAACTTTGCGATCGCTATAAAAATTTAGAGAAGGACGAGAGTAGGGATGAGACATATAAATTTTAGCATTGGGAGGGGTGTGAGTTTGAATTAACTCCGCTATCGGTTTTACCGGGTAATCTTCCGCTAATTCCCAAACCCAATGGGTAGACGTACAAAATAAAAACAGAGAAACATATAATCCCCAAATTAGAATTAATAAAAACTGTCGATCTTTTTGTACGAGAAGAAAAACCGAAGCAGTTAAAGTTAAAGCTAGGGCAGTTGCTGTCAATTTTAAGGGTAAATCTACCCCACTGACTGGAATTAACGGAATTAAATTATTGAGATACAAACAAGCCACCCAACTCACCCCAGCCAAAAAGGCAAGAATGGGCCAAAAACGTTCAGGTAATGGAGATAGAAAATCTGAATTAGCAGAGTCTTGATCGTGCCAATGTCCGGTTTCACGGTTACCTTCTCGCCAGACTTCTGCGATATAAGCCCCCACCGCTAAAGCAAACGCCGGATAAAGGGGTAAAACATACCAAGGTAACTTCGTACTCATCAGTGAAATTGCCAACAGATAAACCCCAGTCCAAACTAAAATTAATTTAGCCCAACTAAAAAGACGATTTTGCCAACAGAGGTAAAGTCCGGGTATCCAAAATATTAACCAAGGCAAAGAATACTTTAAAATTTCAAATAAATAATAAAAAGGATTTCCTTGATGATTTTCCACCGGTTGCCAAATGCGGCGTAAAGATTGATGCAATAAATTGGTTGTAATAAATGCTTCACCTTGATGCATCCATTGGGCAGTATACCAATATAAAATAGGAACACAACCTAAACTAATTCCCAACCAAAAAAAACGAGATTTGAGTAAACGGGGTGTATCCCATAATAAAAACAATATCGCCACTGCCCCCAATAATAGTCCGAGTATCACTCCCTTGGTTAAACATAGAAAACCAAAGGCTAAACCGCTTCCCAGGGCGTATCGTAAATTTCGCCGCGATCGCAATACACACCCCATCATCAATATCATCAAACACAATACCGTCCCATCCAACATCGCCAAACGTCCGTGACGCACTACTGGCAGTAACGTTAGATACACTAAAGCGGAAAATACAGCAGGAGTCCGACGATGAAATAATTCTAATCCTGTCCAATATAAAATCGGCACCGATGCGGCTGTGAGAAATGCTGATGGAAACCGGGCAGTCCATTCCTCTATTCCCCAAAGATTGTACATCCAGCAAATCAACAGATGCACCAAAGGTGGCTTGTTAAGATAGGGCGTACCATGTAACGTCGGATGCAGCCAATCCGCTTTTCCTTGGGCAATTTCCCGTGCCACTTGTGCTACAATCCCCTCATCCCAATCTCGTAGGGGAACGTTTCCCAGGGCAACACAGAAGAGTAGTAGGGCGGCGAGGAATAACCCCACTCCCCATAGTTGGTTAAGAGAGACTGGGTTAATTTTAGTTTGATATTTCGGACTACCGGGTGTAAAGATTAGACGAGGCATAGATGGGGTAAGTTATGAAACCACAGAGGCACTTAGGGCGCAGAGGGTTAGTTATTGAGGAGGCGTTTGATGCCATTTTTGAGGAAGGGGACATTAAAGTTGATTAATAATCCTAAGCGGAGTTTACGGAGTTTGAGATAGGTTAATAATTGAGCTTCATGGATGGGTAGAATTGCTGTAACTGCTTTTAATTCTACAATCACGAATGTCTTCTACCAATAAGTCTAAACGATAGCCACATTCTAATTGCAATCCCTTGTAAAATACAGGCTGAGGCACTGGTTGATCAACCTTTAATCTTCGCTGTTGTAATTCATACACTAAACAAGCCTCATAAGCTGACTCCAGTAACCCCAGCCCCAACTCCCGATGCACAGCAATTGCTGCCCCAATAATCTCTCCCGAGATCTGATTTAACTCATCGATTTTCCCTCTGTGGTTCATTTTATAAACATTCTAGATAAAATCCAAGATGTCAAAAAAACAAAAATACCCTCACTAAACCTGATTTAACTCATCGATTTTCCCTCTGTGCCCATAGTGTCTCTGTGGTTCATTTTATAAACATTCTAGATAAAATCCAAGATGTCAAAAAAACAAAAATACCCTCACTTAGTCGGTTCTAAATGGACTTCTTGTAAACAAACCTGGGGCTGGCGACATTTCCAAGTCGTTAATCGTAAAAATCAAGAACAGTGGGTATTTGCTGAATTAGTCTCATCGTGCGATCCCAATGTTCGCTTTTGGTTAAATGCCAAACAACTTAAAGATCGTTCTTTATGGCAACCGGGATGGCAATCAACTCAAGAGTTAGAAGAAATTGAATAAGTTAACAAATCCATTCTCCCTGGGCTATTTTAACCACATTTCCACCCACATTAACTTCAATTTTATCTACTTTTTTAGCCGCTTTTAAAAAGAGTAATGACGGACGATTAATTTCATAACCTTGTTCAACTTTAATATCAATTTTATCGGCATTAAAATAGTTATTTTGAATTAAATATCCAGCTAAACAACCGTTAGCACTACCCGTAGCGGGGTCTTCTGGAATACCGAGGGCAGGCGCAAACATTCGCACACTAAGCTGATTTTCTGGATTATAAGGTTCGGGTGAAAAGATTAGAATTTCTGTTGCATTTGTGGTTTTAATTAATTGTTCAAATCGTTCTAAGTTAATTTTTGCGGCTTTTAAAGCTTGCAGATTTTTCAAGGGAACAATAATAAATGGAATCCCTGTTGATACTTCTTGAATTGGGAAATTATTATCAATATCAGAAGCATCTAAATTGAGTACAGATGCAATTTTTTCTGCATTCAAAGTCTGATAAAATTCTGGTGATTTTTGTCGCATCCATAACACTTTTCCTATGTCTTCTGTATCTGTCCAACTCACAGAGATTTGACCAATACCCAAATTTAAAATAACTTTCTCAACATTTTTTTGAATAATTTCTTGTTGAATAATGTAAGCTGTTCCGAGTGTTGGATGTCCGGCAAAGGGCAGTTCTTTTGCCGGAGTAAAAATTCGCACATCATATCCCCCATCTTGAAGCATAGTTGACGGGATAAATGTCGTTTCAGAATAGTTCATTTCCTGGGCGATCGCCAGCATTTCAGCATCAGAAAGAGAACTCACACCTTCTCCATAGAAAACAGCCAATTGATTTCCGGCATATTTATCTTCTGCAAAGACATCAACAATATAGAATTTCATCAGTGTTATTTGGGGAGTTAAGTTAGCGAGTTAGGCAGCGAATAGCTTCTAATAGTCCTCTAGCTTTATTCAGGGTTTCAATATATTCTTTTTCGGGATCAGAATCAGCCACTAAACCCGCCCCAGCTTGAACACTAACGGTATATTTACCCGGTTGAGTTGGTTGAACAATCATGGTTCTAATGGTAATCGCGCTATTGAGTTGTCCATCAAAATCATATTGACCATAAACCCCCGAATAGGGGCCACGACGGCAGGGTTCTAATTCATTAATAATCTCCATTGCCCGAATTTTGGGGGCACCACTGACAGTCCCGGCGGGGAAACAGGCTTTTAACAAGTCCCAAGCGGTTTTATCTTCTGCTAATTCTCCCACAACATTACTGACAATATGCATCACATGAGAATAACGTTCAATTACCATTAATTGATCAACCGTTACCGTTCCACTTTGACAAACTCGTCCTAAGTCATTACGGCCTAAGTCTACTAACATGACATGTTCGGCTATTTCTTTGGGATCGGCAAGTAATTCTGTGGCGAAAGCGTCGTCTTCTGCACTCGTGTGACCACGGGGACGGGTTCCGGCAATAGGGCGTAATGTCGCAATAGTTTCTCCGGTATCAGTGGTTTCGGCTTTCACCATCACTTCTGGGCTTGAACCAATCATTTGCCAAGTTCCGAAGTTAAAATAAGCCATGTAAGGAGAAGGATTAATTAACCGCAGAGAACGATACAATTCAAACGGTTCTCTATGATATTCAGCCGTCAGTCGCTGGGAAATGACAACTTGAAAGATATCGCCTGCTTTGATATATTCTTTGGCTTTAACAACGTTGGCACAAAACTGTGCTTGAGATAGATTACTGGTGTAGTTAACTGGGGCAGATGTGGGATCGTTGGGGTTGGGGGGAGTCCACTCTAAAAATGGAGTGTGAACCGATAAAGGCGAGGAAAGCTTATTGAGAAGTTGGGTAACGCGATCGCAAGCTTGCTGATAAGCCGTTTCAGGATCAGTATGACGTAAATCGGCATAGGCGATCGCCAAAATTTTCCGTTTGACTTGATCGAATACCAGTAAATGATCGACTTGCATCCACAACCCATCAGGTAAATCTTCTGAAGTTGGGGGCGTAACCGGGACCCTCGGTTCAATCCACCGGATCAATTCATATCCCCAAAATCCAAATAACCCCCCAATTCCCGGCGGCAGTTGGGGTAATTTCACGGGTTGATAGGGGGCGAGGCAGTTAGCTAAGGTAACAAACGGTGATCCCTCATACTGTTGCGTTGAACCATCTCGAAAGGTTTGGGTGGTGAGTTGGCCCCGGGCTTCTAGAGTCCAAACCGGATCGCAGCCTAAAAAACTGTAGCGTCCTAGTTTTTCCCCGCCTTCGACTGATTCAAGCAGAAAACTGTAAGGCTGACCCGCACAAATACGATACCATGCTGAAACGGGAGTATCTAAATCCGCCACCCACTCTTGATAAACGGGGATGAAATTACCTTGGGTTGCCAATTGAGTAAATTGAGAAAACTCTGGAAACATGATCAGCTAACGGACATCAATAAAGGATGAAAGAATATCAACAACTCCTTCATCCTTTGCAGACTAACACAGTGATGCCAAATTTTAATGACATTTACCTGAATCAGTTAAACTTCGTAAGTGGCTTTGCCTGTGAATTTCACTTTAGCCGGTTCAACGTTATCGCCAATCTTGTGGTCAACCGCGTTCACTATCTCACGACCTTCATTGACTTTCTCGGGGAAGACACCATCTTTCGGATGGAGATATTGAGTGTCTCCGTTGGGAAAAACCCGATAAATTTTAAAGTCCTCGATCCGGGGCTTAAATTTAGTCCGAAATTGAGCACCTAAAGCCAAACACTGTTCTTTACGCGCCAAATACAGCAGGTTTTCTCCTTCGTTCATCACGGCTGCGCCGCCTGTTGGCATTTCAAATACCTGCTCTTTTTGACTGGTCCAGGTGATGGCGTACTTTTCTTCAACCAATGCTTTTGATAGCAACCCACCGGTACTCCCGCCAAAGATCGGAGCTGATCCTGTCAGTTCTTCTGCCATAAGATTTCTCTAATGAGGTTTTTACGGGATCGTATCACTGATAGAGATGAAGTCTATTACAGTCGTAAAAAACCGTTACAAGAAGGCACTGCAAACAGTCGATCTCAATCATAGATTATTAATCTTTATGTCATTTATGACGATTGAGGAAACAAAACCATGAGAAAGGGAATTCTTTATGTTAATAGCACACACTAGATCAATCCGATTAGGGTTATGTAAAAATACTCATTTCAATAGCGAACCGTCACCACTAGCGCTGGCGCGCCAGCGGGCAACAGTATCTCTGTCAAGTCTGTCAAGTCCCCGACGAGCCACCACTGACTTATAACCAATGTGCTAGAATCTTAGACTAAACCTTAAAAGTAAACTAGGGTATAAGTTTACTCAATTTCAACAGATATCCTCCGGGTTAAATGCTCCCATGCCCCCGAGGTGACGCACTCTTGAACTAAGACATCCCAGATGCTCACTGTAGACAACCTTGATACAGATTCAACTCCTCTACTCAACTAATGTTGAACACGAGGATGGCAATATCATTCAGGTGAAACTACCTTGTGGCAATCTTAATGATAGGCACTGATTACGTCCGAAGTCTGAAATTATTCGGTAAAATGACGTTAATACAGCCATACACTCGAAAAATTAAAATCAGTTTACTATCTTTTAATTTTTCAATCTTTAAAAATGTCACGCTAAAATTAGCGTACGGGCATGCAGCAAATGATGAGAATTAGCCATGTTTGAACGCTTCACAGAAAAAGCAATTAAAGTGATCATGTTGGCTCAGGAGGAAGCACGCCGCCTGGGTCATAACTTCGTGGGAACCGAACAGATCCTCTTGGGTCTGATTGGAGAAGGCACAGGTGTCGCCGCCAAAGTGCTGAAGTCCATGGGGGTGAATCTGAAAGACGCTCGGATCGAGGTCGAAAAGATCATTGGTCGGGGTTCTGGGTTTGTCGCCGTCGAAATTCCCTTTACTCCCCGTGCCAAGCGCGTCCTGGAACTTTCTTTAGAAGAAGCCCGCCAATTGGGACATAACTATATTGGCACAGAACACCTGCTTCTGGGGTTGATTCGCGAAGGGGAAGGAGTTGCCGCTCGTGTACTCGAAAACCTAGGGGTTGACTTGACTAAAGTCCGGACCCAAGTGATTCGGATGCTCGGGGAAACGGCGGAAGTTACCGCTGGGGGCAGTAATAGTCGGACGAAGACTCCCACACTCGACGAGTTCGGCTCTAATTTAACCCAAATGGCCGGGGAAGGCAAGCTCGATCCGGTTGTGGGTCGGCAAAAGGAAATTGAACGGGTGATCCAGATCCTGGGTCGCCGGACGAAAAACAACCCCGTCTTAATCGGAGAACCGGGTGTCGGTAAAACCGCGATCGCTGAAGGTCTGGCCCAGCGTATTGCTCAAAATGATATCCCGGATATCCTGGAAGAAAAACGAGTCGTTACCCTAGATATTGGCCTGCTGGTAGCGGGTACAAAATATCGGGGTGAGTTTGAAGAACGACTCAAAAAGATTATGGATGAAATCCGTTCCGCTGGCAATGTGATCCTCGTGATTGATGAGGTTCATACCTTAATTGGGGCGGGGGCGGCTGAAGGGGCAATTGATGCAGCCAATATCCTGAAGCCGGCTCTAGCGCGGGGTGAATTGCAATGTATCGGAGCTACCACACTCGATGAATATCGTAAGCACATTGAACGTGATGCGGCTTTAGAACGTCGTTTCCAACCGGTAATGGTGGGTGAACCCTCAGTCGATGAAACGATTGAAATCTTATTTGGTTTGCGGGAACGCTACGAGCAGCACCACAAACTGAAGATTTTAGATGAGTCTCTTGAGGCCGCCGCTAAACTCTCTGATCGTTATATTTCAGATCGCTTTTTACCCGATAAAGCGATTGATTTAATTGACGAGGCGGGATCTCGCGTGCGTTTGATTAATTCTCAATTGCCACCTGCGGCGAAGGAATTGGATAAAGAACTACGAGTTGTCCTCAAAGACAAAGATGACGCGGTTCGTTCCCAAGACTTTGACCGGGCGGGAGAATTGCGCGATCGCGAAATGGAAATTAAATCCGAAATTCGCAGCATTGCTCAGAGTAAAAAGTCTGAAACTCGTACCGATGAAGATGATTCTCCCATGGTCACGGAAGAAGATATCGCTCAAATTGTGGCCAGTTGGACCGGTATTCCCGTCAACAAACTGACTGAGTCTGAGTCGGAGAAACTGTTGCACATGGAAGATACCCTGCATCAGCGTCTCATTGGTCAGGATGATGCGGTTAAAGCGGTCTCTCGTGCCATTCGTCGCGCCCGAGTCGGTCTCAAGAACCCCAACCGTCCGATTGCCAGTTTCATCTTCTCCGGGCCAACTGGGGTGGGTAAAACTGAGTTAACCAAGGCGTTAGCGACTTACTTCTTTGGTTCAGAAGAGGCGATGATCCGCTTGGATATGTCGGAATTTATGGAACGTCACACCGTTTCTAAATTAATTGGTTCTCCGCCTGGATATGTGGGGTACAACGAAGGGGGACAACTGACAGAAGCAGTTCGTCGTCGTCCTTACACCGTGGTGCTATTTGACGAAATCGAAAAAGCACACCCAGATGTATTCAATATGCTGTTGCAGATCCTAGAAGACGGTCGTTTGACTGATGCTAAAGGTCGCACAGTGGACTTCAAGAATACCTTAATCATCATGACCTCTAATATCGGGTCGAAAGTGATTGAGAAAGGTGGCGGTGGCCTCGGCTTCGAGTTTGAGGAAGATGCGGCTGATGCTCAGTATAATCGGATTCGCAACCTGGTTAACGAAGAGTTGAAACAGTACTTCCGACCCGAATTCCTCAACCGTCTCGATGAGATTATTGTCTTCCGTCAGTTAAACAAAGACGAAGTCAAGGAAATTGCTGTGATTATGCTCAACGAAGTCTTTAGCCGCTTGACGGAGAAAGGCATTACGTTAGAAATCACAGAGCGATTTAAAGAACGGTTAGTCGATGAAGGCTATAACCCCAGCTACGGCGCACGTCCTCTACGTCGGGCAATTATGCGGTTATTGGAAGATAGTTTAGCAGAGGAAATCCTCTCGGGTCGCATCAAAGAAGGTGATATCGCCGTCGTTGATGTCGATGAAAGCGGTAAAGTCAATGTTTTGCAGGGTGAAAAACGGGAATTATTACCCCAGACTGCTGAATAGTTCTTCACCCTAACTCAATTTTAATTTAACAGACGTTCAACCTTGAGCGTCTTTTTTATGCATAAAATCAAGAATTTGTCAAATAATGGCGATCTTTTGTAAAGGAATGTAACAAAAACTCGTGCATCGTAGAAAATGAATTAAGCCTGAGTTAGCAGCGATCGCCAAGGAGGAATCAGGGTTTGAGAGGATAAAATTGCAACAAGACACACGATCCCCTTGGGTACTTTGATTATAGAGCGGTCTCAAACCCTTGTCAACTCGTTGGCTTCATTACAGTTATTAATTTTTGTAACAGGGATAAATTTTGAAAAACTAATTGTTTTAATTTTGTTTTATTAGATAAGTTAATCACTAATAAAAAGTTTTCCGGCTGAGAGAGTGTCTATTTTACTTGAAACTCATTTATAATATTGTTTTGAGGTGGCAGAATTCGCCATAAACTACGACTAAAATTGATAAATATAGATTGTAGCAAACGTTTCTAATCAAACTAGAATGCATGATAATAGTCTCTACCAAGGACTACTAATCAGCGTAAAACTAGACCAATAAAACGGATGAGAGAAATTCGTTGCTTTTAAGTTTGATAGATTTTGAGGCAAAGCAATTTCATCTCTAGACAATTTCAACGTTTCCCCTGTTAAATGTACGTCTCCTTTAATCATATTAATTTGAGTTTGTCTAATGGCTTCAGCTTTAGTCTCCGCCGTTTTCAGTTGCTGATAAAACTCACTCATTAATGCTAAGGTCCCAATATCATTGACATACCATAAACTCGCTAATGCAGACTCAACTCCTGTTTGTAAAGCCAGTCCAGCAAAACCTAATTCCGCCCCAGCATCTCCGACTGCAGTTCGACAAGCACTTAAAACGAGTAATTCTGTGGTGGGATTATTCCAGCTAATCTGTTTCATGTCGTTTAATCGGAGTTGAGTATTCCAAAATTGAATATAAGAATTTTGAGGATTACCGGGTTTAAATTCTGCATGAGTCGCTAAGTGAATGATATTGAAAGATTGCGATAATAATTTATTTTTTAAGTTTTCTAGGGTAAATTCTTGATTGAGAAATAATTCTCCCGATATTTTATCTGCAGGTATTTGATTTGAGAGATTGTCTCTAATATTTTTATTGACAATTGTTGAGAGTTCAAGCGGAACAGCAGGAAGTGGGCTATTGCTGACAAATTCTGAAGCCCCCATGGCAAGCACATTTGCTTTTGTAATCGGAGTATAATTAGAATTAATCAGGTTAAAGGCGGGGATAATAGAGAAGCTATATTTTTCGACTAAAAATTGATTGCCATCATGTAGTGCCGCAATCGGTAAAGTCCGCAAACCATTTCCTAAACAAAATAGGATTGTGTTTATTCTTTCTGCTTGCAGAGTTTCTTCTAAGGGCGCTATCACCCATTGATATATTTTTTGGGCTTGAGTTAAATAGGAATTATTAGAAAGATTTCTAGGGTTGGTAATATCGTAATGAAATGATTTAACCGCTTGAATAAGAGTTTCGCGTTGAAGGGAGTTAATATCTTTAATAATAGGCTGTTTTCCGGGAGTAATTAAGACTAAATGTAAATAATCTAATTCAGGAATTATCCAAATTACTGCCGGGTTGGTTTTGCTATTTTTACGGATTTCCAGTAATATTTGAGCAATTTCATCCCCTGTTTTGGTAGTTTCAGCCAGATTTCGATTAAAATAAGTTTCAAATTCTGCTTCTAATTTTTGCTCCATTATCATCACTTTATCTGATAAACTCAGTTTAGAAATGATTTCTGTTGGTTTTGCAGAAGCGAGACTGATTTTTTGAGAAAGGCTTTTTTGAGGAGATAAGGACAGACTAGTAATTAGATAAAGAACTAATCCTAAAAACAGTATAATAGCTCTGCGTCTAATTTTCGCAGATAGCAATTTTCGGAACATATAGTCAGTTCCTCCTGATTTCGTAGCTTCAATTTATTTAAAAGTTGGGCGGCGTAATTCGTAGCCATGCCAAAGGCTATAGCCCACATGAAATGCGCTCGTCCGAGGGCAACTTTGCGCTATTTAATTAAATTATGACTTTCTTAATATATCATATTTTTGATCTAGAAATTCAGTTGGGATGTGCGCCGAACTTCAACATCTGTAAAAATTCCAAAATGCTGAATTCTGTTGCCAAACCCACCTTTGACAATAATATTTTTTTTACAACTTAGATAAAATTGCTATATCAGATATAAATTCAGAAATATTGCATGATTTTATCCTTCCCTAAAACCCACTTTGATTAAATTAAAAAAATTATTGATATTCGGAGTCTAACCAAGCCGGATGAGAGAGTAACGTTTCAATCACTCGTACACCTCGAAGTTGATTGGATAACGGTAAGTGACCGACAGGCGCACTTAAATCCCAAGTGAATTCTTGAGGATAACGAGTCCAGACACCCTGTTTTCGCCACCCCATTTTCGGCCATAATTTCTCCCAATTTTTATTGACGCTTAGCCAGAGTTTGCGTTGGGCTGAGTAACCAAATTTGCCTTGAGAATAAACTTGCCACAGCAAATCAATCGTTTGTAAATCTGTACAAGGAAAGGCTCTGACCTCGGAGAAATAAAGCCATTTGCGGGCCAGAGCCGCTTTTCCTGCAAGTTCACATAACTTTTCTAAAGTCAAGTAATCTGCTTGTTGGAATTTTTGTTGAATCAATAGTTGCTGCAGGTCACTGTAATCTATATTTGCTTCCGACTTTAACGGCACCACTCCCGCCGGAAAATGAGTTTGTAGGAAGTCTTGAGCGTTGGGGAAGTCAATATGGGTGAGGATTTGATAAACTTTTCCTTGAACCCAGTTTGGTGAAGAATTTTGAGATTGACGTAAAAAATCAATCAACACCTCTATACCCTGCTCTCCAGATTCTACTAAAGTTTGCATTGATTGCAGTTGAGTAGCAGGAGAACTCGAAGTCAGTTTCTGACTCAGTTGAGCAAAATCTGGTAATGCGTCCTGTTGGGGGGAAGTGGTCAAGTCAGTCATAAAGGGTTTTATACTCAACAATTAGCGACGTTGAGCCGCAATAGCTATATCTTTAACGTATTTTATTGTACAGGCCTACTGCAATCCCTCATAGCGGTTCTACAAAAGTTGCAAAAGCCAGATTACTCAACACCTGTTGCTCAAGTTACATCGACAACAGCTAGATTATGATTAAAAAAAGATTAATTTTGCTATAGCAGTCTGAGTCTAAGTTGTCAAAAAAGTCGGACGGCAAGAGACTATCTGGAGTTGGCATATTTGTTGGTGTTGGAAAGATTGAAGTATATATAATCTTTTTGAGTTTTTATTTTCTTTTGTTGAGATCTGATAGAAGATATTAGCGGATTAATTTTCCCTGATGGATCTAAAAAAATATCAGATTAAGTCTGGCATAAGCATAAGATATCATTCATCTATTTTATGTAATTGATGTAGAAAAAATAAAGATGTTTTATGAAACTATATATATTTTGGTTTAAGCTGACTTATAATAAACATTTAAACATATTTCTATTTTCTGAATAAAAGTCAATAGTAGAGCTTTTATCAGTATTAACAAACATCAGAATTATGCCAATTTGGCTTGACAGATTTGTGAATATTTAGCTAAACTCCAAGGATAAAATTAAATGGGGTTGCTAATTTAAATCCTTAAAAATCTATATATAATCTTAAGTTTTTTAGTTCTATTCTCGTAAGTTATATATAGTTAAAAGGGTTGAAGGAGTAGTAATCAAAATCAATAATAGTTTGTATTTTGCAATACAAATTGTTGATTGATTTAGAAATATGTTAGTCATAACATCTTCTAGAAAATCTGAACTGCTAGTCAATCTCTCGACAATTTTATTGAGAGTATAAAGTTCAGGACTAATCAGGGATACTATATCTACTTATCGATTATTTTTATGAAGCACTAGATCGATTGGGGTGAAATGGGGTTCAAACCCGTAGTAAAGCTAGAGTTTGTGCCTTATGAATATAAAATTACTTTACAAGTCTCTCACTCAAATGAGGTTAGAAGAGCAATTTTTTGAAGCAATACAATTTAACTGTTTACAACTTAGGGTTCTCACTTCGCTAGATCAAGTAGAAACAACGACAAGTTCTTGTGAGCGCCTGCGTACAGCAGTGTGACAAAAAACACTTAACATCATAGAGATTTCGGGTCTGTGCGGGTGGTTTAACTGCCTAACTTTTGGTGAGATTAAAAACTGAAAGTTAGACCATTACAATTGTTGAACTCATTCTATCCGTCTGATATTTTCATTATTTGTAAGTACAGTTTTATTCTCTATGATTGTGTTTCAGAATACAGCGAGAGATCATGAATACCCGGATCAGTTGTCAGTTGTCGCTACTCATTGATGATTCAAGGTTTAACGGTCTAATTAAACAAAAACAAGAATGACTAATTATCTTAATCTTTAGTAATACTCATAATTAGTCTATTCCTGTGAGAATCAATCGATCTTGTTAGTTATTTTATTCAGAATTGAAACAGAGATGAAAATTGCATTAGTCCATGATTACCTCACCCAAAGAGGCGGGGCAGAACGGGTTTTTGAGCTGCTATGTCGTTACTTTCCACAAGCGGATGTTTACACTTCGCTGTACGAACCTGAAACAACGGTTGATTTAGGAAATCGTGCCGTTTATACAACAGCATTACAAAAAATTCCCGGCGCTTCGAGTAACTTTCGGATGTTAGCCCCGTTTTATTATCGAGCATTTCGAGAACTAGATTTACAAGATTACGACCTAATTCTTAGCAGCAGCACCAGCTTTGCAAAAGCCGTCCGTAAGCATCCCGAAGCTAAACATATTTGCTTTTGTCATAACATTACCCGGTTTCTTTGGGATACTCAAAATTATCTGGAAAAGTATCCGAAGTATCGCGCCTTTTATCCCGTCCTAGAACAAGTATTTAAAGCGATGCGGACAGCAGATAAAAAGTATGCTCAAGAACCCGATCTTTATATCGCGAATTCGACTGAAGTGGCTCGGCGAATTTGGGATAAATATGATCAACAAGCCACTGTGGTGAATTATCCGGTGGATATGAATCAGTTCCAGTTTTCGACTCACAAAGACGACTTCTGCTTAGTGGCTTCTCGATTCCTGGGATACAAACGAATTGATATCACAATTAAAGCTTTTAATGCTTTGGGATGGCCATTAAAAATTATTGGAGATGGCCCAGAAGCCGAGAAATTGAAGTCTTCCGCTGCCGATAATATTGAATTTTTAGGGTATGTTGACGATTATCAACGCGCCAAATTAATGGCAAAAGCTAGATTTGTTGTGGTTTCGGCTTTAGAAGATTATGGTCTTGTCCCGGTTGAAGCCAACGCTAGCGGTACCCCAGTTATCGCTTATGGTGCAGGTGGTGTGTTGGATACTCAGGTTTCGGGAAAAACGGGATTGTTTTTTAAACAACAAACTACCGAGTCTTTGCAAGCAGCATTATTGGAAGCTGCAACCATTCAGTGGAATTGTGTCAAGATTCGAGAACACGCGGTTAAGAACTTCTCAGTTGAGGTATTTTTCCACAAAGTGATTCCCTTATTGCAGCAAGTTATGGGTGAAGAGATCCCCGTAGCGCCAACTCAAAAAATTGTTGCTTAGTGAAATAATGATGACATCGGATTTCTCCCACTCTGAACCAGATTCAGACTTAGGATACGGTAAACTGTTTGCTATTTTGTGGCGACGGCGACTGTGGTGGCTGACTATTTTTATAGCGGCGGCTGCCAGTTCAGTATTAATTACATTGAAAACCGAACCCACTTATGAAAGTCAAATGCAGTTGCTGGTTGAACCCAACTATCCTGCCCGACAGCCTACTAGTTTAGATGGAGAACCCCAAACCCAAACGTCTGAAGAAGATTATGCCACACAATTAGCGTTGATGCGAAGTTCTCAATTTACCGAAAAAGCAGCGGCGCTATTACGTCAGGCTTATCCTTTAATTGAGGCAACAGAAATTGAAGGGAATTTAAGCCTGAGTCAACTCGAAGTAGGAGATACCCAAACTCGGATTTTTAAGGCAGTTTATGTCGATATTGATCCCCTGAAAACTCAAGATGTCTTGCAAGCTTTGCAAAAAGTTTATCAGGATTATAACCTGCAACAGGACAAACAACGCTTACAACAGGGTTTAGGATTTATTAACCAAGGGTTGCCCAATGCCCAAGATAAATTACTCGAAGCGGAAGGATCTTTAAAACAGTTTCGAGAAAATCAAAACTTAATTGATCCTTTGCAGCAAGCGGAGTTAGTCTCTGAACAACTCAATACGACTAAAAAAGAACGTTTCACCCTAGACACCCAAATTCAAACCGTCCAAGCCCGTTACAATGCCCTAGAGAAACAATTATCTCTTTCTCCCAGCGAGGCTTTGGTTGCTGCCCGTCTCAGTGAGTCATCCCGCTATCAAGAATTACTCAATCAACTACAAACCACAGAATTGGCGATCGCCCAGCAACGCACGATTTTTACCGATGCCGATCCGGAAGTTCGCTTACTCCTCGAACAACGCCAAAGTGAATTGGCATTATTGCAACAAGAAATTACACGGGTTTTGGGAGCAATGCCAGCACAATTCCAGGTAAGTCCTGAAGAACTCCTCAAACAAGGACAACTCAGTGAAATTGATTTGAGTTTAGCCCGTCAGTTAGCCGAAACCCAAACCGAACTGTTAACCCTGCAAAGTCAAAAACAAGGTTTAGCAGAGACAGAAGCCACCCTAGAGGCACAATTACGGGAATTTCCGAGTTTGATCGCCCAATACAACCAATTGCAGCCAGAGGTTGAAATTCAACGGCAAACCATTGCACAACTGCTGCAAAAACGCCAAGATCTCAGCCTGGAAATTGTCCGGGGTGGGTTTAACTGGCAAATTGTCGAACCGCCTTTGCTGGGGGAACAAATTGCCCCGAGTTTAAAGAAAAATCTAGCGCTGGGAATGGTGGTGGGGATGTTCTTGGGCGGTATGGCAGCATTTGCTGGGGAAGCAATTGATCAGAAAGTTCATAGCGTGGAGGATTTGCAACAGTCTAATAAACAGCCAATATTAGGCAATTTGCCCCTATTTCCTCAATCCCAAACTCGTTCTTTTCGCTTAAATTCTAAATCTAACCCAGATGCGATGTTGCAAGCTTTGTCATGGTTACCGTTGCGGGAGTCACTAGATTTAACCCATAAAAACATCCATCTGGCGGCTACAGCATCACGACTCAAATCTGTGTTAATCACCTCAGCTTTAGCAAAAGAAGGGAAATCATTATTATCTCTGGGGTTAGCTTTGAGTGGGGCGCGACTGCATCAACGAGTGTTGTTAATTGATGCAAATTTGCGTCATCCCAGCCTACATCAGATTTTGCATCTACCCAATCAGTCGGGACTGTCAACTGTGTTATCCGGAGATACAACTTCTCCCTTAATTCATTCTCTCTCGATTTTAGGGTCAGATTTAGATGTATTAACTGCGGGTTACCAACTCGATGACCCCGTGAGGTTATTAAGTTCGCAACGTTGGCGAGAATTAATCACCCGATTTGAACAACAGTATGACTGGATTTTAGTCGATACTGCCCCCATTTTAGGCACGGTGGATGTGTTGCAAACTGCATCGGCTTGTCAAGGGGTTGTGGTTGCTGCCCGCCTCGAACAGATTACCCAAAGTGAACTCTCTCAAGCTTTAGCCATGTTGAGTCGGTTAAATGTATTGGGAGTTGTTGCCAACGGAGGCGATGGTAAACCCACCCGCGTCATTAAAGATCGAGATTTTCAACGTAACGGTTTACCCCCCGGTCGAAAAAAGCAATTATTGGAGGTTCGCCATTATGGCAGAAATTGAGATCAATTGTGAGTTATTAATCGATTATGGGTTCAGTTAAGCCATTTCAAGTTCGGGGTAAAAACTTCAATCAAATTATGTTCATAACCGCCACATTATCACTGATTACAGGAGTATTGCATGATGTTCGTTTTTAAACCGAGACTGACAACGGTTGACTCACTCAGCTTAAAATTCCCTACTGTTATTCAAGATTCAAATAAACCACTCTCTCCCCCATCCGGTTATCAGATTCAGTGTCGGCAGCGGAAATTATGGGTGAGTCCTGTGACGGGGCGCAGAAAGTTGACAGCTTCAACTGAAGTGGGGACAGCTTGGCTGAAATGGTGGCTGCACTATCCTCCATTACAAGCCATTTGTCTAGATTCCAAACTGGGAGAAAAAGCATTAAAACAATGGGCAGATTGGAGTCGGAGTGCGGGTAAACCTAGTTTTTTACGATTACCCAATATGTCTCGAATTCCCCAAAAAAGAAAGCCTAAGCAGTGGCGCTGTAAACGTATTTTAGATTGGGTGGTTGCCGCCATTTTATTAACGTTTCTCTCACCGCTAATGTTGGTGTTGACAATATTAATTTCAATTGATTCTCCAGGGCCGATTTTCTTTAAACAATGGCGAGTGGGTTATCGCGGTCAACTCTTCCAAATTATTAAGTTCCGCAGCATGAAAATCAATGCAGAACTTTTGCATCATCAAGTGATGGGAAATCAACCGGGTTTACATAAACATGAAGCTGACCCTCGGGTGACCGCTTTAGGGCGTTGGCTACGGAAATATAGCCTCGATGAATTGCCGCAGTTAATCAATGTATTGCGGGGAGAAATGAGCTTAGTCGGGCCGCGTCCTTGGGCATTATACGATGCATTACGCATGAGTAACCACACTCAAAAACGACTCAATGCTTTGCCTGGAATTACAGGATCGTGGCAAGTCGAAGATCGTTCTAATTTATTGGATTTAGAAATAGTAAATCAGGGAGATTTGCAATACCTACAAAATTGGTCATTGCAACAGGATTTTACCATTCTATGGCGAACTGTTCCTAAAGTTCTCTCCGGTTCCGGTGCTTATTAAGTTGTCCTTCACCACGAGTTACATCTATGTTGATTAAAACACCCCGATTTATCCGTAGATTAGTTAAAACTACACAATTTTGGCAGGATAATGCCCTAGTGTTGCGAGAGTTTAAACACTTTAAAAAAGTAGCCATTCTCGCTTTAATCTTTACCTTGTTAGCGGCTGCCTTTGAAGGATTTGGAGTGGGATTTTTACTGACATTTTTGCAAAGCTTAACTGAACCCAATGCTGAACCGATTAAAACAGGAATAGAATGGTTTGATGTTTTTGTTTTAGCCAGTAACGCCTCAGCCGCCAGACGACTATATCAAATCTCCGGATTAATTTTACTCACGACTTTAATACGGGTGATATTTATTTATCTCGGTCGAGTCTATACCGGAATTTCTCAGAGCCACTTAGCTTATCAGCTGCGAATTCGGTTATTTGAACAACTCCAAAGTCTAAGTTTGAGCTATTTTAGTCAAGTAAAATCCGGTGAATTAATTAATACTTTAACCGCTGAGATTACTCAAATCATGCAAGCTTTTGAAGTGGTCTCATTTTTACTAATTCGATTTTCAACGCTCACGGTTTATCTCATTGCTATGGTATTGCTTTCCTGGCAATTGACTCTGCTTTCTGTCTTACTTTTTAGCTTATTATCGGTTGGGATTGCAAGCTTACTTAAAAAGGTTCGAGAAATCAGTTTTGTCCGCACAAAAGCCAGAGGAATCTATACTTCTGCTGCCTTAGAATTTATTAGTGGAATTCGCACCGTACAAGCATTTGCGGCTCAAGAGTTTGAACGTCAGCGATTCTATGATAGTAGCGATCAAATATTACAAGCTGAGATCAGTTATTCTAAACGAAGTGCTTTAGTTGAACCCCTCACAGAAAGTGTAGCAACGACTATTCTAATTGGGATGTTAGTGATTGCTTTTGCTACTCTTATTCCGACAGGACAACTACAAATTGCTTCGTTATTAACATTCTTATTTATCTTATTTCGCCTCATGCCAATTGTTCGGCAATTGAATGGAGCTAGAGCTAGATTAAGTAACTTCCAAGGTTCAATGAGTAATATTAATGAATTGCTGCGAACAGACAATAAACCCTATTTATTAACAGGTACAAGGCTGTTTCCTGGCTTAAATAACACAATTGAATTTAAATCTGTTAATTTCGGCTATGATTCGGAAAAGCTGGTTTTGCAGGATATTAATCTGATAATAGAACAAGGAAAAACTACAGCATTCGTGGGAGGATCTGGAGCCGGAAAATCCACACTCGTTGATCTCATTCCTCGGTTTTATGATCCTATAAACGGACAGATTTTAATTAATGGGATTAAGCTGAATAATTTTGATATTAATTCTCTCCGTCGCAAGATTGCAATCGTCAGTCAAGACACATTTATTTTCAATACTTCTGTACAAAATAATATTGCTTATGCTATGATGGAAACAGTTAGTAAATCCGAGATTGCTGAAGCAGCTCGACAAGCAAATGCGCTCGAATTTATCCAGGATTTACCACAAGGATTTGACACACAATTAGGGGATCGAGGTGTTCGATTATCTGGGGGACAACGACAGCGAATTGCCATCGCTCGCGCCTTATTAAGAGACCCAGAAATACTCATTCTTGATGAAGCAACCAGTGCTTTAGACTCCGTCTCTGAACAACTGATTCAAGAGTCTTTAGAAAAGCTTTCTGTCGGTCGAACTGTGATTGCGATCGCTCACCGTTTATCTACTATTGTTCGAGCCGATAAAGTGGTGGTATTAGAGCAAGGAAAAATTGTCGAAGAAGGAACTTATCAAGAGTTGCTAGATCGACAAGGTAAGCTGTGGAAATATCATCAAATGCAACATGATTTAACTCAGGCTAGCTAATTTATTAGATGTCAGTATGAATTGGATTGCATCAGTGATAAACTTTTGTAATTTTAGGTTTTATTCCCTAAAAAAAATTTATAGAATAAAGAATGCACAAGCATACATTCTCTATAAATTCAATTCAAATTGTCATTGTAAAAATGCAACAGCCACTGGTCTCAGTTATTATCCCAACCTACAACCGTATTGCCATGCTACAAGAGGCTACTGAGAGTGTTTTAGCTCAAGATTTTAAAGGGAAAATAGAAATCATTGTAATAGATGATAATTCTTCAGATGAAACCTGTGAAGTTGTCTCACAAAAATATCCAGAAGTTAAACTCATCTGTTTAAATCAAAATCAAGGAGCAGGAGCAGCAAGAAATCAGGGTTTGCAAATGGCTCAAGGTCAATATCTGGCTTTTTTAGATTCTGATGATCTCTGGGAAAAAAGCTATCTTAGAGAACAAATTTCTGCCTTAGAAGGTAAAAGTAAATTCTTTAGTATTAGTGACATTTTAACTTCGGAGACTGCCAAAAACAAGAAATCTATTCATCAAATGAAACCCAATCTCAGAAGATACACCTCACCACTTCATCATCTGATGGTAGGAAATTTTATTCATATTGCTTCCTGTGTTGTCTTTCCTCATCAAGTTTTACAAGATGTTGGCTTATTTGATGAAAACATTAGGTATGGTCAAGATGCAGATTTTTATGTGAGATGTTTAATTGCGGATTATAAACCTATCTTTATCAATCGTCCTTTGGCAATTCAACGTAAACATAATCAGAGCCAGTTAACAGATATAAAAAACCAAAATAAAAGAATAACAAATCGACTCTATCTAATCGAAAAAAATTATTCCTTAATTCAAAAAAAAGATGAATTGAACGTTTCTAAAAATAAACTTTATGCAGATGTTTACAAAAAGTATGCTCGAATGTGTCTCAATCAAAATAATACTTTGCAATGGTTACAATTTTCAAAAAAAATTGCCCACTATAGCTCTTGGTATTATGCTTTATCTAATATGATAAATGACTTAAAAAGTTTTGTAATTGGAAAGCTAAAATTCAGAGGAATATAATTCTCTTCTTAGATATTATCAAACACTATTACATTAATCACTATGAATAAAAATATTGATGTTTCCGTCGTCATACCCACATACAATCGAATCAATATGCTGAAAGAAGCATTAACCAGTGTTTTTTCCCAAGACTTTACTGGAAATATAGAAATTATTGTTGTTGATGATAATTCATCCGATGAAACTTCTACTTTTATTCAACAGCAATATCCTGATATTCATTTAATTACACTTCAAAAAAATATCGGATGTCCCGCAGCACGCAATCAGGGAATCAAAGTAGCGAAAGGTCGATATATTGCTCCATTAGATTCTGATGATCTCTGGGAAACCAACTATCTATCCTCTCAAGTTTCAACATTAGAAAACCAACAAGGCTTTTTCGGCGTGAGTGATATCATTCTAGACTACACGATGGAAAATAAACAAGTTGTAAAGTCTCAAAAAGTCGATCTAAAAAGATTTAATAGTCCACTTCATGCACTGCTTGTAACGTCAAGTTTTATCTGTAGTCCTTCTACTATTGTTCTGAAACGAGAGGTATTTGAGGCAGTAGGTTTATTTGATGAATCTTTCAAATTCGGTTCAGATAGAGAATTCTATGCTCGCTGCTATATACACGGCTATCAACCTATTTTTACATCCCAACCCCTTGCCATCATCCGAAAACATGGTAACGGTCAACTTACTGATTTTAGCTTAAGCAAAATTGAGGCAAGAAAACAGTCAAGAATCATCTGTTTAGAACGTCTTTATCCTCTAATAGAAAGTCAAAAACTTGAGATTTTACCCATTAACCGCCTCTACGCTGAAATTCATTCAACAGCCGCAAGGGAATTCTTTAGAGAAAAATATTATTATCACTGGATTAAATCTTGGATAGAAGTCGCAAAATATATGTCTATTCAGTATGCTGCATTGAATCTGCTACGGGATTTATTCCGATTTACAAAAGATTATTTGCCTCAACCCATTATGAGGATGATTAAAACCATATTTCTATCCAAGTCATTATCCACATAATATTTTAATCAAAAAGCTTTAATCTAACTTAGGAGAATTATTAAAAATGCGATTATCAACCTGTATTACAGTTCGCAATGCACCCGAACGATTAGACCATTGTTTAAAAGCCATTTGGCGCTCAACAGTAAAGCCTCATGCAGCGATTGTTTCCGACGATTCATCTGATCCACAGATGCAGCAAAAACACCGTCAAATTGTAGAAAAATATCCGGGAACTCGGTATATATTAGGGCCACAGCAAGGAGTGAATGCGAATCGAAACTGTGCAGTTAATGCCATTAAAGATACCGATCTTATTGCCTTTGTAGATGATGATATTTGGCTAGAGCCTGACTTTATTGGCAATGCTTTAGAAAGATACAAGCAACTCTCTTCTGAACAACAACAAAAGACATTTTTAACCGGAGTTAGCTATACAAAATCTGGACGGGAAAAAAACTTTCCAACTAAGCTATCTTTTCGAGGTTACTATCATCGCGCAAATGAAAATCCCGAATGTGTACATATTCATGCCGCAGTATTTCCTCGCTCATTTTTTGATGTAGTGCAATGGGAAGAAAAAATATTTTTTGGTCAAGGAGATGCAATTCTTTGCTTACGGGCTTTAAAACTAGGATATCAGATTATTTTCTGTAAAGAACTGAGAGCTTTAGATACTCGTCCTCGTTTTGAAGGAGAGAAAAATACTTTAGATGATATCCAGTTTGGCAAACTCACAGATTACGATATTCATCAAATTGCAGCAAGGCTTTATATCGGGGTAAAGCGTTATAAAGAGTTATTTCCTAATCCTGTAAAACTGGTTGCTTTTTTGAGTATCTATTTTCCCCATACAACACAATATTTAATTCGGAAAAAGGCTCTGAATGCTTGGCCAGATATTATTCAGCGTTCTCGTTTTTTGGAGTTATGGTAGTTGAATTGTGTTACTAAGTTGTCAAAAAATAGTACATCTAGTCAAGGTAAAAATTCTCATGAAACTAACTGTTATTGTTCCCACCTATCGTCGTCCTCAAGACTTAGCAAATTGTCTAGAAGGCTTGAAAAAACAAGTTCGACTTGCCGATCAAATTATTGTTACGGTGCGGGATATCGATACCCAAACCTGGACTTTTTTAGAAACTTTTAACCCAGACACTTTACCACTGAATGTCATCACAGTCACTGCATCTGGAGTGATAGCAGCGCTGAATATGGCATTAGATGCTGCGGGTGGAGAGATTATCGCCATTACAGATGATGATGCTGTGCCTCGTCCTGAATGGCTAGCGCGTATCGAAACTCACTTTTTATCCGATGAACAAATTGGTGCAGTCGGTGGACGTGACTTTATGTACATCAACAATGAATTAAAACAAGGTTCACGGCAAACTGTAGGGCAACTTCAATGGTTTGGACGTGTTATTGGTAACCATAACTTTGGGGTCGGTGAAGTTCGTGAAGTGGATATCCTCAAAGGCGTTAACATGAGTTTTCGACGAAAAGCAATTGGCAACAAGCGCTTTGATACTCGAATGCTAGGCACAAGTTCTCAAATTCACTATGAAATTGAGTTTTGTTTAGCCTTAAAAAAAGCAGGCTGGAAGGTTATTTATGATCCGAATATTGAAGTCGATCATTATTTAGGAAAACGGTTTGACGAAGATAAACGAAATCAGTTTAATGAGCTGGCGATGTTTAATATTGTACATAATAAAACTCTGGCTGTATTAGACTATTTCTCACCGATACAACGATTCATTTATATGTTCTGGGCAATATTAGTCGGAACCCGAGGTGAGCGAGGTTTGGTGCAGTGGCTGCGATTTTTACCCAGCGAAGGAAAAGTTGCCGGACAAAAACTAATTGTATCGATACGTGGACATTTGCAAGGTTGGAAAACTTGGAAAAATAGTCAGCCCTTTAGCCCATCTGTAGGGACTTTAACACAGCATAAATCCTAAAAATTATAGAGGCTTTGAAAAAGATAATTAATGTTCAGATAGGAAAAACTTTGTGAATAATCAAAAATCCTTTTTAAAGCCTTTCAGTTTGCAGCCAGCCCTGGCTTGGACTGCGATATTAGGACTTATTTTTATTACAACTCTGTGTATTATGGCGGGGTTAGGAAAGATTTTAAATCTACTTTTTCCGGCAGGTGCTTTAGGAGTTGGGGTATTTCTTTATTTTCGTTATCCCCTTTTATATCTAGGTTTTACATGGTGGTTATGGTTTCTAACTCCTTTTATCCGACGGCTCTCTGATTATCGTAGTAGTTACACTGAACCCAGTCCAATTTTACTCGCACCCTTTCTCGTTACATTTGTTAGTTCTATTACTTTGTGGCGACATCTACCAAAACTCAATCAAAAAGGTGGTTTTCCCTATATTTTATCCTTATTAGCAGTACTTTACGGATTTCTAGTGGGATTAATTAATCGCAGCCCCGTAAAAGTAGGAATTGCTTTATTGGACTGGGTTTGTCCTGTTTTATTTGGACTTCATATTTTTATAAATTGGAAAAATTATTTAAGTTATCGTAAAACCATTCATAGAATATTTTTATGGGGTGTTATCGTTATGGGAGCTTATGGAATTATGCAATTTTTAATTGCTCCTGAATGGGATATTTATTGGTTGATTAAATCAGAGTTTGCTAGTGGTGGAAAACCTGAACCTTTAGGGCTAAATGTCTGGAGTACAATGGCTTCAAATCAACCCTTTGGAACCGTTATGACGGCAGGTTTACTACTCTTATTAGTCAATCCAAATAAGGGAAATGTAGCAGCTCCAGCAACAGGTTTAGGCTATCTTTCTTTTTTACTCGCTAGAAAACGGACAACGTGGGCCACTTGGTTATTCGGACTATTATTACTGACTGGATCTCTGAAAGCGAATATTAAAATTCGTATTATCATTACCATAATATTAACAGCAATCTGTGTCGTTCCCTTAGTGACTTTAGAACCTTTTTCTAATTTTATTGGTGATCGTTTTACGACTATTACTCAAATAGAAGGAGACACAAGTGCGGAGGCGAGACAAGAAACTTACTCTGAACTTATTGATGATGCATTTAACAGTTACTTAGGAAAAGGAATCGGAGGACTGCCTCATGATAGTGGGATTTTATCTTCTCTATTAGACTTAGGTTGGTTTGGCACATTCTGTTATTTTAGCGGAGTTCTAATCCTAATGTTTAGTTTATTTCAAGGCTCTGAAACTCGCGCCGATCCGTTTGCCAGTGCTGCCTGCGCGATTGCGATTAGTACGTTAATTCAATTGCCTTTAGCCAGACCTCATGTGGAAGTACAAGGAATGATTCTATGGGGATTTATGAGTTTAGGAATTGCCGCGAAAAAGTATAATAAATTTAATCAAAAACTTCAAAGTTTATATTATTTAGAACCCGATCATTTAAATAATCATTAATCTGAATTATGAAACTAGCAGTTAATCAAATTAAAAATTGGATTTTTGTGACCGGAACAATTCGCAGTGGTACGACCTTTGTCGGCACAATATTAAGCTTACCTATCAGTGTAGACTATATTCATGAACCTTTTAATCCGCAGTGTGGAATTCCCGGAATAAATCGTTGGTATCCTTATATTCGTTCTAATTTGGATACACCCGAAATGCAAGAATTTGATCGGTTAACTCAGTCTTTATTTCAGTATAATTTTAACCTCAGAACTAAAATACCGGATAAAGATAACATCCCTCGAAAACTGATAAAACAGATGCTGGGAAGTCGAGGTCCTTTTTACCTCAGAATGGCAAAATTAAATCCATTTCATCAAGCAGCCATTATTAAAGATCCAATTGGTAATTTATTGACAGAATATTTATATTTAAACTTTCAAGTAAAACCAGTAATTATCATTAAACATCCTCTCTCGTTTATCGCGAGTTTAAAGCGGGTAAATTGGTGGCCGCATCTGGGAGAAATCAACGATCAATCGGCTTTAGTCGAAGATTATTTTGCAACCGAACAGGATTGGATTTATCAGAAAAGATCCGATAAAGTTTTAGCCGCCGCCGCTTACTGGCGAGGGATTCATAAAATTTTTCTGACTCAATCTTTACGCTATCCGGACTGGCAATTAATTACCCACGAAGCATTAAGTCAATCTCCTATTCCAGTCTTTCAACAACTTTATCAACAGTTAAATTTACCTTGGTCGGAGCGAGTGGAAAAATATATCATCAAACAAACTCAGGGAAATCGTTCTGCTGAAGCTAAAAAGGGAGTGGTTCAGGATTTTAAACGTAATAGCGCTGATATTTTCGACCTCAGAGTCAATTCTTTTTCAAAAGAAGAACGACGAGCAATTTTTGAAATAGTTAAAGATATCGCGTTGCAATTTTATCCAATAAAAAGCTTTGCTTTGGAGGATTAATTTCTCTAGTTAAACCTTCACAAAAGCTTAGACCTTTCATCAGTTAATAAACCTATGATTCGCTTTACAGAAAACACAAACTCGGCAGGAATTGAATTTGTAGAAGGTATCAGTTTTGGTGCTTCATGGGGAGATTTTAATCAGGATACTCTACCTGATATCTGGGTCAGTAATCACTTTGAACCAGTTAGTCTTTATCTCAATCAAGGAGATGGTACATTCATTAATATCGCCCCCGATGTGTTTGAAGATACCTTAAGTCCTTCAACGGATACCCATGGCGCGGCTTGGGCGGACTTCGATAACGACGGAGACTCCGATATTATCCAGTATGTCGGGGCCGGGGAAGGTAAGGGAAGTGGGGCAAATTTACTATTTGTTAATCAAGGGACTGAGGGAGAAACAGACGGTACGTTGAGGGATGTAGCGGTTGATCTGGGGGTGGATTATCCTTTGTCGCGATCGCGCACGCCCAATTGGTTTGATATTGACAAAGATGGCAAGTTAGATGCGATTATCTCTACCCCCTCCCGTCCGGATCGCCAAGCACCGCCGACGATTTTCCGGCAAACTGAAACCGGATTTGAAGATGTGGGTGAGGCAGTAGGGTTTGATCTCTCCAGCAGTGATTTTACCATGATTACTGACCTCTATAACGATGATCGCCCGGAACTGTTTTCTAGTCGGGGGGGTCGAGTCACGGTATTTGAAATCAGTGAAAACCCCTTAGAGGAGCCACTTCAGCGCGTTGATGAACCCGTTTTTTCTCGGTTGCGGGCGGTCGAAGATATTGCCTTTGCCGATTTCAATAATGACCAGTTGGTTGATATTTACCTAACGCGGGCGGGTATGGGAGGCATCGGACTAACTCAGTTTGCCGACAATGGCGTGAAAGCCAGTTTGAACCCAGAAGCAGAAGAAGATGGCCTACAATTTAATACCAGCGGAGATATCAGCTTTACCTTTCGCTCGGGAGATATAGATTCTCGGCAGAATATTTATATTGGAGAAACCGGAATTAACCCCGATAGTTCTGAGTTTACCCTATCTCCGGATAACCCAGATGTGGTGGGGATACTACCTCATGATGTCCCCGGCGAGCAAGAGAGTGTTTACATTGGCTATGACCCCGATCAACAACTGTGGCAGGTACTCTATTCTCAGCCCACTAGAGGAATGCTACGGGTTCAAATTGATGCTGAAGAACCGATTTCCAACCTAACAGCCTTAGGATTTAATCCGGAGCCGGAACCCCTAGATGATATTTTATTAATCAATACAGGCGATGGGTTTGAGGATGCCAGTGAAGCAGCGGGTCTGGATGATATTTCTATTGCGGGTCGAAATGTCACCACTGGAGATTTTGACAATGATGGCGATACGGATGTTTATGTGGTGGCAACTCGGGCATCGGGTAATCTCGCCAATGTGTTATTAGAAAATCAAGGAGATGCAACCTTTCTATCAGTGCCAGAAACTGGGGGGGCTAGTGGGACGGCTTTGGGAGTGGGTGACTCAGTGGCAACAGCCGATTACAATCTCGATGGTTTTTTAGATTTATTTGTCACCAATGCCTTATTTCCCGGCGTATTAGCCAGCGACGGCCCCGATCAATTGTTCCAAAATCAAGGAAATGATAACGCTTGGTTGATGGTGGATTTAGTCGGGACTGAATCAAACAGAGATGGTGTTGGGGCGCAAGTCTGGCTCACAAACGACGGTGTCACCCAGCTACGAGAACAAAATAACGGCATTCATCGTCGTTCTCAAAACCATCAACGTTTGCATTTCGGCTTAGGAGAAAATCAAACCATCGATGAACTGCTGATTCAGTGGCCCAGCGGCATTGAGCAACGTTTAGAGAATATTGCAGCTAATCAAATTCTACAAGTGACTGAACCCACAGGGGTATTTTCTCCCGGTCAACCGCAGTCTGTTGTAGGAAGCGACGCGGGAGTATTTCTGTGGAAAGATACCTTTGATGGTCCCTATTCTCTACGCACTTCAGGACAAGGGGATTTTACAGTTTTTCAAACCGATTTAATCACTGCTAATGCCCTAAATAGCGTTAATTCAGTGGATTTAGAACCCAACGATGTTTGGACAGTCAATGAATTTGGAGCCTCTCTCACCTCTTATATTATCAACCAGCAAGATGGGTTTGACTTTCAACTCACTCCCGGTCAAACTGCGCTGTTATCTATCACTCAGGATGGGGTCCGAGATCCGCAACAGTTAAGCGTCGGGGCAGAAGAAATAGGCTTGACTCCGGCGGGATGGATTCTCTCTTCCGATGCATTGCCACAACGTCCTGACGTGACTCCAGGTCAAGATCTGGGCTTATTTGTCGGTGAAAGTTCCAATTCTGATACGATTGAATTCCGTTTGAATGGAGATGGTGAATTTCACCCGGCTAAACTGACGGTATTGACGGCTGAGTCTGGCAACTATGAAACGATTGGTTTAGATGGGGGTGGCCCCGGAAAAGATGTACTGACATCCTTTGAGAATGGGGTGGATATTACGGGAAATATCGGCACTCAACAGGATGGGTTAGATGTCACAATAGCCGATCCAACGCTGATTGGTTTTAGCTATCAACAGGATAACCAAATTGCCACCTCTGCGGTCAATCCAAATACAGCAAGTTTAGATACCCCAAATGCCTACTCTATTCCGTTACCGAGTCCGCTAGGGCAGCCGGATTATGATTTGTTGAATGATGCAGGACTATTTCTCTGGCAAGGAATTGGCAACACCTGGCATCTACGGGCAACCGGAGATGAAGACGGAAATCGTTATAAAGGATCGATTGTCTCTAATCAAGCATTGACTCAAGTTGAACCTGTAGATTTAGAACCTAATGATACTTTAGATAATAATAACTCCACTCAAATTGATTTTGGATTAACTGTTTTGCAGGGATTTGAGGATGGGTTTGATTTTCAAGTTTCCAATGGTGCTTCTTTAACATTGAATTTAAATAACTCCTCAGATGAGATTACGTCACTAGTGCGAATTGGCGGTGAACAATGGCCGATTAGTCAAGATTCTGTAGATTTGAGTGCTTGGACTTAGGCTGAGAAATATTAGTAAATACTTTAATTATCACAAATTATCATGGAAAACAAACAGGCAACATTTGAATCAATTCTTTGTATCGGAAATGGCTGGTTTCCCACAATGCCAGGGGGCTTAAATCGCTATGTTTACGAATTGATTCATCACTTAGATAAACAACAAGATAAAGTAGAACTCTGTGGCGTTGGCTTACCTTCTGTTGCACCTGATTTTTCTATCAAACTCACTAATTTAGCAGATCCCAATAGTTCCCTTTTACAACGATTTTGGCTCAGTCGTCAAAACTTTAAACACCGACAATTAACTCAGCCGGATGCGATTAACTTGCATTTTGCATTATATGATTTCCCATTACTTTCTGACTTACCGAAAGATGTTCCCATTACCTTTACCTTTCACGGGCCTTGGGCGCTGGAAAGTGAACGAGAAGGAGCGAATAAACTGGGAATTATGGCTAAATATTGGATAGAAAAAAAGGTGTATGAAAAGTGCGATCGCTTTATTGTATTGAGTAATGCCTTTGGGGAAATTTTACATCAAAACTATCACATTCCTTGGGATAAAATTAATATTATTCCAGGGGGTGTAGATACCACTCGTTTTCAACCGAATTTATCCCGTCAAGAGGCACGAGAAAAGCTTAATTTTCCTCAAGATCGTTTTATATTATTTACGCCGCGTCGCTTAGTTAATCGCATGGGTATCAGTCAGTTATTGAATGCGATCGCCTTAATTAAACCTAAAGTTTCTGAGGTTTGGTTAGCTATTGCCGGAAAAGGTTCTTTAAGAGAAACTCTTGAAAAACAAGCAACAGAATTAGGATTAAATCATCATGTTAAATTCTTGGGTTATTTACCGGATGAACAACTTCCCATTGCGTATCAAGCGGCTGATTTAACTATCGTTCCCAGTCAATCTTTAGAAGGTTTTGGTTTAATTTTATTAGAATCTTTAGCTTGTGGAACACCTGTTTTATCTACCCCTGTTGGAGGAATGCCCGAAATTTTAACCCCTTTTTCTCCTGAATTAATTACAGATTCGATTACTGAAAAAGCAATCGCGACGAAGTTAGAATTTTTACTAAAAACTGAACTCACACTTCCTTCTAGAAATGCCTGCCGTGATTATGCTGAGACTCATTTTAACTGGCTTGATATTGCTCAAAGAGTTAGAAAAGTATTACTAGAATAATATGAGTTAGCTGAGTGAAAATTGAGGTAAAGTAAGTAACATTATGCAGATTACTCAAGAAGTCAAAATACAGTTACTATTTAATCGAGATCAACTGAGCTATTTTCATCAATGATTAGAACAAATATAGAGCGCGATCGCGATAACAACATCTAAATATTTAACAATTATTTATGATCAAAATAAAGCGATAATTCATTGACTCTCGTGCTATATATTATTTGCTCTGAGTCGAATAGCAAAAAACTGTATGTTTAGGAATTCTAGGTCACAATAGTAATATGAAATATGAAAAGTTATGCGACAAATCAATATTTCTCTCAACTCCCCTTTTTTAAGGGGAGATACAGGGGGGATGTTTCTCCTGTGTCAAATGCGCGCAAATATTTAAGTATTTCATATAATTTTATTAAACAAAACAATTTATCTGAATTAATTAAGACTATGAATATTTTATTTTTAGATCAAAGTGGAAAACTGGGAGGTGCTGAATTATCTTTACTTGATATAGCCAAATTTTATAAAAAAAGTGCTTTAGTGGGTTTATTTGCAGAGGGTGTATTCAGACAACAATTAGAACAGCATAATATTCCTGTTGAAATATTAACTCAACAATCAATTAAAGTTCATAAAGATAGTAATTTAATTCAAGGAATTATTAGTATTTTCTCACTGTTACCGCTACTGACAAAAACAGCTAAAATTGCTCAAGATTATGATTTAATTTATGCGAATACTCAAAAGGCTTTAGTCATTGGCGCTATGGCAAGTGTTTTGAGTCGTCGTCCTTTAGTTTATCATCTACGGGATATTATTTCAGACGATCATTTCAGTGCCATAAATCGCCAGATTATTATTAATTTAGCCAATCAATTCGCGACTCTTGTAATTGCTAATTCAAAAGCAACCCAACGTTCATTTATTGATGCGGGAGGACGACCAGAACTAACGAAAGTGGTTTATAATGGCTTTGACACTAAACATTATCAATTTAACGATGTAGCGCGAAATAAACTGAGGCAAGAACTCGGATTTGATACTAAGTTTGTCATCGGTCACTTTAGCCGTCTTTCTCCTTGGAAAGGACAACATATTTTACTCGAAGCATTGGCTAATTGTCCCGATAATATGACTGCTATTTTTGTCGGAGATGCACTTTTTGGTGAGCAAGAATATGTTGAACAACTCCATCGTCAAGTGGCAGAATTAGGACTAGAAAAACGGGTGCAATTTCTAGGGTTTCAATCTGATGTTGTTGCTTTCATGAGTGCTTGCGATCTAATTGTTCACACTTCAACTGCACCTGAACCGTTTGGACGAGTAATTATTGAGGCGATGCTGTGTCAACGCCCTATTATTGCAACTGCCGCCGGGGGTGTGATTGAATTAATTAAACATCAGCAAACAGGATGGCTTGTACAACCGGGAAACGTTCAACAGTTAACTTCCGCCATGACAAATTGTTGGCAAAATCCTCAGTTAATAACTCAGGTGGCGCAACAAGCGAAACAGGAAGCTGATGAACGATTTCAACTCAACCAAATTCAGCAACAAATTGATCAATTATTACATCAAACTTTGTCGTAAACTGAATAAATTATAGCTACTGAGTAGAGACGTAATATATTATGTCTTTACAGTCATTAGCTGTTTTTTATTATTTATTAACTGTTAAATTGAATCTAAAAACTAACAACTAACAACTAACAACTAAAGACTAATTCAAACATCATTCAATTAATTCTCTTGAGATGATGATTCTGAGTCAATTTGAACCTGCTTTTGTTCAATTAAGCGGATATTTTCACGCACAGTTGCCAAGCTTTCTGTATCTTCTACTTCTTGTAATAAAGCTAAGGCTTGCTGAAAACTATCTAAAGCTTGGTCATAGTTTCCGAGTTTCTCATACATTTCTCCAATATTACTTAAAGTTTGTCCAATTTCGGCTTTTTCTCCAACTGCTTGACGCGCTTCTAATGCTTTTTGATAAGCGTCTAATGCTTGATTATATTCTTCCTGGTTTTGATAAATTTCTCCAATTTGAGTTAAGGTTTGACCCAGTTTATCTTGATCTTCAATCTCTTGATAAATAAATACAGCCTGTTGATAATTGTCTATTGCTTCTGAATATTGCGCCTGAGAGACGTAAACACTCCCTAACTGAGTTAAACCTGTACTTAATTCTTCTTTTTCGGCAGAAGATAGAGCGAGTTTAATTGCTTTTTGATAGACTTCAATCGCTTCTTGTGGCTGTTCTAAACTTTCATAAATAGTCCCCATTAAATTATAAACTCGGGCAGCACTGGCCCTGTCTTCAATCTGCTCCATCATCTGTGCGGCTTGTTGAAAATGCACTAAAGCCTGATTATCATCTTCGAGTTTACGATAGATAAACCCCATGTTACTTAATAATCTTCCGACTCCAGCCACATCACCAATTTGACGACGTAACGCTAAAGCTTGCTGATAAATTTCAATCGCTTTATCCGTTTGTCCAATGGTAAAATAAAGTGCGCCTAAGTTATTTAAAGTTCGGCTTTGATCTCGTAAATCTCCGACTTGCTGGCGGTATTCTCTGGCTTGTTGATAATAATCAAGGGCTCGATCAAGATTGCCTTGATTGGTATACACTGAAGCTAAGTTATGTAATGATTCTCCAATGCTTTCTGGATCGTTAACCGCTTGCGAGAGTTCAAAAGCTTCTTGATGTAACTTCAAGGATTCATCTAATTGATCGGTTTTTCGATAAACAAAACCTATTAAATTTAAACTCCGACTGATGCCAATATCAATCACTGTTTGATCTTCAGTCGCATTCGGTTTTAAGTCACGATAAATTTCTAAAGCACGTTGTAATGTTTTTAAAGATTCAGTTTCTTCTCCTAAATTAGCGTAAACTTCACCGATATAATTAAGGGTGGCTGCGATCGCCAGTTTGTCTTGACTTTTCTCCTGAGTTTCTAATACTTTTTGCAATGTTAAGAGTGCTTCTCTAAATCGTCCTTCGCGAAATTGAGTCACTCCGGCTTCAAAAGATTTATTCACTTCTTCCGGGGTTTCAAGCGGCGTTGATTCGGGGTTAGAGTCTGTAGTATTATCCTCATTATCGTCTGAGTCAGTGACCGTCGGTTTTTCATCTACAGCTTCAGGGGGTGTTGATTCTGTATTAGACTCTGTTGTACTATCGTCTGAGTCAGTGACCGTCGGCTTTTGATCTACAGTTTCAGGTGTATCTGATTCTGATTCGGTTTCTGATTCGGTTTCGGTTTCGGTTTGTGCCAAAACAATTTCAGTGACCAGCAAACTTCCGAGGGGAAACAATATCAGCAATAATAAACTCAAACTGAGGGACCATGGATTGAGCGATCGCACAGATCCCGATATTAACCCCTTGAATTTCTGGATTTTAGACTGAGAGCGGCAGGCTGAATGCTGGTTTAACATATCGCAAAAGCATTTGTAAAACAAGCTAAGATTTAAACCTAAAGTTATAGCAAAAAAATCTCTATCATAGAATATGCTTCTGCGAATTTTTAATTAACTCAGCTTTGACTATGCCCACGACTACCGTAAATACTATTCTAAATCGAGCGATCGCCGGTCATGATCTGACTCCGACAGAAGGGGTAATCCTGCTACAGCAAAGCGATCGAGCCATTGTGTCTCAAATTCAACAGGTGAGTGATACCCGGAGGACTCAACAAGTGGGGGATACAGTCACTTATGTAAATAATCGCAATATTAACTTTACCAACATCTGTGAACAGCATTGTAGTTTTTGTGCGTTTCGGCGCGATGCCGGAGAGGATGGGGCGTTTTGGTTAAACACAACCCAAATTCTAGAAAAAGCGACTGAAGCAGTGCAACAGGGGGCGACTGAAATCTGTATGCAGGGGGGACTGCATCCGGGGGCCAAAATTGATGGTGCGTCTTTGGCTTATTATCTTGAGTTAGTCAAAACCCTCAAACAAACGTTTCCTCAGATCCATCTGCACGCCTTCTCACCGCAAGAAATCCAGTTTATTGCCCGCGAAGATGGTTTGAGTTATCAGGCCGTTATAGAGGCATTACGGGACGCTGGTGTCGGTTCGATGCCGGGGACTGCTGCAGAGATTTTAGATGATTCGGTACGGCGGGTGATCTGTCCTGAAAAAATTAATAGCGCCACTTGGTTAGAGATTGTCGAAACGGCCCATCGTTTAGGTGTTCCCACTACCAGTACCATGCTTTGTGGTCACATCGAAACCCCACAACAACAAATTGCTCATCTAGAACTATTGCGATCGCTCCAACAAAAAGCGATTCAAAACCATTATCCAGCCCGCATCACTGAATTTATCGCCTTGCCTTTCGTAGGTCAAGAGGCCCCTGCCCCCCTACGGCGTAGAGTCGGACGGGATCAACCCCTTTTAGCCGACAGTTTATTACTCACTGCCGTTGCCCGAATTTACCTCGGAAATTGGATTGTCAACCATCAACCCAGTTGGGTGAAATTGGGTTTAGTTGGGGCAACAACCGCCTTGAAATGGGGTTGTAATGATATTGGCGGCACGTTAATGGAAGAACATATTACCACGATGGCAGGAGCACAAGGGGGAACTTGTATGGAGCCGGAAATGTTACAGACAGCAATTCGTAGTATTAATCGACCCGTTAAACAACGAGATACTCTCTATCATTATTGTTGATTTTTTAGTGATAGAAATCATTCATTTTTGGGAATCTTAAAGCTCAATATAGTAGAAAAACTACACTTGATATACAGCCCTTTTCAATCCCTGTAATTTTACGGATAAAACGGGTTCTATCTGATCAAAATCATTTCTTTTTTTCTACTCATTCTCAGTGAAAGCACCCAATTTAAGATTTTTAAGGTAGACCTCAAAATGAATGTAGCTCATAAGATTCAACAAAAAATTGCTGGATATCAAATTATTGAACAACTGTATAGCGGTTCTCGGACATTAGTTTATCGAGCTATTTCCCTTGATGAGCAGCATCGGGTGATCCTAAAAATATTACAAAATGAATATTCGAGTTTCGATGAATTAGTTAAATTTCGTAATCAATACACTATCGCCAAAAATCTAAATTTACCCGGAATTATCCGAACCTATACCCTCGAACCTCATGGTAATCGCTATGTCTTGGTAATGGAAGATTTTGGCGGAATATCTTTAGCACAATTCACTCAAAAACAACCGCTTGATATTACAACATTTTTAGCCGTCGCCATTCAAATAGCTGATATCCTCGACGGACTCTATCAACACCGTGTCATTCATAAAGATATTAAACCCGCTAATATTCTAATTCATCCCGATACAAAACAAGTCAAACTGATTGATTTCTCCATCTCTTCTCTGTTGCCGCGTGAAACTCAAGAAATTAAAAATCCTAATATTTTAGAAGGAACACTGGCTTATATTTCCCCAGAACAAACGGGACGGATGAATCGAGGAATTGATTATCGAACTGATTTCTACTCTTTAGGAATTACCTTGTATGAATTATTAACAGGACAGCTCCCTTTTGATAGTAATGATCCGATGGAATTAGTGCATTGTCACTTAGCAAAAACAGCAGCAAAAGTCGATCAAATTAATCCTAATATTCCAACTATCATTTCACAAATTATTGCTAAATTAATGGCGAAGAACGCCGAAAATCGTTATCAAAGTGCCTGGGGTTTAAAACAGGATTTACAGCAGTGCTTAACTCAATGGAAAAAAGCGAAAAAAATTACTGAATTTGTGATTGCTCAACAGGATATTTGCGATCGCTTTATTATTCCTGAAAAACTCTATGGACGAAGCTCTGAAGTTCAATCATTACTGAATGCTTTTGCTCGTGTCGCCTCTCGGCCAAAACAACAATTTAACCACCTCAAGGGGGAGAAAAAGGGAGTCGAAATGATGCTAGTTTCAGGCTTTTCTGGAATCGGAAAAACGGCTGTTATTAATGAAGTTCATAAACCCATTATTAGAGGGCGTGGCTACTTTATTAAAGGTAAATTTGACGGGTTTAATCGTAATATTCCGTTTTCTGCTTTTGTACAAGCTTTTCGAGATCTAATTAATCAATTATTAGGTGAACCCGATAGCAACTTGCAAAATTGGAAAACTAAAATCCTTAATGCTTTAGGAGAAAACGCTCAAGTTATTATTCAGGTGATTCCGGAGTTAGAAAAAATTATTGGTTCACAACCATCCGCTCCCGAGCTTTCGGGTAGTGCCGCCCAAAATCGCTTTAATTTATTGTTTAATAAATTTGTGGGTGTTTTCACAACAGAAGAGCATCCTTTAGTGATCTTTTTAGATGATTTACAATGGGCAGATTCCGCCTCACTGAATCTATTAAAACTATTAATGAATCCATCTAAAATGGGTTATTTGCTGATCGTAGGAGCCTATCGAGATAATGAAGTAGGCGCTGCTCATCCTTTGATGTTAACCCTAGCTGATATTCAAAAACAAGAGGCAACAATTAATACGATTACTCTAACACCTTTAGATGAAGTTGATATTAGGCAGTTAGTCGCAGATACATTATTCTGTTCAACAACAGTTGCCACACCACTGGCTCAATTAGTTTATCAAAAAACCCAGGGAAATCCATTTTTTACCACTCAGTTTTTGCAAGGATTATATCACGAAGGTTGCATCACCTTTAACCCTCCCTCCTCAGACGCGAGTTCAGGAAAAATTAAAGCGGGATGGCAATGTAATTTAGCAAAAATCCGGCAAATCTCACTCACAGATGATGTTGTCAAATTCATAATTGGACGGTTAAAAAAACTCCCAGAAGCGACTCAGAATGTACTGAAGTTAGCCGCTTGTATCGGTAACCAATTTGATTTAGCAACACTGGCAGTTGTGTGCGAAGACACTCAAGAGAAAGTCGCAATGAGTTTATGGCGAGGGTTGCAAGAAGGGTTTGTGATTCCGGAAAATGAAACTTATAAGTTTTTCCAAGGAGACACACAGAAGACAAATATTGGGGATATTTCTGTTCGTTATCGCTTCGTGCATGACCGGGTTCAACAAGCTGCTTATTGTTTAATTCCGGAGGGTCTTAAACAAGCGGCTCATTACTATATTGGTCAACTATTGCTGCAACAAACTTCCCCTGAAGCAATAGAAGAATCTATTTTTACAATAGTGGGTCAATTAAATTATGGAATTACTTTAATTATTCAACAAACAGAGAGAAATGAATTAGCCAAGCTGAATCTGATTGCTTGCCGTAAAGCCAGAAGCGCTACCGCCTATCAAGCGGGCCGTGAATATGCTAATACCGGGTTATCATTACTTGGTGAAACAGCCTGGGAAAATCACTATGAAATTACACTAGAATTCCATGAATTAGCGGCAGAATTAGCTTACCTCAGCGGTGAGTTTGAGGTCATGCAGAAGTTCATTGAAACTACTATTGAGCAAGCTCAATCTTTACTCGAACAAGTTAATATTTACCGAATTAGAATTCAATCAAAAGCCTCGCGAGGTCAACTCACCAAAGCAATTATTGTGGCTCAACAGTTTTTACAGCAGTTGGGTCTTACCTTTCCTGAAACACCCACCCCAAGCGATATTGAACAGAGTATTGCAGAGATTAATCAACTCATAGGTGAGCGGGAAGTTGAAGACTTAGTGAATCTTCCTGTGATGGCAGACCGAAAACAAATTGCCATGACTCAGACTATTACAAGTATCTTACCCACTGCTTATATGTCCGGTCATCCCTTATTTCCGTTACTGGTAACTTCCTCAGTCAAACTATCAATTCAATCGGGTAATATATCAGTCTCCGCCTTAGCTTACGCCTCTTATGGCATCATTGTTTGTAGTATGCAGCAAGATGTAAATACTGGAGTCGAATTTGGTCATTTGGCGCTTCAGCTTGTCTCTAAACTCGATGCCAAAGCAATAAAACCTGAGATATTTAATGTTGTTGGTTTGTTCTTATTACACCGCACATCTCATCTCAAAAAAACCCTACCTCTGTTTCAACAAGGATACACAATCGGGTTAGAGATGGGTAATTTAGAACAGGTTGCATACAGTGCGAGTGTATTTTGTTTGCACTCATTTTTCTGCGCTCAACCCCTGGAAAATTTGGCTCAAGAGACTCAGGCTTACTGCAATACATTGACACAGCTCAAACAATTGGCGGCTGTAAATTGGTGCAGTCTCCATTTGCAAATCATGTTAAATTTGCTCAATGTTACAGAAAATCCTACCATTTTATTTGGGGAAACGACTCAAGAAACAGAGATTCTCTCTCGGCTACTTTCAGAAAATAATTTATCGGGTTTAGGTGACTTCTACCTGTACAAACTCATACTTAGCTTCCTATTTGAGGATATTGTTGCGGCTATTGCTTGTGCCAATAATTTTACTAAGTATTTAATCGGCTCCGCTACAAAAATTAATGAACCGGTCTTTTATTATTATGACTCTTTGGCAGCTATAGCCGGATTGAAATCAGCCTCCGATCTAACATCGGAAATATTACAAAGAGTCGAAGAAAATCAAACCAAACTACAACATAAATGGGCAAAAAATGCGCCGATGAATCATCAACATAAGGTGGATTTAGTCGAAGCTGAAAAATGCAAAATTTTAGGAAAAAAAGCAGAAGCAATAGAACTTTATGATCGCGCTATTGCCCTGGCTAAAGAAAATGGATATACCCAAGAAGAAGCCCTCGGAAATGAACTCGCCGCTAAGTTTTACCTCGCTTGGAATAAAGAAATAATTGCCAGTAGTTATATGATAGAGGCATATTATTGTTATTCTCGTTGGGGTGCAAAGGCAAAAGTTGCCCATTTAGAAACACACTATCCCCAAC
>JBARZE010000017.1:0-229284 GCA_049649525.1 Microcoleaceae cyanobacterium
AAGTTAAACCCAATACAGATATCTAGGAATTTAATTAAATTGATTGCTTTTTATGTTTTGATTGAAGTTAAAGATAATTTTTGATTCTTTAAAAGTAGTTATTAAAGGCCATATCTAAGTTTAAACAAACCTATTTTTAATATTGATATTTATAGTAGGTCTGACCGGTTTGCGTTCCGTTAAACCCATGCAAGACGGGTCGCACCGCAACTTTCCGCTTTTCTGAAGTCTGTTAAATAGAGCCTCTCACTCTATCAGATTATATTGTCAAAATATTGTCTAACACAAACACGATCGTAACAGTTCCCGGAGCGCAATAGTTATATCTGCTCAATAGTTCCCCGAGCGCAATAGTTAAATGTACTCAATAACTCAATGGATCGTTGATAATTCAATAGAGTTCCCCGAACGCAATAGTTATATCTACTCAATAGTTCCCGGAGCGCAATAGTTATATCTGCTCAATAGTTCCCGGAGCGCAATAGTTAAATGTACTCAATAACTCAATGGATCGTTGATAATTCAATAGAGTTCCCCGAGCGCAATAGTTAAATGTACTCAATAACTCAATGGATCATTGATAATTTAATAGAGTTCCCCGAGCGCAATAGTTAAATGTACTCAATAACTCAATGGATCGTTGATAATTCAATAGAGTTCCCGGAGCGCAATAGTTAAATGTACTCAATAACTCAATGGATCGTTGATAATTCAATAGAGTTCCCTGAGCGCAATAGTTATATCTGCTCAATAGTTCCCGGAGCGCAATAGTTATATCTACTCAATAGTTCCCTGAGCGCAATAGTTATATCTGCTCAATAACTCAATGGATCGTTGATAATTCAATAGAGTTCCCCGAGCGCAATAGTTATAGGATTAGACTAAATGGTGTTTGACCAATTCACTATTCTCGTTCCCGTAGCGTTGCGAAGCGCAGTATTCCCCATGAAAACAATCCGAGATGTCAATCACACTTGCCTTGTACTGCTATATCTGGACAATCAAATTAATAAAATATTTTAAAAGCCAGCAAAAATCACCAAATGATTAACTAAAAATCGCTTGTTTTTTACTATTTTTTTATTATATTAATTTAATTACAGATAGAATTAAACTGTTTATTATTCACTATAAATATTTTAGAAAAAATTGTGTGAATTGGTATTCATCTCACGCTGAATTTAAAAAATCAGTCACAAGACGCTAGTCAGCACTAAATCTGTTCGATAGAATCAACTACAGACTATGCTGTATCCGGATTAAAATTTAATCAGCACCGACCTATGACCCCAGAATCAAACTCCTCAATTCCCGAGAATTCTAATACCCAGAATGATGCCATCGCCGTTAACGGAGCCAAGATTGATAATGCAGTAGAGATCCCAGAGCCGGAGCATATTAACATTGAGCTGACTAACCCGGATGTCCTGCAATCTTCTAAATCTCCTAGCCTGACAGCAGATGATCCCATCACTCAACAAACAACCAATTTCTTCCCCGCTTCTGTGATCACCTTGAGTGCAGTCGCATTAATGATTTTGGGATTAGCCATTGATAACGTCTGGCTGGGGTATATTAGCGCTGTGGCGGCTCTGGTGACGGGAATTCGGATGATTTGGCCAAGCTGGGGGAAAGTCTGGACAACCCTAATACCTCCCATTTGGCGAGGCTTAGTGATAGCGAGTTTTGGGATTTTATCGGCTATTGTGGGTTTCTTGATGTTGAGTGGGGCAAATCAAGAAATTGGCAGTCGCAATATTAGAATTAACTGGGATGCCATTGGGGCGTTAGGGGAATTAATTGGTGCATTGGGTCAAATTCTAATTGCGATTATCGCGGTGTATGTGGCTTGGCGACAATATGTGATTTCTCGGGATTTAACCATTCAGCAAAACTTAATTACTCAGCAACAAACCATTGATGCTTATTTTCAAGGCGTATCTGAATTGGCACTGGGGGAGCAAGGATTATTGGAAGACTGGCCCCAAGAGCGAGTGATTGCCGAAGGCCGCACCGCTGCCATTATTCGTAGTGTCAACGGCGAAGGAAAAGCCAAGATCTTACGCTTTTTATCCCAAGCTAAACTGATTACACCCTTAAAGCGCGATCGCCATCTGGGTAGAGCGATTTTAGACGGCAATGGCAGTTATGAAGAAGATCGCCAAGCCGGAATTCGGGTGATTGATCTCGGTGCGATGTTGGCAGGGACTGATCTCAGCAGCACTGATCTGCGGCGGACTGACTTGAGTGAGGCTAATTTAGTCCGGGCAAACTTAAAGGGTTGTGATTTAGTCCGGGCGAATTTATCTCGGGCAATTCTTTACGATGCAAACTTATCTCAGGTAAACTTACGCTCTACCAAGTTATTTTATGGCCCCATTGAAACCGCCACTCCTCGCACTAAAACTCTCTTGCCCAATTATCAAACCGGGCAAAATACTGGGGCAGTGGTTGAAAATGTTAATTTTATCGGAGTTGAAAACTTATCTGAGGAAAACCGTCACTATTGTTGTGCTTGGTGTGGATCTCAATCTCGTAAAACCATACCTGGCGGATGTGAGGAAATTCCCAATAAACTCGGACGCTAACGCTTTTCTTTGCTGTTTCCCATATCTGCTGTTTATTCCACCCAGGCGATCGCCAACTTACACACATCAGGTGATCGATCTACCCATTTCACGGTAAATTATACAAGCATTAGCTTTCAAATTCACCCTACTCGAGTAAGTCTGTGAAATATTTCTTTTTAACCGAAGGATGGACAGTGGGCCGTGTTTGGGGAGTTGGGGGATTATGGAATGAGACAGCCCGTCGGCGGCCACCAGAGATTCAGAAATTAGATTTGTGTCTTTGGGATCAAAATGAAAAAATGTGGCTGTATCGGGTCGAGGATGCCGTACTGATGCTCGAAGTGATGCCAATAACACCTTCAATCACTTCCTCTGGTAGTAGTATTGGTCAGGTTGTCTTGACTCGTTTGATCTCTGCCGATCAAGTGATTGAGCGATTATCAAAATCAGCCAGTATTTGTCAACCTCACTCCTCAATTGAATAGAGAATGGGTTATAAGTTATGAATTATGAGTTATGAATTATGAGCATAAACGCCGGAGTCTAATCAATTCCACTCACTATTTATGACTGAATCGAAGCCCTATTTCATGCCAATAATACATGATTCAAACCACTATAATTTCGAGATAAATTTATGCGACTTACAATTGAACAAGAGATATTAAGTTCTAACTTATCGTTAATTTCCCGAGCCATTCCATCCCGGCCCAATCATCCTATTCTATCTAATATTTTGTTTGAGGCGAGCGAGGAAATGCAACAACTGAGTCTAACAGCCTTTGACTTGAGTTTAGGTATTCGGACTTGTATGAAAGCTCAAATTGAACAAGGCGGAACTTTTACTTTACCCGCAAAACTGCTCAACGATATTGTATCTCGTTTGCCCGGTACTTCCATTACGCTTGATTTGGATGCGGGTGATGCGATCGCAACATTAACCTGTCAGTCAGGACGCTATCAAGTTCGAGGCATGGAGGCCGAAGAGTATCCCGCATTACCATTAGTTGAAACGGCTGAATCAATTCAACTTTCGGCTGAAGCATTGATGGAAGGCTTAAAAGGAACGCTGTTTTCGACCAGTCCAGATGAAACCAAACAAGTTTTAACTGGGGTACATCTGAAGTTAGATTCAGGTCATTTGGAATTTGCCTCAACTGATGGTCATCGTTTAGCAGTGGTAAAAACAGAGAATACTCAAACCTCAGAAGCCACAGAGTCTGTTGAGACCAGTATTGATGAATTTGAAGTGACAATTCCGGCTAAAGCATTACGAGAAGTAGAACGAATGTGGGGTACAAAAGGATCGCAAAAAGAGGATGGTTTATCCTTAATTACATTACGATTTGACCCAGCTCAAGTTATTTTTGAATTGGGTAATCAACGCTTAACTACTCGAAAATTAGAAGGAGGCTATCCCGCTTATCAACAGTTAATTCCAAATAAATTTGCGAGTCAAATTAATATTGATAGAAAGCAGTTTTTGGGAGCATTAGAACGAATTGCTGTACTCGCTTCTCAGAAAAATGATATTGTTAAATGTACCATTGATAGCGTCAATCAAGAGATTGCTTTGTCGGTCGAAGCAACAGATGTAGGGAATGCAGTAGAGCGATTATCTGCCCAAATTTCAGGGGATGAGCCGCAAGATTTAGCGTTTAATGTTAAGTATTTATTGGAAGGATTAAAAGTTTTTAATACGCAAGAAGTTCAACTACAATTAAATCAAGCTACCAGTCCAGTGATTTTGACTCCTCTGGGTGGATTTAAAATGACTTATTTAGTCATGCCTGTACAAATTCGAGGTTAATATAGCATCTTTGAATTAACGGAAGGGTGCGTTTATGCGGATAGAACACACCCCACTGGTATCTTCAACCGTTAGGCTTTTCGTGAATAGTACTCAACTACTAACAGTTCATTAATTTGTAGGGCAATCCATTCCCGTTCAATAATACTGTTAACTTTACCCGTTAATTTATCTTTATCTAATTCCAGATGGCTAGGAACGTTTGCCAGTCCCGGATACTGAAGATTTAGCTTCACCATCTCACGAGATTTTTCTTGGTTTCTGACCCCAATGACATCTCCCGGACGACATTGATAACTGGCAATATCAACCCGACGCTCATTGACGGTCACATGGCCATGATTGACTAATTG
Source organism: Microcoleaceae cyanobacterium (assembly GCA_049649525.1). GTDB lineage: Bacteria > Cyanobacteriota > Cyanobacteriia > Cyanobacteriales > Microcoleaceae > JAAURB01. The sequence goes on from JBARZE010000017.1 coordinate 4,734, forward strand.
ACGAGCAGCGGGAATTGTCGGTGCCATCCCTAAACGAAAGATGGTGTTATCTAAGCGCATCTCGAGCAATTGTAACAAGACCTGACCGGTTGAACCTTGCGCCCGACGAGCTTTTTTCACATAACGTACGAGTTGACGTTCAGATAAGCCGTAGTTGAACCGCAGTTTCTGCTTTTCTTCAAGACGAACAGCATATTCTGAACGTTTCCGGCGGGCTTGGCCGTGTTGGCCGGGGGGATAAGATCGTCTAGCTGATTTACGGGTAAGTCCGGGAAGATCGCCTAAACGACGAACAATCCGCAGACGGGGGCCTCTATATCGAGACATTTAACTTCCTCTCTTCATGAAATTTTTACCAAATCTCCATTATATGTTTTTAGATGGCTTTGGGTCAATCCTAAAATTTTGCGGCTTTCTATATTGCTTAGAGGTGGCCTGGGTGCGATCGCAGACCCTGGGGGTAGGCCAGAAGGGGTTTTCATGCACCCTGACCCGCACGTCTGAGAAATGTAATACTGTTACAACTCATGCCGCAAGTATACATAAAAAACTACGATTTTAGAGATGGCTGTACGTTTTGGGATGACGGCCAATATAGCGTAAAATTAACGTAATCGTTTCTGGCTTGATCCATCCTTTTTTAACTGCCACTTCCCCAAACATTAACTGCGTCTGTTGCTGTGTTGTCAGAATATCTTCAATTTGTTCATCATCTAGTAGCTTAGCTTGTTTTAGATACTGCCCAATCGGTTGCTGCGGTAGACGACTCACTTGAGGCAGATCTTCAGCAAAAAAATCAATCGTTTCGGGTTGTAACCAACCATAGTAGACGATAATCTCACCAATTCTGCGATGACGTTGAGAGGTCTGCTGCGCTTCTAAGGCTTTGACAACTTGATACTCTGTAATTAAGCCAGCCTGTTTTAAGATGTAGCCCAAGGGTAAACTATTTGTTGAAGCCTTGAGATTAAGTCGTGACTGAAAAGATGTTAGAGGAGGCTGATGAGGATCATCGATATCTGCTTGCAAGAGTAACTCAATTAGCGCGATCGGTGTCGTAAGTGGCCAGATTAATGATGCAATGATCAAGATCAACCAAGAGCGATAATCATTAATCGCAGTTGTGGTATCTTCGATTAAAAGCTTAAACCAAACACAAAATGCTGTAATCGCTGCTACAAAATAAAAAATCAATGCTATACCCATAACATTTCCAACTTCTACAGACTTCAAGCTATAAATTCTCTGTCGTTGCAATATAGCCCGAATTATAGAGTCTGAAGTTGTGTGTGCAACTTAAAAATTAATCACAGCTCTGCTAATTTCACCAAGCTCGGAAAATTTATTCTACAATAGAAAAATCAATCAATTTTTTCTGAGGGGATGAGACAGAGGGGGGACGAGTGTGAGCACTCAAATACTCTGCCTCATCACACCAATTGCACCCTAATGGTTCACCCTGATGAGTCACCCTAACGCACCCTGATGGTCTTTGGGGTATTAAAATTAATATCCCCTTAATCTTGAGGTTTGCTTTTGCCTAGCTTGTCTGTGCTTTTACTGATTCGGTAACCAGTGCAGCGACTAGGTTTATTGCTTGTTTTCCTCGAGATACCTGAATCCTAACATAGGGGAACCCTAACCACACCGCCTTACGTGTGTAGCTTTGAAAAGTGTCACATTCCGTATTTATGCGTAAAAAGAGCGGATTTTCAAATGCTGTGTACGCCTTTATATACGCTGATTTATAAAATAGCACATATTGCTTGAAAAGGGAATAGGGAGTTGGCAGCAAGAGTTGGCAACGCCAGAGAAGTAACTCGTCGGGCGAGTAATGAATTATGAGTTATGAATTATGAATTATGAATTATGAATCAAACCCAGACTTCAATTCTGTAATCTATACTCGTCGCCCGACGAGTTACTCATAAATGTTGCTTATAAACGTTGCTGAAGGGCAGCACGGGCAACTTCTCGATCATCAAAATGAACTTTCTCCGTCCCGAGAATTTGATAATCTTCGTGGCCTTTGCCTGCAATTAAGACACCATCTCCCGGTTTTGCTTGTAATATAGCAGTCTTAATAGCGATCGCGCGATCACTATTAACAATCAGATTAATATTAGGATCGATCCCGGCTAGAACATCATCTAGAATACGTTGAGGATCTTCTGTGCGAGGGTTATCAGAAGTGACGACTGCAATATCGGCTAATACTGCCGCAATTTTTCCCATTTTTGGGCGTTTTGTCCGATCGCGATCGCCACCGCAACCAAATACACAGATCATTTTACCGGGTATAAACGGTCGGGATGCTTTCAGTAAATTTTCTAAGCTATCGGGGGTATGGGCATAATCGACAATGACGCTAATATCTTGAGAGGGAGAAATTTGTACCCGTTCCATGCGTCCCGGAACCCCCATAAATTCGGGCAACTTATCCACTATTGTTGATAATTCTAAACCCAAGGCTAATCCTGTGCCAACCGCAGCGAGTAAATTCGATAAATTATACTGACCGACCAACGGTAAGTTAAACTCTGCTTGTCCTTTAGGGGTATGTAAAACACCTTTAACCCCTGTGGGTTCATATTGCAAGCTATCGGCCCATAAATCAGCGCTAGAATCATTAATACTGTAACTCCAAACTGACCCCGATCCTAACCGTTCAATTAAGCGTTTGCCATAAGCATCATCAGCGTTAACCACAGCCCGTCCTTTGAGATATTCTGGACTAAACAATAACGCTTTAGCCTCAAAATAATCCTCCATTGTGAGATGATAATCCAGGTGATCTTGAGTTAAATTAGTAAACACTGCTACTTCAAACGGACAGCCCCACACCCGTCCTTGATGCAAAGCATGGGAACTGACTTCCATTACGCCATATTCACTACCCGCTTCAACCGCCGAAGCTAACTTTTGTTGTAACTCCACAGCAAATGGTGTGGTATATGCCGCTACTTCCTCATATCCCGGCCAGCGAGTATATAATGTTCCAAATAACGCGGTGGGTTTTTGGGCATTATTTAACAGAAATTCAATTAAATGAGTGGTTGTGGTTTTACCATTAGTTCCCGTTACCCCCACCATGTGAAGTTTTGAGGCGGGATAATCATAAAATGCTGCTGCTACCTGGGCGCAGGCTTTGTGCATATCTACAGCCGAAATAATGCAAGGAGATTGAGTTTCTGCTGTAGAGTTAGGAGGGTTCTTCTTAATAGCAGTTTCCGATACCAACGCCGCCACAGCCCCAGAAGCGATCGCACCCGGCCAAAAATCTCCGCCATCAACGCGAGTCCCAGGCATTCCTAAAAATAAATCCCCCGGTTGACAAGCGTGAGAATTAGTGGTTAGTCCTTTAATTTCATGGTCTAATGCCGGATGATTATTCAACGCAGTAGCAACAGACACTTGTCGTAGTAACTCTTTTAATTTCATCTCACCTCTCCTCACAACACAATAAACCCTTTATCAAGAAAGAATTAATCACAAATTGTAGTCTGGACATCAGCCGAATGCAAGAAATCCCGGCTACAAATACTGTATTAATTTCTGTTCAAGCTGTTTAGCACTAATCCGGGGAGAAGGACGAGGAAGTAGTTCTTCTGAGGCGCTAGGGTCAGATTGTTTGTATAATACTGGCACTTCATATTGATAATAGTTGAACCAGTCTTCACGGGTGGTGATATCCCGAATTTCAAGATCAAATTGACAAGAACTATCCGAATCTGCTTGAATCTGTTCTAGTTTTTCCTGTAACCCTTCGCATAAATGACAATCCGGTTTACTGTAAAGAATTAAATGCATAACTTAATTACGGTTAACCCGTCAAAATTCATCCCTTTAGCATAGCCCCTTAGAGGCTTTTGCGATAAAATTATTGAGCAAGCGTAAACACAGGCAGTATCCCTGGGAATTTGTGCAATGACTCCTGCCGTATTGATTGAAAAACTACAAAAACGCTACGGTTCAACAGAAGCGGTTAAAGATATTTCTCTCGAAGTTAAACCGGGGGAAATCTTTGGTTTACTCGGCCCCAATGGTGCGGGCAAAACCACCACTCTCCGGGCATTGTGTACCCTAATTACGCCGGATGCCGGACGTTTGGAAGTTTCAGGTATTTCTGTGGTTAACAACCCTCGTGGGGCCAGACAGCGCTTAGGATATGTTGCCCAAGAAGTTGCCCTAGATAAAGTTCTCACCGGACGGGAGTTACTGCAACTACAAGGGGCATTGTATCATTTACCTCGTCGGGCGATAGGCGATCGCCTGGATCAAGTGGTTGATTTATTGGGATTATCCGAGTGGATCGATAAAAAAACTGGGACTTATTCTGGGGGTATTCGTAAACGCCTCGACTTAGCCGCTGGACTATTGCATAAACCGGATGTATTGGTGTTAGATGAACCGACGGTGGGTTTAGATATTGAAAGCCGTGTGGCAGTGTGGGATTTTCTGCGGCAATTACGAGATGCAGGAACTACTGTTTTAATCACCAGTCATTATTTAGAAGAAGTGGATGCTTTAGCAGATCGGGTTACGATTATTGATAAAGGAGTGGTGATTGCTACAGGAACTCCTTCTCAACTGAAAGATGATGTCGGTGGCGATCGCATAACCCTCAGAATTAGAGAGTTTTCACCCCTGGAAGAAGCGGAAAAAGCAAAGGCATTATTACAAGAATTACCGTTTGTTCAAGAAGTGATTGTCAATACCGCCCAAGGCAATTCTTTAAACTTAGTGGTCACCTCTCAAAGTGATGCATTAATGAGTATTCAACAATCGTTAAAAGAGGCAAATTTACCGATTTTTGGCATTGCCCAATCTCGCCCCAGTTTGGATGATGTTTATTTAGCGGCAACAGGTAAAACGTTGATGGATGCGGAATTAGCGGCGGTGGGAACTCGGGATGCTAAAGCAGAGAAAAAGCAGAATATGCGATAGAAAAATAACTGATTATTGACTAGGTATTATATTGTGCTACCATCTCAACCAGCCGTTTTTCTGCTTCCTCTAATAAGGTAATAACTTGCTCTCGGGTCACAGTTGGAAATCCATCCAAAAAGTCGTTAATCGATTCTCCTGCTTTGAGATAATCTAAGAACGTCTGAATAGGAACTCTAGTTCCAGCAAAAACTGGAGTACCGCCCATAATTTCAGGAGTTATAGTAATGATTGAGGAGTTTTTCAGCATATCTTTTTAACCTTTATATTATTTATATTCAGTGTAGCAACACATGGCTATCTATTGGAGTTTATGCTAAAATTTGAATCATTAGTATATACACGAAGTTGTTTACGAGTTTAATAGGATAGAGAAAGATATTTTGTGGATGAATACATAGGAAACTATTTCGCCGTAAAATATCACTAATAAAGTATTATTCAGCAACTGCGGCACAATTATATGTTGTGTAGTTTTCAGATATCTGTTTGGGCCGTAGTTGGAAACTATTGAAGGGAAGCTAAATATTAAGGAAGTGCTAAATTTATTGCAACGATTTGAGGAGACACTATGGCACTCTATGACATGATTGGGAAAACCTATACCCAAACTAGAAAAAGCGATCCGCGCATTGCCGAAAAATTGCTAGAGATTTTGGCATCCTCACAAGTTTTTACTGTTGCAGATATCGGTGCTGGTACGGGTTCTTATGCTCTTGTCCTAGCGGAGTATGGGTATCGTGTTTTGGCGATTGAGCCGTCAGCGACAATGCGGAATCAAGGGATTTCCCATCCTGCAATTGAATGGTTAGATGGATATGCTGAGAGCTTGCCATTATCTGATCAAGGAGTGGATGCCGCTATCATCATGCTTGCTTTTCACCATTTCCCAGATTATCGACAAGCATTGAATGAGATTGATAGAGTTGTAGGTAATGGGCAAATAGTATTTTTTACCTACGCTCCAGAGATGATTTCTAGCTTTTGGTTGAGCGAGTATTTTCCCTCGTTTACTAGAGATGTTGAATCTACATTTTTACAAATTCCAACGTTGATAGAAGAAATTCAAACGCTTGGAGATCGTGAAGTGAATGTGATTCCTTTTCCTTTGCCGAATGACTTGTCAGACTCATTTGCAGCAGTTGGTTGGGCGCGACCGGAACTATATTTAGAGAGTGGTATTCGCAGTGGTATTTCTTCGTTTAGCAAGATCGATGCTGGTGAGCTGAATAGTGGTCTATCCCGTTTAGGTGAAGATTTAGAAAGAGGTAGGTGGGATCAAAAATATGGACATCTACGTCAGCAAAGCCAGTATGATGCTGGATATCGCTTTGTTCATTGCCCAGCCGTGTAACAATTCGGGTGCAGCAGATTGGAAAGGCTAATTTATAAAGAAAAACATGAATTAAATAGTTTTAGTAAAGTATGAAACACACAATGATACTTGAAGCCAATTTCTCTGGTGTTAGCATTAATCTTAAAGCTGTTACAAAAAAAATATAATTGATGAATACTAATAGTAATCTAGAGAGCAATTTTTACAAATTTTCTGACAATTAAAAGAACAAGGAGGTTACTTATGCCAAACTCACGTCATGTTTCTCTACTAGCAAGTGGACAGGATCAAGTCCTAACTATTCCTTCCGAGTTTGCTTTATCGGATACTGAGGTTATGTTACGCAAACAAGGTGATACTGCGTGCCGCAAGACTTTGTCAACGCTTGATTATTGAACCCATTCCTTCCAATTCCTTATGACGTTGCAAGACATTAAAGATCATTTCTCGGACACCACCAATTACTCTGAGTAATGATAACGACACGAAATAATGGTTAGATAATCATCATCAATCACATAGACAAGACACCGGAGTTGTATCAATGCGGCGCGACCAAAAGCCTGACAAATTCTCTCTCAACGGTTCGGGTTTACCAATTCCTTCAAAAGGATTAGATAAAGTATCTTGAATCAGTCGATTGATTCAATTCAGAAGTTTTTTTATCAAGAGAATTGCCAATAAATATAATCTTGCCATGCTTTACTACTCCAAGCTAACCTACGCATCGATCAAATCGTGTTCTTGTATTTGACCTGTTTTATATTCAGCGGTCGCGAAGCGTGGCGGTAGCCGTATCGCTTCTTCTAAATGTTGGGCATTAGCAGGAGATTTCAACAGATAAACAGTTTCCATCAGACTGTCATAATAGCTTTTAGACATGACGACGGCATATATATGCATCTCTTCTCACAATGACAGTACAGTCTTTATCATTTGCCACTCTATCTAGTACAGATTTAAAGTTGTTTCTGGCTTCGCTAAAGTTTACTATATTCATGGTAATAGTTGTACAGACTTAAGTACAAGTCTGATTATAGCCTTTTTTTGACTCTTTTATCCTGTTAGGGCGATACAGAATAACGTAACGCGCGCGCGATGACCGAACTCGCAGATCGATCATCTAATGCCACAATAGGATCTATCCTGTAGAGATAACAGTAATCTATATGTTCTAAGTATGAGTAGTAGTACACCGTCTGTTCCATCTGACTTATTATCTCCGGCGCGGACAGAGGCAACGGCTTCGAGTCCTTTAGGAGATATTATTCAAGAAACCACAGCTTTAACTCGGCGCTTGTTTATTCAATTGCAACGTCGTCCCTCTACCCTCATTGCGGGGATTATTCAGCCGTTGATGTGGTTAATCTTATTTGGGGCGTTGTTTCAAAATGCACCGAAAGGCTTATTCGGCGAAACGGATAATTATGCCCAATTCCTTGGGGCGGGTGTCATTGTATTTACCGCCTTTGCAGGGGCGTTGAATGCGGGTTTACCCGTGATGTTTGACCGAGAATTTGGCTTTCTCAACCGTCTGTTGGTTGCGCCTCTGGCCTCTCGCTTTTCTATTGTGTTGGCTTCGGCAATATATATCATCACCCTCAGTTTTATTCAAGCGGCATTTATCGTGGCGGCTGGGGTATTGATGGGGGCAGGTTTACCGGGTATTGGCGGACTGGGTATTATCGGCTTAATTGTGTTTCTGTTGGTTTTGGGGGTAACGGGTTTAAGTTTAGGTTTAGCATTTGCTTTGCCGGGACACATTGAATTAATTGCCGTGATTTTTGTCACCAATTTACCCTTATTATTTGCTAGCACAGCTTTAGCGCCGTTATCGTTTATGCCAACCTGGTTACAATGGGTTGCCAGTCTCAACCCGTTGAGTTACGCTATTGAACCTATTCGCTATTTATATACTCACGGTGAGTGGGCTTTCAATAGTATTGTGATGGCGGCACCGTTTGGTAACGTCACATTTGGGGCGGCATTGTTGGTGTTATCTGGATTTGCGTTAGTTGCGTTATTAATCATCCAACCCCTGTTACGTCGTCGGTTTGCTTAGAGTTTTGTATGTCCGTGAAAACTTGATAAAATTAGATACCCCTTGGATAAATCTGAGGGGTTAAAATATTTCTAAAGTTATTGGATATAAAAATGTCTAATTTTAAATTCGGTGTGAGACTGGCGGGGTTAACTTTAACAGCATTAGGGATGAGTGCTGCTATCTTCTGTCAAGCCAGTATGGCACAATACCAAGAAAGTACTGATCCTTTAACAGATTTTAATCGTCGAAATGTGGAAGGTCAATCTGATAATGGTATAAATCCAAATATGATTTCTGATTTGATTCATCAAGCCCAACAGGGGGGTTTTAATATTGATTATGAAGCGATTCAAATGCGTCAAAATCAAAGTATTCAGGATGCCGCTACAGAATTTCGGGAAAGACAACGGCAATTATTACAACAACAAGAAGCTGAAATGATTGATATTGATCGGACAGAGAATCTTCAATAATAGTAGATGAATAGCTAACAATTAGTCATTATAGAGGCGTTTAACCAAAGCGTCTCTATTTTATATTTATGCGCTTTTTCGGTCAATGGTTGAGGCCAAGATATTCTGGCTTTCAGTTAGGAATGATCGGGATCTTTTTAATTTCCCTCATTCTCAGATTTTGGGGACTGAGTCGTTTTAATACATTAGTTTTTGATGAAGTTTATTATGCTAAATTTGGCAATAATTATTTAACGCAAACGCCTTTTTTTAATGCTCATCCACCTCTGGCTCAATATTTAATTGCAATTGGGATTTGGATTGGATCTTATTTTCCCTTTGGACAAGACACGGTTAATAATTTAGCAGGAGCTACCCTTTCAACCTGGAGTTATCGCTGGTTTAATGCCTTAACTGGCTCTTTCATTCCGCTCATTGTGGGAGCAATTGCCTATCAACTCACTCATCGACGTAGCTATTGTTTCATTGCCACGTTATTAATGGCGGTCGAGGGTTTATTTTTAGTTGAATCTCGTTATGCTCTTAGTAGTATTTATCTTGTTTTTTTTGGATTGGTTGCTCATCTCTGTTTAATTTTAGCATTAAATAAGCAGGGAAAACTTCGTGGGATTTATTTAATTTTTTCCGGGATTAATTTCGGGGCGACAGTTGCCGTAAAATGGAACGGTTTAGGCTTTTTACTTGGAATTTATATTTTCCTAATTACAATTTGGATAGTGCCCTATTTGATCTCATCTAATTCTGCTGATTTAACGCTGAGATCTCCTTTGCAACGCTTGAGGGCATTGACAATAATTCAATTATTATTAACTTTAGTGATTCTGCCTATAATTATTTATCTATTAACTTGGATTCCCCATTTACAACTCAATCCAACTCCGGGATTTTGGAAACTTCACGATCAAATGATTACCTTTCATCGCAATTTAGGAGATGGCACAGAGATTCATCCTTATTGCTCTAAATGGTATACTTGGCCGTTGATGATGAGACCTATTGCTTACTTCTTTGAAAAGGTTGAAAATACAGAACAAATCAACTTATCTCTTCTACCCCTAGAAAATACACAATTACCGATTATATATGCCGTTAATGGTATGGGAAACCCATTATTATGGTGGTTATCTACTCTAGCATTACTGCTATCTATATGGTTTTTACTGAAACGAGTTGGAATCTGGATCAATATAAAATGGCAAAGTTGGCAGAGGATATCCTTATCTCAAAATATTCTAAATGTTCGGCTTTTACCCGTGGCTGAATATTGGATTTTGTTTTATCTTTGTACTAATGCACTGGCTAATTTCCTACCTTGGGCAATTGTATCTCGTTGTACTTTTATTTATCACTATATCAGTACTTTAGCATTTACTATTTTACTTTTATCTTGGTGGATTGAGCGGTGGTTATATAGTTCTCACAATTATTTACGAGTCATGGGCTTGAGTCTTATTTTTGGATCAATTTTTACGTTTATTTTTTGGTGTCCTATTTATTTGGGTCTTCCATTAACTCTAGAAGGGTGGAAATTAAGAATGTGGTTATCATCTTGGGTTTAAAAATAGATAGGATTGAATGAATGTGAACGAGGTGTCATCGGAACGGAGCCAACAATGAGGCAAATTGTCCCCTTTTTATCAAGAAAATTCCGGAATAATCAAGAATAGTATTGAAAATATAATTATCAGATTGTTTACTATAATTGTGATTGAAATTAGATTAAAAACAGATTTCGATCACACCATATTCTAATAAAAAATATGACAATTTTATAATAAATAATTTGTATCAACCCCGTAAAAGGAGCCTTTTTATGAGTGATGATCCAGATGATCAACAAAAACCTATCCCTAAAATACAACAGTCAGAATCGAATCCCGAGTTGAAAGCTTTAGCAAAAGCATTAATGGTGGATTTAACTTGGACAATGGCGGCTTGGCCTCAGAGAACAAAGCCCAACTCACAAAACCAGAAACCATCTGATTCAAACGATTAAGAGCTGTAACACAACTATTGATACACAATAAGGGCAGATGGACTCGTTTGCCCTTTTCTTGCAAAATTCCCCAGAAAATTTTTTTTGAGAAAATCTATTGACACTCAGGCTGAAAACCTGCATAATAGAAATTGGCTTGAAAAATAAGGGACTGTAGTTCAATTGGTTAGAGCACCGCCCTGTCACGGCGGAAGTTGCGGGTTCGAGCCCCGTCAGTCCCGTAGAATGAGATAAACTATCTTTGTATAACAGAACAATATATGATCTCTATCTTTAGGTTAAAGATGGATTATTTTTTTTAGAGTAAGATCCTGATTATATTGTTAACGGAAATAGCTTTCAATTTCCAAGCAGAACGAAGTGAGATTATGACTTTTAGCAGTGATACAGATCACAATAAACCGACAAATATATCGCTAAAGTATTGTTATATCAATTCTCCAACTTCTGTGATTGACGCTTAAATTCCAGGCTGACTGCTTTGCTATCTTTCCCAGAGCAATAGTGCAAAACAACAATTAAATCAGTTCTGACTAATGATTTCAGGTCTGACATCACTACAAATGTCTGAAGTCATGTAACGTTTAGGCAAAATTTCCAGATTTCACTACAGTGATCTCGAACCCATATCTAGAGTGACAAAGATTAATTTAAAACTTGATAACGGTCACTTCTTTATTGATTGAGTACCCATATACTAAAAAATAAGCTAGAGAGAGTCACCGTGAACAGCCATCATCTACTATATTTTGATGCCTACCGCCTGAATACCACTTACAGGCAACGCCCAGAGTAATACATATGACAGGGGATAGCGATTAGTCGCTAAAGCATAAAAATATCAGCAGGGTGCAATGATAGACAGTTGATCAATTGTGGGCATCTTAAATTACAACAGACCCCTGTACATGCAGCCTCACGTTACTGGAGCAATCGAGAGAATAACTATGCCAGCCACCAATAAAATGACTATTGATAACGATTTAGATCAGAAGTTAGGGACTGATGTCGACTCATCTGATGAAATGGATTCTGCAACTGACTTCGATGCTCAAGATCTTACAACTAGCTCAACCAACAGGTCCGCTGAAAAGACAAAATCTGCCACAACCTCAAACCGTCGCACTACTGACATGGTTCGTTTGTACCTCCAAGAAATTGGTCGTGTACGTTTACTCGGACGCGATGAAGAAGTTGCAGAAGCTCAGAAAGTTCAGCGCTACTTAAGGCTGATTGAACTGCGTGATACCATCACAGAAGATGATGGGATGCTCTGTCAGCTTTATGCTCAACTGGCTCAGTTTCCTGTCAGCCACCGTGTGATGCAACAGGCGTTTAACTACAATCTGTCCCTTTGTGCTGGTTTAATTACTCTTCATATCTATGTTAAGCTGATTCAGACACGAGATCAACTCGCTGCTCAGTTAGGTCATCGACCTTCTTTTGAAAGATGGGCCAAAACGGCAGACATTGACAATGCTCAACTTAAACCCATGTTAGCGGTTGGAAAACGCTGTTGGGCAGAGCTGGCGGGTATCAGTACCCAAGAACTTGAGCAAATTCAAACACAAGGAATTCGTGCCAAAGATCACATGATTAAGGCAAACCTGCGTTTAGTTGTTTCTGTTGCTAAAAAATATCAGAATCGCGGATTAGAATTATTAGACTTAATTCAAGAAGGGACTCTCGGCTTAGAGCGGGCTGTAGAAAAGTTTGACCCGACTCGAGGGTATCGCTTTAGTACTTATTCTTATTGGTGGATTCGTCAAGGAATTACTCGCGCCATCGCTACTCAAAGTCGTACGATTCGCCTTCCTGTTCATATTACAGAAAAACTCAACAAGATTAAAAAGGCGCAACGTAAAATTTCTCAAGAAAAAGGTCGCACTGCAACCATTGATGATATTGGTGCAGAATTAAATATGACAGCGGCACAAGTGAGGGAAGTGTTATTGCGGGTTCCTCGTTCTGTTTCTCTAGAAACAAAAGTCGGGAGTGATAAAGATACTGAACTCGGAGATTTACTGGAAACTGAGGAGATTTCCCCAGAAGAAATCTTGATGCGGGAATCACTCCAACGAGATTTACAACATCTTTTAGCGGATTTAACCAGTCGAGAACGGGATGTTATTCTGATGCGCTACGGATTAGGAGATGGTCATCCTTATTCCCTGGCTGAAATTGGTCGTGCCTTAGAATTGTCTCGGGAGCGAGTTCGCCAAATTGAAGCGAAAGCTCTGCAAAAACTACGTCAACCCAAACGCCGCAACCGAGTACGGGATTATCTCGAATCACTAAGCTAAGTTACTGAGTTATTATTTCTCCGTTATTATTTCCCCCTGATCTACAGGGGGATTATTAATATAAATTTCTCTATTTTTATTAAAAATAAAACGATTGATTAGTAGTTAAAAAAAGGGTTCATAGACACAGGGTTTCAAGGCATTGTTAGGAATGATCTTAGGCGTAGGCTAAATTATAATATTGACGGAAAAACTGCTGATATAAACCACAACTCACGGTGGCTTTTTCACCATCCAAGTTGATCAGTCCCATGCTTTTCAATTTAAACCCTTTGATGGGATCAATGGTAATGGGTTGATTTGCACACAGGATTTGATCAAAGGCTGCGGCTAAATCAGGATAACGCTGGAGAAACTCCGCCTGAATATGTAGATGACGAGTATAGATGCTGTCTGAGTAAGTTGCTGTTTTTAGTAACTGACTGACACTGATATTCTGTTGAATACAATGATAAAATCCTAAACGAACTAAATAAGGTAAGCCATTCACTAAATTCATCAATTGGCTCAGTTCAGACTCAAATAAACTTAACTCATGGCGTAATGCCAATTCTTCAACTTGGGAAGATGTAAACGGGGGTAACTCTATTGCTAAACCGACATTAAATGGGGATTGATGGCTATTGATGGGTATATAAACTTCTGTGGAATTGACAATAACAAATCGTAGCTTTCGCCAAACTGAAGTATCACGGGTTTCTTCATGCCAAGAACGCAACAAAGCTAAAACATCTCGGGTTAAAGTTGGATATTCAAACAGTTGATTGACTTCATCAATTGCTAAAACCAGAGGAGTCTGAATTTGCTGTAGGATGTATGTTTCAAAGTAAATTGTGGCGCTGACGAGGGATCCCATCTCTTCATCCCAATATTCATCGAGTTGAGCATCTATCCCCAGTTGTCGGGCTGTATTGGCGCACAGCCATCGCAAAAACCGTTCTGTTGAGTTAAATATAGAGCTTCCTGCCCGATTTAAACTGATTTTAACAGTTTGAAACTGCTGTTGTCGGGCTGCCTCTAACACTCTCACCATTAATGAAGTTTTTCCCATCTTACGAGGGGCTTTAATTCGTAGTAATGCCCGTGGCTGAGTGATTTCTTGATAGCTTAGTGCTTCGACTGGCGATCGCTCAATGTAAAATTTAGAAGCGAGGGGAACTTGTCCTTCGGGAGGCTCTAAATTAACCGAATCAATGGGTTCAAGTAAGTTGGGTAATATCGCCTGAGTCGGATTTTGTAAAGCTTGTGAGAGGATAAAGCGACAATTTGTTTTACTGACTTTTTCCTGTAGCACTTCTGTTAAAGTTTGCCATAATTTGGGTGCTACCCCATTTTTAATGTAGCTGGCGGAATAACCTGCTTCGAGTGCAATTTGATCGTAGGTTTTCTTGGCATCTTGTAAAGATTCATTGAGTATTACTTTTTGAACGTAGTTTAGTGATGTCCCGCTCTTACGAGTGACTAGAATATCAGCTAATCTAACTAAATATTCAACATGGTTCATTGTTAATGATTTCACCCCAAAAAGCTATTAATTAACATTTGTTTTGGAATATCCTGTGATTTTCAATTTGATAAGCGCTAATGCAAAATAGCTACGTTATATGATATTGTTCACATTGTAGCAATCTAATTTGATATGGTGACAAGATTTCAACCGACAGAATCACTGATGTGGCGTTATTTCAGATGAATTCAGGTATATTCTACTCATATTCCCATCACAAAATGGACTAGCAAGTAGGAGCTACACTACTTATTAGTCCATTCATAAGAGGTTAGGTTCTGGTCTTCAGGGAATACAGTCGTTGTAAACCCTATTACCACTATTACTGTTTTCTGCTCAAGAAGAAATAGATAAAGTTATTGTTTTCATTTGTAGAAATGAAATCGTTTTATTTCGGATTTGTAATAAATCAATATTATTATATCCATTTTTTGTTCAAATCAGTCTTGACAAATTTTATTTTTTATGCATAAATTGGGTTGATTCAGATCATATCGCAATTGTCAACCCATAAAATTAACTAATTTCTGAGTTGAATCTTTTGTCAGGGATCGGAGGGCGAAGAGATGAGAGGTATCACACATTATACAACAAATAATATATGATCGATCGTCAATCTTTCACAACCCAGCTAGTCTGATAGTTGATGCTGCTGGGTTAATTGCGAATAATAATAAGTTTATAAAAGTTATAAACAAAATTTACAAAGAAATCTTTAATCTAGATTGAAATGTTCAACAACTTAGTCTCTTAGCTTTGTGAGGATATTAGTTTAGATTAAAGTGAGCTTAAATTGGCATCTATCTTGAGATGATTTTATCTCTATTGTTTCAAAATACTATATGTTTCAAAATCATTCAGTCTAACCAAGATATAAGCTACATTCTCATTTATATTAATTTAAATAAGCTGACCTTATTAATAAAATAAGGCTGACTTTCTCTTTAAATCATCCACAATCAATGACAAACAACGAATAATAAATCAGAGATAATGCTATTTTATTCAGCAAGCCAAACTTGGCAATAGACTGAAATTACGATCAAAGGGACAAATGGAATCATTAATTGGACGAGATCTATTAAGTTTAGCAGATGTGACGGTCGAAGAACTGCAAAGTTTGCTACAACTGGCAAGCCAGCTTAAGTCTGGGATGATAAAGCTACAACGCAACAAAGTGTTAGGGTTGATGTTTTCTAAGGCTTCTACCCGGACTCGGGTTAGTTTTACTGTGGCAATGTATCAGTTAGGCGGACAAGTAATTGATCTTAACCCCAGCGTGACTCAGGTGAGTCGAGGGGAACCTTTGCAGGATACAGCTAGGGTTTTAGATCGCTATTTAGATATTATGGCAATTCGGACATTTGAACAAAAAGATTTAAAAACTTTTGCCAATTATGCAGAAATTCCAGTGATTAATGCGCTAACTGATCGAGAACATCCTTGTCAAGTTTTAGCAGATTTAATGACTGTTTATGAATGTTTTAATCGATTTTCAGGGTTAACTTTAACTTACTTTGGAGATGGTGCAAATAATATGGCGCATTCTTTATTATTGGGTTGTGCGATGATGGGAATGAATGTGAGAATTGCGACCCCAAAAGAGTATCAACCAGATGCCGATATCGTTGATCAGGCTATTGAAATTGCGAATAATAAGACAGAAGTTACAGTGAGCGATGATCCAACAGAGGCAATTAAAGGCACAAATATTCTCTATACTGATGTTTGGACGAGCATGGGACAAGAGGAAGAATCTGCCGCTCGGATTAAAATTTTTCAACCCTATCAAGTTAATCAAGAACTGGTGAATAAAGCAGCAGATGATGCGATTATTTTACATTGTTTACCTGCTCACCGAGATGAAGAAATCACAGATGAGGTAATTGAAGGGAAACAGTCGCGAGTTTGGGATCAGGCAGAAAATCGAATGCATGCACAAAAGGCTTTGCTTGCTTGTTTATTAGGAAGTAATTAATACATTTTTGGGCGGTGATTAAATCGCCCTATAATTTATATTATTATCGTTGATTGAGTATAAATTAAATCGATTAACCTGAAAAAAATAGAGCTAGCTTGGTGTAATTATTCTGTTATTCTGGGATAAAGCAATACGTCACAGTGTAAACTTGAATATTTTAAGATAAATAAGCTAAAATTATTCATAATAGCTATTTAAGATAATTTTTAATCGATAAAAAAAATAAATTTTTGATTTAAATCAATAAGAATAGTTTTTTATCCTTGATTATTTACCCATCTTAAAAACTAGATTGAATAGAATATCGTTATTTGAACCTAAAAAATTTAAAGAAACGTGAAGATATCGCCATAGGGATCAAAGAATTTGGTAAATTGCGATCACCTTAGCGGGAAAATACTGTCAGAAAATAAGGGATTAAAAAAATTATGACCCAGAACGGATCTCAGTATGTTGTAGCGCTCGACTTGGGAACCACAGGAAACCGAGCCTTAATCTTTGATAATACGGGAAATGTAGTCGCTCAAGCCTACAAAGAATTAACTCAATATTATCCTCAACCCGGTTGGTTAGAACACGATCCGTTAGAAATTTGGCAAGATACTTGTCTTGTTTTCCAACAAGCATTACAACAAGCTCAAATATCAGCTTCAGCGATCGCAGCAATTGGTTTAACGGTTCAACGAGAAACCTGTCTACTCTGGGATAAAACCACAGGAGTTCCCCTTCACCCCGCTATTGTCTGGCAAGATCGGCGTACGGCTGCGATGTGTCGTCAGTTAGCAGATCAAGGTAAAACAGATGACATTCAAAAACGCACAGGTTTAGTGGTAGATGCCTATTTTTCCGCCACAAAATTAGCCTGGTTATTAGATTGGGTAAAAACGAATAAACCCAATATTAACTATAATCAAGTCTTAGCGGGAACGGTTGATACTTGGCTTTTGTGGAATTTAACGGGGGGAAAAGTTCACGCCACCGATCATAGTAATGCCAGTCGAACGATGTTGATGAATTTAGAGTCATTAGACTGGGATCAAGATTTATTAAAATTGTTTGGTATTCCATCCCAAATGATGCCAAAAATTCAACCGAGTTTAAGTCAATTTGGGGAAACAAAAGTTGATTTTCTTGATGCCGCTATTCCCATCACCGCAATTTTTGGCGATCAACAAGCGGCTTTATTTGCTCATGGTTGTAATCAACCCGGTCTACTAAAATGTACTTATGGCACAGGGTGTTTTTTAGTGGCACAAACTGGACATCAAGTGGAGCGATCGCATAATCAATTATTATCTACTGTTGCTTGGACAACCACCCAAGAACAACCCTACTTTGCCTTAGAAGGGGCAATGTTTACGTCTGGGGCTTGTATTCAGTGGCTACGCGATGGCATACAACTGATCCGTAGTGCGGCGGAGACTGAACCCTTAGCCCTGCAGGTACCTGATACTAATGGTGTGTACTTCGTTCCGGCTTTGAGTGGGTTGGGTGCACCTCACTGGGATATGAGCGCTCGTGGGGCATTTATTGGTATTACTGGTGGTGTCAAACGAGAACACATGGTGCGCTCAGTACTCGAGGCGATGGCCTATCAAGTTAAAGAAGTGGTTGATGCTATTAACCGCGATAGTCAAATCTCAGTTTCGTTGTTAAAAGTTGATGGTGGCGCGAGTCAAAATAACTTTTTAATGCAGTTTCAAGCCGATGCTTTGGGTATTCCGGTTGAACGCCCTAAAATTACAGATGCAACAGCACAAGGGGCAGCTTTCGGAGCCGGTTTAAGCGTGGGATTTTGGCAAGATTATACCGAACTCGTAACTCTTCGTCAAATTGATCGGGTATTTGAACCCGCTCAAGGCAAAACAGCCGCCCAAGAGAATTTTATTGTCTGGCAAAAAGCGGTTGGACGGGCAAAAAATTGGATCGCTTAATGGGCAATATTCGGGTGAGTTGAGTGCAGAATAATTGATTCTAGAAACCTGATTGATTTTGATTAGCATTCTCACCCATCTAAAAAAATTGATCGCCAATATATATCAATCTCAAAACAACTCATCATAAAATCAACATTAGCAATTCAATGTAAAAAACGTAAAAAACAATAGTCAGAATTTGATAGAATTAAGGTATTGTAGGGGTTGTCGAAGGCAATACTAAGGACTACATCAATTGTACTCACGGCAAGCACGTCTACAGATGACTAAAAAAAATTGCCCGAGCAATCAGTGACAGTTGAGGTGATTAGTAGACTATGATAAACAACGTAAGGTAATGCTCCGCTTGGAATAGAGATTGATAGGAGGGTAGCCGTGCCGACGGATCAAGACCAGTATCGAAAAATTTTTGGCATCTTCATGGAGGAAGCTCAAGAGCACCTCGACACCTTAGAGAAAGGCCTGAAAAATCTACCTGCAATTATGGCAGATTCAGACCGAGAGCGAATTACTGCAATGTATCGGGCGGCTCACTCTCTCAAGGGTGGCTCAGCAATGTTGATGAAAGACGTACCGAGTCTCAGTAGTATCAATAAGGTCTCTAAACGTCTAGAAGATTGCTTCAAGTCTGTTAAAGATACTCCCATTAAAGTTGATTCTACCGCTCTAACCCTCTCGAGTAAAGGCTACGAAGTCATTAAGACTTTGATTGGTCGTTGCCAGAGTGCCTCTGGGTTATCTCCGCAGATGGGGGAGAAAATTGCTGTTGCTTCTCTTCCTGTCTATGAGAAACTGGAAAAGCATCTTCAAACCCTGATGAATGCCCCTCAACCAACAGCAAAACCCACTGCTGCTGTGCCGGGTGCTTCAGCGACTATAACAAAAGTCCTCAAGTCGATGCTACAGTTGTTCAAAAAACCACCCTCTACGGCTTCTCGTCAGCAGCTTTTGAAGCTATCCTTATATTTAACTAAAATTGGTTCGGGTGTTGAACCTTGGCAAAACCTGGTGAAAACCATACAGGCTGCCATCAAAAATCCCCAAAGTTCTTACAAAGATCTAGCCAATATCGTAGTTAAGGAGTTACAGCAGGCTGGAAAACTATTAGAAGCCGGGAAAGGGAGTGCTATTGCACCGAGTGCCGCTTTACAAAAACTCGCTTCTGGTACTAAACCTGCGGATGGAGAAATTACAATTCCAGCCGATCCCAAAGAAGCAGTTAAAGTATTGCTAAAAACCTTCAATAAAAAGCAATTACAGGCGATCGCACAATTGCTAATTAAACAGATTAAGTCATAGTAGCTTCAGCTTCATAGTATATCGCAGACGAAGAAGGAGAATTTTTTTATTGAACTCTCTCGTTCTTCGCCTGTTGTTCTAGTTATTCATACATTTAAGCTTGACCCAGTTCTTGTACTTAAATATTCAGTCCATGTGTTCTCTACTTTAGCGTTCTCTTGTCACCCTTGAACTACAGATGCTTAGCCGATATTCACAGAAGCGGGGAACTCATAAACAATGACAAATTTAAAATTTATCCGGATTGAGGTGCATAGCCTCCGGATTGATCGGCCATTGGAATTAAGTCAGAAACGATGCCAGAATTGTGTTGGCTTGATAAAGGATTGAGGATACCTGTGAGGATTTCAACCTTACGACAATGGATCAAGAAATGGCCTGATTTAAAAGGTAGACAAGTGGTTGTATTGGCAACCACTCTTTGCAGTATTTTGCTGCTGAGCATTACTCAGTTGGGTTTACTGCAACCTTTAGAGCTAAACATCTATGATCAAATGATCCGATGGCGGCCTGATTTGGGTGCAGATTCTCGATTGTTAATCGTTGAAATTACAGAAGAAGATATACGGGCATTTAATCGTTGGCCTCTATCTGATGAAATCATTGCTCGATTGATTGAAAAGTTATCTCAATACGAACCCTCTGTCATTGGTTTAGATATCTATCGCGATATTCGCTACGAACCCGGATATCAACGGTTACGACAGCAATTTGAGAACAATGATAATATCGTCGCTATCCAAACCCTAGGTAATGGAGAAACCACTCAAATTGCTGCGCCTCCAGGAGTCCCCGCCGAACGAATTGGTTTTAATGATAGTCTAATTTCTGATCCCGATGGGGTAGTGCGCCGCAATTTATTATTTGCTGAAACAGAAGCCGGAAATTTCTACTCGTTTTCTTTGCAACTGGCTCTAAAATATCTCGCTGACCAAGAAATTTACCCAGAAAATAGCCCAACAGATCCCGATGTTATTCTTTGGGGAAAAGCTGCGTTGTCGCCTCTGCAAAAAACAGACGGAGGATATCAAACAGTTGAGGATTTAGGATATCAACAGTTATTAGATTATCGCAGCGCCAGAAATGTTGCTCGTACTGTTAGCATTACCCAAGTTTTATACGGACGGATTGAATCGAGCTGGATTAAAGACAAAATTGTTTTAATTGGTACTACTGCACCCAGTGCTAAGGATATTTTTCTCACTCCTTATAGTCCGGCTGAAAAAAACCATCCTAAAATGCCAGGGGTTTCGATTCATGCTCACATGGTCAGTCAGATTTTGGATGCAGTCAATGGTACGCGCCAATTGTTTCAATTTTGGCCAGAATGGATTGAGATTTTGTGGTTAATCGGCTGGATATTTTTAGGCGCAACCTTGGGGATGTGGAGTCGTAATCCGATTGTATTAGGTTTCGGAACGCCACTGTTGCTTAGTTTACTGGTGACATTCTCTTATCTTTGCTTTCTACGATCTCAATGGATTCCTGTGATCTGTCCCAGTTTAGGGATATTATTCGCACCGGGTTTAGTGATTGCATATCGTGCCTTTCGCGCCCAGCAACAGCAACAAATGATGATGCGCTTACTCGGACAAAATGCCTCTCCAGAGGTGGCTAAGGCGCTGTGGGAAAATCGCGATCGCTTATTATCTGATGGTATTTTACCGGGACAGCGAATCATTGCGACGATGCTATTTACAGATATTAAAAATTTTAGTACTGTTTCTGAACAAATGTCACCCGAAAAATTAATGGAGTGGCTGAATGAATATTTAGGCGCTTTGACTCAATCAGTTCAAGGCCATCACGGTATTATTAATAAGTTTACGGGGGATGGAATTATGGCGGCATTTGGTGTGCCTGTCACCCAACAAACAGACAAGGAAATTGCGATAAACGCTGAAGCAGCAGTGAGTTGTGGTTTGGAGTTTAGCCAACAGTTGAAGCGGCTGAATAAAGACTGGAAAAAGCGAGGTTTACCTGCAATTCAAATGCGGGTAGGAATTTTTACAGGCCCAATTGTGGCGGGAAGTTTAGGGGGAAAAGATCGGCTAGAATATGGTTTATTGGGGGATAGTGTCAATATTGCTTCTCGTTTAGAAAGCTGTTATAAAGATCGACAAATCAGCATCTGTCGAGTTTTAATTGCTCAGCAAACTTTAGAATATATTGAAGGTCTATTTGAAGTGGAATCCTGGGGGCCGCTACCTTTAAAAGGAAAGCGACAACTTGTGAATGTTTATCGAGTCATGGGTAAAAAATCAGCAATAAATACCTAATTCAGTGCCATAATCAATGAAGCTATTTTTATTATTGTATCATGTTTTAAGTTGATTTAATTATGATTCATGCTCAATCGTCGTCAATTATTACAAAGCTTAGGATTAACGTTTTTAAAAACACAAATTCCGGCTCTTGCTACCTCAAATTCTCCTACAATTATTAAACCTCAACGCCTTAAAATCGGTGACACTATCGGGTTAGTCAGTCCGGCAAGTTCTATTAATAAATCAGACTTAAAATATATTAAATTTCAGCTAGCTCAATTTGGACTAAAAGTGAAAAATTATGCTACTGTTTTAGATGAATATGGATATTTAGCTGGATCTGATATCAATCGGGCTAATGATATTAATGCCATGTTTGCAGATGATTCAATTCAAGCAATTTTAGCGACAAATGGCGGTTGGGGTAGTGGTCGAATTTTAGAGTTATTAGATTATAATTTAATTCAAAACAATCCGAAAATTATCTTAGGCTATAGCGATATTACCGCTTTATTATTAGCGATTTATAGTCAAACTAAATTATCAACTTTTCATGGATTAGTTGGAATCTCAATTTGGAATTCATTTTCTGTAGACTATTGGCAGCGCTTACTATTTCAAGGGGAGAAAATTTTATATAAAAATCCATCACGAGTGCGGGTAGAAACGATTTATCCAGGAATAGCCAGGGGAAAATTAATCGGAGGAAACTTATCAGTCATTTCAGCCTTAGTGGGATCGCATTATTTACCTAATTGGAACAATACTATTTTATTTATTGAAGATATTGGAGAAGATATTTATCGAATTGATCGAATGCTAAATCATCTCAAGCTGGCTGGTATTTTAAATCAGCTTTCCGGCTTTATTTTCGGACAATGTACGCGCTGTACAAAAGGAGAAGGAAACGAACCTTCCCTCAGTTTATGGCAAGTGTTACTCGATCAAATTCAGCCGTTAGCAATACCCGCTTGGTATGGTTCAATGATTGGACATATTCGTAATAAATTTACCTTACCCATTGGGATTGAAGTGGAAATAGACGCTGAAAAAGGAACGATTCAGATGTTAGAATCTGCGGTAATTTAATTGATAAATAAGGGAATGAAAGTGGGTAAAACATTAGCACCTACACCTGTATAAATACAGACATATTTTCCATAGAATAAAGTTGACATTTCCTTCTTAAAATTCTCAGTATTTTATAATAATTTAGAGAACAGGAAAAAGTGATTCTAGTTCATTTAAGAAATAGGCAACTGCTTTGTAGTAAAATACCAATAATTCAATATGCTCCAGCAACTGCGGTACAATTATGAGTTAGGTTAAAAAAGTATATGAGTTCGGTTACAATCAAAGATTATGAATGACTTAGCTTTTTTGAAGTTGAGCCTGAATTAGTTGATAAGGAGTGGTTAAATTAGCCATACAACATTTTAAGATATACTGTTCAAAAAGATGACCTAGTTCTTATTTTTACAATAGCTCCATCATCTAAAAAGATTTCAATAGAACTCATATATAAAGATCAAATAATTTATCAGTTGTCCAAGTTAGATTTTGATGACATATCATTAATTAATGAGCAGGGGAAAGAAAAATTAAAAATTAGAATGAATTCACAAGAAGAAGCTATTTTATTACAAATGAAACCACATATTTTGCTCATACAAAACTGAAGATAAATATAAACATAATAAATCACTTGAGTAGACGGCTGAGGCTGTAATAAGTTCTAAGTACAAATAGGGTTTATAAAATGCAAAATCAGAATATAGATTCAATCCGATCCCTTTTCCAAAGCCGCTTAGCAACGCTTGAACATCTCCTGAAATCGGCTCAAACTCATTTTTGTAATGATGAGTCGTTTCTTCAAAATCGTATAATAGCCGATATGTTTCCCTTCGGTACACAGATTGCTTTCACCTGCAACCAACCCCGAAACTTTGCGCTCTGGTGCGATCATAAACCTGCAAATAATTTAGACCCAAATGTTACCTCTCTGGGGCAAGCATACAATCACATTGCAAACACGAATGAACTGCTTGTTAGTATTGATAGTATTAATATTGAAGATGCCAAGCTAGCTGAAGTAACACGGATTGATTTGGGTGAAAGCCTCTATATTGAGTTATCTGGCAGTGCCTATATCAATGAATTTCTCATTGCGAACTTTTACTTTCATCTGGTTACGGCTTACGACATTCTTCCCATGGCGGGTGTACCCATTGGGAAACAAGATTACATGATGCACTTGATGCCATGGGTCAGAAAAGAATAAAAGCTGCTGAGAAATGTTGCATTTCATTTAAGTCCGGCTGACTGCTGAGGGTTAAACAAGGAATAAAAATAGTTAGGTTTACAAAATCTTTTCTAGTCCATACACTAATGTTTTCAACTCCAAAACTTTACGCACCGATAACAGCACACCGGGCATAAAACTAGAGCGATCTGTCGTATCATGGCGTAATGTGTAAAGTTGACCTGATGCGCCAAATAGAACTTCTTGATGAGCAATTAAACCGGGTAAACGCACACTATGAATCCGAATTTGTTCATCTGCATTTGCGCCTCTGGCTCCTGGGATATTCTCTGTTTCTTTCACACTGGGAGGATTATAACTTTTCCCCATTTCTGCTAACATTTGAGCCGTTTTAATTGCGGTTCCACTGGGTGCATCTGCTTTTTGATTGTGATGCAATTCAATAATTTCAACGTGATCAAAATATTTAGAAGCGGTGACTGCGGCTTGTTGTAACAATACCATTCCAATCGAAAAATTAGGAATAATTAAGCAGCCAATACTGGCTTTGTCAGCAAATTCTGCTAAGTCTTGAATTTGTTTAGCGCTTAACCCAGTTGTGCCCACTACCGGACGCACCCCATAAGCAATTGCCGCTCTAATATTCTCATAAATTGAATCAGGATGGGTAAAATCGACCATCACGGGGGGCTGTTTTTCCTGAGCCGCCATCACTAAAGTCCCTTCTCGATCTGAAGTGATCGGCACTTCCAACGCCCCAATACCCGCCAATTCTCCAGCATCTTGATCGGCACAGTTGGGGTTACTATCAATCGCCCCGAGCAGGGTCATATCTGGAGAGGATGCGATCGCTTTAACCACCTCACGACCCATTTTACCCCCTGCGCCGTTGACAATGACTGGGATGGGTGATTTTTGAGGATTGTCGAGTTGAGTTGTCATCAGAAATTCTGCCTTCTTTCGTTTCTCTCTCAATTTATTACCATACCCTGTGTTAGTTTTCCAGGTTTCCTCTGTGTTTTAGTTTATTATTGATTGATGATTTGAGGGAAAAGATATTAGGAAGTAGAAAAAGAATCTACCATTTAGAATCGGTTTCTAGCAGCTCTTGCAGTTAAGCGTTAATATATTCTAGTGGTGTGATAAATTATCAACATTTAATCTAAAAAAAACATTAAGAATTTAACTCAGATTTCTTTACAAGTGAAGTAAAAATGTCAATACCTACAGACAGCTACCCAGAATTTAATCACGATCAAACTTATCCTTGCCCAGCTTGTCGGTGTGGTGACTTAACCCCAATTACCTTGACTGAGGCGTTCGGTTGCGATATTTGCCGCCATATTTTTACCCTAGATGAAAATCAAAAGCTACTTAAAATGGTAGATCGTGAACCCTCAATTACTTGGCGATGGACAGGTCAACATTGGAGAGGACAACATTTAGGTGAAATGGAGATTAGTTGGATATACTGGTTTTTGGCTGTTGTATTAGTACTGATACCACCCGGACTCATTGCGGTTTCTGGATTATTATTTCCTCCTGTTTCTGGGAGTCGATGGGTCTGGTTTCCACTAATTTGGGCAGGAATTACATTAGCCGCCCATTTAACAATGGTGATTTGGATGGTGACAGAAGCCTATCAATTTCCCTTAATTTTATACTTGCGAACAAGATGGCAACAATTATGGCAACAATTATGGAGACCCAGTCATTAATTTTTGACTTGTGATTGATATTTGATTATATAGAAAATAGGCGGTAATATAGGATGATTTAGGTAAATTTGATGGGTTTAACAGCGGAAATAAACTCTGTCATGATTAATTATTTTGCGGCTCAAAAATAATTTGATAACGGTTTACTTGAATTATCCTGATATTGCTTTAATTTTAAGTATATCAATAGAGAACAAATAATTATTTAATGAAACCGATCTAATAATTAAGGTAGAAATTATGGCTAAACTGGTAGCGATTGGTGATAGTTTAACCCAAGGATTTCAAAGCGGAGCAATTTTTAGAACAGATTGGTCTTTTCCGGTAATGATCGCTCGTTCGATGGGTTTAAGTCTTAAAAGCGATTTTATAGTGCCTGAATTTGTGGGTAGTGGGTTACCACTCAATTTAGAATTTGCTCTTCAGGAGATGGCAAAAGAGCTAGGAACAGAGGTAGATTTGAGGGAATGGATGATTCAATTTCCTAGTTTATTGATGCAATTTATGAACAAGACTGAGAATTTATATGAGCGAGGAATTGGTTCTAAACCTGTTAATTATGAAGGGATTTATCATAATTTAGCAGTTTGGGGATTTCGAGTTTCAGACAGTTTTCAGCTCAATTCTAATAACGCTCAAGCTGAGATTGAACAACAAGAAGGCTGGTTTCAAGATGATTTTTTAGGGCTTCCTTCTGGTGCGATGTATCGAACTGCTCAACAAGTTTTAAATCCTAATCTACAGCCCGAAAGAATGAGTTGGACGCAATTAAATAACCTCAGAAAAATTGTTAATCAGGAGCAAGGGAAACTTGATAACTTAATTTTATGGCTCGGATCAAATGACTGTTTAGGAACAGTTTTAGAACTTAACCTGAATGATATGGCTGAAGAAGAATTTCTGCTAAAAGATGATCATCCGGTAGGACGACGAAAATATAATTTAACAGATCCTCAAATTTTTCAGCAAGACTTTCAAAGATTAATTGAATATGTAGAACAAATTATTCCGCATCATACTCAAGTTTTTGTGGCGACAATTGCACATGTGACAATTCCCCCTGTGACAACCGGAATTCCACCCTTTGATGGTGAGTACTTTCAATACTATAGCCGCTTTTTTGCCCGAGAATATAATTTTGATCCTTGGCTACACAAACATATTACGGGTGAAGAAGCTAAAAAAATAGACCAAAGAATTGATATTTTTAATCACATTATTCAAGATTTGCTGGCTGCTAAATCTAATTGGCATATTGTCGATATCTGTAAGATTTTAGATGAGTTAGCGGTTAAACGAAATGAATGTACAGACTCTCCAGAATTACCTTTAAAAAATTACTATAAAAATCAAGGAATAGACAATCACCCCTTATTGCAACTGGACCCTATTCCCAGTATTTTGAGTCTGCGCTTAGAGAAGGGGAAACGAGTTGGGGGTGGTCTTTTTAGCCTTGATGGTGTTCACCCTTCGACTATTGGCTATGGGATAATTGCAGAGGCATTTTTACAGGTTATGAAGGAAAAAGGTGTTGCTGATGCCGATCCGCGTTATCTCAATTGGGATGACATTATTGCTCATGATACTTTATTGCAAACACCCCCAATTTTTTGGGAACGAATTATTGAAGCCGCTCAACAAAATGCGACATTATGGGAGGTTTTGCTCAATACAATTTACTAATAATTGATTATAATTATTCGGCTTGCTGTATTAAAAAAAATACGGCCCAATTATCGGGTTCTGAGGGTTAGTATTTGAACCAGAAGTTTGATTTCAACCCTGTTTTAATCGCCACAATTGTTTAGACTCAGTCACAGGCTCAAGTTGACCATATCGGGGTGGCATTGTCTGTTGCAACTTCTGGGAAGGAGCATAAATAAAAATAGCAGAATTAATCGGTAATAGATAAAAATTAGGCGCTTTATTCATTAGTAACAATTCTACATCTGAATTCAGCCTGTAACTCAAAGAAATTAAGTTACTTTTATTAATGCCATAATCTCCTTCATCTGTAACAATTAAAGGAGATTTTTCTGTATTAATCTGTTGAGCAACTTCTCCATTCCAATAACTAATCCCCTTAGTCCACCAAGTCCATGAAAAGATAATCACTGTACAAGAAATTAGGCTACTCGTCAGAAAGGCAATTAAAATCAATTTTCCCGTTTTGGAGTGATTGACTAAAGAGAATCTGCGGCTATTAATGCCAGTATAAAATAAGTGACTCATTGCGAGCTGAATTCCGGGAAAACAAGGAATTAAATATTGAGCGATAGTTGAACGTCTACCCCCAATTAAGATATCTGGTAACAGCAAAATTAAGAAAGGAATCGAAATTGAAGTCAGAATAAATAATCGAATGGAATTAGACTTTTTAGAACTGATATGATAAATCGATAAAAGAATTAAGATAATAGCAGGTAGCCGAATTAAATAATTATAATAATGATTAATATCTAAGTTTGTATCAATTAATATGGCACTAAAATTCAATATCCAAGACTTTACTATTTCGATAAAATTAATCGGTACTGTTGTTAAAGGTGTAGTGGATAAAGTCCGGTTCAGGTATGAAAAAATAGTGATAATCCAAGGTAGATAACATCCCAGAATAATCGTGAATGCGATCATAAATTGGGTTAATAAATTAGGTGATTTCTGTTGGCTATCAGTGGTTGAATTCAGTTGAATTAATAGAATATAAGCCCCATGAGAGATTAGGGTTAACCCAAAGACAAGATGAGTATATAAACCCAGAATACTACTAACAATATATAATCCCCAAAATAGCTGATTTCGTGAATGAATTGCCTGCAGTAAAACATAACTACTCGCTAGAATTAAAACAGTTAATAAACTATACTGACGTGCTGTTTGAGCAAATAAAAGATCTACAGGAGAAATAGAGAGCAAAGTCGTCGCCAGCAACGCAGTCACATGACAATTAAATAATATTTTTGCTAAAAGATACATTAACGGCAAAGACAGCAGACTTAACAACATCGACAGGCTACGAGAGGCTGTAATTGAACTGCCACACATGAGCATCCATCCCCTCGCCAGCAAAAAATATAGAGGCGGATGTTGAGGATTTTCAACCGCTAAAGAATAAATTGTATCTGCGACAGTGCTGTCTGGTTTTATCCCTTGATATTGTTGTAATTGACGAGCGGGAATAATTTGATTTTGAAACAAAGCTTGATCAACCCCTGCACAGGTCCATCCTCCTACCCGTAAATTAGTCTCAACTTCATCAAACCCATACACCTTATTGTCGAGGGCGACAAAACGAAAAATTATCCCCATTGTGATCGCAAAAATCAGAATCGAGCGAAGTTGTGGGGATAAGCTTTCTTTTAACGGTTTGGCTGGAGAATGCATTTAATAATCTTAATCTTGATTCTGTTTGTCTCTTCAACAAGAAAGCAGGGAATAACCCCTGCCAAAACATTATGATCAATGATTTTTGAGATTTTCAGAAAAACCTCTTCCAAAACTTAGTACCGAGAATTAGAAGGCTTGTGAACAATGAAGCTTAAAACTTGACATTGCTTGACGTTATCAAATCCCATCACACGGATAAAGCATTTAGGATTTTCTTGACGGCATTCTTGAATCTCTGCCATTACGTCTCTGACAGAAGTGGCTTTGAATAAAGGTAATTTCCACAGAGTCCAATAGTGCTGTTTGGGGTCAGAATCTTCGTTAAATTCTACACCGGGGATATAGCCTTGCTCGAGGATGTACTGAACTTGGCGATCAATTTGGGCATCGGTTAAGGGCGGTAAATAAGACAGAGTCTCGTAACGGCGCTCTTTTGGTAACGTTTGCATTTTTTAGAGGTTGAAGTTGTGTAAGTTTACAGCAGTTTTAATCGATTCAAATCCCTGTATCGTCGGGTTTGGGTTCTGAATCTGGGATGAATTCGGGATGGGGGCTGGCTTGGGACACATTAAGTTGCGTCATGCGTTCGAGATAACGTCGTCGATGCTCCATGTTTTCTTGCTGAACACTGGCAAGTACCATCTCAGGCAAATACTCCACTACCTCTTGGGCTAAATGTTCTCGTACCGTCATAATTCGGAATGCCAATTCTTGATTTTCCTGAAGCATCTCTTGCAAGTACGCTTCTCCATCTTGAATTTTTCCACTTGAAGAAAAACCACTTAACCAGATCCCTAAACCGGGATTTGTTTCTCTTAATTGGTTTGCAATGACTCTAACGGCTTGATAGGTGAGGTAGCTTGATATGACCTTGGTCGTGTCCTTTGCAACTTTTTTGATATCCATCTGACACCAACCCCTATGAGTTTTGAGTGATGAATCTTAAGTTTATCTACTTATGGCTCAAAATTCATCCCTCATCTCTAGGCTCTCCAAATTACAGTGTATCCATTGCCTCGAACTCGAACTTGATTTCTTTCCACAGTTCGCAAGCAACCGCTAATTCAGGACTCCATTTTGCGGCTTCGCGGATGACATCGCCACCTTCACGGAACAGGTTACGACCTTCATTACGCGCTTGGATACAAGCTTCTAAGGCTACCCGGTTTGCAGTTGCACCCGGTGCGTTACCCCAGGGGTGACCCAGTGTACCACCACCAAACTGTAAGCAAGAGTCATCACCGAAGATTTCAACCAACGCGGGCATGTGCCATACGTGGATACCACCGGAAGCAACCGGCATTACACCCGGCATAGAAGCCCAATCTTGAGTGAAGAAAATACCGCGAGAACGATCTTCTTCGATGTGGTCTTCCCGCAGCAGGTCAACAAACCCCATGGTGATACCTTTTTCACCTTCGAGTTTACCCACAACAGTACCGGAGTGGAGGTGATCCCCACCAGACATCCGTAAACACTTGGCCAGTACCCGGAAGTGCATACCGTGGTTACGTTGACGGTCAATTACCGCGTGCATTGCCCGGTGAATGTGCAGTAATACACCATTATCCCGACACCAGCGTGCCAATGTGGTATTGGCGGTGAAACCACCAGTGATGTAGTCATGCATGATGATGGGGGTGCCAATTTCTTTGGCAAACTCGGCCCGTTTCATCATTTCTTCGCATGTTGAAGCGGTAACGTTAAGGTAATGACCTTTAATTTCACCGGTTTCAGCTTGAGATTTTTCGATGGCTTCTTGTACAAACAGGAAGCGATCGCGCCAGCGCATGAAGGGCTGAGAGTTAATGTTTTCGTCGTCTT
Organism: Microcoleaceae cyanobacterium; assembly: GCA_049649525.1. Classification (GTDB taxonomy): domain Bacteria; phylum Cyanobacteriota; class Cyanobacteriia; order Cyanobacteriales; family Microcoleaceae; genus JAAURB01. Next base: position 36,016 of record JBARZE010000017.1, read on the forward strand.
TGGTGAAGTCTAAACCACCCCGGAGACATTCATAAACTGCACGACCGTAGTTTTTAGCCGACAGACCGAGTTTGGGTTTAATGGTACAACCGAGTAATGGACGACCATACTTGTTTAACTTATCCCGTTCAACCACGATACCGTGAGGAGGACCTTGGAAAGTCTTGAGGTAAGCAATGGGAATCCGTAAATCTTCTAAACGTAGCGCCCGTAGTGCTTTAAATCCGAATACGTTCCCCACGATGGAGGTTAACATATTGGTGACAGATCCTTCTTCAAACAGATCCAACGGATAAGCAATAAAGCAGAAATACTGGTTATCTTCGCCGGGAACCGGTTCAATATCGTAGCAACGACCTTTGTAACGATCTAAGTCGGTTAACAAGTCAGTCCATACTGTTGTCCAGGTTCCGGTGGAAGACTCTGCTGCAACCGCAGCCCCTGCTTCTTCGGGGGGAACACCGGGCTGAGGACTCATCCGGAATGCTGCCAGAATGTCTGTATCTTTTGGTGTGTAATCGGGGGTGTAATAGGTCAGTTTATAGTCCTTTACACCAGCATCATAACCCGCTTTAGATTGGGTTTTAGTTCGAGAGTAAGCCATAGCTTCTATATATCTCCCTTTTAAGGAATCGCTTTATATTTTTTTGCGCCTTGCGCCAAGTCCTTAAAATAATATCAAGCTTTTGTACCCTTATACCTTGAATATTGTTAATATTTTCATAATATTTATTTATATTTGTTCATGCTTTATCAGATTTGAACAAAAAATCTTGATCTCATATCATACAATCCATCACACTAATGTTAAGTTTTATAAAACATTGGATCGTGTATTGCATATTATCCTGGTAAAAAATCAGACATTTTAATTGCTGTTCCCATGACTCCTGACTCAACCTCTAGATCAATTCAAACAGCTCAAAGCATCTTGGCACAATTCACCCATTTAGAGATACAGTCTCAACCGCAACCGGAAAATTTAGATGAAATTCGCCAAGCATTACTATTATCCGTCAACCACTGCGAATATCAAATGTTAGGTATTTGTGCAGATTCTCTTTCCGAAGCTCTCGCGGCTTTAACAGCATATTTAACTGCATTTGGCTACAATATCAAGATAGATGCTAATACCATTGATCCGATTCAAGGATCAACTTATCTCAAATTCAACGGTCGAACTCAATCCTACTACGCCCGCACCTATTTAGAAAAGTATCGCGGTGTTTTAGTCTCTTTTCAATCGAGTGATGAAGCAGAAGTGAGCGGCACTTATGGTCATTTCCCCCTTGATTTATTTCCCGATTAACTAAACCCTATTTTTCACAATTTTTAGGCGGCTTTATTATTTACTTTAAAAGCCATTCTTCATAGTCGCAGCTTGAATAAACTGACTCACTTCTGATGTCATCTGAACAATTCTTCCTTGTTCCAATACCAGCAACAGGTCATAATTTTCTAATGTACTCAAGCGATGAGCAATTGTAAATGTTGTGCGATTTTGCATCAATTTTTCCATCGCTTCAAGGATAGCCGTTTCCGTCTTCAAATCGACAGAACTTGTCGGTTCATCCAGTATTAGAATAGGCGCATCTTTGAGAAAAGCACGAGCTAAACCAATCCGTTGACGCTCACCCCCTGACACTTGCATTCCTCGCTCTCCCACTTGTGTTTCATAACCCTCAGACAAATTAGAAACAAACTCATGAGCATTAGCCGCCTTAGCTGCTGTAATAATTTCTTCCTCTGTCGCTCCCGGATTGCCATAAGCAATATTTTCGGCAATAGTGGTTGAGAATAAGACCGGTTCTTGTAGGACGATAGCAAACTGATGACGTAAATCAGCTAATTTATAATCGCGCAAATCAACACCATCAATGACAATAGCGCCCTCTGTGGGATCATAAAAACGAGTCAGAAGATTTAACAATGTGGTTTTCCCCGCTCCTGTATGCCCAATAATCCCTAAACGGGTGCCTGGACTAATTTCAAAAGAAATATTCTGCAAAATTTGACGCTGAGTTTCATAACCAAAAGAAACATTCCGAAACGCCACCCCTCCCACTGCGCGAGAAATGACCTGTGCATCCGGCTTATCGAAGACAGCCACAGGCTCATCGAGTAATAAAAAGACTCGTTCCATACTGGCTAAATGAGATTGAAACTGGGTTAAATTACTGCTCAGTGTCCTTAACGGGCCGTAAAGCTGGGATAAATACCCCATCACCAACAATAATTCCCCTAAAGTTAATTCCCCCGACTCAATCGCTTGTATCCCCACAAACAGCACCCCTGCTGTACCCATTGCGGTTGTTAACCCCATCAATAAACTCAAACTGCCTTCAAACACAGAAACTTGAATATTCTCTCTCAAAGCATGGTCAGAATGTCCCATAAAACGTTGATGTTCTCTGGGTTCTTGGCCAAAGGCTTTCACCACTCTAATACTCCCCAGCACCTCTTGTACCACCGACATTGCAGCGCTCCTAATTTTGTACAAATTTTTCCACTTACGACGTAAAGAGCGTCGATAAGTCTGTGCTAAGGTGACAAAAAAGGGTGAGACAGCTAAAGCAATTAGCGCCAATTCCCAGTTGAGGCGTAGGATAATAATTAGCATTGCCAATAACTGAAAACCTGCACTGACGAGAGTGACTAAACCAGTGGTTAAAATGTATTTAATCGCATTGGCATCGGACTGAACGCGATAGAGAGAATCTGATGTACCTTGAGAGTCATGGTAGGAGAGGGAAAGTTTTTGAAGATGATCGAAAATCTGACTGCGAAAATCGAGTACTAATTTTTCACCTGTATACACTCGTAGTCCGTTACTGATAATGTTTTGAATTCCCTGAAGCAATGCGGTCAAGATTAATAAACTCACTGCAAAAATCAGGATGGAGTTAGCATCTTGGATGATGAAATTGGGGATTAAAGATGCCAGAAAACCGGGTAGGGGTTCAGAACCGATAACGCTATCAACTGCTATTTTTAAAGGTAGGGGTTGTAAGAGCGCTAAAGGGACAGAGAATAAGCTGAGTAAAAAAAGCCCTAAAATCTGAAGCCAGTAAGGTCTGACGCGAGGTATCAGTCGCTTTAACAGATGCAGATCAGAATAATTCGCCATACATTCCTACCTTTACGAGTATGCTCGTTTTCATCATATCGAGTCAGATTGATTCTGAGCGGGGTAAAAGTCTGAACTGCTATGAAGTCGAAGAGTATGGCGGTTAATGCAGGGAATTGTTTGATTATAGCGACAACCTCCGCTAATCGTTGCAAAATCGCTTATACTTCTGGGTTGACAGTAGATGATCTTTGACCCGGAAAAGGGTAAGAGGGAATGGGAAGTTCTAGGAAGTGACAGATATTTTCCCAATTATTTTCTTCAACCAGATTGATTTTCAGTAATTTATCTTTGGGTTTATCGTCGAAGAATTGTTTGACTCGTTTATCGAACGAACGATATGCACTTTTCCAATTTAGATGATGTGCATATAAGTTAGCGACCGCATGACGATAAGTCGTATCATAATCTAAACGTCTTTTTTTGAAAGAATTTGATTGAGACTGAGTCAGCCAGTTTCTCATCCCTTTGGGTGTACTAAAGCCATAGAGTTTTGTGTAATATTGAGAAATTGACTTAACCCAGTGATTTAAATCTCTTTCTATGTAAATAAACTGAGCATTGGGGAAAGCAAAAAACAGCTCTTCAAATCGAAACGAAACAGAAATATCCGTAAAAGCATCAAAGTACAGAAAATCTTTGGAGTCTAAAACATTACTTGTAATTGGGTTAATCAAGTGGACTGATGTATAGCCGAGTTGATTTAAGACTTCATTCAGTAGATTCGTTCCTGTATGACTCAGACCAATACCGAATATCTTAGGTTGATTGAAATCAAAGCCTTGTTGATAATATTTCTGCCAAGTTTTTAGGAATCTAACTTGTTGATGATTGCAATCTTGAAAATCGGGTAAACTTTCAATCATTAGACTGGCTTGGTTGAATTGTTGTCTACCAATTAAGGCTGAAATTAATAAGACTTTAACTTGTAATAATTCTTGATCGGCGCGAGGGAGTCGATTAATTTCTTGAATGGCTACATCAAAGTTTTGAGTTAAAACGAGTAACTTTGCTTTCTCCAAAATCATCTCTAGATCATGAGGATTATAATTCACAAAGGAACTCATTAATTTAAAGGCTTGTTCATTTTGAGCTAAGTTAATTAATAATCTAGCTTTTCCTAAATAACTAGACTTTGCATTTGTGTTTGCAATTGAAGTATCTAAGTGTTTTAGAGCTTGTTCTTGTTGATTTGCACGTTGGGCGACACGGGCTAAACCTTCATATCCCTGTGGCTTATCTGAAGAATGTTTGACTAAATCTTGAAACACCAACTCAGCCCGTCCAAGCTGATTTAACTCTATTAAAATATTGCCTAGAGCCACTTTAGCCGGAATTCTATCAGGAAAAAGTTTGATGACTTTTGCCCAACGTTTAATTGCTAGTTCCCATCTCTGAGAACGCATTGCAACTCGGGCTAAACCTTCATATCCTTGGGGCTTTTCTGGATATTGAAAAGTTAGATGCCGAAAGACTTTTTCTGCATCTGTTAAGTAATTATTTTGTAGAAATTGATATCCTAAATTTTGATTGAATTTTAAAGTTTTACTGAGTTCAATGACACGAGTTTTCGGAGATACAGTCATAGTTTTCCTAGCTCTTTTCTAATGATAGAGTTAATGCTTTATCTATTAAAAAATATTTTTTAGATAAACTTTACAAAAAAATACTGGTATTTAATCATGTTAAAACATTCAATAAATACTGACCGAAGAAACAGACGATTAAACTGTATATTCAGCGAACAAAACTAATTTTGAACTCACTAATATACAAAAAATTAAAGTACAAAGATTATTTCTATAAAATTTTTCTAATTTTTTGAAGTCGTGATAAGGTCATGAGAATTCACCTGATTAAAATAAATATATTTTTAACGTTATCACGCACTAGAGATTGAAGACAATTCTCTTTACCCAATCTTTACATATTTTTTAACTTTAGGTAAAATTTTTAAGTAATATCTTATATCAAATTTGAAGTCTCAATTTATTTATTTAATAAATTAGCAGAAGAGAGATATTATACGATAAATATCTCTCATTCAAGAAAGGGTTAAACCCCTGTTGGGTTAGAAGCAGATTTTTGTTGACTCAATAAAGCTTTTGCTTGCTGCCAGAAAGCATCTAATTCATCTACAGAATAATCTGATAGCGGGCGATCGCTGATTTTTTCTACCTGAGAAAAGCGACTGACAAACCGATGATTTGTATCTCGTAATGCTGATTCGGCATCTAAGTCATACCAACGAGCTAAATTAACTAATGTAAAGAGAATATCTCCTAGTTCAGCTTGTTGATGGGCTTTGTTTGTGTGTTGAAGAGCTTCAACAAATTCCCCTAATTCCTCATGAAATTTTTGCCAAACTCCCTCAACATTATCCCATTCAAAACCTGCACTAACAGCTTTTTTTGAGATTTTCGTGGCTGCCAGTAAAGGTGGTAATTGTCGAGCATAACGACTTAACTTAGGGCTGATAAATTGAGCCTCAGTCGGTTCTGCATGTTCTTCTGCTTTGATTTTTTCCCAATTTTGCTCAACCTGATCAACATTTTCTACTTTAACTGTTCCGAAGACATGAGGATGACGACGAATCAATTTCTCTGTAATATTCTGAGCGACTGTGGCGAGAGAAAACTGTTGATATTCATGAGCAATTTGTGCTTGTAATACGACTTGTAGAAGCAAATCTCCCAATTCTTCAGCAATGGCTGCAACATCACCCTCAGAGAGTGCATCTACCACTTCGTATGCTTCTTCAATAATATAAGGAATTAAGGTTTGAGGGGTTTGTGCTAAGTCCCAAGGACACCCACCCGTCGGCGATCGCAACTGCGCCACAACATCAATTAAATTTTGCAAAGCGCGCGCTGTGTCTTCTATATCTGGATTTGTCTGAGATTGAGGCCGATCTGTATTAAATTCTGACATGATTAGATGATATAAATCTTCATGTTCTATTATTGGTGATTTATGATTAAGGGATTGAATTTTTGAGTGTTTGCCCGGTCAATTTCATTGCTTAATCACCTGAAGTCCTCCTGCTTGGTGTCTCCCCCTGGCCAAATTTGTCTAAACTCTTGACAGAAGTTATTAAATTGTTGTAAAACTTAAGGTCATCTGTGGAATTATCTCGAAGAAAATGTCAAAATAGAAACAGCGGAGACGTATGTTTCCGTTCACTCCTCACACCACACTCCGCCTGAGCTTTTGTTCGGGCGGTTTCTTATGTAAGACCCATTGACCCATCTGAGTCAAGTTAAGCCTTTTACCGGACTCATCCTCAAACCTCATCCCCTCAAGCCAGCACCCTTGAAACCCAGGCTATCAATGGCGATCAACGGTTGTGTTGAGTCGTTAGGCTTCGGCCGGGGTGGGGGATCAATACTCAGGTGACTTAACTTAACAGACGAGATTGATACAACTGATGTTTCCAATTATCCAATATAAAATTTTGTTGCTCTCGGACCAAAAGCTGTCAGAATTTCTATAATTTTTTAATGAGAAATCCCCCAACTGTAACAGTATTACAAAGCAAGTTGATGTCAATCTGGAGTAAAATCAAGATGACACGATAAAAAATAAAACCTGACTAGCAATCAAGCAAGCAGGGTATACGGATTGGTGTAAAATCCAACGAGACCGTATGATAGCTCATTGGTTTATTAGTTTATGAGTTATTTTTAGCTCCTTCAGACGGAGGGAGTCTGCCAGAGTAATAGTTATCTATTACACAGAGTCAAAGCAGTTGATCGACTGGTTTATACTCTAGGTGCTGTTAAAAAACTATTTCCATTCACTTTCTTTGATCAAAGAGGAAACAACTCGGGAAATCTAAACAGCCCATTAACCTGGCAGCTTACACAAGAAAGACACTCGCCCCTACTTGTGTAATACGTCACGAATATACGATGTGTAAAAGGATTGTCAAGCATGTCAACTACTGATAAAAGCCAAGCGGTTACTGATAGCGACTTTAAACAAGAAGTCATTGAGAGTAAAGTCCCAGTCTTAGTCGATTTTTGGGCACCGTGGTGTGGTCCGTGCCGAATGGTCGGGCCCGTTGTCGAGGAAATTGCAGAACAGTACAAAGGGCAAATAAAAGTTGTCAAACTCAATACAGATGAAAATCCCCAGGTCGCCAGTCAGTATGGAATTCGCAGTATTCCAACTCTGATGATTTTTAAAGACGGTCAAAGAGTTGATATGGTTGTTGGTGCGGTTCCGAAAACAACACTGTCAAATACGCTGGAAAAATACCTCTAAGGTTCAGCTTCGACTCAACACAACCGTTGATGTGAGAGTCACCGCCGCATTGGGATCAGATTGATGGCAGATTTTTTAGTCATCTCTGATCGTGGCGGTTCATTATCTATGTAGCCTGCGCGTGCATTCTAAGTTTGTCTAGATCATCCCTCAAATTCAGTTAAAAATTTGTTGGTGTGTAAACTTTTGTGAATATTTTCGATACTGACCCAAGTATGGAGTCTCTCCAAATAGAGTTGATGCAGTTGATCCGCAAGCTGCCTCATCTAAAGCATAAAAAATGGCTGGCGCGATCGCTTTCTAGTCTGGCTCGTATGGCCTCTGAGGAATTTGAGACCCTGGACTGGAAAATAATTTCAGCCGCTTTGTTGGATTTGGAGCGGGGCTTTCAAGTTTTTTCTCCTTATCGTCATGTCCGCAAAATTTGCGTGTTTGGCTCGGCTCGAACTTCCCCGGACGCAGGTGAGTATCAACTGGCGGCTGATTTTGCCCATAGTGTGACCCAACAAGGGTTTATGGTGCTAACAGGGGGCGGCGGCGGTATTATGGAAGCGGGTAACCGAGGAGCAGGTGCTCAACACTCGTTTGGTTTAAATATTCAGCTTCCGTTTGAGCAATCTTCTAACCCTTATATTGAGGGGGATGAAAAACTGATTGACTTCAAATACTTCTTTACCCGTAAATTATTCTTTCTACGCGAAAGTGATGCTTTAGCTATGTTTCCGGGGGGGTTTGGTACGTTAGATGAAACTTTTGAATGTTTGACTTTAGCACAAACCGGAAAGTTTGGCCCAGCTCCTGTGGTATTAATGGATCGACCCGGTGGAGATTATTGGTATGACTGGGATGAATTTGTTAAAAAACAACTCTTGCGTCGCGGTTTAATTTCCCCAGATGATTCTAGTATTTATACAATCACAGATAATATCCCCGATGCAATTGAGGTAATCGCCAACTTTTATCGGATTTATCACTCCTGTCGCTACGTTGATGAGTTATTGGTTATTCGTCTCAAATCTGAGTTATCCGAGGAAGATATGGAAACTCTCAATCAAGAATTTAGCGATATTCTGGTCAAAGGACGGATTGAAAAAGTTCAGACTTTTTCCCGAGAATATGGGGATGAAACTGAAGATTTACCTCGTTTGGGATTATATTTCAATCAACGAGATATTGGCAGGCTTTATCAACTGATTGAAATGATTAATCAGATGGGGGCTAAAACACCACAGGCTGCTCATCCAGAGAAGAAGTAAGTAGAAGTAATGAGTAAGGGGTGACGGGTAACGGGTAGGGGGTAAGGGGTAAGGGTGAGGAGTCAGTAGAGATTGACCTGTAACGTCTGTACACGCCCGTTAGGAGTAGAGTTTATGATGATTGCCCGTGGGTATAAATTCATAACTCATAATTCATAATTCATAATTCACTGTTGCCTATATCCTAGAAGAGCAGGAAAAAGCGGTTTAATTTAAAATCGTTTACAATTATTTAATATATTTAATATTCCAGTTTCAAAATACGCTCTCAAAGCGGCGAATTGAGCTGAAAATTCAATAAGATTTAATTTCTTTAACTCCTAACCCCCGCACTGATTATAATATGTCAAACTTTCATCTCTCGGCCTGGTCGATTAAAAAGCCTATTCCCACACTGGTTTTATTCTTAGTTTTAAGTTTAGTGGGAATCATGTCATTCTTTCAACTGGGAATTGATAGTACCCCAAATATTGATATTCCAGCGGTTAGTATTACGGTAACTCAACCGGGGGCGGGGCCTGCTGAATTGGAAACCCAGGTAACCAAGAAAGTAGAAGATGTGGTGGCGGGCCTGGGCAATATCGATCAACTCAATTCTACGGTGCGAGATGGGGTTTCCACCACAACCGTTAGCTTTATTTTAGGCACAGATAGCGATCGCGCTACTAATGATGTCCGCAATGCCATCGCCCAAATTCGCCAAGATTTACCGGCCGATGTTAACGATCCAATTGTACAACGGTTGCGGTTTGCAGGCGGCGCGATTCTGACTTATGCGGTTACTTCCGACCAACGCAGTGTTGAAGAATTAAGTGATTTAGTCGATCGCAAAATTAGCCGAGCATTACTGAGTGTAACTGGAGTGGCTCAAATTCAACGGGTAGGCGGGGTAGATCGAGAAATTCGGATTGAATTAAACCCAGATAGACTACAGGGTTTAGGGATAACTGCCACTGAAGTTAATAATCAAATTCGGGCGTATAACATTAATTTACCAGGGGGACGATCTAACGCGGGGGGTAGCGAAACCAGTATCCGGACGTTAGGCAGTGCCCAAACCGTTAGCGCGTTAAGGGATGCACCCATTATATTACCGTCGGGAGATTCTGTAGCGTTATCGAGTATTGGAAATGTGATTGATGGCTTTGCTGAAGCCCGTCAACTGGCTCGTTATTATAATTTTCAAAGTCATAATAATAGCGAACTTTCTAACTTAGAATTGGGACAACCAGTAGTCGGTTTTTCAGTGGTTCGTAGTAGTGGCAGTACCTTAGTTACGGTTGAAGAAAAGGTACAAAAAGAAGTTGCAGAATTAGAAAAAACTTTACCCGAAGATGTTAATTTCAAACTAATTTATACCCGCGCTACTGAAATTAGAGACTCTTATCAAGCTTCTGTTGATGCTTTAGTAATTGGCTCAATTTTAACGGTTGTTGTAGTGGGTGTTTTCTTGCGGGATTGGCGACCGACATTAATTACAGCTATTGCTTTACCTTTGTCTATTTTACCCACATTCATGGTGATGAAATGGTTGAATTACACCTTGAATAGCATGACATTATTGGCGCTAGCCTTGGCAATGGGTAACCTGGTTGATGATGCTATTTGTATGATGGAAAACATCGATCAACACGTTAGACAAGGTAAAAAACCGTTTCAGGCGGCATTGGATGCTTCAGAAGAAATAGGCTTAGCCATTGTCGCCACAACAGCTACTATTGTCGCTGTATTTATACCTGTGGCATTCATGGGAGGAATTCCCGGTCAATTCTTTCAACCCTTTGGGGTTACTGTTGCCGCTTCGACGATGTTTTCTACTTTGGTGGCTTGTACAATGACACCGATGTTGGGGGCGCGTTTACTCAAAGCTAGACCTCAAGATAAATCTAATAAATCTCGTTTAGCTGCAGGATTAAGTCCTTCTAAATCTCAAGGGCGCATTCGTCCTTATCGCGGTTTATTAACTTTTGCATTACGCCATAAAATCATTACATTATTACTCGCCGTTGCTTTCTTTATTGGCAGTTTACAATTAGTTCCTTTAATTCCAAAAGGATTATTTAGTAAAAACGATACGGGTTTAAGTACGGTATTAATTGAATTACCCCCCGGTTCTACTTTGCAAGACATGGATGAAGTTGTCCAACAGGTGGCAAATTTAACCGGAGAACATATTGCAGTCGATAATGCTTTAGCTATTATTGGGAGTAGTGAGGTGAATAAAGGGTCACTAAATGTGAATTTATTACCTCTGGATCAAAGAGATATTTCGCAGCAAGAATTTGAACAACAAATGCGGGTTCAATTTGAACAAGTTCCGGGGGCAAGAATTGGATTTCAAGCTGAGGGTGGCGGTGGTAGTAGTAAGGATTTAACTATTGTTTTAAATAGTGAAAACCCCGAAGCCCTGCAACAAACCGCAGAGGCGATTGAACGACAAATGCGAGAGATTCCAGGGTTCGTAGAAGTCAACTCTAGCGCGAGTTTAGTCAAGCCAGAATTGTTAATTAAACCTAATCCGAAACGGGCGGGAGATTTAGGGGTTTCGGTACAGTCAATTGCCCGAACAGCGCGACTGGCAACATTAGGAGATAATGAATCAAATTTAGCGAAATTTGATTTAGCAGACCGACAAATTCCGATTCGAGTGCAATTAGCAGAGGAATTTCGCAATGATTTTGATGCCATTCGGAATTTACAAATTCCCAGCCAAACAGGTCAACTTGTGCCGTTATCTGCAGTCGCTGACGTTACTTTGGGTAGCGGTCCTGCCACAATTGAACGGTTTGATCGGGCGCGAAAAGTATCTATTGAAGCGAATTTACAAGGATTATCTTTAGGACAGGCTTTAGAGAAAGTGAATGCCTTACCCGCAATGAATCCGTTACCGGCTGATGTGCGTCAACAGTCGGATGGAAATGCCGATATTATGATTGAAGTCTTTACCCGTTTCTTAACGGCTTTAGGATTAGCAGTGTTAGGAATTTATGCAATTTTAGTGTTGTTATACAACAATTTTGTCATTCCCTTAACGATTTTGATGGCATTGCCGTTATCATTGGGGGGTGCATTATTAGCGTTGCTACTGACTCAAAAAGAATTAGGTTTATTTGCTTTAATTGGAATTGTATTATTAATGGGGTTAGTCACGAAAAACGCTATTCTATTAGTAGATTCTTCCCTCAGTAATCAAAAAACTGGAATACCTCAATTTCACTCGGTTGTCAATGCTGGGGTATCTCGTTTACGACCCATTTTAATGACCACATTATCGACCATTGCCGGGATGACACCCATTGCTTTAGAATTAGGAGCAGGAGCACAAACTCGTAGTCCGATGGCGATCGCAGTCATTGGCGGTATGACAACATCGACGCTATTAACTTTAATTGTAGTGCCTGTTTGGTTTACTTATGTTGATAGCTTCCAATACGCTTTAAGACATGGTTTCCGCCGCAAAAAACGTCAATCTAATCAAGAATCTGCTAATCCTCAATTACCCATTTCTTAATTTAAAGCAGTTTGATAGAGTACAATTGTATTTCTCTGAGATCCAGTATTAAGTATCAACTCGATCAAAGTCATTAAGGTATTCAAATACTGGATTGATACTCTCCTTACTTTTGTTATAATACCCAGCCGAAACTTGAACCGTCATCATCTAAAATTATATAGCACCAATGACTTATTAAATTCATAAATGCTCTATAAAATCATCTTAATTAATATCCTTAAAAGTTTACATCTTAGCTTTTTAATCTTTGTCATTTTAGGGCAATTTTCCCCCTACTTATTACTTTGTAAACTCCATTTAATCGTGATTCCTTTAATGATTTTGCAGTGGCAACTAAATCAAGGAACCTGTATTTTAACTAATATAGAAAATGCATTACAACAAAATTCCTCAGAAAAACAGCAACAACAAGGTCAATTTATTAAAAGCCTTCTCAGTCGTTGTTTTAATCCCTTACCCTCCGATAAAATGATCAAAATCAGTATTTATAGTATTATTATGATTGCCTGGTCAATTTCTGCTATTCGAGTTTTTATTAATTGAAATAGTGTTAAAAAGTATCCCATAAATTATGAGAACTTAAAAATAAATTACCTCCTATTAAAGGTAAAGTTAATTCTTTTAATTCCGCAACTTATCCTTGACGATCCTCTGTTTTCAATAGCATTTGCCAATCTCTAACCAGTTGATTAGACCATAACCAATTCTGTGCTAAAGTTCTGGGTTTAAATAAATCCGATCCTTCCACCATCACTTTTTCCCTAAATTTAATTGCTTTACTTAAGCGTTGAATTTGTTCATCAGCCGATAAATCCTCAGCCGATTTCATTAAAACTAATCCAAGTCCCGCATAAGTATTTAAAGCGTCTTGTTCTGATGTGGTTTTTTGAGAAGAACTAGGATCGCTAAACGCAATATTTGACCAAGTTTCGTAGGCTTGATCAATATCTCCTTCTAGATAATAAGCAAATCCCAGTGCATTCTGATATTCCAAAGATTCTGGCTGCTGTTTAGCTGCTTTTTGCCAACGATTTCGGACTTGACTAATTTTATATTCTGTATTTCCATATTCAATAGATTGCCACATAAATCGTCCTCGCAAAAAGTTGATTTCATGCTGGTTTCGATACTGAAAAGGTACCGCTTTTAAGGCAGAACGAGCCTCGATCCAAGCCCCCCGATTAAGTAATTCAACTGTTGCTTGAACCCCGGCTTCTATATTTCCTTGACGAAACTCTTCTAAAGCAACATCTGCAACTTGACTGCTGGCTATACTTTCTAAATCCACCGCTAAAGTTTTGGTGGGACTGAGTGATGAATTGATTGAAGTTGTAGAGGCACTCTGACTCTGAGTCGAATGCCAAACACCAAACGGCAACAAAATTAAACTACTAATCAACAAACATTTAATTGGGGGTGTTTGTGCTTTAGATTTAACCTGATGCCATAAAGGTTTTAACTTAGAAATAGAAGCAGGTAAAGGGGGTATCTGAGCTGTGAAATTACGCCGAATCATCGGTAACAAATCTTCTAATGTATTGGTTTGATCGATTGGCGGCGGTTCAACAGAATTTTGTTTAATTTGCTTGAGAACATCCCCAATAAATCCTGTATCGGCTGTATTGTCACTGGAATCATCTTCTATTTGATAATTAATATCATCGAGTACATCATCCGGAAATAGGGGTTCGTCGTCTTCCCAGCTATCGAGTGGAGTGAGAAATTCAGAATCTTCATAAGTTTCTAAGGTTTGATCTTTCCCCGGAAACAATGCATTTGAAAGTAATAACTGACTTTCAGATAAACTGGGTTGAGTTGCGCTCAGACGGGCATCAAATTCTCGATGCAAATATAAAACAGGCAATGCCCAATACAGTTGACGCGAACCGTAAGCAGAGATTAACCCTTGTCTGGCTCGACTCAAACTCAAATCTACAGGATATCCTTGATTGAGATTACGATACAACAACCGTGTTAAAGTCAGTGCCACTTCGTCTGGGATTCGTTCCGCCATCGCCAATACCCCCGGAATTCCCCGCTTCACCAACATATCGGTTAAATTAATCTCGCTGGTGTCTGAATTGGTTTTTGTGGGATGACGATAAGCGCCCCGGCAGGAGTTTAAAACCGCGACTTGTACCCCATTATTTACCAGTAACCCGGCTAAATCTTGGCCGCTGAGAATTTCAGTTAAACCCGTCTTACGATTGACTAAGTATAGTTCTCCTCCGGCTGTGGCTAAATTACTATGGCCAGCATAATGGAAAACCTGATATTGTCCTTGTTCGAGGGCCTGGGTTAACTGTTCGCGGTCGGGTTGTTGTAATAAAGTCAGTTGAATTTCTGGGGGATGGCGGGTGCTGAGATAAGCATTCACCATCATGCGCTGAGTGTCTCTCTGTAACTCTTCTTTGAGGTGCAATACTTCTCTTTTGAGTTGTAAGCTGTCTTGATCGTTGGGGGCAGCGATCGCCATTAAAATTTTTAAAGGTTGGTTGGCTTGCAGCCGATGTTTATCAACTGAGACACTAGCATTGGGTTGATAGCGAGAAAATACCACTTCGGTTCCGGTGGCAATGGGGCGATCGCCTGCGTGTAAGACTTCCCACGGTAAACTCGATAATGCCTTGCCTTTGACTCCGAGTCTTAATTGGAGTAACTCACTACGGTTTTGAGCGATCGCTTGAGCACAAGTCCAACTCTCGCGCAGAGTGCCTTGAAATAAGCCTTGATACAGTTTCTGACCCAATTCAACTAAACTACCGTTTTGGGCAACAGAGGCAGAGTGACGACCGGGTAAAGAACTTTTTCCCTCCAACACTCCCAACAGCGGATCATTCATCAACTCACGAGTTGCACTCAACCACTCTCTAATTGGCCATTTTACCTGTTCTTCAGCTAAGGGGACACCTGATGCGACTTTCTCAGTCCGCACTAAATATTCATCATCTCCTACTGGGGTTACAGAAATATCAAACTCTTGCGTCATTGTTTCCTGCTCACAATCCTATTTTATTTTAAGGCTGAGGACAATTGAATAACATCATCATGGGTTCAGCGTTCTTCTCCCAGTCCCATTGACGAAAAGTCCGGGAAATTGATTCTCTTCCTGACCAAGAGCGAAAATCTCTTGAAGTTGTTACCTGTGTTGAATTTACAGCTCTTAAAGGAGGGAACCCGGAGGGATTGGACAGTTTTTTAACTGTTATCTAACTTAGATGGTATTTACGGGTTAACGTAATTTCAACTCATGCAAAATTAGGGGGTTAATTTACCGGATTACACTTTTTAGGGTGACTCACAGATATTAATAAAACCCATCAGTCTACCTTTACTCTTTATCATACACTTTTCGGCAATCGAAAAAGCACTGCCCAGCAGCTAAATTGAGTTCGTTTTCATCCATTTATCCTGACGG
This sequence comes from Microcoleaceae cyanobacterium, assembly GCA_049649525.1. Lineage (GTDB taxonomy): Bacteria > Cyanobacteriota > Cyanobacteriia > Cyanobacteriales > Microcoleaceae > JAAURB01. The sequence goes on from JBARZE010000017.1 coordinate 51,597, forward strand.
AACACATATTCTTTGTTTTAAAAAGTACTGTTTTAAGGTATATATTTCTGCAGTGCCGCTTTTATGATTGTCACATAATATGAATTATGAATTATGAGTTATGAACATTGAACAGCCAACTGATAAATTATGAATTATAAATTATGAATTATGAGTTATGAACATTGAACAGCTAACTGATAAATGATAACTGATAAATTATGAATGATGAATTATGAGTTATGAACATTGAACAGCCAACTGATAAATTATGAATGATGAATTATGAATGATGAATTATGAACATTGAACATTGAACATTGAACATTGAACATTGAACAGCCAACTGATAAATTATGAATTATGAACATTGAAAATTGAACAGCCAACTGATAAATTATGAATTATGAATTATGAATTATGAATTATGAACATTGAAAATTGAACAGCCAACTAATAAATGGTAAATGATAAATGATAAATGCTAAATGATGAGTATAATTTGTGATTATTATCAAAGATTTATACTTTTTACTTAAGTACCGTTGAGTTGGGTGCAATACATATTTTTCACTCTCTTCTAAAATCTATTTTGCTGAACGAATTCAATCCAAAGCTAGGGATAAAATTAACCTGAGTCCAATCTAAACGAGTCTATTATTCATGTTTTCATTTTGAGCAATTTAAACTAGCTTTCATTCAATTCAGGTAATCTTAATTGCTGAAATAAAAATATTCTTGACCATCAAATCACTGACTTTAAAATCATCAATAATTAATGGTTATTTCAGAGGCATTTCCCCTAGCTCATCCAATTTAAACTTGATCTTGATAATCTTCCAGAAGCTTCATCAAATCTCCTTGAACGGCATCTGGGATTAAATCAGATAAAGGTAAACTGACCTTTCCTCCCCCCAACGCAACAGACATTCCTTGTAAAGTATTGTCTAAAGCAGTTTTATCCAAATCCTTAGATTCTAACAAAGGATAAAGCTGTTGAGCCAAAGCGGTATGAAGATGAGCATCAGAAAGATAAAGATGCCATTTCGCCACATCAATGTAAATATTTTCACCAATTTCAGCGGCTAGTTTTTCAATTTCTACTGTTGTTGCCATAGTTCCCTATTTGAAAGTTAATATTTGAATAATTCTGAGGGTGAATATACACCTATTTGGATTAATATCACTCAACTTGAACTTGACTTGTTGGAAGGAGTTGGAGAGTAGTCTGCGATCGCAAAAATATAAACACCATGCAGCAATAGTATACTAATCCAGATGGCACTAAACCAATTAATCCAAGGCCAGTCAGCATGACGAAAATTATGAAAAAACCAAACACCAGAATTACACGCTGCAGATAGTGCAACATGAACCGCAAAATTGATTCGATCCTCCAGGCGGCGATAGTCTGGATCGTTATTGCGATCTGGTTTTCTTGGCCAACGTGGTGGCATTTATTACCCTCCCAAATCGTGAGTGATAGTTCTCTATTATTGTAAAGCTAGACGGCTCAAATGCTGAATTAACCGATGAGTGTCACTCAAATGAGGGACTACTGCAAATTTCACGATCGGATTACACTAATGATGGAATAAGGGATCAGGTGATGGGTTAACAACGATTGCACCAATGTTAGAAGTATTGATGTCAATCACTCCATAGCCATACGCTACGGGTCTGAGAGTCCAATCTGTGTTATCCCAGCCTATGATAGCCCTTATTCTTCGTGGCTCCACTCTAGCATCTGGGGAAGCTGGAACTTCAGTTTCCTCAGTTTATTATGAATTATGAATTATGAATTATGAATTATGAATTATGAATTATGAGTTATGAGTTATGAATGATGAGTTATGAATGATGAATGGGATTTATGATTATAGCCCGTGGATTTTTACTCATAACTCAATTACAGACGTTGCATACAACATCTCTACAGACTCACCACTCAATTTGATAAAGATATCCATATTTTTGCTGAATATAATCAATCAACGGTTCAATTTGGATCGTTTGACCTGTGACCCTTTCAACCAGTTCATTCGGGGTATATTGACGACCTGAGTAATAAAGATTTTGCTGTAACCATTGATAGAGGCGTTGAAACTTACCCCGTTCAATTTCAAACGGAATTTCTGGATCTTGCGTGACGGCAGTTTGATAAAATTGAGCTGCCATCAGATTTCCTAAAGTATAACCTTGAAACATTCCACCAATCGTGCCCAAATACCAATGAACATCTTGCAATACTCCTTCGGTATCACTTTGGGGCACAACACCTAAATCTGTTTTGTAACGCTCATTCCAAGCTTCCGGTAAATCTTTTACTGCTAGTTTTCCTTCGAGTAACGCCAGTTCAAGATCAAAACGAATCATAACGTGTAAATTATAAGTGACCTCGTCTGCTTCTGTGCGAATTAAAGACCGTTGAACTTTATTGATGGCGCGATAAAAGTGATGACTAGAGGTTTGTCGTAACTGACGGATAAACGTGCCTTGTAATTGAGGATAAAACCATTCCCAAAACCCACGACTACGACCGACTAAGTTTTCCCATAACCGAGACTGGCTTTCATGTACTCCCGCAGAAACGCCATTCGCGAGAGGAGTGCCTTCTAACTCAGAATTAATTCCTTGTTCATACATTGCATGACCCGCTTCATGAATAGTGCTAAATAATGCCTCTGCGAGATCGTGTTCATTGACGCGAGTCGTGATGCGAACATCCCCAAGAGAAAATTTAGTCATGAATGGGTGTAGGGTTTTATCCTGTCGTCCCCGATGGAAATCATAACCCAAGCGGAAAATCACACATTGACCAAAATTGAGTTGTTCGGCTTCGGGGAAAAATTGATGCAAACAACTATTATCAATTTCTGAGGCAGCGGCGATCGCCTCGACGATGGGGATGAGTTGTTCTCTCAAGGGGGTAAATAGGGTTCTCACGGCTGAAACAGTCATTCCCTCGTCATATTGATTGATCAACGGATCAGCAATATGTTCCCATCCACTAAAATAATGCGCTAATTCTTGACTCAGTTCTAGCGTTTTTTCTAAATAAGGCCGTACCCTGGAAAAATTCCCTTCAGAACAAGCCGTAGCCCAAGCCCCATACGTTGCTGCTTGATGTTGAGACAGGCGCTGTGTAAAATCAGGAGGAATTTGCAAAGCATGATAGTAATCTTTGCGGGTGACTCGAATCAGACTGGCTGCAATTGAATCATAAGGGAGAGATGTTTCGTAGGGATGTAGCGCTTCTAACAGTTTGGCGATCGCTTCGTCTGTAAACTTTTCATGAGCAATTTTTTTCAGGGTTCCCAGTTGCCGTCCTCGCGCAGTTGCTCCCCGTGAAGGCATATACGTCGCTTGATCCCAGTCTAATACAGCACTGGCTGCTTGAATATCATTGATTTCTTGCAGGCGGCGTTTAAGTTCTATGTAGTTAGCGTCATTGATTGGAGTAGAGGACATTATTGCCGGATAGATTGGTGAATCTATTGCTATCTTAATCTGTGTAAGAGCATTACTGCTTATATTGGAGGTGATGAGTTGATCCGCTGCTCATATTCTCCAATAATTTTAGCCAGAGAGTTAACCCCCGAGTCAGTCCGAAAGCGGATAGGACAACGGATCATTGAACCTATCATTAGAAATGCATCACCAACTGTGAATTATAATCCAGTTATTGTACCATTGGAGGTTTTTACTGTATTACTTTATTTGTTAATTTTTTCGAGGGTTTAATCCTTTATTTTTTTGAGGGAAATACAATGACGTACACTTTCGGTTAAGGGTGTTTTGAACGCTTCGACTGACTCTAATTTACCGCCCCATTTTATCACCCGATCTGTTAATTCTTGCTCCTCTTCTTTTGTCCAATTACCACGATATAATATAGCAGTACCACCCGTTTTGAGAAAAGGCAGAGCATATTTTGCACACATAACAGGCCCCGCAACAGCTCTGACTAAAGCTAAATCAAAGTATTTTTCATAACTTGGAACTAAATTAACCGATTCTGCTCTACCCGTTATTGTCGTGACATTATTTAGATTTAATTGAATAATTAATTGATCTAAAAATGCCATTTTTTTCTGAGTACTATCCAATAAAGTTAAGGTTGATTGTGGTTTAATTATAGCAATCGGTAAACCCGGAAATCCTGCGCCTGTACCGATATCAATCACCTGATTGGGGAAATCCTTAGACTTTAACCCAGCAGAAATCCCCGCCAAAGAATCCCATAAATGTTTCTCCCAAAAGTCTTTTGGCTCTGTAATTCGTGTTAAATTCAGGTTTTTATTTCCGGATAAAATTCCTTGATAAAGCTGTTGAAAAAGTTCTTGTTGCTCAGATGTCGGTTGCCAATCTAGTGTTTCTTGCCAAATAGAAAACAGTTCAGGAAGCATGAGTAGTTTTTAGTTTTTAGTTTTTAGTTTTTAGTTTTTAGTTTCTGGTTATCAAATTTAATCTTAAAACTAAATACTTCATTTATTGTCCCATCTGTCGCTTCAACTCATCTAATTCTTCTTCTGCTTCCCAACTTTTAAACTGCTGTTCTAAAGGATCGCCCGCATTACTAAAAGTATTGTAATTAGCTGTTTGCTGCCAACTGGGAATTTCCCAAGAAGACTGAGTCTGAGACCGAGTTCGAGCCGCTTCTGCTTCTGCCGCTTTAACTTTCACTTCCTGGCGGCGCTGTTTCACCTGCTTATACAGTTCCTTGGATTTTTCGATGCGTTCTTTCACCCCTTGCATCTGTCCCCAAAGCTGATTTCCTTGACGCAGTAATGCCGCTTCCCGTTCCTCGGCTGCTTGAGCTAAATCAAGACGGTTAGCGGCTTTGGCTTTCGCCACTCGTTCATGCCAACGTTGGATATCTTGGGCAATTGTTAAAATTTCATCCTGTAAGCGCTGTTGTTGTCGTTGTAAATCCGCAATCAGTCGCAGGGTGTCGTCTTCTTGTTCTCGGAGTTGTTCTTCGAGTGCTTGCAACTCTAAATGAGGATTATCCCGCAGGAACTCCTCTAACCGAGTTTCTAAGAACCGACTGAAATCATCAAATAAACCCATAGTTTCAACTCAAACACTGCTTTAAAACTGCTGTCCTACAAAAATGGTACGTACTTCACCATTACGCCGCATCACGGCTTCTTGATTAGCCACTTCAACTAATGTCCAACCACTACCTGCTACATTTTCACCGACATAAATCCGACGAGCCACGCCATCAACTTCAAACAAAGCGGCAGAGCGCTCGCCCAGTTCTAAAATTCCGACTAAAGTGTGAATGGTTGCTGGTTCAGGATTACTCGATGCTGCTGCTGTTTGGGTTTCAGGGGCTGAAGTCGGCATTGCCACTGTCGGCATTGTTTCAGGAGCAGGCAAGGCTTGAGGAATGGGTGCAGCGGCAACGGGAGCGGGTTCAGGAGCAGGTTCGGGAGCGGGTTCTGGGGTGGTAGCAGTGGGTGTAGAATCTGTTTCCTCCGGTGCTGAGGCGGTTTGTTGCGGGGTGCTTTGTTCTTCTTCTTCTGTTGCAGGAGAGCTGGCTTGTTGTACCACAGTCGAAGAGCCTGAAGTTTGTCCTCCGGGCGTTGGGGTACTGACAGCCGCTGACTGAGATTGTTGAAGCTGATTATTTAATGCACCCATCACCCGGTTAGATAACATCGCTGTTTCCCGAGAAGCGGCTTCTACAGCCTGGGCGACTCGATTAATCGATTGAATTAAACTATTAGTTTCAGCCGTCGCAGTGGGTAAATTAGTGGGAGTTCCGGGTACAGGGAGCGCTGGTAATGTTGCGTTAGGTGCAGGCACAGGCGGCACCATTGGCAGTGTGGGTAAAGTATTACTCTGCTTTTGAATGGCACTGAGCGATCGCCCAACGTAATCTGCAAATTCAGCATCGGCTGGATTTTTCGGACTGACATCAGCATCTGGGGTTGTCGCAACGGGTGCTGGAGCGAATAATCGATTAAAACCCCCTCGTGTTGCCACCCATAAACCCAAGGTAATCACCAGCGATGTAAAAGCCGCCCCGAGTAACCATCTATCTAAGGAAGGATTAGTGGTTTCTGGATTAGCATCGCGTACAACTTCTGGATCAATTGCCTGACTGGATGGATCGAGTGCTGATTCGGTTTTCGGCAGTACAATTGTTGGTACCTGAATCGACTTGAGAGAGACAAATTCTGGCTGAACCGTTTCGCTGGGTAGTCTAGCGCCGCCTTCTAATACGCGCTCAACATCTGTAAATAAATCATCAATTAACCGATCAGCATAATCATCCACAAACATCGGTTGATTCGAGACTTGTGGTTCAGATTGGGCCTCTGTCGGTGGATTCGTTCCGTTAGTCACCATCGGTGGTTATTCTCCCTGTTGTCGTGTAACCTCAATTGCAGATTATACCGCCACTTTAACTGTAAATAGTGTAGCGCTTGAATGCGAGATTATGATGAAATTTAATATCATTTTTTGCGACTGATGATCATATACGCCTGCACAAATAGAGCGCAACTGTTGATGAGTCTGAGTAATTCGGCGTATAGGCGATAGGAGAAAGAAAGGCAACACCCGTCAGGATGATGGTCATTTTTGCCTTTGGACTGGGTGAATCTGATCCCTTTCTCCCTCACCTGATCTGTATTCTCTTACTCTCCCACAGAGAAAAAGCTGACATGATAGGGGTAGCCTTTCCACGGATGCAGTTGAATCTCTTTAATTAGAGTTTTACCACTCCAAGACAGATCCGGAACACTCAGTTGAATTACGGTTTTGTTTGCTGCCACTTTTTTCATTAGGTTTTCTAAAGTTTTCGCGCCAATTGTTAATTGCACACTATTAGCCCCATCATGGCCATAAAGAGCGGCGGGAATTAAACCTTGACGACGCAAAGCATTGGGCTTTGTCCCTTCTTCACGTTGCTGACATTCGACTGTAATTGCCATTGTTACTGATTTTTTGAATAAATTTAATGGGTCAACAAGAGCGCCTCGCTCCATTTTCTCCGACATGGCTAAGTCAGTCGCATCAATACTTTTGAGCTGGAATAATCTTAGCGTTTTGTCTGAATTTGAGAGCAGACAAGCACAATCTATCATCTTACCAAAATTTACCCAGATAAAAAAATTGCCTAAATTATAAAGCTGTGCTATCATCAATAGCTGTGTTTGAAAACACGACTGGGGGCGTGGCGGAATGGTAGACGCTACGGACTTAGAAAACTGGGCCTTGAGGTGAGAAATCCTTCAAGTGACGGCTCTCAAATTCAGGGAAACCTAAATCTGATCGCAGACAAGGCAATCCTGAGCCAAGCTAAACAACAAGAAATTGTTAGGAGTTAATTCTAAGAATGACTACGTTGTGCAGAAGGTGCAGAGACTCGACGGGAGCTACCCTAACGTTTAGCCGAGGGTAAAGGGAGAGTCCAATTCTTAAAACCATCACTCAATTTGTGTGGTTGGCAGCAGCGAAAGTTGTGGAAGAATGAAAATCCGTTGACTTTAAAAGGTCGTGTGGGTTCAAGTCCCACCGCCCCCATCTACTAGAAGAAAGTATATGTGACGTATGTAGTGGTTATTATGAATTCGATCATAGCTTTGTTGTATTGATATGTTTGTAAATCAAACTGAACGTGGCAAAGTTATGGTTCAACACCCTGGGGATATTGAGCTTCATCGAAAGTTTGCGTTACTTCTTTTCAGAATTAGTTTTTGAGTGTATTGTAATTGCTTGTAATTCAGTTTTAGCTTAGAAGTGGTATTAATTACTATTTTTAGTTGGAGTAAACAACCAAGACCGCTCTTTTTTCCTCGCTTTCCAAGCGATATTGTCTGGATCTTTTTTTTGTGTCCATTTCTCAAATTGCTCTCTGTTGTTGTAGAATACATTTCTTACAGTGTTAGGGCTGCGTCGTAAACGTTTTGCTAATTCATTCATTGTTAATGCTTCGGTTTGATCGAGAGTCAACTGTTTTTCTAAGTCGCCATCAGGTAAGTCCAATACTGTTGCTTCCTGACTAGAATTGGACTCTGGGATAAGCTCCGGACTAACTTCCGTAGTTAATTCTTTTTGATCAATATCTATCGTTATAGTATTAGTATCTTCTTCTATTTGTTCTACCTCAACTATCAATTTATCTATCAGAGACTCGACACTACGACTACTTTCAGTATTAGAGTTTAACGGACTTGTACTGGGCGAAGCCGAGGTAGCTGACACTTCGATTTGAGATATAGTAAAATCATCATTCCTTCGGATATCAAATTCCTCAGTTATAGATGAAAGTGTACTCCGATCTGAATAATTTTTATCAGAATTTGTTTCAAATACTCCGATTTCAGGAGATTCTTCTTCTATGTCTTTAGCTTCTGGTAAAGCTTTCAACTCTTTCGGATAAGACTCTAATCCTTGATGTAAATAGTTAATTAAAAACTGAAGCTGATCTCCTTTATAAAATTGAAGTAATTTATTCGCTGCTTTCTTGGGATGATCCATTCTTACTTGCTTAGAACGATCTTTTATTCCCAATAAATCTTTAACAAAACGATTGAGTTCTCGACTGTAGCCAGGTTCTTTGTACTCATCTTCAGGAATTGGGTGTTTATGAGTGTATTGGCTGATTCTCAGTCCGATTAGATCTCTGGTCTCTACGTACTCACGTTCGTCGGCTGTCAGATTGTCAGGATCTTTGATATCTCGTCCTAATTTAGCTGCCAAGTCTATAGCGATGACTCCTCTATCAAGTAACTCACCAATAGTCGGTATAGCCTCGGCAGCACGGTTTGCAGCACGGATATTTTTTTGTTGTCGTTCGCTCAAATCTAACTTCGTGCAGTCACTGCCTGAAGTTTTATTATCTATCAAATCTGTCCGTTCTCCCTGACGAGATTCATAGATTAGCGTTCTATACTGGCGTTGAACTTCGGGATCTGAATTGAGTAGGTTATCGACTTCATCTATTGTCGTTTCTAGTCCATTTGGACGTTTAGCCGTGATAAAAGCTCGGAAATTCTCTGAATCAGTGCCTTTAGTGTAATGGCAATAATAGGGAGTGACAACGCCTTTGGCTACATAAAGACATTCCCATAATTTGTTTTCTATAACTTCCTTGATGTATTGGGGAATTTTTTTGACAAAAGCAAAGTCTCTCGCAATGCCAGAGGCAATACTATCCGATAGTAAAAAAGCCTTAGCTGCTTTTTCATGTTCATCCTCTGGTAGTCGATTTTCTTCTGATACAACCTTCTCAATGACTGCTAAATCTGATAAATTTGATTGTAACGGATCAATAGTGTTAAAATTATTATTCATATCAAAGATCCTCCGTTCCCTTTAAGTCTTGAGCATGAGCAATACGCTCTAGTAGCCATTTATCAATTTTTTCCCATCCTTGATAACCAATGAAACAATTGAGACGAAATCCATTTTTTAATTTAGCTTGATTATGGATATTTTTGATATTAACTTTTCTTTTTTCACTATTAGCTTTGGGATATAAAAGACAAGCTAATCGATAAACTTTACTATTAACCTGTTTGCGGACATAATCTGCTTTTTCATCAGGTAGCCAAGTAGCATATTCAGAAGGAAAGCCCAGAGGAATATCTTGATCCGTAGTAGAGGCATTGGGAGAAGACTTCAAATTAACTGCTTCTCGATATTTTTGATGAAAAATATCAAAGAAAGAGGGATCACTTATGAATTTTTGTGCTAAATGTGCCGGGGTTTTAGGCCAGTCTTTAAAAAAGGGATCATTTTCAAGAACCCATTCAGCAACATTGGCATATTCTGGCGTAATTTCCTCGCCATCAACGATTTGTGCCCCCATTTCTCCTGTAGAAGCAAGAGGAATAAAATTAGAGGTTGATGATATATCAGATTCTCCTTCTCGTTCATCTGTATTGTTACCTTTGGAATCATCATTTTTATCGTCGATTTCTTCTATTTCATTGACGACATGAGCTACTTCATTCAGAACATCTGTTGCTAATTGAATCAGTGTAGGATGAGCTGGAATTAAAGTTTCTACAGCTTCAGGAGTATCTTGACTAGGAAAAAGACGCAGTAAACGTCCTAAATCTTGCATAAAAGATAAAGGAGCGCAAATATTAGTCGCATGAATTCGATACTTTAGACGATTAATTGAAACACCTTCACCCAACATATTTACTCCAACAATCCAAGAACGCGTTCCTGCTCCTGTTTCTGCTGCAAAATCTTCAATCAGTTTGCTTGAGTTGTCTTTAGAGCTGAAATTAGTATTTGAGTTAGGGTCATCTTCTTTTGAAACAACTACCAACGCATCCTCACCTGTTAAATTTCTAATTCGTTCTCTCATAGCTCGCGCTGCCGAAATACTTGGCACTCTGACATAAGTAGCACATTCACAAAGACCCTTCGCCCGGTCTCGTTTCATTCGATTATACGCCCACAAAATAGCTTCTTTGACCCAGTCACCATCTACAAAAATCGCTGTATTCAGTGCATCTCTTAACTGCTGATCTGTTTTAGCATTCGTGAAAGTTTGTCCCTGATATTCAGCTCGGTTACGGATATATTTGAATTCTCCTTCCAAAGTCACAAACGAGAAAGGGGGAATAACTTGATCTCGCAGGGCATCTGCTAAAGTATAACGAAAATCCGGATGACATTTGTAGGCACTCTCATCAATTTGCTCGTAAGTTAACCAATTGCCCAAAATTCGGTTATTGTCAGAACGGAATGGAGTCCCTGAAGTCATTAAGCGGTGAGCCACTACATCATCGGGAAAAGCTTTTTCACAGGCTTGTCCGAAGGAAAGTTTCTCGCTGGCATGGTGAACTTCATCAAGAATGACAAACACTCTTCCCTTAACACTTTTACCTAAAGCATTTGCTAAATTTTGAGCATTTCGTCCAGTTGCGAGCCATTGGTAGCTAACAACTAAACCGTCATAGCTGTGTTTTAATAGGTCTTCAGGAGTGGGTAATGTTTTCAATCGACTATCAGTCCCCGAATAGTAGAGAACTAAACCGAAAAGATTCTGGGCATCTTGGGCATATTGCTTTCTGAGATGTTCCGACGGAGTGACAGCGATAACAAATTTCCAATCCAAAGTCGTTTTTAATGAATTAAAGGTGTGCAATGCCCCACCTGTTTTTCCAGAAGCTGTACAGCCTTCAACCAAGGTATTTTTCTGAGGATTTGCTTGATACTGCCGAACAAAGCGTTCTTGCCAGTCTCTCGGGATAAATAGATGACTCATCGGTAAACTCCTTATTGTTACAATTTGGGTAGTGTGTAGTTCAAGCGCAACTCATGCAGAGATTATGTATCTCAATAGTATCACTTTTGTAACTCATAGGCATGGCAAGAACCAGTAAAGATAAAACTATTTCTATTCGACTGTCTCAAGCCATGCTGGAGGCATTAGATGCCCGTGCTGTCTTAGATGAGAAAGATAGAGCGCAAGTGATACGAGAAGCAATTGCGAAACATTTGGCAATTAATGATGAAGATGAAATTGAAACAAAACTTGGCTTTTTAGAACGTAGCGTGAACCAGCTTCAAGGTGAGTATCAACAAGATAGAAAGAAAACAAAAGCCTTAGAGAAACGAATAGATGAGATAACCCGTTTAGTTAGCTATTGTCTGGAACGCTTACCACCGGGTAAAACTTAAAGAGCGTTTCGCTTAATTACTCGGATGCCAAAGCGCCAATGAACTAAGATAATGCAAGCTTGACTTTACTTCCTGCATCATCACAACTTTGGTGGCACTGGTGAAAGCCGTAACGTTGGTTTTCCTCAATTTCCTCCTCCGCCAAGGCTTCTGCTAACCCTAAAGCTGCAACTTCTACTCTAGATAGGTGATCTCGTAAACTTGCTCGTTTTGCTAACCCTTTCTTTTCTTTGATTTGTTTTGCTGTCCCTCCAAGAACTTGCTTATTGATCGCATTGGTGCAGTTGGCATACTCAAAAGGCTTCGATACTCCATGTTGTTGTAGAGTAGTGGTGAACTGATGGCGAACCTGTTTATTCTCTAAGCGGATTTGAATCCATCTGTCCGATTTTCCTTGACGCTTCCAATTGTTTATAGCTCGCTCAACTCCTTTGTCAGGCTCGATTTCTTCCTCTACATAACGCTTCGCCCATTCGTTTACTTGTATATGGAGATTAGGATCAAGATATTTCGCGTAAGCTAGGGCTACTTGCCAATGTCCCCATGTTCCACCACCTCGTCCTCGCACCGTTTTTAGAATATCGGTTAAATTGACATTTAATTTTTTCTCCAGTGCAAGCAGAAAACTCTCAGATTGATCTAGGTCTAACCACCTTCTAGGGTGTTTCCCCTTCGGACTATTCGCCGCTTTCCATAACTGATTTAAGCTGATCAAATTTGTATTCTTGTCATAGGTGATTAGCATCCCTTGGTATTCTAAGGGAACTAGATTTTTATTTGTCATAACACTAAATAATTCTCCAGTAGATGATGTAAAACCTGACTAATTCTTATTGAGCTATCTGATAGCCTTTGTTTGCATTCTGATTAACAGAATTAGTATAAGGCTCTGGATAAGAGTTCAATACATAAACTCCTCTTTTAAGGAGTTTCCACTTTCCAGTCTTTTTGCCATTAGTTAAAGCTGCGTTTGCTGAGTTTCTAGCTCTCCTAAAATTTAGGTCGTCTTCTTCAATTTGATATATTCTATGGGCAATATCTGCTGGTTTCGCTGGCTGGCACACTCTTAAAATTTCGCAGATAACGTCTTCTATTGGACGATTTTGATATTGAGGATATAACCAGTCTTTTGGAGAAGAGTTGTCTTCTTCGTTCTCCTCGAAATCATCATTATCCTCATCGTAATCGCTCATCTCATCAACATATTCGTCGATCTCTTCTGACGACGTTTTGTTGAAACTCGTAGCTCCAGAATTGGATGAGTTGATTGCTTCGATATCAAAGTATACTTGGATCTTCTCAGAACTAGAATTTTCGTCTTCTTGAAGTTTATCTAATAAAGCTGTAAAGCTGTCGTAATCTCTTCTTGCTTTATCAAGTTCATTTTCAAGCTGCTTAATCGTTAGTTTTAGTTCTTTGCGTTGACTTTCAATAAATTGAATTGTTTGCTGTGTAGCGGTTTCCCTTGACACAGTGGCTATCTCCTTTGCGAGAATTTGACTTTTTAGCCGCCAGACGCTACACTAAATGTAAAAACAGCGCTAGACAGCGCATTTCAAACATAATAGTGTTGAAAGTGTGTTTAGTAGCTAAAATAGAAGGCAGCGAGGAGCTATTTAGGACTGGTAATCATTAATGGCTCCTTTGCCATTTTTAGCATATCTCAAAAGCAAGAAATTAACAAGCAAGCTATCATCTTTTTTTTTGCTTGATCATTTTATAGGTTGTATTTTAAGTCAACTTTTGAAATCATTTTTACCCTTTCTCACTTTACAATAAAATGCTCATCACTATCCCAATGTTTCGCTTCAGCGTACCAGCATAAATCGGATCTAAAGAGAATACAGTGGCAGCATGACGATTCAATCTACGGTGAGGTTGTGAGTGAGGTTATAATTCTCATATCATCGTTAGCTGATAAGGTTAAAGTTTCACTCGTCTTTCACTCAATTGAATTAAACTGAGGGAATCTTGAGAGTCAAAAATTAGTCTTTTACGTTTAAAAATATTAGTAACTACAGTTCCTGGCAAAAAAGCGCGACTAATTCCTGGGTAACAGACTATTGGATTTCAATCTTAGCGAGAGTAGAATCTCGGTAATAATACAATAAAATTTGATGATAATTGTAACCATTACTGGCTAAATGATACGCTCCCCACTGACTCATACCGACTCCATGACCAAAACCTCGACCCGTTACAACAAAATTAGTTGATCCTTCCGTTCGACTCACCCGAAAGCGCGTACTTCTGAGTCCGAGTAAACCCGCAATTTCTTCCCCATCCATCACGCGACTGCCAGCGTCTCCGGTGACATCCATTGTAATTACACTCCCATAAGCCGAAGTCCGTTGAGGAGTCATTGCTTGAACTTTTCCCACACCCGAAATTCGTTGAGTTAAATTGGCTTGAGAGATGGTTTTTGTCCATTCAAACACCGGGGAATTTTGATCGTAATCTGGAACACCGCGCAAATAAGGCAAAGAATTGTACCAAACATCCTCAGAGTTTTCCGTATGTCCTCCTGAAGAAGAATGAAACGCAGCTAAAATAACTTGACCGTTATGAGTCAGAACTTGCCCCTGAGTGGCGCTAACAGCGGTTTGAGTGCCGGATGATTCGGTTGAGACTCCTTTATAAACCTGCCACATTTGATCATTGCCCAAATCATACATCCCGTTGCTGCGTTCTCGTTTATATAGCGCATAAGTCCGGGCAGCCACAGCTTGGGCTTTGAGGGCTTCGGTGGGCCAACCACCGTCCATTTCTGACCCTAAAACGCTATAGAGATATTGTTCAAGATCGACATAGTTAACTGCGGTGATACCATCTGCTTGGGGAATCAGTAACGCCTTTCCCCGATACCAACCGTCTCCTATCCAAACATAACCGCCATTGCTGGGTTCAATCCAAAGTTGATTACTTTTCCATTTATCCAAAACAACTTTGCCTGATTTTGCTTCCGCCACAAATCCGCCCTGAGAGGACAAATTACCCAACACTTTACCACTGCTATCACGAACAACAGCCTCAGTTGAACTACCCACTTTAACTTGAGAAAGATCTTTCTCGACCGCAATTCGCAACAATACAGCCGCTTGGGCGGGGGCGACAATTAACAACCATGCAACAACAGTAGTCCACAGTAAACGACGGCAATGGGTAATCCAACTCAATTGCGGCTTCATAGGGTTAATCTCTAAATCTTTCTGCACTATCTATAAAATGTAGACTCAGTTGAATCTGGTTAAAATTAAGAGTATTACAGTTGCTTCATTGGATTTATAGCATACTTTGTACAATTTCATCGCAGGAGTTTAAGTTTTGCAGATCACCTTCTTGGGAACCAGTTCTGGTGTCCCCACCCGCGCCCGTAATGTTTCGAGTATTGCATTAAGATTACCCCAACGAGCCGAATTATGGCTATTTGACTGTGGGGAAGGCACTCAGCATCAATTTCTTCGTAGCGAACTCAAGGTTAGTCAGCTTCGACGGATTTTTGTCACTCATATGCATGGAGATCATATTTTTGGCTTACCGGGGTTGCTTGCCAGTTGCGGCTTAGGGGGTAATGTCAAAGAAATTGATCTTTACGGGCCATCTAGATTAGAAGATTTTCTCAAAGCAAGTTCGGGGCATTCTGAAACTCATTTTTCTTATCCGATTCATATTCATAAAAGTAAGCCGGGAATTTTGTATGAAGATGAGGAATATCAGGTGAGTTGTAGCTATCTCAAACACCGGGTGACGGCTTTTGGCTATCGGATTACAGAAAAAGATAAACCCGGACGATTTAACGTCGAAAAGGCCAAAGCATTGGGTATTCCACCGGGGCCAATTTATGCTCAACTGAAAAAAGGGGCAGTGGTGACTTTACCCGATGGCCGCATTATTAATGGGGCTGAGTTGTGTGGTGCGCCACAAAAGGGTCGAACATTTGTTTATTGTACAGATACGGTTTTTTGTGAAAATGCGATTGAACTGGCGCAAGATGCGGATGTATTAGTGCATGAAGCAACATTTGCTCATCAAGACGCAGAGATGGCATTTCAACGGCTTCATTCCACCTCAACAATGGCGGCGCAGGTGGCGTTATCAGCTAATGTTAAGACGCTAATTATGACTCATTTTAGTCCTCGTTATGCTCCGGGAAATAGCGTCACAATTGAGGATTTATTAACGGAAGCACAAGCGATTTTTCCGAATACTTATTTAGCTTATGATTTCTTTAGTTATGAGATTCCTCGCCGGGAAGAATTAGTAAGGGTTTAACTGTTAAAATTTCAGGTTTGATATCTCCCCATTTTTTTCCCGTCGCTATTGTCTGGTGTAAAATGTTTTCCAGTATATCGGGAGAAATAATAACTTGTGCAGGTGATAATTGACCATATAATCGAGCTTGGCGATAATGGTACGATTGCATTAGAAGTCGATCTAAATTGCGAGCAACTTCTGAGGGATGCTGCTCCAGTTGATCGACAACTAAAACATAATAGGGTGGAGAACTATTAATCGGAATTAGACTTTTAAAAAAAGTATTTTTAAGAGGTAACTGACGGATCGCTTCAGCCACAAAACTTTCATGTAACTTCTCCCCCACAAAATCACTTGTATTTCCTTCTCTACCGATAAACTCTAAGCAAGGAGTATTTAAATAAAACTTTGTCACCCAAACGCGATCGCCAATTTTATACCGATATAATCCTCCTTTTTGGGAAATAATTACAGAGTATATTTGATTTTGTTCGAGTTGATGTAATTGATAGATTTGGCTATTGCAACCTTCAAACTCAAAAAATACTTCATCCAGTAATGGTACGCATCCAGAAGCTTGAATTAAAGGTACAGTCATGGGTGCTTCGGTGGCGAGTAATCCTTTACCTTGTACGAGTATTTCTGGAAATAAGCGTCGTAAATAGTTGGCGGGATCTTGTGAGTAAGCGTTATCCCAACAGGAAATTAATTTTAGGTGTGGCCATAATTCTGTCCAAGATATTGGCGATTGTAATAGTAACTGATAACGTTTTTCTGAGATCCGGTGTTTTAATCGATCTGCAAGTTTTTTATGATGGGTTTGAATATAATCAAGATGTATTTTTAAAAAACTCGGACTCCAAATTGATAAAATTTCTAATTGCTCTGTTTCTATTAGTTTTAAGCAAAGTGCCTGTTTAAATTCTTCAACCGTTTTGAATCGTTTCGGTAAAATAATCAGAAAAGGACTTAACAATAATCTCAACCCAAAATCTAAATATTCGGAATCATTTTCTAATCCTAAAGAATTCTGATTCTCTTCAAATTCAGGAGAAATACAGAAATATATCTTTCCAGTTGTCAATTTAGGGCCATTTTTAATTAGGTCTTGCGCCCAAATACAAAACATTTGATTAAAAGATTTTCGCAAAGATTTTGTATAAGGAATTAATTTTGCTGAACTTCTACTTCCTGATGTTTTTTCATAAAATATAATTGATTCTGGAGTTAATAATTTATTTTTACCCGGTTCGATCCATTGTTTGATGTCTTCATAATTGACAATCGGGATTTTTTCCCAATCTTCTATAGACTTTATACCGAGACTTTGACCATATTTACTCTTAATTAGGCGAGTGAATATTTCTTCTTGAACCGCTTTTTGAGCCTGTTCTGGCTTCAACAGTTTTTGTTTAAACTTTTGAGCAGTTGGAGTTAATATTTTGCTTAATAAGTTAATGAGTATTCGCATTTTGATTAGGATAGAGATCTGTCGTTACAGGAATAAATGTTTGATCTTTTATCTTGACACCGGGACCCAAACGACAACCCGCCCCAACAAAGACATGATTGCCAATTGTAATTTTTTTAATATATAGCATTAGGTTATCATTTTTGGGTTTAATTACGTGAGAATATAATTGAACTCCGTAGCCAAAAACGACACGATCACCAATTTCAATTAATCCGCGATCGCTAATTTCTAACTGGGGTGTCCAATAAACATTTTTGCCAATTTTTGCTCCCCAAAGTCGTAGCCAAGTTGAAAAAAATCCAGGGATAAGACGCAAGATTCTTTCTAAAATTGGAAAAGCAATATATATGATTTGAATTTGATGGCTACCCCACCAAGATGAATATTTTTTACCGAGTAAATAGCTAACTCCAGGTTTTAGAGGATAAAAAAAATGATGAATTTGATAGACAATTAGAGGAATGCCATAAAGGGTAAAAATTAGACAGAATATATTTATCAAGCTGGGATGAATGCAAATTGAGATCAAACAACTCATGGCAAGAAGGATTAATATTGTGGGAAACCAAGAGAGTAAAATACTTAATAAAGTCATAGTATATTAAACTAAAAGTTATTAATTTAAAGGAAAAAACAATTTTTTAATCAGCGTAAGTTTACTTGGAATTCCAAGATGCATTGGGGGTAAATCGTGATGAAAATAAGTTCCATGAACTCTATCCCAAATTTTGAAATTACCACCATAATTTCCAATCGTTAAATTATTACTATGATGCCAAGCATGATCGCGAGGAAGAATCAACCAAGGTGATAAAAAACGAGTAATAAAACTGTTAGGTTTGGGTTCAATTTCGCTATGTCTCCATAAATCTAAAGCTGAAGTTATACTGACTCCTAAAATATATCCAGTTGGATCGGTAAGTAAATAAATAAACAAGGAATGTACCCACAGATAGAGAATAAAAAAACTTGTCCATAACGTATTTCTAGACGTTCCAAAAACGTTTCTTTGTCTCATAGTATGATGCACTTGATGTAAAGCCCATAACCTAGTAGTATGTAACAACCGATGATTCCAATAATAGAGATAATCAATTAATACAAAACTCAGCAAAAAAGCCCAACTCGAAGTCAGAGTTATAGAATTTTCCCAGTCTGGGAAGAGGGTTTTATAACCTTGGTAAACAACTGTAATTTGCAAAATAGGTATGACCAAACCTTGAAAGAATAACCCAGTAATATCTAATAACCAATCTTGCCAACTTGTTGTCTGGATATCTTGACGAGTATAGGTGAAAATTATTAAAATCCAGAAAGTAATAAAAACAATCATCTTTATACCCAAAAACTTACATCTACTGTTTGATTTTTTAATTGACTTGGCTCTTCTCCCTGCTCAATTTTATGAATAATAGAATTAACAAAAGTATAAATAATATCTGAGGGAGTATGAACAAAGTCAGTTCCATATTTTTTGATCGCTTCTTGCTGAAAGTTCAAAATTTTTACATCTTGATTGATAATATGTTGAGCAGTCCAATAGATAAAAGGACGAGCAATTTTATTCCAAATTCCATAGTTATAGGTAACGTCTGTATAAACCAAAGTTTTGTCCTGAGTTTCTGGAATAGATTGACTGGTAATCAATAACTTTCTATTTTCCCCTAAGTTATACTCAACCTTGGTAATATTAGGCATATAAAAACTGTCTGTATGTTTAATCTCTAAACCCTTGGGATTGAGAAATTTTGTATACCAACCTAAATTATTTGTTTCTTGAATATATTCTACAAATACCTCTCCATTTTTCCGTTCTACAGTCATTTTTAGTTTTTGTTTTTTAGGAGTGCGAAATATCCCCGGATGTACTGTCACAGTATGAGGAATATTGATAAAATTTTCGACACAATTAGTAATATTATTGTGAAAGCGATTAATGACTCTGACTGTTTCCCAACCGGGTTGACGGTAATGAGACATCTTAATAGGATTAAACTGATTACAATCTGAAAGTTTAACGTAGATATAGTCGTCTTCTTCCCTCGTTTGATAAGATTTTGCCTGACAATTTAAGGGTTTAAAATTATCTCCTTCTGCGGGTATAGATACAACTTTTCCATTGCGATCGTACACCCAGCCATGATAAGGACATTGTATTTGACCTGTATTCACTTGACCGCGAGATAAAGGACTGTTTCTGTGCATACAACGGTCGCGCAAGGCAACGGGTTTCCCTTCCGGGTCACGAAAGATGACTAACCATTCTCCTAATAGGGTTCGACTCAAGACTTTACCCGGCTTAAGTTGTTGACTGAGTGCAACAATGTACCAAAAATCATCAAATTTCATATTTTTTTATTTTTATATTGTTAGTTAATTTGATTTGACAAGCGAGTCTGACTTTTTGATTACCTGGAGCAAATATTTCTAATATTTCAAGTTCTTCTACATCGGGTGGCGGAATATCCCCTTCTACTTCGATTAAACAAGTTCCACAAATTCCTGTTCGACATCCAAATAGAACCGGAGAGTTTTGAACGGTTAAGTGTTCAGAAATTAGGGCATCTTTTTCTAATTCTAAAGTTTGATATTGTGTCTGAAAAAAGCTAATATTGCAACTATTTTGATTCATTTTAGTAAAAAGTTAAAGTTATACTTTGCTCCAGAGAGAGATTTTTAGTTGATTAACATAATTTATATATTTAGTCAGGGGTGCATCAATATCAAGTAACAAATTTGGATTAAAACGAATATTGTCATAAACTTTTCCATCTTCACCTCGCAGCATATAATAGGCAAGCTTAGTAGACAAAATTAAAAATCTAGCGACTAAATTCCCCCAAATACCCGGTCGCTTTTCGGTAATATAAATAGGTTGAATACGAGTTTTTTCACCAGCCAGAGGAACATAGGCATAAATCATATATAGCTGAGGAAATAATTTGACATTTTTCATAATAGTTAAAAGTCCGATGCAGCCATCTGCATATCTCATCGTATATTCGTAGCGATCGCCTAAAATTTTTCGTCCTATTTTCTCTCTAAAAGTCTGATTTGGAAATTGACCCTCGAGGGTGAAGTCAATAATATTTCCTGTGCAATTTTGCTGCAATTTTAAATCCATTTCAATATTAATCTGATGGACTGTTCGTAGATGTTGTGCGTCGATACCGTTGATCATACAAATATGATGGTGACAATTGCGTGTAAAGGCTCGATCTGCCACAGATAAAATATTTTTACCTTTTAAATCATCAAATTCTACGACTCCTTCGGGAGCTTTTAGATCGGGATAAACCCAAATAAATCCATATTTTTCATCAGTCGCATAAGCTTGTAATTTAGCTCCTTTGGGAATAGTATTTTGACAGGGAATATCTCGACAATTTCCACTGCGATCAAACGCCCAATGATGAAAGAAACAACGAATATAATTTCCATCTACTCGTCCTATTCCTAAATCGGTTCCTAAATGAGGACAATAAGCATCCATTGCATTGACTTTGCCATCTTCACCACGAAATAAAACGATTTTTTGCCCACAAAGCTCTATAGATTTTGCTTGACCTAAAGGTATTTCTTGACTGGAACAAGCAATATACCAGCCTTTCACAACAATATCAAAGTTATTAAAATTTTTCATATTTTTTTTCCCATTCAGCTAAGTTTTTTTTCTGGACAGCTAAATACTTAGATATAGAGTTAGAACTCATGAAAGACATTTCTCGATTAATCGGCCATATATAATCAAGAGATTCCAGATAAACTTTGTAAGATTCAATCGCTTCTTGATGAGTTTTATGACTTTTATATAATCCTTCAGACTCCTCTGTAAAACACGCTTGTATCATTTCTTTTGCTTCTAGATCGCTCATACTAAAAATCGAACTTGTAAGCACTTGATAAATTGCAGAATAAAGTGCTGGATCGTACCAAAAAATTCCGTTAATCGCGACTGAGAAATTGTAGTGATCTTGTTGACAGCCTTTTATACCTAAATTAGCAACTGTTTTTTCAAAAGTCGTAGGTTTGGGCAAACATTTTATAATATCTTGAGAGATAATTGTTGAACTATTAAAATGAAAACTCTCATCTAAGAAATGATAGTAAGAAATTTGAGTCGGAATGGGTATTTTATTTTTATCTGAATAATGTTGAGAATAACGACTCAGTTGATGTTGAACAATTTTACCATTTAATGTTCTTAATCCACGAACCGTAAAATACTGACAAGCTAAAAAAGTATTGCCAGAAGATAGTAAACCAAAACAATGCAATTGTACTTTCTTCCACCAATTTTTTAAGCGGTTAGTATCTGCAAAAATAATAGTTTCAGAAAAAGGCGACCGCATTGGATAAGAAAAAATTCTGCGTCCGAATAAACGAGATTCTACCCGTTCACAAACCGTTTTAAAAGCATTAATATGCGCCCTTTCTTGACTGGACTCTAAATCTAAAGTATCGCAAACTAAGCGAAAATCTTCTTGAGCATAAAGTCCGGCTGCACTCGTTTGATTAAAAAAAATAGTCGCAATTTCAGCCGAAATAATCTGAGAATAATAAGCAACCCAATAAAGATGATTTAAAATAACCCTTTGACTGGGAGTAGATTGCAGCCATAAACGAGTCCCATAAAGTAAGGAAAACTCTTCGGGATTCCAATATTCATTTTGACAATCTTGATAACAAAAGTCAGCAGCAATAGTATCCAAAAGCTCTGTACAATCCTGCTTACGGTTTCGTCTATAATTGACTTCCAATTTTTTATAGGTTTGGCGATCATTTGATAAACTATTATTCTTAACTTCTCCAAAGATATTTTTCATGGCAAAATCCTCAATATTTTTGATAAAAGGAAGTAGGAGCAAAACTAGAAACTAAAAAACACATAAATGAGCAGGATAACCTCTAAATCGTTCTTTTTCTTCCAACTCGGAAACAAACAGACTCCCTTGTTTACTTATTAAACAGCGAAGTATATTCAAACGAGTATTGCTATGAGTTTCAGTATCTAACTCTTCTAATAACTTGATTTTTTGCGATCGCGATAAATCTCCTAAAACCATTTCAACTGCATTAACTACTCTTTGAGGACCGACTCGAATCATCTCTAAAAATGATGTTAAAATTTCTAAAATTGTTTTTTGACTGCTTAAGCTGAGAGATTGTTGCTGAAATAAAGTTACCCCAGTTGCATGATGTCGAGATTCATCCTCTAAAAAACTGTTAAATACAATACTTAAATCTCGATTACAACACGCTTTTGCTAAACTCCGATAGTGATTTAATCCCCACCCCTCTAAAACCACCTGAAGTACAAATAAAATGACACTTTTATCTTCACTTTCGACCACATCTTCCAATAACTGTAAAAAGGGATCGTTTGTATTTATAGAAATGCCTTCGAGAAAGGGTATAATCTGAGCAAGATGAGAAGATTCATCTGCACAAAATAGAGAATAAAGCATTCTTTCTTCTGTTGTCTCAGATAACAAAACCATTTTAGCCATATAACCCATTCCAGCTTTTTCGATAAAATACGCTTCTTCTAATATCCCTCGACTCGTCAGTCTGAGAATCTCTTTTTGTTGAGAAAGAGTCGCATTCCTAAAAACAGTTGCATTTTCTAAATTAAAGTAATCTGCATTCCAGTAAGCTGTATGGCAACAAGGTGAATTGTTGGCTTGATTTAACCGACAGTCTAATATGCGTTTAAGTTGATGACATTTTGTATGAGAGAGATCGAAACCTGCTATATTTTTTTTAATCATTAATTTCTATTTCTCTATTTTGCTAAATTTGTTTTATACAGAATTAACAGAACAAGATTTCAACAGTTTAATATATTATCCAGTTCAAAAGCATAATTGATTGTACAATTTGATTCACAAGCTAACTTTTTCCCAACTTCCCCAGCTCAAAGCTTGTTGTGATTCAGTATGTTTGATGTAGTCAATGATAGATTTATCAGCCGATGTAGGTGTTTGTAAATTAAATTTAATCGTTTGGAAAATTCTTGTATCTCCTTTCGCGAAATAACTTCCCACTAACCCCGTTAACCAAAGTATAATCCGATTTAAAATCTTTCCCAATAATCCGAAACGTTTTTTAGTAATTAAGATTGTTTTTCCTGCTGTTTTTCCTTCTTCAATGACTCGCAAAGCAAACATAATATAGAAATGAAGAAAATCTGGACCAATTGTTACAGTACCTGTACTGCCATACCAGTAACAAATTTTATAAGTCACTTCATTCCGATAAAAAGGGCGAATGAATTTAATAAAAAAAGAACTGTCACCTCCTCTAGTTTTGTTATTAAAAGCGATAGCATTTTGATGAATTTCCTCTGTTTCAAAGTCTATTTCAACAGGAAAGTTGTGAACTGTATTAAAATGATGAGCATCAATTGCATTGATTGTTAACACATTAGGATGGCAATTTTGAGTAAAGCTATTTGAAACAATTGCTTCACATTCTTCTGTTTTTAGTTCGGGAACAAAGGGCAAAACTTTGGGCGTATCTTTTCCCGTCCAAACCCAAATTATACCGTATTTTTCGGCTGTAGGATAGGCTGGCAAATTCACAGATAAAAGCTTATTTAAACAAGGAATCTCTACACATTCACCCTGAGAATTAAACTTCCAATTGTGAAAAAAGCAGCGTATTCCATCTCCTTCTACTTTCCCTTCCGCTAAATGCGCTCCCATGTGAGGACAGTAAGCTTCTACTGCAATCACTTGTTTTTCAAAGTTGCGGAAAATAGCTAATTCTTTGCCCAACAAATTAATGGCTTTGACTTGACCAATTCTTAATTCTTTCGCCGGAATTGCCCAATACCAACCTTCAATAAAACAGTTAGGATTGTTGAAAATTCTTAATTTATCTTTCATCAGCTAATATCACTTAAAAATTTGGGTTTTTTACTTTGATACTTCCACATTCTCTGACCCGCTTTAGTCAAATTATCTGGAGAGATTTCAGTTAAACAAACTAATTCGTCACCCTTAAGATGACCTAAATTTTTAGAATTAAAAAATCGAATATGAGGATCGTTTAACCTTTCAGCAGGTATCCCTTTTAAACCTTCCCTCAGTTGATGGGGATGCGGAAAGCGAACTATCCCTGTTTTTGGGTTATAATTATTTCCAAATTTTTGAGTCGCTAAAAAGTTAATTAATTCTTGATATTTTTGTGGAGTCAAACCATTATATTGAGGATAAAAAGTTTTCCAAAATATAGGTAAAAATCGATAGGTTCTATATCCAGAACAAATCAGTAACCAATATAATTTTCCTATAACAAACTCTTGACTCAACAAATCAATCGCCTCTATCCAAGCCTTAGACAGTACCGAACTTGACCAAGCTGAAGGATCTACGATGGTATCTCCTGAATAGACAACTGATATTGTTTCTCCTTTAAATTCTGTATTGTAAATTAGCAAGGTTGAAAAACCCAGAAGTTTTTGAGAGGTCTTATCTTTGAGAAGGATAATCCAATTTTTTTCGGATAAATCTTTCTCAAATACATCTCTTTTTACTCCCTGAAAAAAAGTAGAAAGTAAAAAATACATTTCATTTTTCTGTTGACATGAGAGTTCTTTTTTGCTAATAAGTTGCGATTTCATAAATGTATAGGAGCATAAGCTAAATTGATAATTTGATCGAGATAATCAGCCAATTGTGTACAGAACAATTAAGATTATTTCCTGATTTAATTTTATTCTAAGTGTAGAACTTTATAGAGGTAATAGTTCAGTGACAGTTTGTATAAATGCACAAGCCATCGCTTCTACTGATGCTGTTGTCAAGAATTAGAGCAAGGTTTAAGATGAACACAATAACCATCAGGGGTGACAACAGAGGCAGAAGGTAGAGGGGTTGGTAATTAGAGGAATGTGTGGTAAAAAAAGGGTCAAGGGTTGTTAACAAAACCATCGTTGGGACAGCGTATCGGTTCATTAATGCAGCCTAGCCTGGGGCTAAAATACTGAGATAGATATTTGAGTAAATCAATCATAGTTGACTCTATGACTCAGGTTATAATTCACTATTGACCAAGGAGAAATGGATCTAGAAATATTTTTAAGTGTATTTAATAATCGCTCCATATTAACAGTTGAATGCACAACTTGCTTGAGGAGAATAAAAATTAAAGGAGTGGGGCGTTATTTTCGAGAAGTTTATGAAGACGACACTCTTTTTCGCTTCGTCCAACTTCCGAATGGATGGAAAAAAGAGCGAGAGTATCATTTTTTGTGTTCAGATGTAGACAAAATATTTTCTCATTGTAACTGTTATTTTTATAATAAAAGTCTTATAAAAGGTTATCCTTCAGATCAAGCTATACTATTCTTGGGAGAATTAATTGACTTGCGCGAAAATATTGGTTAAATTATTAGTAAAAATTTTCATATAGCTCAGCAAAATGGTCAGTCAGCGCAATTTTTGGTCTCAATTTCATCTGAGTGGGTTTGACTCATCTCGGAATTTTATCGGAATTTTAGATGCATTAGCCCTGGGATGAGGAGGCGGGAAACTAATTATTTTCACTCAAATGACGGTAACATCTACTGAACGTATTTACACTAATCTGGGTATAGTTTTAATTGCAGACGGAATCACTCTAACACTCAAGCTAAGAATGCCTCAACTCCAAGAGATGAGTAGTAGAGGTGAGAAAATATGATATCCTCACAAGTATTTCAGTTATATCAACTTAAAACCATCCCTTCCCAAAGAATATCTAATGAAACGTAAACATCTATTATGGCCCGGAGTATTTGTTCTGCTGGGTGTCACAATGATAGGAACGGCAGTCGCGCGGGAATTAACCGATGAAGAAGTGACTGTTGTTTGTAAACTGGAAGAAGTGGTTGAGGAGGCGGGAAGAGACGGTTATGATCTGGCTTATTGGCCAGTGGTTCGCAAAGGACCGCCGAATGTAAACGCCCCACTAACCCTAAGACTCGATCCATCCATAGAGTATATCTTTGTGGGCTATTGTGATGAAAATTGTGATGATACAGAATTAAACGTCTCTACTATAGCAGGAGAAGTTCTCAAATCTGATGAAGAAGATACCGTATCTGTTTTGCCTTTTGAACCCAGCGAAGAGGGCGTATATGAGTTGAACTTACAGATGACGAGTTGTAGCGTTGATGAAGGATGTGCTTACGGTATTGGTATTTTAGCGCCGCGTGGAGTTGATGTGCCTTACTCTCCGGATGTACCTAAAGAATTAACTCAATTTGAAGTGTGTGACTAACGCGATATTTGAGTTAATAGGATAAGCATTAATAGCGTGTCGCGAACGGCACGCTTGTATTATCAATATATTTAGGATCTTTTTGATGAAAATCTATATCTCTGTATCTTTTAGTGGGAGAGAATTTAAGGATTTAGGGTAGTAGGTGAGAATAGAATTGACGAGAAAAAAATATACAACTATAAGAATTCTATCTAGCAAAATTATATTATTTTTTTGATTTTAGTTCGTTTTGATAAAATAAAGAGTGAAGAATATATTGATTAAAGAGTTGTTATATTTTTGAAAAACCAGTATAGATTTCACTTTAACTTATAATCTCTTGTATGAGCGCAAGGTAAAATATATAAGGAAAACAAAAAGCTCAAGTATAAATCTCAAAGAACTAGAATAATATCAAAAAAAGCTGAGATATCTGTCTGACCATCAATTAGTAGGCATTTATTTATATTCTGGTATCAAGCTTAAATCTTGAATTCACTAATGGAAGATCACAACGAGATAACATTGTTAGTATCACACAAATTATGAGCTTTGTAATTTAAAAGCATCCAGAATATCATGAGGGATATTTTGTTATTGGTGAAATCAATATCATTTTTTTTAACGAACAAAATAATAACATAATTCTTTTAAAAGATATTTAAAATTATCAGAAATAAAACAACTTTTTTTATTTTAATTCGGATCTCGATCTTAGATGTCTATAGTTTCGACATCAATTAAAGCAATACAAAATTAACTTGCTATACACTAATCTCTGTTTTCTGTAAAGTATAATTAGTAAGATTTTAGTCATACGTAGTACCCATAGGTTACGCCAATGCGTCGCGTGCCTTGAGGGGGGTAAAGGATTACGAAATAAATATAGAAGCTGTTTGTATCGGGCTATCTGCTTATTAATCCTACAAAAAACCCCTTTTTTAAGATAATAAATCTCATCAAAACCCTTAACTGAAAGGCTGATAAAAATAAATATTTTATTAAATTAACAATTTTATGTTGACAACCAAAAAATATTGATATATTGTTAGTTATATGCAGCAGTTCGTTAGCCAAAAGCGCTCTGTTAAACACCGTTTCAGAATTCAGGGTCGTTCCAAGTTATCAGTATCATCCTTAATTTATCAGGATTTCAGATAATCTTCTCCAGTTTGATTTTATCGTCTTTTACTTGGCGATTGATCGCGGTGCTTGTTTAGGTTGCATAGTTTGTCATTAATATGTTGTAAAGTAGCAACTTTTAACATAATTTCATTCACCTAACTTAACAGCAAATATTCTTTCCCTTAGTCAATAGCGGAGAATGTATGATACCTAAGTGCAAGTAGGTATCGGCTCAATTAATATCATCATGGTGTAGTGCTTCGCTTGAGTATCATTGATATCATATTCAAGAAATTGCTTGTAATATCCAATACTTTAAGCCTAATGGGTTTAAATGTTTATGTGGGTTGATTATAAGTATGAGAGCGAATATGATATAAATCCTTTTTTTGTTACTCTCGCGAAAGAATAGCTAAAACCAACGAATTTCGTTCAGAATAACTTGGATTAATTGATAGTAATGGGCGCTCAAAAGCCCTGTTATTCATGCTTGATCCAAGGTGATTAAAGATGAAGCATCCATAAGCAGTTAACGAACTTAACAAAAAACGTTTAAGTTCATAAAATCGTTAACACGCTAGCAGATCAATCTGCTTCCCAGCTTCAAGATTGAGTTAATTAACAGTATTAGTCCCGGTTTATATTCTAGAGGACGAAACACTTCTAGCCATTGTTTTTGCTGGAAAAATTTATCATAAATTTTCAGCTTTAGAATGCTCAAGAATAATTAACTCATGTGTAACGCCAGATTCATAACTGGCGGAAAGATTGAGATGTTTTTCAACCCTTTTAAACTCCACCTTCTTTAATTCTGATTCCGTCAGACAAAAGAGCGATTCAGAGTGCTTTTTAATTCCGTTTAATACAGCCTGTAAATCAACAATTCATTTATTTGATAGAAAATATAAATCATGCCCAATCCAGCACCATTACAAACCTATTTTAACCCCCTGCCCGAAGCATTTGTTCGCGACTTCTTTGATGACTTGCAACGTAACGTCAGTGACGAGCTAGTGAGTGTCACCTCAATCACAATCAGTCGTGACGGTACATTAGTTTATTACGATCAGGGAGAAAATGGCTTTGATGACGATATTGCTAATCCCACTAATCTTTATAACGCCGATAACTTAGGTGGAACCCAAATTTGGGGGGATGGAGATGTAACCAATGGCGCTGCTCCCGGCATTGCAGGAGATGTATTAAACGCGGGTGATGTAATCATCCTCAATAACGTCATTAACGCCCTATTACCGCAGAATAACCCAGCAGATGCCTTTGATGGCGGAGACAAATTTGCCAGTACCGCAGCCGTCTCAGCAACCCGATTAATTTGGCCCCAGGGTGTTCAAACCTCCCCGCGTGGTGATTTCATCGGTTCAACAGTCCTAGCCGGAGCCGTAGAAGTTGTTGATACTTTTGAATATGGTACAGCCTTTACTGCGGTTATTGGAGAAAACACTGATGCAAGAGGTACCCGCAGTATCTTTGAAGATGTCAGAGCATTCATCACAGCGGCGGATGATGGTACAGAAGTATTCCTGAATGGAACCTCTCAAGGTACGATTAATCAGGGTCAAACACTCGTCATTGCAGACATTAATCAAGCCGATCGCATCACCACAACAGATGGCAAAGCCGTTGAAGCTCACTTGCTCACAGGGGATGATAACGGTAACTTTGAAACCCGTTGGTATAGTCTGACTCCCGATGCAGACTTAGGAAATGACTACTTCTCCCCAGTCACCACCAAAACAGAAGACTTTAGCAATGAATTTGGGGAAAGAACCCTAGAAATCGAGTATTTTATTCATAATCCCGGTACTTCCAGCATTACGGTCAATTGGCAAGGCAGTGATAACACCGGAGGTAGTTTTACCGTCGCCCCAGGCACAACAGAAACCATTAATACAGCCGCCCTACCCCTGACTGGATCGGGAACAGTCCTATTACCAGAAGACTCAGCGATTCGTTTCTTTACCGACGATCCGGCTGATAAATTTGCGGTTGTTAGTGCTTTGGATGTACCCACCGAAGACTCAGGGGGTAGTGATTATGATTGGGGTTTCACTCTACAAGATGTTAACAGTCTCAGCACCGGATTCGTTACAGGTTTTGCCTTTGGATCAGCCAAGCCGGACGGAACACTCGCTTCAAGAAACGGTAGTCCTATTTGGGTAACCGCTGTTGCAGATACTACAGTCACTGTAGACTGGGACGGAAACCTCAACACCACCGCAGATCAACAACAGGTTCAAGTTAATGCATTAGAATCAGTTCAACTGTTTGACTCCGATAACGATCAAAGTGGGGCGCGAGTCTTTACCACCGATGGAACTTTAATTACAGGTGCGTATGGAGAAGATGCCTTAGCTTCCGACGTAGGCGATCCGTTTATCGATTTTGGCTATACTATTCGCTCCCTACCCGCCTTATCCATTGAGAAAGCCACCAATGGAGAAGATGCAGATGCTCCCACAGGCCCCATTCTCAACGTCGGTGAGACAGCAACCTTTACCTATGAAGTCACCAATACAGGCGGTATTGAAATTGCTAATGTACAAGTGACTGACGATGGCGGTCCTGATCCCAGCTTTAACCCTGACCCAGTTATGACTGGTGGCATCAACATTGGAGATACAGATGCCGATAATTTACTCGATCCAGGAGAAGTTTGGCAATATATCGGGACTCGCACCGTAACACCTGGTCAATATACCAACATCGCAACAGTTACAGGAGACGATCCCAATGGAAACCCAGTTGCCCCCGATGCTGACCCCAGTAATCATTTTGGTCTTAACCCTGATTTAGAGATTATCAAAACTGCGACTAATATTACGAACCCAGATGGTAGCGATGGTGGCACAACGGTAGACGAAGCGGGGGATGTGATTAACTACACTATCGCCGTTGAGAATACAGGTAATGTAGACCTAACAACTGTTACGGTAAGCGATCCATTACTAGAAACTTTAACAGGCCCTGCCGGAGATACAGATGGGGACAACAAACTCGATGTTGATGAAACCTGGACGTACACAGGTTCATACACTGTCATTCAAGAAAATATCGACAGTAACGGTATTGATGCTGATGGTAACGGCGATAATGATGGAGATATTGATAATATAGCCACGGTCACAACAGATCAAACGACCCCTGTTTCTGATGATGAGGATGTACCGTTACTGCGATCGCCTGAATTAGTATTCGATAAAGTTGTCACTGGAGTTGATAGCGCAAATGATGGTATTCTTAATGCTGCCGGAGATATTATTGACTACGACTTAGTTGTTACTAATACAGGTTCTGTTACTCTGACTAATGTGACAGTTACTGACCCCTTAACGCTAACTAATACCAATATTGGTGATTTAGCGCCCAAGGCTACTGCTACTATTTCTACTAGTTACGCTATTACTCAAGAAGATATTGATAGTAACGGTATACTTGAACCGGATAATATTTTAGCGGGTCAAATTGATAATACAGCCGTAGCCGATAGTGACCAAACAGATCCTGTTTCTGACGACGAAGATGTACCTTTAGAACAACAGCCTGAATTAGTATTCGATAAAGTTGTTACTGGAATTGATACGGCAAATGATGGTATTCTTAATGCTGCCGGAGATATTATTGACTACGACTTGGTGGTAACAAATACAGGTTCTGTTACTCTGACTAACGTTACAGTTACCGATCCTTTAACAGGCGTTAATACTAATATTGGTGACTTAGCACCCAAGGCGACTGCGACTGTTTCTACCAGTTACGCTATCACTCAAGAAGATATTGATAGTAACGGTATACTTGAACCGGATAATATTTTAGCGGGTCAAATTGATAATACAGCCACGGCTGATAGTGACCAAACTGACCCTGTTTCTGATGATGAGGATGTACCGTTACTGCGATCGCCTGAATTAGTATTCGATAAAGTTGTTACTGGAGTTGATACGGCAAATGATGGTATTCTTAATGCTGCCGGAGATATCATTGACTACGACTTGGTGGTAACAAATACAGGTTCTGTTACTCTGACTAATGTGACAGTTACTGATCCTTTAACGCTAACTAATACTAATATTGGTGATTTAGCACCGAATGCTACTGCTACTATTTCTACTAGTTACACTATCACTCAAGCCGATATTGATAGCAACGGTATACTTGAACCGGATAATGTTTTAGCGGGTCAAATTGATAATACAGCCGTAGCGGATAGTGACCAAACTGACCCCGAAACTGACTCGGAAGATGTACCGTTAACAGTTGATCCTGACTTAACTGTCACCAAAACTGCTGATGTCTCTTCTGTAGATGAAGCAGGGGATGTGATTAACTACACTATTGAAGTTGAGAATACAGGCAATACCAGCCTCACCAACGTTACAGTCGATGATCCTTTATTGGGTGGAGATTTAGGTACACCTGATAGTGGAGATGATGGGGATAATATCTTAGATGTGGGTGAAACTTGGGTTTACAATGAATCCTACACTGTGACTCAAGAAGATATCGATAATAATGGTATTGATGCTAATGGTAATCCTGATGGGGATGGGGATATTGATAATACGGTGACAGTCACAACTGACCAAACTCCACCGGAAGAAGATGACGAAGATGTTCCTATTTTAACTCCCGGTATCGATATCGAGAAATTCACTAATGGTGATAATGCAGATACATTAGCCGAAGCGGCACTCGTCGCGGCAGGAGAAACCGTTACCTGGACGTATGAAGTTACCAATACGGGTGAGGTTGCCTTTGACGTTGATGACATTGAAGTTACTGATGACCAAGGCGTTATTCCTGTTCTCGATACCAATACAGATGATGGCGATAATATCCTCTCTCCGGGTGAAACTTGGATATATAGCGCCAGTGAAGCGGCACAAGATCTCAACGTTGTCATGGACTTTGAACAGTTCGTCGCAGGTGACCAAGGCAACACCATTAACGCTGGCTTATCGGGGGTTAGCATTTCCACTGACTGGCGCGAAGGCATTATGATCTTCGACTCCGCCAACCCCACGGGTGACCCTGACGATGATTTAGGAACTCCTCACAACAACTTTGGTGGCCCCGGTAATGGCCGTGGGGGTCGCGCTGGTAAACCGGGTGAAAACAGTATCCCTCAAGGTCAGGTATTGATTTTGTCTCAAGATGGAGATCCGACTGACCCGGATGACGCGCGTGAAGGCGGTACAATTACCTTTGATTGGGATACCCCAGTACGTGTGAACCAAATTGGTGTGCTGGATGTAGATACCTATGATGACGGTACAACAGTCACCACCTACGATGCTGCGGGTGATGTAATTGATAGTTATGAGTTGCAAACCCTCGGTGATAACAGCTTCCAAATTGTCTCGATGGATGATATTGATGTCACCCGCATGGAAGTCTTCTTTAGCGGAAGTGCTGCTATCACTGAAATTGACTTTGATAACTCCTATCAAAATATCGGTACTGTCAGCGTTGCCGGACTCAGCGATAATGACCCCAGTTCCTACTTCAATACTTTTGAAGGGCCGAAAGATCCTGCACCTCAAACTCCTTCAACTCCTCCAACATCTAACGCTAATATTTACTTCATAGAAGCAGAAGATCTCTTGCTAGATGGCTATGAAATTGAGTCGAAGGATTTTGCTTCAGGTGGTCAACTGATTGCCTTAGAAGGTGACGAGGGGAGTGCTTCTACCACTTTTGAAGGTATCGCAGGTGACTATAACCTGACGGTAAATGCTTTCGATGAAATCGATGGTCAATCAACCATTAAAGTGTTGGTGAATGACGTTGAGATGGGACAGGCAGTCCTCGACCAACGCTTAGGTGGAACTCGCGCCAGTGCTAACAATTTGGTCAGCAAAACCTTTGATCTGACGCTTCAACCGGGTGATACGATTGAACTTGAAGCGGATCATCATCGAGGCGAGCGCGCACGAATTGATTCACTTTTAGTGACTCCAGACTCGGTTAATTTAATCAATAGTACACCAACAGATGAACTCCTTTCCGGTGGTGCGGGTGCAGATTTGTTCAACATTACAAAGCCATCAGGTGATGATATTGTCGAGAACTTTGTACAAGGTGTTGATCGACTGTGGTTGAATATCGATGGTATTGATAACTTCAATGACTTAGACATTACGCCAAGTGGTTCTAATACTATAGTCGGGTTCAATGGCATTTCAAACAGTTCTATAACCCTTGAGGATATTAATTCTTTAACCCCGGATGATGTTCTTTTCACTAATTCCATCATTTAATTCTGGTGCTTCTCAATAGAGTTGAAAGCCCTGCTAGCCGGGGCTTTTAATTTTGTAAAAAGAATGTTAATAGTGCTGCAGAATGTGAGTTTAAGTTATCCCTTTCCCTGAAAACAAGAGGAAGTCTGTGTCGCTTTCTTCAATGAAATATAGCAATCCGAAATCATTGATACACATGTCTCAAAATAGAGCAAAATACTAAAAATATTACCCGCTCCGGCGATCGCATCCCCTGTTTGCTTTTAGAATACGATTTTTTACCCAACCCAAATCCGATTGCTATAGATCTGCTAAATTTAGTTAGAAATATTGATATTTTAAATCTGTTTAAAACGGTTTCACAATCCCCAAAAAGTATAATCCATCCTCTTGTAATGTGCCTTTGTCTGTCGTTTCGACATCATTTAAAGCAATACTATATTTAATCCGTCCTGCCAGAGTTTCCCCTAAAGCGTGAGCAATTTATCGTTAATTTATCTGTTGTTGCTGAAAACTGCAAAGCGATAAACAGAAAACCGTGTTTGGTTTGGAAGACTCCTGAAAGACATCCCCCATACCGCAGAAGTATGATATCAGTATATTCACACAAAATTCATATCGAGAACGAGCAATGGAAGATCTCTTAACAGCTACTTTAGCCCTCAACACGACTGTTACCACTAAGCCTCAAAACTCTACTGCAGCGATGACAAAACAAAAGCCTGTAGAAAGTCAGTTGAATGAACAACCGCTGATGCAGCAGAAGTGGAAATTTACAGTTCCGTTTCTAATGTTAGGAGTATTTTAATCTCGGATTTTTTGAAATTGTCATGAATGTATTTACCTCTACAATACATCATCAATATTTCGATCATAACGAGACTCAATCCGAATTGATTGACCATCCCGTGAAATATCATAATCAAGGGGAACAGCACTATTTTGTAAGTTAGTCTGCCCTTCTGAAACTAAATCACTCAATGATAATTCGGCAGAAATGGCTTCTAATTTCTGAATTCGTTCGGGGGTAGAAGGATGGGTAATGCCGGGTAAATGACTCGTCGGTATATCATTGAGCACATCCATCGCCCGCAGACAGCCTTCTGGATCTAATCCAGCCCGAGCCGTATAAATATAACCAAAGCGATCTGACTCTAATTCATGTGCTTGAACGGTAGCGGAAACTTCTTGATCTAAAGCCTCTAACTTTTCTTGATAAATTTCTTTTGCCCGTGCCTGAGCCTGTTGTTTCTCGGCTGCGTCCATATCTTCTAGTGTTCGGTCAAAAGTTCTACCCGCAAAGCTACCCAGTCCTCTGGTATCTGCAACCCGATCAAGCACACCACCGATAATACCACCCCCAACACTTCGAGAGCGCTCTTGATTTTGTTCTAATTCGGCTAACAATTCTTCTTCTGCTTCTTCTTGAAGCTTAACCATTTCTGCTTGCAATTTGACCCTCAGAGGAATATGATTTTTCTCAAGATGAGCCATTTCATGCCCAACAATACAGGCAATTGCTTCGTAGTCTCCGTGGAGTTGATCAATTAAACCGGAATAAAACGTCAGTAAATTGAGATCGGAAGCAGAGGCATTAATTTCGTATTGATCGACTAATTTATAGCGCCAGTTGCGTTCATCTAAGCCGTTGGCACGAGCTAGTTTTTCGATAATTCGATACAGAGTATATAAATCTTCGCCATAGTTTCCCAAAACACCAAATTCAGTCTTAGCTTGCTGATAAAATTCGGATTGAGCGGCTGGGACTTCGGATTGGGCCACAACGTTGGCTAAAGCACGATTTTGTGATGGCATAAAGGTGCTAGCACTGAGAACACTGAGGCCTGTTAGGAAAGAAAGTGTTGCTTTGAAGATCATAGCGAATTGAAGTTATGAAAACTTGAGAAACACGTGTATCTTCAATTATGCCCTAAAATTTTTCGTCCTATATCAGACAAAAATTGGGAGTAGGGAACAAGCTATAAAGTTTAATATCACTTGATGGCTTCGCTCCTTACTCCCTGAAACACTTAAAATCCGATTATGGTTCGACAGCGATCGCCACAAGTGGATTAAAAGTTCATTTCAGCAGCTTGAACTTTTTCGACCTGTTTTTTCTTCAGGACGAGCATGATTTGAGCTAACATCACAATTGCAATAAATGCAATTAATCCTTGAACTCGAGTTGCACTTTGCAGTACTATTTCAGTATCGGCTTGACCAAATCCACCTACATTAGGATCGTTGGTTAAAGGCTCACTCGCTTCTACAGTTTGGCCTTCTGAAACAATCAGTTCCGGGCCATAAGGAATACTATCAACTACTGTTTTGCCATCCGCACTTTCAATGCTGACTTGGTAGCCGACATCTTCTTCTTCTGTAATTTGGGAAATTGTCCCGGCAGATGTAGCTTTATAAACGGCATTATTGCTAGCATTTCCTGCTGGATAAACCTGTCCTCTACCTCGGTTACCCCCAACATGAACCGCGAATTTACCGTAATTGACATTGGGATTGGTTTCAGGATCGGGAGATAAGATAGGGAAGACAATTTCTTGATATTGATCGCCGGGTAATGGCCCGATGATATATACGTTTTCTTGATCTTCTCTATAAGGTTGGAAATATAATTCCCCAACCTCTTCCTTGAGGTCTTCGGGAATTCGATCTTCAGGCGCAATGGTAAAGCCTTCGGGCAACATTAATACAGCACCGACGTTTAAACCGCCTTTGCTGCCATCCCCGAGTACCTGTTGCACATTGGTATCATAAGGAATTTCAACCACTGCTTTGAAGACTGTATCTGGTAAAACAGAGGTGGGAACTTCAACTTTAGTGGGTTTTGCGCCTAAGTGACAGTTCGCACAAACAATTCGTCCCGTTGCTTCGCGAGGAGTTTCTGGGGCTGTTTGTTGTGCCCAAAAAGGATAGGCTGCGGCGGACTGGGGTAGAGCAATATCCGTGGTAAAAAAGAAGGTTACGGTTGCAACCGCTACCAGAATTAAATTCCAGGCTGCCCGCCCCGGACGACGCAATATTAAGAGTCGTTCTAGTCTTGACATTAGAGTGTTCTAGCTTTCAAAATCAATCAACAGTTAATTTGAGTTAAAATTAATTCCTCAAATTTTATGGGTAGTTAGGCCCACCAAGGATTTTCGTTAGTCCGGAAATCAGTTTCTGTCCAAGGGGTGAAGCTGACTTTATCATCGGCTACTTCAGCATGAGCTAAGGCGAGTGATAAGGGGGCAGGGCCGCGAACGACTTTACCTTGAGCGTTGTATTGGGAACCGTGGCAAGGACACATAAATTTATTTTCGCTGCCATTCCAAGGCACAACGCACCCCAGGTGAGTACAAACAGCATTGAGACCATAGTCGGCTAAAGTCCCATCATTTTCTACAATTAAGTAGGTCGGATCGCCTTTGAGTCCTTGGGCCAGTACCCGTTCGCCTGGGTTGTGTTCTTCTAGGAATTGACTGACAATTACGTCATCTCCTAATGCATCCTTAGCGGTTACACCACTACCCGCTCCACCACTTGAGGGGGGAATAAAGTATTTCACAACGGGATACAGTGCGCCGACCGCAACACCGGTGACGCTCCCAAATGTCAAAAGATTCATAAATTGGCGACGACCCATACCGGGAACGTCTGGAGTCTCAGAAAGTTGAGCCATAATTAACGCAGTTTGTCTGTGTTATGTTACTTTTCTTAGCAAAGGGGGGTGAAACTACAGCGGCAGATCATCTGAAGTATTGTGATTAATCTGCTGCACTAGTGCGAGATTCAATCACAGTGATTGAACTATTAATCTCGCGACTGGTCTGAAGAGTATTATTACATTTTTTTAACTCAGTCTCATATTGTTAAGTTATGTAAACTTTTAGGATTGACAGAGGAGTCGGTAATGACGGGCCAAGAATTACAACAGTTGCTTCAGCAGAAGTGGGGCGTATCCTATGATGTTCAGCTTCGACGGGTACGAGGTCAGATTTTCTTACAAATTATGTGGAGATATTTAGAACAAGCTTCTTTTCCGATGACACAATCCGATTATTTAGCGCATTTAAATGCTATTGTGGAATATCTCAACGGTTGGGGAAATGCTGATACGGTTCAACAAGTGATTGAAACGACTCGCGAAAAGCCTAGAGTCGGGAAAGCGGTTAGTATTCCTTTAGAATTGGGAGAACGGGCTTCTGAGTGGCTATTGTAATACAGTAATGATTAAATGTTTGACACAGACTTAAAATAGGCTCCCGCATCAATTCTCCCTATTTTCGGCACAAGATAGCCCTATTCAACAAATAAACTAACTGAAGCGAGTTACAATCATAGAAAATTTAATCACTTAAAATGATTGACTGATAATGTGAATATCTGGGTCAAGTTAACGAATAGGTTTTTATTTTATACAACAATTTTAAGATGAAACCTAAAAAAAAGAGGGGAATTTTTCATCCCCTTTTTTACTACAAATAAATTGTTTCAGTTAATGATCGCCATAATGACTCTTCAGTATTATGCAGTTACAGTTGCTGTCGTTTCCGCTTCTGTTGCTGGGTAAACACTAATTTTCTTGCGGCTTTTGCCTTTGCGTTCAAATTGAACAATACCATCGACTTTGGCAAACAATGTATCATCGCTACCGATACCGACATTGTTACCGGGATGGAATTTGCAACCCCGTTGACGCACTAAAATATTACCCGCGCGAACGGTTTGACCCCCATAACGCTTAACGCCTAAACGCTGAGCATTTGAGTCGCGACCGTTACGAGTACTTCCTGTTCCTTTCTTATGTGCCATGATTTTGTCTGTTAATTCTCAATACTTGTTTACTATTATGCTTCAGCTTCTACAACTTCTACAGCAGGCTCTGGGGAGGCCTCTGAACTAGCTGTTTCTGCACTAGCTTCACCTGCTAAGATTGAACCATTCAGGTTAATGGAATTAATCATTAAACGAGTGATTTCTTGACGGTGACCATTTTTCGTTCGAGTTTTCTTCTTCGGTCGCATTTTATAAACAATGACTTTGCGTCCCCGAAAATGCTTTAAAACTGTTCCTTCAACTGTGGCACCATCGACCCAAGGCTGGCCGACATGAACTTCATCATCATTCTGAACCAATAACACCTGATCGATGCTGACACTGGCTTCAGGCTCAACGTGGAGCAGTTCAATATCGTAAAACCGACCGGGTTCAACCCGCAGTTGTTTACCGCCTGTTTCAATAATTGCGTAACTCATAAATTATATTGTCTCAAAAGTAGCCGTACAGGTAGCGGGGTAATTTCTTGAGGGAACTCAACCCAGCATTTCTGAGGTCTGAACCTGATCCGAGCAGGAGTTAGACACACAATCTCCTATTATCCTGAAATCTTAAGTAGATTGTCAAGCGCTAAAAGGGGTAAAAATAGAACTTATGCTTCTGAAGAAGTTGATTTTTTGTTCTTGGGTTGAGGATCGCCCGGAAACAGTGAATCTAAATCGACGGCTTCGAGTCCTTTGGTGGCTAACATATCTAACATTGAACCCATTTGTACCCACATTAACAAGGCTGTGGGGAATACAACCACCGCTCCTACAACAATAGTGAGCCAGTAAATTGGGATAAAAACAGATAAACTTGAAGCCACTGATAAGAACACAAAAAACGTAGTGGCGCTATAGGCAATCCGAATATTTGTCGTTCTATAATTAATTAGAGATTTCGGATTGGGGTCAAGTTGCCATTGAGCAAGCTGATATTCTAGCATATCCTTAAAAATTAGCCCCAACAACACAGCAAAAATAGTAGTTGCAATGACGATAATATAAATTGGCGGAATCACTGATGGTTCAGAATACATAATTGCAAGAGATATTATTCAAAAATTACAAATGGTTAAAATTATAATATAGTTTTTTGAGTTAATCTAGTATACCTCTAGAAAAATAGCAAAATTCTGCTCCTCATCTGTGGGTTAAATCTAGAGAGAAAATTTTGATTGATTAATTTCCCTAATTTTATTGTTTATGAGCATCAACAAGCATTCTATATTTTCATTGTATCCGGTAGCTGAATTATATCAGTCTTTTCATTAGCAAAAAATGAAGCTTAAAAAAAGGTCTATTTTAATTTAAGTTATTTTCTTAACTGATATTTCAATAAAAATTAATTACTGTTATTGGATAACAATACGACCCTCACTCTCAATTTTTAAAGGAGTATTGGGAAAATTACTTTGAGTGAGTTGGCGAATTAAACCCACACTGCGAAACTTATTATCTGTATAAGGGATTCCTTTACTATTAATGTGAATCGGAATAATTTTTCCACCCGTAAAGTTTCCGACTGGATCTAAATCGGCTTCTAAGACTAGGGAATATCCTAATTTTCCGCGACTAGATAGGGTTCGATATCCCATAAAGTTACCTAAAGAATAAGCAATTAACTTCCCTTTATACAGTTCTAAGGCTCGAGGAACATGGGGGCCATGTCCTAAAATTAAATCGGCTCCGGCATCAATTAAAGTATGAGAAAATAAGACTTTATTCCCCCTATTTTCACCATAAAAATATTCTGTTTTATTACGGACATTTAATGCAGAAGTACCTTCGGCTCCCGCATGAACAGAAATCACAACAATATCGGCATTTTCATCCGCTTTTTTAACCAGGGCTGTAGCTGCTTCTAAGTCATGCATATTGTTATGAGCGCTGAAATAACTAAACCCAATAAACGCAAATCGGACTCCTTTAGCTTCGTGATAAATAATATCCTCTTTTCGACCAACAGCTTTCATCCCAGCGTTATTCAAATTATTAATAGTGTCTGTAAATCCAGCTTCATGAAAGTCAAAAGAATGATTATTAGCAACACTAAGGACATCAAATCCTGCATCTTTTAAGATAGCGGTATAACTGGGAGGAGTGCGAAAAGCAAAGACTAATCCTCGTCCGATATTTTTCGCTGTATTGGGATAATTAGTTAAAGTACTTTCAAAATTACCAAATAGAATATCTGAGCCTTGTAAAGCTGATTTAACTGACTGAAATAAAACGGTTTTATTAGGATGTAACTTATTAGAGGGGAAGTTAGTACCGGGAATAATATCACCGACGGCTTTCAGCTTAATTCGAGTGTCAGGTGTAATGGGGTTTTGAATTGTATTTAATGCAATTTCAGAAAACTTATTCAGATTATCAACAGTCGTTGTATCGGCAGTAGAATCGGAAGTTAAAGAAGTCTTAGAAAAAGCAGTGAAACGAGGGAAATCAGGAAGTTGATTAAAAGTAGATTGAACCGTATTAGAAACAGATTTAACAGTATTATAACCCTTTTTTAGTTGACGATCTGTCTGACTTTTCCACTCAATCAATGTTTCTTGATAATTTTGTATCATCCATTGAGATAAAGGCAAAAAAGCTAAGCCAACACAACCCGCAAAAATGAGTGGCGTTAAAATTTTAGTCGGAACAGGTAGAGGGGGAAAGGTAATAATAGGGAGTTGGAATTTTGGTTTATTTTTTCTTATTTTATCAGGTTTTTTACGGTTTTTAACTGCTTTTTTAGGGGGTGAAGCGGGAGGTGAAGGCGTTTTTATATCAGACTTTGAACGCATCATTTCCCCTAAAGTTAGGGTTTCAAACCAAGTCGGAGAATCTTGACTTAACTGCTGTCCTGCAATTGTAACCCATTGAATTGTAGTCGCTGCTAAACGTAACATTCCATTCTGAACAACACGAACACAAGCCGATCGATCGGGTAATTCCTGGGCTGTTAAAATTACATAGAGATGCTGATCTCGACGAACCGTTTTAGTCGTTATATTTTGAGAACGTAACGCTCGGTTCATTAAAGTAGCGATCGCATCAGGATCACCCTGTCGGGCCAAAGTTACAATATCAGACTGACTCACGCGCTTGATCTCCTCGCACCAATACATTTTTAAGAAGTGATCGTTATTATATTAGGATACGGCGTAAGTGTCTGCTTTTACGAATTTTTCTCGAAGCCGAAGTTAATGACTCTGGTGACTCTGGTGAGTGTAAAACCTGATTCTTTGTGAGTTAAGTCTTGCCTGAAGTTCGATAAAATTTTATTTTAATTATCTCTATTTTAATCTGTAGAAATACAATGATTTGAAGTGACAACCCTAAATGAATTCAGTGATTCGATCTAGTATATCAGTAAAAACAGTAAATTTTTAATTGTTAGTAATGAATTTTAAGAGATAGTGATACTCAAATTGATCGATATGATACTTTAGTGCTTCTGCTAACATTGCGTCGTAAAATTCTATTTCACTAATCGCTGTTTCAATCAAGTCTAGATCGGCTAATGAGATAGCATATTTTAAGCTGTTTTTACAATGAACTGGTATTTTATCAAAATTTTCTGCGGTTAGAATACCTGAAGTTTTTCTTCTATTTTTGAGGGACTTATAACTGGAATAGTTCTCATAAATATACTCAGTCCCCATCCAAGAACTGATCATTTGAAATAACTCTTCTTCTGGGAAAGGTTTTCGCAGAAAATCATCAAATCCAGCAGAGAAAATTCTTTGTTTATCTTCCTCAAAAAGACTAGCAGTTAAAGCGATAATAACTGTTTTTTGTCCTTGTGTCACGGACTTAATCTGTTGAGTTGCTGTGTAAGCATCCATCGTAGGCATACAGATATCCATTAAGATTAGATGAGACTGCCACTGTTGGTGAATTTCAATCGCTTCTTGACTATTACTTGCTTCTTTGGTTGCAAAACCAACTGAACTGAGAAGTTCGATTAAAACTTTACGATTGAGAAAGTGATGATTCACTACAAGAATTTTATATTCCGGTTGATTGGGGGCGAGATTAATCACAGAAGATTGTGATGTTTGAAATTGAATCTGAGCAGCATCAACACTATTGACTGGAATTGTAAATTGAAAGGTTGATCCTTTTCCAGGCTGAGAATTAACCTGAATATTTCCACCTAAAAGCTGAACAAATTTTTGACTGATAAATAAACCTAATCTTGCCCCTTTATGAGTCAAATTATTCAGATTACTTTGAGTAAAAGGTTGAAATAACTGCTCTAAGTCATTCGGTGAAATTCCCACTCCTGTATCTTCGACTTCAAAGCAGATTTGGATTGAATTATTTTGAGTTAAAAGATGATTTTTTTCTCTAACTCTCACATTAATTTGGCCTGTATCAGTAAATTTAAAGGCATCATTGACTAGATTAATGAGTATCTGCTTTAGCTTAACTTTGTCTGTATTAATATATCTAGGTAAATGAGGGCTTTTATCAAAAGATAGCTGTAATTGTTTGGTTTTTGCCTCGAATAAAAATATATTTTCTACATCATTTAATAAGCGATAAAGATCAAAACAGCTTTCATTGAGTGAATGTTTTCCATCTTCAATTTTAGATAAATCTAAGACTTGATTAATTACACTTAAGAGATGTTCACCACTTTGAAGAATAATATTAATATATTCTTGATTTTTAGTAGAAATAGATGGGCAACGAGTCATCATTTTAGCAAACCCTAAGATAGCATTCATCGGGGTTCGTAGCTCATGGCTCATATTAGCAATAAAAGCACTTTTAGCTTGATTTGCTACTTCTGCTTGTTTTTTAGCTAAAGAAAATGCTGCTGTTCGTTCCTCAACTTTTTGCTCTAGTTGCTGCTTATGCTGTTCTAATTCTAAGGTTGTCTGTCGGAGCGTTAAATGCAGTTGAATACGCGCCAATATTTCTTCTCTCTGAAAAGGTTTTGTAATATAATCAACAGCGCCTAATTGTAGTCCTTTAACTTTATTAATGGTATCAGATAATGCTGTCATAAAGATAATAGGAATATCTGCAGTTAGAAGATTTTGTTTAAGCTGGCGACAAGTTTCAAATCCATCAATTCCCGGCATCATTATATCCAAAAGAATTAGATCTGGAGAATTAGTTTGAGCTTGTTGAATTCCCTGTATTCCATCCATCTCAACTAAAACTTGGTAGCCGACTTGATTGAGACTTTGATATAATACTTCTAAATTAATCGGAGTATCATCAATAACTAAGATTGTAAATTGACTAGAAGTATTTTTCATAATTTGATCATTTAATTAATCACAATTATTCTTAATAATAAAAATAAAATTTATAAAATTTTAAGAGCAGATATGACGGGATTGTTGAATAACAGATTCAGAGATTTTATTAGAATATTTTTTGAGGGGTAGATTGTTCAACTTTACAAATTGAGATACAACTGGAATTTCAATTATAAATTCTGTTCCTTTTCCCGGTTCTGATAAACAGAGTAATTTGCCATGATGTTTTTCTGTAATAATTTTATAGCTAATAGACAAGCCTAAACCTGTACCTTTACCAACAGACTTAGTCGTGAAAAAAGGATCAAATATTTTAGATTTAATAGCTTCACTCATTCCCTTAGCATTATCCCGAATTTTAATACTAATCCAGTCTGAATTTATAGCTTTTGTCTGAATTTTAATTTGGTAATCTGTCGGAATATTTGTACTAAAATCATTGATTTCTGCAGGTTTTTCTTTTTCATCTAAAGCATCAATTGCATTACTCAAAATACTCATTAAAACTTGATTAATTTGTCCTGCATGACATTGAACTAAAGGAAGATTATCATAATTTTTTATGACTTGAATTTCAGGACGATACATTGTAGCATTTAGACGATTTTTTAAAATTAATAATGTGCTGTCAATTCCTTCCTGAATATTAACTTGCTTCACATCGGC
Organism: Microcoleaceae cyanobacterium; assembly: GCA_049649525.1. Lineage (GTDB taxonomy): Bacteria > Cyanobacteriota > Cyanobacteriia > Cyanobacteriales > Microcoleaceae > JAAURB01. The sequence goes on from JBARZE010000017.1 coordinate 96,349, forward strand.
TTCACCCAGTCGAGAGAAGTTACGTAAGCTAGTGACAATTTCGCTAATTCGTTTCGATCCAATTTTCATTGATGAAACAAGTGAGGGTAAATCTTGAAGAATAAAATCTAAATCGATATCTGCAATCATTTCACTTAACTCGGGATCGGTAGAATATTTTTGCTGACAAAACTTGACAATATTGAGTAAATCCTGAGTATAATCATCCCAATGATTGATATTACCAGTAATAAAGTTAATTGGGTTATTAATTTCATGAGCGATACCCGCGACTAACTGACCTAAACTTGACATTTTTTCATTTTGAATAAGCTGAAGTTGAGTTTCTTTCAACTCTTCTAGAGCCTGTTTTAGATCGGCTGTTCGCTCTTGAATATTGACTTCTAAATTTAGTTTTTCCTGTTCGAGTTCTAAAGTGACTTGACGCAATTTTAAATGAGCTTGAATCCGAGCTAGAACTTCTTCTTGTTTAAATGGTTTGGTAATATAATCAACTGCTCCTAATTGTAGTCCTTTTACTTTGTCAACGGTATCAGATAATGCCGTCATAAAAATAATGGGAATATCTTCAGTTAAAGGACTTTCTTTGAGCTGACGACAGGTTTCAAATCCATCAATTCCTGGCATCATGACATCTAATAAAATCAGATCGGGTAATATTTTGTCAGCTTGCTCTATTCCACTTTTGCCATCCATTTCAATAAAAATTTCATAACCATATTGACTTAAAGTGTCATATAAAACCCCTAAGTTTGTTGGATTATCATCAATTAATAAAATAGTAGTGCTGTTTTCAGTTTGCATAACCATAGTTTACCCCTTTAAAATAAAATTAATCAATCGTCCAGCTATTGTCTATTTAGGAATAGCTTTTCGTAAAAAATATCGAATCTTTTGAATATTAAATGTGTTCACAATTTGTTCAAGTTTATTCACAAAAGGTTGATAGCATTCCCCCATGTGAGATATTTTGTCTAACTCTTGTTTTATTCCACTAATATTGCCTTTTTCCGCATATTCTTGAAGTAAAATAAACTCTGCCTCTAGTGGGGGAATAATACATTGAGATGAAATATTTTGAACATTGTGAGATGCTCCTAATTTAGTCTCTGAATAAATCCAATTTAAACCCAGATGCTGACTCAGCATTTGATAAAGTGTTTCTGCTTCGACAGGTTTTGCTAAGAAATCTGTTCCTCCGGCTTGAAAGCATTTCTGACGTTCTTCCTCGAATACACTAGCAGAAGAAATAATCACTGGAACTTGTCTTAAACTCGCTGATTGTCGAACTTCTTTGAGTAATCTCCATCCATCCATAACAGGCATTTGTAAATCTGTAATCATTAAATCAGGTAAACATAATTCCGCTTTTTCTAGTGCTTCTTTACCATTGCTAGCCTCAATTACAATGAACCCAACTGGCTCTAATAAATTAACCAAAACAGAACGATTTTCCCAGCGATCATCAACCACAATAACTTGCCTTTCTTTACCTTCATAGCCCATTACATTTCCATAATTTTCTTGTGCAGAGCGGGGCTTCGATTCGGGAGCAAGTCGGCATTCTAATTCAAACTCAAATATACTGCCTACCCCCAGTTCACTATGAGCTTGAATAGAACTCCCCATCATTTCGACAATGCGTTGAGTAATCGCGAGTCCGAGTCCGGTTCCTTCTGCTTTATGCTTGCTATTTCCTACCTGTTCAAACGGCAAAAAGATTTTCTCTAACTGATCCCGACTCAGACCAATTCCCGTATCTTTAATGCTAAACTGAAGTTTGACTGTTTCTAAATTAGATGGATCGCAATTTACCCTGACTTGTAGCTCTACAGAACCTTTATCTGTGAATTTAACCGCATTCCCGAGTAAATTAATTAACACCTGTCGTAAGCGTTTTTCATCGAAAATAATCCCCTCAGGTAAATCACCTGAAGGCTGGTAAATAAACTGAATCTCTTTTTGCTCGGCTCGAATTCGACAAATTTCAACTACACTTTGCAGAAAAGACGGGAGATGAAACGGTTTTAAGTTTAGCTCTAATTTTCTCGCCTCAATTTTGGAAATATCTAAAATATCATTAATCAGGGTTAATAAATGAGAGCTACATTGATGAATCACTTGTAGACCATGACGATGTTGTTCAACTAAATTAGGTGAACGTTGCAAGATTTGAACATAACCTAAAACCCCATTGAGAGGCGTTCTCAACTCATGGCTCATATTAGCCAGAAACTCACTTTTAGCTTGATTTGCCGCATCAGCATTTTCTTTGGCTTGTTTCAACTCAGTGGTGCGTTGTTCAACCCGCGTTTCCAGCTCCTCATTGGTTTTTGCTAGGGTATTGAAAGCAAACTGTAGTTGCTGCGCCATGTTATTAAATAAACTGGCTAAACGACCTAACTCATCAGTGCGACTGGTATCGAGTTCAACCTCCAGGTTTCCAGCCGCAATACTTTCAGTTGCTTGCATCATCTGAGTCAGGGGATGAGCAATTTGACGATTGAGGATCAATTTGACGACAACAATTTCAACTAATAATAAAGTTAATCCCATCAACAAAATCAGCCGAGCCGTGGCAAAAGCTTCCTGCTCAACCACTGACTTCGGCAGCACCGTCACCAAATACCAACCCGGTTCATCAATCTGGGTGACGGCAAGATATTGATCGTACTGACGATTATCAATAATGACTTTTTGAGCTGAGTTTTGTGTTGCCAGTTGAAAAATGCGACGAAGAGAGGGATTATCGTATTCTTGAATATTAAACTTGCCATCTTGTTGTTGAATTTGCTCCATCAACTCGGGATGCACAACTAAGCGTCCATCTCCCCGAAAAATAATATTATAAGTACCCTCAATCGCATCTCCTAAGGTTCGCTGAAGTAATTCATCGATCAGAATATCATGTCCAATGGTGGCAATATGGCGGCCGTCGATATCTAATGGGGTGACACAGGAAACCATCCAAGCATCAGCCACTTGATCGTAATAGATTCCAGTCCAAATGGTTTTGCGCTCTGGGTCGTTAATCGCTCGAGTAATCTGGAATGATTCATCGTCGGTGACTCGAAACGACGCTCTAGAGGGTGCTTTCATCGCCCAGGGATACTCATGCATATACATCACCATTCCATTTTCTGGAATTTGGGTATAGGTATTAGCAAAGCGATTGCGCCAGGCAGGACCAAAAGCACTCAACGTATCATAATAGGCAACCACTCGCCGTCGCATATCTGGATCAATGGTAACATTCTGACCCAAAAAGACTCCTGGATGTTTTTGCATCTCAAAAGTATCGGGATAATTACGAATTGTGCCGTCGTTGTTTCGGACAAACAAATTGTAAAATTCAGAGTATGGATCGTAATTGCCATCTGCTTTAAGCCGCTTTATTAATGCCTGTTTAAAGATTTGATGATTATCTTCAGCCAGGGTAAAAATAGCTCGTTCTCGTTGGACTCGTAACAAAACATAGTCTTCAAGCCGTGCTAAGGTTTCACGGGTGATGCGAGACACTAGATGGAAGTAGCCAATCCCGGTTGAGGCGAGAATTACCACCCCAATACTAATCGCCATTTTTATTAAGGTTTGCTGGGTCAGCGATCCCTGAAACTGATTGTCTTCTGGGTTTGAGGTTAAATTGAAAATTTGAGGTTGTAATAAACGAAGCCATTTTCTTGTCATCATCTTTCTTATTCTTACCGACCATTTGATCGTTTATCCTCTTAATTCCCCTTGAGTTTATATTTCCCCAGAATGACAAATTAGGGAACAGCAATCACTTTTGAAATTGTTTGTTGGGTATATTGGGGTAAGTTAGAGTGGAAATCATTACACAAACTATTGTTACGCAAGCCAGACAAGTAAGTCATGAGTAAATTCTCATCAACCCCAGGACAACTGATTGCAGTATTTTTCAGTCCATCCAGAACACGATCGCACTTGAAATAAAAAGCACCGAGGGATTTTTGAATGAAGTTTCGATTATTAAATAGCGTGACTAAGGGAATCAAAGGATTTTTTGAGGTGGCGTGAGTCATTTGATGGCGAAGTTGATCGTGCCAAGCTTGATAACTAACCCAGTCGAGAGAATAGCCTAATTGATTGATAGACTGAACTAACTCTTTCCACATTAGAGGCTGGGGATTGACAATATGAAACGCTTTGCCTTGTGGGGGTTGAGTTTGTGAAAGATGAATAATGGCTTGACTGGCGTAGTCTACAGGCACAAGATTTAAGGCGGCTTCTAATTTGGGAGCCCAACCCATTTGCATACAACCTTCGATCATCTTGGTAATAAAGCCATTGGTCTGGTTAATACCCGTTTTGCTGGCTGCCGTAATATTACTCGGTCGATAGATAGCAACTGGGATGCCTCGCTGATGAGCGCTCATCACTAAATGCTCAGCAACATATTTACTTTGAGCATAACCACTATAGAGCTGTTGTCCTAAGCCAATAGTATCTTGTTCCCCCACGGTCGAAATTCTTAATTCTTTATCTGAGGCAAACACATCGACTGTTGAAATGAAATGAACCGGTTTAATTTTTGTTTGGCTAGCTAGGCGTAACACTTCCTGAGTGCCTATAACGTTAGTGGCTTCTAAGACAGAATAAGGATAAAGAATATTCACCCAAGCGCCACAGTGATAAATCACATCTATTTTCTGGGCTAAGCGATCGAATTGTTCGGGTTTTAAACTAAATTGGGATTGACTGAGATCTCCCAAGACAGGAATAATTCGCACATCAAAGCGATCTTCCCAGAGTTGATAATGTTTTAAAGTGGCTTGAATTTTAGCCCGACCTGCCTCTAGGGTTTCAGCACGAACTAAACAGTACAGTTCTGCTTGAGTTTGTTGCAGTAACTCATATAATAAATAAACCCCTAAAAATCCAGTTGTCCCGGTTAAGAAAATATTAGGGATAGTTTCAGTGGCAACAGGGTTAGGAATAATCGCCGGATCAAGAATTCCTGCCCGTTCTAAATCCAGGGTGACGGGTGTTGTAGACTCTAAATCAGACTGCTGTTTGGCTTCAATCACTGCTGCGACTCCAGCAATGGTCGGATTCTCAAGAAAACTACTCAGAGGCAGTTCAATTTCAAACTTTTGATTGATTTGACCAATCAGACCAATAGCCAGTAGAGAATGCCCTCCCAGGCTATAGAAATTATCATCAATACTCACCCCTTCCAGGTTAAGGATTTCTGCCCAAAGTTCAGTCAGTTTTTGTTCAATCGCAGTGCGCGACTCAACTGGCTCGTGTGATGTGGAAAGCCCAAATTGCTCAGGAGCGGGTAAGGCATTACGATCGACTTTTCCGTTAGAATTGAGCGCGAATGCATCCAGAATCACGAAAGAGGCAGGAACCATATAGTCGGGCAACCGTTGCTGCAAATACTCACGCAAGTTCTTCACAAGCGATCGCTGCAACATTTTTAACAGTCCCTGAGTGTGCAGTAAACTCTCTACACTGGCGATGAGTACAATTTCCTCCTCAGGCGAAAGGATAAACTCAATACCCGCTTGCTGGCTATGACACCAAGCCACCTCTCCCTGTAATTTGCAAGGAACTGATGTTCCGGGTAAAGTCAAATGTACACTCACAGATTGACCGGGTTTCCAACTAGGAGGCACACCCACTAAACCAATACCATTGCGGGAAATATCTGTCGTTAGTTTCAGCGAATAGTTGCCATACGCCCCAGGGCAGGCTACGGGAACGGTTTCAACAAAAACAGTACTTTGATAAGGAATTCGCTCCGGAATCAGATTAGAAGTAATATAACCGACTAAACGCTGATTACCGGGTACATCTTCTCGAGCCACTACAACCGCAGACTCCACATCTGGATGTTGCCACAGGAGTGACTCAATTTCACCCAATTCAATACGGAAGCCGCGAATTTTAACTTGATGATCGATACGACCTAAGCATTCAAGATTTCCATCACTCAAACGTCGCGCTAAATCCCCTGTCTGATAAATTCGATCTGTTATGAGGGCTGAAAAAGGATTCTTAATAAATCGTTCTGCGGTCAATTCTGGGCGATTGAGATAACCCACAGCTAAACCCGCTCCGCCGATATACAATTCACCGATTTCGCCTTCGGCTACAGGCTGCAATTGCTGATCTAAAAGATAAGTCTGAGTATTGGCAATAGGACGACCAATCGCAATAGGACTGTTTCCCGGATGAACTTGATCACAAGTTGACCAAATTGTAGTTTCTGTTGGGCCGTACATATTCCACAGAGAACCACATTTTTTAAGTAACTGATTGGCCAGTTCTCTTGGGAGTGATTCACCCCCACAAAGGATTTTGAGCTGCTTGTTGCCTTGCCACCCAGACTGCAGTAGTAATTGCCAGGTTGCTGGTGTGGCTTGCATGAAGCTAACGCAATATTGCTCTAATGCCATCGATAATTGTGTTGCGTCAGTCGTCATCTGGCGGGTTGCAATCACAACACAAGCACCAACTGAAAGAGGTAAAAATAGTTCAAGAACTGAAATATCAAAGGTAATGGTGGTTACAGCCAGCAGTCTGTCATGCTGAGTTAAGCCGGGACAATGCTTCATAGACTGTAGAAAATTCACCACAGAATGATGAACAATTTGTACTCCTTTGGGTTTACCTGTCGAACCTGAAGTGTACATGAGGTAGGCGAGGTTTTGAGAGTCAACCTCACTCACTAAATTATTTGTATTGTGTTGGGCAATAATGTCTTGCTGAAGATCTAGGCAAATGAACTGAGTTTGATGTGGTTGAGGATCGTATGGGAGTAAAGCTGATTGTGTCAGGAGTAGGGGCATCTGAGCATCTTCCATCACTAACCTTAGACGTTCTTGGGGATGGGTATGATCTAGGGGAACATAAGCCCCTCCTGCTTTGAGAATAGCCAGCAATGCAATTAACATCAATGGCGATCGCTCTAGGCAGACCCCCACTAGGGTTTGTGATCCTACATTGAAGGTTTTGAGGTAATGGGCGACTTGATTGGCTTTTTCATTCAGTTCGCGGTAAGTGAGTTGCTGATCTTTGAAGATAACAGCAATAGCATTTGGTGTTTGAAGAGTTTGTTGCTCAAAGAGTTGATGAATGAGTAATTCTTCTCGAAAGTTAGGCATGATTTAATAAAAAATGAGAGGTTGATAGTATTGATGAATTAACTAAAATTCACAAGGTAATTAATGAATTAATTTTTACTACAGTTAAATCATAGTTTCACCCCAATTAAAATATAAAAAATAGTAGAAAATACTGAACTGCAATATTTTGATATTCATTAATTCCACTTCTTAAATAATATTATACTGTTAATATTATTCCCTTGACCCCAGGATGTTTACGGATTTTTGATTTAAAAAAAGTAGACTTTTTATAGTAGAATTTATCTAATATTTTAAAAAGGGTATTTTATTCACTTACGCAGAATTACGGATGAGTATTGCAGAATGATTTAGCAGATCATATCTATACTGAAATAAAAAAGCTCATCCTATTTATTGAGAGGTCTGTGGCATCTGTACAGAATTTGATAAAAAGCCTGAGAGTTGCAGTTCTCTATTAAGTTGTGAATACCTTTGTTTCTACTGATACTGAGAAAATATAGGCGGTATTTCGCCCTGGGCTGAATCCTGAGTCTCCCTTAAAATTGACTTAGAATCTACTTTAACTTTTACTTCTTTTTCACAAAGTCATGTGAATATATCTTACGCAAACAAGTCAAGGCATCAGAAATTAGATTAAAGTAGGGTTTATTGTCGTGCCGATATAAATGATTTGATTAATTAGGTAAATGAAAGCCTACTCATATTATGAGTTTGTCAATGATATTGAGACTAATCTTAATTTTATAAAGTTAAGGTAAACTCATTTAGATAAATAAAAAAAATAATGACACAGATTATACTTTTATAAAAAATTACCAATTGAATAAAATCATCGAAGCCAGTCACGGCTTAAGGTAAATCAACCTAAAAGATTTTTCTTAAAGATTGATTTTTACCTTATAGATCATACTAAATTTCCTAAATTTGTCTAAATGCGGCATCAATTAATCCTGAAACTAAGGATAGAACAATTGAGCCGATGACAGCCGGAAAAAATCCATTAACTGCAAATCCCGGTGTTAGATATCCCACTAATCCTAAAGAAATCGCATTAACCACGAATAGAAACAAGCCAAAAGTTATTAATGTCAGTGGTAATGTTAATAAAGTCAGAATCGGTTTAACGATAGCATTGACTAACCCCATTACGACGACAGCAACAGCCGCCGCTTGCCAACTATTGACGGTTAAACCGGGGACAAGATAAGCAGTAATTGAAAGAGAAATTGCAGCTAGAATCCAAGTCAGTACAAAATTAAACATTATTTTATTCACTCTCCACTATATATTAATCAACTATACTGAATCTATCATAGTTACTAAAGTTAAGCCGGATCAATGATGAATCGCAGAAGATACGATCATATATACGTTGTCAGAGTCAAAGGCATAAGTCTATAAGACTCTGACTTCTGACTATAGACTGATGATTGCAATGGGATCATTTCTGTATTATTATCAGTAAGCTATGTTGTAAATTTATATCAGTTCGCTATGAATACTGATACTACGCCATCTGACTTTAATCAAAATACTGGGTTAAATCAAAGTGGCTTAGAGCCGAATAGGGATTTGAAATGGTTTTTTGAACGCTTAAAGACAAATGAAAAGCGAGATGATTTAATTCAAATGACATTAGATCATTTACAACAAACCTTACATCTTGATCGGGTTGTGATCTATTATTTTTATCGTCAATGGCAAGGACAGGTTACATTTGAGGCTTTAAGCTCTCCTAGACTATCAATATATGGTTCAACGGGGGCTGATGAGTGTTTTAATGATGAATACGCTCAACTCTATCTAGAGGGACATATTCGAGCCATTCCTGACATAGAAACGGCTTCAATTCATCCTTGTCATAAAGATTTTCTTCGCAGCCTGCAAATTTATGCAAATTTAGTTGTTCCCATTGTCATAAAGCATCAATTATGGGGATTATTAATTGCTCATGATTGTCATTCTAGTAGAAATTGGAACAATTCCGACATTGAAATTATGAAAGTAGCAGCTCATACTTTATCTTCTAGTTTAAAGAAAGAAAATGAATGATTTTACCCTGAATTATCAGGATAAAAAATCCCCCCAACTTAATGACAAGCTGAGAGGTTGATGATTTTTCGGGAAAAGCAAAGCGAGTTTTCAGGGTGAGGCGGTTAAGAATTCTTGCGACGACGAACACCAAACAGACCCAAAGCACCAGCAGCGAATAAAGCGCTCGCAGTAGCAGGTTCTGGTACACTCGCTAAGTTCCCTTCTCCCATGTCAACTAACAATAAGACATCGTTTAAGTCCCGGTCAGAGTTTTCGTTAAACCCATTTCTGCCGACTCTGTGCTCTCCATACAAGTCTTCAAAACCTAAGATCATGTAACGATCATCAAGGGCATAACCAATAGCGTGTTGCAGTCCATCTCCATTTATACTGTTAGCAGTGATAGAGCTATACGTGACGCTATTGCCTTGGCCTCTAGACCATTCTGGTGTTAATAAAAACTCAAATTGGTCACCTGCTCCGAATGAACCTAGAGTCATAGAATCACCGAAATTCATGGTGCCATCGGTGGGATCATCTGCAGCCGGATTTCTTAAAAAGTCAGCGTCACTATTCTCTACAGCACTAATATTTTCCCAAATATTGGTAGAATTACCACCATTAACGTTATAACTTAAATCGTTTTCCTTGACGGTTCCTTCACCGAGGAAAGTCATACTAACGTCAGAGTCATAGTTAAGAAAGAGATTATTCAAATCTACAAGGCGAGAACTACCAGGGGCAATCGTGGTATTAAGTTTTTGCTCCTCACCATTTTTGAGATAATTAAATACACTATTAAAATTATCAGTAGTTTCTTGATTACTAAAAGAAACCGCTGAGGCAGAGTCCATCAATGTAAAAGAAGATATAACAGCGGTTGTAACTGCGAATAATGTAGAAGAAAAGTTAGGTTTCATTAAATACTCCTTTGTTGAATAAAGCTTGAAGATGAATTATTTTTGAGTGTTTCTCTTGTTTTAAATATAGCTTTATTTTTTTTTGGGGGTGATGTATTTACTTTTAATTTACTGAATCTTTACAGTAAATAGTATGAAAATAAAGCTAGGAAACAAGAATTATTTAGGCGGTTCTCCCTATCTTATCGGGATATAATCAATTAATCAATTGTTGAATTTACCAGTTTATTTTCTTCTGGCTATCTTTAAACAGATCGGTATTATTATTTACTTTATAAATTGATATAAGTTGAGTGATTATTACTTTGAAATTAAAGTCTATTTTTAAACTTGATATTTACTGAATTTCACATAATAATAATTTGGATTCAATCAGAATATCCAGATGGACTCATAGAAATTACTGAGAGATGTTGTCTAAATAACACTACAAGCATGAATTATTTGTTTTTTGTAATTCATATTGAATTGTCTCCTCAACTCCTCAAATACGGACGGCGTAATGGTCGAGTGTACGCAACGCCCATTCTGAGGAAATTATACGAAATTACGTCGCTTCAACCCCTAAATCACGATCAAGGCTTGACGCAATTGACCACAAACCCCAATACAGAGCTGCCAGAGATTTTTAATTCATCCAAGGCATCGGTGAGCTGGGTTCGATCTGTGCGGTCAATTTTCACCACTAAAATCGTGCCATCAACATGAGCAGAGAGAATATGGCTATCGGCTAAACCGGATAATGGCGGCGTGTCGTAGATGACTAAATCGAAAAAGGCGTTAAATTGTTCCATTAAATATTGGCGCTTTTTCGAGGATAATAGCTTTATTGGATCTGGGGGAACTTTTCCGGCGGTGAGAATAAACAAATTATCTTCCCGTGGGACTTGCTGAATGGCTTCATTCAAACTCAAGTCAGAGGCGATCGCATCGCTAAATCCGCGTTGATTGGATAAATTAAAGTCAGTATGAAGCTTGGGATGACGGAAATTGGCATCAACTAATAAGACTCGTCGTCCCATTGCTGCGGCAATTTGAGCTAAATGAACGGCAACGGTTGATTTTCCATCCCCAAATGCAGCCGAACTAATCACTAAAGAACGAATCGGTCGATCATAACTGAGTAAATCAATATTAGTATATAACAGTCGAAACGCTTCCCAAAAGGGAGAATTGGGGTCGCTGCGGTTTGAATAAAATCTCGTTACAACAGAAGTTTCGCGATCTTCTTGTAGCTTTGCGCCCCGTTTAGCGCCTACTAACTGCTGGGTTTGAGATAATCTTAAAGATCGTTTGAGTTTGCGGTTGAAGGGAATTAAACCAATTCGAGAGAGTTTAGTTGCGGCTTCAATTTCAGCGGGGGTATGGAAAACAGATAGCAAAATCTCGACTAAAAACCCGACCCCAACACCGAGTAAGCCACTGACAATTCCAACAAGGATTAACTTGCGTTTTGTTTGTTGATTGCCTGTGGGAGCCAATTCACCTTTTGTATTGCGAAGTAAAGCCGGAGGAGCAATCACTTGCCAAGGAATTTCTTGTTGTGCGGCATCTAAACTAAGGGCTTCTCGTTTTGATAAAAACTGAGTTAAACTATCACGAGCCACTTCTAGTTCTTGTTTTAAATCATCATATTTTCGTTCAAAAATAGGAACTTGACTAATTCTGTCTCTGAGTAAGTTTTCTTCAGTGAGTAAGACTTGTTCTCGATCCACTAAACCGCGAAATTCACTTTCTAAGGTTTCTAAAATGCCTCTGGACTGTTGACGGAGTAAGTTTTCTAAGTTTTGTCGTTGCTCTTGTAAACTTTGGATGATGGGGCTATTATTTGTCAGTTTAGAAGATTGCAGAATTAACTCCGCTTCAACTTGTTGTAATTCTAATAATAACCGTTCATAAGCTTTGGGATTTCGGGCGATAACAGCCGTGGCGTTTCCTTGGTCAAATTGTCGTTTAGCATTTTCATAAATTGCCCGAAATTCTACTAATTTAGCTTGGGTTTCAATCCGATCTATTTCTACTCGATGAAGTTGTTCTGATAAACTCACTTCAGCTTGATCCGGTCGAATTAAGTTATAAGTTTGTTGTAAATTAAGCAGTTGTTGTTGAAATATGCTGACTTGTTGTTGTAGTTGGGGAAGCTGGGCTTCAATAAACTTAATGCCTTGGATCAAACTCCCCTGACGCTCTTCTAGACTGTAGTTGAGATAACTCTCAGCCAGTTGTTCTAGAACAAATTGAATTTGTTCAGGGTCGGGACTCTGATAGCTGACTTCAATAATTTTGGTTCCTTCTTCAAACCCATCTTTTTCATAACTGAGCCGTTCAATTGTGAGCTGTTTCATCATCAACTCGTATGTGATACCCGGATATTCAGATTGAATTTCTTCTATCACTGGGTTCATCAAACTCGGACTTTTCAACACACGAATTTGAGTTTCGTAATCGACTAAACTGTTATCAATTCTAACGCTTTGAATATCAGAACGAGCATCGATTTGAGACTGTAAAAATTGCTGAGATAATCGACCTTCAGCCGTAACGGGTTCTACCAATAATCGAAAAGATCCAAGATATTCTGAAATGGTTTGTTTGCTTTGCCAAACGACTGTCCCCCCTAATAGTCCGGTCAAGAGGGTAGACACACTGAGCATGATCCAAGCCCGCCGACGAAAAACAGCAAAAATCCAAGGTAAATTGAGGCTGTCTTCATCAGTTGTGGATTCTAAGGCATTGTGATTAGGAATTGGCTTGAGATGAGATAATTTTTGAGAATCTTGAGGAATAAAAGGGGGGCGATTATGTTCAGTTTCCATAATATTTTATTAAGTAATAGAATTAATCATCATCGTCGTCAAACACGACTCCAGAGCGTTTTAAAACATCAACAACTCGTAAAGGGATGGAGAAGATGGATAGAACGGTATTAGCCGGAACCAACAGTTCTTTAAATGGATCGGTAAATTCAGCTAAGCCGGATCGACTCACAACAATTACATCATTATTTTGTAGTAAAGGATTGGTTTCTTCATTAATATTTTGAGAAAAATCAATTTCAATCGTTCGGGTTGAAACGGTTCCATCCGGATTTAAACGAACTAAATCAACATGGGTTTGATTTGCCCGAGTCTCGTCAAAGCCACCGGCGGCCAGCAAGGCTTGATTGAGAGATGTATTTGGCCGCACCGCCACCAGACCGGGATCTTTAACTTCACCGACAACATTGACTTCAATTTGATTAGGGGAAAAGTTAGCTGTGGCAATTTGGGTGGCTTCTTCGGGGTTAAGTTGTGTCACTTGAGGGATGACAATAGTATCTCCCTCCTGCATAATCAAATCTTGGCTAATATCACCCGATTGCAGCAATTCCCACAAATTTATCTCAATCATTTGTTCAGTGAAGGTTTGGGTACGGCGGCGAACTTGAATATTGCGGATATCTGCCATCGGTGTAATTCCTCCGGCTAACTGAATCACCCGCGTTAAGGTAGGATACCCGTCTGTGTTGCGAAAGGGTTCAGATGATTCAGTGGTTCCCCCCCCCACCACCACGTAAGATCCAGGTCGTTCAACCTCTCCCACCACAGCTACAGTTCGGGGGGTTTGAGAGTCTGGGGCAATACTGCCAGTGGCTGTGGAAATTTGTCTGGCTTCAGCTAGGCTAATATCAGTTTGGGTGGGGATAAATATGGTGTCTCCATCCCGTAACGCTAAGTTCTCAGATGCAAGTCCAGTCCTCAGCATTTCCCATAAATTGAGTTGGATTACTTTTTCCTGGTCTTGAGGCAGGGGACGACGGAGGAGGACTTGATTCAGTTTAGCCTCCTGAGTCACGCCGCCTGCGAGTTCAATTGCTTCCATCACGGTGGGAAATTGAATACCGGGTGAATTGACCCCTACGCCTGCTTTTAAATCAACGGTGTAAGATCCCGGACGGCTGACTTCCCCTAAAATCATCACATTCAGGGGACGATAATTGGTAATATTAATGGTAATTTGGGGACGTTTAATTTCGGTGCGATATTTCGCTTCAATTTCTGTTCCTAATTGTTCAATCGTTTTGCCAAGCGCTTCAACCCGACCAATCCAAGGTAAATCAATCGAACCCGTGGGAGGAATTAAATATTCTCCTGTTAATTCTGTGAAGTCTAGCACATTGACACTAATTCGATCGCCTGCACCCAATAGATAGGGCGAGGTAGAGTTTTGAGAGACAGCAGCAGGTAGGGCCGAAGTTTGGGCGAAACAGGAAGAAATTGGGGTCAATGTCAGGGCGATCGCGACAGTTAAACAGGTCAAAGATCGTCGGGGAAAGTAATAAGTTGGGCGACAAACATTAAGTGGCATGATTGAGATTAAGGTAATTGTTTAATTGCAGTGTAATTCCAGTTTATTTTTAAAAGGAAATCCTTGACGATTTATATTCGTTATGTTAGTTACCCGTGATTGATTGATCGGAAGTATTTTTTCAATTCAGGTTTGCTTTTATAGATTGATTGGGGAATCATCACAGTTGAGAGCGAACTCTGTCTATAGATTAGATTTCCTCAAAACAATCGAAAATCTAAACAAAAGTTGTCAATTTTTTTTTGCTTCATCTCTCAGCTCAGTTTATAGGAGAAAGACAAGGTGGTTAATCAGCAGCAAAACTTATCCCCAGCCCAAACTTTAATTTTTTTACATATCCCCAAAACTGCCGGAACAACGCTACATCAGATTATCGATCGTCACTACAGTATTGATCGAATATTTTGGGTACACGCGACGGAGGTTAATGAATCTATTAATGAATTTAAGAGTTTTTCCGAAGAAAAGCGGCGCAATTTTCAACTGATTAAAGGACACATGGGATTTGGTTTGCATCAATTTGTACCTCAACCTTGTACCTATTTTACGTTACTTCGAGATCCGGTAAAACGAATTATTTCCCACTATTATCATGTGTTACGAACTCCCAATCATTATCTGCATCAGGTCGTAACTGAGCAACAGATGGATTTGAAAGCTTTTGTTTCTTCCGGGATTTCTTTAGAACTAGATAATGGTCAAACTCGCTTAATTGCGGCCTCTAACGGCAATGAAGACGAAAGTATTGAATTTGGTTGTGCAACTCCAGAGTTATTAGAAACAGCGAAGCAACATTTAATCAATCATTTTTCTGTAGTTGGAGTGATGGAAGAATTTGACCGGACATTATTATTATTGCAAAAGAAATTAGGTTGGAAAAATATTTGCTATGCTCGTCAAAATACCAGCAAAAATAAAGCTAAAAAATCAGAGATTTCAGCAGAGACATTAGCGGCTATTCAACAACAAAATACTCTAGATATTGAGCTATATCAATTTGCTAAACAACTATTAAATCAACAAGTACAGGCTCAATCAGCGACCTTTGAACAAGAATTGCTTGCCTTTCAAGCTATGAATCAATCCTATGGCTCATTTCATGGATTAGCTTGGTCTACGATTAATAAAGCACGTCGAGCCGTTGCAGCCATTCGATAATTTTGGTTTCATGATGATCGCCATTGATTAACCGGATCAATTAATCTTTTATTTGAAAGACTTAAGCAATAATTTATTAATTTTAATCTTAAGTCTTTCAATTAATTCAAGTCTATTTTTTATGAAAGATCTCATTACCGATCCTCTCATTATGATCCCATTACTGTTCATTGTTATTATTTACTTTCTGATTACTTTTCACTACGGAAGTAAACGAAAAATAGCAGAAAAACTGGAATATTGCCTAACTTTTTTATTCTTATTTGTGGCTCCCGGACTCACAATTTCTCCCATTGTTATTTTACAGCCGTACCATCTAAGTGTGCCGACACTGAGTCTCAGGTCAATTGTCATTAAATTGGGATTATATAGTTACTTTATAGTCATCTTAAAAACCTGGTTTTCCCGTATATTTCAAAGTATATTACTGCTATTTAGTAATCCTTTTTTAGGACTTTTACTCTGTTTATCTCTGATCTCACCCATTTGGTCGCAAACACCCGGTTATACCCTGCGGCAAAGCTTACTCATTATCGGGCTTTCTATTTTTTCCGCTCATATTGCTAATCGTTATAGTTGGGATAAATTAGTTGTTTTAATTCGATATAGTACGACATTAATTTCAGTTTTAAGTGCATTTTATGCCCTAGCAATACCTGCAATTGGCGTTGAACCCAAAGGCTGGAAAGGAATTACCAGTCATCCCAACCGTTTAGGAATTCTTTTATCCTTAAATATTACTCTTTGGTTATTTCACGCCATTCATCATCCCAAACAACGCTGGTTTGCCATTTCATTTGCCTTTTTCTCACTCTATGTTCGCCAAAATACTAACTCAGCCACCAGTTTAGTTTTAATTTTAATTTTACTGATATTAGTTGCCTGCTTAAAATTATTAAAAAGTTTAAGCTTTCAACAAGCATTTGTAGGAGTGGTAATTTTCATGATCTTAGGAATTGGCGTAATGCTAATTGTTTTAGAAAATTGGTTTAATATTCTCAATGCATTAGATAAGGATCCTTCTTTAACCGGAAGAACAGAATTTTGGCCACAAATTATTGAGCGAATTGTTGAAAAACGCCCTATTTTAGGATATGGAACTCAAGGGTTTTGGCAAGCTTGGCGAGGTATAGAAAATCCAGCAAATGGCATTTCAACCCCGAAAGGATTTAAACCGCCTCACGCTCATAATGGCTTCTTAGAAATCGCCTTAGATTTAGGTGTTGTTGGATTTGTTATCTTCCTATTTGCCTTTTTTAGAACTGTTGCAACAGCCGTTCTTTATATGGGGATTAATCCAGCACCTGAATCTCTTTTACCCCTAGTCTTCTTAACCTGGATGGTGATTCCTAATATTACAGTCAGTGAGTTATTTTATCCCACTCATGTTTGGGTCTATTACGTCATTATTACTGTTCGTTTGAATATAGAAATTAAACAGTTTAATCTCAGGCAAAAACAAATGTCCTATCAGCTTGCACATCCATAAACTGTTAAAGCTGGTAAGTTTTAATTCAATCAATTATCCCCATGAATTTACGTCAACAAGCAGTTAAAGGTATTTTTTGGTCCGCGATTCAGAAATTCGGTAACCAAGCCATTTCTTTTGTGGTTTTCTTCTGTTTAGCCCGTTTACTCGAACCCGAAGCATTTGGACTGATTGCCCTGGCGAGTGTGTTTCTTGCCTTTGTTCAAATTTTTCTGAATCAAGGGTTTGCTGAGGCTATTGTGCAACGACAAGAGCTTGAACCAGAACATTTAGATACTGCTTTTTGGGTGAGTTTAATTATTAGCATTTTGCTAACAGTAATTAGTGTTTCAGTGGCTGATATTGTCGCGCAAGGTTTTAATCAACCTGAACTTGCACCTATTATTCGTTGGCTATCTCTCGGATTTTTACTCAGCGCCTTTAATAGCGTCCAGCAAGCCATTTTTCGGCGAAATCTCGCTTTTAAAGCTTTGGCTGCGCGTTCGCTGGTTGCCTCCTGCGCTGGGGGAATAGTAGGGGTTGTGATGGCCTTTTCAGGTTTTGGGGTTTGGAGTTTAGTTGGTCAACAATTAACCAATAATATTGCTGGAATTTTAGTATTATGGTGGGCAAGTGATTGGAAACCCGGCTTAAAAGTCTCACAAAAACACTTTTATGAACTCTTTCATTTTGGGATTAATATTTTAGGATTTAATCTGCTTAACTTTTTTAATCGACGTTCAGATGACTTTCTAATTGGTTATTTCTTAGGGCCAACAGCATTAGGTTATTACACCATTGCTTATCGTTTGTTGTTGTTGATGACAAACTTATTTACCAATACAATGGCTCAGGTTGCATTACCCACTTTTTCTCGGCTTCAGTCTCAACCAGAAAAGATGCGACAGGCGTTTTATACTGCAACTCAACTCTCTAGTTTAGTAGCATTTCCTGCTTTTTTAGGCATGGCTCTTCTTGCCCCTGAATTAGTCCCTTTTCTATTCGGAGAAAATTGGTTACCCAGTATTCCTGTAATGCAAGTCTTAGCTTTTATTGGGATTTTACACGCCATTGAATATTTTAATCAATCTGTAATTTTAGCCATGGGAAAACCCGGTTGGCGACTCAAAATTAATGCGATTAATGCTGTGGCAAATGTGATTGCTTTTATGATTGTGATTCAGTGGGGAATTCTCGCAGTGGCGGCAGCTTATGTAATTCGAGGATATCTATTTTTACCCCTACCATTATGGGCAATTTATCAACTGATTAAAATTAACTTTAAAACTTATTGGTCACAGTTTATCGCCCCATTTATTAGTTCTATCGTTATGGTAGGTATCATCTTTGCGATCAAAGTTTATCTAGGAAATTATTTAAGTTTACCAATATTGATAGCTGTTTGTACGGGAGTGGGTATAATCGTTTATAGCATCATGATTCGATTCACTGCACCCCAATTATTTCAACAAGTTTTAGGATTATTAACTGCGCTCAAGCCTCGTCAAAAATCTCGTCAAACTTAACTATTAATTATGACTATTTCTCCGATCAAAACTCGGCTTTTTTTAATTGGCTGTCCTCGTTCTGGCACCACTTTATTACAAAGCTTATTAGCGGCTCATCCAGAGGTTGCTTCTTTTCCTGAGTCTCATTTATTTCAAAGTATTTGGATGCATCGCTGGAGTCGTTTGTTAGGGTTAGCTTCTCCAAAAGGAAAAGAACAACTCAACTGGTTTTTGCGAGAAATTAATCAAGAAAATCTACAAGATAAATTACCTAAAAATGCCCGCTTTATTCCTCAATATGGAAAAGTATTACAAGCAGCTTTGGACCTGGCAACGCAAGCACAAAATAAAAGTATTTGGTTAGAAAAGTCTCCTGAACACGTTCGCTATATTCGCTATATTGAAGCCTCTATTAAAGATGCTAAATTTATTCATTTAGTTCGGAATGGTTCTGATGTTGTCGCTTCTTTGTACGATGTTACTCATAAGCATCAACAAGCTGATGCATGGGGAAATGAACCTTGGGAACTTGATAAGTGTATTCGTCACTGGGTACGTTCTGTAGAATTTGGTCGTCCTTATCTAAACAAACCCAATCATATTCTAGTACGTTATGAAAAATTAGTTGAAAATCCTGAATTAATTCTGCGAGAACTTTGTGATTTTATGGAAACTTCGTTTAATCCCATGATGTTAGAAGATTATGGTAAAATGGCGGAAAAAGTGATCTTAAAAAATGAAGCTTGGAAAGCATCTGTAGCCCAACCCATTAACAATGCCAATTCTACTAAGTTTTATCAACTATTTACCCCAGAACAACAACAGTATATTTTAGATAAACTATCTGTTGTTAACCTCGATGAGTTGATTCCAAATCCTAGTTAAAATTGCTAAAATATAAAAATAGATCAGAAAAAAATAACTATTTTTCAGGCGATTTTAATTAGAAATATTCAATGGCGTTTTGAGCTTGTTCTATCCAACTATTAAATAACCCTTGATTTTGTTCCACCCACTCTTCAGCATGACGACGAATATCTTCAGCTTGATCTTCACCTTGTTGAATCAAATCATTTTGGGTACTGATATCTTCAACTGGAATTTGAACTAATTCAAAAAACCGTTTTGCGGCTGGGTTAGCCATGACAAATTCTTGATTTGCTAAAACTTCTGCTCGATCAACCAGTAACCCTAAATTTTTACCATCTATTGAGGTATTTTTTTCTGTATATTGGGCTAAATCTCCAGGTAAATCAGTATAAGGAACAACCAATGTCGTAACATCTTCACCCTCTTTTAAGACTGAACTCAGCCACATAGGAGTCCAAGTATAGAATAATATCGGTTCCCCTTGTCTGTAGCGCGCCATGGCATCTGCAATTAGGGCAAAATAACTGCCAGTATCTTGTTCTACTGTCTCTTGCAGCCCATAAACATCAATGTGATGCCGAATCACTTCTTCACAACGCCAACCCGTATTACAACCAATTAAATTCGCTTTACCATCCCCATCAGAATCGAAGAGTTTAGCAATTTCTGGGTCTTTAAATTGTTCCAGGTTAGTAATATTATATTCCTGCGCGGTTTGGCGATCAATTTGATAGGATTGTTTGATAGTATCAACAATAGTCCCAAGAGGTTCTAACTTCTCAGTACCCCCAGCATTTTTCAAGAATTCAGCGTGGCCTATGGGATAATAAGCGGCAGTAAAATCTAAGTCTTGATTGGCGATCGCAACATACATTGCAGAGTAGTCAAGTTCTTTGATTTGTTCAGTCTGATAACCCAGTTTTTTTAATCCAATATTAACGATTTCAGCTTGGAATTTTTCTTCTTGTATACTGACCGCAGAATTAACCGTAATCCCTTGACCCGGTAAAGATCCCGCAGAATCGCTTGATTCAGATTTACTCAAGTTAGAAGTCGGTTGACAAGCGATTAAACCAATTAAACTAGCAATTAAAGCTGTCGTCAATGTCAGTTTTTTTAGGGAGAATTGCATATCTTGATATTTCGGAATCCAATCGTTTGCTGGTGAGTTATAACTGACTCATAGATTTTAGAGCTAATCTATCATAGAAATACAATATCACTTCGATCAAAAGATTAGCCACTCCCAGATTTTAATAATCTTTACATTTTATATCAGCACTTAAGAGACGTTCCTTAAAACGCCTCTATACTGAAGTAATTAAGCAGAAGCTAAGACAGCAGGAGTTTGATAAAATTTCGGCATTTCTACTTGACGCAAAGTGGTTGAACGTCTGAAAATCAAGGATTTTGGCCCGATTGCTTTTACCATTTTCCGAGTAATTTTCTGAACAATTGCGGGGGCGCTATTCATCCATTTAAGATAGTAAACCCCCAGAGAATATAAGGATTGATCCACTAAATTTTGCTCGAAACAGCGTTGCCAAACTCTCAAGGCTTCCGATAAGTTTTGACGGTCTATCCAAGCTTCAGCAAACCAGAAATATTGAATTCTGAGTAAGGCTTTTCGCTCTTCATTTAACCGATCGGTTTGACTCAATAATTGTTGCAGTCGAGGTAAGCATTCTTCATGGGATTTTAAATGTTCCACAGAACCCGATTGACTACCCAAAGAAACATATTGAGGTTTGCGCCAAAAGCAATCAGGATAAGGAAACCAACTATAATTTAACCCTAAAATAACAGCTTTTAAATGATATTCCCAATCGTCCCAACCTAAGTTTTCTGAGTTCCATAATCCGACTTTTTCTAAGGCGGGTTTACGCCAAATGGGGCTAGTGGTTTGCCAAGGAACATCGCGGGCTAAAAACCGATCTAAATCTTTTTTTTCTGTTTCTAAATTCCAGAGAATATTAGTATCTCCTGGTTGTTGATGAAATACCATACAAGGAAATACTCCAAAATCTAATTCAGGATGTTGTTCCATTAAGTGATAGCGATTTTCTAAGGCGGAAGGGGCTAAACAATCATCAGAATCTAGATAAATAATATAGTCTCCTTTGGCTGCTGCGGTACCTTTATTACGGCAAGCAGAAGCGCCTGAACCCGCTTGAGTCGTTCTGATATAGCGAATACGAGGATCGCTGTCTAAGCGTTGTTGCACCATTTCTTGAGTGCCATCATTAGAACCATCATCGATGATAACAGCTTCCCAATCTTTAAACGTTTGCTGTTGAACAGAATTTAAAGTTTGTTGTAAGAGGTCTCGACGGTTATATGTGGGAATAATAACTGAAATACTGGGGGCGTTCATAGGGGGTATGCGATGAGGTGAATTGATGATCAGCAAAGCTGTCTACGTTAGATCTTATGCACCACTAGAGGAACAAACTGTGACTCAGATCAATACACTACTACTAGCAACGGCAGACGGGGGAAATGGGGCAGATCGGGCCGCCTATCGACTCCATCAAGGCTTACAACAGATGGGAACACCTTCTCAGATGTTAGTTCATGCCTCCGCCACCCGCGATCCAACAGTTCATACTTTACAAAGTTCAACAGAAAAGGCTTTAGCCCGTTTAAATTTAGCCGAACGTTTTGATGGTTTGCCCTTGCAAGCTTATCGACAACGTGACCGTAATATTTTTTCTGCGCAATGGTTGCCTAATTCCCTCCCGGCTAAGGTCAAGCAGTTACAACCGGATATTATTAATCTGCATTGGGTGTGTAAGGGATATCTTAAAATTGAACATTTCCGCCAATTTTCCCAACCGTTAGTCTGGACTGCCCATGATATGTGGCCGTTTACGGGGGGATGTCATTATACCCAAGAGTGCGATCGCTATATGAAATCTTGCGGGGCTTGTCCGCAACTCAAGAGTGATAAAGAAAGTGATTTATCCCGTTGGGTTTGGCAACGTAAAGCTAAAGCATGGCAAGATCTTAATCTCACCCTTGTCACTCCTAGTCAATGGTTAGCCGACTGCGCCAATTCGAGTCCGTTATTTCAGGATAAGCGGATTGAAGTGATACCAAACGGGATTGATTTAAGCGTTTACAAGCCGATGACACGGGCATTAGCACGCGATCGCCTTAATTTACCTCAAAATAAACATTTAATTCTGTTTGGGGCGCGGGCAGCGGATGAAAAACGCAAAGGCTTTGATTTATTACAAGCCGCATTACAACGCTTAAGTCGTGAGAAATGGCAAGATGAAATTGAGTTAGTGGTATTTGGTTCTTTAGATAGCCAAACCTCTTTAGAATTAGGCTTTCCGGTTCATTCGTTGGGTCGGTTGGGAGATGATTTATCTTTGGCGTTAATTTATGCTGCGGCAGATGTGTTTGTGGCTTCTTCTTTGCAGGATAATTTACCCAATACCGTGGTTGAGTCTATTGCTGCGGGGACTCCTTGTGTAGCGTTTAAAATTGGGGGAATGCCCGATATGATAGAACATCAATTGAATGGTTATCTTGCCCAACCGTTTGAAGTGGAAGATTTAGCGACTGGAATTGATTGGGTATTATCAGATAAAACTCGTTACCCGCAACTTTGCGATCGCGCCCGTCAAAAAGCAGAAGCTGAATTCTCATCATTATTACAAGCCCGTCGTTATTTAGCACTTTATACCGAGTTGTTACAAGATTCGCCACTTTCTCAACATCGAATATAATAGGAAAAAGAAGCAATAAACGAGCGACACATTTACCATTTCTACAGTTGTTTTAATTTCACATAAAATTGTTATGAATACATCTCGTATTGCTGCTATTTTAAGTTGCTTTAACCGCAAACAAAAAACGCTGGCTTGTTTAGCTGCCCTCTATCAACAGAATATATTGCCCGAGATACAATTGGATGTTTATTTAGTTGATGATGCCAGTACCGATGGTACAGCCGCAGCGGTTCAACAAACTTATCCAGAGGTTAAAGTTATTCCGGGTACAGGCGGCTTATTTTGGAATGGTGGAATGCACCTCGGTTTTGGTCAAGCCATTGCGGCGGGTTACGATTATTATCTGTGGTTAAATGATGATACATTACTCTATCCAACGGCTTTAGAAACATTACTCAAAACAGCGACAAATTTAGCCGAAAAAGGAGAACGTCAAGCCATTATTACGGGTTCAACTTGCGATCCTGATACGGGGGAATTAACTTATGGCGGTGTAGTTCATAACAGTTGGTGGCATCCGTTAAAATTCAAATGTATTCCTCCCACAGATACTCCTCAACGTTGCGATACAATGTATGGAAATTGTGTGTTAATTCCGCAAACAGTTGTCTATCAACTCGGCAATTTAGAATCAGAATTTACTCATTATGCCGGAGATTTTGACTACGGTTTACGGGCGTATCAACAAGATTGTACCGTTTGGGTTGCACCGGGATATTTAGCCACTTGTTATCGAAATCCGCCGGAAGAAAGTATTTGGATGAGTCAAAAAATGTCATTACGAGAACGCTTTAAAAAAGTGTTGCAACCGAAAGGTTTACCGCCCAAAGAAGCGATGATTTTCGCCCGTCGTCATGCTGGTTTTTTATGGTTTTTCTATTGGGTTTTACCTTATATTCGGCTGTTTGTGGTTTCAACGTTTAAGTCTAATAAGAAGTTAGAAACATCTTCTTAAGAGGTGTTATAGTGTGATGCATTTTTATTAGGCAGTTTAGAATATTCACCACAGAGGCACAGAGGAACACAGAGGAAAAATGTTGTTTGAATCTATGTGCTTAATGCTATATATCTAGTGTCTCTGGGTTATTGTTCCGTTTTAATGTTTAAGTCTTCTAAGAAGTGTTATAGTGTGATGCATTTTTATTAGGCAGTTTAGAATATTCACCACAGAGGAAAAATGTTGTTTGAATCTATGTGCTTAATGCTATATATCTAGTGTCTCTGGGTTTTCTAAGTTATTCTGGAAACCATTTTTAATCTAAGGTTTTTTTAAGAAATATCAGCATTATTCAGAAGCTTTAATCTAATCATTCTAACAATAATTACTATTAATAAATAAGAGTTTTAATCTAATTATTTTGTAATGGGTTAATGTCAGTTATATGTTGATTTCAATAGAGTTAAAACGGGTTTATTTGGGTTAATTAAATTTAGTTGATAATCGGTCAACCCTGCATTTATCCCATTTCCTTCTCTGACGGTAATCAAAAAGATAAAATTATTATTAGGCGCTTTGATAATCTTCTCAATAAATTGATTTTGTAGTTGTTTTTCATTCAAAACTTTAGCTTGGGAAAAATTGGGTTGGGAAATACAAAAAATTACTGCCCCGTCTTGATATTGACCAGCATAAAACCAATAGGTTTGATCTAAAGCTTGAAATTCAGATTGGTAAAAAACAATAAATCTTTCAAGCTGTGACAATTGTTGTTGTCTCTGACAATCTTTATCTAAGTACACTTCGTTAGTGGGTAATTGTTCAGCTAATAAAATCGCTGAAGTTCTGAGTGTAAAAATTCCCCACCCTACAAACAATACAAAAAATAGTTTTTTTTTCATTACTTTTTTATCTGGGAGATACTCAATTTTAGACCGATTAATTCTTCAATATAGCAATAGCAGAAAATCAGGTTTAACGAATAACGATTAAGCTTTAATAGCTGAAGGCATCGGTAATAACCGTTGTAAAATCTGCTTTAAAACCATCGCCGTCCATTCCACATCAGCTAGAGTCGTTTGCTGTCCTAAGGTTAATCGAATTCCTCCTAAAGCCGTATTTTCGTCATATCCCATCGCTGATAATATCGGGCTAGGGCTTAATTTACCACTGTTACAAGCGCTTCCGGCACTAATACCAATTCCGGCTAAATTAAGCTGACGCACTAACGTTTTTCCGGTAACGGTTGGCGGCGTTTGAGAAGTATGAGGAATTATACAAAAACTGACATGATGAGGTAAACGATGCAACCGATCTCCGGTGGGAATTAAATTAGGAACATCTGCCAATAAATCAAATAAGTAATCGCGTAATTGCATTAATCTGGGTGTTTCTGTCGCTATTTCTTTCGCCGCATATTCAGCCGCCACCCCAAACCCGGCGATATTCGGTACGGCTTGAGTCCCCGAACGGTATTTGAACTCTTGACCACCACCTGCCAGCAATGGAAATAAATCTATCCCATCTCGAATATACAGCGCCCCGGCTCCTTGGGGGCCATAAATCTTATGACTGGATAAAGATAATAAATCAATAGGTAGTTGCTTTACATCAACCGGAATTCGTCCGGCTACCTGAACAGCATCGGTATGGAATAAGATATTGTGAGAACGAGCAATCTGACCCAACGCTTCAATCGGTTGTAAGGTTCCGACTTCACTTTGACCATAAATTACCGATATCAGCACGGTATCTGCTTCAATAGCAGCTTTTAAGTCTAACGGATGTACTCGACCCTGTTTATCTACCGGAAGCCGGGTCACACGCCAGCCAGAGGCTTCTAAACGCTTAACAGGTTCTGCGATCGCAGAATGTTCTATACTAGAAATAATCATATGTTGGGGTGTATTATACTGACGAGTGATTCCCCAAATTGCCAGATTATCCGCTTCTGTTCCCCCCGAAGTAAACACAATAGACTCTGGCGGGGCATTAATTAAATCTCCCACCTGTATTCTGGCTTTTTCAATTGCAGTTGCGGCCCTATTACCCCACTCATGTAAACTAGAAGGATTACCCCATTGCTGAGTGAGTACAGTTTGCATGGCTCGGATCGCTTCCAGGCGGCAAGGAGTTGTGGCGCTATAGTCGAGATAAATTTGCATGAATCAGCAATCTTGATAAAGGTTAAATTTCAAAAGTTTGTTGCGCTCGGGAACATTCTAGCGGTAAAGCTCTTCTAGTCAATCAGAAGGATAATGCTAAATTCCGGGCTTACAAACGTTGTAATCCTCATGGGATAATACTTTTTGAGGTACCAGTAAGTTACCGCTATCTTGACACAGCAATCGATAATTGCGAGTCACCGGAATACTAATAATAAAACGATTATGGCGTAGCCGCTTCCCTCCAAAGTCACGGTAACTTTTTTGTTGATTGAGTCCATCGATAATATTGCGGGCTTTCAGCACCACATAATCTGGTAAGCCTCTCAGGTCAATCATATCTTGCTCAAAGGAAGCCTCCCAAGCTTGCTTTCGATGGCGTTTTTCCACCAACGCTTGGCTTTCAATCTCTTGTGCCTTCTGCTTTTGTTTGCAGTGATGGCATACTTTACCATAGCCTTTGTGGCCACAGGAGAACGTTCGTTTTCTTCTAGACATAGCACAGCAGTGAGGGATTTGACCCAGGTCTGTGAACAAAATTGAGAGATAGACGGCTTATGCAAAATGCTGGGCCGCTTGAGTGTGTGTAAAAGGAGTGTCACGGAAGTTGAATTAACTGTTACTTAACAGATTATCGGTTTGGAAGGAATCCCTCCAAAGATAATATATTATTTATTTATTGTACGTAGCTTTGCTACTACTCAAACAGGGAACTCTACAAATAGCATGTTGAGTATTTCTGATAATTATGAAATCATTTCGAGATCGGCAGAATCAGGCCAAGAGTTCATCAAAAAGAGTTGTTTTCTGGGTCAGCTTGGCAACCTTATTAATTTTGGCCAGTTTACTCACGTATTGGCGAATAAAACGGGATCAAACTTCAATTCAACCGACTGCCGATCCATTACCCCAAGATCCTTTCATTCAAGTTTATTTTAATCAGTCGATGGCGGCTGTCTATAGCGATCCATATCGTAATCAACCCCGGTTAGGAGATGATTTAGAACAGATTATCGTGGATACTATTGCGGCAGCAGAGTCAAGGGTTGATGTGGCAGTTCAAGAATTGCGCCTGCCTAAAATAGCCCAAGCTTTAGCCGAACGTCATCAAGCTGGGGTTAAGGTTCGAGTGATTTTAGAGAATAATTACAGTCGTCCTTGGAGTGATTTTACGGAAAGAGAAATTCAGCAATTTTCCGAGAGAGAAAAGAGTCGCTATTCAGCCTTTTTTCAACTGGCTGATATTAATCAAGATGGTAATTTGAGTCAGACTGAAATTCAACAACGGGATGCATTATTGATTTTATTCAATTCAGAAATACCTTGGATTGATGATACCGCTGATGGTTCTAAAGGAACGGGTTTGATGCATCATAAATTTGTTGTGGTTGATGATAAAACTGTTATCATGAGTTCTGCTAACTTCACTTTGAGTGGTATTCACGGTGATTTTAATCAACCAGGCAGTCGAGGAAATGCCAATCATATCTTACTTATTAATAATCCTAAATTAGCCGCTATCTTTACAGCAGAATTTAATCAACTTTGGGGGGATGGAGTTGGCGGAGAAACCGATAGTTTATTTGGCTTACAAAAAACGGTTCGCAGTGTTGAAGCGCTAAATATTGGAGAAAGTCAAGTCAAAGTACAGTTTTCCCCTATATCCAAAACACAGCCCTGGGAAAATAGCAGTAATGGTTTAATTAATAGTATTTTAAATACTGCAAATCAATCTGTAGATTTTGCTTTATTTGTATTTTCTGAACAAGAATTAGCTAATTCTTTAGAAGATATATCTCAACAACAGGTCACTATTCGAGGTTTAATTGATCCGAGTTTTGCCTATCGGTATTATAGCGAAGGTTTAGATATGATGGGAATTTCGTTAGGTCATCAATGCCAATATGAAACAGATAACCGTCCCTGGAAACAACCCCTTTCAACTATTGGTATTCCCAACTTACCCCCAGGAGATAAATTGCATCATAAATTTGGTATTATAGACAATAAAACCATTATTACAGGTTCCCATAACTGGAGTATAGCCGCTAATCATACTAACGACGAAACTGTATTTATTGTCAAAAATCCTATTGTTGCTGCTCATTTTAACCGAGAATTTGACCGATTATATCAAACCGCATCTCTCGGAATTCCTAGCTGGCTAGAGAAGAAAATAGCCACTCAACTAGAAGAGTGCAACGGTACAATTACAACGACTTCATCCATCGTTTTACCCTTAAAACTGAATCTTAATACCGCCACTCAAGCCGAACTTGAAGCCTTACCCGGTATCGGCCCTAAACTAGCTGAACGAATTATAGCCGCCCGTAAACAAAAGCCGTTTTCATCATGGGAAGATTTAGACCAAGTTTCAGGAATAGGAGAAAAACTGTTAGAAAAATTGCGCGGTCGTGTAACGTGGCAGTAGCCGTATCGCGTCACATTCTGATAATATTATTTTATAGATATACGACTTAAGCCGTATGGCGATCTGACTCAGATTGAAGCAGATACTTTTCTCAGTTAAAATAAAGTAAACTTAGATAGCATTAATCACAATTACTTTGTTTGCTAAACTGGGAACCGAACCGAGTCAACTAAGTTGATTTTATAGTCAATCTTGATGGGTTAACGACAACTCATTCTGACAAATAGGAAGAGTAAACCCGTAGGAAATAAAAAGCTGTCTCCAGTCTCTACTTCGATAATTTTAGTTTAACTGTTAAAAGTAAACCTATTAAAAATCTATATAGCTGTCAAGCTTTGATGACATTGTAAAGAAAAGTAACTGAGCCAGATCGGACGAATTTATAGGGGTTACGAAGGGTTGACAAGATGAAGTCAGATTCTGTATTATATTGAACATAAGATAAAATTAGCTGATTTAGTACCTAAAAGCACTCTAATTACTTAAATCTCTAGTCAATATATCCTCCAAACCCCGATATTACCGAGTAAGTGTTATGTCAGTTGCCAGAGATTATCTTCATTTCAAGTCACCTCAAACCGATAGAGATTAAGCGGAGATGCACGACCTTAACTGAGGGGGAGGTTGACAAAATGACAAAAACATGCATAATTTATCGAAAAACCGACTAGAGACTTTTATATAAACTCAGATTAAAAATTATCTTATACCTTTGTGTCATAAGTGTCTTAGTGATTAATCCATTAAAGCTTATACTCTAAAGGCTGACAAAATCACAAGAGTCAGTAATATTTCTAGGCAAACTTTAAACCGACTAGAGACTTTTATATAAACTCAGATTAAAAATTATTTAATATCTTTGTGCCATAAGTATCTTTGTGGTTAATCCCTCAAAGCTTATACTCCAAAGGCTGACAAAACTGATTTACCCCTATTTTAAATACATACAAAATCACGGGAGTCAGTAATATTTCTGGGCATACTTTTTTATCCATCACATCTTGAAAAACGCCACTCACATTCCCTTCTAACAACGCTTGGCGAAACTCACTTTGACAAATTACCACCCGACAACGTTTCGCTACACCATCTAGCCAATTATCAGAAGTCGTCGGCATTTGTCCGGCTTGAATTGCCAAAGAAATAGCGGCATCTTCTAGATCTCCTTCACAATCTTCTATTGTATCCAATGCTTCTAACGCGGTTGGATATTCAGACAATTGAGACCGAAACTGAGCTATTTCTTGAGTCGTTAAAATAATCATCTGTTAATCTTTAATAATAATCTCATCATCAAACCAAGCCGTCAAAGCAACTGCCAAAGCATCAGCCGCATCATCTGGTTTAGGAAGATATTCTAAACTTAATTCTCGCATCACAGCTTCTTGAACATCTCGTTTATCAGCATTTCCATATCCAGTTAGTGATTTTTTAATTTGACCTGGAGTAAACTCAAAAACAGGAATATTGAATTGTGCTAAAACGAGGATTAATACGCCTCTAGCTTGTGCCACTGAAATCGTATTTCCCATCTTATAAAAGAAGAGTTTCTCAGCAACAGCGAAATGAGGCTTAAACTGATTTATCAAATCATGCAGATCTTGATAAATTGTACAAAGACGCTGTCCGATCTCCTGTTTTGCCGGAGTTTTAATGACACCAAAATCAATTAAAGAAACCGACTCAGCGGCTTGATACTGAACTGAGGTTTGACATTGAACAATACCAAACCCTAAAGTTGCTAATCCAGGATCAAAACCGATGATTCGCTTTTCCATAGTGTCTTAAACAATCATTTGCATCAAAGACTAATTCTCTACTTCAGGTAATCCAAACACTTGACGGAATACTTTCTGAACTTTATAACCCGAATCAATAGATTCTAAAGGATCTTTACGGAGGCGATGCCGTAAACATAAAGTAATCACTCGTTGGATATCTTCTATCGTTACTTCAGTCCGTTCTTCAAATGAAGTTAAAGCCTTTGCTGCCCGATTAGTTACAATATCACCTCGGAGTCCATCGACATCTAATTCCGAACAAACTTGAGAGATTTTAATCCGTAAATCCGGATCTATCGTAACTGAAGATAGGCGTTGTTGGGCTTCAACAATTTTTTGTTGTAACTGTTCTTGCTCAGTGATATATTGATCTAAAAATTGCTTCGGATCTTGATCAAACGTGGTGCGTTGATCTACAATTTGCACTCGTAAATTCGGTTCTTTCACCGTTCTAATTTCAGCGTGCATTCCAAAACGATCTAACAGTTGAGGTCGTAATTCTCCCTCTTCCGGGTTACCTGAACCCACCAAAACAAATCGCGCCGGATGACGAATTGAAATCCCTTCGCGTTCTACCGTATTCCAGCCACTGGCTGCCGAGTCTAATAATACATCGACGAGGTGATCGTCGAGTAGATTAACCTCATCAACGTAGAGGATACCTCGGTTAGCTTTAGCCAGCAGTCCCGGTTCAAAAGCCTTTACCCCCTGAGAAAGGGCTTTTTCAATGTCAATCGTCCCACAAACGCGATCCTCAGTTGCCCCTAAGGGTAAATCTATCATGGGTACTTTTTTGCGGGCAATGGAGACAGATTCATCGTTAGATCGCTGCTGACGAACGCTATCACTCATTGACTCAGGATCGGCAGGATCGCTGTTAAACGGATCATCAGAGACGACTTCAATTTCGGGTAAGAGATCTGCTAATGCCCGAATAGTCGTAGATTTACCCGTACCGCGATCGCCCATAATCATCACACCGCCAATTTTGGGATCGATCACATTGAGCAGTAAAGCCAGTTTCATCTCGTCCTGGCCGACAATTGCAGTAAATGGAAAAACAGCCCGACGAGTTGTTGCCATCGGTGTTTCAGTCTCCGTCACAGTAGCAGTTGGACTCACAATAGCTCGCTTAAACTTTTAGACATTTTTTTACGGTATTTTATTGTGGCATATTGCGGCGATCGCTCGCACATTGCTTTTTATGACGACAATAATAATAAAGGCTTCCCGCCTGTAACGAGAAACCTTTTAGTTATGCGGATGGCGAGACTCGAACTCGCAAGGCTTGCGCCACACGCCCCTCAAGCGTGCGCGTATACCAATTCCGCCACATCCGCGCATTATAAAATACGGTTTTTTACCGCTGAATTATTACTATAGCATAAATTATCAATTATGAACGATGAATTATCAATGATGAATCCAACCCTGACTTTAATCACAGATCCCTACTCATAACTCAATTACAGAGGTTACATGCAATGTCACGACATACTTATTACTCTCCTAAGTCTTCCCCGTCTCCTAAGTCTCCCAAGCCGTTCTGAAGAGGGGGGCTTTGCGCCGTTGCCAAAAAGGTATATCCTAACAGATTATCAATCGAATCAATGATGCGGTTTTCAAAGATCCTAATTGCCAATCGTGGGGAAATTGCCTTACGCATTATCCGGAGTTGCGCGGAACTGGGGATAGCGACAGTTGCGGTCCATTCAACTGTGGATCGTCAAGCCCTACACGTTCAGCTTGCCGATGAAACTGTCTGTATTGGGGAAGCCAGTAGTAACAAAAGTTATTTAAATATTCCCAATATTATCTCCGCCGCCTTAACTCGCAACGCCACAGCGATTCATCCCGGTTATGGATTTTTAGCCGAAAATGCCCGTTTTGCTGAAATTTGCGCTGACCATAATATCGCCTTTATTGGCCCAACTCCAGCAGCGATGCGGGCCATGGGGGATAAATCAACCGCCAAAGAAACAATGCAGCGGGTAAAAGTTCCCACCGTCCCTGGTAGCGATGGCCTCATTGCCTCAGAAAAAGAAGCCTTAGAAATTGCCCGCGATATTGGTTATCCGGTGATGATTAAAGCAACAGCCGGAGGAGGAGGACGAGGGATGCGCTTAGTCCGGCAACCAGAAGACTTACCTAAACTGTTTGCTGCCGCCCAAGGAGAAGCAGAAGCTGCTTTTGGTAATGCTGGGGTTTATATGGAAAAATTTGTTGAAAAGCCTCGTCATGTCGAGTTTCAAATTTTAGCTGATAGTCATGGTAACGTGGTTCATTTAGGGGAACGGGACTGTTCTTTACAACGTCGGCATCAAAAACTATTAGAAGAAGCCCCAAGCCCGGTGTTAACGCCTGAATTACGAGAGAAAATGGGGAATGCGGCGGTGAATGCAGCGGCGGCTATTGATTACGTCGGGGCGGGGACGGTGGAGTTTCTGTTAGATGCCACCGGAAACTTTTACTTTATGGAAATGAACACCCGTATCCAAGTCGAACATCCGGTTACAGAAATGGTGACAGGGTTAGATTTAATTGCCGAACAAATTCGGGTGGCCCAAGGGGAGAAACTGAGTTTTTCTCAAGGCGATATTCATTTGCGGGGTCATGCCATAGAATGCCGCATTAATGCTGAAGATCCAGAACATAATTTCCGCCCTAGTCCCGGACGAATTAGCGCTTATTTGCCCCCAGGAGGGCCAGGAGTGCGGTTAGATTCGCATGTCTATACCGATTATGACATTCCCCCCTATTACGATTCTTTAATTGGGAAATTGATTGTTTGGGGGCCGAATAGAGAAGCGGCAATTATTCGGATGAAACGAGCGTTAAGGGAGTTTGCAATTACAGGTGTTGCGACAACCATTGGCTTTCATCAAAAAATCCTCGAAACCCCAGAATTTGAACAAGGAAACGTTCATACTAGCTTTGTGGAACAGTGGATGAAGGAGGGGAAAGAAGGAAGTAAGGAGTAACACTTCGACTGCGCTCAGTGCAAGGGAGACGGGGGAGACGGGGAGACGGGGAGACGGGGAGACGGGGAGACGGGGAGGTAGGGAGACGGGGAGGTAGGGAGACGGGGGAGACGGGGGAGACGGGGGAGACTGAGTGCCCATTACCTGTTGCTTTACTCATCATTCATCATTGATAACTCATCATTGATAACTACTCCATACCGAATCGAGAATCCCGAACTCCGATTATTCTGTTTTGATCTAAGCTTAAAATGTAAGAACTATTTAAAATAATAATTATGGCCGTTAAATTACAGCGCCCAATCTTAATTGGTGGGATTGGATTATCCGCATCACTTTGGCTACTTAATAGTTTACAAGAACACGCCGCAGAATTTGGGGAATTAGCTTTACTCGGAACTTTAGCCGCCAGTGCCGGGGTTTGGTGGTTTCAACGTCAAGTGCCTGCTGTGGTAGAGACAGAAACTGTATTAAAACCGATGACCCTAGAAACAGTTGAAGGGGCGATCGCGAAAACTGAAGCGATGATTGATCGGCTAGAAACTGAGATTAATAATAGCTCTAAATCTGTTACAAATATTGATTTAGCCGCGTTAAAAACACAACTGGCTGAACTAACTCCTGAACTAAATCGGCAAACTTTAAAACTCGCAATTACGGGCGGTAAAGCGGTTGGGAAAACGACGATTTTACAGCTTTTAGAATCGAGTTGGTTAGAAGAACAAGAACAATCTTTAGAACTGACTGAGTTATCCTTAGATCAAACAGAAGAAATTAATCAAGCGGATTTTGTCATTTTTGTGATTAGTGGCGATTTAACCGATCCAGAATATCAACAATTTTCTCAGTTAATTTCTCATTATCATCGTGGTATTTTAGTTTGGAATAAAGAAGATCAGTGTGCTGTCTCTGAACAGCCTGTCATCTTACAACATATCCGAGAAACGGTGGAAAAGTTCCTTTCTACTGATGATATTATGACGATTTCTGCTGCACCTCCTGCGGTGAAAGTGCGTCAATATCAAGAAGATGGTTCTGTGCAAGAATGGATGGAAGAGCAACCCCCTGAAGTTTCATCTTTAACTCAACGTTTGTCTCAAATTGTTCAACAAGACCAACAATTGTTAGTTTTCGGAACCACTTATCGTCGGGCTATTACTTTACAAAATACAGTTAAAGAAGCCCTCAATACAGTCAGACGCGATCGCGCTTTACCGTTGATTGAACAATACCAATGGATCGCTGCAGCCAGTGCTTTTGCTAACCCTGTTCCCGCATTAGATGTATTAGCAACAACCGCAATTAGTACTCAACTGATTGTAGATTTGGGCGGTATTTATCAACAAAACTTCTCCCTCAAACACGCCCAAGAAATCGCGAAAATTCTAGGGGGACAAATGTTTAAATTGGGTATGGTTGAATTGACCACCCAAACCATTACAGGATTACTAAAAAGTAGTACCGTGACTTATGTTGCCGGAGGATTAGTTCAAGGTGCGAGTGCCGCTTATTTAACTCGAATTGCGGGATTAAGTTTGATTGAATATTTCCAAATTCAACCTGTAGAAATGACAGATACTGAAAATTCTGGCTTTAATATAACGCTACTGAGTCAAACAATTAAATCGGTATTTGAACGCAATCAAACGTTAAATGTATTACCAACTATTGCTCAGCAAGCTATTGGGAAGTTAACGCCTAAACTGTCAGCACAAGCCGAAACAGTCTCTGAACATTCCGCCTCCTAATCTATTAGAGTACTGATGGAATGAAACTACACATAGATAACCGACACTGAATGTCACCTCAATGAGTGACATTTATTTTTTAACCAACTTGTAGTATAATTGTAACCTCAATAGATGAACCGCACTTTCACCCAGTAATTATGGCCACATTAAGAGAGATCTGCAACTATTATCGACAGTATCTCCCACTATCTATTTTTAGTATAGGGGCTTCAAGTACCTTTGAACTAATTGATTTAGTCGTTCCCTATGCCATTGGACAGATTTTAAATGTAGTTTCAGGACAACCCGTCGATCAACTGATACAACCTCTAATAAATGCGATCGCAACGATAGCAGGAGTGGCGGTCACTTCTCAACTCGAATTAATAGTTTTGTTGGGTTTTATTTTCCTCGTTACGGTTGCAAAATCCCCCATTCAACCGTGGTTAAGTTCTTGGTTTCACTGGTCAATTTCTTTTAAAGCTAGACGAGATCAGTCCCAAAAAGCGATTAAAAAAATCCTCTCATTACCGATAGAATATTATGATGAAAATAACCCTGGAAAAATTGCAAGTCGAATCAATAGAGGGATTGATAACCATGTTTGGACATATCCAGAAATTGCAGAACAACTGATTCCTAAATTAGTCAGAATTCTAGGAATTTTTATTGTTATCCTTGTGATTGAATGGCGAATTGCTGTACTGTTTATTGTCTCTTTCTTGTTTGTTCTTTGGTTCACAACGAAAACAATTATAAACTTGATTGGTAAAGAAGAAGTTTTGGATCGCTACCAAGAACGTGTGAATAGTCGTAATTCCGAAATTATTACTAATATCAAAACAGTCAAAGCCTTTGCCACTGAAACCCAAGAATTAGAACGGCAAACCACTCGCCTGCATCGAGAACTTAAATTCATTATTTATCGATTGCATAAAGGATATGTCTGGCTGAGTGTTTATCAAGAAACAGTGGTTAAATTTTGCCTATTTTTAGTATTGGGATTTACCTTAGCCGCAACGTTAGGGGGTCAAATCTCTCTGGGATACTTTATCACCATTTACACCTTAGCCAGTATGGCGTATGCTGAGCTGACTCCGATTGGTTTAATTGTAGAAGTATTTGCCCGTCGGTATGCCTCGATGTCTCGCTTGCACGAATTTATGCAAGAATCAGTGGGTCAAGACGCGGTGAATTTAACCGGAGTTGATACAGTTCCTTATAAATTTACCGGGAAAGTTGAACTGTCGGATATTAGTTTTGCATATCTAGCCGATAAACCTGTTTTGCAAGATATCAACTTATTGATCGAACCCTATCAAACAGTAGCATTAGTCGGGCGTTCCGGTTCCGGGAAATCAACCTTAGTCAAACTATTATTTCGCTATTTTGAACCCAACCAAGGACGAATTCTGATTGATGGAGAAGATATTCGCAATTTAGATGTAACTCAATATCGTCGTCGCCTTGCGATTGTGCATCAAGATGTAGATATCTTTAACGGTACTTTATTATCTAACCTGAAATATGGTAACCCGGAAGCCAGTCGCGCTGAAGTCGAAGAAGCTTGCCGTATTGCCCGAGTGGATGAATTTATCCATCTGTTCCCCCAAGGTTATTATACGATTGTCGGAGAACGAGGAGTGCGTCTCTCAGGCGGTCAGAAACAACGTTTAGGAATTGCGCGGGCGTTATTAGTTAACCCAGACGTATTGATTTTTGATGAGGCTACTTCTAGCTTAGATTATGAATCCGAACGATCCATTCAGCAAGCCATGCACAATATCTCAGGCACTCGAACTACAATTGTTATTGCTCATCGTTTAAGTACAGTGCGAGAAGCCGATAAAATTGTCGTCTTAGATCAAGGCAGAATTGTTGAAGTCGGTAACCATAACGAACTACTCAACCATAAAGGCATTTACCATCGTTTACACGCCCTCCAAGAAAGCGGAGAATTAATGGTGTGATTTTTATATTTAGAGAGATTGTTTCAATTTAAGATATAGGAAGAAAACCAGAATACCATCTTCGGCAGCTTGCCCCCGAACCCCTGCCGTAAGGGTGTAAGTTGTCTATTGTGCCTAAGAAGCGTGTTTGATTAAAAAATAACTGTTTTCTCAATGTATTCTAGATTCTTAAAATCGTACACCTGAAAGGTTTGGGGTATGAATTAATTAATCAGTGTCCTAAGCTTAGAACGTAATAAAGTTAGGGCTATTTCTGTAAAATTTAGCCCCTTTGTGTCATGAGTGTGTTTGTGGTTAATCTCTTGAAGAGTAATGACAAATTACAAAATTTTGTCACAATAGGAATATAACACTAGCAATACCTGGTTTTGAAGTATTCAGTTATAGCGAAGCCGCATTTATCATCGTCAATGACCTCAGAATCAATACAATACCCAGATCAAACCCTAAAACGCGCTGAACGAGCAATGCAATGTTCTCCATTTAAGTTAAAGTTGTTCTCAACGATGCGTTATCAACGAGTGGAACTCAATCAAATCGCTCAGCGTCAGGGAGTTGAACAGGGTTATACGCGATCGCCTGTGGGAGAGTTAGCCGCAGAAAACTGCTTACTCTGGCTCATTCAAGTCGGGGTATTGCGGCGAGAAGTAGATGGACAAGGCATTACTGACAGTTTCCGTCTCACGCCTTTAGGTCGTCAATTGGTAGAAAAATATCAGCATCAAAATCAGCCTCTTTCTACTCCCAGTGTTGCCGATCGCATGACTCATACTCTCGAACGCTGGTTGAGATTACCGTTATAAGTTTGTTGTAAGTTTACTGATTTATTATTCCGTTGTGAGGGTTGTCAAAATGAAAGCAATGATGGTTGTGGGAACGACTTCCCACGCAGGTAAATCAATGATTACCACTGCCCTGTGTCGAATTCTTCATCGTCAAGGGATTAGAGTCGCGCCATTCAAAGGTCAAAATATGGCGTTGAATTCTTATGTAACACCAAATGGGGCAGAAATGGGCTATGCACAAGCCGTGCAAGCATGGGCGGCGGGAATTACACCTTCTATTGCCATGAACCCAATTTTGCTTAAACCCCAAGGTGATATGACTTCTCAGGTGATTTTACGCGGTAAAGCTGTGGGAGTTGTTCAAGCCAAAGATTATTATGAACAATACTTTGATATTGGCTGGAAAACCATTACAAAATGTATTGATTATTTAGCCTCAGAATTCGATGTATTGGTTTGTGAAGGAGCAGGTAGTCCGGCAGAAATTAATCTCAAACATCGAGATTTGACGAATATGCGGGTGGCCAAATACTTAAACGCTAAAACTCTATTGGTGGTTGATATTGATCGCGGCGGTGCATTTGCTCATGTTGTCGGGACTTTACAACTATTAGAACCCGATGAACGCGCTTTAATTAAAGGGATTATTATTAATAAATTTAGAGGACAGCGATCGCTGTTGGAATCTGGGATTAAATGGTTAGAAGAATATACAGGAATTCCGGTTGTCGGTGTAATTCCTTGGGCGGAAATGGCATTCCCAGCAGAAGATTCTTTGAGTTTAATGGATCGTCATTCGGGCGGATCTCGGGGTGAAATTAATATTGCAGTGGTTCGTTTACCGCGAATAGCTAATTTTACGGATTTTGATCCATTAGATGCAGAACCCACAGTTAATTTATCTTATATTAGTCCTCAAGACTCACTGGGGCATCCTGACGCAGTGATTTTACCCGGCTCTAAAACCACTATTTCCGATTTATTAACTTTGAAAGAAACGGGAATGGCAGAAGCCTTGAAAGATTATGTCGCGGCTGGCGGACAAATTATGGGAATTTGTGGCGGTTATCAAATGCTCGGAAAAACTATCATAGATTCAGCCGGTATAGAAGGAGAAATGGGAGAACATACAGGTTTAGGATTATTACCGATTCGGACTTTAATTAATCAGCAAAAAGTATCACAAAAGCGGCTCGTTTCTTCAGAAAATCCTCAAGCCGGTTTCCCAATTGAAGGGTATGAAATTCATCATGGACGGAGTCAAAATTTAGTTCCAGACGAAACATTACCTTTATTTAATGATGGTAAATTAGGCGTTGTTAATACTCAATATTCAGTCTGGGGTCACTACCTGCATGGGGTTTTTGATAATAGTCCTTGGCGACGAACTTGGTTAAATCATTTACGAAAATCTCGAGGACTTGAGAGTTTACCCACCGGTATTCCGAATTATCGCGATCAACGAGAGTTAATATTATCCTCTATTGCCGAAATGGTGGCGGAAAATTTAGACTTAAAAACAATACTGGATATGTAAGCCACATCACCTG
The DNA here is from genome assembly GCA_049649525.1 of Microcoleaceae cyanobacterium. GTDB lineage: Bacteria > Cyanobacteriota > Cyanobacteriia > Cyanobacteriales > Microcoleaceae > JAAURB01. Next base: position 135,842 of record JBARZE010000017.1, read on the forward strand.
TCACTAATAATTTATAAATAATCCATGAAAATTCATTTTTTACCCGATAAAGTAACAACTGAAGCAGATCCCGGAGAACCGATGTTAGAAGTGGCTGAACGTGCAGGAGTTTCTATTCCTACTGGATGCTTAATGGGTTCTTGTCATGCCTGTGAAGTTGAAATTAATGGTAAAGAAACGATTTGTGCTTGTATTAGTGGTGTGCCGGATGGGTATGAAGAAATAACGGTGAATTTATATGTTGATCCGGCTTGGTAGATCGACAGATTTAACGCAGTTGGGGTTCTTGAATGAACCGAATATAAAAATGCTTAAAAGTCGATTTAATCACTCGAGGTAAACCAAAATCAATCGGTTGTAACCGTTGAGGAAGTTTCCAGTCAGAAACGGATAAATCTTGTGGTTGAGATAGAGGAAAAGATAAATTCTTAAGTTGAGGAGAAAGACCTAATTTTTCAGCCGCAATGACTGTGGGAACTAGATCCCGACTCACACCCAAAATCTCCACCATCACTCTATCCAATGCAAACACATCTGTTGCCGCCGCAAGCAGACCTAACGGGCGGGGTTCACCACCACTGGGGCCATTTCCTTCATGGCCAATAATACCATCGAGAATGGTTAATTCTGGATTAATTGCTTTTGCGGTTTCAACCAACATCATACCGAAGCGGTTGACATCTTTCCCAACTTCCATGTGCCACCAAGCTTTCATCTTGCCTGGAACACAACCAAATAAGTTCTTCACCCCCAGGGTAAGGGTGAGTTGAACATGGGACTTGACTTTCGGTAAATTGATCACCACATCTGCATTCATCGCTTCTTTACTTAGATGCAAATGACCCAATTCGTCGTTAAGAGTTTGGTATCGCTGAGAGTGAAATTCTACAATCGGAATGTCAAGAGATTCTAACAATGGCAAATATCCATTTCGTTGGGCTACCCCTCGGGCTGTACCAAACGCCGGACTATCCCCAATAAACGGTTTTCCCCCCGCTTCGATCACCAATTCAGCCACTGCCCTCACCAATTCAGGTCGAGTAATACATTCACTCATTGGACGAGAAGCGGTTAACAGGTTCGGTTTCAACAAAACCCTCGCTCCGGGTTTAACGTACTGTTGGATGCCGCCGAGGGGTGCTAGGAGCTGCTTGAGATCAGCGTTTAAGCGGTTCAGCTCGTAGGTGGGTGTTTGGATTAGACTAACGGTAGACATAATAATTTAGTAATGACTCATATCGGACGCTTGGTGAGTTGAATGTTTTAGAGGGCTTCACTCAAATCTACAACAGCAAACAGTTTACTGTGTCATGCTCAGTCGCCCTGCTGAACCGCGTTGTAAAGCTGTTACTCGCTGTACATTTGGATAAATTCCCTCGCCTTCAACTTGAACCAGTGCAGGTTTCACTTCAATTTTTATCAGCTTCGCTGTATAGATAATCACAGTTTGATCGATGAGATGAAAAGTCAGCCAAGCTTGACTCAGCATTTGTGGGAGCTGTTGACTAAACTCAGTGGCGCTCAGCGGTAAACTCAAGACTTCAGTTTGACCATTTTCATAGTAAAACGTAAGTTGAGTCGTGTCGGTTTCCGTTTGCATTGTTGCAAAAGAACCCATCGGCATGGTTTGACCTCCGTACATGAATAAATATTTGACGTACACAGCAACTCAATTGTTGCTCAATTTTAATTGTAAGCCAACCCCCATAGTGAAGGAGTTCGGCCCTCGAATAACTCGAATTAATTAAAATATACCAGAGGGACTAAATTTTCAGATTTATTCATACTTTTAAACATTTATTATATTTTTTCGGATCGCACTCATAGATTTAGAGCAAAAAGATAGAGATTTTTCTAGCTTCCCAGTTGATATGGATTCAAATCCGGTTTGAAAGTCCCTTTTTTTTATGAAATAAAATCTAGAAAACGCTGGAGAAAAAAGGAAAATTAAGTCCCCTGATTAGAAGTTCGAGGGATTGAATAAGATTCAAGATAGATTACAATGAATTTGAAGCTCAATTTCACAAGAATTTCACAACTTTTTTTTCCAATTCTCAGGAAATGAAAATTCAAAAATCCAATTTAGATGGGTTGACAGGGGTGTTAGCCGCGAATACTGGCTCAGTGCGACGGAAAATTCAGGGTGTACTCTCGGGAATGGTTATGATCGCCTGTTCAGCTTTACCCAGCTTTGCTGCAGAACGAGTTTATTTATCCTACGCTTCTGCCCACATTTCAGTTTCAGTACACGCTTTAGATGCTTATGCAGAGCGACAAGCTGCTCATCCGGAACTAGAAAGTTACTTACTGCTGCTCAATGCCCAAGATCAAGAAGAATTTCAAGAAGTATTACATGACTCCGTTTATATTGATCCGCAGATAGTGGATCGATTTTTACACTCTCCCACCGGAGATTGGGTGTTAGACAAACTCGGAGACTTAATTCAAGCTCAATCTGACAAGCAAGGTGAAGCAACTGATGAAAATGGTTCAGAAGCCATTCGCACCGCTTTGGTGAAGGCCGCAGCCGATCCGGATGGTTTGAATCTGATTAATATTTTGCGATATTTTCCCAGTGAGGGGATTTATCTCAATACCGCCTTGATGTTTGAATTGAGAAATCAAATCGAAACCTTACTCAAGGAAACCGATGCCGTCATTAGTGAAATCGTTCAACTCTCCCAGAAAGAAGAAAACCTCACCGGCGCAGCAGTTGACTTCGGACAAAAACCCGATATCCGACAGATGGGATCTCACCCAGTCGAGATGCAAACCAGTATTCTATTTGATGCGAGCCGTAATCGTAGAATACCGGTCGATCTATACCTTCCCACTCCCCTAAAAAATGCAGGTTTAGGACAACCCTCCTCTATGCCTGTGATTGTGGTTTCCCATGGACTTGGGGCAGATCGAACCAGTTATGCTGAGTTTGGTCGTCATCTGGCTTCTTATGGCATGGCAGCAGCGCTGATCCAACATCCGGGGAGCGATACGGAGCAAGTTCAAGCCCTGTTATCGGGTGCAGCGACAGAAGTGTTTAAAGTCAGCGAATTTTTAGATCGCCCGAAAGACATTAGCTTCCTCTTGGATGAGTTAGAGCGCCGTAATTCAGCAATTTATAATAATCAACTTAATCTTGATCAAGTCGGTGTTGTGGGGCATTCTTTCGGAGCTTATACTGCTTTGGCAATTGGGGGGGCTCAGATTGATTATAAAAACCTCGAACTTGACTGTTTATCTAAATTTGATTCTGTAAATTTGGCGCGGATGTTTCAATGTCGGGCATTAGAATTACCCCGTCGGGAGTACGATTTACGTGATTCTCGGGTTAAAGCAATTATGCCAATTAATCCGGTTAATAGCAGTATTTTCGGACGGCAAAGTTTGAGTCAGCTTAATCTGCCAATTTTATGGAAAACCAGCGGTAAAGATACTGTGACTCCGGTGGCTTCAGAACAAGTGCGCTCGTTTACCTGGCTCAATGTACCTGAGAAATACTTACTCCTCGCAGAAGGAGATCATCATATTAACCTGAATTTGAGTTCTGTTAATCGAGTGGTGAGTGTTTCTCTCAAAGAAATTATTGAACCGACTCCCACAACAGTCAACAATTATGTTAATGCTATGGGTCTGGCTTTTTTCCAAGTTTATCTGATGCAAGATGAAACCTATCGCGCTTATCTCCACTCTGCTTATGCCAAATCGATTAGTGAAGATCCTTATCCATTAAGTTTAGTGCGATCTATTACCACTGAACAGTTTTTCAGAGCGATTGAACAAGCTCGTTTGTAGACTAAAAATTGTTTTGATTTTCCCTTAAATTACGAGGTATGAATAGAAAAAATACAATAAATTAGCGAAATTTTAGTCTGGGAATGGGAAGAATAATAAAAGCTCTTTAATAACAGCGAATATGGGTTGGCTGAAATCTTGGACATTTGCAATGGCTACGGTGTTGCTGATGAGGACACCTGTTAATGCTGCGGAACAGATTATTTTTCCGCTCGGAAAGGTTGAAGTTTCAATTACAGTTGATGAATTAGAAACTTATGCTGAGTCGGGGGAATTGGATCGAACAGGTAAATTAATCAGTTATTTACAATGGTTTAAACCCAATCAACGTAAACAAATTCAAGCGCTTCTGCGATCGCAATATACATTCGACCCGAATGCTTTAGAGGGATTATTACGCTCACCGATGATCGATCAGTTTTTACTGCGTATGGGGCTTATATTTGAAACAGAAACAGGCAAAAATGGCTCCGAAGCAATTCGGACTGCTGTGGTGGAAGCGGCATCTCAAGGGCAAAGTTTTACGTTAATTGATGCGTTGCGCCAGTTTCCGAGTCCGAGTGTACGAATTAACTTGCAACAAACCGCTGATTTACTCGCAGAAATTGCTACTTTAATTCGACAGACAGGGGCGGCTGTGGCTAAAGTTGAGCAGTTGGCGGCACAAGAGGCACTGCAACAACAGAAGAATAATTTTAATCTTAAACAAGATTTACGGGAGTCTGGTTTATTTGTTGTTAATCAACAAACTTTATCGTTCAATGATATGAGTCGTCGCCGTCAGTTTAAAGCAGATTTATATTTACCTATTGCAACAGATTCTGTCACACCAGAAGCGCCACAACAGTCTATTCCAGTTATTATCATTTCTCATGGTTTAGCGTCTGATCGCTCGCGTTTTCGGGCGCTGGCTGAACATCTGACATCCTATGGTTTTGCTGTGGTTGTCCCTCAACATCCGGGAAGTGATTTTCAACAATTACAGAATTTGTTAAAAGGAGATAGCGATCAATTATTTGATCAACAACAATTAGTTGATCGTCCGTTGGATATTACTTATCTGTTAGACGATTTAGAAGCGCGAAATAAAACAGAGTTTAACAATCAGCTTAATTTAGAAAATGTCGGTGTTTGGGGTCATTCTTTGGGCGGATATACGGCTTTAGCCTTGGCGGGAGCGACGTTAAATTTTGAGCAGTTACAAACTGATTGTACAGAAAACAGTCAATTGATTAATCCTTCTTTATTTTTACAATGTCGAGCATTAGATTTACCCGATCAAACTTACTCGTTACAAGATCAAAGAATTAAATCTATTGTGATTTTGAATCCTATTAATAGTAGTATTTTTGGTAAAACTGGATTGAATCGTGTTAAAGTTCCGGTAATGATGATTGCCAGTAGTCATGATTTATTGGCTCCGGCTTTACTGGAACAAATTCAGTCTTTTACTTGGCTAAAAAATCCAGAACAGTATTTAGTTGTAAAAACGCAAGATCACCATTTTTATGATATTAGTGGCTTTGATACAACTGAACAAAAATTAACTCCTTTAAGTCGGTTAATTTCTCCTGAATCTCGTGTCACTCACAGTTATACCAATGCTTTGAGTGTGGCATTTTTCCAAACTTATATTGCTCAAAATTCTGATTACCGTTCTTATCTACAAGCTGTTTATGGTAATCATATTACTGTTAATCCTTATACTCTTAGTATTTTAACCGCCCAAAGTCAGCCGGAGTTGAAGGATGCTTTAAGATATATTTTCAGTCAGCCTAAGCTTTCTACCACTTTAAAATAACTCTTATTAAGTGATAATTTATCGATTAATCAGAATCACCACAGTACAGAGTCATCTTTTTGAGCCATAACTCCTGTAAACTAACTAAAAGCATTCTCACTCATCAGTTTAAGCATGACGGATACAATTGCAAAATTAGGGGTTATTGGCGGCGGAGTCATGGGGGAGGCTTTGCTATCGCGGTTGATCGAACAACACATTTATCAACCCACAGAAGTAATTGTCAGTGAACCTCAACTACAGCGACGGGAGACTTTAGCACAACAATATACAATTAACGTTACCGATCAAAATTCCCAAGCGGCTAGCGCCACAGAAGTTCTGTTACTGGCAATTAAACCCCAAATTTTCCATCAGGTTGCCACTGAGTTATCCGCTGTGAAAATACCCGAGAATACTTTGATTCTTTCTATCTTAGCGGGTGTGCCTTTAGCTCAGTTAGAAGCCGCTTTTCCCGGTCAACCTGTGGTTCGGGTGATGCCCAATACTCCGGCTTTAGTCGGGGCAGGAATGAGTGCAATTGCCGCCGGAGAACAGGTTCAACCCCATCACCGACAACAAGCCAAACAGATTTTAAATGCAGTTGGGGAAGTGGTAGAAGTACCGGAACGGTTGATGGATGCCGTCACTGGGTTATCGGGTTCGGGGCCAGGATATGTGGCGATTATAATTGAAGCGTTAGCCGATGGTGGAGTGGCTGCTGGACTACCACGGGCAATTGCTTCTCAACTGGCGTTACAAACGGTTTTGGGAACGGCGCAGTTATTGCAACAGTCGGGGATGCATCCGGCTGAACTCAAAGATCGCGTTACTAGTCCAGGGGGAACCACTATCGCCGGAGTTGCCCAGTTAGAACAAGCGGGACTCCGTTCGGCATTAATTCAAGCGGTTCAGGCAGCGAGTCAACGATCTGAGGAATTAGGATCTTAACTCCCGATCATCGGATGATTTTAACTGCCAACCGGGTTTAATTACCTGACGTTGACGGGCAATCACTAAACAATCATCTGAAACGTCTTGTGTGACCGTAGAACCCGCTGCAACTGTAACATTTGAGCCGAGGATCAAAGGCGCAACCAGAACGCTGTTAGAACCCGTTTTCGTGCGATCGCCAATGGTGGTAAAATGTTTATTCACCCCATCATAATTCGCCGTAATGGTTCCCGCACCAATATTAACCTGTTGCCCAAGTTGAGCATTTCCGATATAAGATAAATGAGCAATATTTGTCTTATCGCCGACTTGAGTTTGTTTTAACTCGACAAAATTACCAATCCGACAACCCTCTCCCACTTCAGCATGACCTCGGAGATGAGCATAAGGGCCAACGCGGCTATTGTCGGCAACTGAACTATCTGAGACGACAGAATATAAAACGGTGACGTTTCGACCAATTTGGCTATTTTCAATTAAGCTACCTGGGCCAATGCGGCTGCCTGTTTGAATGGTAGTATTGCCGCGCAGATGAGTTTGAGGTTCAATCACCACATCGGGTTCTAATTCAACCGTATCATCAATCGTGATGCTATCTGGCTCAATTAAAGTCACTCCCGCTGCCATCCAATCTTCTTTGACCCAGTCTTGTAAGATGGTGTAAGCCGTTGCCAGATGTTGCCGACTATTAATCCCTAAAATCTCGCGATAATCTTCCGCATCGACCGATATAACAGGGTTAAGAAACTTCACCGCATCCGTGAGATAATATTCTTGTTGATCGTTATTGGATTGTAATTGGGGTAATATCTTCGCCAACTCCGGCCAGCGAAAACAATACACCCCTGCATTAATTCGGTGATTTTGTTTTTGGGCATCGGTGCAGTCGCGATCTTCGACGATTTCTTTAACTTGATTTTGACTATCACAAAAGACTCTACCGTATCCTTTGGGATTGGGTAAAGTTGCACTCAGTAACGTGGCTGCACTTTGGCGAGATTGATGAATTTGGATTAATTGTTTTAGCGTGTGAGATCTTAGCAGCGGCACATCTCCGTTAAGAACCAGTAAATCCCCAGTATATCCTTCTAAATGGGGTAATAACTGTTGAATGGCATGACCTGTCCCTAACTGTTGCTTTTGTTCGATAAACTGGAGAGGAGAGCTTGTTGCTTGAGGGTCTGTCTCAGTTAAAGATTGTTGAACTAGATCGCTACGATATCCGACGATAACCAATCGTTGAGACGGTTGAACATCAACGCAACTATCTAGTACCCGCTGTACCAGAGAACGTCCTCCTAATTGATGTAAGACCTTGGGAAGGTCAGACTTCATCCGTGTTCCTCGCCCAGCGGCTAAAATTGCGACTGCTACCATCAAAAATTATTAGGTGTCAGGTGTGAGTAATTAAGTATCCAGCTTGTCAGACACTGAACAAGTTGTACTTGAATTCATAAGTGAAAGCTGTAGCAAAAGTCAAGAGTGTACAAGTGTTGCAAATTGACAACGGATGAATTAAGTAATGAGTATGTAGAGAGGTTGCATGCAACGTCTGTACGAGACTTGGGAGACTTGGGAGAGATAGTTTTCTCTATTCCCTGCTTGCCCGCTTGCCCTGAGCGCAGTCGTAAGGGTTCCCCGTTCCCTATTCTAATAATTCATAACTCATAACTCATAACTGATAGCCCCTTCCCCGAAGTGGGGATAGGAACAATAACGCAATTTCAGCTAATTAAGTTAGCTGCTGGCCGTAAAGATAACATCTGGAAATTTAATTTTAGCCTCAGTCATTGGGCGACCTTTACCTTCTTCTTGCCAATAGTTAATTAAGTCAGTGGCGCGGTTGAGAAGTATATTACAATCGTATTCAGGAATCCATGAACGTCTAGACTCCATTTCTGTTTTCAACTGTTCCCAAGCGTCCTCTTGTGGCCAAAAATAGTAAATGGTAATTGGGCTACTGCCTTTACTCAGAACTTGATCGATGGCTAGACCTAACTTCTTTTCTAACCAGACGACTCTCAAGGCGACCTTGGATGACGAAACCTCCGCAGTGGTCATATATAAATCATAAAATTACTACAACACTCTATAATACCTTAATACCTTTGGGAAAGTGTGGCGGTAATTTTTGCTCGAAATTATATAAAAATCTAGAAATTTACGATGAAGTTGCCGGATCAGAAATCATCGGAGATTGAGGTTGGGAATTTTTGTTTTCTGAATGCTGTTCAGCGGGTATCCAAGTTTGAGTGGCAAATTGAGGTAAGATATCTCGGGTAAATGCTTCTGCGGCTTTGGATTGATAACGATTAGGATTGACAATCACCGACAGCATCCGCTTAACGACGACTCCCTCAATGGGGGTACGATGTAATACATTCATTTGTAATTCTTTTTCGATCGCAGCAGTCGATAAAAATGCCGCCCCCATCCCAGCCTGTACCGTATTTTTAATCGCTTCAATCGAATTGAGTTCCATTTCCACCTTCAAACGACGCGGATCGATACTACAGCGGGTTAAGACTTGGTCAATCACTTTACGAATCGTAGACTGAGAATCTAAGGCAACAAATTGTAGTTTATACAGATCTTCTTTCTCAATCCGCTCTAGTTGGGTAAAGTGATGAAAGACAGGTAAAACCAGGGCTAGCTCATCTTCAATATAGGGCAGAATCGTGAGAGAATCTTGTAACTCTGTGGGAACTTCGCCCCCAATAATGGCTAAGTCAATTTGCCCATTCGCCACACTCCAAGCCGTCCGCCGAGTCGAATGTACATGAAGCTGTACCGCTACATCTGGGTATTTTTGCCGAAATAACCCAATCATCCGAGGCAGTAAATAAGTTCCGGTGGTTTGGGATGCCCCGACAATTAAAGTACCTCCTTGCAGGTTTTGCAAATCTTCAATTGCCCGACAGGTTTCTTGACAAAGACTAAGAATTTTTTCACCATAATTGAGTAATAAAAATCCGGCTTCTGTTAGTTTTGCCCGACGACCACCGCGATCAAATAAGGGTACATTCAATTGTCGTTCTAAGTTCTGCACTTGCAAACTAATTGCGGGTTGAGACACGTACAGGCTATCTGCCGCCCGCTTAAAGCTACCTTCTGCAGCAATGGCTTTAAGAATGCGTAACTGGTCTAAAGTGAAAGGAACGTCTGACATTTTTGATAAAGTTATGAGTTAAAGTAAGTTAATAATCAAGGAATTATTGGAATTAGAGGATGTTAATCAATTGGAGTTAAACAAGTTTTTCTCAAATAGCTTTTCTAGTGATTGAAATGGCGGTTGAATCATTGAAAATGTTATAGGAATGATTTGGTTTCCCTTGGATACACCAGAGGATTTAGCAACCAATCGGTAGAAACTTAACCTCAAGCAGATAATAACTCGATGCAGCGGCTAGAGATAAGATTTTTAATACATGATCGCTCCACACCCACTCAAACATGATAATTTACTCAATGAGAGTGGGAAAAAAAACCGTATCTGTTCGCCTCCGGTTTCTTACCCTTTGGGCTTCAAAGGAAATATTTAAGTTTGATACAATTGGTATTTGAGGATAACTCATCATATTTTTAATCCCAATAACGAAGATTTGAGAGAAAATGAAAGGGGATCAACTTTTTTCAGCATACTGCGTCTCGGATCTGTACTAAAGTTAATTTTGATATCAACTAAGCGAGGTAAGAATGTCTCAACCTTGGCTAACACCCAGCCATTTCATTATGTTAGGCTTGCTTTTGGGATTTGCCATTGCCCATAGTGGACTAGCTGCATTGCGATCCTGGGCAGAAACTAAAATTGGTGCGCGTCCCTATCGAGTTTTGTTTGCTTTAGTGAGTTTACCACTCGCTGTGGTGCTGATTATCTATTTTTTCAATCATCGTTACGATGGTATGCAGTTATGGCAGGTGCAGGGGACTCCTGGAGTACAATCGTTTGTGTGGATATTATCTGCGATTTCTTTTGTGTTTCTATACCCTTCTACTTTTAATCTGTTAGAAGTTGCCGCTGTGGCGAAACCTCAGGTTTATCTCCATGAAACCGGGATTATTCGCATTACTCGTCATCCGCAAATGGTGGGGCAGGTGATTTGGTGTATTGCCCACACTCTATGGATCGGCACGAGTTTTACCCTGGTGACTTCGATTGGATTAATCTTGCATCATTGCTTCGGGGTGTGGCATGGCGATCGCCGTTTACAAGCGCGGTTTGGTGAGGCGTTTGAAAAGTTAAAATCACGTACGTCTGTGATCCCGTTTCTCGCCATTCTAGATCGACGACAAACCCTAGATATTCGAGAATTTTTTCGCTGGGCTTATTTAGGAGTTGCCGGATTTGTCTTATTATTTTGGCAAGCTCACCCATTTTTAATGCGTGCCACCAGCCACGTCGCCTGGTAGCATAAGGACAAGGCACTGAATATAGGAGAACTGATTTGACAATGACTAAAAAACAAACTGTTATTTCCCCCTCAATTTTATCGGCTGATTTTAGCCGTCTCGGTGAAGAAATTAAGGCGGTCGATGCTGCCGGGGCTGACTGGATTCATGTAGACGTAATGGATGGTCGTTTTGTTCCTAATATCACAATCGGGCCGTTAATTGTCGATGCCATCCGCCCGGTGACCCAAAAGCCGCTTGATGTTCATTTAATGATTGTTGAGCCTGAGAAATATGTGGCTGATTTTGCTAAGGCTGGGGCTGATATTATCTCGGTGCATGCAGAACATAATGCTTCCCCTCATTTACACCGCACCTTATGCCAAATTCGCGAATTGGGTAAACAATCCGGTGTTGTGTTAAATCCTTCTACGCCATTAGAATTGATTGAACATGTGCTAGAAGTCACAGACTTAATTTTGTTAATGAGCGTTAACCCCGGTTTTGGCGGTCAGAAGTTCATCCCCGGTGTTGTCCCCAAAATTCGTAAGTTGCGTCAAATGTGTGATGAGCGCGGTTTAGATCCTTGGATTGAAGTTGATGGTGGTTTGAAGGTTGATAATACCTGGCAGGTTTTAGAAGCGGGAGCTAACGCTATTGTAGCAGGGTCTGCTGTATTTAAAGCACCCGATTATGCTGAAGCGATTGAAGGCATTCGTAACAGCAAGCGTCCTGAACCTGAATTAGCAAGGGTTTAATTCCAATATAAAATTTATTAGTTGAATGAATTAGGAGTCTATTTTTAAGGCTCCTATTTGTTTGTGGTTTATATTAATAACAAAAACAAAGTTAAGTAATTAATAAATAAACTCAACTTATTTTTCATAAATTTCTAAGGGTAAATTATCTGGATCTTTAAAAAACGTAAATTGTTTTCCCGTAATTTCATCTACTCGAATCGGTTCTACTTCTATTCCTTTCTCCTCTAACTCTTTCACTGATTCCGTTAAATTATCCACTTCAAACGAAAGATGTCTTAAACCACAAGCTTCGGGTTGATTGGGACGCTCGGGCGGATGAGGAAAAGAAAATAACTCAATTTGATCGCCATCGCCTACTTTTAAATCTAGTTTATAAGACTCTCGTTCTGCTCGATAAGTTTCTTGAATTATCGTAAAACCTAATAGATTTACATAAAATTTTTTAGAACGTTCGTAATCAGAACAAATGATAGCAATATGATGAATTTTAGCAATTTTCATTTAGCAATTTTCAGTTGGCTGTTCAATGCTCAATGTTCAATGTTGAATGTTCGTAATTCACAATTCATAACTCATAATTCACAATTCCCTCTAGACGAAACGCTATATCTACATATATAATCAATATCCTATCCATACTCAGTCTATATGCAGTGTGTATGGGCCACAAAGGATTACCCCAGAGTCTAGGTGTCACGGAATATGTCTAAGAATCTAATTACAGCCGGAATCATTACTCCAACTCAATGGCCTTTAGCGCGGGTGTGGTTGGAGGTTTCAGCCGTGTTGAAGACACCCCCCCGACAAATTGAACAACTAGAATTATGGCCCCATCTGATATGGGTCAATATTGTAGGGTACGGCGCAGTGTTTGTCAGTTATCGGTGTTTACCGTTATGGGTAGAATCTTCCCTTGCTGCTATTCAACAGTGTAGCGATCGCAGTGAGCTCGATCAACTGGGAGATTTATTCAAGGCTGAAATAAAATCTCATCACAAACATTATACCCCAGCGGTGATTGAACAGTGGCGGCTGGCTTGGGCGGAAAAAGCTAAACAGTTTAAATTGGAAGATATTCGTCAAGCCCAGGAAGAAGAACGCCTCAGACCCTACAGAGAGCGTCAGCAAGCCTGTCAAAATTTGCAACAGGCATGGAAAAGTGTTTTACACTATTGCCAGTCTTTAGAAGCCTTAGAAACCCTCAAACCTGAACTCCAGTTACAAAGTCAGAATTTCGCTGATTTACCAGAAGGAGAAAATACGATGCAATTATGGCAAGATCGTAAACGGGAATTAATCGAAGCGAGCGCTTAATCATTGACGAGTATCGATGAAAATTTGGCAAGTCAATGTAGATGTTAGGAATTTTGCCTCTATCTATTTAACTGATAATAATGGAGAGATCCTACATTGGTACATTGATGGGCCAGATTTTAGAGATCAATTGTTTGGTGCAAATGAGTCTATCAAAATAAGAAGCTCGGAGAAGAAAAAAGGGTCTATAACTTTAGTAGACATAGATTCAGCAATTCTGGTTTGCGATCCTTTCGCATGGATATGTTGAGAAAAGCACATACAGAATGAAGTTGAGATATTAGGTATTGATGTTGAAGGGTTGGAGATGAAAATATTAAATATTACAAATATTGTTGATTGCTTAGATGAAGAAAAAAGTGAAGCATTCCGGGAGAAAGTATTAAAGCATAAATTGACAGGATGAGGATTCACATATCTTCAACAATAGATTATGAGTGTATGAGTTAAAATAAGAGATTATCTAGTTCTAGCCAATCGTATTTTAGTACGATAACAGACTATGTCTAACGCTGATTTTACCGATCAACTCCAGTGGCAACCGGAAGCACAGGTTAAACTGAAGAATATCCCTTATTTTGTGCGTGCTCAAGCTCGTCAGCGCATCGAACAGTTGACGCGAGAAGCTGAACAGGAAATGGTAACGGTTGAAATTGTTGAGCAGGCACGACAGGAATTTGGTCAATAGCAGCAAACCAACCCTTAAAGTTAATCATCTAAATCTTTGTAGGAAGTGACAGGTTTTTGAGCTTCTCTAAATTAATGTTATGAACAAGCGGCAGATATTCAAGAAAACAGGATCTGCCACATTTGGTAATGCAAGTATTTAGAAAAGAGATTCGGAATGGATAAAATATTGTATGAAATTTAGTTAATCAGTGATTATAAGTGTCAGATATGAATAATTTATACAAAATAAAACTTTAAAATAAATAATCAACTCACTCAAAATAATTCAGCTTTGTAATCTGTTTATTCAAAGTTTATTATCTTTAGAAGAGTTGATCTATTTCAAGTCGATATTGTTGATTTGAGTCACATTCTGAAAAAATTACTCTCTTCTATCACTCTAATTGAGTCAACATCAAGTAATTTACTCAGTTTGATATCCTTTTTAAGGCTAGTTTTTGAATTAATGTAAAGAAAAGTAACAAACTAAAAAGATACTTTTGTTAGTTTACACGTTTGTCAGATAATATGGCATAAGAAGTATGGGGAGTATTATTTATCATTCTTGAGGAAAATTAAATTTATATTTGCTTTATAAAATATAGCTGAAAAGCGGCTGGTCAATGGATTATCTCAAAGTCTTTAAATTTAAATCAGTATAATTTAAAAAATATATTGATTCAGTTAATAATTTTGGACACAATACTATGCCGATCAAAAAACGCAGCCAGACTATTAATAAAGATTGAAAAAACTAATATTTAAAGTTTAATTTTAATTATATTTTCACTTTTATTATGAAAGATTTAGGTCAAGTATTATTATCCAAAATTGATTCAGTAATTGAACAATGGATTGATAAAGTTCGCAAAGATAAAGACATTGAAAGTAGTAAAACGCTAACCTATAATTCAGTCCGTAATAGTCTGCCAGTTGTATTAGAAGCGATTGCAACTTTACTGACAGACTCAAAAATTGATCAATCCCAAAAAGTAGAAAAAAATAGTTTAGAACATGGCATTGTTCGCGCTGAACAGGGTTATGATGCGACTGAAATCATACATGAATATCGTTTGTTGCGTCAAGTTCTTTTTGCTGTTTTAGAGTCCGATCTACTCAGCGGTACAGCGGCTGAAGTGTTACAAGCGGTTCGCCAGATAGATGGGGTATTAGATGAGGTAATTTTTCTCTCTTTAGAAAGCTATCTAGAGGCTCAAATTGATAAACTAGAGAAAATGCAAAGTCAGTTAGTTCTAAACAATCAGGAATTAAATAGATTAGTTCAGTCTCAGAAAGAGAACTTTTCATTTTTTGCTCATGAACTTAAAAATCCTTTAAATTCGATTATTGGTTTCTCTTCATTGTTACTACAACAACAGCAAATAAAATTTAAAGAACAAAGTACTTCTCTTGATTTTCAACTAATTGAAAAAATGTTAAAAAATGGAGAACAACTCTTACGGCTTGTGAATAATACTTTAGAAATTTCTCGTTGTGAAGCGGGTATGATTGAACTGAATTTGCATCAGATCGAGATATCCCCCCTCATTCGGACTGTTGTTGATGCATTAGAACCATTAGCCGATCGCAAAGAATTAGAGATTATAGTTAATTTGGAGCAAGCTCCTCAACAAGTTATAACTGATACTTTACGAATCCAGCAAATTGCCTCAAATTTAATCAGCAATGCAATTCGGTATACTGATTCGGGTAAAATTAAAGTAATTTGTCAATATTGTGAGCCAGAGACTTGGCAACTGATTATCATTGATACGGGGATCGGGATTAGTCAAGGCGATCGAGAGCGTATTTTTCAGCCCTATTTTCGGGTCGGTTCTCAAGGGCAATACTTACCAGAGAGTACAGGCCTCGGCTTGGCAATTGTTGCGAAGTTGGTAGACCTGCTCTCTGGTAAAATTGAACTGGTTTCACAAGTGGGACAAGGGTCAACTTTTACTGTCACTTTTCCCTTATTTTTAGACAGTTAAAGAATCTTTACTGATGTCAATTGTGATTTTTTGTTCAGGTAAAGTCGTATATTCAGAAACTGTTTTGCGAAATTCTTCTCCCTCAATCGTTTCTCTTTCTAACAACAAATCAACCAAATAATCCATTAATCCTCGGTGTTCGGATAGAATTTGACGGGCTTTTTGATAACCATTAAAAGCGATCGCCCGAATTCGGTGATCGATTTGAGTGGCAATTTCTTCTGAATATTCTGACTGTGATGGCAGTCCACGCCCCAAAAAGACTTCTCCGCTGGGACTCTCCAACGCCAACAACCCTAAATCTGACATCCCGTATCGGGTCACCATTTCTCGGGCTAAGTGAGTGACTCGTTGAATATCGTTACTGGCACCAATGGTAATTTCTGTATCTCCGAACACTTCCTTCTCAGCGGCACGTCCGCCTAAAGCAATGGTAATTTGATCCAACAGCCAAGCGCGAGTGTACAATCCACTATCGACCATTTCTTCATTAAATGTCTGCTGGGCAAACCCACCAACCCCGCCAGAACGAGGAATAATCGTGACTTTATTCAATGGATCAGAATTTTTCAATAACGTCATTAGCAGGGCATGACCGACTTCATGATAAGCAATCAGCCGCTTTTTCTTACTATCGAGTAACGGCGTTAACGCTAAACCAATGGTAATACGGTCAACAGCATCATCAATTTCTAAAGTACTAATGGCTTCTTTGCGTCGGCGGGCGGTTAAAATTGCCGCTTCATTGAGTAAATTAGATAAATCTGCCCCAGAAAAACCCGGAGTTCGACGGGCAATATCGGCTAAAGAAACATCCTCTGCCAGCTTTTTATTGCGGGCATGAACTTCTAGAATTCCTAAACGACCGTTGTAACTGGGTAAATCGACAATCACTTGACGATCAAAGCGTCCGGGGCGTAATAAGGCGGAGTCGAGGACATCAGGGCGGTTGGTGGCGGCGATAATAATAATACCGTTGTTACCCTCAAACCCATCCATTTCGGTCAGTAACTGGTTGAGGGTTTGTTCTCGTTCATCGTTCCCTCCACCAATGCCTGCTCCCCGCTGACGACCGACTGCATCAATTTCATCGATAAAGACAATACAGGGAGAATTTTCCTTGGCTTTGCGGAATAGATCCCGTACTCGTGAAGCCCCAACCCCGACAAACATTTCAACAAATTCTGAACCGGAGATGCTAAAAAATGGAACCGCTGCTTCTCCTGCAATGGCTTTAGCGAGTAATGTTTTACCTGTTCCAGGTGGGCCGACGAGTAGCACGCCTTTGGGAATTTTTGCACCGATAGCGGTAAATCTTTCCGGTTCTTTCAAGAAGGTAACCACTTCTTGCAGTTCTTCTTTGGCTTCTTGAATGCCTGCCACATCGTCAAATAATACACCGGTTTTGGCTTCCATCTGAAAGCGGGCGCGGGACTTACCGAAATTCATCGCCTGTCCTGACGCTTGAGTCGAACGTCGCACGATCATTAATAAAAATGCCAACACCACAAAGATCACCAACAGGTTAATCATTAACCCCATGGCAGCGCTATTATCGGCCGAGGGTTTGACTTCGTATTCCAACTCGGATTGAGTTTGAACGCTTTGGAGAAGTTCTGGATTACGATCTAATAACTCTACATAATAGGCAGGAGCGTCTTCTGCTTCTCCTTTGAGTTGAACTTTAGCAATGCGTCGGGCGGGATCTTCTTCGATGCGTTCGACTTCCCCGGCTTCAATTTTTTGCAACAACTCGCTGTAGCTGAGGGTTTTCGGAGAGTTATCGGCCAAGGCTGGCGTTCCCAATAGCACAGCTTGGGCTAAGACCCAACTCCCTATAATTCTTCCCAATCTTTGTGCTGCTGTGCTTTGGCGCTTCCCACAGCGTAAATTGTGTTGTTGAATTGAAGTTAATCTCCAAGAACTTTTCATATCGTGTTGCCTTCTCGGTATTGCTATTGCCTCATGACGTTATGGGGCGTGGGGGTTCCAATATTAAGTGTAGCGTTCTTTAGAAGGACACGGTTAATCTTCTGGCTACTAATTCTATCAGATTAAAGAACATCTTTTCATGCCAACCTGAATCATGATGCTAAATCTGTCTAAATTTCGTTACACTAAGTTGACAGCCAAAATATATATTAGAGAGTATCTAGCGTCTACACCGTGGCTTATCGATTTTATGATTACCAATCTCATGGACAATCCAATCCAGACGGCTCATGCTGTCAAGGAATTGTCTACCGTAGTTTAGATTTGCGTTCCTATGCGGATCAAAACTGGTTACGAATTCAACAATTTAAACCGGGTTGTGCTTGCATTAGCAGTAATAGTTTAATTCCGGTGAATTTCTTTGAACCTCATCCGTTTATGGTATCTAAATAAAGCGTTAAACCGGACAAGATAAATCTATCCTCTCAATGACGATGGGTTTGACTCGTGAGTTGTTGTAAAGCATTAGACAGTTGCATCGGTGGGGAAATAGGTTGCTGAAAACGGCGGGTTTCTTCCGGGAGAGTTGCAACTGTGGTGGCTGTTCGTGTGGCGATCGCACTCAAAGTCTCAGGGGAATCAATCCGTTTTCCTTGTTGCATGACGGGTTTCATTAGCGGCGTTAAATTTTTATAATTCTCATCATCAATATCGGCTAAACCCAAGTCATCTGATTGTATTTTATCTTGTTTGAAGGCTCGATAAATTTGTTTTCGTCCGGGATAAGTCAGCTTACCGCTCGATTCTTTCATCACCGGATGACCCTCAATTTCAACCAGTTTATAAACACCATTAACAGGTTTACCACTCACCAGTTTAGTCCCTATTCCATAACCATCAATTTCTGCCCCAGCAGCTTTCAGCCGTGCAATTTCCCACTCATCAATATCACCACTAGCAAAAATTGCAGTATCGGGTAATAGCGATCGCACTTGTTGGGATAACTTGACTAAATCTCCAGAATCTAATCGTATCCCAGGGCAACTGATTTCACCTGTTTTAACCTTTTCTGCTAACTGATAAGCCGCTGCAACAGGATCATAAGTATCAATTAATAATGGTGCGCCAGGGAAATATCGATGAAACGCACTGAAGGCATCCATTTCTTCTCCTTTTAGAGTCGTAATTGCCATTACCAGTGAATGCGCCATTGTCCCAGCGGGTTGACGACCCAGTTTTAAAGCAGCTATTACATTTGAGGTAGAATTGAATCCCGCTGCAATGGCTGCCCGCGCTGCCCAAACAGAAGCTTGTGGACTAAAGGCGCGACGAGTCCCAAATTCTAAGATTTGAGCGTTTGGCCCTGCAATATCCCGAATACGAGCGGCTCGAGTCGCAATTAATGTTTGATAATTGAGGGTATTTAACAGGAATGTTTCTACGATCTGGGCTTGCCACAAGGGCGCTTCTATCCGCAGAAGGGGTTGATTGGCAAATATTGCTGTTCCTTCGGGTACTGCCCACACATCCCCTGTAAAGCGTCCCTCAGCCAGTAAAGTCCAAAATTGAGCGGGTGCATGGGTAAATATTTCACAAGACTTTAAAGCATCAATTTGAGTTGGAGTAAATTGCAGTTTTTCTAGATAATCTAATGCTTGCGTTAGTCCCATTGCAATCAGATATCCGAAATTCTCGGGTAACCGACGGGCGAATAACTCAAAACTAGCAGATCGTTGATCAATTTGTTCTCCAGTGTAACAAGCGCTCATTGTCAGTTGATATAGATCGCTGAGTAAGCTGTAGTCTGCCGGCAAGAGGCTCAGTTCTTGATCCTCGCTTTTAAAGTTAAGCGTTGTATCGGTGTCTGGGGTTCTATCCATTATGTCAAGCTGGGCGTGAAGTATGTCTCCTAATTATAGTAAAATTTACCAAATATAGAGAAAAAACTACTAGGGTTGATCTCAGTAAAAATATTGATAACTGACAATATTGACAGAATATCTGACTTTTTTAATCAATCATGGTGTTGTAGTTTATGGTGTTTTTCATTAAAAATCAGCGTCTTTATAGCAGATTAGCTTCACTTTTCATATTTTGTACTCAAAATGAGTATAATAGTTCAATGTGAGTACAAAATGGAAAAATTATGATGGCACGTTCACGTCCTCGCTTACAGGTTGTTCAGAATGATGAGATTGCCAACGCAATTGAGATAATTCGCAAACACCGTCCCGGACTGATCAATGATTCGATGGTAGTTACATCCGCTTTGGTGGAATATGCGCTGGCTTTAGAGTCAAAAAAGTCAAATCAATCTCAACCAGCCAACTATCAAGCCCCCTATCGCATGACAATCGTGAAAATAAGTCCTGCTCCCTGTTTTACCGGGATATTTGAGTTTCTGATTCGGAATTTAAACCGCATTGCCGCCATCTTCGCCCATTTTGACAATGAAGATGATGATTTTATGGATTATATTTCACGGGGAAAAAAGCCTGTCTATACGTTTGTTTTGAAGGGACGCGGATTTACTGATTTTGAATTTATCCATATCGCGACTGATGGATCATTTTTTGAGGAGTGCTTAACGCTGCTTGTATTAGATTTCAAACACCATCGCGATGATATTCGCTTTATTGAAATTCGCACGAACCAGTTTGGGGAAAGATGGGGGCGAAAACCCCTTAGTGATTATGTTCCATCTCTTGATGAAATGGCTAGCAAGTTTTTTTACGATGAAGGCTTCTTTTTCAACAGCAGGGGTGAGGAAACTTCATGTCCCTGTGATTTAGACTGGGAAGCTGATACTACCCCATATCAAGGGTTTGAAGTAAAAGATACACGATTTATTGATTATTCTCATGCACTTGTCGGGTTGAAACCGTCTTCCCTTGAGGCCGTCAAAGAAAAATATGGCGTAGAAGTTCTAGTCTGGTCTGGTGTGCTAGCTGTTGTTGATCTAGCTGTTCTTAATCAAGATGTACTACATCGTCGGTATCGATGTCTGTGTGATGGGTGGACAGAGGAACAACAAGATCTAGATTATTACGAATTGGGGCGCATCTTTGGTAAACACTTCGGATATCAAGCTGCTTTTTCACCTGCACAATTTCTTAGCAATATTGCTATCAAGGCTGCAACTGATCTTAATGCAACTGTGTATGTTGAAAAGGGTAAGCGGATTGAAGTATTGCCGATGAAGTGGGAACGTTCATGCTTTACCTGCCATGTTGACGGGAAAGCCAGCGATCATGGGTGGAGTCGCTTATATGATGACCCTAATCCTTTCAGACTCTACGATATGAATGATTTCTTTCCTAACGAATTAGAACAGTACAAGCAAAAGAAAAAGAACCCCAAACAATAACCAGAGGGATGCTTACCTCGACTTGATTTAAATGCTGGAACCCTGGCTCAGCAATAGCTCTGGGTTACCATATTTTATCTTGACTCTCCTGAATATTGGTCTGTTAGCCATACTTTCGTGTTTGCTTCAGATACCGTCTAAAAATGAATCGTGTAATTCATGCTATGATAGTAAGCTAGCTTTAATAATGCTTAATTTCTGTAGGTGAAGCGTGCTGTAATCTAAAGATTAGCTCAGCCATAGCCTTGACAATTGGTAGTTATGCATTTTAAGGTTGAAGACAATGTGGAGAGGTGGCAGAGTGGTCGAATGCGCTCGACTTGAAATCGAGTGTGCCAAAAGCACCGTGGGTTCGAATCCCACCCTCTCCGTTGATTTTAGAGATTATCTTACAAAGAGATATCACCATTTGGATCTAAAGGTTGGAAAAGAGAGAAGTTTTTATTTTCTAAATTAATAGAATTTAGGCTAGAAGGCTAATAAATAGATCTTTATTCAGTCTGCCTTCTAACCTGTTTTTGACTCTATTAACTATTGCAGTTTAACGCAATAAATAAATTTCAAGTTTTCAGCATTCAATCAGGAGAAATATCAATCATCTGACGATGAATATGTAATAGTTGAACCTCCTGTTTACTCACTTGTTCTAACATATAAATAACTTGTTCCGGGCGCAGTTGAGTACCGTCATTTTTGAAACCACCACAATAACGAATAACAACAACTTCAGCATCATTTTGTACCCAAGAAACAGGAGTATTTTCCGGAGTTAAAAGCAGTTCTAATTCAAACAATTGTTCTCGTAAATTGAGTACTTTAATTTTACCAGATTTTGTGGTTTTTTCTAATAAAATTTCTGAGCGATTAAGAATCTCCTTAATCCAACTTCCCCACTGTTGAATAGATGTATTATTTTCTGCTTTTACCCAGAGTTTATAGGTAGCTTTTTCAGCAATAACAGATAATGCAGGAGATTTTAAATCAACTGTTTCTACTTGATAAATGGGTAAAGTTTCAGGTAAAACAGTCACTAACTTTTCCTGAAATACTGTTGCTTTCATTTTATCAGTAAGCTCAAAATCAATAATTTCTCCCGAGCTGGTTGCCCCTAGTGGCAAGGCATTGGCGGAATGAATACGCGGTTTAGGATTGTATCCGCCAGTAAATGAAATCGGTAAAGATGCCCGACGAACTACCCGATCAATGAGTTTCATTAAATCTAAATGTCCGACTAATGCCATATCCCCAGTTTTACCAAACCACACTCGTATCCGTTGTACCCGGTGAGACTCTGGAATAAAGTCGCCTGCAAACTGTGGAATTTCTGGGGGTTTAACGACAATATTATGACCAAAATCAACCCCACAAATGCCACAATGAGAACAACCTTCAAAAGCACAGTCGGGAACAGTTGCTGCTTCTAATGCTTTTTGTAAATCCGTTTTTAACCAGTTTTTATCAATCCCCATATCTAAATGATCCCAAGGCAACGGCTGATCTAAAACAGCGGCATTATTGGGGGTATCCATAATATTCCATTCGCCTTGTTCGACTTGGCGATATTTCCAACTTAAACCCACCTCTTCAATAGCCTGAGTCCAAGCAGAAAATGCCCGATCTAAACTTTCCCACCAAGCATCCATTCCGGCCCCTAATTCCCAAGCGCGACGCACAACAGGCGCTAAACGGCGATCGCCTCTACCCACAAAGTCTTCCATTGCTGAAATACGGACATCGGTGAAGTTTGATTTAATTCCCCGCATTCGATAAAGTTCATCTTTCAGCAGTTGTTGTTTGCGCTTAAATTCAGAGGTTGAAACCGAATGCCACTGAAACGGAGTATGGGGTTTTGGGGTAAAATTAGAAATAGTTAAATTGACATTTAATCGCTTACGGTTAGGGGCACGACATTCCCGTTGCAACCAGCGAATGGTTTCAGCAATACCCAAAATATCAGCATCCGTTTCACCGGGTAAACCAATCATAAAATAGAGTTTAACTTTATCCCAACCTTGTTCAAAAGCGGTTTTAACCCCTCGTAAAAGTTCTTCGTTGGTTAAGCCTTTATTAATAATATCCCGCATCCGTTGTGTACCCGCTTCCGGGGCAAAAGTCAAACTACTTTTACGGGTACCGCCAATAATATTGGCGATGTTTTCATCAAACCGATCTACCCGTTGACTGGGTAAAGATAACGAAACATTTTTATCTTTAAGACGGTTCTTAATTTCCATTCCAACAGCGGGTAATGCCAAATAGTCCGAACAACTTAACGACAACAGAGAAAACTCGTTATGTCCGGTTTGTTGCATCCCTTTTTCAACGGCATCTACCACCTGCTGTGGTTCGACATCCCGCGCCGGACGAGTTAACATCCCCGGTTGACAGAAGCGACAACCCCGAGTGCAGCCCCGTCTCACTTCCACTGTCACCCGATCGTGTACCGTTTGGACAACGGGTACCATTGTAATAGAATAAGCGGGCATGGGCGTTGCTACCCGCCGCAGAATGCGTTCTGGTACATCGGGGCGGTTGGGATGAACCGAACCATCCTCAGCCATATCATAAAATTGAGGAACATACACCCCCGGAACTTGGGCTAAGTCGAGTAATAATTCTTTTCGGGTTAAATTATTGGCTTTGCCTTCTTCAATAATTAAACCAATTTCGGGTAATAATTCTTCTCCATCTCCTAATGCGATAAAATCAAAAAAGTCAGCATAAGGTTCAGGGTTAGAAGTCGCTGTTTGTCCCCCTGCAAAAATTAGGGGATATTCTATATTATTTTCATTATTTTGTCGTTCTTCCCAGGTTAACGGAATACCCGCCAAGTCTAACATTTCTAAGATATTGGTTGCCCCTAATTCATAACTGAGGCTAAACCCGAGAATATCAAATTCCTGGAGGAAACGACGAGACTCAACGGCGAATAACGGTGTATTGGTTTTTCTTAATTTTTCTGCTAAGTCCGAGGCGGGTAAATAAGCGCGATCGCATAATTGCCGAGGCTGAGTATTGATAATATTGTAGAGGATAATATGCCCTAAATTGGACGCACCCACTTCGTAAATTTCCGGATACGTTAACGCCCAATGCACCTTAGCAGTTTCCCAGGGTTTATGCTTTGCCCCGACTTCGTTACCCAGATAGCGGGCAGGTTGGTTAATATCAGGGGTGATCAGTTGTTCAACGGTTACAGCCACGCTTTATCTCCTTCTCAATACTTTCGGATCTCAAACAGTTTTAGCTTGAGATGGCAGAACCTTCTATTCTACTATGGTAATGAATTGTTTGTAGATTGATATCAATCATTAGAAGTAGCGAATTGAGAAGCTATTAAAATCAAGTTGGATAATTGAGTGTAGGTAGATGACGACCCACATAACCAACAATAATCTTTTCACCCTGTTTTTGTGGAAAAAAATGAATTCGCCAATCACAGACTTTTAACTTAATATGTTGTTCAAATAAACGGTCTTGATCATCGGGGCAGCGAAAAGTTCGTTCTTTACGATATTTCTGAAGTGTTGGTTTACTCTCACCAGATACCTCAATCGAATATCCTTTTGTGCTGAAGACCCCGGTCGTCCAATTTTGGCAACAATAGTTTAACTGTATTAATGCTTCTTTCACTAATTTAAACTGAATTTGTCCACGTTTTATCTTGTGAAATTGCTTTTGAACAGCATCACAAAATTCTAAATGAGGAAATAGTTCTTCTTTTAAATTCCAAAGTTCCGTACCGTCACGAATTTCTATTTTTATACAATTTTGAATCCAGTCAGTATGTTCTATAACATGATTGCTACAACTGACATGAAGGAGTTCTATTGCTTCGTCAACTAATTCTTCATTTTCCTCTATTCTAGTAATCTGTAAACTTAAACAACTAAAATTCCATTTTTCTTCTGAAAGTAAGCTAATAGAAAGTGCATCAAGGAGATATGCCACACCTAAACCAATGGCTAATTCTCCTTCATGATAAAATTCAGAGGTTGCAGTGTTTTCTTCAACTTCTTTGATTTCTGTATCGATGATGTCTTGCGAGAAAGGGGATTTTGTTGCTAAGTTTCTGAGAAAGCGTCTTTCTTCTCGATCTACTTCTTTATCATTGAACCAACGACTCACAGGATAGCCTTCTGCAAGTAGAGTATTATGAAGATTATACTGAGTCCGAAGTGTAATTGATTTTGAAGTTTTCTTAACTGCTCTTAAAGTAATAATCAAATTAGAGATCCAGTCTCGTGCGGTATTAATATCTGTCGCTGGATTTTTAAGTGATAATTCATTTAACACTATTTCTAGAGTCATTTTTTAATCTTGTGCTGGTTCTAATAAAGCATCTAGGACATTATCCCACTCATCAAAAAAGCCATCAGGCCATTGATCAATTCGGCCATTTCTATCCATAGAAGGTGAGACTACTTCACTCCTCGCAATTCCTTCTTTTTCTATACGTTGAAAGTAATGTAATTGAACATCATTAGGACTTAGTTTGCCATCGTGAACAGCGAGTCGAATTCCATTTAATACATGATCGCTATGGGTTTCAATGATAATCTGTATGCCACAACTTGCAGCTAATGCTAGCAATTCTCCCATCTTAGCCTGACCTTTAGGATGAAGATGTGCTTCTGGATTTTCGATTAAAATAAGTGTGCCAGGTTCGGAAGCTAAAATTGCTACCAGAATTGGCAAAGTATAGGTAACACCAAAACCTGTATTTGTTGCACGATAAGGATTACTCAAACCATAAGAATATTGTAAACTCATCAAATCCATATTCAGATTCTGGGTCACTTTAATTCGTGTCCCAGGACTCACTTCTCCGATCCAAGCTTCTACTTGATCGGTTAAACTAAGAGAGATAGCTGAAGGATGTTTAAGTTTGGAATTAGGAATATTTTTATCTTGATAAGTATGCAAGAAATCAACAGTATATTCACCTCGACTACCCAGTTGTTGATGTTGTCGAACTTGGAAATCTGAGGTTTCAAAAAATGGACGAGGAACAATTCGATCTGCTTGAAGATAGTGGAAAGTATCACTAAATAAACTAGTGTGATAAACTGTCTCTGGAATAGCTAAAGATGGATCAATAGAAATAACATCTGACTCTCGGTTATAGTCAAAACGCCAGACTCCTTTGAGATCATGTTTCCAAGTCACTTCAAACTCTATATTGTCTTCAATTGCACTTTCAAATAGTGCATCTTGTGCTGTTCCAATATTAACTAAATCACCATTTAAAGCTAGTCCAGTTTTAGGTAATAGCTGTTGTTGATAGGACTGACGAAGTAGTAGTAAAGATTGTAAAACAGAGGACTTTCCGGTGCTATTTAAACCAGACAGAAGAGTTAGTGGCTTAAAAGATAGCTGTAAATCTGCAAATGGCTTAAAGTTTTTTAACTTGAGGGAATCAATCATGATAAGACCTCCTGAATTATCTTTTCAATCTTCATAAATCGATAGTCAACTTTATTGGCAGCTTGTGAAACAGAATCTAAAAATTCTTTGTCTTTATCCAGATATTCAATAAATTTATCCTTTAAAACATATTTCCTTTGCTTAAGAGTTTCTAACTGTTGATAATTCAGTTGACTCAAAGTAACTGACCATGCTTCAAATAAGGCTTTGTTAATTGGATATTTTCTCTTACTTTTTCTTGATAGCTTTCGGAAAGCGTCGTCTCCAAAAATATCCATTGCTACTTTCATTGAAATTTTAAATTTATCTTCTATTGCTTGTTCCTTTTCACTATCCATTCTATTTATTCTGTTCATGGCTTCATTCAGAAAGTAATCTCTTCCTTTTTTATCTGGATAATCTTTATATGAAGTAAGTATAAAGGCAACAAACCCCAGTACAAATTCATGATCGTCCATTCGATCTGTACGCTTATTACTTAAATTTGTAATATTTTTAAACTCTTGAGAATTTGCAAGTTTCTTCAAGAATTTAGTTGCTTTTCCTGGATTTAAAGCATGACGAAGTTCTTGAGGTGACAAAGGTTCACCACCTGTATTAATACGTCTAAATATATTATACTTAACTTCTGGAGGAGTGCCTTTTTCAATTAAATAAACATTTAAAACAGTTTCATCAATCCTACGCTGATAATTCCGTGGCAGTTCCTTATAGGTTTTTCCTTCTAAGTTGGTTAAAAATTCTAATCCTGTCAATCGCAGCTCTAAATCAAGAATAAATCGTTTTAATGTACTTAATCTTTGTAATCCATCAATAACTAACCATTGATTTTCATTGGTAGCATCCATATAAAATGCAGGTAACGGAATCCGAATTAGAATAGATTCAATCAATAAACTTTGAGCTTTATCGTCCCAAATATTTTCTTTCCGTTGAAAATCTGGGGCTAAATTAATTTCCTCATACTTGATTCGTTTAAGAACTAGGTCAATGGTCATCGGTCTGGTATCAACCCTAATTTTTGTAGGATCAAAAGGTTCATGACTGTCTTCATCTTCTTTTCTGATTTGCTTTTCTTCTTCCTCTGACTCTAATTCTGGTTGAATTATATTGTTATCATTTATCTTTTTAGTCATATCATACCTCGTTAAGTGAGTTCTTAGTAATCACAGATTATTTTTATCTATAAAAATATAATTAGTCTCTCTGTCATCATACCATGTTCTTCTTTTCACCGGGATGTTAAACTAATAGCAATTCCATTTGCTTTCAAACCGTTGTGATTTTACTTCAAAAATTACGCTAAAGTCAGCAGCCAGAGATACTGAAGAACAGTATATCGTCGATTTCTATTTTTGTTGTCTATAGCCAGCACATTACTTATATTTTATATTTTTTTCAGGATGAGTTTTTCTTTCAATATTTCCACTCACTTTTATACTTTAATTTTCAATACTTAATAATATTATTGGTTCTACAAAAATCTGTACTTTGCTTATAGCATAATTTTTTATATTTTATATCAAATTTGCGCTCATTCTTTCGATAGATATTTTGCAGATATTTTGAACTGAATTACTTAAATTTAGTACTGTAATTTTTTCTAAATCTCTCATCCGGAGGATAGCAAACCTAAGTATTTAGTCCTAAATTAGTCAGAAGCACTAAGAAAGATCAACAACAATTATTATGAAACGTATGAATATTCAATTATCCAAGGTTCTACTCGCAACAATTGTTAGCTTGGGCGGCTTAGCTACAGCTTCTATTGTTATCAATACTGATAGAGCTATTGCTGAGTCTATGAGCGAAAATAGCACCATAAGCCAAGAAATGGATGCTGGTGATAGTATAGCTGAACAACTGGCTGAAAGTGAATCTTTCACTATCTTAACTCAAGCAGTCGAAGCAGCAGGGTTAACAGATACCTTACAAAACACTGGTGAGTACACTGTATTTGCGCCGACAGACGAAGCTTTTGCCGCTTTACCCGCAGGAACATTAGAAGCTTTATTACTTCCCGAAAACCAAGAAGTACTGACTCAAATTTTAAAGTATCATGTTGTCCTCGGGGCAGCCACCTCCACAGAAATTAACGCTGGACAGTTTGAAACGGCTGCAGGAAATGCAGTAGATATTGATGTTGCTAATGGTGTGGTTAAGGTGGGAAATGCAGAAGTTGTAGAAGTTGATATGAAAGCAAGTAATGGCGTAATTCATGCTGTTAATGCAGTCATTTTACCGCCTAATATTTCTGCAGACGACTTACAAGGGTTGGGTGCAACTCGATAAAAATCAACTCTTCGCTTCTGGAATATGTCCGTGAGTATCTTTCTATAAACTACGGACATCCAGGAGTCCACTATAAATCTCTAAAAACTCATTTTTTATGAAGCGACTGAGCCATAATTTTATAACAATAAAGTTAATATACATCTCAATCATGACGTTAATTTTACCAGACTAACTGTTTTTTATTTTTATTTTTTTTAAAAACCGTTGATAATACTTCTTTTGCCACAAATCGAACCACATTAAGACTGACTGAATTTCCTAACTGATAATAAGCTTTATTGTCATTTTCATCTAAGATAAAATCATCCGGAAATCCCTGTAGTCTAGCAGCTTCTCGCGGCGTAATTCGTCGGACTCTATAATTATGGTAAACACCTAATTTATTGGCATCACTGGCAACTAAAGTAACAGAGATAGATTTTGGGTCTAAAAATTTATAAACTTCAAAGGAAAAATTACCAGAAACGGGTTTATAAGTATCTTCGATTTTATTTAAATAATTTTTAGCAACTAACGAATCTAAAATATTATCTAGTTGTGGAGAATCAAAAAAAGTTTTAATTTGTTCTGCTGTTAACAATTTACCATCTTGATTTTTTCCAAATCTTTTATTTCTCCTTTTCAAAATAAACTGATTCATTAGTGTAATTTCTGCTAAACTACACTCTCCTTTTAAACCTAATTCCCAAGAATGAATAGAATTTCCACCGCGATAATCAATTAATCGTTTTCCATGTAGTTTGTCTAAATTTCCTTTAAAATACTGCTTTAATTTTTCAATAAATAACTCAGAACAATTATATTTTATATCCGGATAATATTCTAAAATATCTTCAACACAAACAAACGGAGATTGATGAAGTAATGAAAGTTGTTGATGATAATGATGAGAGTCTAGCGGCCCTGGGTCAGACATAATATTCAGTTTGGATGACTCTCCTAAAACACCCACTAAATACGCCCTGACTCGATTTTGAGGTAAACCAAAATTACAGCTATTGAGGATAAAAATTTGTAAGCTATATCCTCGTTTTGTAATTTCATACTCTATCGTTTTTAAAGTTCTACCTTGGTCATTGGTTTGAATTCCTCTAACATTTTCTAGTATAAATACTTGAGGTTTATTCCTATCTATCAACCGCATAATTTCAAAAAATAAAGTTCCTCTTGTATCTCCAAATCCTGCTTTTTTTCCAGCATAAGAAAAGGATTGACAAGGGAAACCTGCTAATAAAAAATCATGCTTAGGTAAGCTTTCAATTTGTCTAATATCTCCTAAAGCCTGTTCACCAAAATTAGCTTGATAAACCTTTCTTGAATCAGCATTAATCTCACTACTAAGAACACAATTTGATGTTAAACCACAATCATAAATAGCTTGCTCAAAAGCGAGTCTCATTCCTCCAATTCCAGAAAATAAATCAATAAATTGAATCTTATTCACTAGAAATTAATTATATAAATTTATTATTTGTTGCTCAAACTTACTTGCGTCTTTTTCGTGCAAATATAGCATAAAACTATAGGATATAAACCGGATTAAGACTATACAAGTTAATCTAATAATTGCCAACTTTAATAAATTTAATAGGCTCCTTCTTTTCATTACTTGTCACTGAAGAAGCCTAATTAACAATTATCCAAATAAACAGGATTCTTCTGCTGTATTCATCTGCCCACGATAGATTTTTCGTGTTCCTCTGGGGATGGTAATCCACCCCAACTCTTGCAAACGATGGGTTAAATTAGAAATACTCACCCCCAATTCATCGCGCATCTCATACAGGCTAGACCATCGAGTTAAATCTCGTCCCCGTTGTTTTTGCAGCAAAATATCCCGAGGCATCAACAAACAACTGGCAAAATATTGGGCTTGCCATTCAATTGAAGCAATCTTAGAATCATCACTAGTCGCCCGACAAACAAAAGGTATTTCACCCTCTGTTGTGCCATAACTTCCTAAATTTAGTTCTAATTGTTGACTAACTCCGTCGGCTTCATCTTGATTAATATGCAGTATCCAATGACCAATTTCATGGGCAATGGTTGACTCAATAAAGCCTTGAGGTTTCTCTAAGATTTCTTCATTAATTTCAATCAAACGTTGTGTGGGTAAAATTCGGGCGGCAATTTCTCCCTCTTCATCGGGTGCGATGGTATCCCAAACGACCCCTAAATCTAAAAAATCGGCGACTGAAGACGCTTCAAACGGCCACTGAGGGGCAAAATTTTGGGTGGCTTGCATTTGTCGCAGCAGTAGATTTGCCCGCCGTTCAATTGATTCTTTAGGATAATAACGGTATGGTCTGAGGATGCTCAATTTATTCTACCTCCTGGGCTGCATCAAATACCTTTTTAGCAAAGCTTGGATTAGTTTGTAGTCGGCGGAATAGGGCGGTAATTTCTCGGTTATTTTGTTTGAGAAATTCTTCATACTGCTGCGGTAGCCTACCTGCGAGAAAAATTAATTCCTCCTCATCAATACTCAGATGTCGTCCTAAGCCGCGAATGACATCTTCTTTGGGGGCGTAGTCGGCGCGGTCATTTTCTAATTTAGATAGGTAAGTAAAGTCAACGTGGAGTAAAGCAGCTAGTTGACGTTGAGAGTAACCTTTGTCTTTGCGGGCTTGGCGAATCAGCTTTCCGAATGTTTGTTCCACAGTTATATCCTCCTAATATCGATTTTACAACGGTTTGAATAAAATTTCAACTTTAGGGTTGACGTTGAAATCAATTCAGACTACACTTAGATTATGTTGATAAAAAAATCAACGTGTTGATCTCGAGCATAGATATTGACCTTTAAATCAATTCTAGCCTGAATCGGGTATAGGTACGCAAGCTTAATCAAGATTGAAGTACAGCGGGAGAACAAATCAAGATGTTGAGAACTTGGACAGATACCCACTACCAATTAGAAACGGATGACTGGCTGTATATCACAACTCATGATGAACTGGGGTCTGCTTCCTTGGTTTGTCCAGGATATAGCCGAGATGGTGAAGGATTTAGCATTCATTTTACCTCGGCTCATACCGAAATTTTAGAGCGTTTAGTTACAGCCTTACAAAGTCTTAAAACTCAACAAACCACCTTATCAGTTTATCCCACAACCGAAGTTAAACCCCATCTCATTCGTTAATTCAACTCAAAGAAGAAAGAAAACAAATCATGAATAAAGCAATAGAAATGCCCATTTTTTCTGTATTTGGAGCCAAAGAAAATAATACAATTTTAGTACCCGAAATGCCAATTTCAGTCCGAAATAACTGTCAATCTGGGAAATGGATTATCGGGGATGAAGAATATGGTTCTAAATGTTCCATGACTATTCTTAAATTTAGTAAATTTTTCGGCAGTTTAGGTCAAACTCAAAATACTTTGTGGGGACAAATTTGGTTTGTTGCAGAATCAGGCGACTTACCTCATGGGGTAATCATGGTGACTTATATTAAAAGCCGTAGCTTAAATGATTTTAACCGTTTAATCACCTCAATTCAAGCCCAAGGAATTGAACCTGCGACCGGAATTTTTATCCCAGAGTTTGCTAAACATTCAGGACAGAAACCAGACGAACAAGGAATACTAAAACCGATTAATTATTATAGCCTAAAATGGTCTTGGGCAGAACGAAAAGATTGGTCCGTGATTGAACAAGCGGCGGCTGTACTCGCCGACAACGGTAATTTAGCCCGAATGATTGATTTAGAAGGAACACGACGAATGGCTTGTTTAGACCATTTATCACCTCACGAGATTGCGGGATTAATGGCGGCTTATACCCAAACAGAAGCCACTGAAAGTATCAGGTTAACTGGAAAAGCAGAATCGACTCTTCCGGCTTTATCTGAAAAACGTCCGGTTGAAATTTCCTAACACCTGAATTATAGCTTGGGGGAGAATTTTATCAATGATTGAAGTCTCCCCAGCCCTAACTTTATTCTTGAATCAAAAGGTGTCTCAAAATGGAAAAAATATTTAAATTGATTTCTCATCGCAAAACAGAGGATTATCTGACAGAAGTAACCGATTTTACAGACAAAATCAGAGAAAATACTATGCAAGATTTAGACAGTTTATCTGAAGATTTAAAGCACATTAGTGTGGTCGTTGATAGTATTCAAAATAACTATAAAGCACTTTTAAAAGAAAATCAGCAGATGAAATCTGTTTTAAAGCAGTTAATTGAAGATTGTTATTGTTGGGAAGGAAATCGCTGTCAAAAATGCCAGAAAATTATAGAGACTCTGCTCGGTAAAAATACTGAACAACAGCCAGAATCTGTTAACAATGATTACAAAAGTTGGGAAGAATTACGGAAGCTAGGATAATAAAGTTAAGCGTAAAATATTAATTGATATCGGATGCAATAATCTATCACTGATTCGGAAATTTTGATATCAATTCGATTTCACTGTTGTATTTACTGAAATTAATCATGACATCATCTACAACAATTAATACCAAAAACCAGATTGTTAGTGAGTTTAAAAAACTGTTAGAACAACGAAATAATTTAGATTCTAAAGTCGCCACAAAAGAACAAGAAGCTGAAAAAGAAAAAGGGAAACGGATTCTAGAAAAAGCAGCAAACTACACAACAGATACGATTGTTAAAGGTTTAGCTGACTTACAGTTAGAGTTTGGTACACTGGTTGTTGAAAGTTCTGATAAGTTAAAAATAGAGTTATCAAAACTAGATGAATTGAAACAAGCAATTGTTATAGAGCATCAGCAGTTAGAAGCTTTAAAAAAAGTCAGAATAGTGGCAGATGCCTTACATTTACTGACACAAGAACATCGAGAGAAGTTAAATTTACTCGAACAAAATGCAGCTCGCTTTCAAGAAGAGTTAGAAAAAGATAAAAAGGCCGATCAAAAATCTTGGGAAAAAGAACAACAAGAGTTTGAAGCCGCAACACAAGCCGAACAAGAAAAAATTACAGCAGAACGTCAAAAAGAAGAAGAAAATTATAACTATGAACAGCAACGAATTTGGCAAATAGAACAGGATGATTTTGAAGAAGAACAACGGAATTTAGAACGAGAATTACAACAAATTAATCAAGAAAAGACGAAAAACTGGACAGAACGAGACAGTATTTTAGAGAAAAATAAAGCTGAATTTGAAGAGAACAAGAAGATATCAGCAGGATTTGAAGAAGAGTTAAAGCAAGCTGAGAAGAAAGCCAGAGAAGAAGCAATTCAAGAAGCAACCCGTGAGGCAAAAGTTAAGGCTGATTTAGTAGCGAAAGAATGGGAATCAACTCAGCAGGGATATGAGTTACAAGTGACTTCTTTAGAAGAAACTATTCAACGGCAAAATGAACAAATTACTGACTTGTCAGCACAATTACAAGCCACAATGGCTCAAGCGCAAGAGTTAGCATTACGTGCTTTTTCTAGTTCTTCTAATTCTAAATAAGGCTAATTATTTCGTAGTTAACTATCAGGAGTAAATCGATGAGTAAAAGAATTAGCGATCGCAATACCAAAGCGGAAATCTTAGCAGCTTATGAAGAATTAAAGAAAGAAAAGTCTTCATTGCAATCTCAAGTCAATAAAATCTCTAATACGACCTCTCAAAATGGAGTGGAAAATAAAGAATTTCTAATTTTAAAAAATGGCAGTTCTTCCAAGCAATCAAAAATGCAACAAACGATTGATGGATTAACTTTATTACAATCTAGTTTTGGTAATGCAATTAGTGAATTATCGGAACGACTGACTCAAGAAGCAACAGTATTACAGGATTTACAACAAGCCGTTAACTTAGAATTAGAGCAATTAAATGAATTGCATTCTTTAGAAGAAGTAGATGACGAGACGTTAGAAACTTTAATTGTACAATATGAAGAAAGCGCTAAGACTTTTGAAACAGAATTAACAGAACAACGAGAAACATTAGAACAGCAAATTCAAACGCAACAAAAAGCCTGGAAAAAAGAGCAGGAAGATTATCAACGTCAACGACAAGAACGAACTGATAATTATAAGAAAAGCTTGAAACGAGATCACGAAACTTATCACTATAATTTACAATTACAACGAGAACGAGAAATAGATGAACATGAACAAAATCAACATCAGCTTCATCAACAATTAGAAGAAACTCGTCAGACACAGGAGCAAGAATGGAAACAACGGGAAGAAGAGATTAGTCTGAAGGAAAAAGAATATGCTGAAGTCAAAGCAAAAGTAGAAGAATTCCCAACAAAGTTAGAGAATACTATTAAAAAAGCAAAAGAAATGGGACGCGGTATCGGTTATTCTCAAGCAAAAATAAAAGCAGATTTATTAGCAAAAGAAATGGAAGGACAAAAGCAATTCTACGAACTGCGGATTAAATCTTTATCCGAAACGATTAATACTCAAGAAAACCGCTTACAAAGTATTTCTAAACAACTCGATGCTGCACAAAAACAAGTTCAAGATTTAGCGGTGAAAGCAATTGAAGGCACATCAAACGTCAATTCTTTCCAAGCCGTTAAAGAAATCGCATTAGAGCAAGCCAAACATCAACAGAAAGGGAAGTAAGAGTTTTGAATAGGGGGAATAGAGAATTAACTTACTTTCTATTTCCTCACTCATTATTCCTGAAGTATTAGATGTTTAATCTTCATCTAAACCAAAAGCATATTTAAATACAATTGGATCGTAATATTCTCGAAATAACTCAATTTTGCCATCAACAACACCAAATAATCCGCCATATTGCTGGTTATAATTGCGTCCTGTAGGAATTATCTCAACATCACCTTGCCATTCAGCAAACACCATTGTGGCATCTTGCATCGGGTAAAATACCAATTTATCAGTAAAATTAGCTTCACCACTGATTTCTGGCCAAGCAGAATAATGTTGTATTAAGTTAGTTTTTCCCTCTACCCGTTTAGGAAACCCAGACGGAGAAAAAGGCATATCCTGCACCGCATCTTCCGTCCAAACTGATGCAAATTTATCCATATCTTTCTCTTCTAAAGCGCTTAGAAAAGTAACGACCGCTTGCTGTGTTTGCTGGCGTTGTAAATAAGTTGAAGGATTAATACTTGCTTGTTGAATAGCTTTATTTATAATATCACGACTCCCTTGTTCCATGTCTTTAATAAAAGTCATTTTATCAATGATCCACTGTTGATCTTGTTTAATCAAACTATATTCATAACGACCCTCAATCTGCCAAAACATTTCATTGAGATAATGATCTGCGGTCACATCTGCTGTAGCCGTCGCCGTATTCCCTTCAACTTCTGTTTTAATATTAGAGATTTCGTGTCGAGTCCGATCAAATCCAGGTAAGCTACTCGCCCATTGAGTCATTAATGCTTGAGGACTTTTTAACTCAGTTTCTCCACCAAATGCTGAGGTATAATCGACTTCAACTTCTGGTGCATAAAGCTTTTCTAGACTCTCAAAATTACCCTTGTCGGCTAAGGTGGCAACACTTTCTATAATAGTTTCAATAGCCGCTTAATCTGGTGTTTTACCATTTAAAGAATGAGAAGATGTCGCGATAATAGTCATGGTTAATACTCCGGTTAAAGTGGCTGCAATATATTTCATTAATTTTAAAACTCTATAGATTCAATTTAAAACAATATTGAATTAATCTCTTGCAAACTTTGACTAAATATTTTGAATATTATTGCTATTTTGGGAACTTTACTATTTTCTATAATAAAAACAGCGTGCTAGAGAAATGAATCCAAACCTTGGCACGCCAAACATGATGTTAACTTGAATAAAATTTAACGATTTAATTGGGAATAGCGATGATTATCGATTTTTTCAAATATGCCATTGTAAACAAAGTTTCTTACCATATCAGCCTTAAAGAAATCATGGGAAAAACCTAATTCAATCTGACTAATGCCGTCAAGTTGTTCAATATTTTCGGCTGATAATTGTAGATCGACACATTGCAAATTATCTGCGAATGAGATACTTTTCTCGCACCAATAATAGGAATAACACCTTTATTTAATAACCAACTCAAAGCAACTTGTGACGAACTTTTACCCACTTGCGCCGCCACTTTATCGACTTATTGAGCAATCATCATATT
The DNA here is from genome assembly GCA_049649525.1 of Microcoleaceae cyanobacterium. Taxonomy (GTDB): domain Bacteria; phylum Cyanobacteriota; class Cyanobacteriia; order Cyanobacteriales; family Microcoleaceae; genus JAAURB01. The sequence continues at coordinate 172,575 of JBARZE010000017.1, forward strand.
GCGGTTACTCCTATTAACAAAATCTGACATCATTTCGTTATTGAGTCGTTTGTCTTCCCCGTCTTCTTTACCATCATTACTTAGTTAAAGACAAAAGCAGTATTCATTGTCAGTCCCTGATTTGATAAAAATCTGCTATTGTAAAGCTGAACAAAGCTGCTTTTATACCTCAGACTATGTCTAATTCCTCCAATTCTTCACCCCAAAACTCAGATCAACAATTCAGTCAGGAATTAGAAGAAAAAATATGGTGTGACATTATTCAGGGACGACGAGAATTTACCCTCGCTGATATGATTGCCCGAGAAGGGGGTTCTTTTATGAAAGGAGAATCTCCAATCCCGCCTCTAAAGCAAGCTCAGACCGAAATTAATACTTTTATTACTCAGAACTTACCTGATGTTTCAGGAGCCTTACAGGCGGTTTTACATCGGTGGGTATTAGAAGATACTGCCCGAGTGAGTCATCATTTTGATGCTCCATTACAAGCTTTGTTAGGCTTATTAGAGTCTATCCTTGATAATCCTTCAATACTTTATGAATTAGTTCGTCAGGTTGATATGTTATGGGGAGAAATGAATGGTGAGCGCCCCCATTTTCAACAGCCCGGACACCCCCCTCATCCCGATGATGAATACAGTCATGAATCTGTACAACAACAGCTGAGTGAGTTGGTTGATGTGCTGAAAGTATTAATCGAGCAAAAATATCACCAGACTTGAGGGGTATTGTCTGTTCTATATTTATCAGGACAGTGCGTCCGCGCCTGTGTGGGTTGTGGTATGACGAGAATGGGTCTTATGAAGGCGTTGAGAGTTGCTCAACCCACTTTAATAAAATATAAACGATCACAACGTACGTGCTAGCGAGAATTGGAATAGTCAACATGATGCTCCTCAGTAATGGGTGATAAACTACAGATGTTATATGTTCCATATCGCTATACTTGAAATAAAGCGGCCATCCGGATTTATTGCAAAATAGAATTGATCTCCTACTTTGTTTGACATCAATATTCAAGTGGAATACATCCTAATCCGGTTGATTAACCCAACCCATTACTGCAACAATACGGCAAACTCCATTAATGAATCAAAGATTAATAATCTAAGGGAACAAAATTACAATTATTATCATTACACTGAACTTGAACTAAAATGCCTAATTCATTTTGATTTTCTGTTTTCATTTTGCGATCGCCCCCATCAAATTCCACAGTTCCTGTTGCTCCTTGAATAGAGAAATCATTACTAGAAAGTACCTGTTTCAAGCCTTCACGAGTCGGTTTATTTCCTAATTGTTTCAATCCTTTTACTAAAGCCTGTGTGGCATCATAACTACTGGCAGTACGCCAATTCACACTTTCAGTTTTCCAAAGTTGTTTAGCAGTGTTGATAAAAGTAGTACTTGCAGTATTTTGAAAATTGGGATGCCAAGGAACTGCGACTACCATTCCTCTAACTTCTTCACCCACTTCATTCAGTATTTTACCTCCATAAACAGCATCTCCAGCTAACAGAGGTAAAGATCGACCACCTAAGAATTGCAAATTATAGTTTTGCGAAACTATATTCTGTACATAAGTTGGAAGTTGTGAACTAGGAAATAAAGCGAGTACATCTGCACCTTTATTGGAAGCATTTTTAACACATTGAGAAGCGGAGAAGTTGGGACTAGATAGATTGCATTTATGCACGATATTACCTTGAGGTAACATATCAAGAGACTTACCAACTGTTTCACTCAGAGAATTACTATATTCACTATTTGATTCATAAACAATAGCAGCTTTATAATAATTTTGAGCATCCATATATCTAACTAATTTTTTACCTGCTACGGCATCAGTTGGTGGTGTTCGGAAAACATTATTTGTAAACTGTCCTTGCTTCCGAATTGCTGTGCTAGTTGGGGAGATAACCACTAGATTTTCTAGGTTATATATTTGACCCGCTTCTAAAGTAGCATCAGTAGTGTAGTGACCAATAACCCCTAAAATATCAGAATTTTGCGTCAAGTTTTTAGCAACGACTTCAACCTTATCCAGTAAATCTCTATCTTCAAAAGTATCATCATTAGCAATCATAACCTGTAAAGGTCTGCCATTAATACCATCTTGTTGATTAATTTCATACTGAGCTTGAGCCACACCTCTTAGTATTTCTTGTGCTTCACCCACTAGATTACCAATTGGAACTGAAGCAGCAATTTTAATCGGGTTTCCTTTAGTTGCAGCTTGAGCATTACTGAGGTAAATTATAGCTTCAGGATCAGCGTAACACTGCTGAACATAATTTTGAAAAGATTCTGCTGCTTGCTCAAATTGCTGTTGCTGAAACTTTTGAATTCCTCTATCTTTTTGTGCAATATTATTAATGCAGTTGGGTTGATTGCGAAAAACTGCATCAGGAGTTAATTTCTTTTCTCCTAAACTAAATAACTCAGGAGATAAAGGTGGCGGCGTTGTTCTATCAATTAGCTCATGAATTATAAATGTACTGATTAAAACAAGAGGTACTCCAACTGGAAAGAGCCACCGTTTCCAAGACTTTTGTTGTCCAATTCCTTCAGTATCATTTATACCTTCCTCTTCAATCTTAATGACTTTATCATTAACCTGATTTGTAATAAGCTCTGACCACATAGGAGGCTCTCCTAACAGACCCGTACATACAGTAGGCAACCAGTAAACATGGGGATATTGATGATTAAAACCTTCTAAACAATGTCTTGCCTCACGGAAAGATTGAAAGAATGATTCACCACCAGAATAATGCTCTAAAAATACTCGTAAAAACTTAGCTGCAACATCATCAGGGACTGGCTCTCGCATCACAATTGCTAGAGGAAGTTGAAGCTGATTAAGTTGTTTTGCTAAGCCTAAACCATCACAAGAATTGAAGATACAAAGTTGTAATCCCCCTGTAATAGCCTCACGCAATGCTAATTTCAAATCTGTGATTTTTAAATTATCTGTTTCACTTAACTCAATCCAACCAATATCCTGATTATCATTACTTCCGCTATGTCCTGTAAAAATAAATATCTGGTATAGCTTGCTCCGTAATTCTTTTAGCAAGTCATGACGACTCGGTTGTTTTAAAACTTTAAATATTCCTGTATTTTGTCTTTCTAATTCATGAATTGCTTCCAAGTCTGCTTGAATGCCTGCTTCAATCCCTTCATTATTACCAATAATCACTAAAACATTTACTTTATCTGATCAAGAAATGAGTTTACGAGTGTCTTTACTAATATCTGTACGTTTGTATAAAGTCACTTCTGCATTTTGGCAATGCTCTTGAAAAAATTCCCAATCTTGCCAGGGAAAACGTCGCAGATTACTGTCTTCGACATCTAGAAAGATAGAAATTTCTTGATCACGTTTATGTGCTAATTTTTGTACTAATTTCTCTCTCGTTTTTTGCCATTGTCTATCTCCTATAAGCCATTCATCGAAACTACGCTTAAAAGATTCAGCAAAATCATTAATTTCATCTCGTGTAAATGACTTTTTTTCAGGTTTTGGTGTCAGACGTAACGCCACATCTTCCATCCCCAGATAGGCTTCTTGCCATTGCTTAAAAGAGGAATAAAGTTCATCCAAAGAAGCATTTAAGTAACCTTCAGAAAATTCCTCTTTATCAATGTAGACAGTCGCTCTAAATCTTTCTTCAGGTGCTTCTCTCAATCTGAATCTTAGTAACATTGCTTGCCCCCTACAAAATATTAAATATATTAAATTTTTAATTATCAACTTATATCACAAATTTTTCTGTGATGCAACTCTGTTTGAATACTATTTTTATTCCAAACTTTTCACCAAAATTTCCACTAAAAGATAGACACAGTGATTCTTCAAATCTTTCGGATTGAGCATCCATAATATCTGAACCTTCTTCATCAATTACGATGAGTTGAATATTATATGGTAAGTCAGTATAACCAGATTGAGCTGTTGGATATAAACAAATCTGAAGATCAACTTCATCCGTGTCAGTCGGTGTTAAACGCACAACTAAAGCTAAAGTTCGATGAGCTAAATCTCCTCCTAAATTGATTTCCTTTGCCCGAACTATGGAGGGTTGTAATGCCTTAGATTTGTTTCTATTACTTCTCATAAATGCAGGAGTAAAAACTAAGTCTCTAGGTAAAAGCCATTCGGGTTTAAAACTATTTTCTAACCATTCTCTTAACGTCACTAATTTATCTAATAATAAACCTGTAACAATCGCACCTTTATTAATCAAACTTTTCTTAAGTTCTTCAGTCATTCCTGGACTATCATGACTGAACTTTGCACCAGTTACTAAACTATTACTGAAATCAGTTTCACTCAAATCAGCATTACTTAAATCAGCATTAGTTAAGTTAGCATTACTTAAATCAGCACAACTTAAATCAGCATTAATTAGATTAGAGCCACTCAAATTAGCACGATTCAAGTCAGTATCGCTCAAATCAATTCCACTAAGGTTTCGCTGCGGAGTTGGATGACTGATTATCTCTTGAACTAATTGCCATTTATCCAAAACCCTGATGTCTTCAACTGGAAAACCATTAACTTCTACTACATTTCCTAATTCGATACTGGATATCAGCTTTTGAATATCTTCTGGAGAACCTTCTACAGTTAGCTTGATGCTACCTGCTTTCATATCTCTAATTTTTATAGAATATCCTGAATATTGTTGCAGAATTATTTCTAGCGTTTTTAGGTTTTCAACTGAGTTAACATCACCTTTTAAAATAATCTCAGCGATGTCACGCTGATTCAATTCATCCGTAACGATAATCGATCTACTATATGTTTCTAGCACTATTTTTCCCTGCGATTTACTACTTTTATTCTTCTCATTCTTCAACTCTTCGTCTATTTTGATAATTTCTTCCCAATTCAATGTTAATTCTTGACAAATCCTTTTGAAAGTATCAACTTGAATGGGATGACGGTTGAAAAAATTTGATACACTATAGCGAGATATCAGCTTACATTGAGCAAAGTTAGTTTTTGATTCAAATCCCAACCTGATTAAAGCTCTTCTTGCTGTTTCTACACCTTCTTCTGTTGCAATTACGGTAATTCTTGCCATTTTTTTCTTGATCAGAATTCTTCATAGTATTAACAAAATTGTTCGCAAGTTATTGTGAACTGGAATAATAGCGAAGACATAGCGAAGACATAAGTCAGTCATAACACAATCGTTATGCAGTCAGTGCTTCAAGAGTTTCAGGCGACACTGAGATACATGAGCTGGTAAAAGACAATGAGTCACCAAACAAAATCTAATTCTCAGTCTACCGTCAAGTTAAATGTTACTCAAAAACCTGTCTGCAAAGAAGGTTATCACTTCAAACTGAAATTAATGACTGCTGTTGTATTTACTTGCACTTTCCTGGTTCAAGGTTCTTCTAATTCTACGTCTGTATTAGAATCAAATTCCCAGGTACATCAGCAATATAAGCAAGTATCGGAAACAGAAACTAGTCTTTGGCCTCGTCGTTGTCCACATGTAGGAGGTGGGCGTAACCAGGAAGACTGTAGTAGCAGATCTTAATGAGGTAAAAAGAATGAAGTCTGAATTGCTGAAACTTTGTGCAAGATAAAGCTAAAACTATAATGGTTTCGTAACCCATTAAAAAAAGTTCCCGAATACCCTCTGGTCAGGGATTTGGGAACTTCTCGCATGACAGTATCAACATTTCGACTCATCTTTTTTACCTCAACACTCTACAGAGATATAGTTTTGCTGAAGAGGAACTTATGTAAAAAAAGAATAAAAAATTATAGATTCTTCTATTCTTCCACAATTGAGTTGAAAGCGTATCGTATCTTATGCTTCAGTAGGAGACAAGTTCAACAGCTTGCCTTGAACAGATTCTAAAACAAAGTCTCGGATATAAGTACTAGCGTTGAGAATTTCTACACCTATTAATTCTCCAGCAGCATTTACTTCGGCAGTGACGTTTGGACTAATTTCAATACTGCCTGCTTCTGGTTCTTCAGAGATAAGCAAATGAAGAATATCCTCTTCTTTAAAGTAGTTCATTTGCGGGGATTGTTGTGTTGTATTAGACATCTGTAATAAACCGTCCAGTTTTTAGACGAAATCGAATTTGTTGTCGAGTGGTAGCATGAATTGTGATAGGTGTAATCCTATTGTCACTTTGCTCATAAGGAATTAAGACTAGCTGCTCTTCATGTTTACCAATAACAATTGTTCGACCTGTCTCTACATCATAATAGCGCTCACTGGAAAATCGTAAGATATTTTCAATCAGATTGAGATTAAAACCTCTTCGGTCTACTCGATATCGGATATAGGATGTCCAAATAATCTCAGGCATTTCTAGCGATAAAGCAAGCTAAATTCTTTTCAGGAGTGCAAAGCATAACCAACAACAAATAAAATAACAAAGTGCTAACAACCCTCCACTTCCTCACAAATGCGTTCAAACGCGGCTACAGGGTCATCTGCAGCGGTAATAGGCCGACCAATAACCAAATAATTTGCTCCCGCTTGTGCCGCTTGTGAGGGGGTAAATGCTCGTTTTTGATCGCCTTTAGTCGCCCAACTGGGACGTACACCGGGACAAACCAAGAGAAAATCATCACCGCAAACTTGCCGCAACTGTTGGGCTTCTTGAGGAGAACAAACTGCCCCTGGTAAACCGCAGTCTTTGGCGAGTAATGCCATCTGTAAAGCATATTCTGGCAGTTCAATGGGTACTTTCAAATCAAAGGCTAATTCCCGAGTGTTAAGGCTAGTTAAAAGCGTGATAGCAATCAATTGAGGTGGGGATTGATTAGCTTTTTTTGCCCCCTGTAAAGCGGCTTCCTGGGCGGCTTTGAGGGCTGTTTTTCCGGCTGTTGCATGAACAGTGATTAAATCAACCCCATATTGTGCTGCTGACCGACAAGCCCCCGCCACCGTATTGGGGATATCATGAAATTTGAGATCGAGAAAAATACGTTTATTTTGCTGCTTCAGTAAGGTTAAAATTTCCGGGCCGCTACTGACAAATAATTCTAAACCGACTTTCCAAAAAGATATTTGAGGCAGTTTTTCAATTAATGCGATCGCTGCTGCTTTTTTGGGTACATCTAAAGGAACAATAATTTGATCTCGGTTCATTGTTTTAGCTTATTAAACGGATAAATTTCTTTTTCCCAACCTGTAATATTCGGCCATTCAAATCTTCAGGAGAATCAAAGATTAAATTAGCATCATTAATGCGATCGCCATCTAATTTTACAGCGCCACCTTGAATTTGGCGACGGGCATCACTCCCACTTTTACAAAGTCCACTTGCCCCTAATATATAAAATAATTTAGCGGGAAATTCAATTTCAGATAGTGAAAATTCAGGTACTGCATCCGCCGCTTTAGCATCTCCTTGAACCAAAGTCACAGCCGCTTTTTGGGCTTCAATTGCGGCATCTTCACCGTGATATTGCGCCACAATATCTAGTGCTAATTGTTTTTGTCGTTCTCTAGGATTTTCGGGTAATTGATCTAATGGTAAATCGGTTAATAGTTCAAAATACTGTTCAATTAAACTATCCGGAATTTTTTCTAATTTAGAATACATGGATAACGGATCTTCCGATAATCCGACATAATTCCCTAACGATTTTGACATCTTTTGTACGCCATCAGTTCCAATTAAAATTGGCATTAATAAACCAAATTGCGGCGTTTGATTAAAATGACGTTGTAAATCTCGCCCAACCGCTAAATTAAACTTTTGATCCGTTCCTCCTAACTCCACATCCGCCTTAACCGCAACCGAATCATAACCCTGCATTAACGGATAGAGAAATTCATGAATATAGATCGGATTTTCTTGTTCAAACCGCAGGGCAAATCCCTCTTTTGCTAACATTTGACTCACCGTCATTGTAGACAATAAATCTAAAATTTTAACTAAATCTAACTGAGATAACCAACTCGAATTACGACAAATTTCTAAACGTCCGGGAGTATCAAAATCTAAAATCGGACGAACTTGATCTAAATAAGTTTGAGCATTTTTTTCTACTTGTTCTGCCGTTAATTGTTGACGCGCTTCCGATTTACCGCTAGGGTCACCAATACGAGCCGTAAAATCGCCAATAATCAAAACAGCCGTATGTCCGGCATCTTGAAACGCCCGTAACTTGCGAAATAAAATACTATGACCCAAATGAATATCCGTTCCCGTTGGATCAATTCCCAGTTTAATCCGCAGCGGTTGGGAAGATTGAATCAATCTTTGGGATAAATTTTCATCTTTATTCTGCGACTCAGGCTGGTCAGGGAAAACCTCCCAAACCCCTCGATGTAAACGTTCAAAATCTTGTGTAGATCCGCTCACATTGCCCTCAGCGGCGGGTTGACTCCGTGTCATAACTGGTTTAAAAAATGAGAACAATACAAGGTAAAATCTGTTAACCTAATTCAGGTTAGCTGAAAGTCATACAATAAAGATTGACTTTGACAAGCATCCTACCATATCGGTTACGGGTCACATCGGGTTTGTGGTTGATTCCCCAGACAATCAGTGATTTTCGCTCAAACTCTTGACGCTTAGACTGATTCAGCTCAAAATCTTAGCAGGTTTACCGAAAATCTTGCAAGTTGAGTCGAATGTGCTATCACATATAGAAGACTTAATCTTAAACCCAACCCACTCGCCCCTGTTTCAATCCTCATTCATCTAGTTTTCCACCGAGGGAGTAAATCAAAAGTGTCATCAACGAATGCGATACAACGGAAGCCTGAGATGCACTCATCTGGGATTTTCGACTTTGTTCAATCTGTTAGTAAAGTGACTGCAGGAACACTGTTGAGTGTCACCATGTTGGCCAGTTCTGTTGTCGCTGGCGGGTTAGTCGGTTTAGCTATTAGTTTCCGTAACCTTCCAGATGTGCGGGTGATTCAGAACTACGCTCCAACTGAAACCACTTACATTTATGATATTAAAGGCAAACCACTCGCCAGTTTGCACGATGAAGCCAACCGGGAAGTGATTCCCCTCGATAGAATTTCTCCCCATCTCAAACGGGCTGTGTTGGCGATTGAAGACAGTAATTTTTATTACCATAGGGGAATTTATCCCACAGGTGTAATTCGGGCGTTACTGGCCAATTTAGAGTCAGGTTCAACGGTAGAAGGGGGTTCTACCCTAACGATGCAGTTAGTCAAAAACCTGTTCCTTTCTCCGAACCGAACCATTAGCCGGAAAGCCGCTGAAGCGGTGATGGCCATTCGGATTGAACAGATTTTATCTAAAGACGAAATTTTAGATTTGTATCTCAATCAAGTGTATTGGGGCCACAACCTTTATGGGGCAGAAACAGCCGCCCAGAGTTATTTTAATAAATCTGCAGCAGATTTAACCTTGGCTGAAGCTTCATTGATGGCCGGGTTAATTCCCGCCCCCGAAGATTATAGCCCCTTTACCAACTACCAAAAAGCCAAACAACGTCAGGCGATTGTATTACGACGGATGCGGGATCTCAAATGGATCACAGCCGCCGAGGAATCTGAAGCGCGTCAACAGAAGTTACTCGTGGGTAGTGTCACCTCCTTTAAACAAAGCCAACTGCCTTACGTCACAGAAGCAGTGGTTCAAGAATTGACCGAACGTTTTGGCCGAGATGCCGTTCTTAAAGGGGGAATGCGGGTACAAACCACCATTGACCTGAATTTCCAGCGCATGGCGGAACAGGTGGTGAGTGATTGGCATGAGCGCTTATATTATTGGGGAGTTTATCGCAATCGTAAAATGGGTCAATTAGCGCTAGCTGCTGTTGATCCTCGGACTCACTTCGTTAAAGCCATGGTGGGGGGCGCAGACTACAAAACCAGTCAATATAATCGCGCCATTCAAGCCCGTCGTCAACCGGGTTCTGCTTTTAAACCGTTTGTCTATTACACCGCATTTGCTTCCGGGAAATATGGCCCCGGTTCAACCGTGTATGATAACCCCGTGAGTTATCGTGATGGCTATGGATATTACAGCCCTCGTAACTATGGGGGTGGCTTTTCTGGGGCAGTGAGTGTGCGCGCCGCTTTAGAAAGTTCGATGAATATCCCAGCGGTTAAAATTGGCCAAGCCGTAGGACTGAATCAAGTGATTGAAGTCTGTCGGATTTTGGGTTTTAAGAGTCCCATTGACCCGGTGATTTCTTTACCTTTGGGATCGGTCGATGTTACCCCGATGGAAATGGCCGGGGCTTATGCTACTTTCGCCAATAATGGCTGGCATTCCGATACGACATTTATTGTGCAGGTCACAGACAGTCAAGGGAATGTGTTATTGGATAATACTCCTAAACCACGACTCGTTCTCAACCAGTGGGCCACCGCTTCCCTCAATAGCGTCTTACAAGGGGTAATCAGTGGCGGGACTGGAACCCGCGCCCAAATTGGTCGGCCAGCGGCTGGGAAAACGGGAACCACTTCTTCAGAACGCGATGTTTGGTTTGTTGGATATACTCCTCAACTTTCAACCGCAATTTGGGTGGGTAATGATGACTTTACTCCCCTGGGTTATAGCGCTACAGGCGGTACAACCGTTGCTCCCATTTGGCGAGACTTTATGAGTCGGGCATTGTCGGGCCAACCGGCCACCGGATTTCCTAGCTCATCTCAATTTGAGCAACCTTAGGTTTTTAGGTTAAAATACCAATTAAAATTCAGAGGATCATGGATACAGTCATATAATATCTGCGATCCTCTGTTGTATTTATGTAAAATCCCGTTTTTTATCTCTTGCTGTTACTCAGCTGCGTAGCAGCTTAATTGTATAATAAAAAAATCAGTAATGCCTGCGATTGCCTCTTTCTATACCAGCCAAAACCATCTGTCTCGAGAGCAGAGAGAAAAGCTCCTTAAAATGCTAAAAAAGCATGAAAAGTAGCATTATCAATAATAATATTTCCGGGTTGCCGTGTCCGAATCAAACGGGTCTCGAGCCAGGTTTCAAATAAATCTCGATTACATGACAAACTGTGTTGTGCCAATGGCTTCCTCTATGGCAGATATTTGATGTGGCTTTGCATTAACTTTGAACTGAGCGTTTGAACATGATTGCGACGCGATCGCACAGTAGCATTATATCAGAATAAATCAGAGTTGTGGGTTCTCGAGTTAACCGCCTTGGGACGACGGAGCTTGTTCGCATAGCGTCTTTGTCAGGATAAAACCCGCTTTTTTGGGTCAACAGAACCTAGTCATCATAACTCTTCCAATCCGACAAAGGATGATCGAGGAAATCTGCCAGTCTGTCGTTATAGGGCTTGAAGTGTGCCGTCAGTTCTCGTCGAGTTTCTGGAGACATGAAAACCACAGCATCATCATCTTGCCTGCGTCCGATCAAGAAAGACTTAATTTTCTCTTTCACCGGTTTGGGCAACAAACCCTTTGTTAATTGATAACCGGGAACTTTCTTCGCTGTTTCGGCGAACTTCTCTGACTCGACACCCCGAATAAAGTCGGCTGTGACGTTAAGATGATTGCCTGTCTCGACACGAACTTGTGGGTCTAGACCGAGAAATTCCTTAATTCGAGCCATCACTTTGTCAGTAGAATCTTGTAGGTCTTTCTGAAAGATAACTAATAACTGTTCCCGTTGAAAAAACTTCAGGTATTCTTCTACGTGTCTGATATATTCGCTGGTTTCTATCGGATTTAGTCCTGTAGAATTGTCTTCACTTCGCAAATACCGTAAAAGTTCGTCTACAGAGTAAGGCAGAGAGGTATCCCCTAAAACATATCGACTGTATTTTAACATTTGCAAGCACTCCGCTTCCACTCGGGCAACTGGTTCTCGCAAAATGTAAATGATTTTGAAGTGGGGGAGCGTTTCGTAAAGTCTTCGTGCCGTTTTGGAACTGATCGGCCAGAATGTATATGAAGTCGATGCTTCGCCACAAATTTGCCCCGGTTCAGCATCTGCATATAACCCTTTGTACCATTCTAACCCCCGTTCGTACATTAAATCGCTCGAGAAGAAATGGGGTTCTTTCAGAGGACACATATAGATTTGTGGGTGTTGGCTGAGGTATCGATTGAGAGCCGTCGTTCCTGCTTTAGCTGCACCGACAATGGCAAAGTGAGGGAGTTGACCTCCTTCTCGTTGTGGAATTTCTGAAAAAGCTATCCCGTTGGCAGTTCTAAGCCAGAATGGAATTTGATCTCGCGTTTCCATGATTGTATACTCGACCACTGTAATTGGGGTAGGGGGAAAAAGGAGTTTTACAAAACTTTACAACTAGTCCGATTTCGTACGAGCGGTTTACCCTGTTGTCTCATCTGAATTGAGCGAATTGGTGAGGATGGTTGACTCTTCTGCACAAGGAGTTATATTTCCATACTTACCTAAGAGATAAATAACTAAGCTACAGAGTCCTTTCCATCTCTGATGAGAGTGGAATTCCCCGTAGGATAAGGTGTCCTATTTCATCTGACCAGTTCAGGTGGAGTATCTCCTCTTTATCCCCATATCATAGCTCAACAGGGGATCGACAGGGCAAACGCATCAGTAATTAGACAAAGTTAATCACAAGCTGTGATTATGCTGCTCTCGGACGGATGTACTACTTGAAGACATACAGGCTCAGTCAATGCTTGCCGACAAAGCCTATGATGCCGATCGGCGTGTCCCCCGGCAGCTCGAATCCAAAGTCAGATATAGCCGTTATCTCCTCCACAGCCCATCGCATCATAGCCCGATCCATCAAGACAAACATCTTTATCAAGCCCGCCATCTGATCGAAAACTTTTTTTGCCCCACTCAAACAATTTCGTGCCCCTCTCACCCACTACAATAAAACCGCGCGTCATTTTTTGGGGGGATTGATCTGGCGGCTTCTGTCATTGGGCTTAACTGATGAGACACCCTAGTCTAGCCTAAGTAAACACCGATGGTAGCAATTATTAAGAACTTTTGATATTTTCTCTAACCGTAATTTTTGATTAAGTTTGAGAAAGTACAATAGAATATACCAGTTTAGTTTAATCCCCGTGAATTTGGCGATCGCAGATCTGTTGTGTGAGTCGTTAAAAGCACAGGTGAAAGATTTTAGCCTACAGGATGTTGCAACATGAATGATAAAAATGCAGTTTCTTCTAAAAATGGAGAAAAGATTGAAGTTTCGGTTCAACTAGATTCCGAACTCCTCGAACAAGTCAATCATCTAACGAATAACCCCAGTAAAGTGATTGAGACAGCCCTACGTCAGTGGCTCAGAGGAGAACGTCCAGAAGATGATTTAGCCCTACGTTTACAGCGAAATCCTCCTGTTCCTCCTCGAGGAGAATGGAACGACTAAAAAAATTATCCCACCTCAGCTATGTTGCCTTTGACAATAACAATTAATTTCTCATCTGATGAGTTAGAAGAAACTAGAAGATTAATTGCTATTGGCTGAAATACCACCTTCAGCAAAGGTAACAGGCATCTGTTGATCGCGCAGCGATGTCTATCATGGCAATTAACAATGACTAAATTTATCAACACCCCAATCATCGATCCATTCTGTAATGAAACTTCGATTAATCCAACCCCTGTTACACGTTATTATAATTTTTCTGTTGAGCGCCTGTAGTTTGCCCCAGGTCTCAGCAGAAACACGAATGTTTTTGGATATGTCGCTCAATTTTTTAGGTGCGGCTGAATTACCAGCGGGTCATTTATCTGGGGTGACTTACCAGATCCCCGGTTATACGACAACAACGGCTTCTGGGACTTACTTTTATGGCGTTTCTGAACAAAACGATCCAACTCAAGGGGTCTCATTTTATCAGTTGAAGTTAGATTTAGACAACTTTAGCGCTAACTCCGCTGAATTCTCTCTCACCCAAGAAGCAGTAACCCCCCTCAAAGATCAATCGGGTCAACTGTTCGACAGCGAAACTCTGAAGCTTGAAAGTATTGCATTTTCTCCTCGTAACTCAGTTTTTATTGCCGCTGAAGAGGTTCAAGATGGCCGTAATATCCCACTGATTGGAGAATTTGATCTGCAAACGGGTCAACTGAAAAATACAGTGCCATTACCGCCGATGTATCGGCCCACAGAAGACGTTGAACAGCCCGAAACCGGGATTGAGACTAATCAAGGGTTTCGTTCCCTCACCATTGCCCCAGACGGGTTTAGCAAAGGCGGAGTTGAGCCGTTTCGTCTGTTTGCGACCACCTCTGCGCCGTTATTTCAAGATCTAGACGCTGATGCGACTGAGTTAAGAGTATTGCATTATGTGATTGCAGATCGGGCTTCTTTTTTGATCTCGGAAAAGTTATATTCCCTAGAATCTAATTCTCAAACCGATTCACCCTACCGTTTAGCCGACATCATCGCTTTACCGCAAAGTGGTCATTTTCTCAGTTTAGAGCAGTCCCACACTTCACCCGGCAACCCTAGCAAAATCTATCAGATCTTTACAGGCAGCGCCACAGATATCTCTAGAATCGCCAGTTTACGTCAACCCACTTCCAATGTCGAACCATTACGCAAAAAGCTGTTACTCGATTTAGATAATTTGGGGTTTGCGTTACAACACATCGAGGGAATGACTCTGGGCCCGAGATTATCAACGGGTGAGCAAAGTCTCATTTTAATCACTAATAACCCAGACGATAGCGCATCAGCGACTCAGTTTCTATTATTTGAGCTAAATTATTCCCATCCAAAGACGGCTGAGACTTAGAAATTTTCATGACAATTTGACTTGAAAAGATGAAAAATCCCATTGAATTTTAACTCCTTTTCAAAAACAAACAATAGATGCGATCGCCGCTGGCGTTAGTCACTTTAGCCTTTGCTACACTGTTGCAGATATAATACTGTGGTTATTACCCGTTACCCATTACCCGATAGCGCAATCACAAATAACCCATCACAAGCTATGACACATTCAACTGATATTCTTGCATTAGGCCAATGGATGGCAGCCGATTTTAGTAATCAAGAACAAGCCTTTGAAAATCCTCCTTTTTTCGCCCATATTCGGGTTTGTATGCGTCCACTGCCTTATGAATTGCTAGATGGTGTTAGTCTTTATCTCGAACAAGCTTATGATGTTCATCTCGATCAACCCTATCGGGTTAGGATACTTAAATTAGTTCCTCAAAGCGATCATATCGAGATTGAGAACTATGTCATTGAAGCAGAAGAACAATTTCATGGCGCATCTCGCGAACCCCAACGGTTACAGCAGTTGAAGCGAGAACAACTCAAATTCATGCCTCGATGTAGTTTTATCACCCATTGGACCGGAAACAGCTTCAAAGGCAGCGTTGAACCCGGTAAAGGCTGTATGGTAGAACGCAAAGGCAGAACCACGTATTTAGATAGTGTGTTTGAAATTGACCAAAATCGTTTTACCAGCCATGACCGTGGGCTCGATCCAGAAACAGATGAACACGTTTGGGGGGCGATCGCAGGGCCTTTTGAATTCGTCCGCTGGGCTAGTTTTGCCTCTGAAATTCAGCTTCCTCAATAAAACAAAGGCTATTTTTTAAGGATAGGTTTTTGATATTAAATTTGAGGATAAAAGTTGCAAAAAATTACCCTATTTCCTATTGCTTATTGCTTGAACTTTCCGTAAAGATTGAATCGTATTAATTGTATGTTCTGCTACTTGCTGAATTTCTTCTAAAGTATTAAAGCGACCCATGCCAAATCGAACAGAAGCATAGGCTAAAGTTTCAGAACGTCCAATTGCTTTTAACACATGACTCGGTTCAATTTTAACAGACGTACAAGCAGAACCTGATGAAACTGCCATCATCGGTTGTAAACCCAATAATAAAGCCTGTCCATCAACTCCAGCAACGCTGATATTTAAGTTACCCGCTAATCGTTGAGTCGGATGACCATTCAGATAAAGATCACCCACCGTTTGTAGTTTTTCCCAAAGGATTTGTCGTAAGTTTATTAACCGTTTATTTTCTGATTTTATATTAGAAAAACTCAATTTTAAAGCTTCAGCAAATCCCACAATTTGAGGCGTGTATAATGTGCCGGAACGAAAACCCCGTTCATGTCCTCCCCCTTGCATTTGGGCGGCTAATTTTACCCTCGGATTTCGACGACGAACATACAACGCACCAATGCCTTTTGGCCCGTAACTTTTATGGGCAGTCATAGACATTAAATCAATATTCATTGTGTTTACATCTATCGGAATTTTACCTATTGCTTGGGCTGCATCAGTATGAAATAAAATATTATGATGATGACAAAGTTGTCCAATCTTTTCTAAAGGTTGTAAAACGCCTATTTCATTATTTGCTGCCATTATAGACACTAAAATAGTCTCTGGACGGATACTTTTTTCGAGTTTTGATATATCAATTAAACCATCGGCTTCAACTGTCAGATAAGTAATTTCAAAACCCAGTTTTTCTAAATATTGACAAGGATCAAGTACCGCGTTATGTTCAGTTTCAACCGTAATAATATGGCGACCTTGACTAAAATATGCTTCAGCCACACCTTTAATAGCGAGGTTATTAGCTTCTGTTGCGCCGCTAGTAAAAATAACTTCTTCGGGACTAGCATTAATTGTTTTAGCAATAATTTCTCTTGATTTTTTAATCGCGGCTTCGGCTTCCCATCCATATAAATGGTTAACACTAGCCGCATTACCAAAGTGTTCTGTGAAATAAGGTAACATTGCTTCTAATACCCGTGGATCGACTGGGGTCGTCGCATGACAATCAAGATAAATGGGACGATGAGACATAATTAATCACTATAAAATTAAATTGAATTGAAGATTGAGATTTAGTCGATATTATTCTAAAAATCTTAATATTTTTTGGTATAGTTTATCCATGACACTGTAGCCGAACTTCATAGGGTGGATTTCTACCCCCTCAATTCTGGTTTTCTCTCTAAATGTTGAGAATAAACTTTATTATAATAAACTGAAATTAACTGTAAATTATTAAATTGTTCTATGACAGCTACTTTAACTGCTCGTGAGGTCTTTCGTAAAGCCTATGAACACCGCTACACTTGGGACGAGAATTTCCCCGGTTATCGCGCGGATGTAGAAATTAAACAAGGTGATGAAGTCTATACCGGACAAGTTCGGATTAACCCCGATCTTACCCCAGAAGTCACGGGATTTGATAACGAAGAAGTTCAGCAAGATGTCTATACTCAAATGCGGGATATTATTACTCACCGCAAACGCAGTTCTTTTGACAAATCTCATGGTAAAAATAGCTTTAGCTTCGGAGAAACCGACGAGACCGGGGCCACCGAGATCTTGGTCGAAGGCGATGCCATGGGATCAAATTATAAAATCCGTGGTGAGGAAATTTGCCTGGTTAGTCGGGTCATGGGGCCAATGGCATTTGTGATCAATACTCATGACAGCCTCGATACCGGAGATGGTTATGTTTCGAGTCAGTATGACGCGGTCTTCCGTAACCCGAAAACCGATGAAGTGATGCGAGTACTTGAATTTCAAGATACTTTCGAGAAAGTGGGCGATTATTATATTATGACTCACCAAAAGGTTCAGGAGAAAAAAGACGGTCAGGCGATCGCGACTGAATATACTTTTTCTAACATCGAACTTCTGTAACTTCTCTTATCCTTGCTAACTAACGTTAGGATGAAAGAGAATTTAAAACAAAATTGAAAATAGACTACAGGCAGCAATTATGACAACAACACTTGATTTAACTCCGGACAATGTTGAAACCGTTCTAGATGAACTCCGTCCTTATCTGATGGCGGATGGCGGTAACGTTGAAGTCGTCGAACTCGATGGCCCAGTTGTTCGTTTACGCTTACAAGGGGCTTGTGGTTCTTGCCCTAGTTCAACCATGACCTTAAAAATGGGTATCGAACGTCGTTTACGCGAAAGAATTCCCGAAATTGCTGAAGTTGTAGCCGTCGCATAACCGTTGAATTTAGATTAGGGCAACTACTGTTTTTAACCTATTTAAGGTTGCCCTAAATTCAATATTTTACATTATTTCTCTACTTCAGATTGTTGCCAATCTCCCTGTATGGTAAAAGCTGCCCAATAAAAAGGAGACTGCCAAGTTTCAGAATTCCACATCTCTAACTGCGCCTCCCTCAACGCCACCACCGGGTTAAGTTCTTCATCCAACATTTTCTGATAAAATCTCGCCATCACCTCCGACGTTGCCAAATCATCCACACTCCATAAACTAACAACAACTCTTCTGGCACCTGCATACATAAACCCTCTTGTTAACCCCACCAAACCTTCCCCTTTAATATTCTCTCCCAACCCCGTTTGACAAGCACTTAATACCACCAATTCCGCAGGTAAATTCAAGTTAAAAATATCATTTAGACGCAAGAAACCATTTTGATTTTCTCCGTTTTCATCTAGTAACGATAACACCACCCCCGATAACTCTGGGTTAACCGGATCTAATAACCCATGAGTCGCTAAATGAACCATTTGATATTCAGATAAATCAGGGTTGGTTGCGATACCCCGAGAAGCCTCAAAATCAAACGCTTGCATCTGTTGACTTTCCGGAACTAAACCTAGAATAGTTTCAGCTTCAACACGAGTATATTTCAGACGGTTAAAATTCGGTGTGAGAAAATCTTCTAAGCCTAAATTACGGGCAGCGCGAGTCATGGCAGAACGAGATAAACTATTATCATTAGTATTAGTCGCAATACCGCTAAACCGTTCATCATTTTCTGAAAATACCGGATCTGCTAATACCGCTAACTTCTTCGCCGCAGGAGTACGATTTTGCAATTGTTGACGTTGAATAGCCACGGTTGAAGCAGAGGATAATGTCACAATTTCATTCTGTACTAATAGCGGTATATAACCCCCCTCTTTCTGACTCCTAACTTCTGAAAGTGGAGAAGAATTTTGACTTCTGACTTCTGTACAGACGTTACATGTAACGTCTCTACGTGTGACTTCTGAGAGAGGGGGAGAGGTCACAGGTAAAGCCACAAACGGCACATATTGTAAAACTCCATCCCCAACAATTAATAACCGTTTATTTTCCAATTGATCGGCAACAGGAGAAAGTACAATTTCACTTAAAGCAATTCCTGCATCTATTGAACCCCCACTAGAAGTCACCGACTGTCTAAACGTCTCCGCCGCCGCTTCTATTTCCTCTTGAGAGGGCAATTCATAACTATTCAAACTATCCTTTGTCACTGCCCACAGATAACTCCGTTCTGTACCCAAAGAATAAGTTAATAATAACGTCTCCTCATCTAACACCTGCTGTTTAATTTCCGAAGTTGTTAATGGTTGAGGATATTTTAAATTAGCATAACCCGGACTATTAACACGAATTTCAGCCTCAAGTTGATCCAATTGAGTTAAAAGAGATTGAGACTTTTGCTTAAGATCTTCTAACTGTTCTTGATTATATTGACCACTGACTGATTCATGTTTAGCCTGTTCAACCGCATTCAATTGCTGAATTAAATTCTGTTCTTTTTCCAACAGTTGCGGATCAACTCCTTGACGGATATTGGCATTCGCTTCAGTGAGAAGTTCAACTAAACTACGGGCGCGACTGCGTTCAGAAATATGTAATGCTAAGGCATCATAACCTTCATTTGGGTTTTGTTGATGCAGTTGCATTAGGATATCGATATAGAATTTGTAATTATATTGAACAGTGGCAAAGTAGGAAGTACGAAGATCCTGAGAACCAATTTTACTACGGAGATCTTCAACAATTTCAATGGCAGCTTGAATATCAGTTAAAGCTTCGGTGAGGTTGCCTAAACTAGACTTTGTAAAAGCGATATTGCTGAGAGTAGCTGCTTCTCCACTGCGATCGCCGACTGCCCGTCTTAAAGGTAAGCCTTGGTCGTAATAGTTTAAAGCCTTCTGTTTTTCTCCTAAGTCATCGTAGACTAGACCCAGGAAAACCAAAGCTATACCTTGCCTAGTTTGATTGCCTATTGGTTCACACAACGTTGCTGCCTTTTCAAAATAAGGAATTGCAGCCCGTAAAGATTCTGCTGTACCTTGCTGAAATAGTTCAATTCCCTGTTTGGGGACTGTTGGGCATTCGCGAAGCGTGGTGTTAGCCGCATAACTTGCGGTTGGGTGAGTTGTAGGGATTGGGCGATCGCTGCGGTATTGTAAAGGCACAGTGCTATGGCAATGATCGATCCGGTTGGTGTCCTCATTATTTGATCAATTCCCCTCAGTTGCTTCTTACAAAGTTGAACGGGACGGAAACCGACACCGCCCACTTTGCGCTTCTATTTTATATATATTTTGGTGGGGTGCAACTTATGCAATTTTTGAATAGGAAGTAAATGTCTATAATAGATTCCCGCCTGCAAGGTTGGGACAGGGGATAATGAGTAAAAATTATTGATTATAATTGTCAATCCCACTCATAATTCATCATTCATAACTTATAATTTATCGAATATCTTGATAAAATCGTTGTAATTTCTCGGCAGAGACTCCCATTCCCCAAAGAAAACCAATATAAAGATAAATCAAATTAGCTTTAACTGCACCCCAACGAATAACACGGCGATCGCTTGTATAAACCATCCGGTTAACTAAACGAATCCGCCCATATTGCACTAATTTTAGACATAAATCTGCATCTTCCATAATCGGTAAATCCGGATCAAATCCTCCACAATCCCAAAAACTTCGACGACGGCAAAAGATAACTTGATCGCCAAATAAGACTCTTAAACCTTTTAAAAATAAGTGCGGACGAAATAATATTGGTGCATAATAAGTCTTTAAGACATTATGTAATGAAGTTCCCCAGCGCGTGGTTTTGTTACCCATCATCACCGCAATAAATCCACCCCCCACAATGGCTGAATGATTTAAAGTTTGAGTGATTAAATCAATTAAATCATCGGGAACTAATGTATCAGCATGAACAAAACATAATACCTCCCCCGTCGCCACTTTTGCGCCATAATTCATCTGAACAGAACGTCTGCGTATCGGACAAGACACAACCTTAACACCCGCCGCCGCCGCAATAGAGACCGTATTATCTTCACTTTGGCTATCAACCACAATAATTTCCAGAGGCTGAGGGTCAAGTAAACGCAGATAGCTTAATGTTCGGGGTAGACAACTGGCTTCATTCAGCGTCGGAATAATTATTGAAACCCGCAGCATGATTACCTTAACAGAAAATCTGTTATTAGTGTAGAAGATTTAGCTGGGTTGAGGGAACCCTATAGCTGCTAATATCCGGATGATGATAGATAATTTGAAATAGCTTGTTAAACTGACCGAAGATGATGAAGCCTGCAACAACCTGGAAACGGTTCGGAATTTTTACTTTATTGGGTTTACTCCTGAGTTGGACAGTTAGCTGTACTAACCTCACTTCAAATACTCCAGATGACGGACGACAACCGATAGAATTCTGGACAATGCAGCTTCAACCTCAGTTTAATGATTATTTTAATCAAATTATTGCCAATTTTGAAGCAGAAAATCCAGATCTCAAAGTGCGTTGGGTAGATGTACCTTGGTCTGCGATGGAGAGTAAAATTCTTGCTTCGGTTTCTGCTAATACTGCCCCAGATATCGTTAATTTAAACCCAGATTTTGCTTCATTACTGGCTGAACGCAATGCTTGGTTAGAATTAGAGGATAAAGTGGCGGAGGAAGTGCGATCGCAATATTTACCGAATATTTGGGCCGCTAACGAGATCGAAACTTGTCAAGCTGAGGCTTGCAATACCACCACCTTTGGTTTGCCTTGGTATCTGACAACTGATATTACCATTTACAATCAGGATTTATTCAAACAAGCCAATATTACCCAACCCCCCACTACCTACACACAACTAGCCCAGGTTGCCCAACAAATTCGGGACGAAACGGGTAAATATGCGTTTTTTGTCTCGTTTGTACCAGAAGATTCCGCTCAAGTGTTACAGTCTTTGGTACAGATGGGAGTGAAGTTAGTTGATAAAAATGGTAAGGCCGCATTTAATAGCCCAGAAGCAATAGCGGCGTTTGCATATTGGGTGAATTTGTATCAAAATGACCTGATTCCCCGAGAAGTCTTAACTCAAGGACACCGCCGCGCCATTGAATTATATCAAGCTGGAGAAATTGCGATTCTGACTTCTGGCCCACAATTTTTTCAGGCGATCGCCATTAATGCCCCCGATATTGCCAAAGTCTCAATACCAGCGCCACAAATTACGGGCAAGACCAATCAAAAAGCCGTTGCCGTGATGAATGTTGTTATTCCTCGCAATAGCAGCAAACCAGAAGAAGCCCTGAAGTTTGCTTTATTTTTAACTAATAATATTAATCAAATCGCATTTGCAAAAGCAGCGAATGTCTTACCTTCTACTGTTGAAGCGTTAAATAATCCCTATTTTAAAACCGCTTCAGACAGTCAAAATCAAGCAGATAGGGCAAGAGTAATTAGCGCCCAACAACTCAAACAAGCTGATATTTTGATTCCCCCAATGAAAGATCTTAAACAGTTACAAAAGATCATTTATGAGAATTTACAAGCTGCAATGCTAAATCAAAAAACAGTTGAAACTGCTATCATTGATGCAGAAACTGCTTGGAATCAACGATAAATCATGGTTCAAACTCCATCAAAGTTAATCACATTAGATGAATTTCTCGAATTACCAGAGACTAAACCCGCTAGCGAATTCATTGATGGAAAAATTATTACAAAACCCATGCCACAAGGACAGCATAGTACAATTCAGGGAGAACTCGTTACAACTATTAATGCAGTTACGAAAGCATCACGTATAGCCTGGGCATTTCCTGAACTTCGTTGCACTTTTGGTGGACGCTCAATTGTCCCTGATGTTTCTGTTTTCATTTGGGATCGCTTACCCACAAATACAGATGGTACAATTGCAAATCAGTTTAATGCTTCTGGTGACTGGGTGATTGAAATTCTGAGTCCAGGACAGTCTGTGACTCGGGTGACTGGCAAGATTTTACACTGTTTAAGTCAGGGTTCTCAACTCGGTTGGTTAATTGATCCGAATGAAAAATTAGTTCTTGTTTATATGTCTAATCAACAACCTCGTTTCTTTGAAGAAATGAGCGAACGCTTACCAACCCCTGAATTTGCAAGCGAATTTAACCTAACTTTAGAACAGTTATTTAGTTGGCTGAGAGTGAAATAAAAATAATCACAATTACAAAGATTTCACATAAGAAATAGAGGTGTGATGCTTTTGAAAACCTACAGACTCATATAATTTTAATGCACCGGATGGGTTTTTAGAATCAACTCCGAGTATTGCAATCTCCATTTCTTCGTCTTTTAACCGATGCATTCCTGTTAGTAACATTGCCCGTCCTAACCCAAGCTGACGGAAGCCTCGCCGCGTTCCTAAGACATTAATCCAGCCTTGATTACGACCATTGCGTTGATTATCATAAGGATGTATTTCAGAGAAACAAAAACTAGCTAATGTGCCATCTTTTGCAGTTGCTACTAAGTCTAAATCAGGGCAATAGTTTGAGCTTTTAAGATGATGTTGATACTCCTCTAAAGTCAGATCATGATGATTCCAATGATCGATAAAGGTTTGATTAAACATCTCCACCCAGGCTGATGCTTCTTCTGCTTTAACGTTTCGTACTACAAATCCGGTGGGAAGTTGAGGTTGTGGTATGGGTTGATTCAAATCTCGTTGCATTTCAAAGAAATAGCGATCTGCAACAAAACCATATTCTTCTAATAATTTTATCCGATTGGCTTGGCTTGTGCGACAATCTGAACGCAGTAGAATTTCTTCGGCTTGTGGATAGGCTTGCCTCACTCTTTGTATACCCCAGTCAATTGCCTCTGGTTCGAGGGTATTATCTCGAAATTGCGGATGAACCCGAAATCCGAGAAAACTCTCCGATTCATCTTTCGATGTCGGACGATCTACAGCAGCAATAGCAACCAGTTGATTTTGATCATTTTCCCACAAACGCAAGTCTAGCTGGGGATCGAACCCCGGAGAATTATAAGACTGTCGTAAATTATCAACTGTTGCCCAATAGCCGAATTGATCGACAGTTTCACACTCGTTATAAAAGTTCGCAATTGCTTCTAAATCAGTTTCGCCCGCGTAAGGACGGATTAATAAGGTATTCATGACATATCTTTCTATTTATACTACAAAAATAATACAAATAGTTTTGACTGTCAATCCCTCATTTAAGTGACATCATCTGAGTTTGACCCAACTAAACTATGATATTGCTGTGAGTGAGGCGGTTTGAAGAGAGCAATTTTAAATAGCAATCATAACAGGCCTGAGGATATGTTCAAGACCTGTTATGATTAAAAAGTACACGATTAATCTATTTTTTCGTGATCTAATAGGCAGGCTGTCAAATGCTGTTGAATTAATTGGCAATACAGCTTTGGCATCGCTCTAAGCTCTATTACCGTAGCTGCTGTCGGTTGCACTGCCTTAATAGATTTTTACTGATTCATTCTCTTGAAACTGTAAGCTTGTTGAGTTGTCGCTGTAGATTACTTAGATCCTTTCTTCATTCGCAACATTCCCGCCGCAAGCAATCCTAAAGCACCAATGCTAACAGGTTCAGGAACTTCTACAGGGTTACTGGCTTGGCTACCCGGGGTTGCACTATAGTCGAAAGATGCGATCGCCCCGCTGATGCCATTATAATTTACTGTGACTTTTTGAATTCCATCAAATTGACCCCCGTTATTATTGAAGGTATATTGTCGTAAAGAGTTATCCCCCTCAAGCGCATTGCCATCCCAGTCAGTAGAGAGTAAGTTTTCTGTAATGAAGTTGCTATAGTTATTTTTGTTAATCTCAAATGGATTTCTAGAGCTATCTACATATTCAAAGTTGAACTTGAGTTTTTTATTGCTGATGACTGCCTCATCCAAATCTACAAATAGAAAATTATCCAACGTAATCCCATCTTCATAGAATTGATTTCCGCTAGTATCTGAAGTGGCAAAGTTAAGATTAACCAGTCCGCCATTTCTGTGATCATCTGGAGTATTGCTACCATCTTCCTGGATAATCAGTACATTACCTTGAGCTTCTGTATCGTAATCATAGCGGCCATTTTTATATTCACCTCTTCCTGTAGCTAAGTCTTCGTCTCCTCCTGTACAAGCGTTGGTAAATCCATTTGTAGAAGATCCATTTTTGCCGACACATTCAGTATCGTACAGCAATAAGCCATGTCGTCGATTTGTATCAAAGGTGATGCCAAAATCATTATAGTATTGGTCAGTAATCCGAGTCCCGTCTCCGGGTGTACCGCCAAATCCTTCATCAAAGTTGATGGTAAAAGCTTGAGCTGGTGCAGCAGCCACTACACCTATCGCGAGTAATGCAGTTGTAATTATTTTAGAAGATAAAAATTTCATCTTATATATAGAGTCTCCTTTTTAAAATTGAACTTGTGGGTGGTTGAGAGTCCTGTTGAATATTTGTCCGATCAGAACTTACTTCCCCATTAGTTATTTATGATACTCAGATAAAAGAGATAAGTCTATAAAGTTTGTTCTATCTAGCATTGTTTTACTTATTCTTTACAAGTATTTTTATAAATAGAATAAAAACTCTCAAAGGCATTAATTAAAATACTTAAGGGATTTCGCTTATAACAAAATACCTATTTAATTTATTGATCATGATTAAGCTATATGAGTATTCAGTTATTAATAAATTCAATAATTAACATGTATAATTTTTAACAGTGTATATCTTTGTTTACGAGGAAATACGCAAATTAAGTTTTGCAGTTTTGCCAATAATCTTTGAATCCTGAATTGAACCCGTTTTTCTGAGCCGCTTGTTCCCATCCTCAATCCAGCTTGAAACAGATTAGATTGAGAAATTTTATCAATACTGTTGACAATTTTTTTCAACAAGGGTAGAGTGATTACTAGTGTTCTCCTCTCAAAGGATCGGCAGACGGGGGCGGTTGTTCATAGCAAACCGTTCCCGGATTTTTTATAAGGGCTGCATACTTCGAGATTAATTGTGTAGTAGCTTATTGCATAATATTCTTTTATAATTTCTCAAAGCTTTCTGCTGACAACATCTTTGCGATGCCAACGGTTGAGCGCTGGCACTGTTGAAGCAATCCGATTCAACTGTTGAACCAAAGCCACGGATTGATAGAGTTATAGTTTAAGATAAAAACGAATAAGTAATAGTCGCTCATTACAAACCTATATCGCATCGCGCTACCCTTGCCAATACAAAGCTATGTTCTCAAATCGGTTCTTTTTCTCTAAGCTGTTTTCGGCTAAACATTATCATCGTTTGCTTTCACGGCTAGTTCTCATTCTCTACATCCTGCTGTTTTGGAATATTACCCCCAACAGGGCGATCGCAGATGAACTATCCACCCCTTCTACATCAATTCAGCCCTATTTAGATCGCGTTATCGATCAAGTCACTGAGTTTCGTCTAGAAAATGGGATGAAATTTATGATCCTAGAACGAGATAAAGCGCCAGTTGTCTCCTTTTTAATTTATGCCGATGTTGGCGGGGCAGATGAACCCAATGGTCAAACTGGAGTGGCTCACTATTTAGAACACTTGGCGTTTAAAGGCACAAAACGAATTGGTACAGAAAATTATCAAGCCGAAAAACCCTTACTCGAAAAGCTAGATCAGATTTTTGAGCAAATTCAAACCGCCGAAGCCGCAGAAAACACTGAACAACTCAAACAACTGACGGCAGAATTTGAGCAAGTCCAAGCAGAAGCCGCTCAATATGTCACACAAAATGAGTTTGGTCGTATTGTCGAACAAGCCGGAGGTGTGGGGATGAATGCCGCCACTTCTGCTGATGCCACCATGTACTTTTATAGTTTGCCCGCTAATAAACTAGAACTGTGGATGTCACTCGAGTCGGAACGGTTCTTAGATCCTGTATTTCGAGAATTTTATAAAGAAAAGCAAGTTATCCTCGAAGAACGCCGACTGCGTAGCGAAAATTCTCCGGTGGGTCGGATGTTGGAAGCGTTACTCGATACGGCTTTTGAAGTTCATCCTTATCGTCGTCCGGTGATTGGCTACCGCGAAGACTTAGCCACTTTAACCCGACAAAATGTACAAGACTTTTTCGAGACTTATTACGTTCCCAATAACTTAACGGTGGCAATTGTTGGAGATGTTGACCCGGTTGAAGCAAGACAACTGGCTGAAACTTACTTTGGTCGCTACCCAGCCCAACCTGAACCCCCCAAAGTTGAAGCAGTTGAACCGCCTCAAACGGCTATACGAGAATTGACCAAAGAATTACCGTCTCAACCGTGGTATCTCGAGGGTTATCATCGTCCAGCGTTTAATCATCCCGACCAAGTGGTTTATGAAGCGATTACTACAATTTTAGGAGATGGTCGGACATCGCGTCTATATAAGTCTTTAGTCGAACAACAACAGGTGGCTTTAGCGGCACAAGGGTTAAATGGTTATCCCGGCGATAAACATCCTAATTTGATGCTATTTTATGCCTTAACTGCTCCCGGACATAACGTTGATGAAGTGGCGACAGCCTTGCGAACCGAAATAGAACGCCTCAAAACGGAACCCGTTTCAACTCAAGAATTAGAACGGGTCAAAAATCAAGCCAAAGCGGGTTTATTGCGATCGCTCAATTCTAATATGGGGATGGCGTTTGCGTTAGTGGAATATCAAGTCAAAACAGGCTCATGGAAGAATTTATTTCAACAGCTAGAAGCCATCGAACAAATCACACCCGCCGATATTCAACGAGTGGCTGCAGCGACATTCCGCCCAGAAAACCGAACTGAGGGTCGATTGCTATCAGTAGAACGTTAAATCATTTTTTGCAACTGTCCCTACATTTTTATTCAAAATTACTGAAAATATGGTTATGACTGTCAGATTGAGATTGAAAACATCAAAACTCTTTTTATTCGCTTTAGTCTTTCTCACCTGCTTAACGGTGTTATTATCTCGTCCCCCCGCAGTCGTGGCAGCGGCTAAACATTACGATGAATTGACATTTCCGCCACTACCGGAAATTAATCTACCAGAATATAGTCGTTATCAGCTCGACAATGGGATGACGGTTTATTTGATGGAAGATCATGAATTACCCCTTGTTGGCGGTAGTGCGTTTATTAGAACAGGCAGTCGCTTTGAACCAGCCGATCATGTTGGAGTAGCGAGTTTAACCGGGGAAGTGATGCGTAGTGGGGGAACTCAAAGTCATTCAGCAGACCAACTCAATCAGTTACTGGAACAAAAAGCCGCATCGGTTGAAACCAGTATTGGTGATACTTCGGGTGGTGCTAGTTTTAATAGCTTGAGTGAAGATTTAGAGGTGGTATTTGGGTTATTTGCAGAAGTGATTCAAGAACCTATTTTTGCCGAAGATCGCTTAAGCGTTGCCAAAACTCAAAGCCGGGGTTCCATTAGCCGCCGTAATGATGACCCGAGTGATATTGTCAGTCGGGAATTTCAAAAGTTGATTTATGGTGAAGACAGTCCTTATGCCCGGACGATTGAGTATGAAACCCTCAGTAATATTTCCCGAGAGGATCTAATTGAGTTTCATCAAAAATATGTTCATCCCCAAGATATGATTTTAGGGATTTACGGAGACTTTGATTCAGAAGCAATGCGGCTATTAATTGCTGAACAATTTGGCGATTGGAATCCCACCACTTCTGTACAACAACCCGCCCTACCCACTGTTTCCCAAGCCAAAACTGGGGGAATCTTTTTTGTCGAACAATCTCAACTCAATCAAAGTTATATTCAAATGGGTCATTTGGGCGGAGAGTTAAATAACCCAGATTATCCAGAATTGAGTGTGATGAATGGGGTGTTAAACGGGTTTGGTGGACGATTATTTAATAATGTGCGATCGCGCCAAGGTTTAGCCTATTCTGTTTATGGATATTGGGGCGTGAATTATGATTATCCCGGTGTGTTTCGAGCAGGCGGACAAACTCGTTCTGATGCCACTGTACCTTTAATTGAGTCAGTTTTAGCAGAATTCAAGCAGATTCAAACCGAACCCATTACCCCAGAGGAATTAAGCTACGCCAAAGAATCGACTTTAAACTCATTTATCTTTAACTTTGCTTCTCCTGAACAAACTCTTTCTCGGTTGATGCGGTATGAATATTATGATTATCCCGCAGATTTTATCTTTCAGTATCGTAACGAAGTTGAAGCTACAACGATTGCAGATGTGCAACGAGTCGCTCAGGAATACCTCAAACCGGAAAATTTAGTCATGCTAATTGTGGGAAATAAAGACAATATTGAACCGCCTCTCACCAGTTTAGGAGATAGTCCCCAAATCACTGCGATTGATATTACTATTCCTGAACCCAGTTAATCGGTTAATCGCCCCCTAAAAAATGTAGAGACGTTACATCTAACGTCTCCAGCATCACATCTGATTAAACAAACTTCCATCAGATACTATATATAACGTCTCTACTTAGAAGCAGAAGGTAAAGACAATTGCGGTAAAGGTTTGGGGTTAGCCGGATAATAACGTCCGTTTCCATTAGACTGGGGTAAATCTTCTGTGATTAATATTTCCCGAATTAAACGAGCAGCAGCTTTTTGAGCTAATTCTCCCGCCACCTGTTGACTTAATTGACGCACTTCAGGTTTAGCCAGTAAACTCGGCACTCGTTGTAAGATTGACATTGGATCGAATCCTTTCGTTTCCTGTAAAATCTCAGCAATACGCTGAATATGCTCCAAGTTATTCTGTTTTGTACTAGTGGGAGTTGTGACTGGGCGATTGACTTTCATTCCCATCCATTCTGCCACTTTATGTTGAGCCGTATTCAAAGCACTGCGAGAAGCTAAGTCAATATTCTTCACTAGTTCATTTGCAAGTTGTTCTCGGATAAATTCTCCTCGTTCAGAGAACAAAAAGTCAAGGGTTTGATCTAAGACCTGATTGATATCATAATCATCACTATTGCGGGCATTCCTCAACAGATTTTCTAAGCGATTCCATCGAAAAGACCCTTCCTTGAATAATAAATCTCGTAAAGAAGCTCGTAATTGAGGAGAAGGATCGCTCAGTAAGCGTTTAGCGACATAAGGATAAGCTTTACTCAGAACTTTAAAGTTAGGATCAACATTAATCGCAATCCCTTCTAAGGTGACCAGAGAACGAATAATTAAGGCATAATAAGCCGGAACCTGGAAAGGATATTCATACATTAACGCCGAAAGCTGATCGGTAATACTCTTAAAGTTCAACTCCGCTACACTCGCCCCTAAAGCGTCATTAAAAACATTGGCTAAAGCGGGAATAATCGGAGTTAAATCCGTTTCTGGACTCAAAAACTCTAATTTGACATAATCTTTCGCTAACCCTTCAAAATCTCGGTTGACCAGATGAACCACAGCCTCTAATAATCCGTAGCGTTGATAAGGCTTGACTTCACTCATCATCCCGAAGTCTAAATACACAAGCTTACCATCCGGGCTAGCAAGCAGGTTACCCGGATGGGGATCGGCGTGGAAAAATCCATGCTCTAACAGTTGTCTGAGGGAACATTGTACCCCCACCTCAATCAGGTAGCGCGCATCGATTCCTTGGGCAGCAACCGCCTCTAAATCGGTTAATTTCGTACCCGTTACCCATTCCATGGTCAGGACACGCTGTCCGGTATATTCCCAATAAATCCGAGGAACATAGATATCTTGCAGATGTCCGTAGAGTTGTTGAAACCGCTCTGCATTACGACCTTCATGAGTATAATCAGTTTCCTCAAAAATCCGATGACCAAACTCATCCATAATCGCAACCAGGTCACTGCGGATCACTTTGAACCGTTTTTGCGCCCACATCGCAATACTTCTGAGGATATAAAGATCAAGGGCAATCAGCTCTGATAACCCCGGACGTTGCACTTTAACCGCGACCGTTTCCCCCGTTTTGAGTTTACCTTTATAAACTTGCCCCAGAGAAGCCGCTGCAATGGGGTTTGGGGAAAGTTCTGCATAGATGCTGGCAGGAGGTGCGCCGAGTTCTTCTTCTATAAATTGATAAGCTAATTCGTTAGGAAAGGGTGGGAGTTGATCTTGTAATTTAGCTAATTCTTCTAAATAAATGGGAGACACTAAATCGGGTCGGGTGGAGAGTGCCTGACCGACTTTAATAAAAGCTGGGCCTAAATCTGTTAAAATTTCTCGCAGTTCAACAGCTCGTTTGCGTTCGTTTTTGACGGTAGAACCAAAGAGACGATCTCGCCATACCCCTAAACCATAAGAGATAAATTTCCACAAAACTGTAAACAGTCGCCCGAGTACATCAAACGTACGAGAACGATAATAGTTGGCGATCGCAACTGGATCATATTGCTGTGCGACATTGTCTCCTAAGCGATGCTCAGTTGGGGGATTATCCTCAATTACAATAGTCTGTGACTCCACTTCTACTGTAGGTGGATTAACGTTCATTTCAGGCGGTTGAGGAATGGGTACTGTTGTCGCTGTTAAGGAACTGCTCGGGTTGGCTGTGTCTGAGGTTGGCGATACCGTCTTTACATTCATAAACAAATAGGGATAACCCTTTAGACTGATGTTAATTATTGTAACAAGATGTTTCTCATCCGCCTTCTTCTTGGGAGGTAGTTTTGTCTTGTTCACCGATCTCAGTGAGTCGCTGACACAGATCGCTGAGGTGATTTTGGCTACTCACCATCAAGCGAGGCTGAGGCATCTCTGAATCTGGCCAGTTACTGAGATCAAAACAAGGACAACACGAAGAAGGAAACCCTTTAATCGGTATTGGAACGGGCATTTCACAGCGGGCGCAATCGTGAATTTCCCAAGCCGGAGACAGTAATTCTGCAATTGTTTGATCGGTTCCTTCTAAATAACAGTCCCCAGACTGAGGCGCTAAGACCTTCTGCCAACAGGTTTCAAATTCTGGGCTATAGTTTTCTCGTTGCAGAATAGGACGGGGAAGTTGAAACTCTTCACCATTACGAAGCACTACTTTCTTACCTAATTGAAACCAGTAGGCTAGATATTCCTTGACTTGATGTTGAGATGCCATCTATGCTTGTCGTCAGGGTTATAAGTTTTCTTGAGAAAATTAATAGTTTATTCACTATGTTAATAGATAATAGTGTAACGTACTTATTGATCCAGTGGGTATACCAGAAAACCGAATGATTAAGCGACGATCGCATCCTCTGATCCCTTGAAATCGAATTAGATCGCATCAATCAATTGATATAAAAGTGTTAATATTCCATTGGTATAATCTGAGCGCACTGGGGTAGAGCCAACCCGTTGCAGCCAATGCCACAACAAGTCGAAGAAGACGGAGCGGGAATTTCATCAACAGTTCCGGCAAATCCGGACAAGCGATCGTCAATAATACGTTGAGTTCGGCTAGATGAATTTTAGGGAATACTGCTGTTAACTTGACGATAACCGGAGTTTGATTAATCTGAAGACAGGCTCAATAATTTTGAATTGTTATTAAATTTATGTGTATCTCAAATTCATTAAAAAAAATATTCAATTTCCGTTTAAGCTTCTCTGATTGATTAAACGGGTTTTTATGTATAAAATTTATTCAACTATTAATGAAGATTTAAAAAGGTTTTAAAATTACATTTTATCGGCATTATTTATTAAAAAATAACTTAATTTTGTGCTTTATACTAAATTTGATATAACCTGATTTCTTGAACGAGGGCATCTATGAGTCATGGCATCGGTGCTGAAGGATCGTAAGTTAAGGGATTCAAACCCGCTACTAATCGTAGACCATCAAACTTTTTGGTTTTGATGGGGGTCTTAAACCCAAATAAGGAGTAAGGAAGTAGTCAAACCAAACATAGCTGCCATCTGCCTTAAAACTTCTGCCTTTCTCAGGTGTTGGCTATCGCCTCTGCGCGCCTGAGAAAGCCCGATCAGATTATTCGTAGACGGGCAGGCTCAAACTGATGCAAAACCGTTGAAGAAGGTATTAGGTTGCGCGGTTTTAGGTGAACGCTACTCCGGCTTTAAAAGCCATCGCAATTGTCCGGCACGCGATAACACGGTGCAATTGAACTTGTGTTACACCCCAATCAATTGTGGACACCGCTGGTAAGCTTACCCCCGGAGTCACGCGCGGGGGCATTCGCACTAATTCTGTATACTGTCGAGTAGAGAACAAGGGCATTGGATTGCGCGTTACAGGCAGGCTTACAGACTGCCCCAAAATTTGAATCCTGCATCGCACCGTTGAAATCAGAGTCCCCTTTCCAACCACAATGTTTACAGTTAAAAGTCTTGCCGTGGCGGTAGGACTTTCCTTTGACTGGATGGATATGCAAACATTGATGGCAGGTCTGACTACTATATCTAGGAGAAACAGCAATAACTTCGACACCCTCTTTGATTCCTTTATATTCTAGAAACTGTCTGAGTTGATAGAAAGCCCAAGAATTAGAACGTCTGCGTTCAGTTTTATTTCTGGGCTGAGTATTAGTGCTATCTCTAATTCCAGTTAAGTCTTCAATGGCAACAATAGACTCTGTTTCAATGGCACGAAAAATGATTTGTTTGCTGATATTGTGGTTAACCCAAGTTTGGTATCGCTTCTCTCTTCCAGATAGCCGTTGCAAGAGGCGTTTAGACCCCTTCGTGCCTTTCTTTTGAGCAGAAGCTCTAACTCTAGAAAACCTGTCTCTCACCTTGGTAATATTCTCGCCGCTCCAACTTTCCCCGATTGATGTGACTGCAATATCACGGCGACCTAAGTCTAC
This sequence comes from Microcoleaceae cyanobacterium, assembly GCA_049649525.1. GTDB lineage: Bacteria > Cyanobacteriota > Cyanobacteriia > Cyanobacteriales > Microcoleaceae > JAAURB01. The sequence continues at coordinate 206,316 of JBARZE010000017.1, forward strand.
ACCGATAACTTGCTCGGCTTTCTGAGGGGGTGGAGCTTCATTTTTGATTTGAATATGGATGTACAGTTTACCGCCTCTATGTTTAGACAAGGTAGCTGATGTTGGTATTTTCCCCTTCAGCTTTCCTGTCTGATAATTTCCTAAAATCAATTTAACTCGTTCACGACCACCAACAGTAGACAAACTAACGGTTTGGTCTTTTTCTCGATAAGAGAAAATCCGAGCATCGTAATCGGCTGAGGTCGGCTTAAAAGTTTGAACCCGACGTTGCTTTAAGGCTGCTGTTTTACGGTTAGAAGCCACTCTAGCACAAGCCCTGATAGCCAAATTGGCTGAGAGGTTAAATTGCTCCCTAACCGTTTTGTAAACTTCAGCCTGAATCCGATTCTTGTTCTTAATTTTAGGGTTGACAGTGCTATTGATATAGTTGCAAGCATCCGCAAATGCCCCTAAGGTTAACTCAAGTTTTTGGACTTGCTTAGGGGTGGGTTGAATTTTGCAAACTATAGTCAATAACTGTTCCATAGTCCAATTATATCACCTAGATGAAGAAAATAGTTCTCTGCGGATAAATCCGCTTGTGGCGCAGTTCCTCCCCGGTTTAAAAACGCGGGGCTTCCCTGCTACCATTCTTTTATCGTGAGAGTGGGGAAATTAACCCAATTGCTCAAATATAGTGTTACGCTCTTCAAAGCGAAGATACCGAGCCACCATAAAGGGCACGCGAGGATAAATTCAGAGCATTTCTTTCAAAAGACAGAGTATTTTTATCAGTCACAAAGGATTTAATCTTCCTCTAGGGGTAAAGACGGTTCAGATGGAGGGATTACAGTTCTCTCTATCGTTACTTTCTGGCTTTCTCTCTGAGTTTGCATCTCTACTGCGATCGCCTCAATTTGCACCTCTAAACTACCGTAAGCAATATCCAAATTCACCGTTGTTTCAATTTGTTCTAAACCATTAGGAGCAAATTCAGTTAACCAGCGAGGGCCATCAATAATACTGCGAGCCTGACGATCATAAACCCAAATTTTGATATAAACTCGTGGTAAATCCTGAGGCAAACGAACCCTCACCGCAATAGAGCGCCCAGCAATCACTTCATCACTTAAGATTTGTAGAATTGGCGCTGGTATGGGTTGATTATCAGGTAGGGTTCCCGAGCGATCAACGTCTTCATTATTATTACGAGCCGGAACCAGTTGTAACTGAGGAGTTGCTGGGCGACGGGGAAATAAAGCGGGAGACGTTTCTAATGGCTCATCATCAATCACAATTTCTTGGGATTCTGACTCTTCTGGAATTGAGTAGGAACTAGCATCTAAAATAGCATCTTGTCTTACATCTGAATAGTCTTTGGCGGTGGATGGTTGGATAGTCGTGGGTAATAATGGGGTTTCTGGCAAGGCTTTCGGGGTGGTTTTCTTCATCCACTGAGATAAATCTTGATCGCTTGCCAAAGCATTCAACCGTGTCCAGAATCGATCTTGAATATTCAAATGCTTAAATTCAAGTTCCTCAGGGGATAAAGGTTTGATTTGATCTGTTTGATCGGGTTGTGTTTCAACGACAGAGGTAGAATCTGATATTTCTGAAGAGGATGAAGTGATTGAGGCTGGGGTTGTTGTCGGTGCTTCAGATAGGAAACGACCCATAACAGGTAATTCCAATTGTCCGGTTGTCGGTTGCTCTACAACAGGAGCGAGTTCTGGAGACTGAAGTGATTGAGGCTGTTCTAGTTCCGGTTCGAGCGGTAAAGCCAGATAAAAGGCTGGATTATTTGGCAGCTCTTCAGCCAGAGATTCTAAGCTATCTGTTTCGGTAAAATCTTCTTCAATTGCTTGGAGTAAATGTTCAACCTCAGTTGTAATGGTAAAGGTTTGTCGTGCAACCGGTAACGTTTGACTATAAAGGCTAATTTCTGCCAAAATCAGTCGGGTTTTACACTCAAATGGTAGATAAGTAATCACCGAAAAGATCATCGGTAATTCAGTGGAAGGAACTGTCTGTTGAGTTTCTGTCAAAACTTCCCCAGTTTGAGGGTTGCGTAAGCAAACTTGGAGATGAGGTTCTGTAAGGGATAAACCTGAAGTTTCTGTTTGATCGGGGGAATGGACTTGTCCTGAGACGAGAAATCCTTCTCCGAGTTTAGCAACGTATGCGGTTTGGTTTAATGTTAATTCCAGAGGAGGCGATTGAGTTGTTTGAGTTGTTTCCATTGTTTCTGCTGACTCAGATGAGTGATTAGAAACTGAGATCGATTCAGATAGGGCATCCCACTTGACCCAATCTTCATTTGTTGTGGAGGGTTGCAGTTCTATCGGTGTAGTTTCAGTGACAGATTGTGTCTGATGATTAATTTCAGATACTGATTCGATTAATTCGGGTAAATTGGGGCGATCGCCGAGGGTGAGGTGGGTTGTATCGCTATCTAAGTTTGAAGTAGATTGTGTCTGATGATTAATTTCAGATACTGATTCGATTAATTCGGGTAAATTGGGGCGATCGCCGAGGGTGAGGTGGGTTGTATCGCTATTTGAATCAGTCGTTACAGAGACCGTTGCTGCTGGGAAATTGGATTGAGGAGATTCCCCAAGTTCAGCATCTTGAGAGAAGACCCGTAACTTAATTGACTGTTGCTGAGAAATAGGGAAACTATCCGATATTGTATTAGGCGAACAACACATTTCCCAAATTCCCGGTTTAAGACGAGTATAAGGAATGACCACCATTAATCCTTCTGAAGTTGTGGTTGTCGAGCGGGTTTGAACTCGACGAATTGGAGGGGTTTCTTCGTAAGCGTGATGGGTAATACGAATTTTTATCTCAGTTTCACTATAGCCGGAACGAGCAACAATTCGATAACGTCCCTCCAAAATCTCGACATCAGAGGATTCTAAGGGCAACCATGTGGTGTCCTCTTCCCGTTGAAGCAGAAATTCCCAGCTTTCCATCTGCATCTCCCGACAAATCACAGTAACTGCTGCCCGTTTGACCCAACACTCGAGCGCAATACCCGATATTGTACAGTTGACTCTCCCTTGTTGGCAAAAGCTACAGTAGAAGTTTGTACTTCACTCTACTAAATCCATAGGTTACACTCGTTGCTGTTTTACTAATTTTATGTACAATAATATAAACTATTACGATATTATTAAGGTTAACATGATAGTTGGTACAACACAGGCAGCCGAAATTTTAAATATCACCACAGCTCGTCTGAGAACATTGCTGATTGCAGGTAGAGTTGAGGGGGCTTATAAGAGTGGAAAGATGTGGTTGATTCCGTTATTCAACGGCAAACCCATAATTACACGAGGTAAAAGAGGCCCTGCTCCACGTTGGCATAGTGCAAAAAAGCCAGCTAAGACAATGATTCATGTCAATTCTCAGAGGATTAAGCAAAACCACAAACAACAACTTAACCAACCTGTGATTACTGTGAAGAAAGGTAATACAAATGTATATGGACATGAAGTAGAAATTTTGGGCGGATGCCGTGTTATTTATCGCCCGCAGGGTTCTTTTTGTGGTGCTAGGGTTTGGATTGAAAGTCTGTATGAGACGATTGTGACCTGTTTGGCGTAACTACAATTTGTGTTTTTAGAATTCCGACGCTAAGGAATGAGCGGGTTAATTTTTTAATGGAAATTTTTCTATCAGTTTTTAATTGAGTTGGGAAAATGTAGAGGAGTTGAGAAACTCAAACAATCTCACTTTTCAGCTAGATGATGGCGTGACTAACGATATGCTGTAAGATTTGTGATGCACAATCGCAGAAAATAGCAGACTGACTCTGTTGTATGTATTCTAATCTGATCTCGGCGATGCTCTTAAATCAGCAATAACATCCCAGATTAAATCCTATCGCTTTAAGATAGATAAAGAATAAATCACTGTGAGATCGCATCGAATGACCTCGACCCTGACTAATCCTATTTCTGCTCGTCCGCTCAATGCTCCGACTGTTCATCAATTGTCCAATGGTTTAACCATTATTGCGGAGCAGTTACCTGTCGATGCTGTCAACCTCAGTGTTTGGCTCGATGTTGGCTCTGCTGTTGAACCCGATCATATCAACGGGATGGCGCATTTTCTTGAGCATATGGTTTTTAAAGGTACGCCTAATTTACAGGTAGGCGAATTTGAACAACGGATTGAAGAACGCGGTGCCATCACAAACGCAGCCACCAGCCAAGATTATACTCATTATTACATTACGACTGCTCCTCAAGATTTCGCTGATTTAGCGCCGTTACAGCTTGATGTGGTGTTTAATCCGGAGCTACCCTTAGAGGCTTTTGAGCGGGAAAGATTTGTGGTTTTAGAAGAAATTCGTCGGGCTGAGGATAACGTCACTCGGCGTTCATTTCGACACGCGATGGAAACGGTATTTGAACGTTTACCCTACAAACGTCAGGTGCTGGGGCCGGCATCGGTGATTGAGCAAGTCTCGTGTCAACAAATGCAGGATTTTCATCACGGTTGGTATCAACCTGCCAAAGCGACTGTATCTGTTGTGGGTAATTTACCAGTTGAGCAACTGATTGAAATTGTCGCTGAGGGAATGCCACCGACCCGTCAAGTTTCGAGCGAAGAAACAACTTTACCCACTATAGAACCAGAAGCCAGTTACACTCAGGTGGTTCGCCGCGAAATCGAAGATCCCACTTTACAACAGGCACGGTTGATTATGTTGTGGCGTACACCCGGTCTAAATCAACTCGATCAAACCTACGGATTAGATGTACTGGCAACTATTTTAGGTCAAGGACGAACTGCTCGTTTAGTTCAAGATTTACGCGAACAACGGCAATTGGTGTCTTCTATTTCTGTCAGTAACATGACTCAGCGCCACCAAGGCGTATTTTATATTGCGGCTCGTCTACCCGTTGAACATTTGGCAGAAGTTGAGACTGCTATTATTGAGCATATTCAAGCACTCCACACTGAACCGATTAAACCCGCTGAACTCGCTCGTATCCAAACTCAAGTCGCTAATCGATTTATTTTTGGTAATGAGACCCCAAGCGATCGCGCTGGATTATATGGTTATTATCAGGGGATTGTGAAAGATTTGAATGCGGCTTTAACTTATCCGGTGACGATTCAATCCTTGACGGGGGAATATCTCCAACAAGCGGCGAAACGTTACCTTCAAAGTGTTGCTTACGGCATTGTGACTCTCAAACCCGTGACGGCTTAATTCCTCACGCGCAATCATTGTCTGATTCCCTATCACCCAACCACGTTTTCAATTGACAGCAGCTCAATTACTCTGAGTTATTATTTTGAATCTTATCAATATATTGGAACAAGATTCGGTAAAATTGCTGTGATTTTGCCCTGAAGCGAAAATACTATGAAATTACAGGATTTCCTTGGAACCGACCTCAAGTATGATGTTAAACAAATTGATGAAAATCCCGAATTAAGTCGCCAAATTCAGATCGGACTGATTGATCTGGGATTGCTTGACCCCCCGGCTGATGGCATTTTTGGTCCCCGGTCAACAGCAGCTTTGCACCGATTTCAAAAGGTAACGAACTGCGGTGAAGCGGGTTTTTTAGGTGCGGTTACGGCAGAAAAGCTGATTGAAACCACACCGGACGAGTTAATTATCCCTGTTCCGATTCTGAAAACCACCAAAAGTACTATTTTTAAGCTTAAGCCGATTGCTTCATCTCAACTGGCTGATTCTGAAAAGTTTTCAGTCCCCGCAGAACAAGAGTTTGAGATTTTAGCTTACGATCTCATTCGCAGACATCTTCGGGTGGCGCTACGGAATGAAACCTTTGGTGGCCGTTCGATGGTGTATGTTTGGGGAGAACATGCTGCTATTTATGAAGACGGTAAGTTAGTCTATCCCGCTCCCATACCGAGCAGTTATCGTTTGGATGTGCCTTATCAATCCCAAATTGATAACTGGTTTAACCCGACTGGCGCTTGCAATGTCACCAGTATTGCAATGTGTTTGGAGTATTTAGAGACTCCTCGTCGTAACAGTGTTGTTCAATTTGAAGATGAACTTTATCATTATGCTTTAGATAGAGGCTATAGCCGCCATAGTCCTGATGATTTAGCACAAATTGTCAGAGATTATGGCTGTCAAGATTACTTTACTGAAAATGCCCTAATTGAAGATGTTCAAAATTGGGTGGCTTCTGGAAACCCGGCTGTAATTCATGGCTATTTTACCTCTTTTGGTCATATCGTGGTCGTGGTGGGATACGATGAATATGGTTTTATTGTTCACGATCCGTATGGAGAGTGGTTTTCTACAGGATATCGCACTGATTTAAGTGGGGCTTATCTTCATTATTCCTATCGCTTAATCCGACGAGTTTGCATCCCCGATGGCAACTTTTGGGTTCACTTTATTTCTAAGTAATGCCTCTGGAGACGTTCTCAATAACGTCTCTATGCAAAACTAATATAGCAAAAATTAAATCTTTTTTACTTCAATTTTTAGCCAATTTTATGGAAATTTGAATCATAAATTCTGTTCCTTGAGTGGGTGTAGAATCACACTGTAGTTTACCCCTATGATTTTCAACAATAATTTGATAACTGGTGGAGAGTCCTAATCCTGTTCCTTTACCGACGGCTTTGGTTGTAAAAAATGGATCAAAGACTTTAGAACAAACTGCCTCACTCATACCAACACCTGTATCAGAAATCCGAATAGTTACCCAGTTTTGACGATCAATTTCTGTCTGAATTCGGATAATTTTTGTCTGTTTATAACTCAGTTCGCTTAAAGCATCAATTGCATTATTGAGAATATTCATAAAGACTTGATTCAGTTGTCCGCCATAACAGTAGACTAATGGCAACTGACCATAGTCTTTAATCACTTTGATTCCAGGAGAGACAGACTTTAAGCGATTTTGTAATATCATTAATGTACTATCCATCCCATCATGAATATTAGTGTCTTTTAGTTCTGCTTCATCCAAACGAGAGAAAGTTCTCAAAGACTGAACAATATTAGTAATTCGCTCAGTTCCTACTTTCATCGATTTAATGAGTTTTGTTAAATCTTCTTGTAAAAACTCTAAATCAATTTCTTCTATTCTAGTTTCTATTTCTGGAATAGCATCAGGATAATGCTGTTGATAAAGTTGAATTAACTCTAGTAAATCTTTTGTATAATCACTCGCATGAGCTAAATTGGCATGAATAAAACCAACTGGATTATTAATTTCATGAGCAATTCCCCCCACCATTTGACCTAAACTAGACATTTTCTCACTTTGAATTAATTGTGCTTCAGTGTGTTGCAGTTCTTGCAGGGTATATTCTAATTCTTGAGTTTGAACTTTAAGTTGAGATTCTGATTGCCTTAGTGCATCTTCAATAAGCTGACGTTCTTGTATTTCTTGTTGAAGTTGTGCTAATCGTTTATACAATTCTTCTTCTGCCAAATAGCGGCTTTCCTGTGTTAAAACGAACCACCAAGAACCAATACCAATAATAACGCTTAGCAAAGCAAAGAGTTTAATTAGCAAATAAAAAACGGGATCAGATAATTCTGGAAAAGGGGTATAAATATGATTATGAAAGTAAGAATACACTAAGAAGAAGATGGAGGCTATTAATCCAGAATTTGATATAAAAGTAATGAGAAAGCTAAAGATTCTTTTGCCGATTTTAGGAGATATTTTGTCTTTGAATAACGTCTGAATAACTGTCAGTATAAATCCTGAAGTTGCGGGTTTTGAACTTTTATTTTCTTGTTTACATCGATCATGACACCGCGAATCTAAACTACAACATAAAGAGCAAATATTACCCTCATAAACAGGACAGTATGCCATATCTTGAAGTTCGTAATCTGTTGTACAAATAGAACAATTAATGGTACTGAGACTAGCGTTATCTCTCCAATGAATATTGGTTCTGGCAATATAATATTTTCCTTTAGTTATCCAAGCAATAATCGGAGAAAGAATAAATGCTAAACCCAATGCAATAAAAGGAGCATAAGCTTGAGCATATACGCCAAATATGCCAAGAAATGCAATAATAGAAATGAAAGAAGCAATCAGCATTGCACCGAAACCAACAGGATTAAAATTGTAAAGATAAGCCCGTTTAAATTCGATATAAGAAGGACTCAATCCGAATGGTTTATTAATTACTAAATCAGCTACTAATGCCCCCACCCAAGCAATAGCAACGTTTGAATATAATCCGAGAACTGTTTCTAAGGTTTGAAATACTCCTAATTCCATTAATAACAAAGAAATAGCAATATTAAACACCAGCCAAACGACTCGCCCTGGATGGTTGTGAGTTAAGCGAGAAAAGAAGTTTGACCAAGCGAGAGAACCTGCATAAGCATTCGTTATATTAATTTTAATTTGAGAAATAATCACAAATAATGTACAAACAGCTAAGACGGTTTCTGGGTTAGAAAAGATATCAGAAAACCCCACTAAATACATTTGCACCGGTTCAACTGCTTTGGCTAAACTGACACCATGATGGGTAGCAACAGAGGCAAGAAATGCACCCCCTAACTGTTTTGCAACACCGAAAATAATCCAACCGGGTCCTGCTAATAAAATGGCTAGCCACCACCGTTTTTGATTATGTTTTTCTTTGTCGGGTAAAAAGCGTAAATAATCTACTTGTTCCCCTAATTGGGCAATTAAAGAAAAAGAAACTGTTGCGGCTGCACCGAATAGTAAGGGGTCAAAAGCTGCACCACTTTTTGAGACTCCTGCAAAATGAAGCCAATTTGATAAGGTATCGGGTTCTTTATGAAGTACAAATAAATAGGGTGCAATCATTAAAATCAGCCATAAAGGTTGGGTCCAAAGCTGAATTTTATTAATTAAAGTGACTCCAAAAAAGACGATGGGGATAATAATTAAAGAACAGAATAGATAGCCTAAATGTAGGGGGAGATGAAAATAAAGTTCTAAGGCTTGCGCCATAATCGCGGCTTCTAGGGCAAAGAAAATGAAGGTAAAAGAGGCATAAATCAGGGAAGTGATGGTTGAACCCATATAACCGAAGCCAGCACCTCGGGTGAGCAAATCCATGTCAATATGGTATTTGGCGGCATAATAGCAAATGGGAACCCCCGCCGCAAAAATAATTGCACCAACAACTATAATTGCCCAAAAAGAATTGGCAAAACCATAGCTAATTGCAATTGAAGCGCCGATGGCTTCTAAAGCGAGAAAGGAAACCCCCCCTAAAGCGGTATTGGCAACTAAAAACTCTGACCATTTTCTAAAGGATTTGGGTGCAAATCGTAAAGAATAGTCTTCTAAAGTTTCTGTGGCAACCCAGCTATTATAATCTCGTCTAGCTTTTATGACTTTTGAAGTAAAGTTTATTTGTGCTAACATTATCAAATTGCCTCACAAAAGTTATACAGTTTAATTAAATTTCAAATTAAACAAATTGAGGTAAAAGCAGCTCAACATGAAGATTAGGATTCCCAGAATTAATAAAAAAACAAATAAAACGACAATAATTGCCAAAAATTTGTCTGGAAACTTAACAAAATTTTTTTAATAAAATCATCATACAAATCGATCAGATGAAGCTATTTTTTGAAAAAAATCTCACACTCAATTAGACGATGAGATACCATTTCAACGTGTCGCCACCATTGACCACTCTGAATCATTCAATGACGTGAAGGGAGATGTCCAACGGGTGCAGAAAGACTGTATTGTAGGCTTTTTAGCGGATTTTGAGTATGATAGGTTAGCCAACCCACGACGCGATCGCAAAATTGACTATAATATTCTGCAACTGTCTAATAGATTCGAGGATTAAGACAGTAACTTATTGTTAAAAATAGGTTTCAATCACCGCTAAAAATATTATCCTGCATTAAGATTAAATCACTCGTTCATTTCCGCCATCAATCGGAATTTGAGCGGCTGTGGTTTGTGCAAATAAATTCCCACACATTTCGATTGCTAATTCAGCGACAGAATGACTCGATACTTCTACTTTTAATAGATTATTTTTCTTATATTCTTCTACTGTTAATCCATAATGTCTGGCGCGAGATTGTAATACTTCTTCCGTCCAAATTCCCGTATCGAATACCCCGTTAGGATGGACAGAATTAAGCCGAATTCCTGCCTCTCCCCATTCCAAGGCTGCCACCCGAATCAATTGGTTTAACGCCGCTTTAGAAGCCGAATAAGCAGCCGCCCCAGGGCCAGGAGCGGGTACATTCTTGGAGCCAATAATCACGACTCGTCCAGAATTTGGCGCAATCTTTAAATAAGGAAAACATTCTCGCATTAAGACTAAATTCGCATCTAAATTTACCGTCATTACTTTTCGCCACGCTAATAACGTTAAATCTGCGATCGCACAACTGCGGGGAAAAATACCAGCATTTAGAATTAACATATCCAAGCCGCCAAAGCGCCGTATTCCCCTTTCTATTGCAGTAGAAATAGCGGTTTCATCGGTAATATCACAAGGAATTCCCAGGAAATCTAAACGAGAATTCATCTCTTCAATTGCGGGATTAATATCTAATCCAATTACGGCTGCACCTCGGCTTAACAACGACTCAACACAAGCTTTACCGATGCCAGAAGCCGCCCCGGTGACTAACGCAATTTCTCCGGTAAATGGGGGTTTTTGTCCGCCTTTACGCAGTTTTGCTTGTTCTAATTCCCAATACTCTACTTGAAATAAATCGGGCGCAGATAATGCTTGATATCCCCCCAATTGAGTTGCAGTTTCTATCACATCAATGGTATGGTCATAGATATCCGCTACAATTTGGGCATCTTTTGCTGTTTTACCCACAGTACAAATGCCAAAATCAGGATTAATAATCACCCTCGGTGCCGCATCAAGCATGGTATGGTCTGAGGTGGCATGAGCTTGATAATAATCTTGATAAGCTGCGCCATAAGCTTGTACGTCCGTACCCAATAAAGGGATGCGCTTGGTGCGAATAACGTGATCGGGTGTGGCTGGGCCTTGCTGAGAAAGGGTTTCAATATCGGGGCGTTGAGCAAAAGCGAGGGTTTTCTCCGTCTGCTGTAAACTGACAATCATCGGGCTACCCGCCAATGACGAGACTTCAGAGCGAATTTGAGCTAACAAGGGCGCAACAGTGGTTTTAGGGGCGGTTATGCTGGGGATATCATGGGTTTTAGAGGCAGTATGATCTTCTAAATAGGCTTCCGCCATCCCCACTAACTCAATCATCCGATCGTAAGATTGTTTGGCGGTATTTCCAAACGAAAATATCCCATGATTCATTAATACCATACCAATGGTTTTTTCTGTTGCGTCTTTATTGAAATATTCGGCACATAATCTCGCTAAATCAAAACCGGGCATTGTATAGGGAATGACTACCACTTTTTCCCGATAAATTTCTTGAATTCGCTCTAATCCTTTGGCTGTATTTGTAACAGCAATAATAGCATCGGCGTGAGTATGATCGACATATTTATAAGGTAATGTAGCGTGTAAAATGGTTTCAACAGACGGTGAAGGCGCGCTGGCACGGGTCATCTGAGTTTTTAACTCATTCACCATTTGAGAATCCGATAATGTTTCTAATTTCGCTAATTTTAATAAATGTGGCATCCGCACCGGGGAAAATCCGGCTGTTTCAATAGTGGCTAAATCCCAACCACTGCCTTTAACATAAAGAATATCTTCCGGCTCACCGACTAAATTTGTTTCTTGTATTTTCACCGATGTATTGCCACCGCCATGTAATACTAAAGAGGGATCTCGCCCGAGTAGTCGTGAGGTATAAACTCTTAATTCTAAATCTCCCTGATATTGGGCGGCTTCTTGGTCATTCCAGAGATTTTTCATCGGTTGAGGTCTGAGTTTTGTTGCAATACTGATTAAAATAGTATCTTAACGGCGACAATAATTGATAGCAATCTAACTGGAATGACAGCAGTACTAGATTAGTGGGGTAGTAGTGCGTCAGTGAGGCACCCTACAACTCGATCTCAAACTAATGACAAGGAGAAGGATAAGGTTTAGGACAATAAGGTATGGACGGACGAGGTTTATCATTCCTAAAATCAGGTATATCTTTCCTAAACTTAACCCCAATCTCTAAATAACAATTGATGGCCACAGCCAGGGACACCAACAATAAAATGACAATTCCTACGTGATTTTTAGCGGGCGGCGGTGGTGGCGGTGGTGGCGGTGGGTCGGGTGGTTTTTCTTTCTCTATATGCTTGACATCAAATGTGATTTCTATTTTTTTCCCTGGACATACATTAACAAGCTTAACCTCACGTAATTCAGGCTGAGCGCAATTACTGCAATCCTCATCTGCCATGAAACCCCCTTAAGAAAAAATGATGATGAGAGAATATTAGGAAATTAGCTTAGATATGGCATAGTGCTTCTCTAGATGGCAAACGCGCACAACTGCGTTAAAGCCACGTAAGAAGTAGAGGCACAAAGTTAGCTCAGTAGAAATTCCTCCTCGTGAACACCCATACAAGAGGAACAACACCGCTATTATTATCTCAGATCATTATTATGTCTAAACTAATTGTATATTACTCTACCATTTTTTCCAAGCTCAATTAAAGCTGATGATGTTGCTAATTGAGCTGAATATCGATCTTTTTCTAAAAATATTGACTCTTATTCTAATCCAACCGCAAAATATTTAACGAAAAAACGAAAAGTTGAATAATTTTCCGTGTAATTTCTCTAATCTATAAATGAGTAGATGGGAAATAAAAAGTATAACAGTCGCTCGGGACAATTGAAGGAACTGCCCCGATGAATTTTAGATGAAATTAAAACCTCACACCACAATTTTTGATGATTCATTACTGTGACCATTCTTGGCTTAAAGCTGTCCAGGTTGTATCATCGACAACACCGCTAGCATCGAGTGCTCTAGCTTGTTGATAAGCCATCACAGCCGACTGAGTCAAACCGCCATACACGCCATCAACCGGGCCTGGATCATAGCCTTTGGCTTGCAAACGAGTTTGTAATGTGCGAACCTTAGAACCGCGATCGCCTTTTGCTAAGACTTCACTTAATAGAGTTGGCGTTGGATCGGTTTCGAGTGCTTTCCAGGTATCCCGTTCAACCAGTCCGCTGACATCGAGTCCATTAGCCTGTTGAAATGCAATTACAGCAGATTCTGTTCGAGGGCCAAATAAACTATCAATCTCGCCCTGATAAAAGCCATGAACTTGTAGACGTTGTTGCAAGCCTCGAACCTGAGCGCCTTCAGTTCCCCGCTCTAATACTCTGCGCCGGATAGGGGTTTGGCTACCTTCATAAAAGGGTTGAGAAAATAAATCGGTTTGTGGGTTACGGTTAAAAAATCCGCGTTGAGGTTCTTGGGTGGGTTGAGTTTGTGGGGTTGTAAATTCCCGCTGTGACTCACGAATTGTATATTGTGGTTGAGTTTGTGGGGTTGTAAATTCCCGCTGCGACTCAGTAGGGGAAACAGTCGGTTGAGAAAAATCTGTTGTTTGCGACTCACGAATAGTATAGTCTTGTTGAGTTTGTGGAGTTGTAAATTCCCGCTGCGACTCAATTGGGGAAACAGTCGGTTGAGAAAAAGACTCAGTCTCAGAGTCACGAATTGTATATTGTGGTTGAGTTTGTGGGGTTGTAAATTCTCGCTGCGACTCAGTGGCAGACTCTGGTGTAACAAACTGCTGTTGTAACTGTTGAAGCAGTCGAGGTGTCCAGGTAGAATTTTCCTGCCCCGACTCAATTTGAGAAACAGTCGCTTGAGAAACCTCTGTTGTTTCCGACTCGGGGAGGGGAGAAACCCACTCATTAAATTTTTGGGAATTCGTTTGATCATCGCTACGAACATTCGCCGTCGCACGAGGAACGGTTCCCAACAAAAGCAGACAAATTGAACCGAATAAAATAACTATTTTTGATTTCATTAGCATTACCTTATTGCAATATTGAATTATAGTCATACATAAATATCTTGTTTGAATTTTAACATTGGGTTTGTGAGATTTGCAGATCAACTGTTTGAGTGAATCTACAGAACCACAATATTGTTTAAAGCATTTCTGTCTGTAAGCAATTGTGCTACTACAATTAACAACGGTTGAATCAAAAGTCAGGACTGAATATTAAAAATTGTATGTTAGTACACTCAGGCTCAAAAACAACCGTAAACCACCCAAAGTGGAAGCAGATCCAAGCAAAATCAGCCCTTAAGTTTTACAATCAGTAGAGACAAGTGCGCTCTATTTAAAATTTAAAACCCATTATGGATACAAAAGCTTTTAGACGTTCTCTCCAACAATCAGAATCATACCACCGTAAAGGCTTTGGACATGAAGCCGAAGTTGAAGGGGTGATGAAAACGGCCTACGACAGCAAGCTGATTCAGCAAATTCGAGATCGCAATCACACTTTAGTCCGGGGTAATGTAACCATTCGACTAGCGGAGGCATTTGGCTTCTGTTGGGGGGTTGAACGTGCGGTGGCGATGGCTTATGAAACGCGGGAACATTTCCCCACAGAGCGCATCTGGATTACCAATGAAATCATTCATAATCCTTCGGTGAACCAGCATTTACAGCAGATGAATGTTGGCTTTATCCCAGTTATTGAAGGAAACAAGGATTTTTCGGTGGTGGGTGCTGGGGAAGTGGTGATTTTACCTGCGTTTGGGGCGAGTGTGCAGGAAATGCAAATCCTCAATGATAAGGGTTGCAAGATTGTTGATACCACTTGTCCTTGGGTGTCTAAAGTTTGGAATACGGTTGAGAAGCATAAAAAAAGAGACTACACCTCAATTATTCACGGCAAATATAATCACGAAGAAACGATTGCCACCAGTTCTTTTGCGGATAAATATTTAGTGGTTCTTAATCTGGAACAAGCTGAATATGTGGCTGATTATATTCTTAATGGCGGCTCAAAAACTGAATTTCTAGCAAAGTTCAAACACGCTCATTCAGAAGGATTTGATCCGGAGAAAGATCTAGAATATATCGGTATTGCTAATCAAACGACAATGCTGAAAACTGAAACAGAGCAAATCGGTAAGTTGTTTGAACATACCATCCTGAAAAAATATGGCCCCGCTCAACTTAACAATCATTTCCAAAGTTTTAACACGATATGTGATGCCACCCAAGAGCGACAAGATGCGATGTTAGAACTAGTTGAAGAGAAGTTAGATTTAATGATTGTAATTGGTGGTTTTAATTCTTCTAATACAACTCATTTACAAGAGATGGCAATAGAAAGAGAGGTTCCTTCTTATCATATTGATAGCGTAGAACGAATTCTTTCAGCCGATGAAATAGAGCATAAACCCCTGAAAAAAGAGATAGAAATCACGAAGAATTGGTTACCGGGCGGTGAACTTGTGGTCGGTGTGACCTCCGGCGCATCTACCCCTGATAAAGTGGTTGAAGACATCATCGAACGGTTATTTGAACTGAAAGCAACTGCTGTAGCGGTTTAATTTCTAGTCTGAGTTTTAATCCTATCTCCTCCCCTAATTTAATCAAGTTGGGGGAGTTTGTTTTATTCAATAAATAGCATTCTAACTGGCTTTAAGTGTATGTTGGTTATTGTGAGTTTGTCGGGCGATAGGAAGCGTAATCTCGAATGAAGTTTCTTTTCCTACAGTCGAATTACAGGTAATAATACCCCCGTGTTTTTCTATAATAATTTGATAGGCAATTGCCATTCCTAAGCCCGTTCCTTTACCGATTTCTTTAGTGGTGAAAAAGGGATCAAAGATGCGATTAATGATATGAGAAGGAATACCAACCCCGTTATCAGTAATTCGGAGTTTTATTTGTTGGTTTTGCTGAAATTCTGTCTGAATTATAATTCTGCCCTTGTAAGATTCTGTTTCAATATTCTCAGTATATTTTTGTTCAATTGCATCAATTGCATTATTAAAAATACCCATCAAAACTTGGTTAATATCTCGGGCAGAACAAGTAACTAACGGAAGTTTTTCATATTGTTTAATAATCTCAATTTTATCCATTTTATATTGAATCATCATCAAAGTATTATCAATTCCTTCATGCAGATTAACCGCTTTATATTCAGCTTCATCAAGCCGAGAAAAGTTACGCAAAGCCAGGATAATATCTCGAACTCGTCGAGTTCCGGTATGCATTGATTGTAAGATTTCGGGGATTTCTTCTTCTAATAAATCAATTTCTATATACTCTCGTTCTTGATATATTTCCGCTGGAATTGATGGTAAATAATCATGATATAAATGAATTAAATTTAGTAAATCTTGGGTATATTCAGACAATAAATCGATATTACTATAAATAAAACCAATCGGATTATTAATTTCGTGAGCCACTCCCGCCACCATTTGCCCTAAACTTGACATTTTTTCGGTTTGAATTAACTGAGCTTGAGCTTGTTGAAGTTGTTTAAGCGTTTGGACTAAATCTATATTTTTGCTCTCTAATTCGCGAGTAGTTGTAGATAGTTTTTCAGTGCGATCGCTGACTTTTTGTTCGAGGGTATGATTGGCTTCTTCTAATTGCGCTAATAAGCTGCGATTTTGCTGAAAAATAGAGCTGATTTGTAAAAACCAAGGTTGCCAAGCTGAGGGAAGATTAGGAGGAATGATTGATTTTTCTTGACTTTCTTGTTCAATATATTTCACTAATAAACCTGCTGGACGAATAAATTTTTTTTCAGTTAAATGATTAGCAATTACCAAAATTAATCCTAAACCGGGAAGAAACATTAAAAACAGCCAACTCATTCCTGCAATTGTTACTAATGCCATCTTTTTACGGGATAGCAAAAATATCAAATCCCAGGGTGCATTATCTAACTCTTGACGGATAACCAAGTAAGATCCCACACGATTAAATATTCCAGGTGAAAGGGTTTTAATATGTTCAATTTGATCGCGCAATTCTAACGGAAAAGCCTCCAAAGCTGATTTAACTTCTTGATCTTGGGAGCTGACTAGGGTGGGATGAGCCAGGAGATTATTATAGCGATCCATGACAAACACATTGGTTTGTTTTCTGCCATGAATTTCTAAGGCTCTGACAAAATTGCTTAATACATCTAAAGTTAAGTCCAGAGCAACTGTCCCCAGAAATTGCTTCCCATCATACACTGGCGCTGCTGCTGTCACCATCAATCCTTTTCCGGCAGTATCAATATAGGCTTTTGTCCAGAATAATTGGTGATTTGGGTTATTTTCTGGTAGTCCCATCATATAGAAATCTTGGTCATATACTTCTTTATGAAATAAAAAATCCTCGGAGGAAACCCAAGGATAGAGATTAATAAATTGATGTTTAGAAGTATAGTAAATCCAAGTAATATTGGGCATACTGCTTGCAATAGATTCAAACAGCGGATTCAAGGTCAATGCCAGTTCAATTTCACGCTTTTTCTCATCATTAAACTGTTTTAGAATACCTTTTCCTGATAAATTTGCGGTATTTTTTGAGGTGAAAGGAGCAGGAATAGAGTCTAAGGCATAAAATTCTTGATCGGGGAGCTGAGTTAAACTGTTTAGTAGTAAAGAAGGTTGCAGGTTTTCTGTTAAAGTTTTGAGTAAATAACTTTGAGCATAATTTTGCATAATTTTCACATGATCGCCTGCTTCTTTAATTTCATAATTTAAATTAATGGATCGCGTTTCAAATTGATTTTCTAATTGGTGTTTATTATATTGATATCGAAAATAAAATTGTAAATAGAACAGAGAGATAATAATAAGAGAAACAGAGGAAAATGTTGTCCAGATAATATAATTATATCGATTAAAAAAATATTTTTTTTCTTTACCAGATAGACTTGAAACGGATTCTTTGGGGCCGATTAGTTGGATCAGTATCTTAATGACTTTTGAGTTCATGGTTAAGGCTGTCGGTTTATTTCCGAGCATAATCATCAACTTATTACTGTAGGCATTACCAATGATTTATCAGATAAATGAGAATAAAAAATGATTTTGAGAATAAATTATATTTTTAAAAATTATTACTATTTTGACTCAATTTTCTCTATAATTTACTTAAAATAATTATTATATTCAGATTTTAAATTAATAGTTAATCTTCTGTTCGTTAAGTTACAATCGTTATAATACAGAAATTTTTAATACAATTATAGTGCTTCTAACTCAGGCTAATTTATTAAATATAATTTCTTGAGTGATGAGCGCTCAAGGGTTCATCTTTTTGCTTCACACGCGGCAATACTGACAGCGCTATAGACAGAGAGTAAGAAACCAGCCTCAGCGTTGTATACAGGCTGCCTCAACGCCGAGGCGTAGATCATGAGTAATGAGTAATAAAGTTCTGATTATAACTATCTTTCTTCTACTTATGATTTACAATTTATTACTTATTACTTAAAATCCCTAGATTCTTACCCCCTCAAATCTCTACCTCCTGAAACCTAAACTCTAATACGGCAAGTTACAAATGATCAATAATCAACAACAATCAAACTTCTACTTTTTCCGGTTTAGTTTTTTCTTTGACAAATTCTGAATAAGTCTGAAGCTCACGATCAAGATATATTAAACCTATTTGAGATTCAGACTCGTAAAATGCAAGTTGTGTCTTTTTCACATTCCGCTCTAATGCAGAAAGCGGTAATGAAACAGGCCATAATAAACTAGCAAGAATCAAAACAAACCAGGACGCTTTATCAGAATTTGCTGTAGTAGAATCTTGAGTAAATCGTTGAATATATTTCAAGAAAACTAAGCTGAAAGTTAAAGTATAACCACCTATCATGAAAGTTGTAATCATTGTATTTTGCTCTATTAAAGGTTCAAAAAACTAGGAATATTTTAGGAAAGGTAGATAAACCTAAGACTTAAATTAAGACGTATTTCCTCAGTTAGTATTACTTTACTCTCAAATTGACTAACTGCACATCCGTTAGACTACGGTTTTTTAGTTTGAGAGATATATATTCCACGATAATAATTTCAGTAAAACTACGGGCAATAAAAATAACTGTTTATTTGTTTAAAAGGTGATGTGACAAATTATTAAAGCACTAAGCATGCCGACAATATCTGCAGATAAAGCCGCTAGTAATGTATAACGAGTGTTAACAATACTAACACTGCCAAAATAAACAGCAATTACATAAAATGTTGTTTCTGTCGAACCCTGCATTGTACTGACTAAATAGGCTAAAAAACTGTTAGGATCTTTTTCTACAATTTCAGACATTAGTCCGAATGCACCACTGCCGGAAAGAGGGCGAATTAATGCCATTGATAATGCTTCTGTGGGTAAACCGATTTGAGTGGTTAGAGGAGATAAAATGCTGGCAATTATAGTTAATGCTCCACTTGCCCTAAACATGCCAATAGCGACAAAAACAGCTACCATAAATGGGATGATTCTGACTGCGACTTGAAATCCTTCTTTGGCTCCTTCCGTTACTGTTTCATACACCGGAACACCTTTAAAATAGCCAAATAATAAGATAACACAAATCAGTAATGGGATAATGGCGCTCGAAACTTGTTCAAAAGTTTGAGGACTAATTAATAGATTGAGTTCAGTTTGAATCAGATGATGAATAATCGCTACAATCAATAAGGCGATGAAACTGATAAAAATAAATTGACCTATTTTTGAAGGAGGCCGTAAGGTCTCAGATGCTACTTCTATAATCGGTCGATCGACTTGATGATGTTCAGTTGTTTCTGTTGTGTTTACTTCAGAATTGATCTGAGAAATTGATTGACGACGAGCCAATATTTTTGATAGAATAATAGCAGTCAAACTGGAGCAAACTGTTGCGAGTAATGTGGGTAATACAATTGCTGCAGGATTTTCTGCCCCGCCACTGGCGCGAACTGTAATCACACCAATCGGAATTAATGTTACTGAAGAAGTATTAATTGCTAAAAATAAAATCATCGCATCGGTTGCAGTTCCTTTACCCGGATTTAATTTATCCAATTCTGTCATCGCTTTTAAACCCATTGGTGTGGCTGCATTGCCTAACCCTAATGCATTTGCCGCCATATTCAACACCATCGCAGACATCGCCGGATGTTCAGCCGGGACACTAGGAAATAAGCGAATCATCACAGGACGAATAAACCGGGCAATTTCTCTCATGCCTCCTGCTGCTTCTACAACCCGAATTAAACCCAACCACAACGCCATTCCCCCAATTAAACCAATGGCTAAGGTAACCGCTGTTTCAGCCGCCTCAAAGCAAGCCTGTGTCACCTCTGCTAAAGTTCCCCTAAAAGCCGCCACCACCGTTGCTGAGACAATCATCATCAGCCAAATCGCATTAATGGGAGATTTACTGTTTGTCATGGATTATCTGTCATTTAAACCAATAAAGCATGAGAAACACGCAATAGACTAAAGACGAGTCACTCTTTTTATCAATATTTAATTAATCATGGAGCTAAGCGGACTCGAACCGATACCATAGTTATATAGGCCCTACCGGGTCAAGGACTTGACGATTTAACTACTCGACTGAACCTAGAAAAATTGAGTCGATTATGAGTCGCAAAATACAAGTCGGTGGAAATGGGTTGTACGAGTCATTTGGGGACTTGATGGCCTTTTACCAACGCAAGCGCAAGGAATGCCCTAAAGGGGTATCACTGAAATGGCAACAAGGCACTCAGCTAAAATTGCAATTTACCAGCCCTACCACTGGTAAGAGAACCTCAAAAACCTGTGGCACGTCATTCACCGAGGAAGGCATCATTGAGGCTGTCGCTAAAGCTCATAAGGTTAGAGAGGCTCTAGATAGCTTCTCTAAAGTAAGTGAGTTCTGGCAGTGGTATGGCGATGAGATACTCGGAATTAACACCCTTAAAAATGACCTCAAAACCTATCGAGAAATTTTTAAGGAGATTGAAGACAAGTATTTTAATGGCCGTCACCGCAATACCAAGCGCAAAAGGTCTAGAGCTATAGCCAGTGATATCTCTAGCTTTAATAGTCATTACGGGGTAAGGTTTAAGCGGTTTTCCGATTGGGACAAAGTACCTGACTGGGATGAAATGAGACAAGTCTTGTATCACAACCCGCAAGGGACTAAGTCCTTTAAGGATAGTTATAGAGTCATAAAGGCGATCGCCAGAAAGGCGCATAACGTTAAAGACTTGTTAAGTCAGCTTGACGAAATTGACCCATCTCAAACAGAGTACGCCGAAAAGCAGAGCATCAGCTTAAGTCAGTATACGAGTTGGCGCAATCAAGCCTACGAACGAGCTTATTCAATGGCGAACAGGCAACAGGGTGACGCTAGGCTTAACTGGTTATGGGTTACTGACATGGCAGGTCTATATGGCTTGCGCCCCTCTGAGATTGCTGCTGCTCAAAACCTAACCCAGCCATATCAAAAAGACGGTGTAACTGTTCCTGCTATCAATGACCCTAATAACAAAGAGTTGTTGCTAGTAATTGGAGAATTCACCTATTTTGGGGCTAGTGTTAAAACAGGTGAAAGAGTAATCAATCCTATATCTAACAATAGCCAGATGATTGATGAGTTAGGTATCAGAAATATACGGTTGCCAATCTACAAACCCAGAAAAGGTGTTAAACCTGGCACGATAGTAACGGGCTTCAATCAACAGCATAGAGCAAGGTTGATATCAATGAAATGTCCCATAACTCAAGTCTACGCCTTAAGGCACTTATACAATCAACTGGGAGAGATGTACGGCATACCTCAAGAGATTAGAGCTAGAGCTATGGGTCACTCAGTTCAAACTAACGACTCAGTCTATAAGCGTCGTTCTAACTTTAAGACTTCAATTGATATTCTAACAAAACACAGCAAACAACCACTCAGCTATGAGGCTGCGATTGAAGAATTAATCCGGTTGAAGTTTGACACTGACTCACCTGAAGTGAAAGCGATTTTAAGGGTTATCTACCGATTAACAGAATAGCTCACTATAATAAGGTATTGAGTTTTTCTGTTCTCTGGTAAACTATAGCCTGATAATGACAAAGAGGGATTTAACCCCCTCTTTTTTTATGCCTAAATTTCAAAACTTGCCTAAATTTCAAAACTTGCTTAAGTTTCTCTCCACAAAGCTACTAATGCAGGCTGAAGAATATTCTCAATAAAATAAATAAATCGTCCATCTAACTCGGCTCCATCTTTAGAAAGTTTTTCCTTTAAATCAATATTAATATCGGGTTCAATTGTTGTCGCCCAAAAACTATTAAAAATTTTATCTTCTGATATTTTGGTTTGTTCTCTTCTGACAATAGAAACAATTAAGTCTTTATTTAATGATAGATTCTCTAAATGATAAGTGATTTCCATGTTTTTTAGAATTAAATTTCGTAATAAGCACTAAACGAACAGTAAGTATATTTTTTTATTTCATCAACTGAATAATCATTTAAAGCTGAATTAGAGCCAGAGAGATATTGAGGTGTAAAAAGTGAATTATCAACGTATCCAGTTTGACCGCATGAGGCAGGGACTGATTTTGAATTTGCAACTCTACAACTACAAAATGTTACCGTTTTTGCGGGAAATGGCAACCCAGCAATCTGAAAGGTTGAAGCTTGTCCAATCTGAGTGATTGTTACATGTGCAGTAATAATCACATGGTTTTTTTGACGACTCCACCAACCTTGAGAAGAGCATCTCCAGCCCGTTCCGAAAGGGTAGGGAGAGAAAGTGCCTCTTAATGTTGGCAAGTCATCCCAGCCAGGAGTCCAGTTAATGTCTTTGTATTGATTGTCATGATCATGACTTGTGATATCAATAGATGATGTTGATGAGGTGAATATTCCCATTTTTTCTATTTCCTCTATTATGTTTTGATTATTGATACCAAACTTTGGTATCAAAGTTTTGGTATCAAAACTAAAAATACAATTGAATTATCCAACCCAGTTAACCTCGACCCCGGTAACAATTGGGTCTGTCAATTCATCATCCTCTCCCTCATGCCTGCCCCATACAGCAGAAGTGATAACAGCCTTATCTAATCTTT
>JBARZE010000018.1:0-7662 GCA_049649525.1 Microcoleaceae cyanobacterium
GAAATGTAGCAACAGAAGAAATTGCTACAGCCGAATATTGGTGTCGTCATCTGCGTCAAACCGTGAAATTTGCATCGGGAATAGAGACATTAAACCAGGCAGGAATAGATATATTTGTGGAAATAGGACCGAAACCTACGTTAGTCAATTTAGGGCAAAGTTGTTTACAAGATTCAGAAAAAGTTTGGTTAGGAAGTCTGACACCAAAACAAGAGAATTGGCAAACCATGTTATCGAGTTTATCTCAGTTATATGTGGCGGGAGTGGAGGTAAATTGGTCAGGGTTTGACTCAGATTATTCTCGTCAACGGGTAGCGTTACCCACAATGCCTTTTCAACGGCAACGCTATTGGCAAGATATACCGGAGATTAAACCTTATCAAAATTATCAAAAGCTTCATCCTTTACTAGGTAATAAAGTTAATTTAGCCAACTCACAAACTATTCATTTTGAAAGTAAATTATCTCATAATCATCCTAATTTTCTGCAAGAACATCAAATATTTGACAAAGTCGTTTTACCCGCGTCAGCTTATATAGAAATGGCGTTATCGGCGGCAAAAAAAGTTAACTCAACAGGTCAATTTTGCTTAGAAGATGTGGTCTTACATCAGGCGATGGTTTTTCCTAAGAATAAAGAAAAAACAGTTCAACTGATACTAATACCGCAGGATAATCAAGATTATCGCTTTGAAATTTATAGCGGAATAGAAGCCACGCAAGCCTGGAAAAATCATGCAAGTGGGAAGTTAGTTCTTAAAAATGATACAGTTCCAAGTCAAAAAGAATTCAATCTAGAAGAAGCAGAAAAGGGAACTCCGAAACCTGTTGAAGCTTTTTATCAAGATTATCAAAATAGAGGAATTTGCTATGGTAAATCCTTTCAAATTATCGATAAAATTTATCCAGTATTAAACGCAGAAAAAAGGCAAGTTATTGCTAAAATTAAACCCACCAAAGCGATTATAGAACAACTGAATCGTTATCAAATCCATCCTATTTTACTCGATGCTTGTTTTCAGGCAATAGGGGCAGCCTTTGCAGAGGAACAGTTAGATACTTATTTACCTGTAAGTTTTAAGCAGTTTTTCATTCAAGAACAGCTAGATACAGAGAATTTATGGAGTCAAGTTAAACTGCATTCCACATCTAATCCTAAAGTTTATTTTGCTGATATTTTGATTAGCAATTCCAAAGGAAAAGTTATTGCAGAAATTAATCAATTGCAAATTCAAGCTGTCAGTCGTGAAGCTGTTCTTGGAAAGTCCACAACAAATTTACAGAATTGGTTATATACCGTTACATGGAAACCTCAACCTTTGAGTTTATCAGTCACTAACTTTGAAGTTAATATCCCGGAAATTATTGATAATATTATCCCTGATGTTAGCCAATTTTTAAATCAGCCACAATTTAAAAACTATGCAGAATTTTTACCTCAATTAGACAATTTAAGTGTTAGCTATATTATTCAAGCTTTTAGAGATATGGGGTTGGAATTTAAGGCTAAACAGCAATTTTTATCTCAGGAATTAGTCGAGAAGTTAGGAATAAAAAATCAATACAAACGTCTGTTGAAACGATTACTTGAAATTTTATTAGAAGCAGGAATTATACAAAAAAATAATCAAGCCTTGGAAGTAGTTCAAGAACCTATTCAGACTGATTTTAATACTGAAAATAAACTCTATAGAGATTCCGAAATATCAGCAGAACTTTCAATTTTAAATGCTTGTGGTTCTCATTTAGCGCAAGTATTACAAGGAAAATGTGACCCAATACAGTTACTTTTTCCATCTGGAGATATTAGCTTTTTAACTCAACTTTACCAGAACTCTCCGGGCGCTATAGTGATGAATACGTTAGTTGAAAAAGTAATTCAGAAAGCGTTAGAAAATCAACCTCAAACCCAAAAATTAAAAACCCTTGAAATTGGGGCGGGAACAGGGGGAACAACAGCTTATATTTTACCACATTTAAAAGATCAAAATGTAGAATACGTCTTTACAGATGTTTCTCCCTTATTCACAACAAAAGCACAACAGAAATTTCAAGATTATTCCTTTATTCGCTATCAAGTTTTAGACATTGAAATTGAACCAAATTCACAAGGATATAAACCAGAAAGTTATCACCTGATTATTGCTGCGAACGTATTGCACGCCACCGCAGACTTACGTCAAACTTTAGCTCATGTTCAACAACTTTTAGCACCCGGAGGAATGCTGGTTTTACTTGAAGGAACTCAACCTTCCTGCTGGCTAGATATTATCTTTGGTTTAACAGAAGGATGGTGGAAATTTAGTGATGATAATTTACGTGCAAAATATCCTCTAATTTCTGTGTCACAGTGGCATAATTTATTATCAGAAAATGGATTTGAACAAATTACTCCGCTTGTCCCCTCGCAATTTAATCCCAATCTTTTTTCTCAGCAAGCAGTAATTGTTGCTAAAAAAGGAGCGAATAGAGTAGTAGAAAATCAAGCTCAAAAACACTGGTTAATTTTTGCCGATCGCCAAGGAGTGGGTCAAAAGTTAGCAAAAAATTTACAAGCCGTTGGAGAAGCATCAATACTCGTTTTTCCAAGTTCAGAATATAAACAGGTTAGTGAAAATGGGTTCCATATAGATTCTAGTAACGTTAGTGATTATTCTAATTTACTTAAAACACTGAACACTCAAAAAATCACGGTAAAAGGTGTAATTAATCTCTGGAGTTTAGAAAGTCATCAAGTTGAAAACTTAACTTCGGAAGAATTAAAAATAGCGTCTAGACTGGGATGGAATAGTACGTTAAATATCGTTCAATCTTTAGTTAAGACTTTAGATTCAGAATTACCGGATTTATGGTTAGTAACTCGTGAGTCTATTTCAACTGGAGAAAATGCAAGTTTATCGGGAATTGTGCAATCACCGGTTTGGGGAATAGGAAAAGTGATTGCTTTGGAACATCCCGAACTTAAATGTATCCGAATTGATTTATCGGCTGAATATAACGTAGAAAATCAAGCAGAAATTATACTGAAAGAACTTAATACAAACAGCAACGAAGATCAAATTGCTTGGCAAAATGATATCCGTTTAGTTGCCAGATTAGCCCGTTCAAATCCATCAGAAAATAAAGATATTTTAGAAACTATAAATGAACCCTATCGACTCACCGTTTCTCAACGAGGAACATTAGAAAATCTTAAAATTCAGCCCTCGCCTCGTCGTCAACCCAACGCCAAAGAAGTAGAAATTAAAGTCAAAGCAACGGGACTTAATTTTCGTGACATTCTCAATACTTTGGGGCTTTATCCTGGAGATGCAGGTTTATTAGGATGTGAATGTGCGGGTGAAATTGTCCGCATAGGTGATGAAGTTCAAGGTTTAAATATAGGAGATGCTGTTATCGCAATTGCTTCGGGTAGTTTCAGTCAATTTGTGACTGTTGATGCTGCAATGGTGGCGGCAATTCCTAATAGTTTAAGCTTTGAAGAAGCGGCAACAATTTCAGTTACATTCCTAACCGCATACTATACTTTAAATTATCTCGCCAAAATGACAAAAGGCGACCGTGTTCTAATTCATGCCGCAGCAGGTGGTGTGGGTCAAGCAGCGGTGCAGTTAGCCCAACAAGCGGAGGCGGAAGTATTTGCAACAGCCAGTCCGAGTAAATGGGAATTTCTCAAATCCTTAGGAATTCAACACATTATGAACTCTCGAACATTGGACTTTGCCGATGAAATTATGCAGCAAACTCAAGGTGAGGGTGTTGATATCGTTCTTAATTCTTTGTCAGGTGAATTTATTTATAAAAGTTTCTCTGTACTTAAAAATAACGGACGTTTTATTGAAATCGGTAAGAGTGGTCTGAATCGTAATCAAGTTGATAACATAAAACCCAATGCTTCCTATTTTAAGATTGATTTAGTTGAACAGTGTAATCAGCAACCTGATTTAATTAAATTAATGTTGCAGCATTTAATGCAGCAATTTAAAGACAATAAACTTCATCCACTCCCCCGACAAGTGTTTCCACTTCAAAAGGCAAAAAAAGCATTTCGACAGATGCAGCAAGCCAAACATATTGGTAAAATTGTAATTTCAAACTCACCCATTCGGGGAGATGGAACTTATCTAATTACTGGCGGTTTTGGGGGTTTAGGATTACTACTCGCAAGCTGGTTAGTTGAGAAAGGAGCAAAACATTTAGTCTTAGTCAGTCGTCGTTCAGTTAATCCTGAAATTCAATCCAAAATTACTCAATTAGAAGAAGCCGGAGTGCAAGTTTTAATTGAGCAAGCCGATGTTTCTAACTTTAATCAAATTACTGATATATGCCAAAATATAGAACAAAATATGCCTCCTTTAAGGGGTGTTTTTCACGCCGCTGGAGTGCTCGATGATGGCGTATTAATGCAACTCAACCGCGAACGATTTGATCAGGTAATGGCTCCCAAAGTTCAAGGGGCTTGGAATTTACATCTCATGACTCAAAATCCATCTCTAGACTTGTTTATTCTGTTTTCTTCAGCAACAGCATTATTCGGTTCACCTGGACAAGGAAATCATGTCGCGGCTAACACTTTTTTAGATACTTTAGCACACTATCGTTATGGTTTAGGACTACCCGGACTGAGTATTAATTGGGGAGCGTGGTCGGATATTGGAGCAGCAGCAAATCAAGACAAAGCTAATATTAATTTAACAGGCGTGGGAATGATTTCTCCCACACAAGGATTAGAAATTTTAGAACAATTAATTATTCAGCCTCAGCCACAAGTGGGTGTAATTCCGATTGACTGGACACAATTTTTACAAGGAAATACACAAGCTAATATTAATTCACCTTTTTTAACAGAATTTAGTTCAACTAATAAGTCACAACAACAAGAAAAATCATCATCATGGTTACCCCAACTTCAACAAGCTTCTATCAAAAATCGTCGAGCTGTATTAGAAAAATTAGTTCGAGGTGAAATCTCTAAAGTTCTAGGCTTTAAACCAACTGAATTAGATATGAAAACCGGATTTTTTGATTTAGGAATGGATTCTTTAACCTCTGTTGAATTCAAAAATCGTTTACAGAAAGGATTAGGATGTAGTTTGCCCTCTACGGTGGCATTTGACTATCCGACAACAGAAGCTTTAATTGACTATCTAGAAAGTATTATTCCGATAGAGTTTCAGCAGCCAGATATCGAGGTCACTGAGCCTGTATCCGAAGATTTAGAGATAGAATCAAATACAGAATTATCAGAAGATGAGATTGCAAATAAGCTTGATGAAAAGTTAGAGGATATTGAGAAATTTATCAACTTAGAGGAGGTAAACTGATGAATAAGAATACTTCTGAACCCATCGATAATCGCTCTAGACTCAACCGAGCATTCCAAGCCTTAGAAAAAATGCAGTCTAAGTTAACAAAAATGGAATTGGAACGGACAGAACCGATAGCCATTGTCGGTTTAGGTTGTCGCTTTCCGGGAGCAAACAATCCTGATGAATTTTGGAGTTTATTACAGCAAGAAAAAGATGCTATTTCAGAAGTTCCTCCTGAGCGTTGGAATATAGAAAAATACTATAACCCAAACCCAGAAATACCCGGAAAAATATCGACTCGTCATGGTGGATTTGTCCCGTATTTAGCTGAATTTGATGCAGATTTTTTTGGCATTGCCCCCAGAGAAGCAGTGAGTTTAGACCCTCAACAACGCTTACTTTTAGAGGTCAGTTGGGAAGCATTAGAAAATGCTGGAATCATTCCTGAAAAGCTAACTCAAAAACAAATAGGGGTGTTTATTGGAATTAGTAGTAATGACTATTCTCAACAATTACTGACCCAAGATATTCGCGAAATTGATGCTTATCTTGCTACCGGAAACTCTCATAGTACCGCCGCCGGTCGCCTCTCCTATTTACTGGGTTTTACAGGGCCGAGTTTAGCTGTAGACACGGCTTGCTCATCTTCATTAGTTGGTATTCATTTAGCCTGTCAAAGCTTACGAAATAAAGAATGTAACCTGGCTTTAGCTGGGGGTGTTAACCGCATCATCTCTCCCGAATTTAGCATTAACTTTTCTAAGGCTAGAATGCTCGCCTCTGATGGTCGCTGTAAGACGTTTGATGCGGCAGCAGATGGCTTTGTTCGTTCAGAAGGTTGCGGAATTATTATTCTTAAACGTTTATCTGATGCTGTTGCGAATAGAGATAATATTCTCGCTGTTATTCGCGGTTCAGCCATTAACCAAGATGGTCGTAGTAGTGGCTTAACGGTTCCGAATGGACCCTCTCAACAAGCTGTTATTCATCAAGCTTTAGAAAATAGTAAAGTTAAGCCTAATCAAATTAGTTATATTGAGGCACATGGCACTGGTACAAGTTTAGGTGACCCGATTGAAATAGGCGCATTAGGGGCTATTTTTGGCAACACTCACACCTCAGAAAAACCATTAATTGTCGGTTCAGTTAAAACGAATATTGGTCACCTCGAAGCAGCGGCTGGAATTGCTGGATTAATTAAAGTTGTATTAGCATTACAACATGAAAAAATTCCCTCTCATCTCCATTTTAAAACCCCTAACCCTTATATTAATTGGGAACAATTTCCTCTCACTATTCCCACACAATCAATTCCTTGGAATTCAGGAGAAACACCTCGATTAGCTGGGATAAGTTCCTTTGGTTTTAGCGGAACAAATGCTCACATTATTTTAGAAGAATCTCCCCCTATTGATTTCACTAAAAATTCAGAATATCGTCCTTTAAATCTGTTCACCATTTCAGCAAAAACTCCCACAGCTTTAGAAGAATATATCCAAAAATATGACCAATATTTAGCCTATTCAAAAGCCTCTTTAGCAGATATTTGCTTTAGTGCAAATACAGGACGCTCTCACTTTCAATATCGGCTATGTGCTATGGCTAGTTCTGTTGAAGAATTACGTCAATGTCTCAATCATAAAACCTATATTTATCAACAAAAATTACCTTCAAATAATCCTAAAATAGCCTTTCTCTTCACCGGACAAGGTTCACAATATGAAGGCATGGCACAACAACTGTATCAAACTCAGCCTACCTTTCGAGATACCATTAATCATTGCGCTGAAATCCTCCAGCCCTCACTTGATATTCCCTTACTAGACCTGTTATATTCTCCCAATTCTCAACATTTAATCCATCAAACCATTTATACTCAACCCGCCTTATTTGCATTGGAATATGCCCTATTTCAAATGTGGAAATCTTGGGGAATTCAACCCGATATTCTCATCGGTCATAGTTTAGGAGAATACATTGCTGCAACTGTCGCCGGAGTCTTCAGTTTAGAAGAAGGATTAAAACTCGTTGCCACTCGCGCCCGCTTAATTCAACAACTACCTCAAAATGGTGAAATGGTAGTCGTTTTCGCCTCTGTTGACACTGTTAAAACCCATTTAGAATTACAACAATCTTCTGTAGATATCGCCGTTATTAATAGTCCCAACAATACCGTAATCTCCGGTGACAACAAGGCTGTTAACCGAGTGGTAGAATCTCTCAATAAACAAGGATACAGAAGCCAATGTCTGACAGTATCCCACGGCTTTCATTCTCAGTTAATGGAACCGATGATAGCAGAATTTAGACAAGCTGCTGAGAAAATTCAGTATCATCAACCCTCAATTGATAT
>JBARZE010000019.1:0-169369 GCA_049649525.1 Microcoleaceae cyanobacterium
CTGTCATGGTTTTCGGGATGAGTAGAATTAAGGTTTTCGATCGCAATAGTTATTGAGGTGTCAGTTGAAACTGTCATGGTTTTCGGGATGAGTAGAATTAAGGTTTTCGATCGCAATAGTTATTTACGTGTCAGTTGAAACTGTCATGGTTTTCGGGATGAGTAAAATTAAGGTTTTTGATCGCAATAGTTATTGAGGTGTCAGTTAAAACTGTCATTGTGTTGTGGAAGGAATGGAATTAGGGTTTTCGATCGCAATAGTTATTGAGGTGTCAGTTAAAACTGTCATTGTGTTGTGGAAGGAATGGAATTAAGGTTTTCGATCGCAATAGTTATTGAGGTGTCAGTTAAAACTGTGATTGTGTTGTCGAAGAGGATGTAGTAGAGACGTTATATATAACGCCTCCACAGAAAAGGTAATATTGAGACAAAGGTGAGGTAAAATTATGCTTCTGTTGCTTGAGTTACCGCCTTAGCCTTAACAGGTTCAGGTTGACCCACAAGGGTTGCTGGGGGTTCACCGACAGTATTCAAGGCATCTTCAACCCGTTGGAAGTCAAAGCCAATTGCCCGTAAAGCGTGCCAGAGATGGCCTTGCAGGAAGAAAAACGCCAGGAAGAAATGAGCATTGGCTAACCAACAGCGGGCCGTATGTGCGCCATTGGGTAAAGCAACGGTATCGGCGAAGTAAGGCGTAATTCCCAATTTGATTTCTAAAGTTGGGCCATAGAATTCTACGGGATAAGCCAAAGTATTGACCGCGCAGAAATAGGCTGCCACAAACCCGCATAAGGCAATTCCACCGAGGGAATAGGAGAGAATGGCTTCACCGGAGAAGATTAATACTCGTTTTGCCCAAGGTAAGGGTTCTTTGACAATGTGCCAAATACCGCCACCAATGAGTAGCAAACCGACATAAATATGACCACCCACTAAATCTTCTAAACTGCTGATACTAGCAAAATGAGTTTGGTAGCTATAAATTACCAGTGGGTCAAGGGTGGGGTTGCTGATGACTCGAACTGTTTGAGTTGTGGCATCATATAAACCGCCAAAATACATGGCTTTAGCAGCGAGTAATAATGCACCAGCCCCTAAAAATAGCAGATGATGTCCGAGAATAATCCCCAACTGTTTGGGGTCATTCCATTCAAAGTGAAATTTCCGGGCAGGTCCAGAAGCATCTTTGAGATCATTAGGACATTTGAAGGTATGGAATAATGCCCCTGCCCCTAAAACCGCTGATGAAATTAGATGCACCACACCAATAACAAAATAGGGATAGGTATCGGTGACAACGCCACCCTCTCCCACACCCAAACCCAAAGTTGCCAAATGAGGTAATAGAATTAACCCTTGTTCTCCCATGGGGATATCAGCAGTATATTTGCTAATTTCAAACAGAGTAAATGCACCAGCCCAAAATGTGATTAAAGCTGCTTGGGCAACATGGGCGGCAATAAACAACCCCGACATATTAGCAAAACGGGCATTTCCTGCCCACCAACCGTATTTAATTCGAGTCTTTCCGTAACTTTGCATCTGAATTGAATCTCCATGAATAGATTATTGTTCGTTATTCGTTGTTCGGTTATTCCAATAACAAATAACCCATAACTAACTCGAAACGCCCTCAACTAAAGCTCTGAATAATTCAGCATTTTGCAGTAGGAAATAAGCGAGTAAAGCGCCTCCTGAAGCACCAATTAAAAATCCACCGCGAAATTGATTCCATTGATCTAGGTCTTTTAACCAATAAAACCGAGTATTATTTCCTTCATTCGGCTTTTTCACCCGATACCAAGACAGCGAAATTGTGATCAAACCCACAACGACAATCGTTAGAATTAAACCCGCTTGTGTTGCAGCCTCGGGTTGATCGATGGGATTAAATACGGTTAACGGCCCAGCTAAAAAGTAACCGTGAGCCATGCCAATTTCTAATCCCCGAAATAGCGGTGAAATGCCTTGGCGATAAATCGGTAAATTTCGCAAAAACAGAATCGTTGGATCGTTTTGTGTTACCTGTCCTGTCATTTTCAGTAACTGAGCTTGACTCGACTCGGGTGTAATAAAATCACCAACAGTGAGGCTGAATTTTGCGGTTTGCGATCGCACTCGTACCGCGTGCCACAAGTGACCAAACAGGAATAAAATAGCCAGGACAAAATGAGACGTTGCCAGCCAAGTACGAGACGTGACCACCCCAGCCTCCGTCACCGACAAACCCACTGGCCCGTAAAATGCTGTGGGATAAACGGTATCGTTAACCGTAACAAAATAAGCCGCTAACAATCCCATGTAAGCCAGAGCGCCTAAACTGTAAGATAAATAGGCTTCTCCTGACCATAAAAACAGTTTTTGCGTCCAAGGGTAAGGCTGAGTGCGAATATGCCAAAAGCCGCCTGCTATCAGGATCACTCCTACATAAATATGACCCCCGATCACATCTTCTAAGTTATTCACCGCTGCCATACCCGCATCACCTTTAGCACCCACCAGATAACCAAAGATCGTCGCCGGGTTTAATGTCGGTTGAGTCACTATTCGCACAGACTCTATTGCCGGGTCGTATAACCCGCCGACAAACATCGCTTTAGCCACCAACAGTAATGCACCACCACCCAACAGCAGTAAATGAATACCGATAATAGTGGTCATTTTGTCTTGATCTCGCCAGTCGTAGCCAAAGAAACCAGAGAATGTCTCTTTTTGCGGCAATACATCCGGCCCTAACAATGAGTGATACAGTCCGCCTGCGCCCAGGATAGCCGAACTAATTAAATGCACTACACCAATGGCAAAGTAGGGATAGGTATTCACAACTGCTCCCCCCTCTGCCACACCTATTCCCAAACTGGCTAAATGAGGCAGTAAAATTAACCCTTGTTCGTACATGGGTGCGGCTGGGTTATATTGAGACAGTTCAAACAGGGTATAAGCCCCAGCCCAAAATACAATTAAGGCTGCTTGAGCAATATGCGCCCCCAGTAACTTACCGGATAAGTTAGTTAAACGAGCGTTGCCTGCCCACCAACCATACTTTCGTGGGGGCATTGAAACCGTTGTACTCATTAATTATCTCCCCTCAAATTAGCCGAAACCTGTGCTCGATAGTCTACTCCTAATGCAGCAATTGTCCGTACTCGTAGCGCGTGCCAAATATGACCCAGCAACAAGACTCCAGCTAAGACAAAGTGAGTATTGGCTAGCCAAACACGGGCGCTTGCAACTGCAACAGTTCCATCAATTGGCCCGTAAAAGACTTCCGGGTAAGCAATCGTATTGAATGTGGTGAAATAACCCGCCAGGAAACCCATATAGGCTAGAGCGCCTAAACTGTAGCAGAGGTAGGCTTCCCCCGACCAATAGAGGATACGTTCAGCCCAAGCGAAGGGTTTAGTTACAATATGCCAAAAGCCGCCGAGTATACAGAATAGCCCGACCCAAATATGACCCCCCACGAGGTCTTCTAAGTTATTCACCGCTGCCATTCCTTTTGCACCTTGTAACCCAAACAGATAACTAAAAATCTGACCGGGGTTTAAAGTCGGGTCAGTGACAACGCGAACATTATCAATGGCTGCGTCATATAGTCCGCCCCAAAATAATGCTTTGGCAACCAATAACCAAGCCCCAAACCCCAGCAACATCAGATGAATGCCGAGGATACTGCTGATCTTGTCTTTATCTGTCCAGTCATAACCAAAGAAACCGACAAAGCCGTTGTCTTGGCGTAATACATTTGGCCCCAACAGTGAGTGATACAGTCCGCCTGCACCCAAAACTGCCGAACTAATTAAATGCACTACTCCAATGGCAAAGTAGGGGTAAGTATCAACAATTTCGCCCCCAGCCCCAACTCCAATGCCCAAACTCGCTAAATGGGGCAGTAAAATTAACCCTTGTTCATACATCGGTAAACTAGGGTCAAATTTCGAGAGTTCAAATAGGGTCATGGCTCCCGCCCATAGGACAATTAAGCCAGCATGAGCCACATGAGCACCGAGTAATTTACCGGAGAGGTTGGTAAAGCGAGCATTTCCAGCCAACCAGTCATATTGTTTTTGAGCTACTGCAATAGTCATGAAGCCACCCCCTGAGGAGTTTGCGCTTCGCTGACTAACGCTTCCTCTTGTTTGCCTGTGCGAAAATCAAATCCAGCAGCCCGTAAGGCATGGAAAATATGACCTTGCAAGAAGAAGAAGCCCAGCCAAAATTGAGTATTGGCTAACCAAACTCGGGGAGTTAAAGCCCCTGTGGGATCGCGAAAATAGGGAAATTGTTCGACACCGATATTCAAGGTTTGCCCATAAAATTCGGGAGGATAGGCAATTGAGTTGACGGAAACAAATAATGTTGCAATGAATGACATCAAAGCCACAGCACCGATACTGTAAGAGAGATAGGCTTCTCCTGACCAGATCAATATGCGTTTTGCCCAACCAAAGGGTTCAGTCAGAATATGCCATATTCCACCGCCAATGCAGAGAATGCCAACCCAGATATGACCCCCCACGAGATCTTCTAAGTTGTCAACTCCGGCTAACCAAAATTTACCGCCGCCGCCAAACAAGTAGCCGAAAATTGTAGCGGGGTTTAATGTCGGACTGGTGACTACCCGCACATCACTGATTGCGGTATCATATAAACCATCAAAAAACATTGCTTTGGCTACCAACAAAAACGCACCGCCTCCGAGCAATAAGAGGTGAATGCCGATAATGGTAGTCATTTTTTTGCTATCTTCCCATTTGTAGCCGAAGAAAGAAAACTTGTCTTCCAGTACTGCTGGCCCTTTAAGTGAATGGAAGATACCACCAAAACCTAAGAAAGCTGAACTAATGAGGTGCAAGGCTCCAATCACAAAATAGGGATAGGTATCCACAACTTCGCCTCCAGCGCCCACACCGAAGCCTAAAGCGGCTAGGTGCGGTAACAAAATCAGTCCTTGTTCATACATCGGGACATCTGGGTTGAACTGAGAGAGTTCAAATAGGGTATAAGCCCCGGCCCACAAGACAATCAAACCCGCGTGAGCCACATGAGCACCGAGTAAGCGTCCTGATAAATTCGCTAAGCGACCGTTCCCAGCCCACCAGGGAAATGACTCCCCTTCTGCTGGAAAGGTTTCACGTACCATACTAGTCATCTTTACCTCCTTTTACTGAGATTAAGTTGCAGTAACACTACACTTAATTGAAAATAATAATCAACAAAAAAGAGATTAATGTCAAGTCTTTTGCCACTTTATATTATTAATTTACGTTAAAAATTTGTTACTTTTATTTACCTCAGGCTAATAAGCTTACTGGACAAGGATTGTGGGTGAGGCGGAAAGTAAAATTATCTTATGTGAATTTTAAAAGCTTGATTTTTTATTGAGAATAAGTTTTATTAGAGTTCTGGATACTCGCAGCAGATATTTAGTGTTCTCCTCTCCTGTGTTAAATCAGTATTCACTTCATGAGTAAGGCGTTCGATAGATTCAACGATGAGCGCCTTGCTATTTTTTTGATGTCAAATCTGAGATGAGGGAATCGTGGTACTCTAGAAGACTTAACGCACAAGTTAAATTGGGTGCGATACATGGCTTTCGTACAAGCCAGAGCGATCGCCCAACTGGTAGAATACTCCAGTTCTAGATTTTCATTTTAAACCTTATACAAACTAATCCAGATGGCACAAACTTTATTATTCAACGCACTACGTGAAGCGATTGATGAAGAGATGGGAAATGATTCCTCTGTCCTTGTTCTTGGGGAAGATGTGGGTCACTATGGGGGTTCTTACAAAGTTACCAAAGATTTGTGTAAAAAATACGGCGACTTGCGAGTTCTCGATACTCCTATTGCTGAAAATAGCTTTACCGGGATGGCGGTTGGGGCGGCAATGACGGGACTACGTCCTATTATTGAAGGAATGAACATGGGGTTTCTGCTGTTGGCATTTAACCAAATTGCCAATAATGCCGGGATGCTACGGTATACCTCTGGGGGTAACTTCACCATGCCTCTGGTGATTCGTGGCCCAGGCGGTGTGGGACGGCAGTTAGGGGCAGAACACTCTCAACGGTTAGAAGCCTATTTTCAAGGAGTTCCGGGCTTAAAGATTGTTGCTTGTTCAACGCCTTATAACGCTAAAGGATTACTGAAATCTGCCATTCGCGACAATAACCCGGTATTATTCTTTGAACACGTCTTACTCTACAACCTCAAAGAAGATTTACCCGCAGACGAATATTGGTTACCGCTTGACAAAGCAGAAATAGTCCGCGAAGGCAAAGATGTAACGATTCTTACCTATTCTCGAATGCGCCATCATGTGATGCAAGCCGTGCCTAAGCTGGTTGAACAAGGATATGATCCAGAAGTGATTGATTTAATCTCTCTCAAACCCCTTGATGTTGAAACCATTGGGGCATCTATTGCGAAAACCCATAAAGTGATAGTGGTAGAAGAATGTATGAAAACAGGAGGTATTGGGGCAGAAGTCAGCGCTTCTATTATGGATCGCTTCTTTGACGAACTTGATGCCCCAGTTTTGCGGTTAGCTTCTCAAGATATTCCCACCCCTTACAACGGTAACTTAGAACGACTCACTATTATTCAACCCGAGCAGATTATTGAAGGAGTACAGAAATTAGTCGATCGTCAATTTTAGAAAGTAAGTCGTGTGTAGGGAAGGAGACTTGGGAGACTTCGGAGACTTGGAGGACTTGGGAGACTTCGGAGACTTCGGAGTAAAAACCCTTGACTATAATCGTCAATCTTACTGCTAACTCCTTACTCCATGACGAGTTACTTCTACTGTTCCCTGTTCCCTCAAATAACAAGATTGTCAATTGATCCCGTCTTCGTTGATAATAGAAATCTATTCTTGACACTTACGGGTCGCTTTGGACTGACACACTATGCGAAAACAGCGCTCCTTACTAATTCTGATTATTGTATTGGTAATTGCTTCATTAACAATTTTGGTCAATATCCCCATGAGATTGGGATTAGACTTGCGAGGCGGTTCCCAATTAACCATTCAATTACAAACTTCTGAAACGGTTCCCACCATTGATGAACGAGTACTCGAAGCAGTTCAACAGGTGATAGAAAAGCGCGTGAATGGCTTAGGTGTCTCAGAGTCTGTAGTTCAGACGATCGGTCAAGATCAGATACTCGTTCAACTACCCGGTGTCAGCGATCCAGAACAAGCAGAACGAGTCTTGGGGGGAACGGCACAACTGGATTTTCGCGAACAAAAACCCGGAACAGAAATAGAATTACAAGCCCAAACTCAGGCTAAACGTCTGTTAGAACTAGAGTTAGAACAGCTAAGGGCTGAAAACAATACTTCGGCGATCGCAAAAAGTTTACAAGATATCGCAGAAACAAATCAAGCGATCGCTGAACTTTATAATAGTCCTATTCTCAAGGGTCAAGATTTACGGGATGCATTCCCTGAACCTGTCGGCGGCGATAACTGGAATATTGCCCTGCGCTTTAGTCCGGAAGGGGGCGATAACTTTGCTGAATTAACCAAAAATTTAGCCGGGACAGGGCGAACAATTGGGATTTTCCTAGATCAAGAAGTGATTAGTTATCCGACTGTTCCGGTAGATTTTGCCGAGACGGGAATTACAGGCGGCAGCGCTATTATCACCGGACGATTTACCGCCCAACAAGCCACAGATTTAGCGGTACAATTACGCGGGGGGGCATTACCTGTCCCGGTGGAAATTGTGGAAAATCGTACCGTGGGCGCAACCTTGGGACGCGATAGTATTCAGCGCAGCGTATATGCCGCTGTCGGGGGCTTAATTCTGGTTTTAGTGTTTATGGTGATTTACTACCGCCTACCGGGTATCATCGCCGATATTGCGCTGCTGGTTTACACTTTACTGACGTTGGCATTATACGATTTATTGGGGGTGACCTTAACCTTACCGGGAATTGCTGGATTTATTCTCAGTATTGGGATGGCAGTCGATGCTAACGTATTAATCTTTGAACGCACCCGAGAAGAATTACGGGCCGGTAAAACGCTGTATCGTTCCGTTGAGTCGGGATTTTATCGTGCTTTCGGCAGTATCCTCGATGGTAACCTAACCACAGGAATTGCTTGTATTGCGCTGTTCTGGCTGGGGACTGGACTGGTGAAAGGCTTTGCCCTCACTTTAGGGTTAGGAGTCGCCGTCAGTATGTTTACCGCTGTTACCTGTAGTCGGACATTAATGTTTACAGCCATTGGATTTTCAGAACTACGTAAACCCGATTTATTCTGTCCCAATTTAACACCAATATCCCTCCAGAAAAAGGACTGAAGAATAGCTTAACCTCTATCCCCGGTTAAGTTAATGCTAAAGATTGAAGTAGAAAATGACAGATAAAGCTATTACTTTTATAGATTTATTTGCAGGGATTGGTGGTTTTCGTATAGCTTTAGAAAAAGCTGGATATCACTGTGTTTATTCTTGCGAAATCAATCCAGCTTGTCAAGAAGTTTATCAGCAAAACTTTGGAGAAATACCAGAAAAAGATATCTCTCAAATAGAGATTGATAAAATCCCTAACCATGATATTTTAACAGCAGGTTTCCCCTGTCAGCCTTTTAGTATTTGTGGTAAAAGAAGCGGATTTCAAGACACAAGAGGAACACTGTTTTTTCACTTATGTAGAATTATAGAAGCTAAAAAACCTCAAGTAATATTCCTGGAAAATGTCAAGCATTTAGTTCATCATGACCAGGGTAGGACTCTCGATATAATTCTATACTCACTAGAAGATTTAGGATATTTAGTAGACTACAAGATTTTGAATGCTAAAGATTTTGGAGTTCCTCAAAACAGAGAGAGAATTGTTATTTTTGGCACACTGAATAAAAAATTTAACTTTAATTTAGTTAGAGATAAATTACCTGTTCCATCCTTATCTAATTTTTTAGATAAAGCAGGAAATTTTGAATATTTAAGTCCGGGTGAATATACTTTAATTGAAAATCCAAAAACTCAAGATTCTGGTTTATTATTTGTTGGTTATCGTAATAAAAATATTTGGAAAAAAGGGATTAGACCGAACACAGAACATCTTTCGAGAGTTCATCGACAACCTAATCGGATCTACTCTGTTGAAGGAGTTCATCCTACCTTACCGTCTCAGGAAACATCAGGCAGATTTTTTATTTACTTGCCACAAAAGGATGCTGTACGTAAATTAACGATTGCTGAGTGTTATAGAATTATGGGGTTTCCAACAGATTTTAAAATTCACCCAAGTTTAGCAGAATGCTATAAACAAATTGGTAATTCTGTCTGTATTAATATGATTTATGAGTTAGCCATTCAACTCAGAGAACAAAATTTAATTCATAATAATCTAGAAAATAAAATTAGCTTATTTAGTAGAAACAATAGTTGTTATGAAAGTATTCAACTTGAGATATTAGGATTAAACATGATGAATCATCAAGAAAAATTACTGCAAGCTTATGATTATGCGTGTCAAAAAAATGTGATCAATACAAATATTCCAGAAAATTATAACGGTTATGTCAAAGAAATTGCTGAAAATGTTCAAAAGCAAAAAGGAGTATATACCGTATTAGTCACTTTACTGGTGCATAAAATACTATATCCCGATCAAGATATTAGATATCATCAATCCAATATGAGAGGTGGATTTTCTGGGCAAACGATTGATACTCAATACATTACACCGACTTTAAAAGGTTTAGGTTTACCTGCTATGGCAGAAAGTGGATGGTTAACTCGTTCACTAGAACAGCCATCTCCTTATACACTAGATTATCAAGGAAATATTAGTAACAAAACTGTTAAAAAAGCATTTCTAAATATCATCGACTTTGTTCAAAATAATCCCGAAAAAGCAGAAGATACTTTGAATTTACTTCTATACTCTGTTAAAAATACAGTCCAAGCAAATCAGATAAAAATTGTGAAGTTATCAAATCCCGAAAAGTTAGATATATCTGATACGATTAACTGCTTAAAAGAGCATTTTTTCTTTGGAGGCTATAAAACTTATGGCGCATCTAAACTACCAGTATTAGCAATTTTTGCGATTTATCAAAGCTTAATTGAACAGGTAGAAAGATATAGATTGTGTAGATTAAAAGAATTGGGAAGTCATACTGCCTCAGATCGAACCTCTAAAAGTGCAGGAGATATAGAAATATTAGATAAAAATAAAAATATAATTGAAGTCGTAGAGATTAAACATGATAAAAAAATTGATCTACAAATGATTAGGATAGCCAAGGATAAGATCATTAAATTTAATCCCAGAAGATATTATATATTATCTTCAGCTAATCCTGAAATCATTGAAGATGAAGCCAGTACAATTGAAGATGAAGTGAGTCAGATTAGAAGAGAACATGGATGTATTGTGATACTCAATGGAATCATACCCACTTTAAAGTATTATTTGCGATTAATTAATTCTGTAGACGATTTTATCGATAATTACTCAAAGTTAATTGAATCAGATACAGAACTTAAAACCACACATAAGGTAAAATGGAATGATATCTTGTCTTCTCTAAATGGGTAGAGTGGACAAATTGTTGAGCTAGGGGACTATTATGGATAATCCTCCACAATAGCTTGTCTATACTTATTTCTTCTCCAAATGCAAAACCAATTGTAAATTTAAAATGTTGAAGTTCAGTGTAATTAAACAGCGATCGCTGTGGTGGGCTATTTCCGGTGTTGTCATTCTTGCCGGATTAATTGCGATGGGGATTTCCTGGACTCGCCCCGATATTGGTGCGCCACTGCGTCCGGGTTTAGATTTCGCAGGCGGCACCCGGCTACAACTAGAATTAGATTGTAGTGTAGCAAATAATTGTAACGGGCCGATTGAGTTAGCCGATGTTCGTCAAGTCTTAGTCGATCAAGATTTAGCTAATAGTTCGGTTCAACGACTCGATAAAGATCCCCTAGCTCAAGATAAACAAATTGTATCCGTTCGGACTCAGAAGCTCGATGTTGAAGCCCGGACTCAACTACAAAATGCTTTAAGCCAAGCCGTTGGGGTATTTGATCCTGAAGCGACTCAAATTGATACAGTCGGGCCCACTTTAGGCCGTCAAATCTTTATATCGGGTTTAAAAGCATTATTGGTAGCGTTTGCGGGTATTACGATTTATCTAACATTTCGCTTCCAGTTTGATTATGCCGTCTTTGCCTTCGTTGCCCTA
This sequence comes from Microcoleaceae cyanobacterium, assembly GCA_049649525.1. Classification (GTDB taxonomy): domain Bacteria; phylum Cyanobacteriota; class Cyanobacteriia; order Cyanobacteriales; family Microcoleaceae; genus JAAURB01. Next base: position 11,214 of record JBARZE010000019.1, read on the forward strand.
TTTCACGATGTCTTAGTCACTCTGGGGATGTTTTCGCTTTTGGGGTTAGTATTGGGGGTAGAAGTCGATAGTTTATTCCTGGTTGCCCTCCTCACCATTATCGGATTTTCAGTTAATGATACGGTGGTGATTTATGACCGGGTGCGGGAAGTATTGAAGAAAAATCCGCAAATGTCGATTAATCAAGTGGTCGATAATGCAGTGAATCAAACCCTGACCCGTTCAATTAATACCACCTTAACCACGCTGTTGCCGTTGTTGGGTATTTTTCTATTTGGCGGCGACACCCTCAAATTCTTTGCCCTCGCCTTAATTATCGGCTTCATTGCCGGGGCATACTCTAGTATTTTTATTGCCAGTACTTTACTGGCATGGTGGCGAGATCGCGCCTCTTCCTCCTCAACTCCCCGGACGACAGATTCCCCCCCGATGCAAAATCCAGAGTAAGTCAGTAGTCAGGAAAAATTGCCTATTGAGGTGCTTCTTCGCGCCTTGTGAGATTGCTATGGCAATTTTCTGTATTACTTAGCCCTATACTCCTTCTATTAGACGTTGATTGTCGAATATATCAGGCTATGCCTAGAGATAGAGTTAAGCAGAAATTATGAAAGATAAATATTTTTTATATGTTTTTTACCTTCCCATATCGAAAAGTTATTGTTAAACTGGGAGACAACAACCAATAGCTTAGATTTTGATACAGCCATGTTTAACTCAATCGAAACAACCAACCAACCCATCAATGCTTTAATCAATTTTAGAAATCCTTTAGGCAATGGATTAAATCCGATTCGCCAATGGTTAAATGAATTAGATGTCCGCAATGCTGCATTTGCCCATCTCATCTGCCGCACGATTCCTTCACAGTGTCCCTTTGAACGCAATTTTTCTCTATTTGGTCGGATTTCTATACACATTCCACCGATGTGCAAATTGAATCCTCTATATGAAGAAATCGTAGGCTTGCGGTTTCGGGCACTTTCCTATTTAGCTGATGAATGTAACGAAAATGTACATTGCTATTTATAGTGTAAAATCTGCTTACAACTGCTCAAACCACATTTTCCATGAACAAGAATCAATCTTCACCTCTGCGTTGGTATGGTGTACTCAACAGTAATCAGGTAATTCGGCTGTTAGAAACAGTACAAGATTTCATTATCATTTGCTTGTGCATTGGACTCTTCAGCTTTATGATCCTGCAATTACGGGAAATGGTATTATCCCTACTTCCACCTTTAGAATTTCAACCCGTCACATCAGATATTTTATTTCTGTTAATTTTGGTTGAATTATTTCGTCTATTAATTATATATTTACAAGAACGCCGAGTTTCTATTGGAGTTGCGGTTGAAGTCTCAATTGTTTCTGTTCTGCGTGAAATTATTGTACGTGGTGTTTTAGAAACGCCCTGGGTTCAGGTTTTAGTTGCTTGTGTTTTCCTATTGGTTTTGGGAGCATTACTCGTCATCCGAGTTTGGATACCTCCTACTTTTGATGGAGTAGATCCAGAGCAAATCGTATCGCAACGCCATCGAACCCGAGCCACTGCCCCAAATGAAGCTAACTCTCATTCTACTAAAACTTTCTAAGTAATTGAATTCAATCTACTCATATTTCCACTGTTCTAATGTGTTGGGAAATATTTGTTTGAAGCGATACATTATCTGACCCGTTCTCTACTTTTTTATGTATTTTATAACTCGGAGTTAATAAGACTCGAGACTTGCCAGAACAACACTTAAGATTGTTTAAAGTGCTTCCCATCGTTGACCACTAAAGCTATAATAACCTCATACTAATAATACCTGTGAAAACGGTAAGCGCGGGAATCTCAATCCATACCCGATGGTTGAAGTAAGAGTGTCAATGCCGACTTACCAGTTTCAGGCAATGAGGAATGACAAATAACACTGAAATTCAGAGACTACATCGGCTGATTGTATGGGGCCGTTGGGTAGTGGTAATATTACTCTGGATCACAGTTGCACCCCTCAGTTTGCGGCAGTTACAACCCGAAATCGCATTATGGCGATCGCATTTTACCTGGACAGCCGTCCGTTATGGACTGGCTCATCATCGCCAAGCTACTTTGGGTTTAAGCTTATGTATCGGTTTAACCACGGCTGTGTTAGTATGGCAAAGCCGTAATATTTTAATGGGTTTTCCCGCAGAATATCAAAAACGTTTAGAACAACAAGTCCGACAAATTCATCAACAAGGGGCTAGTCATCCTTTGTGGAAATGGGTGATTCATAATCCGTCACAAAAATAACCCATAAATTTGCTAGAATAGAGAGTAATATAATATTTAAAATTAATAAATATCAATTTTTTTTTAATAAAAATGGATTGAATTAAACGAATAATTTTTCATGATTAATCCTTCCTCTATTTTCAAATCTAACCGGATTCAGTATTATTCTAAAAAAACTGCCTTACTATTAATTAATCCTCATGCCCGACAAGTTCATCAAAAGTTATCAAAGGCTGTAGATTATCTTCAGACATTAGGATTAAGTATTATTCAAGAAAACGCTGAACATTTAGACGATTATAGTCGTTTAATTCAACAGTATAAAGATCAAGTCGAACTGGTCATTGTCGGCGGCGGGGATGGGACTTTAAATGCTGCAGTTGATGGCTTAGTTGACACTCACTTACCCCTCGGGATTTTACCACTCGGCACTGCTAATGATTTAGCAAGAACGTTAAAAATTCCGATTGCATTACCTGAAGCCTGCCGTGTTATTGCTGCTGGATATAGTCAATCGATAGATTTAGGTTGGGTGAATGGAAAACATTTTTTTAATGTGGCCAGTTTAGGATTGAGTGTGGATATTACCGACAAACTCACCAAAGAAGCCAAACGTCGCTGGGGGATTTTAGCTTACGGTATCACAGCCATTCGAGTCATTTGTTCAGCCCGTCCTTTTCATGCAGAAATTCAGTTTGAAGGCGGTACAAAACGAGTCAAAACTTTACAAATTGCAATTGGAAATGGTCAGTATTATGGGGGAGGTATGAAAATTGCCCATGATGCCACTATTGACGATCAACGTTTAGATCTTTGCAGTTTAGAAATTCAACAATGGTGGCAAATCTTTACAGTATTGCTCGCTTTTTGGACAGGTAGACATGGAAAACAGATTGGCACTCGCACGCTGTCGGGGTCAGAATTTCATATTTATACCCGCAAACCCTATAGTATTAATACAGATGGCGATCTGACAGTTGTCACTCCGGCTCACTTCAAAGTTATTCCGGGCGCCATCAATGTTATTACTCCTACACCTTTGAAAATGTAAAATTAATTTTGTATAACTTGCTTAATAATTTTATCAAGTTTGAGCGGTTTATACAACATGATTTGTAATTTTCGTAACATTTTTAGTGTGATGATATTTGATACATTGATTTTTAAAATGAGTGTAATTATTACAAATATTTAAGCTCATAAAATCCGGCTGAATTTTGTCATAATAAAGGGAATGAATATTGTGCCGCGCCTGCCTTCAGGCAGCAGAGAACTCCAACATAATCTCTTTCTACATTTAGAATGAAAACGTAACTTTGAAACTTTTGTAGATAGTCTATTATAGAAAGTAGATTCTTTATCTAGGTTGTTCTCGTAAGATGTATAAATATGAGGAGAACAGGTTAAATGACACCATCGATGTTAAAAAAACTCTGGTCATCAGTTGAAGCGACATCTGCTTCTTTGTTAGTTAACTTGGATGATGCAGATTTAGCACAGTTGCTCTTGAGGCGATTGCAGACAGAATCCAATATTAACTCAACTGAGGCAGATTTATTAACCGACTATATTCAAGCGCGGTTATCTTTAATCCGAGATTTAGCAGAAGCTCGAATCACAAACGATCTCTCGGTATAAACCAATTGATCAATGATTGGATTGATTGAGTCAATTGTGAGGTGAATTTTAGTCGGGTTCATTGATGGTAGAGTAATTCTCGGGCTGGCAGACTCCGATCTGTTCAGGACGAATAATCACTGTCGGTATGATTCGGGCTATTAAATCTTGTTCTCTAATCCATCCTAAGTTGCCGGGACTCAAAGTCGCGATTTGAGGTGAGACGGATGCTAACTCATCTAAATCTTTGCCCAGATTAATAGCGGTTTCGTCGGTTAAGGAAGAATCCAATAAAGCCGCCTCTTCAGAATCAAGTTCAGATAAATCAAGATTTGTTTGGGCAAATTTATCAGTCTCTTTTTCTAATTCTGCAGAGGGGGGAACAGAGCAAATCTTAACCTCGAGCCACTTTCCGGCTTGGGGAGTTGATTGCTTGCCTAAAATTTGAATCACACTACCCGGAGGAAGATTACCTTGAATCAAAGGTTGACCAAATTCTTGGAAAATTTGAATGGGTTGAGTCTGCACAGACTCAACTGCAACCGATTGATTACCCACTTGAATGAGTGAGCTTAACTCTAATGATAGACTTTTAGGTGGTTCTTCTACTTCAACTAAAGGTTGATCCGGTGGAGGGGGTTGAGTGGTCTCATCATCTGGGAGTGTAGAAGAATTAAACAGTTTTAAAAGATAAAATAGCGATCCGGCAATAGCAAGCAGCAATATAATACCAACAGATAACTGTCTGACCTTTCTTTTGGAACGGGGTAAGGGGACAAAAATTTCAGTTTTCGGCTCATCAATTCCACTACTATCATCGTCATCATCCCAATTATCCCCTTTTATTTCAGGCACAGGGGGAACAGAAAGTTCAAAGTTAGGATCATTAAGTTCTGGATGAGGATAAACCTGAAAATGCATCAGAGCAACCGTCACATTATCATGACCGTTACGAGTGTTGGCAATCTCAATTAAGCGATCGCGCACTGTGACAACATCAGTTTCTCCGGTCAAAATCGGCCAGATTTCTTGTTTCCAATAACTCTCTACGCGATCCTTATCGCTTAATCCATCAGAACACAATAAAATCACACAATCTTCATCAATTGGAAACCGCGCAATTGTGGGGTGTAAGTTAGCTGAATTGGTAATTCCTAAAGCTTGAATTAATGCACCACTAGCGCGTTGTTGTAAGGCATCTTGATACAAAGCATAACCCAAACGGACTTCACGAGAAGCCACATCATCATCTAAAGTAATCTGATAACAGTTATTATAAGTAATCCAATACGCTCGGCTATCACCGACATGAGTCAGATAAAGTTCGTGATGATGAGCCAGTCCCATCACTACGGTAGTTCCCATGCGTTCACGACCTTGTCGGCGTTCCTGGTCATTACGGTTGGAAATTTGGTCGTTGGCTGAATTGACTGAGCGGTGGAGCTGAGATATCATCCCATTGGGATCGCCATTGCTAAGACGCAGATTGCTGGGTTGCATTCGCTCAAACAGGGTATTGATCGCAATTCGAGCCGCAATTTCTCCCCCTTCTTGTCCCCCAATTCCATCGCACACAACTGCTAGACCGGGAGTATTTGCTGGAATCTCAACCACAGTCTCTACTTCTGGATAACAAGCATCTTCATTTTGTGCTCGAGTTGGGCCTTTGTCTGTGGCTGTGGTAATCGTAATTTTACGACTGACTAGCGATCGCCCTACTGTGAACAATGCTTGGTCAAGCTGATTAATCAGTGGTTCTGGCGCTCGTATATGACCGTGGATCAGTTGATGTGTGAGTTGTTTTAGAAAAGTTTGCAAACTGGGATGAGCTGTTGTAATCCATTGTTGCCATAGTTTCCCCAATTGGGAGAGTTTTGCGGGTTTAGAGTCTAACTGAAGCTCTAATAACTGCACGACTGGGCCTGAGATGTAGAGTAGGTCTGGGTTGAGTAAGCTCGAGGCCACTTGTTGGCGCTGACAAGCAGACCAAAGCTGAGCGATCTGCCACAACCAGTTGAGTTGTCGAATAGGGGTAGCATTAATCCAAGCCTCTGTTAATTGAGGGGTGAGTACTTCTTGTAGGGGGTGAATCGGAGCCTGTTCAAGTAGCCAAATGGTTCGATGGAGCCGACTCGCTTTAGGGGAAATCATGCCATAAATTTGGGGCACGTGGAGTCGCTCGGGAAATAATCTCAGATATGGAATAATCACATCGGGAATCTCATCCGGAAGCTCTGGTCTTTGCTCTGGGTGAGTATCCAGCAGAATCTGGCTGCCCCGAATGAGATAGCGATCTGCAATCAGCGTTCCGGGTGATAACGTTTGCACCTCGTCGCCGATCGCCCATAAATAACGTTTTGGCATATTATTTTCCATTAGAGGACCCTCACGCCTGACTCAAGCCGCTCAGTATTTACGCTTTGAGTTGTTAAACCGCTGTTTCCTCATGATGAGCTTGGGTAGATCCATACTAGATTCTGGGGCAGCTCGTCAACAGTTGGCTGCTGAGCGTTTGTGACTGTGTGATATTTCTGTGATCCAATTGGCTGTGAGAAAAGTCATAACTGATCTGGGTTTCGCTTGGGATCTGAGTGGGACTGAATTCGGAAGGCCAATCGATTCACAAGAGTAGATGACTCAAGTAAGTTTAGCTTCACCTAATTTTAGCTTGTCTTTACAGATCTGTTGCCCTGCTATCGAAAACTGTCGTCTGGATCGATAGTCCTGATTTTACACTCCCTACGCCCATGGCGGCACGCGATCGCGAACGTCCTGGGTGAGGGGGATTGTTCCTTGATAGATCTGGCGTTGCTGAAGCAGGATAACTCCCGTCCCAGTAGCGCTCAAATCTCCAGAAGCGTGATTGATTATTAATCCAGGTTCCGCCCAGGATACGTAGTACCGTATACTGAATTCCAAATATTAATGGCAGCATTATATTCGCGCGCGCTGGGCCGAACGCCGTATCACGGTCTAACACACATCCACACTGACAAATATGAGTGCGAGTAGATAAGCTGGATTAACTGCTACCGTTACCTTGCCAAACTGAGTGCCAAAATACTCCAACCATTTCCGGCAATTGCCGACCCACCCGCATCCGAGATAGACTTGGCGATCGCAATGATTTTTAACTAAGTTCTTAATCCTCAAATCTATCCGCCAAGGGCGCAGGCTTCGCCAACACGTTGCCTACTTATTTTACGGAAAGTTGTCCCCGCCTATGCAAAGATGACAGGAGTGGTTTGCCGTCGCGCCCCAAGCACCGCCTGCCGCTTGGGGTAACTTTTCAAGACGAGGTGTACTCGTCCTAACTTACTTAATGGCGCGCTTACGGTTGGCACTGCCAATATGTTTGCGTGCGTACCGACGTTGATAAAACTTCATGCGTTTCTCTTGTTTGCTGTAGAATCGCGGATTAGGTTCACTATTACTATCACTATCTGTGTAGAATTCTTTTAACCCTACATCTAATCCCACATGATGTTTAGTGGGTTCAGTGTCAACTTTAACATCTACGCGCTATACAAAACTGGCAATAGTAACCATCAGCTCGCCTAACTAATCTCACCCGTTTAATCTGTTCAATCTCGTAAAAAGCGTGCGTCCCAGCTTCCAATCAGCTTTAACTTTCCCATCCCCTTTTTGTCCACAAAATCAATGTGTTTGGCATCTAAAAGTTTCCAGCCACTCATCTTATATTCAACAGAACGGGAATGCTTTTTAAATTTAGGAAAGCCTTTGTGAGCTGGAATTTGCTGTTTACAGTTTTCATGCAAAACGAGCAATTGCTGACCAGCATCGTTCAAAAGAAGCGTGGGATCGCATGAGAATTCAAAGCTTTAACAAAGGGATACATGGCTCGAAGTTCGGTGTTGTAGCGATACAACTCTTTTCGTCCCAGTCCACGATGATCCATCCAATAGCGCAAACATCAATTCCGTACAAACTGAGCTGTTCAGATTGCTTCATCGATTGCCTTGTATTGATACGGTTTAGCTTTTGCTTTGAATTGGTAAACTATCATTGACGCTGATTGAAAGAGCGTATAGTAATAGTGTATCACCTGCAGAAAGGTTTGTGTGTATCGAGCCTGAGTTAACCGTCGTGTTGGCGCAGCCTGGGCTTAAGCCCTTACGACGGGGCTTGTATCGGGCTTTTTTTGGTCAGTCAGAATATGCGTGGGCGATCGCTATCGGGTTGATCAAAGGGTACAACAGTTATGATCTAATCTGAGGGCTGGGTATTGAGTATAGAAGAAAATAGTATCATCCCACAAAATTAGAGCGGGTACTGTGTTGATTTCAATCTTGCCGATGCGTTCTGGACCTGTTGATCGAGACTCACTCTGAATTAATTTGAAGATTCATTGGCTTCAATGCGGGGAAGTCCTAAACTATAGTTGACGGCTCGGGTATTCAAGTTGTAGCTAATTGTGCCTTCTTGAAGCATAGAACGGATAAAGTGTTCTAAATCGGAGCCAATCCGACGTAAATTATACTCAGTTAGGTCTTCTCCTTGATTCGAGTCCACCAACTGGTCAAATTTGCGGTAAACCTGTTGTAAAGCCTCTGAGGTCCAGATGAACTCATTATCTGGATCGATATCGAGGGTTAATTTCTGGTCATTTTCCACCAGCTCTTCTGCTTGAATTTCAGCAGTGAAAATATGAATGTGTCGGGTTGTGGATTTTATTAGCATAAGGTTTACAAATAATACTTAGTAACGCTTTACTGATTTTTATTTTGACATTGTCTGGACGATTCGTCATCACTCATTAGTGGTTTGTCTGGGGTGATGTGTCAGACTCGTACAGCACCAGCAGTAGGCGACGTTATTTGAGGAGTTAGAAAACAGAGGCTTTACAACAGGTTTACCGAATGTGTGCAGTAAAGCGAGTGACTATACTGCAGCTATGATATAAGGCGCGGTATGATTTGGTGGCTTCGTTTTTTCCGACCCGACCCGACTCGACCCGACGTTCTCTTCCTCGTTTTAATTCAACATGGATCATTTTTGGAAAACTGTCCTCAATTTCACACAAACGACGACTGCAACCATTGGAGATCAACTTCTAAAAGATTTTGGCTCAGCAATCGCCCATCAAAAAGCAGACGGTACCTTAATTACTCAATCTGACGAATGGTCAGATCGCTATTTGCGTCAACAGATTAGACAGACTTTTCCCAGTCATGGCATTCTCAGCGAAGAAGGAGAACATCGTCTGCCTGTACGAGATTGGTGTTGGATTATTGACCCGATAGATGGAACGACTAATTTTGCCCGAGGGATTCCATTGTGGGGAATCTGTTTGGCCCTGCTTTATCAAGGCACTCCTGTATTTGGTTATGTGCATTTACCGCCATTGAATCAATCTTTTCATGGGTTTTGGTACGGTTCATCGGGTTTAACGGGGCCGACAGGAGCGTTTCTCAACCAACAGCCTATTTTCCCGACTCAACAACCTCCAGATCACAATCAATTCATCGGACTCGGTTCTCGTTGTATTACAATGGCCCCTCGACTACCAACAAAAGTTAGAGTGATGGGGATGGCTGCTTATAATTTTCTATTAGTTGCTTGGGGATCATCTGTAGCGGGGATTGAACCGTCTCCCAAAATTTGGGATATTGCTGCTCCTTGGGTGATTGTCCAAGCATCCGGGGCGGTTTGGCATTCACTCGAATCTCAACCGATTTTTCCACTGAAGATTCAGCAAGATTATGGTAATCGCCCCTACCCGACTTTAGTCGTTAATCGCCCGGAATGGGTGTCTAAATTTTTGCCGTTAATTGATTTTGGCGGTTGAGTTAACAGACAATAGCGCTCAGACCTCGGGACGATGGCGACCCGTACTCAAAGAGCTGATTGTAACCTATGACTTTTATTTCGATTAACTACGCTTTATTTTTACTTGTTTTATTTGGAGTTTATTGGTTACTCCCCTGGCGGATGTGGCGACTTTTTGTCTTACTCGTTGCCAGCTTAATTTTTTATGCAACCCTGCAGCCGCAGTATATTCCTTTATTATTATTATGTATTGTTTTTAACTATGGATTAGCTCAAGCCATTGGAGAACCCTTAGAAAGTCATCTGGCTAATCTGGCTTGGAATCGTCGTCGTTTTTCGCTTCTAATTTTTGGCATTATTGTCAACGTTTGTTTGTTATTCGGGTTCAAATATATTCCTTTCACGCTCAACACTCTAGGATTTACTTTAAATCTGCCTCATCTATCTGACCAAGCAGATTGGTTTAAAACTTATATTATTTCTCCACTGGGGCTGAGCTTTTTCTGTTTTGAATTAATTGCTTATTTAGTAGATGTTTATCGAGGTGCTCCGGTTGCCACCTCTTTTTTAGAATTTACCACCTATAAATTTCTGTTTCCTAAATTAATTTCTGGCCCTATTACTCGATATCATCATCTGAATAATCAGTTTAAAACCCTTAGCTTTCCAGTAACTGAAGAAATTGTAGACGGATTGTGGTTGATTGCCCGTGGCGCTGTCAAAAAAGGATTATTTGCCGATCATATTGGTATTCTCGTAGACTTAAGTTTAAATAACTTACAACGAGCGGGAAGTGGGGATTTATGGTTAGCGTTTTTTGCCTATGGTTTACAGCTTTATCTAGACTTTAGCGGTTATGTTGATATGGCAAGAGGTACGGCTTTATTACTCGGCTTAAGCTTACCTAAAAACTTTGATTCTCCCTATTTTACCACCAGTATTGCTGATTTTTGGCGACGTTGGCACATGACGCTCGGGGATTGGTTGCGTAACTATTTGTACTTTCCTCTCGGGGGATCTCGTTCCGGATTGTATCGTACCTGTTTGAACTTATTAATTGTTATGATTATTGCCGGAATTTGGCATGGTGCAGCTTGGGGATTTGTGGTCTGGGGGATGTTACATGGTTTGGCATTAGTCATACATCGCCTGAGTGAAAGATTATCAAAAAAATGGTCACTTGACTGGATTTGGCAAACTATACCCGGTATAATGAGTGGTTGGTTGATTACTCAATTCATGGTATTTTTTGCTTGGATCTTTTTCCGTTTACCCAATTTAAAAGATTCAATTTGGGCAGTCAAGCACTTATGGGGACAAGCTGCAGATATTCAGTTTACTCATAAAGTTTATATTGAAGCATTAGGATTAGAACGCAATAATATTATGTTATTACTCATTAGTTTATTTATTGCGATGGGCGTTTCTACAGGCTTACGTCAGGGCTTGAATCTTCAAATTAAATGGCCGATTAAATTACTATTTATTCCCTTATGTTTTTTCTTGGTACTACTATTAGCGCCCGAAGGCGGCTTACCTTATATTTATTTTGATTTTTAAAGGAATAATAAATAGCAAATATAAATAAATTATTTTATTCTCAATGGTAAAATTAAAATATTAACAGAAATCCTGATAAAAATGAAATATACTAATTATTTAAGTATAACTTACATCAATTAATATAAAAGATAGCTTACGTCTATTTTCAAATAATTTCAATCTGATAAAAAATATTAATTATGCTGGACTGGATTAATCAGACTGTTAACGCTTTAGGTTATGTGGGAATTGCCCTACTGATGTTATTGGAAAATATCTTTCCTCCAATTCCATCTGAGTTGATCATGCCCTTAGCTGGATTCTTCGTGACTCGTGGAGAATTAAAATTTACATACGTTGTGATTGCCGGAGTAGTGGGTTCTATATTGGGTGCATTACCTTGGTATTATTTAGGAAAATATTGGGGTCTAAAACGAATTGAAAAGTTAGCGGATCGTTATGGTAAATGGTTAAGTGTTTCTAGTCAAGATGTTAGAAAAGCGAAACAGTGGTTTGATCGCAGAGGGAAAGAAACTGCCTGCTTTAGTCGTGTTATTCCAGGGGTTCGCACCTATATCTCTATTCCGGCAGGCATCAGTAGAATGCCTCTATTAATCTTTCTGGTTTACTCAACAATTGGAACAACAATTTGGGTGGGTTTCTTAACTTACGCCGGATATCTTTTAGGAGAAAATTATACCCAGATTAAGCAGTTTTTCTCACCAATTAGCTCAATAATTGCAGTTACAATTGTCATATTTATTATTATTTGGGTAGTGAAGCGGAAACGAAGATCATGAAATACTTAGCACTAGGAAATTAGTATCTCGGCAATACTTTAGAGTAGAAAAGCAAAATATTATGAGTCGTTAAGACAGTGACGAGTCTCTCGAACCTTCCCTGCATCAATGGCGATGTGCGTCATTTTTATCAAAGTGTATTTAAATTCTATCACGATCCGCTCATCATTCCCTGATTGAAAGCGACCTAAGACGATTAATTGACTTTATTAAAATTATTATCGTTTTTTTACTGATTATCGGTATTAAAATATTGATAGAGTTCAATCTTAAATCGGATATATTATGTTCGAGTTGATGATATTGAGTTTCTTGCTCGGAACTCTGGGCTTGGAAGTTATGCTATTTGGTCGTTTGATGAAGATTTATCAAACTAATATAGAACGACGTTTGTGTGAGGAGGAGGAAGTTTTGAATCCTGATGAACCGACTCAAACTGCATTCGACAATACTTCTATTCAGAGTCATCGGCAGAATGAATGGGAATATAAGATTGTCCGGGCAAACCGAGATTTATTTCGTAATCCTGCTGTTTTTCAGCGATTATGTAAAGAAGAAGCATCGGTAGGATGGATTTTGTTAGAGAAGTTAGACAACCGACGAGTCAGATTTAAGCGATCTATTTCAATTCGAGAACAACCTTCATCACAGTTACCTGTTTTCGATCCATATCGATGTGATTATGGATCTGCTTCTAATTGGACATTTTGGTTGGCTGCGATCGCTTGTACAAGTGCGATGATTCTTCCGGCATATTTAGCCTATACTTTTGTCTTTCGTCAGTTAAATCAACAATCAATTCCTAGAATACCTTCACAGCAGCAGTTATTACAGTCTATTCCTCAAGAAGAACAGTAATAAGTCATTTCTCTACATCTTTTCAGTGGATTTCTTCAGAATGTATCTGAGACACATCAAACGTCTACAATGATTTTTCTATGATTGATGGAGGAAAATGAGTCATGATAAAGTAATGCCAGAATTAGACATGATTGGGATAAATTGATCGTGATTAATTAGAGATTGACAATTCTTTGTTCTATAGAAGTCGTTACGAATTGATAAATAAAATGAGATAATACTCAATAAACACGACTGAATTGTTAATTATGAGTAAAATTGAACAACTGATCGCGATCGCAGAAGATCAGTTAACAGAGTACAGTACTGATGCTCGTAAAATAGAGAAAATGCGCCGCAAATTTGGCTTTCTGGTGCCTTATCCAGAACAAAATGCAATTCGCAATCAAATTGAAGCCGAGATGTCTCAAAACTTCTTTGCTAAGCTGGTTGAGGAAAACCGACAGACGGTGGCATTACCTTTTTGGGGTATCGGGGGACTGGGTTTACTGTTTGGTATTTCCTTCCAACAGCCGTTTGATTTTATTGCCACAGCAATTGGTTTTTTCAGCGCGTATCGTATACAAGCATGGGGCTGGCGGCTTGAGGCTCAGCGTTTGGTGATTAAAACGTTTGATGCTATTGAAACAGATATGCAAGCCGCGAAAGTAGAGAAAACTTCTTGATAAACTCAGCTACAGACAATAGTTATTAATGATTGCGACGGGAAGTTTATTTGCTTTATCCGTCGTTTCTATTTATAGTTATTCACTTTAACATTATATCTATTAAAGCTGAATTAGATCCGAATCATTGTATTATGATCAAGTAGCAGAAAATGACTCAAATCTTTGACTCATCTATTAAAATTAACGTCATCGCTTGCTTAATAATTTCTGATTGATTTATTCTCTGTTCTAATTCCTTGGAATCATAACGTCCTTCTTCAACTTCTAAAGACGCTTGATCGATTGCGTTGAGATAAGCTTCTTGTAGCGTTTCTAGTAATTCTTCTGATTTGAGATAATAACCGCCTGCTTTCCGCCGTTTATTTTTTCGTTGAATTTCTCGAACTGAATTGCGAATAGAAACATCCCAGGAACGAGTTGTACGATTTTCAGCCTGTTGTTTAATCATATGAATCAATAAAATGATAGCATGGCTACGAATATTATTAATAATATCATCGCGACTCATTTCTTCTAGTTCCTCAACAATGGCAAGCGAGCCTTTAATATCACCTTTTTGTAGTAATTCTTTTAATTCTATAATTTCTTCCATAATCTCTAAAAATATAAAGGATAACGATATTATAGCTTCTACTTAATAGTGAAATAGTTGATCTCAAATGAAAAGAAGTTGAACTGTAACCCAATTTCAAGTAAAATTCAGAGCAATATCATTAACTCAATTAGGATCTGCGTTGAAAAGACTGCAACACCTCGGGCGCAACCGCTTACTTTTATGGTTGATAGCTAGCCTAATTCTATCACTTATATGTAGCCTTTGGGCACTTTCCCTAGTCGTAAACGTCGAGTATGCGATTCATGATGATGCGCGATCGCATATTGTTTGGATGTTCCGATTTATTGATCCAGACTTATTTAAAAATGATATTATTTTTGATTACTTTCAATCTGTCGCACCTGTCGGATATACTACTTTTTACAAAGCTTTTGCGACTATTGGAATTCATCCGTTAACTGTGAATAAACTGTTACCCACTCTGTTAGGATTAATTACTACAGGTTACTGTTTTGGAGTTTGTTTACAGATTTTACCCATTCCTATAGCTGGATTTTTATCAACCTTATTTCTTAATCAAAATCTTTGGCTCAGAGATGATCTAATTTCCGCTACACCCAGAGCTTTTTTCTATCCTTTCTTCTTAGCTTTTTTATATTATCTTTTAAAACAATCTCAAATAGGAATTGCGATAACTATCGTATTATTGGGAGTATTTTATCCTCAAGCTGTTTTACTTGCTGTTGCTGTTATTATTATCCAAACGCTCTGGAAAATACAAGGGGATTCAAAAATAAAAAAGAATCAATTAGAGTGTTTATTTAGTGGTTTAATTATTGGGTTTTTAATTTTAATTCCTTACGCGCTTCAGGTTTCAGAATATGGCTCAATCATTACTTTAACTGAAGCTAAAAATTTACCTGAGTTTTATCCGGGTGGACGTGCTTCTTTTTTTACTAATAATTTTTTTGACTTTTGGATAACGGGGGATCGCTCTGGTTTTTTTCCTCAAGAATGGTTGAATAAAGGATTTCCACCGCCTCAATTATTTTTAGGTTTATTACTTCCTATTTTATTAAAATTACCGATTAAATTTCCACTTCACCGTCACATCACTAAAAAGTTATTAATTCTGCCTCAGTTATTATTGGCTTCAATTGGACTATTTACTTTAGCTCATCTTTTCCTATTTAAATTACATCATCCTAGCCGCTATAGTCAGCATAGTCTACGAATTATCTTTGCGATCGCTGCCAGCATTACAGTAATTCTTATTGCTGATAAAATTAGATATATAATTCGCTGGAAAAAGACGAAAATCGCTGTTAAATTTATCATGTTCTGTTTAGTATTTTTGTTATTATCTTATCCTAGTTTACTGCAAGGATTTCCACGAACTAATTATATTTTCGGTAAAAAAACATTACTTTATGAATTTTTTTTGCTGCAACCCAAAGACATTCGTGTAGCTTCTTTTATCCGAGAAGTTAATAATATTCCTGCTTTTTCCCAACGCTCTATTTTAATTGGATCTGAATATTTTTTACCGTATCATAAAAAGTATTATAGTGAGTTAAAACAGCGCGCACAAGATTTAATTTTAGCCCAATATAGCCCAAATATTAAAGAAGTTCAGCAGTTTATTGAGAAATATAATATTAATTTTTGGATGATTCAACCGGATGCGTTTTCTGTAGACTATGTTAGGCAAAATAATCAAATCTCACAACTCAATCCAGAAGCTGCAATAATAGTTCAAAATCAATTAGAGATAGGCATAGAACCTATTTTATCCACTTTAACCAAAAATTGTACAGTATTACAGATTAACGATATCATTGTTTTGGAAACAAATTGCATTTTAAATACTCGCTAATTAAATTAATGTGGATCAATAAAATTCATTCATTTCTAATTTCTCCTCTGACAAAAACGTCTCGCTCTCGTCTAATATTTTGGTTAGTTTTGAGTCTTGCTATGGGGGGAATTTATGGTATTTTATCCCTTCAGCAAGCCTTTAATCAACCTAATTTAGTCCAAGATGATGCCCGTCAACACGTTTTCTGGATGCTACGATTTATTGATCCTGATTTATTTCCTAATGATTTAATTGCTAATTATTTTCAATCTGTTGCACCTGCTGGATATACGACGGTTTATAGAATTGCGGCTTTTTTAGGAATTAATCCGCTTGTATTTTGCCGAATTATTCCGGTTATTTTAACCTTAATTTCTACGGTATATTTTTTCTGCTTTTGTCTTGAACTTTTACCCATACCTTTTACAGGATTTGTCGGTTCATTAATTCTAAATCAGGTAATGTGGTTAAAGGATGATTTAGCATCAGGAACACCGAGAGCATTTATCTATCCTATTTTCACTGCATTTTTATATTATTTAGCACGAAAATCTATTTTAGGTGTAGGAATCACTATCGGATTAATTGGATTATTTTATCCTCAGTATATTTTTGTAGCGGCTGGAATGCTAATCTTAAGAATTATTTATAAGCGTTCATGGATTAATCTAAAAATCAGCTTTTTGGGTTTAATTATAACTTTTATAATTATCTTATTTTATGCTTTAAAAACTTCCGAATTTGGCCCTGCTATTACTCGGGCTGAGGCGATGCAATCATTAGAGTTTTTTCCTAATGGTAGAAGTATGTTTTTTCATGCGGAGCCTTTAGACTTTTGGCTGACTGGCAGACGTAGCGGCATGTTTCCTAAATCTATATTTACGCCAGTGACTCAATGCCTGGGTTTGTTATTCCCTGTTTTAATGTATTTTCGCTCTATTTTTCCAATGGCTAATCAAGTAACTACAAAAGTGTGGATTCTGTTTCAGCTTTTAATCTCCTCAATTACAATGTTTTTCTTGGCGCATGCGCTGTTGTTTAAATTACATTTACCGAGCCGCTATACAGGATTGAGCTTGAGATTAATTATGGCAACAATCACAGCCATTGCCATTACCATTGTGATAGACTATCTTTTGACTGAATTAGAGTCTCAGAAATTCGATCAATTTAACAGTTTTAAATTCTTAAAATCCGGGCTGTCTTTCGGATTAACGAGTGTTATTTTAGCCAGTTTATTATTGTATCCGAGTTGGGTGCCATTTTTCCCTTTAGTGGAGTACAAAGAAGGAGAAGCGGTTGAAATCTATACTTTTTTTCAACAGCAACCGAAGGATATTATGATTGCGTCTTTATCGGGAGAAGTGAATCAAATTCCGACTTTTGCTCAACGCTCAATTTTAGTCGGACGAGAATATATGATTCCTTATCAAGTGGGTTATTATCGTCAAATGAATCAACGACTGGTTGATTTAATGCAAGCTCATTATAGTCCGAGTCTTGAGGATCTTAAAACATTCATTCAAACTTATGGGGTGGATTTTTTCTTGATGGAGCGCTATGCTTTGACCCCGGAGTATTTTGAGAATAATGACTGGATATTGGAGTTTGAAGCAGGACAACAAGCGCTTCAACAACTTAAGACGGGAACAATTCCTCAATTAGCCACGACTATAGATCAATGTTCTGCTTTTGAAAATCCAGCCTGGATTATCCTCGATGCCCGCTGTATGGTGAATCTGTAAAACGCTTCAAAGCGAGTGTTATGGGCAAAAGAAGAAGAGGTTGAATGAATTTTTATAAGTTGATAATAAAATCAAACTTGTCCAGCTTGAGCTGTAACGTCAAAAACTTAACGTGATTTAATATTTGATCCGGTTCTAATTGATCAAAATTGCGCTACCTTACAAAGTAGGAACAAACATTGTGATGTTAAATTTTTTGCCGAAAGATAGGCTATCCCTTGTATGGGAATTATTTGAAAGAACATTCACACTGTTTAGTCTAGATGAATATCCCCTTCACTTAGCATAATATTTGAAACGATTCAATCTCTATTAGTTACTCAATACTGCACTAATCGCTTGGTACTCCGGCTTCAACAACTGTTTAATGAGTTGAGTTATCAAGCTGGGTTACTGTCTGTTTATATTCCCCTGCAATTGTACAGGAGTGAAGTAGAAACAGACTGCAACGAGTCTGAGAAATTTGATTGAACTGAAAGTGATGGTTGGGAGTGAATCATAGGTTAAGCTATTGTCAAGGAGTGAAATTCAACCCGAACAATAACGCTTACACTACCATTAATTGCTTCTGTAGCAACACATAAGCTCTCAGAAAGCTCATGGTTCAAGTGTTATAGTATTGCAGCTATCTAGCTTGAAGTATAGAACGATCGCAGGCTATCTCTAGTGTCATTGCGATCTCAACTCGTGATTGATAGCTAACACAGGCAAAAATTATTGTGAGTGTGTAGAATAGAAAAGACTTGTCACGCTACGGGGCGAATAAGTTTTTTTAAATCAGAAATTGTTGCAGTTTAGAGTATTCTTGATTAAACTTAAACATTAGTGATGGTTAATGCGCTAATTGGACTCTAACTGATTTCAGTTCTACTCAACTTGCTGGTTAATCATTTACAACTGGCAATGCACTTAAAAGATGCTTTTATGAATCCATCCCTACGAAAAAATTAATTTTGTTGAATGTGTTCATACAAGCCTCACCCGTCAACTTTCACCATCAATCGACTCAGAACAATTTATTGATTCTAATAGTTAGATTGGGAGTGAATGGAATTGTAAGTGTAACGAGCTAAAATAGTAAGAGATCGGCATTGACCAAAGCTTTGACATTAATTCCCTCGTGGGAAGATTTCACTCAGTCTCCATGGGCTGAGGAAGAGTTTACCGGGTAAATTTTATATACCATGAGAACTCTAATACATCCAACTACAAACTATTGCCCGAGCAATGATTTTTGATAAGCGTACATTTTTTGCAAGGAAAGCTAAAATCTAGGAAATAGCAGGAGGTTTTCTACTTTTTTCCCGAAAATTTTTTCTTGTTAAGGTTATACTTCAAGTGACCTCTAAGTCATTTGATTTATTGAGACAGGTTTTTGATAACCTGCATTAAGTTTTAAACTTGCTAAACTGTCTTCAGCTAAGCAAGCCACTATTGTTTAAAGAATTCTTGCATTGAGGAGCACGAGGAACGCGGCATGATCCAGACGAATAACGGACTCGCAACCACCATCGAGCCTGACATGAATACTCTGCTTCAGAACTCATCAGCATCTGAAAACGGATTAGACATTTTGATCAGTGATGACGATATTAACGCAACCGATAATGATCTAGATTCTTCGACAGAAGAAACAGTGAGTAAATCGGCAAAAGCAGCAAAATCTCGTCGTCGCACTCAAGCCAAAAAGAAACATTACACAGAAGATTCAATTCGACTGTATCTACAAGAAATTGGTAGAATTCGTTTGCTCAGAGCAGATGAAGAAATTGAATTAGCTCGTAAAATTGCTGATTTACTGGAGCTAGAGCGCATCCGGGAGCGATGGATAGAGCATAACCACCGAGCACCTAGCACAGAAGAATGGGCAAATACTGTGGATATGCGCTTAGGTGAGTTTCGCCGCCGCCTATATCTAGGTAGACGAGCCAAAGATAAAATGGTGCAGTCTAACTTGCGTTTGGTTGTGTCCATCGCCAAGAAATACATGAATAGAGGCTTGTCTTTCCAAGACTTGATTCAAGAAGGCAGTTTAGGACTGATTCGAGCCGCTGAAAAATTTGACCACGAAAAAGGTTATAAGTTTAGTACTTATGCCACCTGGTGGATTCGTCAGGCCATTACTCGGGCGATCGCGGATCAATCTCGGACAATTCGGCTTCCGGTTCATTTGTATGAAACCATTTCTCGGATTAAGAAAACCACAAAGCTATTATCCCAGGAAATGGGTCGCAAACCCACAGAAGAAGAAATTGCGACTCGCATGGAAATGACAATTGAGAAGCTGAGATTTATTGCAAAATCTGCTCAATTACCCATTTCTTTAGAAACACCCATCGGGAAAGAAGAAGATTCTCGTCTAGGAGATTTCATTGAGTCGGATGGTGAAACGCCTGAAGATCAAGTGTCTAAAAATCTCCTGCGCGAAGATCTTGAAAGTGTCCTCGATACTCTCAGTCCTCGGGAACGGGATGTATTGCGGTTGCGCTACGGTTTAGATGATGGTCGGATGAAAACATTAGAAGAAATTGGTCAGATCTTCAATGTGACGCGGGAACGGATTCGTCAAATCGAAGCCAAAGCCTTGCGTAAATTACGTCATCCTAATCGCAATAGTATCTTGAAAGAGTATATTCGTTAATTGAAGTCTAATACATTCGTCATTGGTTGTTGGTTATCAGTTATTGATTCCCAGTGTGACTGAAAAAATATTAATCAACAGTAAAAGCCAATGACGAAGCCTTGCCATCTAAAAAATGAGCCCTTTGACGAATGAATTCACAATTCGTTACAATTTACAATGTGAATAATCAGTTAAAAACACAAAATTATGGTACTATTTGGCTTTAATAAAAAAGCAGAGATGCCTTCCTCCGAAGCAGCATTGCCAGGGCGGCAAACAGAAATGCCTGTTCCTCAGCGTCATTTTGTTAACGGAAATCCTCTTAAACCTCCTTTTCCCACAGGTATGGAAATGGCATTGTTTGGTTTAGGATGTTTTTGGGGAGCAGAACGGAAATTTTGGCAACAAGAGGGCGTGTTTTCTACCGCTGTCGGATACGCAGCAGGCTATACCCCTAATCCAACCTATAAAGAAGTTTGTAGCGGCAAAACGGGTCACAATGAAGTGGTACGGGTTGTATATGATCCCAATGTAATCAGCTACGAACAACTGTTAAAAGTGTTTTGGGAAAGCCATAACCCGACTCAAGGAATGCGTCAGGGCAATGATACCGGGACTCAATACCGTTCAGGCATTTATGTCTACTCTGAAGCACAACGTCAACTAGCAGAAGCGTCAAAAGTCGCTTACCAGGAAGCGTTAAAAGCTCAGGGACATAGTGAAATCACCACCGAAATTATAGACGCTCCTGAATTTTACTACGCTGAAGATTATCATCAACAATATTTAGCAAAAAATCCAGGCGGTTATTGTGGTTTAGGGGGTACTTCTGTCGAACTTCCTAACTTTTCTGCAACTTCTGCCTAATTCTTGCTGGCTGATGAGTTGAAGCAAACATCATAGTCAAACACAAAAATTGAAATTAGAGAGATATTCAATAGCGCGGATATCTCTTTTTTATATTGTGTAGATGTTGACTGCCTGGGATAATATGCCGGATTAGCGGATTACTTTGCCGTAAACAGAAGCAATTAAAAAATTTTGTCTGTTTTACTGGTAACAGTTTTACTATGACGTTACAATAAAGTCAATTAGCCGATACAAAACTTAAAGGAGGTGACACACATGGTGAAGCTGCAACAAAACCACTCCAAAAAAGTTCAACTGAGTGAAAATGTGATAGTGCTCACGCCTCTCGATGAAAGCTGTATTCCTGCATTACGTGCCGGATTTGCTGGGTATACCGCCAATCCCCGTTGGAATGCCGTTAAGTTTCACGCTTGGAAAATAGGTCGTCAATGGCGACAGGCTTATGCTGAAGGAACAATGGTGGTCCGTTCGACAGACGGTTTATTAGTCCCTGTAGAGGAAGCAGAGAGTATTCCCCCGCAGCAGTCAACCACTCAGTCTACTAATTCGCTGAAGTGGTATCAACGGATTTCAGTGCCTTTATCATCTCGAAACCATCAAACCTCTGATGAATTAACGCTTGTATAAACGATTAAATATCCCCGGCTTCATCGCTTGGGGACTTTTTATTTGATACAGCTTTTTACTTTAATTCATTTGAAAAGGTGAAATGAAACCGACAAAATTAAGTAAAATTTTTCTGATATCCACTATAATTTTATTTATTATACTGGGCGCTTCAATTCTTGTAAATATTATTTTATTTAACCGAGCAAAACAATATTACTGGGAACTAAATCAAACTCGTTTAGACCCAATTGGTTTAAACAAATATCCCATCACTTCTCAAACTACTATTAATCCTGACACAACTCGTGTGGTTTTCTTTGGTGACTCTAGAGCGGCAAGCTGGATATCACCTGATGTAGATCAATATGAATTTATTAACCGAGGCATTGGCTCCCAAACTTCTACACAAACTCTTCAACGTTTCGCCGCTCATATCAATCCTTTAAAGCCGAATATAATTATTGTTCAGATTGGGGTCAATGACCTCAAAACAATTGCTTTATTTCCCCAACGAAAAGCATCCATTATAGAAAATTGTAAAAGTAATATCCAGCAAATTGTAGAAGCCTCTAATCAGTTGGGTGCAGTCGTTATCCTGACAACGATTTTCCCTGTGGGAGAAGTTCCCTTAGAGCGTAAACTTTTTTGGTCGGAGGAAGTCGCTACAGCTATTAATGAAGTGAACGCTTATATTTCTACATTAGCAACAGAAAAAGTGATTATACTCGATACGTTTGCGATTTTAGCTGATAATCAGGGGATGGTACTATCGAAATATAAAACTGATGAACTACACTTAAACCCAGAAGGTTATACTGCCCTCAATCAAGAGCTAATAAAATTACTCAATTCAGTTCAATAATAGTTTTCTATAGATTAAGATAAAACATGGAAACACAGTTTAATAATATTGTTATAGTTGGCGCAAGTCGAGGTATTGGTGCTGCTGTTGCTGAACACTTAATTTCTCGCACAAATCGACTCCTTACAGTCTCTCGTTCCCCCTCTCAATTCGGAGAATGGGTTCAAGCCGATGTCAGTAAAAAAGCGGGTATTAATGTGATTAATCAGGCGGTTGGTGATGCGGCAGTCGATTGCTTACTTTATATGGGAGGAACTTGGGAAACCCAAGCATTTACAGAAGAATATTCTTTTGAAAACTGTTCTGAAGAAGACATAGAAAATGTATTTTTAGTCAATCTTTTAGCTCCCATTCGTTTAGTCAAATCGTTGTTACCTACGCTGCGGAAATCACCCAATCCAAAGATTATTTTTATGGGTGCTTTATCCGGACTTGATAATTTTCCGGCGAGAGAAGTGGCTAATTCCGCCTCAAAATTTGGGCTACGAGGTGCGGTTCATGCATTGCGAGAAGAGCTACGTCAAGATAGAATTTCAGTCACGATTATTAATCCGGGAAATATCGGCACACCTGAAGTTTTAGCAGACTTAAAGGCGGCAGGAGAAGCCGAAGAAAACGCGATCCCACTTTATGATATTATCAGTATTATTGATTGTGTGTTATCTTTATCTCGTTCAACTTGTATTAAAGAAATTCAAGTTCCCGCAATGAATGCCAGAGGCGCTTAACCCAAAGATTAACAATTAAATTTTAATCAAGATCCTAGGATAAAATGGAATCACTTTTTAAACCAGCTTCCCTATCAGATATAGAAATATTAACTGAATTAATACGTGAGTTTTACGCCCATGAAAAGATGGTTTTTGATCGCTTAGCTGTATTTTCTACTTTACAAAACATTATCAGCAATGATTTTTATGGCTGTATTTATTTAATTGATGTGAATCAGGAAACCATTGGTTACTTTGCCGTCATGTTTAGTTTTAGTTTAGAATACCACGGACAGAATGCGATGCTCGATGAATTGTATATTCGAGAACAATATAGAAGACAAGGAATCGGCAAAAAAGTGATTCAATTTGTTGTAGATCTTTGCCGCACAAAAGGCATCAAAGCACTCCATTTAGAAGTAGATCGTCAAAATACTAAGGCTCAAAGTTTATATCGTCAATTCGGTTTTATTGATTCTCATCGATATTTAATGAGCAAATGGTTAACAGTAGATTAATTACCATTTTCTGAATTTAATTTAAGCTGATATTTTTGCTGAGGATGAAAATAGCGATCCGTCTGACAACAGGGGCGCGCGCCAGATTTATAATTCATAACTAGATTAAGTAACAGAAGTCAATTTTTATTAAGATCAATTGTACAACTTCAATTTATTGTATGATAGTTATTTAATCATCAATTCTTTTGAAACTTATCAAAATTTCTAAATAATAAAGTATGTTCAATCTCTTGACTCCGATCTCTGTGAAGCGTAGATGGATTAAAAGATTGCTGATTCCGTTCTGTATTATTATACTATTTTCTCTGAGTGTATCAAGAGTGGATGCACAGACCCCTGAAACTGAAGTAGCCAGTCCTAAAGTTCCTGTAGTACTCGATGGACGAGAATTATTTAAAGTGGGGCCTGCTGGTGATTTTAGCGCAGAAGAAAGGGCAACTCTAATTAATAACTTATTGCAGGAAAAGCTAGATCAAAATCTATTAAAAGGACAGTCGGTTAATGTGGGAATTCAACAACAAGAAGGCTCGACTGTTTTAAAAGTAAATAATCGATATTTAATCTCCGTAACAGAAAAGGATTTAATGCCCGGAATGACACCTCAAGAAAAAGCGGGGGGGTGGCAAGAAAAGGTGAAAGTTGCTTTAGAAAAAAGCTTAATAGAACGGAGTGAGAAATATAAAATTTGGGCGGTAAAAAGAATTGCGATCGCCTTTGTTCTGGCTGCGATCTTTCAAGGTGGTTTATTTTGGCTTTATCGTCGATGTCTACGTCAAAAAACACTCATTGAACCCAATCAAGGATCATTACAATTATTGGGATTATTATTATTACAGATTGGAGTGTGGTTAGGATTTCTTTATTATAGTTTTAATTTTTTCCCAGTTTTGCGGCGAGGAATATATCAGGTTACTCATTTAATTGAGGATACTTTTACAACTCGAATGTTTGAGTTAGGAGGAGTGAGCATTTCTCTTAACCGAATTTTATTAATAGTAATTGCAACTATAATTTTATGGTTAATGAGTAGTTTATTAACTCAATTTTTAAAACAGCGGATTTTACCTTTAGCAGGAGTGGATCGAAGTTTACAAGATGCGATTGCTTTTTTTGCTCAATATGGCTTACTCTTTCTCGGATTTTTATTGATTTTAAATGCGGGCGGAGTAGATTTTCAAGCCCTTGCTATTATCCTGAGTGTGATTGGGGTGGGGATTGGTTTTGGCTTACAAAATATTGCCAAAGATTTTATTAGTGGTTTAATTTTAATTATAGCCCGTCCGATTAAAGTCGGGGAATTAGTACAAGTAGGAGATTTTCAAGGATTAGTCCAACGAATTGGCGCAAGAACAACAGAAATTTCCCATATTGATCGCTATATTATTACTTTACCTAATTCTCAGTTTATTGAAGGAGAAGTGTTAAATTGGAATCGCAGCGGACTAACACGAGTGAAGGCGTATGTCGGGGTTTCTTATGATTCTAAGATGGATTTTGTTTATAAAGTATTGCTAGCGGCTTCTCAGGTTGAACATCCTGATATTTTACGCCATCCCGCCCCTAAAGTGAAGTTTAGAGGGTTTGGTGAAAGTGAATTACGGTTTCGAGTGGTGGCGTTTATTCAAGATCCTTTGAAAGAACCAAAAGTGAAAACTCATTTATATAATCAAATAGAAAAGTATTTTAAAAAATATGATATTCATATTCCTTATCCCCAGCAAGATTTACACCTGAAAACGCCTGAAATTAGTCCGGTTGTCAAAACTTGGCTGAAAGCTAATCATTCAGATTTTGATCAACAAAAAAGTTTATTAGAAGCCGCTAAAAACTCTGTAAAAGAACCCATAACTCGAGAAGAATATGATTGGGATGAAATTGTAACGGCAATGCGAGGAGAAAATGGAATTGAAATTAAAGATCGACGGTTTCAGTTTAAAGTTTTTCCTAAGGTTTTCTTGGGTTCAGATGCAGTCAACTGGTTAATAAAATATGAAAAAGCAACCCGCGAAGAAGCAATTATTATTGGGAAAATAATGATACAGCAAGGGATTATTCATCATGTCTTAGATGAACATGATTTTAAGGATGAATCTTTATTTTATCGGTTTTATATGGATGAAGATTTAACCCTCTCAACTCAGCCTATCCCTCAACACAACCGTTACAGAGATGAAGCCGGAATAGAACCTGAAGATCCTTATCCCATTCCTCCAGAAAATCAAGATGATTCCCCTCAATTTGATTAAGTTATAAATTAGTGAGAATAAAGCTGCTATAATATATTGTCTGAAGTGACGGGTTGAAACCTTAATTAGATATTCAAAAAAATAAATGTTATCAACAGAAGAACAACTTAAATTAAAATTTAAACAGGCATTAACTGCGGCATTTGGTGATGAGGTAGCTGATATAGATCCGATGTTAGTTGCGGCAAGTAATCCTAAGTTTGGGGACTATCAATGTAATGTTGCCATGTCTTTAACAAAGGTTTTAAAGAATAACCCCAGAACAATTGCAAGTCAAATTGTAGAACAGCTTGATGTGACAGAAATCTGTCAATCTCCTGAAATAGCGGGACCAGGTTTTATTAATTTACACCTGAAACCCGAGTATTTAGAACAACAACTTAATTCAATTTTAAACGATCAACGTTTAGGTATTGCTTTAAATCAGCCACCACAACGAATTATTGTAGATTTTTCTAGCCCTAATATTGCCAAAGAAATGCACGTCGGACATCTTCGTTCGACCATTATTGGAGATTGTATTGCCCGCGTTTTAGAGTTTCAAGGGCATGATGTTTTACGCCTCAATCATGTCGGAGATTGGGGGACTCAATTTGGGATGTTAATTACTTATTTAAAAGAAGTTTATCCCGATGCTTTAACCACAGCAGATGCTTTAGATCTAGGGGATTTAGTTGCATTTTATCGTCAAGCTAAGATTCGATTTGACGAAGATCAAGCCTTTCAAAAACAGTCTCGTCAACAAGTGGTAAAGTTGCAAGCCGGGGATGCAGATAGCCGAAAAGCTTGGCAATTATTATGCGATCAATCTCGTCGAGAATTTCAATTAATTTACGATCAATTAGGGATTGAATTAACCGAAAGAGGTGAATCTTTTTATAATTCCATGTTGCCGGATGTGGTAAAAAAATTAAATAAAACCGATTTATTGGTTGAAGATAATGGGGCGCAATGTGTGTTTTTAGAAGGATTTAAGAATAAAGAAGGCAACCCTTTACCCTTAATTGTACAAAAGTCTGATGGGGGTTATAATTATGCCACAACTGATTTAGCGGCACTGTGTCATCGGATTGAACAGGAAAAAGCAGATCGAATTATTTATGTGACTGATGCTGGACAATCTAATCATTTTACCCAAGTTTGGCAGGTGGCAAAACGGGCGGGTTGGATACCGGAAAATGTAGAACTGGTTCATGTTCCGTTTGGCGTGGTGAAAGGAGAAGATGGTAAGAAACTAAAAACTCGTTCCGGGGAAACAGTAAGGTTAAAAGAGTTACTAACAGAAGCCATTAACCGGGCAAAAACGGATTTAATGCAACGTTTAGAAACAGAAGAACGGACAGAAACGCCTGAATTTATCGATCATGTTTCGCGAGTGGTGGGTTTAAGTGCCGTTAAATATGCAGATTTAAGTCAAAACCGTACGAGTGATTATATTTTTAGCTTCGATAAAATGTTAGCATTGCAAGGTAATACGGCACCCTATTTACTCTATGCTTATGTGCGAATTCAAGGGATTAGTCGTAAGGGTGGGATTGATTTTAATCAAGTAGGAGAATCAGCGAAAATTATCTTAGAAGAAGAAGCAGAATTAGTCTTAGCCAAACATGTATTGCAACTCGAATCAATCGTTAATACCGTGGCTGAGGAATTAATGCCGAATCGTTTATGTCAATATTTGTTTGAACTGAGTCAGAAGTTTAATCAATTTTACGAACAATGTCCGGTATTAAATTCAGTTGAACCCCAACGAACATCCCGACTTGAATTATCTGATTTAACGGCACAAACCTTAAAACTGGGGTTATCTTTGCTGGGAATTTCTGTACTCGAACGGATGTAAGATTCAGCAAATGCAGATCACCTCACCCCAACCCTCTGCTTAAAAGAGAGGGAGATTGAGGGGATATCTGTGATTAATCAATAAATTTATTATTATTGGATGTAATCGGTTTATTCAACTCAGGCACAGGTGCAATTTCAACAGGTGCTGAATTAACAGGTTGTGATGGTGCAGTCTCTTGATAGGGTTGAGCGTTGTAATCCTGTTGATAATTGTCATAACCGCCAGAATTATCATAGCTGTCATAACTATTGTAATTATCATAGCTATCATAACTATTGTAATTATCGTAGGAAGGACTATTGTACTCAACAGATGGTGCTGGGGTTAACCAACTTTGCCAGGTTTGAATTTGAGATTGAGCCGTATCATAAACACTGGTTCCATAAGGAATATTCTGCAACATCTCAATCGCTTTAGCCAAATCTACCGTTGAGTGATCATTAGCAATTGCCAGAAGCTGCTGACTCCACTCATTCACTAATTGATCGGCTTGCCAGCGCCAAGAACTGGAACTTGATACCCGACTTGCTAAAGAAATTGCAGTCGAAAAGCTATCAGCAGTTCCTCCAGAAGCAAAGGCTTCAGCATCCTTAAGATTCTGAATATCTTGTACTTGGGTTTGCCATTGGCGAATATCATCTCGGGCTTCCTGGTAAACCACAATACCGGGCTTAATTTTCTCTGCTACAGCGATCGCCTCTGTATAATTCCCCTGTGCTGCTAATTGTTGGGCTTCATCCAAAACGGGTTGATATTCCAGACGTTGGCTGCGATCTTGCCATTCTCTGATCCGAGATTGGGCTTCATCGTGTAATGCCCGCCCCTGACTAATTTGACTCGCTTGGTTAATCGCTTGTTTGAGAGAGTCTAAATCGCCAAAACTGGCCAATTGATCCGCCATTTCCAGTAAAGGTGCATCCTCAATTTCCTGAATTTCCGCAGTCCAACGAACCATTTGAGTTTGGGCTTCGTTTCCACGAGGATTAGATGTAGAAATACTGCGTAACTGAGTGACAGCCTGTTTCAAATCCTGTACTGATCCGGTACGGGCAATTTTACGGGCTTGTTCTAAAGTTGCGACCGCCGCAATTTCCTGTTGCCAACCCCGAGCATATTTCTGAGCCTTGCCATAAAAGGGACGATCTTTGCCAATTTGTCTGACTTGGGCGATCGCATCATTTAACCCTTTCACCGTATCTAAAGAAGCCGGAACATGAGCACGAGCAATGACAATAAAATCTTGTACCTGATTCTCAATATTTGCCCGTTGTGGAATTTCTGTCGCCACATTCACCGCTGTACGCCAGTCTCCTTTATCCAAGGTTTTTTCTGCCAACACCAGCAATTCTTTACTGTACTTGACAATTTCTTTAGTTGCGCGATCATACAAATAACTTTCCACCGGAATTTCCCGAGTCCGCTGCAAGGCTTCGCGCATATTTTTTAAGTCACCCGCATCGGCTAAATCTCGGGCTTGCCCTAACTGTTGGCTTTCTTCGCGGGTAATCTGAATTCTATCAACTAATTCTTGATATTTCGTCGTTCCCCAATAGCTATTCTTTAAATTCAATAACCGAGTCGCAACCCGAAACGCCATATTCATCTCTTCTCGTCTGAGATGCTCTTCTGAAGTTTCATAAACCTTTGTCGCATCATTCCACAACCCTTGCCAGACTTTAATCCGTTCTTCTACCAGAGGATAAGCTGAGGTATTTTCAGGCACTTGACGCGCCATGGCAATAGCGTCCTTGAGTTCGCCTGCTTGATAGACTTCCTCACTTAAGGTCAGGATATCTGAAGACCATTGTTCAATATTGCGGTTAATTTCGTGGCGTAGGGGATGTTCGTCAGACAAACTATTGACTAAATCAATTGCAACCAGTAAATCTTTCACCGTTTGTTTCTTCGCCGCTGATTCCGCACAATAGAGACGCAGAGAAGCAGAAGCGACGGGCCAAAAAATCTTAGGACAATTGGGTAAGCTTGGAGACTTGAGTAATTGTGCGCTCGCCATAAACCCAATCCCTGCCGGAGCCACAACCATCAGCGCTAACCACAAAGGAGTGAGTTTCACCCACAAGCTTTTTTTCGGAGTCGGTGGAGTGGGGGGTGGCGTTTGTGGCGTTTGCGGGGCGGGGACAACAGGCTTCCATGTAGTCATGTGATTGTGAGATTGAGTATTTATACTTTGAGATTTAATTTTTTGTACCGGCACACCCGTTTCCAGCATGGCGCGAAGTTCCTGTAATCGCTCACCCCGGCCCTTTCGCCCTGAGGATGCATCCGGGGTTTGAGATGATTTTCGCCGTCGCCCGGACGAAGAGGATAACCGATAATTGCGTTGATTCTGATAATCTCTCATAGAGTTTACCCCAAAAACTTTCACCACACTCAATACTGAAAAACTCCCTCACAATCTCGAAAGATTGGCTTTTCGGTTTTATACCACTATTTGCCTTGATCCTGCAATCTCAACATCGTTATCGTAGCAGGGAATGAGCCATTAGGGGAGAGGTAACTAGGGGGTATAGCAGCAAAAAACATTCAAAGAATGCTTATGGTTATTCTCCAAGAGAATTAATTTAATTCCGGAGTCGAATTTCTAAAACAATATAGAACCTTTTGTCCGCTTTTGGGAGTCGGGGTCATGATTTAATTCTTCGATCAGTTGATTGAGATCATCGGGGCTGGCATGATAATATTTTCCGCAGAATTCACATTTAGCTTCTGCCCCATCATCGGTTTCAATCATATCCTGTAACTCGGCTTGACCAAACATTTTTAACGCACCCAAAACCCGTTCAAAAGAACAAGGACAATGAAATCGAACCATTTGGGTTTCCGGTAAAATATTTAAGCCTAAATCTCCCAAAAGATGTTGAAAAATATCCGGTAACGTTTGACGTTGTTGCAATAGTGGCGTAAACCCGGATAACCTACTCACGCGAGATTCTAAGGTTTGGACTAATTCCTCATCTGTCGCCGCCTTCGGTAACACCTGCAGTAACAACCCACCCGCTGCCTGTACTCCTTGTGAATCAACAAATACCCCTAAAATCAGAGCAGAGGGCGTTTGTTCAGAAGTCACGAGGTAGTGAGTTAAATCATCCCCAATTTCCCCCGTCACCAATTCTACAGTACTGGAATAGGGATAACCATAACCTACATCGCGAATCACATAGAGAAAGCCTTCTTTTCCGACTGCGCCCCCTACATCTAGCTTTCCCTGGGGGTTTGGGGGTAAATGAACATCAGGGTTATCGACATAACCCCGCACAGTCC
Source organism: Microcoleaceae cyanobacterium (assembly GCA_049649525.1). Classification (GTDB taxonomy): domain Bacteria; phylum Cyanobacteriota; class Cyanobacteriia; order Cyanobacteriales; family Microcoleaceae; genus JAAURB01. Next base: position 42,477 of record JBARZE010000019.1, read on the forward strand.
CATCTAAGCCCGCATCGACAAATACTCGCCCCAGAGGACCATTTCCTTTAATATTAATATTGACTCTAGATTCCGGTCGCTTCATACTAGAAGCCAACAACAGTCCCGCTGACATCGTCCGACCTAGGGCAGCAGTGGCCACCGGAGAAAGGTTATGACGTTGTCTGGCATCTTCGCTTAAGCGAGTCGTAATCACCCCAACTGCCCGAATCCCATTGTCTGCTGCCGTTGCACGAATTAATTGATCAACCATTTACATTTCTTCACGCTTTTTTACCCCTATTATTGTGACATTTTCAACACAATTCAGGAGGTCACCCGTCAAAGCAAATGATTAATGATTTAACGCTTCAACAAGCCCAATGCTGCGCTTCAGAATTGAGTGAATCTAAAAGTTGTTGATCTCCTTTAGCTTCTGCCTGTTGCCGACGATGTTCCAATACACGGCACACATTGCCTTTGTGAACTTGCTGCCATTCATCCTCACAGGCTGCCCCACGAGGAATAACAGAGGGTGTTTTGGGTTGAGGCTTTGGGGGGGTGATGCCAACTGCAGGACTGGCTTGATCGCTTAACTGATTCAGATTGTAAGTGACCCCACGATATCTCAACGGTTGACGGGGGGATGGAGGAACATGAATGTGTCTAGGATAGTGGACGTGCCACTCTTGCCCTCTGTATCTGCCCCTAACTTCTCCTTCAACACAGTCAATACCTGAACAATCCGGTTCGTAACTAATATGACGATATCTTAATGTCATGGGGGTAACTCCTGTCGTAAACTTCGATGACTAAATACTGCTTACTTCCAAGATAATTCAAATTTTCTGTGTTGTACGTTACATTTTCTTGAGAGAATAATAGATCTACCCTAAGCATGAGCTGTAAATCTCTCTAAGGAAAGGGTTATAGTAAATTCACAAAAATATATAAAACATTTGATATTTTAATCTAGAGCAACTGCTAGAGAAAGGAACAGTCAACAAACCTTGTCTCCAACCCGGTAACTGCACTGTTCCCCCTTCCCTCTCCCCACGGGAGTTGAATCAATTTAGTCTAAAAAGCTGAGTATTGACCGAAATAAATATCTATTTAGCTGATTGATGTTTGCTGATATATTGCTGGAAAAACTCTTTCATATCGGGAGACTGACTGCAATCAAATCCCATCTGTTTACCTTTCTCCATGGCTTGTGCGGCTGATATTTTCTCTCGGGTTGCAAAATACATTAAAGAAAACGCTCCTGCACGTAAACCGCTTCTACAGTGTGTCAATAACGGCTTGGGAAGTTGGTCAATTTGCTGAAGTACTCGCAGAGCAAGTTCTTCGCTGATATGATTAGGTTTAACAGGAATATTAACGTAATCTAGCCCCGCCGCTTTAGCCTGTTGTGCTTCATCTTCTAAAAATCCCTCTTCTTGGGGAGAACGTAAGTTTAACACCGATTTATAACCGGCTTGTGCGGCTTGCTGTAATTGTTGTGCTGATAATTGTTCTGTCGCTACAGCTAAGTTTTCATTAATCTGTTTGATGTTTTTCATGATTGTTGAATTGAAATTGAACTCGATCGAGATTTGATTGAAGAATAACTACTGATTAAAATTGTCCACTGCTAAGGCTAAACCCACCAGGGTTTTTCTCCTGTACGGGGGTCGTTTTTTGTCCAAGGTGAGATTAAGATCAGATCTTGTTCTACTTTGACTTGTACAAGCTTTAAGGGAAGCGGAGCAGGGCCCCTAACGACAGACCCATCGGCAGCATAACGAGAACCATGACAGGGACATTGAAATTGATTGTCCTTGGCATTCCAAGGAAAAGTACAACCAAGATGGGTACAGTTATCGACAATCCCAATCATGTCTAGCTGACCTTCTTCGGTGAGCGTTAAATAGGTTGGTTCTCCAGCTAATCCTGCCACTAGCGCACGAGTTCCAGGGGATTCTGCTAAAATCTGACTGGCAGCAATGGGATATCCCAAGCGATCTTTAGCAATAATTGAACCATCTTTAGTACCGCCTGCTGGAGACATCAAGAACTTTGTAGCGGGATAAAGTGTAGCGCTGGCTGCGGTTGCAACCACTGCACCTGTGAGGAAGTTCAGTAACTGTCGGCGAGACAGGTCAGGGTATTCTAAAGGGAGACTTTCTGCCATTGTATTTTTACCTGTTTAAGTTGACATCGAAAAGTAGTGATTGATCAAAGCATAGTCAATGTTGTGTGAGGTATTCTGTGATAAAGTCACATAAGAACGTCTGAAAAATTTTTAGGCCTGGGCAATTTTTTCAATCTCTGACCTGTTTTTAAGTTCAATTAGTCCTCGCGACATCGATAATAATCTTTGTTTCTCAAAGTTTTTTAGAATACGACTGATGACTTCTCTAGAACTGCCTAAATCTTGAGCGATCGCTTCATGGGTTGTGTGTAACTTAAGATGATTGTCGCTATTATTTAAAAGATATGCAGCAATTCGACAATCCATCCGTCGAAACGCAACCTCTTCAATGATTTCTATTACCGTCGCTAACCGTTGAGAAAGTAACCCAAAGATATATTCTTGCCAAATTGGATTATACTTTACCCACTCTCTTAAGCTGTTTGCCGGAATAATAAACGCCTCAACTTCAGTTTCAGTTATGGCAAATGCAGGAAATACTTTTTGACTAATAATGCTTGAAGCGGTCAGAATACAGCTATCACCTCGATCTAGATGATAAAGCGTGATTTCTCTACCATTTTCTCCGATTTTGTAAACCCGTACGCTTCCCGAAACGACTAAAGGCAAATGATGACACATCTCACCTTCTAAACAGACAAAATGACCGGCTGGTAAGCTGATAGATTGACCTTGAGCCAGTAAGTTTGTTTGGGCTTCATGATTGAGTTTATCCCAAAAATCAAATAGTGAAGTAAAGATTACAGCTCCTGTTTTATTCATTACTCTCTTATCGACATCAGTGTTCTATAGTCTGATTTTTGCCTTTTACAAATAGTATAGACTGAGTTGTAAATTTTTTATTATTGTTGATAACTCAGAATAGTAGATAATTAAATGACTGTAAGAATAATCAATTCAGTGATTACAGGAGCTTATCCTTACTTTTTCTATCACATTTTATCAATGAGTAAAATATAAATTAGCAAATACTCTTTTAAAATTCATATCAAAGTAATTGTTCAGTAAAAAAGCGTAAAATTTATCACCTTTATGTTCAGCTTAGCAACTCCAATAATTTGTTATACTTAAATAACTTCTTCTCACAACTTTTAGGAGTAATACAAATGATTACTGTCGCCCAGGCTCGACCCAGCGAACGCGCCCAATTCATTCAAAAAACCTATCTTCACTTAGCCGGTGCAGTCGGTGCATTTATCCTTGTTGAATTCTTACTATTCCAAACCGGAATTGCCGGCGCATTAGCTAATTTTGTAATGGGGAGTGGCTTTAGTTGGTTAATCTTAATGGGAGGCTTTATACTTCTCGGTTGGTTTTCCCGCAGTTTGACCGCCAAAGCAGATTCTGTTAACACTCAGTACATAGGATTAGGATTATATGTAGTCGGAGAAGCATTGCTATTTGCACCAATATTATATTTAGCGGTTTACTTTTCCGATCCCAATGTCATTCCAACAGCAGCAATTTTAACCCTATTAATGTTTGCTGGATTAACGGCGATCGCATTCACAACAAAGAAAGATTTCACCTTTTTAGGCGGTGTTTTAAAACTCGGTGGATTTGTTGCCCTGGGTTTAATTATTTGTAGTGTTATATTTGGGTTTACACTCGGTTTAGTCTTTTCTGTGGTGATGGTGGCATTTGCATCAGCAGCCATTTTGTATGATACTTCAAAAGTCATGCATCACTATTCAACTCAACATTACGTTGCGGCATCTCTTGAACTGTTTGCGTCTGTTGCTTTACTATTCTGGTATATTCTACGAATTGTAATGGGTTCTCGTCGTTAAGTTCGGAATCTGGGGTATGTGAAAATGTTCTAGCATACCCTCGAAAATATGAAGAAATACTGAGCTTTAGAAACAGTTAAATCTCACAAAAAAATATAGAAAGCATTCTGTAACGGTTTTGGCCGGGGTAGTAATGGCACGTTATCTTAATCCCACAAGTAATTAGTGGGCGTAGAAACTTACCCTTCTATTTTTCAAGACTCAGAATAATCAAAGAGATATAAGAATGTTAACTCTAGAAATAGCAATCCAAAAAATCAAACAATAACTTCAGACACAATGTGAAAACCAAGCTGACTCACTAGACGACACCCCCGATGTTGTTGCGATAGAAGGTATCAAAGAAGGCTTACTAGATAAGCTGTACCATGGGCAAAAAATTCTTTGACTAAATCTTTAAGGGTTTGTTGACGGGTGACGGAAAAAATCACTTCTTTAACAGTTCCCTCCAGTTGCTGGAGACTGGGGTCCGCGATGCGATAGAGTAGATTGTGCCGATCGCCAACTTTCTTGAAATCCCGCATCAATTGGGCATCGATTCGACGTTATGCCAATGCCATGGATAATTTGAATGAGTCAATCCATCAGATTATCGGTTACAGCTTGAATCCGAGTCCAACAGAACGCTGTAACTAAAGTGTAGCAAGGGTTCAGGATGTAAACGCAATTCCTGTGGGGATTCAGTAGCAGCGCGGGAAAAATAGGTGTTTTCCTTTCTCCTACCTGAAAAGTTATCAAAATAAAATAAGATCGATGATTCATAAGAGTTGTGTATCAATCTTCTTTATATGGAGTTCCGTGTTAGAATCGAAGTGTTAAGAAATATTTTTGGAATCTTGAACTAATTTTTAAAATTAATCTTCCGAATTTAAATCTCTACATTGCTTTTAATTCAGGAGAATTTTTTATGTCAATATATATAAATATCTATCCGTTGTTTCACCAAACATAGCTCATTTTGTAGCTTTATAATTGCCGTTACAATCACTGACTAAAAAAGACCTAGTGAAATGCCTCAAAGCTTTAGGAGTGAAAAAATCAGTAATTTTGAGCCTTTTTTGACTACAATTTTTCTTTACCTCCAAAATCTGAAGCTTCACAAGATTAACAAAAAGCAGATTTGCCAGGAGCTGACCTACGAGAAGCCGATTTAACAGGCGTTAGCTTGAAAATGACCAAACTAGAGGGAGCTAACTTAAAGGGAGCTTATTTGAACAAATCAGAACTTCAAGCAGTAGAAATCAATAGATCTCTCCAACTCACTAATGTGGGGCAGAGTCGCCTCATCAAAATTTCACAATCAATCAGGAAAAATAACCTTAATGTCGATTGCTAAAAAAACAGCTTTAGTTTACTGTGAAAATCAATTTGGTTTAATGGACGGTAAAACCGCAGCAGGATTAGTTAGACACTCAGAAACTTATAACATTGTAGGAGTAATTGATAGTTCCTTAGCGGGCAAAGATGCAGGAGAAGAATTAGATCATAAAAAAAACAATATTCCTATCTTTGCTAACTTGCAATCAGCATTAGATAACTTATCAGACACTCCTCATTGCTACATTTACGGCAAAGCTCCCTTAGATGCCACCTTATCCATTGCAGAAAGAGCCTTAATCTTAGAAGCCATGAGCAAAGGCATGGATATCATTAATGGTCTTCATCAGTTCTTTTCTGAAGATCCTGAATTTGTTGAAGTCGCTAATCAATGGGGAGTTGAAATTAAAGATATTAGAAAACCTCCCCAATTAAAAGATCTCCATGTTTTTACGGGTCAAATTGCGAAAGTGACTGTTCCTGTTATTGCTATTTTGGGTACTGATTGCGCTTGTGGAAAAATGACAACCGCAGTGGAATTAAACAAAGCCTTAAATAACTTAGGAATTAAATCAGTGCTGGTGGCAACAGGTCAAACAGCAATTATACAAGGGGCAAAATATGGTGTTTCCATCGACGCGCTAGTATCTCAATTTGTGATAGGAGAAATAGAAAACGCTGTTGTTCAAGCCTTCGAGCAAGAAAGTCCCGATATTATTTTAGTAGAAGGGCAAAGTTCGGTTTCTCATCCTGCTTTTATGAGTTCTGTAGGTATTTTAAAAGGATGTATGCCCGATGGAATTATTTTACAACATCCTCCTAGCCGGAAATTCCGTTGCGATTTTCCTCTTTTACCAATGCCAAATATAGTTAGTGAAATTAAGCTGATTAAAGCAATATCTCAATCTCAAGTGATTGCGATCGCCATCAGCCACGAAAATATGACCGAAACAGAAATTAAAAAGACTATCAAAGACTACGAAGACCGTCTTTTATTAACAACAACAGATGTCTTAACCTATGGCTGTGATAAACTAATTCGTGCTTTGGGTAATCTTTTTCCACAACTCGATCAAAACCAAAGAAATTCTCAGATACGTCCCGTGTTAACAACGAGGTGAACGTTAAAAGTTGTCATAAAAATAGATTGGGGTTTATGCCCAGAATTGAAATAACTTTATCCAAAATACAGCATAATGCTCGGATATTATGCGAACTTTATGGAGAACGAGGTATTTCTTTGATGGGAGTTTCTAAGGCAATATTGGGAGAACCTTTAATTGCCGAAGCCATGATTCGAGGCGGGGTCAAGTTTATTGCCGACTCTCGATTAGAAAATATTCAAAGGATGAAAAATGCTAGAATAGCCGCTCAATTTGTCTTACTCCGTACCGCCCCAAGTCAAGCAGAATCAGTTGTTGAAGATGTCGATATTAGCCTTAATACAGAGATGGAAACCCTGGAAAAGCTTAACTATTATGCCTCCTTGCAAAATAAAATTCATCAAATAATTTTAATGGTGGAAATGGGCGACTTGCGAGAAGGAATACTTCCTCACGATCTTTTCCTGTTCATTGAAAAAGTTCTTTACTTACCTCATCTCAAAATTATCGGGATCGGTTGTAATTTGGCTTGTTATGGAGGCATTAAACCCGACAATCAAAAAATGCAGCAACTATCAGCATTAACGGATGCTATAGAACAGAAATTCGACCTTAACTTATCGATAACTTCTGGGGGAAACTCGGCTAATTATGAATGGTATAAATCGACTCGGCAGATGGGACGAATTAATAATCTGCGAATTGGAGAATCAATTCTTTTAGGTTGTGGAACTGTTAACCGACAAGCTATTCCGCAATTACATACTAATGCCTTTAAATTAATTGCTGAGATAATTGAATCGAAAGTAAAGCCTTCTCTTCCTTTTGGAGAAATTGGACAAGATGCTTTTGGAAATATCCCCATATTCAAAAATCGCGGTACACATCAAAGAGCAATTATTGCTTTAGGCAAGCAGGACACTCTAATCTCTGGTTTAAGTCCAGATTGCGATCTAGAAATATTAGGCTCAAGTAGCGATCATCTAGTTCTCGATAGCCAAAACTCCGATCTAAAAGTGGGAGAAGGAGTAAATTTTAACCTGGATTACGGTAGTCTTTTGACTGCTATGACTTCTCCTTTTATCAAAAAGCAATTTATTAACTAGAAACTTAAAACGATAATGAAAATGAGCAAAACATCCCCAAATTATGCAATTAAAGAAGAATATACGGTTTTTTCCTGTATTAATTATTACTCCTAGATAAAATGAATATATTTTCAGATAGATTAAGAGTAATGGTTAATCTATGCCTAGTTATTCAGAGATTTTTCATGATTAAATGATGACAAATAATATTGAAGATGTTCAAGACAAAGACAAGAGAAAGAATGAGATGAAGAATAATAAATTACTGATTGATACGAAAATTAAAGCATTAAATATTAAGCAGGGCGATCGCATTATTGTCTATTTTAAAAATAAAATGCAGATCTGTACGGTAAAATCAATCTCTAATAGCGATCAAACAAACATAACACTACTAGTATTTCCGGGCAAACAGTATCGCTATTCAAGCTCAGGTACTATTCAGTTTAAGCCAGAAGCTTTAGTGGATTTAGTTAAGTAATTTTTGTTCTTATAACAGACTAAAATATGAGTAATAATTCGTTTTAAAGCGAGTTAAATTTCCCTAAAATTCATAGAGTTTACTTATGTGCCTACGTTGCCATTAATGACTCAATATTGGTATTAGAATATCTAACAAATTTTTGATTTTTATGGCTGATGAATGAACTCGAGATAAACCAACATCAAACCTATCAATATAAGGGTTTGAAAATCGGTATTGGGAAGACAGCAAATAGAAAATTTATTCGTCGTTTGTGGGGTACTATTTATTTTGGCGATCGCTAAAGCTCAGAATATTATCGATCTAGAGCTAGAAAAAGTAGGAATAGAATTATTCGATTCTAATCTGCCAACTTATGTTTACAATTGTGAAGCGGGGCCAGTCACTTTGAGATGGTGTCTTCTTAAAGATAATTATGAGTTATAATTAGATATGTTTAAATAATTTATGCTTGTAAAATTGAAAGTATAAAAAGTTGAAAAAACATCAAAATAAAATTCATCCTTGCAAAAGGAGGCACGATTATGACTGCACAAAATGCGGCTCGAATCTATAAAAAGGTAGAGCAAGCCCACGCTCAACAAGAAAGATAGAAAGCGAAAAAAGATCCAGAAGCTTTTATTCTTCTGGCTAAAGCGAGAGGCTATGCCTTTACAGTCAAAGATTTAGAAACTCAACTCAGTCAATTGTCTGATGAGGAGGTAGCAGGTATTTTCAATCCAGGTACGGCGGCAAAGGCGACATTTGTTTCCGAAATAAAAGAATTGGAGAGATCACTACCTAAGCAGCAATCTCATAGTGCAATTAAGTTAGAAATCGCTCTTTAGCTTTTAAGCAGAAAGCTAAGACAGCTTAGTGTTCTGCCTGTTTATAACCAGTGCTATCAATCTATACTTAATCTGTACAACTCGCTCACAGATTCCTCAAGATTTTAGTCTAACTAACCTTAGAGTAAAAGGTTACTCGTTGAGAAGTACCCTTAATCAGGAGATGAATAAAATCGAAAGCGATCAAAGGAATTGCAAGTGCTTAATTGAATCGCAAAAATACAAACATTCGAGGAATTTTTATGTCTTCTTTTAATCAGGGAGTTCTTGTCACAATTATATGCGAATCCGTACTAAAGGATCGTCTAATCAAACTATTAATAACATTAGGTGTTTCGGGCTATACAATTGTTCCCGTACAAGGTGCAGGTAGTCATGGTAAACGCACAGGGGATATAGCGGGTTACAACACTAATATTGAACTAAAAACTATTGTTTCATCAGAAGTGTCTGACCTATTGCTGGAAAAATTGCAGCAGTTTCCTGAAACTTATGCCTTAATTGCCTTCCGACAACATGTAGAAGGTTTGTTCAATTAGACATTCCAGAGAATGATAAAACAAAACCCTCTCAATCAAATTGGCGTGAGGACAAGATGGCTGTGACAGAAAATAAGCAGATCGAAGCAGAGGTTAAAAAGAAAAAACTACACGATCTAGATTAGGTTATCGCCATTTGAGGACAAGCGCGCAGTGCGATCGCTTGATCAAAGTTTTATGTTGCATTGTTCCAGTTGAAAGCGCCATCTTTCAATACCATAAAATATTATTGCAAGCAAGTTTTTAAATAAAATGTTATACTTGCAATATGAACAAACTAAACACTGACCATACTATCACCCTTAAAAAAGATAAGGTAGTAGCGCATCGTATTAGTGATGGAAGTGAGTTAATCCCTGCTGAGGTACAAGCCAGCACGCCAGAAGAAATCGAACAATGCCAGAATAAATCCTTAGAAGGCGGGTATGTCATTGATGATGAAGGAATCATCAATAACTATGCGACTGAACCTGATATGTACATGGCGAACTATCCCTCACCAGAACAGCAAAAGCGTTATGTTTTCTTGGGAGCAGGAGCTACCCTACTGATTACTATCACATTACTGACTACATTTGCAGTCAGCTAGGCGTAAGCGAAGCTAGGTATTTCAATCCCAGTCCTAAATATCTAGCGAGCATCGATCCCATCATTTTCGCCCTAGTTTTGGCATCAAAAGTAGTAATGAATCCACCAACCGAATTATCCCTAGAACAGGAATTTAAACTTAAAGAATTTGCCGTTCAAGTGCAGCATTTATCTCGCGAACATACTCAAGAATTATTAATCGAGCTACATCGGCAAATGATGATTAAGGAAAAAATGTATCAACATTTTCTGCTGCATGAATGGAATATAGATTCAGGCATAGTCTCTAAATAAATTCGACAACAGGCGTTACCGTGCTTAAGAGCTATTAATCCTGTCTGCATCAATCAAGAATGCCAGATCATTATAAACTGTCAAAACCTTGATTTTCAAGGATTAAGGGTTTAGTCAGAACATTACCAAAGGTTTCTCATGGCTATATTTTCTAACTTCATTCCTACTCCCGAACCCATTGAGAATCAGTCCAGTGTTAGTTCTCTGAAGCAACGCCTCGATTGGGGTGAACCCGCCCTAACTATCATTGATGTCAGATCCAGAGTCCTTTTCAATGTTACTCATATTATGGGTTCTATTCCGATGCCGATGGATGAGCCTAACAACCTTACTCTGGCTAACCTCGAATTGAGCCGTGACATTTATATCTACGCCGAAACAAACGAACAAACTGCCACAGCAGCAAACAAACTACGCCAAGCTGGTTATCAACACGTTTCAGAACTAATCGGCGGTTTAACGTCTTGGAAAAAGGCTAAGTATCCTATTGAAAGTTAGTGGTTTATGCCTGTAGAAAAAGACAGATTAACCCATTAACACAACGAGTTTTCAGTTCGATTGCAGATATCATTGCATCTAGTTTTTTCAGAATTGATGGCGATGATGATGCACTTTCAATTCATCTTCGGAGCATTTATCTCATGTCTATGACTATTAGTTCTGCTCAATCTATCTTTTCAGATACTCAAGTTGCCAACATTGTTCCAGATATAATCGAGCGATTTAATCAACTTAAGGCTGAAGACCAACTAGCATTAATTTGGTTTGCCTATACTGAAATGGGCAAAACAATTACGGTTGCAGCACCTGGGGCAACTAGTATGATTTTAGCCCAAACATTACTCGATCAGATTAAGCAGATGTCTCCCGCCGAGCAAACACGAGTCATGTGCGATCTAGCCAATCATGCGGATACACCTTTATGCCGTTCCTATAGTTTCTTTACTACGAATCTAAAATTAGGCTTCTGGAATCAATTAGGAGAATGGATGGAACAAGGATTTGTTGCGCCTATTCCAACAGGTTACAAGCTTTCGTCTCAAGCTAATTCTGTGCTTCAGGCAATTGAAAATGCCGATCCAGGACAGCAAATTACTATCCTGCGTAATGCAGTTGTTGATATGGGCTATGACTCAAAATCTTCTGCTAGTCGCCAAAAAGTCCGAGAACCGATCTCAGTTCCCACGACAATGGTAGGCCGTCCCCAAGCATCTATTGAAGGCGTGACTAACACCACAGTGCTGAGTTACATCAATAATATGAATGCAAATGATTTTGAAGCTGCCGTTAACTTATTTGCTCCTAATGGTGCTTTGCAACCGCCTTTTCAAAAACCAATTATTGGTCGTAAAGCGGTTTTAAGCTATATGCAGGAAGAATGCCAGGGACTCAAATTAATGCCCAAACAAGGCACTATTGAGTCAATGGAGGAAGATTATACTTCCATTAAAGTTACAGGCAAAGTCCAAACGCCTTGGTTTGGTTCTGGTGTTGGTATGAATATTGCCTGGCGGTTTTTACTCGATCCTCAAGGCAATATTTTCTTTGTAGCGGTCGATCTATTAGCATCACCCAAAGAACTACTCAACCTAGTCCGTTAGAAAGTAAATTAATATCTTCAACGAACCCGGCATAAGCAAGCATCTATTAACTTTAAATCTTACTATGTCTGGCTCGATTAGAAGCGTTAGAAAACAAACTTTCATTGCACTCATTTAATAGGAATTTAATTTAGGAATCATTATGGGAGATAAAAAAAGAGGCAACAGAGAAGCCAAAAAGCCCAAACAACAATCAGATGGGACTAAAAAGCAAAAGAAAGATCCTAAAAGACATGATGAAGCGCCGACTCAATAGTGATTGATTTGTCGAAGTCTAAGAGAAATTCGTAGCGTCGAGCAAAATGTCGCTCGCTATGAATATTTGCCCATAATTATTTAAAACTTTGGAAAGTAAAAATTGAAAAACCAATTTTCCCTGAGCAGTAAGCTGTTGACACCTGCTATCTTGTTAGGATTGATCTTCTTAATTGGGTTGAATAGCTTTGTAATTCTCAATCCCGGTCAGGCGGGAGTAATCACCATTCTAGGAAAAGCCAGAGATGGAGTTTTGTTAGAGGGAATTCATTTCAAACCGCCTTTGGTTTCTGCGGTGGATGTTTACGATCTGACCGTGCAGAAATTTGAAGTACCCGCGCAAAGTTCCACTAAAGACCTTCAGGATTTATCGGCACGTTTTGCAATTAACTTTCGCCTCGATCCGATTCAAGTCGTAGAAATCCGTAGGAAACAAGGAACATTAGCAAATATTGTTTCCAATATCATTGCCCCTCAAACTCAGGAATCTTTTAAAATTGCTGCTGCTAGAAGAACAGTAGAAGAAGCAATCACCAAAAGAAATGAACTGAAACAGGATTTCGATGATGCTCTTAGCGAGCGTTTAGATAAATACGGAATTATTGTCCTCGATACTAGTGTTGTGGATTTAGACTTTTCTCCAGAGTTTGCTAAAGCAGTAGAAGAAAAACAAATCGCTGAACAAAGATCTAAACGGGCTGTTTATGTAGCTCAAGAAGCAGAACAAACCGCACAAGCGGATATTAACCGCGCTACGGGTAAAGCAGAAGCTCAAAGGTTACTCGCTGAAACCCTGAAAGCTGAAGGGGGTCAGCTTGTGTTGCAAAAAGAGGCAATTCAAGCCTGGCGAGAAGGGGGTTCTCAAATGCCTAAGGTCTTAGTCATGGGGGGAACAGAGCAAGCTGGAGTTCCTTTTTTGTTTAATCTTGGCAATGTTGAATAGTGACGCTATAGGGGGAAATGACATCTCCCGACGCTGACCCTACAACCCCTCGTCTGCCTCGGTTACGAGGGTTCGCTTTACTACTGACGGGATGTGCCCCACTGCCAAATTTAAAATATTTTTTGGTCTGAATATCTCAGGCATCCCATCACATTGACCGGAGGCGGAGCGTCTCCGGCTCCGCTTTTCATGCATATGCGATCTTTTTTTTGAATCCAATCCTTTTTTGCGATCGCCCTTAAACGGGCATCCACTTTCATCTAGAAATCCTACCTGGAGAAGATGAGAGCTTTCTTTCTCTATTTTTAAATGCTCCCCCTTGGGCGTATCATCTAAATTTGTTCAGATAGGAAAGAGACGCTTATCCATAAACGCCTCTATCAACTGCTAAAATTAATCGTTAAAATGCTTGATAATCGCTTCAGCAAATTCAGAACATTTTAACGGTTCAACAGGGGGTTCCATTAACCGGGCTAAATCATACGTTACTTCTTGATTGGCGATCGCCGTTCCTAATCCTTTTTTAATTAAATCAGCCGCTTCTTGCCAGCCCATATATTCCAACATCATCACTCCTGATAAAATCACAGAACCAGGGTTAACCCGGTCAAGTCCAGCGTGTTTGGGGGCAGTCCCGTGAGTGGCTTCAAAAATCGCGCAAGTATCGCCAATATTCGCCCCTGGCCCCATGCCTAAACCGCCGACTGTTGCTGCGGCTGCATCCGAGAGATAATCACCGTTAAGGTTCATGGTGGCGAGGATAGAATACTCTGCCGGACGGGTTTGAATTTGTTGGAAAATACTATCGGCAATCCGGTCATTTACCATAATTTTCTCTTTCCATTTACCCTCACCGTGGCTATCCCAAATGGCATCAATCACTGCTTTGACTTCTTCACAGGCTTCTGCTTGTTTTTCTGGGGTTAAACCATCATATCCCGGTTCCACTTTGCGGGCATTATCCTCAATACTAATATCTGGATTACTTTCTTTATTACCTAAAATCCAAGATTCTCGTTCCGTGATACATTGGTCTCGAAATTCACGGGTTGCCAGTTCATAACCCCAGTCACGAAAAGCCCCTTCGGTGTATTTCATGATGTTACCTTTATGCACTAAGGTCACCATTTGTTTGTTTTTGGGTAAACGCAAAGCGTGTTGAATAGCGCGACGAACGAGCCGTTGAGAACCTGTTTTACTAATGGGTTTAATCCCAATTCCAGAATCTAAACGAATTTGTTTTTTACCATGTTCGGGTGTCGCCGGAATTAAATCGCTATTGAGAAGATTGATTAATTTTTGACCAATTTCTGACCCTTCGCGCCATTCAATTCCGAGGTAAATATCTTCGGTATTTTCCCGATAAATAATGACATCTAGCTTTTCTGGGCTTTTGTGGGGGGAAGGGGTACCAGAATAATATTTACAGGGACGAACACAGGCATAAAGGTCATTAATTTGTCGTAAAGCGACGTTGAGAGAACGAATACCGCCGCCAATGGGTGTGGTTAATGGCCCTTTAATGGCAACCCCATATTCTTTAATAGCGTTGAGGGTATCGTCGGGTAAATATTGGTATGTGCCGTACAAATCACAGGCTTCATCACCCGCATAAACCTTAAACCAACTAATTTGGCGTTTACTGCCATAAGCAGCTTCTACAGCAGCATCCATCACGCGCTGAGAGGCGGGCCACAAATCAATACCTGTACCATCTCCTCGGATAAACGGAACAATGGGGTTATCTGGAACAATGGGTTCACCGTCTTTAAAAGTGATGGTTTCGCCTGTCGTCGGTGGGGTGATTTTGTCGTACATTGTCAAATTCTCTAGAACGAAATTCTTCCTGTTTTCTCATGGGGACTTCCCCAAAGTGGGAATCATATCAGGAAATCGATAGATTAATCTAGATTAAAAGATACAATTTAACGGTTTAGTGGTATTTAAGATTGAGTTAGAGTATTTTATTCAACATAATAATTAAATAAAAACTAATACAAAAAAGTAATTATAGTGTTGGTAAAACCTAGAAATACTGAATTATTAGTTATTAGTATTGCTATTATAACTAAAAACTAACAACTAACAACTAACAACTAATATTTAAAGAGGCCGACAAATACCAAAGACAGATGTATAACCATGTAAGAATGTTCCGCCTCCCACAGGCCCAATTTCACCATTACAGAAAAATCCACTCATGGGTAAATTTAGATAGCGTCGGAATAGTTGAGAGTCAAAATTAGGCTGTTCATAGAGATGTTCTCCCCGGCCTAAACAGGAAAACATTAAAGCACCTGCGCCGGATAAATCGGTGGAACTTGAGGGATGATTAATCTGATAAGATTTGAGTAATAGCTCTAAATCTTCGGCTGAAGTTCGAGCATCTCGCAGGTGAAATCGAATCCGTTGCCCAGCCCGCACCCGATCTCCAATGGCGATCGCCCCGACTCTAGGATCAACACCCATTAAGTTACGAATTAAAAAGTCTCCCGGTTCAAGACTCAGTTTAAATTCATCTCGAACAACACCAACAAATAAAGAATTTTGTGCCAATTCTCGGTCGGCTTCATCGAGGGTTTGAATTAATTCTTGCAATGCTGCCAACGGAGATAGGGGGGAAGTATTTCCAGTATTAGCAGAATCGGGTTCGGGTTCAACTTCAAGCAGAATATTGCGATCGCCTTGCGTGACTCGATAAACCGGGCCAATAGGACGGCAGCCCTGGGCTACAATCGATTCAATTGTGATATTACCACTGAGGGCGACACCGACTGTAGCGCCACTATAAACTTGATCCTGAGAAAAAACTGCTGTTGTGCCGCCTGCCATGCCGCCACTGGCTAACCCACCAATCTTAGTTGAACCGGGATAAGCATAGTCTAATCCTTGCAACAAATCGTTAATCCGGCTTGACATGGGGTCAATCAGCAAAATAAATTGAGGCTGGTCTTCTGGAGAGACCCCAACTTGTTCGACCCAGGCTTGGGGCGGACTATCTAAATCCGGTAAATCTTGAGGAGAAAGCTGAAACGGTTTAATTTTCACCTCGGGTAAATGAGCTAAGCAGAGACTAATGGCGGGTTTTCCCTCCACCTCCGCGGCTTGTTCCAAATCACTCATGCCCACAATACCACCGCCGCTACACCCAATTAAATGAGGTAAAGCGAGATGTTCTTGCAATAGCGGCATCAGTCGAGAATACTCACTGGCAAAACTAGAAGAAATAAATACTATCCCTAAGTTGGGCGGGGCGGTGAGGGTATCTTGTGCTTGTTGAACCACCTGTTGCACTGAGGCTTCTAATGACGGACGAGTGGATAAGGCACTTACCCACTGCATTTGTGTAGTTGTTGCATTCACGAGTCTGACTCTCCCGATTCGGTTTTGCCCAATTTGCTGTCGGTTTTCAGTATGTTAACATCACGCTTATCAACCCTTATCCAAAGTTGATGGATATCACTAATACTGATATCACTAAATCTTAAGAGATTTAGAGAAATATCTTATACACCCTTATGACTGATGTATCACAGATAAAAGGAATGATATTTCTATAATGTTAAAGGGAAAACTAAGTTTTCTCCTGGTTCAATCAAAAAAAGTGTCGTTAACAAAGGAACAACTATGAGTAACATTGAAGAAACCATTGAAAAAGAACGTGCTGAAGCCCGTACAGTTTGTGATAGTGAGGGTGGCACCTCCAAAGAATGTGCTGCTGCTTGGGATGCTGTAGAAGAACTACAAGCTGAGGCTTCTCATCAAAAACAAACGAAACCTAAAAATTCACTGGAAGTCTATTGTGATGAAAATCCTGATGCTGCAGAATGCCGCGTCTACGAAGACTAGTTCAGGTCGGGTTTCTACCGCCCCACAAAACCAGTAATATAGTCGTTAGCAACTGTGATTGGATGAAAGTCTGTCCAGTTGCTGATTTAGATAGGCGGATATTTTCATACGATGAAGCGATGTTGAATATTTTATTAGTAACCGAACCCTCAGGCTGGCAATCTTGGGTATGGATGGATTATCGCTTAGCAGTGCTGTTAACTGTAATTTGTCCCTTAATTTTATTGATCTGGGCATTTGTCCAAAAAATTGAAGCAGTCCAACGCCTATTGGTGATTTACTGGCGAGTCGCCAGCTTATTAGCGATTACGGTTTATTTGATGATTGGGGCATTACCCATTGGCTTTCTATCAGCATTTCTATCTCGTCTGTTGATTCCAGCCAGTTTGTGGTTTTGGGTCGATCTCAACGAGGAAATTGACGATTTACAATTTTCGCCTGTGAAGTTGGCTTTTACCTCTTGGCGTTGGGCAGTTAGCGTATACAATGGAATAGGCGCTTTGGTCTTTTTACCTGCTCTCAAATGTGCGTTTTCTGGGTCAGAGGATTTATTGAGCGACTCAGGTTGTCGAATTTGGCTTGATCCACCTTGGGCGTACAAAGAACTGTTTCATTCAGGTTGGACAGCCGGATTTTTAGGATTTTTAGGATTAGCGGGCTTGGTCATTTATCTACTCTATTTTGGTTACTTTCTTCTGGTTCGCTTAGGAAAACAGGGACGCTCAGCAACAGGTCAATAATGTATTTGAGTCAAATCCGTTTGCGACAAGCATTTCCTTGTTGAATTGGGAGAAATTTAGAATCATGGTACTCCAAAATTGAGAAATCAGTCTATTGAGTCTAATATTGGAGCCAATCAATTTGATGAATAATTCAATTTCTCGGCGCTTAGAGTTATATACACAAAAATACCCGCAAGAAGTATTAATTGTTAGGGCTGAAATTGACGGCGAACGGGATGAAATTGCTGTTTTTAAGGGCTTTTCGAGTTCCTTGATGCGACCCACCGCAACCGATCCAGATGTTCCTGTTTTGCCCGACTCAGCCAAGATTATTACCATTGACCGGGTAGCGAGTCCATATAACCCGATTAATCCTCTGTATATTCAACAAGGATTAACTTGGGATACGATTCAATCATTGTTATCTACAGTGGGAATTTAAGTAGAAGAAGGGAACAGGGAACCTTTCGACAGGCTCAAGGCGGCGCGGGGAACAGGGAACAGGGAACGATCATTATCATGCAACTGATTATTCCTTAATTCTACATGGGCGCATGCAATGCGCCCCTACCTTGTCTTCCTTACTTCTTTAAAATTCTCCGGCTAAGGCTGATACACACCGTTGACAGAGGGTAGGATCGTCTTCAGACTCACCCACATCAACAGAATAATTCCAACAGCGATCGCATTTTTCACCGTCTGCCTTGACGACACCAATCCCTAAATCAGTCCCTTCTTTGTTGTAATCTAACCCTTTCAATGGTTCTGGAGTGTCGAGTAGAACTACCTCCGAACAAATGAATAGATATCGTAACTCATCGACATTGTAATTTTGTTTGGCTGTCGAGGTTGTAGAATTCATCGCGGAAAGCTGTTGACGTAGTTCTGTATCCGCCACATATAATAATACTTTTGCCTCCAAAGAAGAACCCATCATTTTATCCTTGCGGGCTTGTTCCATTACCTGATTCACCTCACCCCGAATTTCCCGCAATTTTTGCCAGGACTGGGCTAATTGAGGTTTTCGCCATTCCTGTTTTAAAGTGATCCAGCCTGCCTCAAATACCGAAGTTTCCGGCTTAGAATAGGGCAGATTTTGCCAAATATCCTCTGCCATGTGACACAATACCGGGGCAATGGCCTTGGCTAAATTCTCTAAAGCAACTGCCAAAACGGTTTGACAACTGCGTCGCCGTTGAGTATTTTCTGCGCTGATATACAGCCTGTCTTTGGCGATATCTAGGTAAAAGTTAGACATATCGACGACACAGAAATTTTGAATCGTTTGGAAGAAGCGGAAAAATTGGAAGGTTTCAAACGCATCGGTGACTTCTTCAAATACTTCTGCTATCCGATGTAGCATATAGCGATCTAAATCCGGTAAATCATCGTAAGCCACCGCGTCTGTTTCTGGATTAAAATCATGTAAATTACCCAGTAAAAATCGGGCAGTATTTCTAATTTTACGATAAATATCCGCCATTTGTTTTAGGATATTTTTGCCCAGCGGTACATCTGTTGAATAATCGACTGATGACACCCACAATCGTAAAATATCTGCACCATAGGGCGGTTCTTGCTGCTTATTTTTACCCCCTTCAATCACCACACTCGGGTCAACCACATTGCCCAAAGATTTACTCATTTTCATGCCTTTTTCATCTAGGACAAATCCATGAGTTAAGACGGTTTTATAGGGTGCATGACCATAATTGGCTACACTGGTTAATAAACTCGAATTAAACCAGCCTCGGTGTTGATCAGACCCTTCTAAATACATTTCTACGGGATAGCCTAAACCGCGCTGTCTCGCCACTGCTGCCCAAGATGAACCGGAGTCAAACCAAACATCCATTGTATCGGTTCCCTTGCGGTATTTATCGGCATCTTGACGATAACTTTCTGGGAGTAATTCCGCTTCTGAAAGTTCCCACCAAGCATCTGAACCTTTTTCTGCAATAATATTTTGAACGTGATTAATGGTTTCTTCATTCATTAAGAATTCCCCGGTTTCTTTATGATAAAAAACAGGAATCGGAACTCCCCAAGTCCGTTGACGGGAAATACACCAATCTGAACGTTCTGCAACCATCGGCGTGATCCGATTTTCCCCTTGTGCCGGAATCCAACGTACATTTTTAATCGCGTCTAAAGCGGTTTCTCGGAACCCTTCAACGGAAGCAAACCACTGTTCTGTTGCTCGGAAAATCGTTGGTTTTTTGGTACGCCAATCATAAGGATATTTATGTTGATAGGGTTCTTCTTTAATTAAAGAATTTGCCTTTTTTAATGCTTTAATTACTTCTTCATTCGCAGTCTTCAACACATTTAATCCCGCAAACTGACCCGCTTCTTCAGTAAAATTACCGTTATCATCCACCGGACATAACACGGGTAAATCATAACGTTGACCGACAATAAAGTCATCATGACCGTGACCGGGGGCAGTATGAACCAGTCCTGTACCCGAGTCTGTGGTGACATAATCTCCACCAATTACAATCGGACTTTCGCGGTCAAATAAAGGATGAAGGTATGTCGTATATTCTAAATCTTGCCCTTTAATTGTAGCTTTAACGGTTAATTGATTGCCAAAAGTTGTAGATAGTTTTTCGACTAATTCTGCGGCAACAATTAAATATTGAAACGGCAGAGAATTTTCCGCATTGGCTTCAGTTTCCACCACCGCATAATTTAACCTGGGGTTTAAAGCAACCGCTAAATTACCCGGAATTGTCCATGGCGTTGTCGTCCAAATTGCTACCCCTAAATTCGCTCTTCGACTACGCTCAGAGTTAAAGAAAGGAGTTAAAGTTTCCTTGGCAGTTTCCCCGAGTTTAACAATCTTGAAAGCCGCAAAAATACTATCGGAAGTATGACCTTCTGGATATTCTAATTCCGCTTCAGCTAACGCCGTTTTTGAACTCGGACTCCAATGAACAGGCTTTAACCCGCGATAAACATAACCTTTTAAAACCATCTGACCAAACACCCCAATTTGGGCCGCTTCGTACTCGGGTTGTAAGGTTAAATAAGGTTCGTCCCATTCTCCCCAAATGCCATAACGTTTAAAACCTTCCCGTTGTTGGTCAACCGTTTCGAGGGCAAACTTTGCCGCTTTTCGACGCAATTCTAACGGCGTTAATTGTTGCCGTTCCGACTGCTTCATTTTTTGTAATACTTTAAGTTCAATGGGCAAGCCGTGACAGTCCCAACCGGGAATATAACGAACTTTTCGCCCCTGTAACATCTGGTAGCGGTTAATAATATCTTTAAGAATTTTATTTAGGGCATGACCAATATGTAACGCGCCATTAGCATAGGGTGGCCCATCGTGGAGAATAAAGGGTTCACCGGGATTATTTTGTGACAGACGTTCGTAAATTTTCTCTTCTGCCCAGAATTGTTGCAGTTGCGGTTCTCGTTTAACCGCGTTTGCCCGCATATCAAACTGGGTTTTGGGCAGGTTGACTGTATCTTTATAGGACTTGGCTGTCATCTGTTTGTCCTTGTTGTTTTTCTCGCTACGTTCAGCCATCGTTTACCCTTGTGTATTGCCTGCTGTAAGTTTAACCTCTAGTTTATCGTAGAAGTTTACAAGGTTGGTGACAAAATTGCTAAATTCGGGAAATTTAGAAGTAATATTGTTGACTCGTGATAGATGAATTATTCTAACTGGGAAACATGAGAAATTGACCCGATATTAATGTTAAGTAAATCAATGGGAGGTTCAATTCATGAGTCGTATTCGCAAAACCCAACAATGGGCGATGTTTTTACATTTTTCTGTTTTAGCCAGTTGGGTAGCACCTTTTGCTGGATTAATTGTACCAATTGTAATTTGGCAAGTAAAGAAAAAAGAATTACCTGAATTAGATATTCATGGCAAAATTGTGACGAATTGGATTATTTCACAGCTTATCTATATCGCAATTTCTACTATTCTGATATTTTTCTTAATTGGAATTCCTCTGTTATTTGCTATCTTCGTTGCGAGTATTATCTTCCCGATTATTGCTGGAATTAAAGCAAATAATGGCAAAATTTGGAAATATCCACTATCTATTCAATTTCTGAAATAACACCTTGATTTAATCCCACACAACTTTTAAGTCTAGAGTGAAACCGGGTAAGACATCTTCTCCTAATAATAGACTCGGTGAATTTAAGGCTTCTACCCTTTTTCCTAAACGATAAATTTCAACATAACGATTTTTTCGTTCAATTAACCAACCGAGTCTCACTTGATTATCGATATACTCTCGCATTTTAGCTTGTGTTGCCTTTAAATTATCTGAAGGTGACATTAACTCTAAGACAAAATCAGGTGCAATTGGCGGGAATTTCTCTTTTTCTTCGGGAGTCAATTTATCCCATCTTTCTTGTTTTATCCAAGCAATATCTGGAGATCTATTTGCACCATTAGGAAGTTTAAAACAAGTAGAAGAATCAAACAGCTTACCCAGTTTATTTTGACGATTCCAGATGACAAAATCTGCTGCAATTTCAATATTTCGGTTACCTGTTTCTCCTCCAGTAGGCGGCATTATCACTAATTCTCCATTGCGGTGGCGTTCAAATTTAATCTCCGGATTATTACGGCAAAGCTGATAAAATTGTTCATCTGTTATTTGGCAAATCGAACTAAAGCTAATTGTATAGGTCGTCATCTTAATAATGTTATCTTTATCAATTATTACTTGTAACTTATCATCTATAGCAGATCCCAAGATTCAACTATACTAATTATCTTGATTAAACTGATACAGTAGAATAATCTATTATAAACTTTAGCTGACAACCCAAGTAAATTTTGGATAATAAAAATCAATACTATCTAATTTAATTTATATTTCTGTAACATTGGCTTTAATCTATTCAGAAAAATAAAGAATTAGCGATTGAGATAAAATATAGTATATTTTAATATTATAAATTTAGCATTTAATTAAAAATAACCTATTTTTCTCCTAAACTTGATAATTAAGTTTAAATTTATCCATATTATAAATACTTAAAATCACAAGTTAATTGACTTAAAATATTCATCTTCTAAGATTGACATAATCAGCATTGAATGATACTTTTCTCCCCGTTTAAAAGCTTCTCGTAATTTACCTTCTTCCTTGAATCCGATTGATTGATAGACGTGTATTGCTCGGTGGTTATATTCAAATACATCTAACCAAAAGCGATGGGCTTTATAATCTTCAAAGACTTTTTGCATAATTAATTTTAGCGCTATTTTACCCTGTCCTTTTCCGGGTTCCGCGATCACAATTCGCTGTAAAAAGATACGGCGATGAATAGATTTTAAATCTGATAAAATGATATAACCCAGGATTTTATCCTGATTACTTTCAATCATAAAATAACCTTTATCCGGATTCTTAAGATTACTCAGATGTTCATCCGGACTCCAACGCGCAATTAAATGTTGAAACTCTGCACGGGTTTCTTGATTGAGAATAAAATGAAGATCTTTAGCAACAGCAGATCTGAGTTTCATAGAAAATACACCTCACTCTAATAAGTTATTATCAATATCCAGAACTTTTAAAGATTAATAGTATAGCTTAAGTCTGTCAAGTTATTAGGATACAGAATATTATCGAATAGTACCATCTGGCATAATCGTATTATTGAAAACGGCATCCGTTAAGTTAGTTCTTTCTAAATTAGCCCCCGTTAAGTTAGCTTGAGTTAAGTTAGCTTTAGACAAATTAGCATCGCTTAAATCAGCTCCTGTTAAATTAGCTTTAGACAAATTGGTATTCCAATAAAAATTAGCTCCTGTGAAGTTAGCTTTAGACAAATTGGTATCACTTAAATCACTCCGATAAAAATTAACTCCTGCTAAATTAGCTCCCGTTAAATCAGCTTTAGACAAATTAGCATCACTTAAATCACTTCGATGAAAATCAACTCCTGCTAAATTAGCTCCTGTGAAGTTAGCTTGACTTAAATTCAGATGTTTCAGTTGGGAATTAGACCAATCAACATTACTGTAATTCATTCCAGGTTGAAGTAAAATTGCGCCTAATTTTAAAGCATCAACTGTTTCGGGAATAGAACTTTTATTAGAGAAGAAAGTTTCTTCCCAAATTACTCCCGTGAAGTTACATAGATTACCACGACTATAACTAAAGTATGTGCCCCAGATATGAGTGTGGCGAAAACTTGCATGACTTAAATTACATTCATCAAAACTACAAGACCCGAAATAGGCACAATCAAAATTAGCTCCACTAAAATCTATGATGTTTGTACCCAGACACGGTCCGTAAAAATATATACCATAACAAAAACAAGCATTACGAAAATCAGCTCCTGTAAAACAGCAATTCACAAAGCAATGTTCGCATATCTCTATGTAGCTTAAGTTGGCTTCACGGAAGTTACAATTACGAGTGCTGCCTGTGTCCCAATAGCTATGACTGAGATTAGCTTTTTGACAGTCCACATTTTCAAAATCCCCGCACTTTGTATAAGTTAGATTTGCTTTTTGTAGACAGACATTATTCAGATAACTTACACTGCTATGACTGAAATTTGCGCCTTCAGCTAATACATTTTCTAGTCCACCTATATCGCTATAACTGAGGTTTGCTCCGATTAAAAATACATTTTCTAGCCCACTTATCTCGCTATAGCTAAGATCGACACCACTAAGATCGATATCTTCAAGGTCTTCAAATACTCGCTGTCCTGCCTGATAAGCATCAATGACATCTTGTCGGTTCATAACGATGCAGCATACTACATTTGTATTTCATGTTCTAGCATAGTTTTTAGAGATCCGCACCTTACCCCCTTATAAAAAGGGGATGTGACATAGGTAACTTCGTCTATTCTTCTACCCAAACCGAAACCGAACCCCCATTGCAACGAAACTGTGCCCAGCCCCATTCATTCGTGCAAATTGGTTCAGTAATATGTTCAGTTAAATCGATAAATTTGGTGTTGGGTTTACCGACTTCCATCCATTTATCACCACCAGCCCCATCACTCATAATCACTGCCATTGCCTGCGGATGTTCGGTATTTCCCAGCCTTGTCCAACCAATCGTATTAAAATGATCAAAATAGTCATATTGTGCGCCATAAGCGAAATGACGACGGGCATATAAAAACTTATCAATTAGCCAACGATGAGAGGGAAGATAGATATTATAACGGTTCCCATCTCGCCCATAATCTTCATATTCTGCCCCATAATAATCTGCATAAAAGATACAAGGATAACCTTCTGCCCGTAATAAAATAATCGCATAAGCTAAGGGTTTAAACCAGGGTTCAACGGGGGCTTCTAAGGCTTGTAAGGGTTGAGAATCATGATTTTCGACAAATGTCACGGCATGAGTCGGACGTTGCTGCATCATGCTATTGTTTAAAATACGTCGCATATCATAATTTCCCCCCGCTTTACTGGCGTAATGAAAGTTGTAATGAAGCGGTACATCAAAGACAGACATTCTATTTCCCACTGCATCAATATACCAATGCAAGGTATGGGTATCATTAAACCAATATTCACCGACAATAAATAAATCTTTCTGAATATAATTCTCTAATTCATCAAGCCATATAGGGAAAAACCAAGAAGAGATATGTTTAATGGCATCAAGACGAAAACCGTTGACTTTTGTTGTATCGAGATACCATTTTCCCCACCGGATTAATTCTTCTCGGACTTCATGAAATTGAAAGTCAACATCAGTCCCCATTAAATAGGCAAAGTTGCCTTTTTCTAATGCCACATAATCATCAAACTGCTTTCCTTCGAGTAAATAAACATGACTTGAATCTCCGGTAAATTCATCATAATCTACCCCGTCAAAATGCCACCAATGCCATTCAAAATCTGAGTATTTTTTATTGCGTCCAGGAAAAGTATAATGAGTATAAGCTTTAATTCTTCGGATATTACCAATCGGTTGTAATCGGTTATTTTGAGAAAACGGAGTTGCCCACATTTCCTCTGTATGATCTGCTCCTATGCGATGATTTAATACCCCATCTGCATAGACTTGAATGCCATGATTTTGTAATGTTTCAATGGCATCTAAATATTGTTGACGGTTGCCGTATTTCGTCCGAATACTGCCTTTTTGATCAAATTCTCCTAAGTCATACATATCATAAACAGCATACCCCACATCATAAGTCCCGCCCATGCCTTTATACGCAGGAGGTAACCAAAGGGCAGTAATGCCTGCATCTGCAAGATCTTTTGCCTGGTTTTTTGTATCATTCCAAAGGTTGCCATCATTCGAGACATACCAATGGAAGTATTGCATCATTGCGCCGTTAACATAGGACATGAAAATGCCTCCTGATGATTTTATGATTGATTCGATGACTAAAATTATAAAGACTGTATTATATTAACTCTATTGCTATTAAAATTAACTAATAATTTTTAGTGAAATCATGAAAAAATATTACATATTTTAATAAATGAATCAAATTAGCTGTAATGGTTCAATCGCTCTAATTGAATTAAATTTAAAACTATTATGAAGAAAACAAACGCTATTCGTATTTTAGACAACTTAAATATACAATATAAACTGCTGAATTATGAAGTCGATATTAACGATTTAACAGCAGAAAGCACAGCAGAAAAGTTAGGATTACCTCATGAACAGGTGTTTAAAACATTAGTGGCAAAAGGGGATAGATATGGGATTTGTTTTGCGGTAATTCCGGGGAATGTAGCCCTTAATTTAAAGGCGATCGCTCAACTTTCAGAGAATCGTAAAATTGAGTTAGTTTCCCTCAAAGAAGTTCAACCTTTAACCGGATACATTCGCGGTGGAGTCACAGCGATCGCCAGTAAAAAAGATTATCCGGTTTACCTAGATGAAATTGCCACTGTTTTCGATTATATTGCGGTTTCAGCCGGAATTCGAGGAACCATGATTTACCTCAAACCGGATGATTATCTGCTCGCAACTCAAGCCAAACTGGGAAATATTTCTAACTTTTAAACCCTCAGCTTACATCATCATTCTCAAAACACCTTGCTGACCCAATAAAACTTCTCGTAAAAAGCTAAGAATTCCCACCCAAATAATCGGGGTAATATCGACTCCGCCAATAGGAGGAACAATTTTACGAGTCAAAATCAGAAACGGCTCGGTCGGTGCAATAATAATATTGAATGGAAACCGAGTAGAATCGGCCTGAGGATACCAAGTCAGGATAATCCGAAAAATAAACAGCAGAGTCATCGCGGCGAGAAACAGCCCTAAGCTCCAGCTCAAAATCGTTAAAGTTGTCATGGACAAGGGAGTAGAATAATTAATTTTATAACTTTAGTTCCTAATTTTAGCGGTTTCGTTGGTTTTTCTACAAAACTTTCAACAGATGACTTCTCAAGATTGTGACATATTGTTAAAATTAGGTCTAAAGAAATTGTTGTTATAAAGGACTAAGATCACATGACACCTTCGTTGGCGAATTTTTTCTATAGCTTGTTGGCAGGCGCTCTGATTATCGTAATTCCCGTTACTGTCGCTTTGGTCTTCATCAGTCAGAAGGATAAAATCACTCGTCGCTCATAACACTCCTGTGTTTTAGAACTCCCGAAGTGAAGATAGATGATGCGGATAGGGTTAGGGTGTAGGGTTAAGCGCTAAAGAGCGATCGCTCTTGGTTTGTGACTGTACAACCTAACCCTCTCGAGTTAAACTCACGGCGGCATTAGCCCACAACGGTGTTATGGCGATCGATCCGGGCTAAAGTGTAGAGAGTGTTATTAGATAACTGGTTAAAATTAATGTAGCTATAGGAAATTTCTTTATGGTTAATCTAGGTTTAAATTTTAGTAGTTTACTCGGTATCATCCTCATCCTTTCGGGTGTAGGGCTGTATTTTCTTCGCACCTGGAAGCCGAAGCTGGCTCGAGATCATGATATCTTTTTTGCCGCTATTGGGTTACTTTGTGGTTTTATTTTATTGTTTCAAGGATGGAGGCTAGACCCGATTTTAGCATTCGGTCAATTCCTACTCACCGGTTCAGCAGTTTTCTTTGCGGTGGAAAGTATCCGACTGCGAGCCGTGAGTACAACCAAGGCACGGGAACGAGCGCCAATTGTCGATGATGAGCGCTACGTCAGTGACGTGTATCGCGTTGATGCTGAACTCGATGAGTTGGAACCCATGGACGAATATACTCCCATGGCGCGTCAAATTCGGGGCAGTCGTGATAGCCGTCCGAGCCGGGCTGAACTGTATTACGATGAAGAAGAAGTCAGTCGCCGTCGCCCTACTGCGGCAAGCCGCACTAGCAGAAGTATTTTAGACAAACCCAACCCGTCCGAAAGACCCCGCAGACGTCGTTCAGCCCGTCCTTCTCAGGATGATTGGGAAGCTCCGAACCTCAGAGATGAACGGGAATATGCCTCTGGTGGTCGTAACCGCAGACCAGTAGCTTCCCAATCGTGGGATGCAGAACGTTGGGAAACTGACTATCCCAGCGAACCCAAAACCTCTAAACCCAGACGCAGTCGGACTGCTGAAGAAGCGGCGTATCGTAGTAATCGAATTGAACCCATTAATGAAGCGCCTGAAAGTAGCCGCAGTCGGAAGAATTCATCAGATTACACCGATTATCGACCTTTAGAGGAGTCGGACAATCGTTTTGACCGCCCCTATGATATGGGTTAATTTCACCATTGAGTAATGAGTCTGTCGTGACGTTGCATGCAACCAAAGTACGGGAGTAAGGAGTTATGAATTGTCGTGACGTTACATGTAACGTCTGTAATTGAGTTATGAGTAAAAGTCCACGGGCTCTAATCATAAATCCCACTCCCTACTCAATTCATCATTCATCTCAACTTACTTGAACTCAAATAAACAGACCGCTGACGCAACAACTCGGCGTACAATTGCTCCATCTGACTAATATTCTGACTCAAGGTATAACGCTCAATCACCCGCTGACGGGCTTTTTGTCCCAGTAATCGCACCAATTCTGGATGATCTTGCAACAACGGTAACAAAATCTGTAATTGCGGGGTCACTCCTTGGGTCTTTAACACAATTCCCGCTCCTGCTTCTAACACTTCCCCATCGGCTCCGGCATCAGTGGCAATACAGGCTAAACCACAGGCCATGGCTTCGAGTAATGAGAGTGACAGTCCTTCCACCAAAGAGGGTAAAACAAATACATCGGCTCCCCGCAGAATATCGATTCGCTGATCTTCATCCCCAATAAAACCTAACCACAAAATCCCGTCTTCTGAGCCATAAACGGTTTGTAAAGAAGCCGCCAGCGGCCCATCCCCAACAATGATCAGAGAGGCTTTCTGCCCCATGTTACACCGTTTCCAGGCCTTGAGAAACGCTTCAATATTCTTCTCTGTGGCAATGCGACCTTGATAAACAAAAAGCTGTTGAGTTGGGAATTTTTTTCTCAGTCGAGATGAACCAGGTGAATATTTCTGAATATCTACACCGTTAGGAATAATTGCGACTCGTTCTGGAGACACCCCCAATTTAACTAACAAATCTCGTTGAATTTGAGAAAAGACAATCACCCGGTCGTAATTGGCAAGAAAAGGGGCATAAATTTGATACATCAAATGTTGAGTTCCGGATGTCAAATTCCGCAGTTTTTGATCGAAGGGAGGATGGAACGTGGCCACCAAAGGTAAGTTCAGTTCTTCACAAATCTCTGGTAAGACAAAGTCAAGGGGAGATAGGGTCAAAGAAGCGTGAACAACATCGGGTTGGAGTTGGCGCAGCGCTTCCATTAATACCTTACTCGAACGTAAAGTCGGGATGGTATAAATTTGAGATTTATAGAGACAGGGAAGCGGAACTTCATGGGTCATGGGGGTACCCGTCGTTTCGTCTGTGGTTAATGACCAATTCTGAGTCCCTGTTTTCCATTTCCCATTCTCTAGATGCCACTGATCTTTAGAGTGAGAATCAGCAGTTTCTGCTGCAAAATGAAGGAAGCTAACTTGATATCCCCGATCTAGAAGGGTGTTCGTAACTTCTCGAGAGTAGGTAACATTACCACAAAACGGTGTTTTTTTTCCAAGCCAAGCAATATGCATTCAAGTCAGTAGCAATTTGGTGATTCATGGGTTTTGGATGAATTTACCATGAAATTTCATACTGAAAGCAGATTAACCTCTTTGAGGACAATAAATCAAATTTTAGGGCAAAACTTAAGAATAAGCGCTCCGGGTTCGGCAAAGCAGATTTGAATAGAGATAGATTTTTAGGCATTATTTGGCCATGACTTGGGAAATTAATATCATCTGGTTACGCAGAACCGCGTCTGTCAACGGTTTGATGTGTGATTGGCAGAAATTGATGCTTTACTCGCTCTCGACTGACCCCATAAACCGTATTTGGGTGCAAATACCATTGCTGCTAAGAATAATAGCGTCATTAACACCACAATACAACCCCCAGTTGAGGCATCTAAATAGTAACTGAAATATACGCCTAAGATACAAGATAAAACGCTAGTGGCAACAGAAATGATCAACATCCGATCAAAGCGATCTGTTAGTAAGTAAGCGGTTGAACCGGGTGTGACTAACATGGCGATCACGAGGATAATTCCGGCTGTTTGTAGGGCGGTGACAATCGTTAAGGCGAGTACGGAAAGTAAAGTATAATACATTAGCCGAGTATTTAAACCAATCGCTTTGGCATGATTGGGATCGAAGCAAAATAGCAATAAGTCTTTGCGCCGGATTAAAATAATTCCGAGTGTTAAAACCCCAGCAATTACGGTTTGAATAATATCTTGGGGAGAAATTCCCAAAACGTTGCCAAATAGAATATGAAATAGATCGATATTACTGGGAATTTTAGTGGCGAGAACTAAGCCGAGGGCGAAAAAACCTGTAAAAATAACCCCAATGACGGCATCTTCTTTTAAACGGGTTTTTGACTTAATATAACCAATGGCAACAGTCGCCCCAAAGCCAAAGATAAAAGCACCCACAGCAAAGGGAATTCCTAGGGCATAAGCTACGACTACACCCGGTACAACTGCATGAGAAACAGCATCCCCCATCAGTGACCAGCCTTTGAGGGTAATATAACAAGATAAAACAGCGCAAACTACCCCGACAAAAGCACTCACCCAAAGCGCTTTTACCATAAAAGTATATTGTAACGGGGCGCTAAACCACTCGAATAAACTACTCATGTATTGATGATAAAACAGATCATGCTCTAATATTTTTATAGATAACCTAAAGCGCTTAATATTGTGCTGAACGACGAGAATCTAAGTTCAAATTTACAGAGGGTAAACCACCGAATGTCATAGCTAAATTATCTTCAGTAAACACTTCTTTAGTTGTGCCTGAGGCTAATATTGTTTTGTTGAGTAAAATCACGCGATCGCAGAATGTTGAAATCGAGGTTAAATCATGAGTAGAGACTAAAATTGTATGCCCTTCATCGCGTAATTGTAAGAGTAAATCAATGATACTCTTTTCTGTTTTAATATCGACTCCTGTAAACGGTTCATCGAGTAGAATTATTTTGCCTTGTTG
The DNA here is from genome assembly GCA_049649525.1 of Microcoleaceae cyanobacterium. Lineage (GTDB taxonomy): Bacteria > Cyanobacteriota > Cyanobacteriia > Cyanobacteriales > Microcoleaceae > JAAURB01. The sequence goes on from JBARZE010000019.1 coordinate 73,588, forward strand.
TGCTAATGCCCTCGCTAAAAAAGTGCGTTTTTTCTGACCTCCTGAAAGTTCACCAATTTGACGACCCCGAAAATCACTCATTCCGACTCTTTCTAAGCTTTCTCTAACTAAATGACGATCTTTTGTCCGGGGAATTCTTAATAAATTCATATAGCCATAACGCCCCATCATCACAACATCTGAAACACTAATTGGGAAGTTCCAATCTACCTCATCAGATTGAGGAACATAAGCCATTAATTGCCGTTTTTGCGACATTTTAATACTTAAGCCATCAATATGTACCCGTCCTTGATTGGGTTGAATAAATCCCATAATTGACTTAAATAAAGTCGATTTACCGCCGCCATTTGGGCCGACTAAACCTGTAATTTGACCGGGTTTTACATAACAACTGGCATCATACAAAGCCAAGTGAGCATTGCTGTAAGCAACGCTAATATTATCAAGAGTGATTCCAAAAGTTTGAGTCATGGATTTAAATTAATAAAATAAAGAATAACTAATTTTGCCTATTTTAATTTCAGATATTTATTCGGTTTCCTTCGCCGTACTCCCCGCCAATAAACCATTGGTAATTGTCCGGGCATCGTATTCTAATAACTCTATAAAAGTAGGAACAGGGCCATCTGCTGTGGAGAGAGAATCTACATATAAATTGCCACCAAATCGTGCATTCGTTGCTTTCGCCACTTCCTGTTGACCTTCATTACTCACTGTGCTTTCACAAAAAACAGTCGGAATATCATTATTTTTTACGGCTTCAATGACTCCTTGAATTTGTTTCGGTGTCGATTGTTGTTCCGCGTTAATTGGCCACATATAAACCTCTTCTAAACCATAATCTCGGGCTAAATAAGAAAATGCACCTTCACAACTCACCAAATAACGCTGTTGAGAGGGTAACCGTTCTAAATCTGCTTGTAATTGCTGGTCTAACGCTTTAAGCTTTTCGCTATAAGCGGCTGCATTGGTGTTGTAAACTTCTGCGTTTTCTGGATCAAGTTCAACAAAAGCTTTACGAATATTTTCCACATAAATTAAAGCATTACGTGGCGACATCCAAGCGTGAGGATTCGGTTTATTTTGATAAGGCCCCTCGGCAATGGGAATCGGTTCAATTCCTTCAGTTAATAATACGGACGGTACATCCTTTAAATTGCCATAAAACGGCTCAAACCACCGTTCTAAATTCATCCCGTTATACAATACTAAATCAGCATCCTGTGCCTTCGTCAGGTCGCTGGGAGTCGGTTCATAACCGTGAATTTCTGCACCAATACGAGTGATAGACTCAACGATGAGTTTGTCCCCCGCGACATTCCGGGCAATATCGGCCAAAATGGTAAACGTGGTCACGACTTTTTTCTGGCCTTCAACATCCCCACTGACTGTTTGTTCAGTTTCTGTGGTAGACTCCGGCTCGGAGGCTGAAATCTCGGTGTTACTCGTGGGACTGCAACCACTCAACCAAAGTGAGACAACCACCCCCGAAGCCACCGCGATTAATCTTAACTGTGAAGATCTCTTCATCCCATACGGCCTATTGAGTGAAAAATACTTTTCATAATCCTTTCATAATTATATCAGTTCCCTCACTCGAAACTGAATCATCCTTTTTGTAGAGAATTGGCTAGCTTCTCTCTTAAGCCTCAGCATTTGTTGTTGCGTGTGGGTATTGGGGAATAGGAAATAGTGGTATGACAGCCTATGGAAGAATCAGGGTTTTCGCTTATCCCAAACTCAAATTAACTCATCTGCGTAGTGCTATAAAATAAAGCCGGGATTTATCCTATAAGAAAATAGATTAAAACGACTGATTTTTATGACATCTACTCCTTTAAGCTGGTCAGAATTAGAAACCCTGACAGACTTTCAGATCGATCCGGTAAATGGCCCAACTAACGCCCAGTCTCGTTTACGTTTGTTTGGTCATGATGAGTCGGAGGTGAGAGTGACTCTGTATCGGGATAATCATGCTTGGTGTCCCTATTGTCAAAAGATTTGGCTGTGGTTAGAGGAAAAACAGATTCCTTACCGAATTGATAAAGTGACGATGTTTTGTTACGGCAAAAAAGAGAGTTGGTATAAACGTAAAGTGCCATCGGGGATGTTACCTGCTTTAGAATTGGATGGTCGGATGATTACCGAAAGCGACGATATTTTAATAGCTTTAGAACAGGTATTCGGCCCGTTATACAAGGGAATGAACGATCCACAAGTAATTCCTCTACGACAACTCGAGCGACTGTTATTTCGGGCGTGGTGTTCCTGGTTGTGTTATCCGACGCGATCGGTTAAACAAGACCAAAATAGCCGAGAACAGTTTGTCAAAGTGATGGCAATGGTAGAAGAAGCGTTGGCGAGTACACCTGGCCCCTATTTCCTGGATCAGTTTTCTACTGTTGATGTGGTTTTTACGCCTTATGTTGAACGGATGAACGCCAGTTTGTACTATTACAAAGGTTACTCTATGCGAGAAGAAAATCCGCGTTTTAGTGCCTGGTTTGATGCGATGGAAAGCCGCCGGACTTATCGGGGGACTCAAAGTGATTTTCATACTCATGTCCATGACTTACCGCCACAGATGGGGGGTTGTTATGCAAATAGCGAACCTCAAACCCAAACGAATCAAAAACGGGTCGATCATGGCCCTTGGATGGGGTTACCGGATGTAAGATATTCAGAACCGGAAAATGCTCGCGCTGAAGCTTTACAACGGGTGATTAAACATCGCGATAAGATGATTAAAGTTAATCCGATGAGTGATAAAGTATTCGACCAGGCGTTGCGGTGTGCGTTGACTCAGATGATGACGGGTGAAGTTTGTACGCCTCCATCGGGATCGGATAGTGGGTTACGATATCTGCGCGATCGCATTAATGTCCCCAGAGATATGTCTATTTATGCGGCAAAGCATTTACGGCAAGCTTTGGAAGAAACAGCAGCATTAGTGGGCGATCGCCAAGGGCCACCTATTCCGGTTCAACATCGGCGGGATCAAGATCCGGTGAATTTCGCTTAGCTGTTGGGTGGCGATAGCTTGAATAATATGGGTTATCGCCTCTAAGTACAAGTTCTCGAACTATTGAAAACTGTTAGATAAAATTAAATAGAGATTTTATTGCTAATAGAAATATGTCACTAGATCACGAATTTCATTTACTCGATAATTCAGAGATTGACTACGACAAGTATTGGGGTATCAGATCTGATGTTAAGCTACACGATTATTTGATTCGATATATGCTTGATACATTGTGCTGGATTCCAACTGAATTACCTCACTATAAAAATAAGCCATTTCAAGGTCTTAATGTTTATGGTTCAACGATTATAAAGGGCGAAGGTGCAGATATTTTCTGCCAGATTATTAGTGCTTGGATTAGTCTATTTTCATTTTCTCCTGAAAGACTTATAATCACTGGATCGTGGACGCAGTATTATAATGAAAACGAACAACCTGAAGGTGAGGGTTATTATGAAAAGTTAGAATATGATCGAGATAAAGTGATTAGAAATTTAAAGAAACTAACAGATTATGCTCGAACGGCGGCTAAGGGGGATCATTATATTTTACATATAGGAGTTTAGTGATAGGTTATAAATGTAACAATGATAACATTTCGGTCGGTTCGATAATTTATTTATAGAATGCAAGTTAGAACAATTACCGCTTCAAGTTCTGGAAATATTGGAAAATAAAGATATCAAGCTTTTTGTTAAATGATCCGGAATAGAAAATATAACTGTTGTAATACCTGTCAATTCAATCGTTTTCTGATTGATTTAATCTTGGAATAGCATGATTTCTGTCTGGAGTCGCTTATTTAAGTGACACTTTAAAAAGGGACTGACTACTTCTATTTTCAGTCGTTTAAATGGAAGTATAGCACTATTAGAATTTCTATAAAACAGCTAAAACAGGAGAATAAAGCAATGAAAATTCCTGAATCTTTGAGTTTAGAACAGCAATTTAAATTGCGGACATTGCAACAACAAGTTCACCAACTTAGTTTAGAAGATTTGCAAGATTGCTGTCTTGAACTATTACGGCAAAATATGATTAAAGATAATATACTCCGGCAGTGGTTGAAAACGGATTAATTCTGAGAAAAATAGCCAGTTTGGCAGAAATATGATCTTTGTTTGCCAATTCGGCAACATCTATCTCGATCTCGGTGTCATTGTAAATTGAGGGTGCTTCTCAATTAGTCTGTGAATTATCTCTCGTATTGCCTCAAATTAGTCAGAATGCTAACTGCATAACTCCTTACAGTTGAGAAATATATCTCGATAGAAACAGGAGAATGAAACGTGTTCAATTATATCGGTGTCAGGAGAATGATCCCATGCAAGTTAAATGGAAGACTCTATTCGCAAAAGCTATAATCTGGATCGGATCAGAAATTTTCCTCAATCTGGTCGGACTTGACAATTTAGCGGACTACAGTGAGTATGTTTTCACACCCCCCGATCTAGTTGCCCCGGTGATGACAATTCCAGGCTAGGACTCAATAGCGGATCAATGGTAATTAGCTAGTACGCATCTAAATTGAATCTCTTGATGTGATTGAACAAACTGTATCACCCTCTCCCCCCATTTCCCCATCTGTCTCAACCCCAAAATTAAATACGTGACAGCTTATTATTCTCTTCGTAACCCTGAAGAAAAGGTTAAGATTCACCCTACTATAATCCATTACCGACTATTGTTATAGTGCATTAGAGTTCGTTCTAAAAATAGAAACTTTAGCGTAAATAAAGAAGATTTCCCGAATTAGGAAGAGTATTGTTATAATTTGCAATTGCACTCTTATGAATAGTTGATACTGTGTCTATTCAATCTCCTACTGCAAAACGACCGACAACTGAAACTTTACAGGCAATTGATGATCAGTTGTCTCAACGCTTTATCAATCTCGATCCAGCGGGTTACTTTATTGTTTATATTGATCCAAAAGCCGGACTAATTTGTGCTGAACACTACAGCAATGATATTAACGAAAAAGGATTAGCAGTCGATCCAGAAACAGGTGAACCGTTTCCCTGTAATCAAAGTTTGAAGCGCACACCTACCGCCATTTACAAAGGCAGAACCGCGAAAGAATTAGGAATTAAAATTACAGAAGAAGCCGATCCTTGTCCGTTAAGTTGTTTCGATCATGCTATGTATTTAGGCCGGGAATTTGTCCGGGCAGAAATGGCATTATTGAGCGGACAAGATTATATTCAAGATTAGAATCAATTCGAGGGATCTGGGGAGGTGAGTCTCCCCCAAAGCCAAGGTAAAACTACATATCGCCCCCCCGAAAAGCCAATAATACAATCACCACAGGGCCAGCGATGACAATTAAGGACAGCATTAAAAGCTGTGCAATCAATTCAAAGTTAATGTTGCTTAAAAAGCTGGTAATAAAGTCCATTTTTCCTCCCGACTATACCCAATTGTGATTAATAACTCAGGTTAATAACCAAGTGTAAATCATACCTTGCGATCGCCCTCGGGTTTTAATAATCTTTACAAAACGCAATAAATTAACGGGTGGGCGCGGGCGCGGGCGCATTTTCCGTCAGGGTACAGCGTTGTCGTTGCCGTACCCCTCAATATGTTACTTGGCTTCTGCGCGTTCTTTGGCTTCTTTAATCACTTCTTCCGCCACGTTATTCGGACAAGCAGAATAATGAGAGAATTCCATTGAGAACTGACCGCGACCGGATGTCATTGTCCGCAAGTCACCAATGTAACCAAACATTTCACTCAACGGCACATCAGCCTTAATTCGAGCCCCCATGGGATTAGAATCCTGTGATTTAATCATACCCCGACGACGGTTAAGATCCCCAATTACATCCCCCACATGGTCATCTGGAGTAAATACATCCACCTTCATGATGGGTTCAAGGATCTGCGGCCCTGCTTTGGGGAAAGACTGACGATAAGCGGCTTTGGCTGCAATTTCAAAAGCAATCGCGCTTGAGTCTACCGGGTGAAAACCTCCATCTGTGAGGGTCACTTTCATATCGACAACAGGATAACCCGCGAGCATTCCCTTATCAATACTCTGTTCAAACCCTTTTTGTACTGCTGGCCAATATTCTCTGGGAACGTTTCCGCCTGTCACCTTAGACTGGAACTCGAAGCCGGCTCCCGTTTCGTTAGGTTCGAGGAGATAGTCGATCTTAGCGTATTGACCCGAACCCCCAGACTGTTTCTTGTGAACGTAAGTATCTGCCAGTTGCTTGGTAATTGATTCACGATAAGCCACTTGAGGTTTACCGACTTCGACTTCAACGCCGTGAGTCCGCTTCAGGATATCGACTTTAATATCGAGGTGCAATTCACCCATCCCTTTCATAATGGTTTCACCGCTTTCTTGGTCGGTTTCCACTTGGAAAGACGGATCTTCTTGTACCATCTTGCTGAGGGCCATTCCCATCTTCTCAACCGCGCCTTTGGTCTTCGGACTGACGGCAACTGAAATTACAGGGTCAGGGAATACCATCGGTTCTAATGTGGCCGGATTTTTAGGATCGCACAGGGTGTGTCCAGTCTGTACGTTTTTCATCCCTACAATTGCCACAATATCACCCGCCTGAGCCGCCTCAATTTCTTCACGGGAATTGGCGTGCATTTCCACTAAACGGCTAACCCGCTCAGTTTTACCAGTGTAGGTATTGAGGATTGTATCTCCTTTTGAGAGAGTACCGGAATAGACACGAGTAAAGGTTAATGCGCCATATTTATCATCCATGATCTTGAAGGCTAGCGCCCGCAAGGGTTTTTCGGAGTCAACAATGGCATAACCACCCGTGGGGTTTCCTTCTAAATCCATCTCGGGTTGGGGTTTAACGTCTGTCGGGTTGGGGAGATAATCTACAACCGCATCCAAGACTAACTGTACCCCCTTATTTTTGAAGGAGGAACCACAATAAGTCGGGAAAAAGGCTAACTCATTGGTTCCTTTACGGATACAACGTTTGAGGGTGTCAATATCAATTTCTTCCCCTTCGAGATACTTTTCCATCACGTCGTCGTCTTGCTCGATAGCGGTTTCGACTAACTGTTCACGCCAAGTCTCAACGTCATCTACCATATCGGCGGGAACATCTTTAATCTCATAATTCATTGGCTCTCCGGAGTCATCCCAAACCCAAGCTTTGCGAGTCAGGAGATCGACGACACCGACAAACTCAGTTTCTGTCCCGATGGGCAACACCATGACTAACGGTTTGGCAACGAGGACATCCTCTACTTGCTTGACGACACGATAAAAATCGGCTCCTGTCCGGTCTAGCTTGTTAACGTAGATAATCCGAGCCACTTTAGAATCATTTGCATAACGCCAGTTGGTTTCCGACTGCGGTTCAACTCCACCAGAACCACAGAAAACCCCGACTCCACCATCAAGTACTTTGAGAGAACGATATACCTCGATGGTAAAATCTACGTGTCCTGGGGTGTCAATAATGTTGAGTTGATGATCTTTCCAGAAGCAACTTGTCGCAGCGGACTGAATGGTAATACCCCGTTCTTGCTCCTGTTCCATGAAGTCTGTGGTCGCTGCACCTTCGTGTACCTCACCGATTTTATGGATCTTCCCGGTTAGTTTCAAGATTCTTTCGGTTGTCGTCGTTTTGCCTGCATCGACGTGGGCGAAGATGCCAATATTGCGATAACGAGTGAGGTCTTTTTTCATAACGAATTTACTCTTACTTACTTTTTGCTGTTTGGTGCAACAAACTATGACTGATATTGCTGATTGTAAAGTATCATGACATCAACATGGAAGAGGGTAATTTCTCTACTGCCTATTTTTCGGGGAACGAGAGTAGGGTGTGGGGAGCAGGAAACGGGGAAAAGGGAATAAAAGTGCGATTTGTTGCATAATACGTGAACAGAGATTTCGTAACGATATTGCCGCGATGGACTTTGACGCTGATACCCCTGAAAGATTGATACAACAGGCAGAAGCCTACTATGCGGTCGGAGATTTGACTGCTGCCACCACGGCAGTTCATCAGGCTATTCAACAACAACCAGATTGGGCACTGGCTTACGTGACCATGGGAAATATACAGCAGGCTCAGAATCAAATTGAAGCGGCGATTCGTTCCTATTTGAAGGCTTTAGAACTTAATTCTAGTTTACCGCAAGCCTATGTCAATTTGGGCAGTATGTATTACAAGCAAGGGGAGCTTGATCAAGCAATTTCTGCTTATCAGCAAGGGATTCGTTTAAAACCGGATTTTGTGGCAGCTTATTTAAATTTAGCGCAAGCATTTCGTCAGCAAGGGAATCAACAACAAGCTAATTTAGCTCAGCAAAAAGCGATTGAATTACAACGTTATTCGGGGAATGCTTATCCGCTTTTTGATCGAGGTCAAAAATTGGCGAGTCAAGGTCAGTTAAAAGAGGCAATTACAGCTTATCAACAGGCAATTGAGCGCGCTCCGAAGTTAGCTGAAGCTTATTGTCAAATTGGAATTTTGGAACGTCGTCTAGGTAATATTAAGTCTGCTGTTGATTGGCTAAAAAAAGCTTTAGAAATTCAACCTGATTTAATTCCGGCACATCAGAATTTATGTGGAATTTACCGCGATACTCTCAGTTTAAAATCGGCTCGGCAAGCCGTGAATGAATACCGTCAGCGTTGTGGTCAAACAGACCCGATTATGACGGCTATTTATTTTATTAGTATTCATCATTTTTCCGGATTACATCAGATTGCATTCGATGAATTTATCACTTTAGAAGCTCAGATTCCTGAGTTAATTCAAAGCGCTTCAGAGTTAGAGATCAAATCTTTATATACTAACTTACTTTTTATCCAGCCTTATTTAAGAGATTATCCTCAGAAAAATTATCAACTTCAGAAAATAATTACTGAGGCATATATTAAAAAGGTAATTAAACCTCAAATTAGTCAATCTAGTATATCTTCTCAATCACTCTCTAAATCTTTATTGAGAATTGGGATAATTTCCAGTCATTTTAATCGCCATTCTGTCGGCTGGTGTAGCGCAGATATTATCCGAGAATTAGCTAAATTAAAATTAGAAATTTATTTATATTTTACAGAGCAGCCGAGGAAAGATGACCGCACTATCTTATTTGAAGAAGTCGCGAAAAAGGTTTATATTCCTAACCATTATCCAGAAGGCTTACCTGCTATAACGGATATAGTACAAGCAATTGAACAAGATCAGATTGATGTTTTATTAGATTTTGATTCTTTAACTGTTCCCACTCACGCTGAAATTATAGCTCATAAACCTGCACCTATTTGTATTTCATGGTTGGGCTTTGATGCACCGCAAATATCCTCAGATAATTACTTTTTATCCGACGGATATACTTCTCCTTATGAAACAGAAGAGTATTGTACAGAAGAAATACTAAAAATGCCTCATTCTTTTGTCGCTGTCTCAGGATTTGATCGAGTTCCGGTTGAAGAAGTTAACCTGAGAAAAGCTTATCGAATTAGTACGGATCAAGTCATTTATCTCTGTGTTGCGCCGGGAAGAAAATTTAATTTAGAGTTAGTTAAAGCACAAATTGAGATTCTGAAAACTGTTCCGGATAGTATTTTAATTCATAAAGGAATGGGAGATATAGATGTATTTAAATCAGCTTATTTACAAATGTGTAAAACCATGGGAGTTAGTCAACATCGAGTTAAATTTATTGAAAGATTTGATACAGAAGAAGAACACCGAAAAATCTATGCAATGGCGGATATTTTATTAGATTCTTATCCCTATAATGGCGGGACTCATACACTAGAGGCGTTATGGTTTAATGTACCTGTGGTTACCCTTAAAGGAAAACAATTTCTCTCTCGTATGGGATATTCTTTTTTACAAGGTTTGGAAGTAGAAGCGGGAATTGCGGACTCTTGGGAAGAATATACTAATTGGGGAATTCAATTAGGAATAGATCGAGAACTGCGACACTCAATTAAACAGCAATTAATTCAGGGTAAAAATGAAAATAATTTAGCACCTTTATGGAATCCAAAACAATTTTCTGAATATTTTTATCAAATTTTAAAGCAGCTTAAAGTTAGAGAATAATATTATTTTTTTTATCAATTTTTAGGACATTAAAATCCGCTAAATAAACACCTAAATCGTTTAATTGAGATGAAAAAACTATACAGAAAAGGCTGTTCAATCATAATTAATCTTGCTACAATTGAGTTAAAGCAATAATAGTTATATAAGCTTATTCGCTGAATCTATGCATCGATGTACATGAATTTCAACAGTAACTTATTATTAACTATTGGAAGACAAAAATAAGCTTTAGAGAAACATACAATCAAGCATCTACTATCAATACTCTTTTATTTTACTGAATATATTAGAGTGTTTGAGTTGTACTTCAGTGGTTAGCAGTCAAGGGGAAATGAGGATCAGTAAAAACTGATTGATATGGGATTGAGTATCTCATGATATATACAAAAGCTTTAAAAATCAAGTCATAAATTTTACATATTTTTGAAGACTCTAGATTCTAACTTATCTATAATTACATATATAAGCATATTACAAAATAGAGATTGCAGGCGAAGACTTCCAGTAATTGTGAGGATTGATATGAAAGCGCAAAATTCTAGAAACCATATTTTTATTCAACGGTTGATGATTGTCATTAGTTTAATTCTTACTTTAGAATTCTTAGATAAAACCGAATCTCATATTCAATTATCTATGACTCAAAATTTCAATTGGAATATGAATCGCGAACACTTAGTTTCTTTAGGACTCTATTTTACCTCATTTGGAATCATTACTCCATTGGGTTTACTTGCTCTTAAACATAAAAAATCTCAATAAGTTAATCCGATCGCTGCGGGTAAAAATTTATTATAAAATCAACCCATAAAAATTACAATTTTTTTTAGGCTTTGTTGTTTTTTAGAGATAAATGTTATACTAAATAACTAGATTATAACTAATCTTATGTTTTTTATCATCTAATAGCAGTATGAGCTTATTTTCTAACGATCAATCTAATCCGTTAAATGGGAACCGCGCAACTGAACCACTCGATCCTCTAAAATCTCAATTTAACTCACAACCTAATGAAGTTGAGGATGTTCAAAATCAATCCTACGATCCGAAAACGGTGAAAGTGATGCAAAAATCTTTCATCTTTTTAATTGTAACAGGAATATTGGTCGGAAGTATACTAGCTGCGGGTTTAATTTATGTATTAAATCGGTTAGATATTAATGGAAAACCACCTCAAACAGAACAAATTCAAGGGCTAAGATGAAATCATTCTATACTAACCTCACTTAATCTGATAACGTTCTTCGGCAATTTGTTTAACTCGTTCAGAGAAATGAGGATAGTTATCTAAAACTTGCTCAAAATCCTCTTTATATAACACAAATAATTCACAGTAAGTTAATGTCTTAACAGAAGCGGTTCGTCTACTAGAATAAACGAGTGCAATTTCACCAAAAAAAGTTCCCGCAGACATGGTGCGATAAACTCGCCCTGTTTTTTCGGAAAATGCCTCCACTTCTCCGCGTTTAATAAAATACATTTCTTGACCGATATGTTCCTCCCGAATAATATAGTCATTTGGGGGTAAGATCCGAGGTTTTAACTTAACAATTAAATCCTCAATAAAACTAGCATCTGCATCTTTAAATAATGGAACTTTACTCAAAAGTTCTCGATACAGATAGAGATACATTCGTGTCTTAAGAGAATGAGGGAGTTCATCTAAAAAATCTAAATCTAATGAAATATCTCGATTATATTCCCACATATATTGATAATAATCTCTGACGTTTTGTTGTAGAGAATAGGGAATTCGGCGAGCGCGCATATAGGATTGAATTTGCGTTAGTTTTTCTCGAAAATGAGATTTATTAGCATCTAAGTTGGCAACGACAGAAGTAACATTACCAATAAAGAACGCATACATCGATACCCCTAAAAACATCACAAATACTGTAAACACCATTTCTAAATTTGTTGCTGGTGTAATATCTCCATACCCTACAGTTGTCATAGTAGTAATTGACCAATATAGAGACTTCATATATTGTGTAGTGAGTGGTGCAAAATCTAGGGAGGTTGTTGTCAACCAAGATTCTCCTTCAAGCCGAAATGCATCACCAATAAAAAACCAAAAACAGGCAACCCAATGACTGATTAAAACAATCATCATAATCAGTTCAAGCATCCGAATCAATGCCGGATTAACATTAACATTATTTTCCCAACGTCTAAAAATTTCAAAACATTCAATTCCTCTGATAAATCGAGGAAACCGGAAAAAACTAATAATTGTAATTGCTGAATTATTCCACAATAAACGAACGACTAAATCAGCCGGAAAACTTGCGATTAGATCGAGTTTCAATTCAGTTGAACGGTAATGCGCTTTAATTCGCTGTTTATCCTCAATGAATTCTCCTTGATCGACAAATCCGATATTAAATCGAAGTAAAATATCAATCACTAAAATAGCATCTGCTATCAGGTCAAAAATCAACCATTTTTCACTAATACCGGCTTGAAAAGCAACTCGAAATGGAATTAAAATATAATTATAGAGGGTGACAAGAACAATTAAAGACTCCCAAAGAATCATTAACCTGGATTCTGGATGAATAACTCGCATATATCCATAAGAAAAGAGCGTACAATTTCAGGGTGTTTCAGCCAAACAATCAATAGCTATGGCACAAATTTAAACATGAGAATCCGTTAATTCATTTCTTGATTTTACTCTATCTTGTTTATCTTGTAACCCTTTGTTACAATTTCCTGCTAAAATCAAGCCAGGTTTACTAGTACTGTATGAAACAGCACATTTTATCAAGTTTAGTTTTAACCTCTGTTGGGAGTCTGGTGATGTCTCCTGCTTGTGCAAATCAGCCCTTGTACATAGCTTATCCTCCTGCGAATCATCAAACCAGCGCGGCTCAAATCTTCTTAATTGGGACAGCTAGCCCTGAAGCAGAAGTACAAGTCAATGGTGAGATAATTGATCGATCTTCGGCGGGTCATTTTGCCCCTTCTTTTCCATTACAAGTGGGTGAAAATCGCTTTATCCTCAGCCATCAAGATCAAAAAGTGACGTTAAATATTACTCGTCTCTCCCCAACGCCTGAATTACCGCAAGGAGTCGCTTTTGTGACGGACTCTCTACAGCCTACAGTCGATATTGCCAAACGTCCGGGAGAACAGGTTTGTTTTAGTGCCGTTGCCCCGCCATTAGCCGAAGTTTCTGTCCAAATTGCCGACCAAATTATTCCCTTAACTCCTCAAGTTTCAGCGACTGAACTACCGGATAATAAAGCGGTTTTAACAGCTAGTAATCAGCCGATTAATTCGACGATTGGGACGTATCAAGGTTGTGGTATTTTTAATCGTGAAATTTTAGTTGATAATAATCAATCTCAATTGAATTTAGGCCAACCTCAATATCAATTAACTTTAGACGGAAAAACAGTGACTGAGATGGCGAAAGGTGAGGTGTCAATCTTGTCTTCGACTCAATTTGAAATCGCTGAGGTAACTGTAGATCAAGGGGTTGCCAGAACAGGCCCCAGCACCACTTATTCTCGTTTGACCCCGTTACCAAAAGGAACTCGCGCAACTATTATTGGTCGAGAAGGAGATTATATTCGCTTAGATTATGGGGGTTGGATAAAGGCAGAAGAAACCCGAATTTTTACAGGTGCAACTTTACCTCAATCTTATATTCGTAGTGCCAGCGCCCGCACAGTAGATGGCTGGACAGAAGTGTATTTCCCGTTGCAAGTTCCAGTCCCGGTGAGTGTGGAGCAAGATAACCAAACCCTAACTTTAAGGCTTTATAATACAATTGCCCAAACTGATACAATTCGCTTCGATGATGACCCGGTCGTTGAACGAATGGATTGGCAACCTTTGCTTTCTCCACTCGGGCAAGAACAACAAGGAGTAGAGTATACTTTTCACTTTAAATCTTCTCAACAATGGGGATATAAATTGAGATATGAAGACACGACTTTAGTGTTATCTTTAAAACATCCACCTGAAGTGGGTCGAGCTTTTCAATCCCGTTTTTTCGCCGATATATTGCCCCCAAAACCGTTATCGGGAATGTACATTTTAATCGATCCAGGACATGGAAGTGAGAATGATTTAGGGGCGAAAGGGCCGACCGGTTATCCGGAAAAAGATGTGAATTTGGTCGTGTCTTATCTATTGCAAAAAGAGTTAATTAAACGCGGCGCTAAGGTGTTTATGACCCGCAAAGCAGAGGAGGATTTGTTTCCTCAAGATCGGGTAGAAATGATTGAAGAACAAAAACCGGATTTGTCTCTTTCGATTCATTATAATGCTCTGCCTGATGCGGGAGATGCGATCAATACCAAAGGGGTGGGAATGTTTTGGTATCATCCTCAAGCCCATGGTTTAGCGGTGTTTTTACATAACTATTTAGTTGAACAACTCAATCGCCCGTCTTATGGTGTATTCTGGAATAATTTAGCGTTAACTCGTCCGGCAGTTGCCCCTTCCATTTTATTAGAACTTGGATTTATGATTAATCCAGAGGAGTTTGAATGGATTGTTAATCCTCAAGAACAACGAAAATTAGCCGCCGCTTTAGCAGATGGAATTGTTGAATGGGTGGAGGCAACTCAGGAGTAGGGAGTGGGAGACAAGGAGGACAAGGAGACAGGATAGACAAGGAAGAGATACTGTTCCCTGTTCCCTGCGCCGCCTTGAGCCTGTCGAAAGGTTCCCTGTTCCCTAAGCGCGCGTAGCGCCATCACATCAGCTTCGTAGACTCACATTAAACTGCTTGACTAATTTATCCCGAACTTTTTGCTGCAAGGGATCAATATCTTCATCGGTTAAAGTGCGATCGCCTGAACGATAAACTAGACGAAACGCTAAGCTACGTTGACCTTCTGGGACGTTATCGCCCCGGTATTCATCGAATAATTCCACTGACTCGAGTAACTTACCTGCTGCCTTTTTCATTGTTGTTTGTAACTCGCTAACACTCACTTCAACGGGTACAAAAAACGCCAGATCTCGGTCAGAGGCAGGCAAGGTAGAATAAGGACTAAATAACCGCTTTAAATTATCAGTTTGCAACATTGCTTGCAATAAAACTTCTAGATTAAATTCAAATGCATAAACCTGATCCGGAAGTTCTCGTTGTTGACATAATTGAGGGTGTAATTGACCAAATATGCCTAACTGTTTTTTCCCTAACCATAATGAAGCAGTGCGTCCGGGATGCAATTTATTAATATCCGATTCTGGTTTATATTCAACGGATAAATATAATCGTTGCAAGGCAGATTCTAATATCCCCTTTGCTTCAAACCAAGTCATGGGTTGTTCTCGACCACTTCGCACCCAACGGCCTTGAGTCGGGTCACCGCCTAGAATTCCGGCAATGGCTTCAAGTTCATTGAAAGTATCGCCTTCTTTCCAAAAAATGCGACCGATTTCAAACCCATTTAACGGCCCGTTACCTTTTTCTAAATTATAAACAAAAGCATCAATTAATCCGGTTAACATTTCAGTTCGCAATGCCGAATATTCTGTTAATAAGGGATTAAATAACGCGACCTGATCGTCGGTTTCAGCCTTAACCAGAGAATAATGCATTAATTCCGTTAACCCAGCGGCGCGAAATGCAGCCCGAATATGTCGCAGAGTTAACTGTTCAGCCGATAGATTTCCCGGTACACTTTTACTGGGTAAAGTATCGCAGAAGTTGTCATAACCATACAAACGCGCCACTTCTTCAATTAAGTCTACTTCGCGTTCCAAGTCTCGCGCCCGATAAGCCGGAACAGTCACTGTCCAAACAACATCATTCTCCTGTTTTTGCCGGACTAAACCACATCCGAGGGCAGTGAGAATACTTTCGACTTCTTCGGGTTGTAAATAAGATTCAAATAAGGTCTCTTCCCCCCGTTTGAGCGGCCCTAAGAGCTGATTAATCCGATTCAGACGTAAAGTGACTTCAGTGGTTGTTGCGGCCTCACGCAGGCTGCTAGCGGTTTCTTGTGTGATGGTAACTCCGGATGCCAATTCTGTGATTAACAAAATGGCGCGACGACAAGCTAAAGCCAATTCCGCAGAATTAACGCCTCGTTCATAACGAGTTGAGGCTTCTGTCCGCATTCCCTGAGTCCGGGCAGATCGTCGAATGGCTGCGGGGTTAAACACAGCCGCCTCTAACATCACATTTTGAGTTTGCCCGTGAACTTCTGTTTCTTCACCCCCCATTACCCCGGCTAAGGCGACAGGTTTGTCATTGGCGGTAATAATTAAAGTTTCTGCTTCGAGTTTACGAGTTTGACCATCTAAGGTTTTGAGAGACTCTCCAGCTTTCGCAAATCGTACTCCGATGGTTAAGTCTTCTGTGCCTGTCAGTTGTTGCAGGCGATCGCGGTCAAAAGCATGTAATGGTTGTCCCCATTCCAGTAAAATGTAGTTAGTAATATCAACAACATTACTAATGGGTCGGACTCCTGCTGCTTGCAGACGCTGTTTTAACCAATCTGGAGAACTGGCAATTTTTACTGATTCAATCACTGTACCAATATAAATCGGACAAGCTTGAGAATCGGCAATATCAATTTTGAGGCTATTTTGTGCTGTTTCAGTATTTAATAGGCTGCCTGTTGCTTCGGGGATGCGTAAATTTCCCCCGGTTAAAGCGGCGACTTCGCGAGCAATACCTACCATGCTTAAACCATCAGCGCGGTTGGCAGTAGCGGTAACATCGAGGACAACATCATCTAAACCCAATAACGGTCTAATATCACTACCCAGTTGCGGATTATCGAGATTAAAGATATGAATACCGCTAGAATCTTTTTCTAAGCCTAATTCTGCTAGAGAACAGATCATACCTTCGGAAGGGACACCCCGCAGCTTACTTTTTTTTAGTTTGAGATCGACTCTGGGTAAATAAGTGCCGATGGTTGCCACTGCCACGGTTAAACCTGTTGCGGCATTGGGTGCGCCACAGACAATATTTAATGGGTCTGTTTGTCCGATGTCAACTTGGCACACTTTGAGACGATCTGCATTGGGATGTTGTTCAGCCGATATAATTTTACCCAGGACAACCCCATCTGCCCAGGTGCTTCGGTCTTCGATTTCTTCGACTTCAAACCCTGCCATGGTGAGGGTTTCGGCAAGTTGTTCTGGAGTTAGATTAATATCTACTAATTCTTGCAACCAATTGAGAGAGATACGCATACTTTACAGTTATTTTAGATGTTAAAGGCGGGTGATACATCTGAGGGTATCGACTCGCGATCGCATATAGCAGTACGCATTAAGGGTAATACAGATTGAGGTGCTTCGTCATTCGTTTTAAGGTAAGGCAAGCAAATCCAAATGCCGTTGGGGGAGTCTCCCCCAAACCCCCTCTCGGGGACGTTACGACCTCCCCGAACCCCTGCCGTAAGGGGTGAAATGTTGATTGTGTTAAAGCTCGTTTGATTTGACTGCTTGAGAAGCAACCTCAGCGTTAGGGGGGATTTTAGGGTATAGATATGATTTTTATGTTTGATGAATTTACTTGAATTTCAGGTTTGGGAAAAAAACTCAAATGCCATTGGGGGAGTCTCCCCCAAACCCCCTATCGGGTAGGTTACGACCTCCCCGAACCCCTGCCGTATCAGAGGAAATTTTAATTTTGACAAAGTTTTCTAATTATAAAATGTAGCGCTGTGTTTGTTCCTAATCTTTAAAAGTGGGTTGGCGTTACAATTTTGTCAATAGATTATGAAGATTTATATTATAAAGAATTATAAAAGATTGATTGTAAAACTTAAACCCAATTAATCTGTATTACATTCTAAAATAAAAGTATAGGGAGCAAGGAATACGATATTAAAAACGATGTTAAATTCTCTGTTTGAAGATGCCAGTCGCCGTTTAGAAAAGGCGTTAAAATATGTTGATTTATCGGAAGATACCATAGAACGCTTGAAGTTTCCTAAATCTAGTTTGATGGTTTCTATTCCTGTACGGATGGATGATGGTTCTTTGAAAATGTTTCCTGGCTATCGGGTGCAATATGATAATACCAGAGGACCGACTAAGGGGGGTGTGCGTTATCACCCGAGTGTTTCTTTAGATGAGGTGACTTCTTTAGCGTTTTGGATGACGTTTAAATGTGCTGTTTTAAATTTACCCTTTGGTGGTGCAAAAGGGGGAATTACGGTTAACCCCAAAGCGCTTTCTCGGTTAGAATTAGAACGATTAACCCGAGGATATATTGAAGCGATCGCTGATTTTATTGGCCCGGATGTAGATATTCCGGCTCCGGATGTTTATACCAATCAAATGATCATGGGTTGGATGATGGATCAATACAGTATTATTCGTCGTCAATTGAGTCCGGGTGTGGTGACGGGAAAACCGATTACATTAGGCGGAAGTTTGGGGCGAAATACCGCAACTGCAATGGGTGCATTTTTTGTGATTGAAAATCTGATGCCCAAATTTAATCAATTACCGACTCAAACAACTATTGCTATTCAGGGGTTTGGAAATGCCGGGGCAGAGATCGCCGAATTATTATCAAAAGCGGGATATAAAGTCGTCGCCGTTAGTGATTCTCAAGGGGGAATTTATTCTAAGAAGGGATTAGATATTCCCAGTATTAGGCAGTTTAAAGAATCCAATAAAAGTATCAAAGCCCTTTACTGCGAAGGCAGTGTTTGTAATATCGTTGAACACGAGATTTTAAGCAATGAAGAGTTACTGACGCTTGATGTTGATATTTTAATTCCGGCGGCGTTAGAAAATCAAATTACAAGTAAAAATGCTAAAGAGATTAAAGCCAAATATATCTTTGAAGTGGCAAACGGGCCGATCACATCGGAAGCCGATCAAATATTAGAAGAACGAGGAATTTATGTGTTTCCGGATATTTTAGTGAATGCGGGCGGGGTAACGGTGAGTTATTTTGAATGGGTACAAAATCGGAGTGGGTTGTATTGGACGTTGGAGGAAGTCAATCAACGCTTAAAGCAAAAAATGATTGAAGAAACACAACAAATTTGGCAGATTTCTCAGGAGTTTTCTGTGGCGATGCGTACGGCTGCTTATATTCACGGTTTAAATCGTTTAGGAGAAGCGATGAATGCGAAAGGGACGCGGAATTATTATGTACAACAATAGCAGTTTCAGGGCTAACTAATGCTCTAAACATCCGACAATCATTGAAACCGCAACAATGGGGGCGGTAACAGATCTTAAAATTCGATTACCCAAAGATACGGGTTGAAATTCAGCGGCTTCTGCCTGTTTAATTTCTGTTTCTGTCCATCCGCCCTCAGGGCCTGTTGCTACCCAGATTGAACTGATTGGGTTTGATGATAGCTGAGACGGTAAATCGTTTAACAGATGAGGAATATCACCCCGCGCCACACAGAGATAACGCTGAGAATTATTTGTGGAGTTTTGAGAATGAATTTCAGATAAGCCAGCTTTCCAAGACAGAGGATCGAGTATTGTAGGGATAATCTGACGTTCTGACTGTTCAGCGGCTTCTGTGGCAATGCGTCGCCACCGTAATAGTTTTTGGGGACTGGGTTGAACTAAAGTGCGTTCACTGATAATAGGGATTAATTGCGTTACCCCGAGTTCAGTCGTACAGCGAATAATATCTTCAAAACCACTCCCTTTAGGAATTGCAGCGAGTAATATCAAATCAAGAGGTAACTCTGTTTTGACCGTAATAGTTTCGAGTAATTCGGCTTGAGGCGGGGTAGCTGGTAAAGTCACGTTTAGTCTGGCAAGCCACCAATGACCACCATCTAGAATAATCAAGCGATCGCCCGGTTGCAGTCGTAAAACTCGACCGAGATAATGCTGTTGGGCAGCAGTGAGGCTAACCTGTTGGCGATCAATTTGATTGTGAGTGACCGCGAGTCTTTGAAGCTGAACCATCACGCCTCAAGCGCTGAAAGTTAAAAAATTAGATAACATTTGTGGTGTGAGTGCAGGCAGTCCGGGTCGCTGAATACTGAGAAAATCTAAGCTTTCATAGCCACACAATTGCCAACACCCTACACCCCCTATTTAATCGAAACTGACCTACTCAGCAGGTTGAGATGCCTTCAGTTGATTGAGATATTCTTCAATCGCCGCTGTGGCAATCTCAACAACGGGTTTACCCAAACGCTTAGACTCTTCTTTGAGTTGAGTGTAAACTTCATGGCGCACACTGACCCGGTGCCGAATTTTATTGGGGTCTGTTGCCGTTTCGGGTTCTGCTACGGCAGACTGATTAAAGCCATTGTTGTTACTTGGTGTAACAGAAGGCACTTGTTCTGGGAGGGTTGCACTGCTTGGCATTACGGCTGTCTCGTTCATATTTATCGAAGGCATGGGTTGATAATGAGTTACAAACTGGCGTATATTGTCGAAGCCGACGCGCGAGCAAAAATCCCCGAAAGATTCCCCAGGTTGGCGATCTTGCTTAAAATAAACAAACATCGGTTCTAAGAACTCTTCTAACTCATCAATCGGTAATCGATCAACAAAGGGCTGAGCCAGTCGCGTCTGATCGGGAGATCCCCCTAACCATATTTGATAGGTACCGGGGAGGCTGCCGACAAATCCGAGTTCCGCCACATAAGGTCTAGCACATCCATTGGGACATCCTGTCATCCGAATAACAAAATGTTCCTCTGCCAGTCCTACCTTGTCCAACAATACCCGAATCCGTTTCAGGATACCAGGGATAGCGCGTTCAGATTCTGCGATCGCTAGTCCACAGGTAGGGAATGCGGGACAAGCCATAGCATAGCGTACTAAAGGATCAATATCTGATTCTTTGGCGATGCCATGTTCATCCAAAATCTGTTGAATTTTGGGTTGATCTTCTGGGTTGATATCATACAGCAGAATATTGTGATTGGCACTGAGAACCATTGGCAGTTGGAATTGTTCTACGATGGTTTTCAAGGCCGTTTTCAGCCGGAAATCTCCTTCATCTTTGACCCGGCCATTTTCAACGGAAATTCCGACAAACTGCAAGCCATCTCCTTGATCGTGCCAACCGAGATAATCTTGATATTTCCATTCCGGCAGCGGTTTGAATGGCTCTAAGGGTTTGCCGAAATACTCTTCAACTTGGGCAATGAATTTCTCTACTCCCCAATCTTCAATCAGGTATTTCATCCGGGCATGACGGCGGTTACTGCGATCGCCATAATCTCGTTGAGTGGCAACAATGGCTTTAACCGCATCGTAAACATCTTCTTTGGCAACAAAACCGATTTCATTCGCCAACCGAGGGAAGGTTTCTTCTTTACGATGAGTCCGCCCTAAACCGCCCCCAGCGTAGATATTAAACCCTTCTAACTCTCCATCTGAATTAGTAATAACAACTAAACTCAAATCTTGGGTATATAGATCTATCGAGTTATCTCCCGGTACAGTGACAGAGCATTTAAACTTCCGGGGCATATAATGCTGACCATAGATCGGTTCTTCTTGGTCATGAAAAATCGTACCGTTTCCGTTGCGTTGGCGGGCGGCTTTGACTTGTGGATCTTCTTCTGCGCTGATGAATTTTTCTCCATCGAGCCAGATTTCATAGTAAGCTCCGGTTTGAGGCGCGAGTAGATCGGCGATATTGTTGGCATAAGTGCGGGCATACTCATACTCTGGGCGATCGCGATAGGGGGCAGCGGGGGCCATGACATTACGGTTAATATCACCACAAGCCCCAAGGGTTGATCCCATGCTGTTAATGATGGCAGCAATCACTGTTTTGATGTTTTTCTTCAATACCCCGTGAAGCTGAAATCCTTGGCGAGTGGTGACTCGCATCGTCCCGTTACCGTATTCATCGGATAAACGATCTAGAGTCTCGTACAATTCGGTTGGAATGAACCCACCGGGGTTACGGGTTCGCAACATCATTTGATAGTCTTTTTGCTGACCTTTGACGCGGTTATCCCGGTTATCTTGTTGGTAAGACCCGTGAAACTTCAAAATTTGAATTGCATTTTCGCTAAAGAAGTTTTCATCGTTCTGAAGTTCTGTAGCTAGGGGTTCTCGCAGATTATTACTATCTTCTTTAAGCCTTTCTAGTTTGGAAGGTTTACGAACTGATGTAGATGAATTTACAGAAGTAGTCATAGAGCAATTAATTTATGTCTCGGCAGAGATAATGAAAAATGGATGAAAGCTGAATTGAGTTAGACCTGAAAACCATTACCCGACTCAATCCGATGTTCAACTCCGGTCATCCGGTCAGGATTGGGGAATAAACCTCAATCGTAACATGATGCCCTTACAGATTGTCCCTCATTGCCAGACCGATTCAGGCAAGTCACAATGAAATATTAAGAGTTAACAATCAGTTAAAAAATGTCAAATTCCTTAATGTATTCTGAAGACCATTTTGTGGTACTCGAAGTCAATCAACCCGAAGAGATTGTCACCCGCGCAGAATTACTGACAAAATTAGAGTCAATTTTATCTCAACGGCAAGATGATTTACCCCGCGATCTACAGAAAATTGCGACAGTGACTCAGCAAGCGCAGTATTTATTAGATACTTGTTGTGAATTCGATCTCAGTCCGGGAAAATACCTGCAATGGTACGCGATTCGATTAGAGAAATAATCATTAATGGGCGCTGATCAATTTCAGTTTAAACAGTTTACTATTTTTCAAGATCGTTGCGGGATGAAAGTCGGCACGGATGGGGTGTTATTGGGTGCCTGGACGAACCTAAAAGGCGCACAGTCTATTTTAGATATTGGGACAGGAACAGGCTTAATTGCGTTGATGCTGGCTCAACGTTCTCAAGCTGAAATTGACGCAGTTGAAATTGATTTAGAGGCGAGTATTCAAGCGCGGGAAAATGTCATGCAATACGGCTTACGCCAACCGCGATCGCCTTGGCAAAACAGAGTTCAAGTGCATCATACTTCTATTCAAGATTATAGCTTAAACTGCGGTAAATTGTATGATTTATTAGTGACAAATCCGCCCTTTTTTACGAATGTTTCTAAAGGGGCAGATTCGGCGCGAAATTTAGCTCGGCATGACGATCAATTAACGGTTGTTGATTTATTTAGAGCCGCAGACAAACTCTTAAATCCAGAGGGAAGAATAACTTTAATTTATCCCGATCATGCGATGAATCAATTAAGAGAAATAATTAGACAATTCGGCTTTTTTTGTAATCAAATTGTTGAGGTTAAGCCGACTGCTCAATCTGTACCTAAACGGGTATTAATAGAAGCGAGTCGTCAGCCTTCATGTACATCCAAACAAACTCTCGTTATTGAAACTAGCCAACATTGTTATACATCAGAGTTTATTAATTTGGTTCAGGATTTTTATCTGAAGTATTAACCTGTATTAATTATAAAACACTCCTAATTCTAGCTTCAGCTTCCTGTTGCATTTGAAAAGCAATGCTAAAAAATTCTTGTCCTGTATGTAAATGAGAATCTTCATAGTTCAAAGTAAAAAAGTTTAAATCTTCTAACCCATCTTCGACATGATTAAGAGAATAATAAAGATGTGCTGCCACTCCCGCAACATTTGCCGGATTTGGAATAGATTGAAATAAACGTTGTGCTTTTTCTAAACCTTCTTTACTGGTTTGAACATAAGTTTGAAAAGCCTCCATCAATTCATCATCAAAAGGATCGGCTGAAAGTTCATCGACTTCTGGTTGAAATGCCTCTAATATTTGATTAATAATACTGTTGATGGGTTGATAAACTTGAGATAACCACTGGTGTAATTCCGCATCAACATGGCTCCCTCGCTGACGTTTGCGAAATTTATCAGAGGTACTTCTAGTATGATTTTGATACTTTTGAGTACTATGATAAAGTTGTTGATCGTAAGACTGGCGTTGCTTTGGATCGCTAAGAACTTCGTAAGCTGCATTAATCCTAATAATTTTATCATGGTTAGCACTACGAAGTTGACTATCGGGATGAAATAGCTTAGCCAAACGGCGATAGGCTTGCTTAATTTCTACCTGAGTAGCGGTTGCTTTAATCTGTAAAGTATGATAGTGATTCGACATGACCAATCAATCAATAGACTAAATAACTATTATAATTATAGATTTTTAGTCTAACAACTGATTATACAAATTTTAACTTGCGTCAGGTAGGTTATCTGAAGGAATAATTAAGGGAGATTCGACAGGTTCTACCTGGAAAACAGCTTGTAAAGCTTCTTGTAAACTCGGTCGCATGACAATTCTATTTTCATAAGAAACAACCACCCGTGCTAAAGTCGGTAAGCTATTTTCAGTTGCTTCTAAATAAATCGGCTCAACATATAAAAGAGATTGTTCGATGGGAATGACTAACAGATTGCCTTGAATTACACGAGATCCGCGACGGTTCCATAAAGTAATTTGTTCAGAAATTTCGGGTTTTTGATTAATTAAGGCTTCAACTTGTTCGGGGCCAAAAACTAACCGTTCTTTGGGAAATTGATACAGTAATAGTTTACCATATTGTTGAGCATCGGAGCGAGCGGCTAACCATGCAATTAAATTAATTCGGCTGGCGGGAGTAAAGGGTTGTAGCAATATAAATTCTTCTGATTCTTCCCCCGGTAAACGCATTGTAATATAGTAGGGTTCAATAGGTAATTGTTCACTACCATAAATTTCTGTTGGGACCCGCCATTTATCTTCTCTATTATAAAATACTCGCGGATCTTCCATGTGATAAGTCAGTAGTCGTTCAGATTGAATCCTAAATAAATCGACAGGATAACGAATATGAACATACAGAGAAGGTGGTATTTCTTCAATAGGTTTAAACAGTTCTGGAAAGACTTTTTTCCAACTTGTAATGATGGGATCTTGGAGATCGTCAAAGTAGTAAAACTTAACTGAACCGTTATAAGCATCAATCACAACTTTAACTGAGTTGCGAATATAGTTAAAAGGACTTTCTTCTGGATCGGAATAAGGATAACTTGCACTCGTGGTGTAAGCATCTATAATCCAGTATAAATAATTAGGTTCAGACGGTTCTTTCGTTGGGTCAAATGACTTTGAATCTCCTTTCGCAACCACCAGATAAGGATCGCTATCGTACTGTAAAAAGGGTGCAATTGCTTTGACTCTTTGAAGAATATTGCGGCGAAATAATAGCTTTGTATCGGCTTGAAAGTTGCGCGTAAATAGCATTTGCCAATTTCTTAAGTAATTCGCAAAAATCAGCCGCCGCCACCCAGGACCGATTGCAATTCCACCCTGACCATCATAAGTATTATAAACGTTTTCATCTCCTAAAGGGTAATCTAATTCATCGACTCGGGTGGAAGTCATCACACTTGTATTCGTTAATTCTCCATAATATATCCGGGGATTTCCAATTGGAATACTATCTCGAACTCGAGGAGAAACTTCTAAGGTACTTTCTGGATTAAGCTGACGCGAAGCACCGATATTCTTGACAAAATATTGAGGAAGTCCCCCTTCTCCCACCCGGTTTACAGGAGACAAAGTGAAACCATAACCATGAGTATAAACAAGATGTTTGTTAACCCAAGTTTGTGCTTCTTCCGGAACAGATTGATAGTTAAGTTCTCTCGCTGTAATTAAGACTTGTTGCTTTTCTGTTCGATCATTTGGAGTTCGTTGCTGAGGTTCTTTGAGTAAGGTATAGCGATCAATATCGGCTTCATTAAATTCATAATAAGGTCGAATTTGTTGGAGCTGTCGATTCGTTCTTAAAAGAGGACGTTCATCCCACAAACGAATATTTTTAATTGTTAAATCGTTATTCTGGATATCGTTATACGTTAATTCTCCCTGAGGCGCAAAAGTTTCTACAGTCGCACTATCTAAACCAAAAGCCTCACGAGTAAAGCGAATACTTCGCTCAATATAAGAAATTTCTCGGGCGAGTTCGTTGGGTTGAACAACTAAGCGTTGAACCAGGCTAGGCAATAACCAACCCGCCACAAAAACAATGGTTAAATACCAACCTAAAATAGTTCGTAAAGAATAGCTATCTGCAAATAGCTTAGCGCGAGGACGAGACACACGTTTTTTCCGACGCAGTCCTAAAGTTCTTAAACTGATTTCTATATAAGGACGGAGATTTTTAACAGAAAAGAAAGCTTGCCAAAATAGAAAAATTGCAATAGCAAGAGTGATCAAAAATAATGATAAGTAAACCGGAGATTGTACATTAACATCAGTATAGCTTGCGCCAAAAACCACCCCTTGTTTAGAGTAAAGTAGTTCATAACGATCGAGAAGATGTTTAAGTGCTAAGCTTAACATCAGTAATCCAGCTAAACCATGTAAGTGACGTTGCTGAGGTTGAGAAAAACCGGGAAAATATCCCTGACTTAAGCTATTTCCTGATAACAAATAAACCAAAGTACAACTAATTAAACAACTGGCAAATAAACCCAACAGCCAAAATTTTAATAAATTTCCGATGGGGAGTAAGAAAATATAAATACTAATATCTTGATTAAAAACATCTTCGGTTTTATTAAAAGCGGTCGGATAAAATGAGAGAAGTATATTTCCCCAATGACTAGAGATCACTTTGCCAAAACCTAAGCTGAGAAATACTGCGATTAAGATTTGGGAAAGCTGAGGATTAATCAGGCTTACAACAACAACAGCAATAATAATACCAATTAATCCATAAGAGGTGGATAATTGTTGTAATAGATTTAAAAGAGATTCAACTCTAAATTCTTCGGGGAGTATGGATGAAGTGAGCGGTGGATTGATATCCGGATGCCAATAGTTTAGAAAAATTTGACCATAGTAAGCTATAATTAATCCAAGTAATAAGCTGAGTCCGATAGTCAAAAAGGTTAAATGTCTGAAAGAGAGAGCGGCAGGTTTGTTATCCGGAATCGGAGCAAAATAAGATGGTTTTTCGGGTGAATTCTCTGTAGTTTTAGCAATATATTTACATCGGTTAGCAATCATACAATTACTGCCTAAAAATAGAGCAGTTATTCCTAAAGCAATTAACCATAAAATAGCTTGAGTCAGTAGCCGTCGTCCGAAAACAGGTAAATAACCTACCTCATCAAACCATAACCACTCAGCAACTAGTTTTGTCCCTAAGTCGAGCAGTAAAACCCCAGGAATAAATAATAATAAAATTCGGATCATCCAGGTTTTATTAACCATCTGTTTGAGTAGAGCTACGTACAATGATAATAATTAAATACTATTGAATTTATATTTTAGCGTGAGATTTAGAAAGATTGTTGATCGCGGGTCAACTTAAATATTTGTAAATATTTATGAGCAATTTTAGCTTGATTTTGCTTTAATTTATCTAGATTGCTGTAAAACTGCCACTTTAAATTTTACAATATAAAATTGAGGTCAAGTGAAATTGAGGGAGGCATTGATGAGTGATTCTAGATGGCTGACATGGCTACAAGAGCGAAGTGCTCTAAATGTACTAAATTCCACAATTTTAGCAGCGATCGCGCAACATCTTCAAAACCGCACATTTCCACCTCAACAGCCTGTCGTTGAAGCAGAAACATCCCCTGATGGATTGTATCTTTTGTATTCAGGTCATCTGGAAACTGCATCCAATAATTGGCGTTGTATGAGTTTACTTCCGGGTTCTGCGATTAATCTTCAAGAATTATTACTCAATCAACCCGTTCAACAAACATTAGTCACGATTAATCAATGTCAGTTTGGTTTTATTTCGGCTGAGTCATTTCAAGCTTTAGTTCAGCAATATCCAGAAATTAATCAAGTTTTTTCTCAACAACTCGCTCAACAAGTTGAGGCATTATCGGCTCAATTGTCTTATGAACAAGAACGAACAACTATACTTCAACCTTACTTAATTCCTAAAGTAAAACGCGGAGTCGTGGGTAAAAGTCGATATGCTGTAAAATTGCGATCGCAGATTATAAATGCAGCCAAAGATCGAGAAACTGCTTTAATTTTTGGTGAACCGGGACTCGAAAAAGATAATATAGCTGCGTTAATTCATTTTAGTTCTTCAGATCGCAGAAAACCTCTGATTCAAGTAGACTGTGGTCAGCTTAAAACTAAAGCGACAGAATTATGGGGTCGTGTCGGCGGAAAACCTGGATTATTAGAAGCACTAGAAGACGGTACTTTGATTTTAAATAATGTTGAAGAACTGTCTCCCGAATTAATTCCTCAAATTATTAATTTAGTGAAAAATCATCAGTTTTACCCGGTCGGTAGAACTGACAATTCTGATGCCAATCCCCGAGTCACACCTGCTCGAATTCTGATGATTTCAGAAAGAGTGATTTCTCAACTTGATAAACAAGTCACTCATTTAATTAAAGTTCCTCCTCTACGAGTTCGTAAAGCCGATATAGAAGATTACGTTAAATATTATATTAGTATCATTTGTCGAAATCAATGCATTAAAAAACCTCGAATTACACCGGAAGCATTACGACGTTTACAAGCTTATGATTTTCCCAATAATCTACAAGAACTCAAGAATTTAACAGAGCGTGCGTTTGTCCAGTTACAAGGTGATTCTGACATTACAGAAGAGATTATCTGGCCGTCTCAAACTAAGAAAAAACAGTTTCGTTTAAATTTACTAAATGCATATCCTCGTTTACGTCAATTTCTGCGGAGTCCTTGGTGGCCAGATTGGATTAATTATGGTTTTGTTTTAACTGCATTTGCAATTGTTATTGTCACCTTATTTCTCGGCCCCCAAACTCGTTCTGAGAACTTCGCGCTTAATTTATTTTGGGCCTGGTGGTGGCCAATTATTTTAATTATTTTTCCTTTTTTAGGTCGAATTTGGTGTGCGGTTTGTCCGTTTATGATATACGGAGAAATTACACAAAAGCTGTCTTTATGGCTGTTTCCCCGCACCTTAAAACGCTGGCCCAGACAAAGCGCCGAAAAGTGGGGAGGGTGGTTTTTATGGGGATTATTTGCCCTAATTTTATTGTGGGAGGAACTCTGGAAATTAAAAAACACAGCTTATCTTTCCGCTTGTTTACTGCTATTAATTACAGCCGGAGCCATGATTTGTTCTGCTATTTTTGAGCGGCGTTTTTGGTGTCGTTATCTGTGTCCAATTGGCGGAATGAATGGGATGTTTGCCAAGTTATCAATCACTGAACTTCGGGCGCAGCAAGGGACTTGTTCGGCTGAATGTAGCACTTATCAATGTTATAAAGGAGGGCCGCAAAAAGGGGAGGGGTTAGAGACAAATGGTTGTCCGCTTTATTCTCATCCCGCCCAGTTAAATGATAACCGAGATTGTGTATTGTGCATGACTTGCCTTAAAGCCTGTCCACATCGTTCTGTAGAGGTTAATTTACGCCCGCCTGCGATTGAATTATGGACTAGTCATACTCCTCGAAATTATGAAGTCGCACTCTTATTTTTATTACTTAATCTTGTGTTTTTACATCGCTTACCCAGCTTACTGTCCTACTTTGATTTAAACTATAATTTAGAGATTTTTGGGGTTCATTCTGTACTGGCTATACTAGCTTTAAGTTTACCTATTATTATCCCAATAATTGCATACGGAATAATTCGAGTTATTTATCAGTTAAAATGTTCTTTTAAGCCCCGTTCTTTTATTGAATTAGCTTATGGATATCTGCCCTTAGTTTTAGCCGGAAACTTAGCACATTACTTAAATTTAGCATTAGAAGAAGCGGGAAAAATATTACCCGTCACCTGGGCAACGTTTGGGCTGAGTGGAGAGGGTTTACCCACTTTAATTCTTCATCCAGCCGTGATTGAGTTCTTACAAGGAACGACATTAATTTTCGGTCTTTTAGCAGCAATTATTGTGACTCAAAAAATTGCTCGTCAGTCATTTTATTTACTGTTACCCCAACATCTTAGTATGATTCTGATTACATTCTTATGGTGGAAAGTTATGATCGGTTAAAGCTCCGACTTTAAAGATTTTGTAAATAATTAGGCGAAGACTTTAAAGCTTCTGTAAAATCTTTTGATATTATTGTTTTTTTAACAATGTAAAGTTGAGAATTTGATAAACTACAGATAAATTTTAATAATTAATTTTTTTTAGAATATTATTGTGATTTTGGATTTCTAAAATAATAAAATTATGATTAACTTTACAGTGGTAATTTGTACTTATAATGGTTTGACTCGTCTGCCTCAACTACTCGATCAGTTAATATCTCAAGTCGTTCCTCCTAACTTTTCATGGGAGATTTTAATTGTTGACAATAACAGCACAGATAAAACAGCATCTCTGATCAATCAATACCAGTCTCAATGGAGTCATATTGTACCCATTCATTATGCTTTTGAATCTCAACAAGGGATTGCTTATGCACGTAAACGAGGAATAAAGCAGGCAAACGGTGAACTAATTGGTTTTTTAGATGATGACAATATTCCCACCCAAACCTGGGTAACAGATGCTTATCACTTCGCACAATCTCATCCTAATATGGGTGCGTGTAATGGTCATATTGAGGGACAATATGAGGTCAAACCTCCGCCCAATTTTGAACGAATTTCTTGTTTTTTAGCGGTTGTGAATAGAGGTGAAAAATCTTTTCGATATGACTTATTAGAACGCTGGTTGATGCCGCCAGGTGCTGGGTTAGTGATTCGGAAAAAAGCCTGGTTAACTTCTGTCCCTGCTCAACTGATATTCACCGGAGTGCAAGCCAAATCACTGGCGAATAAAGGAGAAGATATTGAAGCATTATCTTATATGAGACAAAAAGGCTGGGAAATTTGGCATAATTGCGCCTTGAAAATTTATCATCAAATTCCGGTTGAACGGTTACAAAAGCCGTACTTAGTTAAATTGTGTCGTAGTATTGGTTTAAGTCGTTATCCCACTCGGATGTTACAGTATTCCGTCTTTGAGAAACCTTGGTTTAGCATAGTACATTTTTTCTATGATTTATATAAACTGGTGACTCATCGCCTAAAATATTCAACAACGCTAGATTCGGATGTCGTTGCTCAATGTGAGCAGGCGTTTTTAGTTTGTAGTTTACTCAGTCCTTTTTATTATTGGAATCAAAAGTTACTGGGGTTAATACAAAAAACAATTTTTTACACAAAAAGAAGATTATCATTAAAAGTGATTAAATAGCTTTGATGAATTTTAATGAATTTAGTACCGATCTATTTCTATCTTCATCCCCAACACTTTCCTACAGATATACCTGAGAGAGTTGAGGAAAATTGGTCAGGATTTGGCATAGGAATATATGCTTGGACTATACAGACTTATCTCCGGCTAAAACAGCAGAACTTACCTTGTTTTTTAGTGAATGAAATTCCGGATGAAGGGATTGTCTTTATTCATCGCAATATTTTAACCCGTTATCATCCTCGTTTTAAACCGAGTAAAAAACTATTATTAATTTGCCTGAAAGCCGAATCCAATCCGTTTCCCTATGCTCAAATTCAGGTTGTTCAAAATCCGATAGAAATCCAGAACGTTTCTAATAGTTATTACTTACCCCACTGGACGCAACCTGGACTAATTCCACGCGATCCTAATCGGGGGGAAATTTTTGAGAATATCGCATTTTTTGGTCATAAAAATAATCTAGCGCCTGAATTTATTTCTGCGAGTTGGCAACAATATCTGACTGAGTTAGATTTAAATTGGTTACCCATTATTAATCAGAATACATGGCAAGATTATCAATCTATTAATCCTCAGTGGAATGATTATTCTCAAATTGATGCGATTGTTGCAATTCGTGGCTTCGATAAACGTAATACTTATACCCATAAACCCGCAACAAAATTATA
This sequence comes from Microcoleaceae cyanobacterium, assembly GCA_049649525.1. Taxonomy (GTDB): domain Bacteria; phylum Cyanobacteriota; class Cyanobacteriia; order Cyanobacteriales; family Microcoleaceae; genus JAAURB01. The sequence goes on from JBARZE010000019.1 coordinate 105,383, forward strand.
TAATGCTTGGCTGGCTGGAGTCCCGGCTATTTTGGGTTATGAGTCCGCATATCGCACAGAAGGGCATCCAAATCAAGATTACATAGAAGTGGCTTCCTGGGATGAATTATTGTCTGCTTTAATTCAATTAAAACACTATCCTGCACTTCGAGAAACTTTAGTGAATCTAGGGAATCAACAAGCTAAAAAATTTAATCCTGATATTGTAACTCAACGATGGTATTACTTTATCACAACTATTGCGATTCCTGCCTATGAAAATTGGTGTCAAACTCCACGCGGGTTGCAGCAGATTATTCTAGAGAAAAATTATTTGAATAGTTTAATTCAACGAAGTAAACTGAAGCTGAAATCTAAATTCTTATACAAATGAAAATTTTTTATTATCAACGTCCTGATGGATTACCTAATTTTGGCGATCAACTGAATACTTGGCTATGGCAACAGCTTTTACCCGGTTTTTTTGATGATGATGAAACCACTATATTTGTTGGGATTGGAACTTTACTGAATTCTTTATTGCCACAGCGAATTTCAAGTGCTAAGAAAGTTATTATTTTTAGTACAGGCGTAGGTTATGAAAAACCTTTAACAATCATTCCTCAGCATTGGAAAATTTACTGTGTACGAGGAAAGATATCTGCACAAAGTTTAAATTTATCTGATGATTTAGCGATCGCAGATGCAGGTATCTTAATTCGTCGATTGTTTCAATTTCAGATGCAAAAATCTTATGAATATGCTTATATGCCACATATTAATCATGCTAAATTTGCCGGATTATTTATGCAAAAAGCTTGTGAATCAATCGGTTGGAAATATATCGATCCAACAGATCCAATCGAACAAGTTTTAAGCACAATTAACCAAACCAAAATATTACTAACAGAAGCAATGCATGGTGCTATTGTCGCCGATGCTTTACGAGTTCCTTGGATTCCAATTATTACCAGTCCTAGAATTTTAAAGCTTAAATGGCAAGATTGGTGTTCTTCAATTCATCTAACTTATAAACCTTATCATTTATATCCTTTAATTCCGGGTTATCCTCAATATGCAAAAGGAGTTCGATCTTCCATTGCTGCTTGTTCTCATTGGAGTCAAAGTTTACTACAATTTCCCCCCATTCATTCATCTAGTTTTGCACAACAACTGACTAAAGTGTCTCAAGCGGCAACACCATCATTAAGTTCAGATATTAAAATTGAACAATTAACGATAAAATTAGAACAAAAAATAGAACAGCTTAAACAAGATTTAAAACAGTAAAAAAGACGTTCTTTTTGAACGCCTCTAAAATTTTATGAATTATGATATTTTCATGTCAGATTGATTTAAATTCATCTTAATTTCATCTAAATCTAAATTAAAGCGTGTAACAATTGCATTAATAATCTGATGTTCTTGTGGTGTGGTGTTTTCTCCCGATTCTGCAATCCGATAACATTGTACCAGTAAAGCAGGAGCAAAGTCTGGATGTAATTTATCTAAGAGAGCTTCTAGCGGTTGAGGATCTTTTAAATGAGTTGATATTTTTTCAATCGATTGAGGATTGAGTCTGGCTTTCTGGAGTTCTAAAATAATATCTGTCCAGGATTTATCCGGATAAGTGGCAAGGATTGTATGGGCTAATATCTGATCCATCACTTGCTCTTGTTCTAGCGCTTTCTTAATCTCTTCTTGAGGATTGTCAATCGATAAAGCCGAGATTCCTGTATCAATATCAGGCTGAATTTTTGCTTCATAAAACTGACGCGCTGCATAACCTAAACAATACAATAAAATAGCGTTTGAGGAAGCACCCACAACCGCTCCAACACCGGGAATAATTTCTATAATACCGAGTCCCGCTTTCAATACACTTGAACCCCCAAAAGATAATCCGAAAATTGCTAACGCCTCTCCTCGACGCGCGGGTAAGGTTAAATCGAGTTGATAAACAGCCGCAATTTGATAAATCATCTCTGCTTGGATTTTCGTCGTGGCGGCTAAATCAATCGCGAATAGGGCAGCCGCAATGGGAGGAATAATATTAGTCGCAAAACCGACTCCGGCGGCTTCAATTGACTTTTGTATCATCACTCGGTGAGCTAATTGCTCGGCTGTTTCTTGAGGATATTTTTGCTTTAACTTTAAGACATTATTTTGTGCAGCTTGTGTATCAACTTCTCCTAAAATAGCCAGTAACCAATTGGCACCAAATAACTTTGTTCCAGATTTAATAATCGGATTTTCTGCAATGGATGCTAATACACTACCTGTGCCGTGCATGGCTTCATCAAACCATTGCTGCGCTTGAGTCATGGTGGCATCAGCCATTTGGTTAGCGATTAATAATGCGTTTTGTATTTCTTCTGATGTTTGAGCTGTAAATGTCTCAAGTATTTTTTGAGGATTAAAATCGGCTTGGGGTGATTGATTAGAAGAAGAGTTATCTGTCATAATATTAATTCAAAATATAGGCTGAGCTGAATTTTATTTATTATATATTAGCGCTAAAGTAAAACGATAACTTGATTTAATCAGTTAGAACATCATTCAAACGAAATATAATTAAAGGCTATTTTTATAAATCTATCTAAAGGTAGAGATATTTTTTAAAATTGAGATCTACTCTATAAAAAGGTAGATAAAATTATGATTGAAGTGATATTGTTTCTCTATCGAATAAGGGATGCTAGCTGGGTGTTTGTTCCTGTATTATTGAGCATTAGCAGATATAAAAAACAGAAAAATAAAAATTATGAGTAACGTTAATCCAGAAAAACAACCCACAGTTAATCCGGGCGATCGCATGGCTGAGGAACCTCAAACGGTAGAAGAGAAGTCAGAGCAAGTTGCAGTAGAATACACAGACGTTACTTTGCAGAAAAACGAAGTCCCCACTTATTTTGTAGCCGAAGGTGAGGATGGTGAGAAAGAAGCGCTGCACCACATTAAAGATGCAGAAGAAATCTCAGATGTGATTCGTCAAGCTCGAACAGATGAGAATGGTGAGCGTAAGTGGCGCTAAATTGAGACTGAGGATTAATTAACGGCAAGCACAGGAATAAGGGGGATGATCGTCTCTCCTGTTCCTGTTGTCTGATTCTTGGGTTGTAGAACTGCGATGAGGCAAACTCTGAACTGGACTGGCTTGTATGATTCGATTTCGTCCGGATGCTTTGGCCTGATAGAGCGCTTGATCGGAGGCTTGAATTAAACTGGTAGGGGATTGATAATAGTCAGGAATGAAGCTAGAGACACCACAAGAGATCGTCACAAATTCACTGACAGTAGACCCTTTATGCTCAAGCTGTATTTTTCTCAAACTTTGTTGAACTCTTTCTGCAACTCTCCTGGCTCCGGCTAAGGGAGTATTGGATAAGATGATGGCAAATTCTTCCCCGCCATAACGAGCCGCTAAATCCCCTGCACGTTGTATACTCTCCCGAATCACTTCAGCGATTTCTTTCAGGCATTGATCGCCTGCGGGATGACCGTAAGTATCATTATAATTTTTGAAAAAATCTACATCTATCAGTATTAATGACAGCGGTTGAGATTCTCGCGCCATTCGTTTCCATTCTTGCTGGAGATATTCATCAAATCGATAGCGATTTGCTAAGCCTGTTAAGCCGTCATGATTGGCAAGCTGTTGTAACTTTTGGTTTGCGGCTTCTAGTTCAGCGCGGAGTTGGCCTTGTTGAATCGCAATTGTAATCACAGCAGCCAGAGATTTCAGTAAGCTAATTTCTTCCGGTAACCATTGACGAGTATCACTGCATTGATGAACCGCGACAAAACCCCAAATTTGATAATTATTGCTGTTATCGATACAGGAGTAATTAGTCGTGCAACAATATTGACTGAGTTTCTTTGCATGTAAAATGGGTAAAACTAGTAGAGACTTCACCTGCTGATCTGACAACCTAATCTGAGTAGAGTCGGGTAAGGTTTCTAGATCTGAGATAGCGCAAACCTCTACACTCTCTTCCTGTGCAAATTCACCTAATGTTTGAGTAAACCAACCCTCATCAATCACTTGGTTCTGTAAAGATGGCCATTGGGGTAACTTCTGCTCAGCGATCGCCTGATAACAATCTGCTCCTATCGGACGATACAATACCACCCGGTCAACCATCAGTATTTCATGGAGTTGGGTGACGATTTCTTCTAGAATTTCAACTAGGGTCAGACGTTGATAAATTTGATGGGTAATTGTGTTTAAGAGGCGCTCTTGTTCAGCTTGTAACCACAGAATTTTCTCCGCTTCATGTCGTTCTGTCATGTCAGTGGCAACCCCCAGGACATAATAGCTGGTTTCATCTGGGGACAGAATCGGAATTTTAGTAGTTTTAAACCAACGAGTTTCTCCATCCCATCGTTGTACGGGTTCAGCTAAAATATTCTTTTGTTCTTGAGTGATCATCACTTGCCGATCAACATTGCGCAAGAACTCAACTTGTTGGGGATTAGGATTAAAATCTGCATCGGTTTTACCAATCAGTTGATCGACCGTTGTACCATAAAATTTAGCAACAGCTTGGTTGGCCAAAATATATTCACCGTCCCAATTTTTCACAAAGATAATATTGGGGCTAGTGTCAATGACGGTACGTAATAATTGCTGTTGATAATCTAAATCAGATTCTACTTCTTGATGATGCAGAACTTCTTGAGTTAAACGACGGCTATGATGTTTGAAATGTTGTTCTACCTGTTGCAGTAGTTGGTTTTGATTGTGTTCAGAGTTGACATTTTTAATTGAGCGACCTGAAATATGGCTCATCTGTATTTTTCCTTTGGGATCTACAAGTACTAACAAAAATAGAGACGGATGGGAGATGGCTCGTTAAATAAAATGCTGTGGTGTAGAGATGACAATATTATGATTTTAAATTAAAAAAATGATATACACAAATTAATAAGTTTAAAGAAATATAAATTTTTTTTAAGAGTTTTCATGGGAATTTTACAGCTTTGTTCAAGCGGTAAGAAAGGATTTAATTTAAAGTCGTTAAATTGATCTATTCAGAATATATCAATAAAAGCTTTAATTTTTTATGAAAAAATCAGTTGCATTAAGATTGAAAACTCAGTATTGCGACTCCCTAACTTTATACAGTTCTATAATTGACCCTGATTGGCTTTCTATCTCAATAGTACTGATATCTAACGATTATATCATTTATCAACCTTTCTGCTCTACTAAATTAAAACATTATTTAATCAGCATACCCTATTAATCCCAATGGATCATCCATCTATTTAAAAGTTCAGGGGAAATCAGCTAGAATTGACTGATTTGTCCCCCGTTTTGCGGATAGGATTGTAATTATTTTCGCAATCTTTCCGTATTTTCAACTAGACTTTGAGCGAACCCATCGAATCTTTTTGACAGCTTTTCATCAAGTAGCTTTCCTTCTGCATCAAACGCATTCCAAGCTTGACCAATAGAAATTTGTTCGGGAATAACCCAAGCATGAACCCATCTGAGAATTACTCTCATATCATTTAGCGCATTACTATTAGATTGGCCCCCTAATACACTAATTAATCCTGCTACTTTACCTGATAAATGTTCAAAACTCATCAAGTCCAAAGCATTTTTTAATACACCGCTGAGACTGCCGTGATATTCTGGAGTGGCCAGCAATAAACCATCGGCTTGTTTGACCGTTTCTTGCAATACTTCCACGTCAGGGTAAGCAGAATAGTCATCTCCACCATGACAAAATGGTAAGTTGAGCGAGCGCAAATCTAAAATTTCAACTTCGGCCCCCATTGTCTCAACCCGCTGGGCAGCAAGCTCTAACGCCTGCTGACTATGAGATCCGGGCCGTAAACTACCACTGATTCCAACAATTTTAACCATTATTAACTCAACCTCTATTCTTAAACCGTACTCATAACGACTACATATAAGTTAGCATATTTTTCTCAGTTACGCTGCTTCTTGCACTCGGTAGCCGATTTGGGATCATTCTCACCAAAGACTCAGAGAAAGTAGTAAACTTGAATCACCAGACAAATTTATATCTCAACAGCATACGCATTTCTGTATCCAGGATTAATGGGAGATTGAAGACTCGTAGTCCAGACAGAAGTTAGCCCATTAAAAAATAGTTAAAATTATTGATAATCTCATTCCTAAAGTCCCATGGTTGCAAATATTTTAATAGTTGAAGATGAAGAAGCCCTCGCGCAATTCTTAAAGCAAGAATTGACCTATGAGGGTTATAACGTCAGTGTCGAACTAGATGGCATGGCGGGGTTAGTGGCAGCCCGAGAATTACATCCAGATTTACTGATTATAGATTGGATGTTGCCCCGTTTATCTGGAATAGAAATTTGTCGTCGTCTGCGATCTAGCCATGATAAAGTGCCGATTATCCTATTAACCGCCAAAGATGAAGTCAACGATCGCGTCACAGGATTAGATGCCGGGGCAGATGATTATATTATTAAACCGTTTAGTTTAGAAGAATTCTTAGCGAGAGTTCGTGCTCATATTCGACGAGTCAATGAACCCGATCCCGATGTCTTACAATTTGAAAATTTAAAATTAGATCGCCGTACCCGAGAAGTTTATCGGGGTAACCGTAGTATTGAATTAACCGCGAAAGAATTTGATTTGTTAGAATACTTAATCGCTCATCCTCGCCAAGTATTAACCCGAGATCAAATATTAGAAAAAGTCTGGGGTTATGACTTTATGGGAGATTCTAATATTATCGAAGTTTATGTTCGTTACTTGCGCCTAAAATTGGAAGCAGAAGGAGAATATCGCCTCATTCAAACCGTTCGCAGCGTGGGATATGTCTTAAAAGAATCTTAGTCTGGGATGAGAGCTAAAAAAATATTATGCTGATTTATTTAATAGCTTAAACGGTAATTTATATCAGCTTTTAATATTAAAAACAGTTTCTGCGTTGCAGTATAGACAACCCCTCTTTACTCAATTGCTCATCGGTGACATCTCCTTGAATATAAGCCCAAATTATAAAATTAAGTCCAGGAATTCGGTCTCTATTATGATGAATATAACCGCATTGTTCACAATTAAAATCCTTTTTCCCAATATCTTTTTGAGCAGTATTTTTATGATCGCAAACCGGACACATTTGACTCGGTGCAATCCGTTCTTTTGTAACTGGATGCAGATCTGAACCCGGTTTAAGCCGTTCAAAATTCCGTTCCCAGACGTTACTTTTATCTTCTAATAATTGTAAAAAATTGCCATGAGCCGCATCGAGTAAAGATTTATTCATTCCTATACGAGAAGATTGATTATTTTTTTCAAACTGATTTCTATCCTCAGAAACCTTTGTCTTTGCCCGTCCAGCAGTCATCTGCAATCCATCTTCGACTCGAATTACATCATATTTACGAGTGAGCCAAGTTGAACGTTTTTGATTGTGAGCACGACGACGACGTTTTAATTTCTCATGATGACAAGCAATAGTCTTTTTTAATTCCCATTCTCGTTTCGTTTCCGATAATAAATAATCATAAACCATACAAAAATCACCTTTATAATCTTTAAAATTATAATGTTTTAGTCTTTGTATAATATAAGAAGTGACCTCACCCTCAGACACAAGCTGTTGCAGAGATTCGGAGGTTTTACATTCTCTTATTTTTTCTAAATCAACTCTGGCAATATAGGGAAAAAGTTGTTTCATCCGCTCAATTGAATTATCAGAATGATTCAGCCACAAAATTAATCGTTGTGCCTTTTTCCCATCGAGTTGACGCTGTAATTTGGCTAACTTTTCTTCGCCTTCACGATACCACCGAGGTTTCGTGGTGCAGTCACGATCTGTTGTGATCCAGTTTTCCTGACTCCATCCAGCATCAATCCCAATTGCGCCATGAGACTGCTTATAACGGCGATCGCGCTCTTTAAACTCACCTGTAAGCTGAATATACCAGCCACTCGGACGATTTAATATTTTAACCGTTTTCACCCGTGGGACTTCGCGATCGCTGATCCAGCGTTGAGATAATCCTTTAATTTTGACTTCCCCAAAACCAGGTATTCGCAAAACATCGGTTTTCACAATTCTACAATCATCTTTAGATGCGGGGTTTTTCTCTCCCGCGTTTGGATTATCATTAACAATGGTCTTGATGCGATCGCGGTAACATTTATATTTTGGTTTACCACGTTTTAAGTCATTTTGCTTACTACGTGATTTTATGTATTCGTTCCAACTTGTTATTAACTGATTTAAAGTTCCTCCTCTAAATTTAGAATGAACTGATTTGATAGTACGTTTAATTTCATCAGAATAGTTTGATTTGTTAATGTACGCTTCTGACTTTAATTTACCTAAACCTTCTTTACTAAATGTTTTACTTTTTAAGTCAACTAACGCGGATCTATGTCCGCTAATTGGGCAAGAATAACCCCATCCGCCAACCCAACCATAATTAAACTCTGTTGAAGCGACAGAAACAACCGCCCGCTCAGGGTTTTTGATCCGTTTCCAGACATCAATCGCTGACTCATCTTTTTGGGGAGTATAAACCTTGACATCTGGCAAAGATTTTACAATTATTCTTGATGCTGAATCATAAACCGGGCAATAAGGCTGACGCGCTTCAAGTGGTAAAGATTCCCCTGTTTTTCCTCGGACTATCCACGGCAAAGGGCAACAAGGCGTTGGCGTAGCCTGTGCGATAGCACGTAGCGCTTTTTATCCTGCTTATTGTAATAAGTATATTCATCTAATATTTCAAACTGCTCTAGGCAATAATTCCAGAATTTTTTAAGTCCATAAGTATAGTCAAAAAATTGTTGCTGTTGTTCCTCAGTTGGAGAGAACTTAAACTCTTTTACCTTAATTGCCATTAACTTGATTGAAACAAACGAGGACATTGACATTCTCATCATAGCAAGAGTAAAATTGAAATCACAGAGGTTGTTTCTGACCGAAGCGCCCAGGAGTAATCCAGCGCAAAACAAATCAGCACTTGTGATCAAGATATATTGAAAAGCTGATTGATCCTAAAATAGATTCATTAGATAGAAAAATTGACGGCTCAAAGCTCCCTCAAAATCCTGGGACTCCCGTCAAAACGCTAGAACCTCGAAAATTTAATACTTTCAGCGGCTCAATCATAGCATTATAGGATTGACACGATGGCTGAAACGCTACTTCGCGATCGCTCCCGTCAGTTTTGCATTTTCAGCGCTGACAGAGTAAGGGTTCTAGACGACAGTCTTTCTATTTAATGAATCCTGTTCACGGGATTGAAACATGCGATCGGCAACTGCTCTAAGGAAAAATTCTTGTCCTTTCTATTTAATGAATCCTGTTCACGGGATTGAAACAATAAAGCTATATTTATGATGATGATTGATGTCCTGTCTTTCTATTTAATGAATCCTGTTCACGGGATTGAAACTTCTGGTTTCGCATGTGTGCGATTTGATGACTTTTCTTTCTATTTAATGAATCCTGTTCACGGGATTGAAACTTAGAAGAACATCTCATCGATATCATTGCGATGTGCACTTTCTATTTAATGAATCCTGTTCACGGGATTGAAACTTTGTTCTCCTGGATTTAATTCAAGTTGGATGATGCTTTCTATTTAATGAATCCTGTTCACGGGATTGAAACTAGTAAACCGCACCACTCATGCCACTATAACTACTTCCCTTTCTATTTAATGAATCCTGTTTACGGGATTGAAACATACTTCCTGTACCTGTTTGATTGGAATTTGTTACACTTTCTATTTAATGAATCCTGTTTACGGGATTGAAACCAATTATTGCTGATACTTGCCATCAAGACTATTTTACTTTCTATTTAATGAATCCTGTTTACGGGATTGAAACGATAAGATTTGAGCGCTTCAATGGCAGCAGACTCATCTTTCTATTTAATGAATCCTGTTTACGGGATTGAAACCACTGTTGTTTAACAGGCAAGAGAGGAAACCCAGCCACTTTCTATTTAATGAATCCTGTTTACGGGATTGAAACTCAAGAGTATAAAGACAGCCTTGACGCTGCTACCGCTTTCTATTTAATGAATCCTGTTTACGGGATTGAAACAGCGGCTATCACACCGTAGTCACATAATTTGTCTTGCTTTCTATTTAATGAATCCTGTTTACGGGATTGAAACCTTGCCAATCATGATCTCGAGTAAACGGTAGTCCGGCTTTCTATTTAATGAATCCTGTTTACGGGATTGAAACTTATCAAAAAAATTAAACCTGGCGCTGACATGAGCTTTCTATTTAATGAATCCTGTTTACGGGATTGAAACTTTTACCTGCTATTTCAGCCTCTCTTTCCCCTCGCTTGCTTTCTATTTAATGAATCCTGTTTACGGGATTGAAACGAATTACAAGCAGTACATCTAATAAAAGAGCGAGCATCTTTCTATTTAATGAATCCTGTTTACGGGATTGAAACGAAAATGCTAAGCAGATTGTGATTTCAACTCCATCGGCTTTCTATTTAATGAATCCTGTTTACGGGATTGAAACGCATCATTTAAAGTAGGTTGAGGTGGGAGAATTCTAATGCTTTCTATTTAATGAATCCTGTTTACGGGATTGAAACTGGCTGTCTGGGAGCTATCGAACCAATGATTGAACTTTCTATTTAATGAATCCTGTTCACGGGATTGAAACATCGCTTCCGCTAACTGAGGATATTTCTCTGCCCAATCCCTTTCTATTTAATGAATCCTGTTCACGGGATTGAAACTTACAGGGTGGCACTGTCAAGAACCTAGTCAAGTTGACCTTTCTATTTAATGAATCGGTGTTCACGGGATTGAAACAACATCAATTTTTCAGAGTACTGGTTAAGCGAGCTAAAGGTTGACAACAGTCTAAACGATCTAAATGGATTTCAATAAAAGAAGGTTGATTGATATTGGCTTTTGCGGTTTCTAAAGCGGTTTCGAGTTCAGCCTCTGTCCGGACTTCACAACTAAAACAATCCCCGAATACTTGCGGCAGTTGATGATATTTCCACGGTTGAATATCGTTGTAAGTATTATCATGAATCATTCGTTCAATGGTGTAGCCGTCGTTATTAATTAAGAAAATAATCGGATTTAAACCAAGGCGGATAATGGTTGAAAGTTCCTGACAAGTCATTTGAAAAGATCCATCCCCAATAAATAAGATCGCGCGCTTTTCGGGGAAAGCTAAAGCCGCACCCAAGCAAGCAGGTAAACTATAGCCAATGGACATATAAAAAGCTTGGGCAACGTAATGAGTATTTTGATGAATTAGTAAATCTATTGTAGCGAGAATTGCATCCCCCGTTTCTGCAATCACGGTATGGTTGTCTTCGATAAATGCATTCATTCGCTGATAAAATCGTGCATTTGTTAATTTTTCATTAGGCTGAATTTCAATCGTATTTTCTAAGGCAATGGCGGCGGATTGAATATTGAGTGTATGATAATCTCGATGTTGTAATTTGTGAATTAATCCCTCAATAAAGTCTCCTAAATAAATCGGTGAATAATAATGATGTTTAATTTTGACTGTTTCTGAATTGGCATTAATCAGTTTATTATCATCTAAATGGGCTGTATAACCGCCTAAATTAATATCAGACATAATTGCACCCAAACACAAAATGCAATCAGCCGTTTCTACCCGTTGGCGCACAGATTCTCGACTGAGTCCCCCGACATAAGTCCCGATAAATTGGGGATGCATTTCTGATAAACTCGATTTTCCCAGTAATGTTGTGGCAATGGGATATCCTGTAATTTCTACTAATTTTTGTAGTTGTGCTTCAATATTATAACGATGTAATTCTACTCCGGCTAAAATTACTGGATATTGAGATTGTTCTAACCAGTCTACTGCTTCGTTTACTGCTTCTGCTAAAGAGGGTTGATAAACCGCTTCTCCTACACTATTACGAATATTATCAGCAGTACTGGGGAGATTTAAAGAAACGGGAACAATACAAGGTTGCGTTACAATATCGAGGGGAATTTCAATATAAACTGGACGTTTATAACGCAAACAAGCTGTAATAGCATGATCAATTTTATTAGCGGCTTGGTTGGGGTGAGTAATATTGACGGCGGCAACTGTAACTTGCTCAAAAATAGATTGTTGTAAATTATAATCTCCGGTTGTATGATGCATTAATAAATTGTTTCCCCGAGCTGAAGTTTTGGGCGCACCACTAATCACAACTAAAGGCACTTCTTCGGCGTACGCACCTGCTAAAGCATTGACTAAACTGAGTCCTCCTACACCATAAGTGACGCACAATGCCCCCACACCGTTGAGTCGTCCATAAGCATCTGCAGCATAGCCTGCGTTGAGTTCGTTACAAGTATTAATTAACTCAATTGGACTATCAATCATATAATCCATTAATTTTAATACATAATCTCCGGGGACACCAAAGATATGGCGAATGCCGATAGTGTTTAAGCGGCTAATTAAATACTCAGCAACGGTTATTGTTAGGGAAGAAACCTTAATTAACTCCTGGCTTTGTGTCAGACTCATCTTACGCGCCTCCCTGAATTTGATCTCTGTTTTCTTGATCTTAGAACAACAAATTGTAAATAGCTGTTGTAATCAGTACAAAAATATGTATTTAAAAATAAAGGGAATGGTCGATGGGGTCAGGGTAATTATTTTTTATTAATATCGCAGTAGCTAAGCTTCCTCTCATCAAGTCGGGGGTCGTCCGGCTGCAATTTCTTTCTGTATCAACAAAAATTGTAAAACTGTAGCTTATGATACTGAAAATAATACAAAAAAGTATGAGAAAGTATAGAGCCTCAATAGTAATACTCAGCATTATTGTGATTGACACAACTGCTTCAGAGTGAAGTTGAGCTGCTCTTGAATAATGTCAAGGTGATTGGTAAAAACAGGCTAAAAGCACTGCTCAAAACTCCAACAATTTCTGATATCCTATAAGGTTATATCCGGACGGGAATGATGATTGTCAGGAGCGATCAATCACTAAAGTTGTAACTTCTTGTGGTAGTCTTAGACACAACATCCAGAGAAGATCCGGAGTTAGTTTAATCTATTAAAGGCGTAGAGCCGAAATTAACTCAATATTCAGCTAGAATTTATTCTAATTTAAATTCGTCAATCACGTTTATTACGACAGGTGTCATCTCAATTAATTAAGGAGTCATTTCTTACAACCAATGCTAAAGAAAAAAAAATCAAGAGTGAGAACTCAACGGTCTTCTTTTTTTAATAGTCCATTACCATCAACTACAGCTAGCACATTGCCAAGATGGATTAGACCCAGATGGCTATCCCCTAGTTTGCTCGCTTGTATTCCCTTAACAGCCTTTATTGTCTGTATTTGGGGTTTAGCCGCGATGGCACAGGAAGAAGGAGAAGCCCTGACTCCTGAATATGTCCAAGGCGTATTGAATACAATTTGGATTTTGATTGCAGCAATTCTGGTGATCTTCATGAACGCGGGTTTCGGGATGCTAGAAACCGGCTTCTGTCGGCATAAAAACGCCGTTAACGTTTTGGCGAAAAACCTGATTGTATTTGCGATCGCCACCTTAGTGTTCTGGGCGTTTGGATTTTCAATTATGTTTGGGGGCGACAATCCCTTTATCGGAGGTGGGGGTTATTTCCTCTCTGGAGAACCCGGTACTTATGGACTCGATCCTTTCCCATCCGGTTTACCCGTGAGTGTGTTCTTCTTGTTCCAAGCTGCATTTGCAGGAACCGCCGCCACAATTGTATCAGGTGCAGTGGCAGAACGAATTGAGTTTGTTGCCTTCTTACTGTTTAGTGTTCTAATTATCGGAATTTCTTACGCCATTACCGGTCACTGGGTTTGGAGTGGCAGCGGTTGGCTGAGTGGTCTGGGTTTCTCAGACTTTGCTGGATCAACTGTGGTTCACTCTGTTGGGGGTTGGGCGGCTTTGATGGGCGCTGCATTCCTCGGGCCACGGATGGGCAAATATGCCGACGACGGTACCCCCAGAGCCATTCCCGGTCATAACATGAGTATTGCGACCCTGGGATGCTTAATTTTATGGATCGGCTGGTTTGGGTTTAACCCCGGTTCTCAGTTGGCCGCCGATGAAGTAGTTCCTTACATTGCTGTAACCACAAACTTAGCCGCAGCAGCGGGTGGTATCGCCGCAACAGCAACCTCCTGGATCAAAGACGGTAAACCGGACTTATCCATGATCATCAACGGTATTCTGGCAGGCTTAGTGGGAATTACGGCTGGATGTGCCGGGGTCAGCTACTGGGGTGCTGTGATTATTGGCTTAATTGCAGGTATTCTGGTGGTTTTCGCCGTTAGTTTCTTCGACCAAATTAAAATTGATGACCCGGTTGGGGCGACTTCTGTTCACTTAGTCTGTGGTATTTGGGGTACCTTAGCAGTCGGTTTATTCGATACCACATCCGGTTTATTCTATGGCGGTGGCTTTGGTCAACTGGGCGCTCAAATTATTGGTATTCTTGCCATTGGTGGCTTTACTGTGGTTCTGAGTACGATTTTCTGGTTAGCACTCAAAGCAACAGTGGGTATCCGAGTTCATCCCGAACAAGAATACGAAGGTCTCGATATTGCTGAACACGGTATGGAAGCTTACAACGGCTTTCTTAAAGAAATTGGCCCCGCTAGCATTGGTGGTGCGGAAACAGGTTTGCCCAGTGGCAGCGTTAAAACAAATTACTAAGTATTCAACCGGGGAATTAGGACAGTAGAAAGCCATTTTGCATTCACCTCCTGCCCTGTTGTCATAGAAAGGGTTCATTCCCTGTTTAGAGTCTCCTTAGCCACGAGGAGACTTTTTTTTGATTATTTTTCTGAATTGAGGTGGCGAATTGTTTGTAATTCCTCCGGTGTATTGCAATTTAACAACATCGATCCTTGAGTCGAGTCAACCACAATGGGACGGACTTCAATTTGAGGTAGCCATTGCTGAAAAGAGCGTCCCCCTTGCTGGATAAACTGTTTTAACTTCACATCACACTGGCGGCGATAAAATCCACAAAGCGGTTCCCAGCGAGAGTCTCGATAAGGAACAACGGCTAAAGTTGATGTAGGGACTTGATTAATTAAATTTATCCATTGTTGTAATACGCTCAACTTGAGAAAGGGTAAATCACAAGCCAGTAGCAAGATCCAGTCTGTATCAAGGGTAGTCAGTCCATCTGCTAAAGCGACTAAGGGTCCTTCGTGAGGTTGAGACTCCTGTAAAAGTTGACACATCGAAGGCACAATCGATTGATAACGCTCTACCCAAGGAGTCAGAATATAAACACACGTGCTAACTTTTGTTGCCACTTGACAAACGCGCTGCAATAAGGGTCGATCGTTGACTTCAATTAATGCTTTATCTGCACCCATACGAGAACTTTTACCCCCAGCTAAAATTAAAACACTGATTTGATTTAAATTATTTGACACTTGTAATAGTAGCCCTCAATATTGTAGATAATAAGGTTGTATCACAAGATTACTATTCCTTCTAAACCCTAAACCCTAAACCCTCTCTTGTTCTGACTATTTCAAAGACAAAATGTTGAATAGACTTTCTCATCTTATGATGTAGATCTCCTGCGCGTTAATCAATTCGCATTTCAGGCCAAATTGTGTCACAATAAGCATTATAAAATCAATTCAATTTCACTCATCCTTTTGCAAGCCTTATGCAAACGCCCCGTATCCATCCGAGTACGATTGAAGAGGTAAAACAGCGGGCTGATATTTATGAGGTCGTTTCTGAACGGGTCGTATTAAAGCGGCGGGGAAAGGATTTTGTCGGTCTTTGTCCATTCCATGAAGAAAAAACCCCCAGTTTCACAGTCAGTTCAGCCAAACAAATGTATTATTGTTTCGGTTGTGGGGCGGGAGGAAATGGGATTAAGTTCTTAATGGAACTAAATAAACAGTCTTTTGCTGAGGTGGTATTAAACTTAGCGCAACGTTATCAAGTTCCAGTCCAGACAGAATCTCCTGAACAACATCAAGAATTTCAGCGACAGTTATCACTGCGAGAACAGCTTTATGAAATTAACGCGATCGCCACTAGTTTTTATCAGCATACATTACAGCAACCGGAGGGAAAAACTGCTTTAAATTATTTACAATCAACCCGTCACTTGAAAGCTGAAACGATACAACAGTTTCAATTGGGTTATGCACCGTCTGGCTGGGAAACATTATATAGTTATTTGGTAGAACAGCGACAATTTCCGCTTCATTTAGTCGAACAAGCGGGGTTAATTATTCCGCGTAAAAATGGTAGTGGCTATTACGATCGGTTTCGCGATCGCCTGATGATTCCGATTCATGATCCCCAAGGTAGAGTGATTGGTTTTGGCGGCAGAACATTATCAGATGAACAGCCAAAATATCTCAATTCTCCGGAAACTGAATTATTTGATAAAGGTAAGATTTTATTCGCCTTAGATAAAGCCTATTCTACGATTTCTAAGCAAGATCAAGTCATTGTTGTCGAAGGATATTTTGATGTTATTGCCTTGCATGCAGCCGGAATTAAAAATGTAGTGGCTGTGTTGGGAACCGCTTTGAGTCTTAATCAAGTTCGTCTGCTTTCAAGATACACTGAATCTAAACAAATTATCCTTAATTTTGATGGAGATAATGCCGGAAAAAAAGCAACTCAACGCGCGATTGAAGCGGTAGAAACTTTAGCCTATCAAGGGGGTATTCAACTGCGGATATTGAATCTGCCGGATGGCAAAGATGCTGATGAATTTATTCATCTTTATTCTCCCGTTTCTTACCAGGAATTAGCGATTCATTCTCCTTTGTGGTTAGATTGGAAAATTCATCAATTACTGTCTGGACGAGATTTAAATAAGGTGATTGAAGCGCAACAAGTCGAGAAACAAATGGTGGAATTGTTACAGAAAATTGAGAACGGTTTGCAAAGAATTCATTATATTGAGTATTGTGCAGAAATCCTCAGTCAAGGACAAACGCGCTTAATTCCGGTTTTATCTAAAAGTTTACAAACACAATTAACGAGAATTAGAAGCAAACCACAAACGACACAACATCAGCAAAAGACAGTCGATTTGCCGCTGATTTCTCCAGGAAGTTTACTCGAAGAAGCCGAAATTTTATTACTGAGAATTTATATTCATTATCCCCAACATCGACAAACTATTTTAGATGCAATGGATGCACGAGATTTACAATTTAGTTTATCTCAAAATCGTTTACTGTGGCGCAAGATTACAGAAATTGAAGAGCAATTTCAACAGTCAATCGAAAATATTGATTTAGTCTCAATTTTACAAGATTATTTAAGTGAACAACAAGAAAATTTAGATTTATCACATTTGTTTTATTTAGATGAAATGGCTCAGTGTAAGGTGTTGCGCGCTCCATTAGAAATTCGGGCAGCGATCGCATCAATGGAATTTGTTATTTGTCAGAAACGCCGAAGTTATGCTTTGCAGCTTTGGCAAGAAACCAATTGGAATCAACAACCTGATTTAGCTCAAAACTATCAGAAACAATTTTATCAAGAGCAGGAATGGATCAACGAACTTGAACGATTAAGAAATACAAATTACAAAGAATTAATGTTAATCCCTTTAGGAAAGTTAGCAGATATTTAATTAAGCAATCTCCTCAATTTCTTGTGTAATAATTCGCCGAATAATTTCAGTCACTTCAGCGGCGATTCGAGCATCTAAATGAATTGCTTCTTGCTCAAAGTTGTCTAAATCTAGAATCGGAATTGCACCTCTTAAAGTTAAGGCAAGTGAACGAATTGTAGCAGATTTTCCCTGAGATTTTGGTAAGGGATCGATAAACTGTACAAATGCCATATAAGTCGTTTCAATTGTATTTCTCAGGCGACTAGGACCATGTCCCATTTTTGATAAAATCACAGGAGATTGAATGATATTTTCTAATCCTAATACATTAAAAGCCGCATCAATAAATCGGGCTGTGTCTTTTCCTAAAGCGGTAATTATGCAGCGCAAATCTGGCTCTGTAAGGTGTGGAAAACGGCATTCAGGCGTTAAATGATGATGCCAACCGATCATTGAAATGATGCGAGTGAGATCATAAGCTGAAACAAAATTATTGCCTTGACGAGTTTCCCGAACAGCTTGCAGTAATACTTTGTTTTTTAATGTATCATAAACTTCTGGATATTTAATAAAAGCCGCTTCTCCATAGTCTCCTTGAAACTCTAATTCCCAATTTCCAGTAATTATTTTTAACCATTGTTCAAGCTGTAAACGAGTCTCAAACCGCTTTAACATCGCCGCCAATGCATTGGAAGTCCCGAGCAATTTTTGATAGGTGATAATATCTTCAATCGTTTGATCAAAAGGAATATTAATCTGTGAATGATCCGGGTCACGGATAACCCAAGACTGGGTAGAACTTTGAGGATATTGATGATTAATCTGACTCAAGATATTCAGCATAGGAATGACCTTAGTCGAACTCCAAAACTGGGTGTTATGCAGTGCATTTCTACCCAGCCATAATCCCTCTATTCTGCCTTCGTGCCATCTCCCTAAACAAATGCAAGCTTCCTGAATATCCTGATGCAAAAAATCCAATCCTTGTGTATAAATAGTCGGTAATTGCCCTAAATCAGGATATGCACGAAACCGCATGGGTTGTTGTTTGAGATAAGATGAATACTGTTCTATTTCGGTTTGAAAAGGGGAGTGATTAATGCCTCGATCTAAAAAGGCTAAGTGAGTAGATGTGGCACCTTTTTCTATTTCAATTTGAAAAAAATGCTCAAAAATTGCTGTCCGATTTTTAGCGAATTCTAGTTGATTTGGGTTAATCTGAGTCATTCAAATATTGATTTTGAGCAATTTAAAATGATCTCAATTTTAGCGTAATTGTGTATCCTCACACACATTGATTAATAATCTCTACTGCAGAGAAAGTGACTGAGGCAGTTTACTAACTGCCCCGATAAATAGCACGGCTGCTTTCTACAAAGATGAAGATTTTTGAGGTTGCATCTGGGATAATGGTGAAGCAAACAACAGAATTTTTTCTAATAAACCCGGCGCTAAACGACTACACCAAACAGCGAGATGACTTTGCCATCCCACTAAAATTTCAGTTGAATTTTTTCGTAGTCCTTTGATCAATTTTTTTGCAACTTGCTCAGAAGTCATCGGCATCACCCAACGAAACAGATGCAAACTCCGACTCATGTCCGTTTCTGTCAGGGTAGGAAGCAACGCCACAACCCGGATATTGTGCTGAGAAAGTTCGCTACGCAACGCTTGAGTTAGCCCTAAAATCGCGAATTTAGTCGCTGAATAGGTAGACATTGTGGGGGCGGCAATTTTTCCCATTAAGCTAGAAACATTCACAATTGTGCCTTGCTGACGGGTTGCCATTCGTCGGGCAACTAAACGAGTTATAGTGTATAATCCCATAATATTGAGAGCAATTTCTTCTTGAACATCAGGAATTTTCGACTGTAAAAAAGGTGTTTGATGAGCTACACCCGCACAGTTAATTAATAGATCAATAGGCCCATAAGCTCGCCATGCTTGAGTAATTGCAATGTTAATTTCAACAGGCTGAGTTAAGTCAATCGCTAAAGTAATAACTTTAACATTTAAGGCTTCAATTTCAGTTGCAAGTGCCGCTAGTTTTTTGCGATCGCGAGCCACTAACAATAAACATTTAACGCCATTTTTAGCCAATTCCAGAGCAATAGATCGTCCAATTCCCCTAGAAGCACCTGTCACTAATGCAGTCGTTTCATGAATATTCATAAATATCTCCTTGAGTTGGAGTACAATGGCACGAGAAAATATCTTGAAGGCAAATTTTTATCAGAAAGCCTTTTAGATGAGTCAAAGTTGAGGAAATATAAAAGATTACGAAACTGAGCAAACTTATCTGGTCAATAGAGATCAGAGATTCTTGCTTTTTCAAAATCTTTTAATTCAGGTGAAGCTCGTTAAAGGTCTATTTAATTGTTGATTAGACCTTTAATTTAGAAGCATTGATACTTCTATGATTTAGTTAGGCTCAACAAAAAGATTCTATTTAAGAGTGAAACCTTTCTGTTGAATGAGTTCTGTTTCATCAATGTTTAGGGACTCAGAAAACAATGCAAAATGGAGCAATATTGATAGACATTATAACAATTCCTCAACTCATCTTAGATTGACTGAATACAAATAGTCTCTAACATAGATTAATCAGTCTCCTGACGACGAGTGTTCACAGATTAAGCTAGCTTTCTTATGCACAATTTAACAACTATATTTACAAATTACAACCTTTTTTAATAAGTTTTCCTTTACACTTGTTTACATTTTGTAAAAAAATATTCAGAATTATTAGGACTCAGATGCTTCAAGTCAAGTCTACTCAAGAAATAGATAGATTAATCGGGTAACATCATCGTGACTAAATTGAAGCTTAATTTCTAGATTTTTCCCGATCATTCTGTGGTTTTCTAGTGATGCGGTGATAACAATCATTAAATTAACAATATTTCAGAGTTTTTCCTGCGCGATGAATCAATTGTCATCTAGAATCAAATAAGTGATGGTCAGCTCCATCACAGTACAGTATGGATGAGAAGTTTATTCTTTGGTATCACATAAATTTTGCTAAAAAAAAATAATATGAAATGGGAGAAAAAGCCACTACAATTTAATCAATAACCTCGTTGTTCTAATTTCTCCGCTTCTTCTTCGGCGACTTCTGCGTTGCGCTGATACAAAGCTGCTCGATTTTGAGCGATTGTATATCGTTCATAATCTGGAGAAACCTGAGACATTAATATTGATGCTTGCTGCCATTGCTCAGCAATTGTCCGCCACTGAGTGGCTGTTTGAGCCTGTTCCCCTGCTAAAACCGCTTCCTGAGCTAGCCTAACAGCCTGATTAAAGGTTTCTTTATCTGACTGAGAAGATATCGGTTGTGGTGAGGAATTGTTATTGTCTGTTTCTGTGGTGGGTGTCTGGGTTGCCGGCAATTGTAGGGAGGGAAATCCTGATTCTGAGGTAAACCAATAATACAAACCGACTGCCAATAACATCGCCCCCACTCCTAAACTCACTCCCCCCACTAAACCTTTTTGAAATTGACGCTGTTTTTGTAATTGAAACGTATCTATAGTTCTTGGTTTAATAGGGAAATGGGCTTGGTTCCAATAATCTTGAATTTCGTCTATAATCTGCTGAAAGACATTGGGCTGGCTCAAGGTAATGTCTGTGTACCACAACAGTTGATGCTCTGGGTCTTGACTAATATCATCAAACCATAGCAGTTGTTGTTCTTGGACTAAACGACTATTAATCCGCACCCGATGAACATGACGAGGTGAGATATATTCTAAAATATTTTGCACCTCCGGTACAATGTGAGATTGCTCAAGTGTTTCAGCCTGAGTCGCCTCACACAGTAGTTGTAATACTCCATCAACAAAAATTGCTCTAGTTCGCACCCCGATTTCGCAAGTGCGTTGATTGAGCACCTGAATAATCGCAGCGATACTGCCTTTATGAGCTTGTTGGGTAATATCATCCACTAATCGTGACATTTTAGTTGATTTAGATGAATTGTTTATATTTATACTGGGTAGCTTCCCTACACGAATACCGCAAAACGCGGAATTATAGTTGTTTCTTTTTCAGTTAGCTCATCCTCACTCGTATGAGTCCCTAACTGTTATTAACCGGACTTTGAACTAAAAAACCGGATATTTTAAGACTTCTTCATCCTACCAGCAAACCCGTAACTCAACAGCATTCAAATCATCACTAACAGTTAGCGATGAGGATAGATTCACAATTATTCCGGAGGAAAAATCAAACAACTCCTCAGAGGTTACGGCCCAGCAACTTGAATAACAACCGAGAACCGATTGAAGTATGACCCAATTGTCGAGCCTGAAGCAAAATTTCCTCAAATCTAATCTTGAGCTTTTATGCAGTTTTGTTCGATGGGTCATACTGATATGAGTATTGTCCATTTTTCCTGAAAGTATAAAAACTTACAAAAAAATCTATGGCTTTTGCAAAAAATAGCTTGATTGAAAGAATACACTACAAAATCAAATAGCTATTTGCATAGATACTACTTTTTCAGAGTTGTAGCCAGTTTTTTATTTGAAACTCACTATCTATTTGTTGTTTTGACAGCAAAACTATATAATATTAAAGTTCATTATCAGACTTAATCCTATCTATAACTTAGTCTTAGTTATTATAGGATTCCTCAGAGGTAGCAGATGATAGAATGATTCGACTAATTAATGCAGAGATAGAATCGTAAATAACTCTAAGTTTTGCTTAAGTGTTATAAAAAAAATATTAAGTCAGGCAATGAACGGTAACAGGGTCTTAATATATTTTTCTATATTATGTATAATGATGCAAGCCTTAATAAAAATGATAAGAAAGAGATAGAATCTCATCTCGATCAGATAGGGTCGAAAGTTTTTTGAGCTGGCGGGTAGAATATCTGCCCCCCATAGCTAGCTATTTTTATCGGGAGATCTGACACGAAATTATCATTGAAAATTATTTGGGAGACTCCGTAATGAGGTTACATCAGGGTGTGCTGCTCCAGACAAAACAAGATACACTACCCAGTACAAGAATCAGTAAAAATCCCATCCCAGAACCAAACAGCCTAGAGCCTTTCTCACTCAGTTTATTAGAACCCTCAATCATGGATGAACCCCATTGGCTAACTCATACATTAGATAACACGGTAGATGCCATCATCATCACCACCAGCTATTTAGATTACCCAGGTCCAGAAATCGTTTATGTGAATCAGGCTTTCACTAAAATGACGGGTTATACTTGCGAAGATGTTTTGGGGCGAACCCCTCGAATTTTGCAAGGCCCTCAAACCTGTCGCCAAGTCCTACAGCGGTTGAAGAGAGAACTAAAGCAGGGTAATGTTTTTCAAGGCACAACAGTTAACTATCGTAAAGATGGTACGCAATTCTATAATAAATGGCTGATTGAACCCATTCGCAATGCTCAAGGAGAAATCACCCATTATCTCTCCATTCATCAAGATATTACGGATCATCAACGGGCCAGATCCAGGTTAATCTATGATGCCAATCGTGATTCTCTGACTAATCTACTGAATCGTGCTGGTGCTTTAGAACAATTAGAACAAGCCGTTAACAGAACCACAACAACCCCAGATTATCTGTTTGCTGTCTTACTGCTCGATTTAGATCGCTTTAAGCTGATTAATGATAGCTGGGGTCATCAAGTGGGCGACCAACTTTTACAGAATGTATCCCAACGGTTGCAGCATTGTTTACGTCCGACTGATATCATTGCGCGTTTGGGGGGAGATGAGTTTTTAATCTTACTGAATAATATTCAAGATTTTGCTCAAGTTTCCCATGTTGCCGAACGGATTCAACAGCAGTTAAATTTGCCTTTTGTTCTGGGATCACACGAAGTCTTCAGTACGGCTAGTATGGGTATTGCGCTCAGTAGTTCTGGATATCAGCAAACAGAAGATATTCTGCGTGATGCAGACACCGCTCTATATCGTGCTAAAGCCCAAGGAAAGGCCTGTTTTACGTTTTTCAATAAAACAATGCATCATCGGGCATTAGAACGGCTACAGCTTGAACAGGATCTGCGTCGTGCCGTTGAGTACCATCAATTACTGTTACATTATCAACCCATTCTCAACCTCAAAACTAATGTTATAGAGGGGTTTGAAGCTTTGGTTCGTTGGCATCATCCCACCAAAGGCTTAGTTGCACCAGACCAATTTATTAGTATTGCCGAAGAAACGGGAATGATTTGTGGTATTGGTCAGTGGGTTTTAGAGGAAGCGTGTAAAACGGCTCGGCTTTGGGAGACTCGTTTTCCCTCCGAGAATCAGCGATTTATGAGCGTGAATTTATCAATTTGCCAACTCACCCAACCGGATTTTATCGAAACGGTGACAGAGATTTTAAACCGAACTCAATGTCGCCCTGATGGCCTCAGGTTGGAAATTACAGAAACTGCGATCATGAACCAAGATGAAATCACAATTTCTGTGTTAACCCAACTGCGAGATCTAGGAATTAAACTCTGTATTGATGATTTTGGTACAGGTTACTCTTCCCTCAGTCGGCTTTATTATTTCCCCATTCAAACCATAAAAATTGATCGCTCATTTGTGATGGGAATGACCCAGTCTGAGGGACAAGCAAAAATTGCTGAAGCCATTATTGATTTAGCTCATCATTTAGGCATGGATGTGGTTGCAGAAGGAGTCGAAGCAGCGGAACATTTGAGTAATCTCAAACATTGGGGATGTGAATATGCTCAAGGATTTTGGATTGCTCGACCGGGAAGTCAAAGTGTAATTGAAGCACTGTTGACGACTTTTGCGGCAGATTCATCAAGACAGAATCAGAAAGTTTCTAGCTTGACAGAATACAATTACGGTAGTGTACATAAAACTTAGAATTATTGGGCAAAGGCTGCAGAATTCATAATTTATTTTAATCAATCACTGTCTTTCCCCCTCCCTAAAAAGTTTTGTTTCTCCTATTTTTTCTGCAGAATCTGCATCAACTAACACTAATTTTTGAATCAGTAATGCATCTTTTTGTTTTTGAAGAATCACCAAACTGATAAAATATTTCCAAGCAGCTATTGAGAAAATAGACGGAAAAGCACATTGAAGCGCATACTTGACTTTTCCTTGCTTTGCTGCAGCCATTGCACAGCGAATTTTTAGATAAGACCGTAGCTCTTTAACGTAGTTAATATTAAGTTTAGATTGATAATCTAAGAAAGAATTATCGGTTTCTAAAGATTGGATGAGTATTTGGGCCGATTCTGGATATGCAGTTTTATCTGCAACTTGCAGACGGCTTTCAAACGGTAATACTTTTTGAGACAATAACAAAGCCATTCCGGTTAACCCAGATTTCAAACCCGAGTTGAGTTTTCCCTCCTGCAGTGCTGTCCGACTGTATTGTAATTTGAGATTTGCCCGAGCATCTAATATGTGAGATTGAGCAATACTTTGAGAATAAATTAAAGTAGAATTGGGTAAGTTTGTTGTATAAGCATCTGGAAATTTTTGTAGTTGACGGCTGGCGATAGAAGTCATTAATATCTTCCAAGCCGAAGAAGAAAAAACAGCCGAAGAAGAAAGTTCAGCCGCCTTTGAGAATTGAGCTTTTTTCAGCGCAACCAAACCCCAATGTAATTTTAAATAGCCTCGAATATTGTTGATTTCGGGTAATTTTTTATGATGCTTTTGATGAACAAGCCTATATATTTTTTCCTTCATTAAAATATTCGTTTCTAAGCGTTTTTTTAAAGAAAACGTTTGATTATAAGCCCCTGGCCAAATTGTGCGATAAGCCAAACATTGATTAATAAAAATCCCATCTCCGAATTGAGCAATTTTAATCCAAGAATCAATATCATCACAGTTAGCATCCAAATTAGAATCCCATCCACCCGATCTTAAGAACGCATCTCGACGATACGCCACTTGAACCGGGGTGCCAAACGGCACTTGTTCGAGTAACATTCCATAATGAATATCTTCTTGGGGAATATAAAATACTGTCCCCGGCCCCACAATTCGGGTACGGCTTAATTCCTTACCATCGGGATCAACTTGCGCCGCTTGACAGGAACAAATAACAGCAGGTGTTTGTGTTTGTGATGCAATGTTACTATTATGAATTGCGATCGCTTGGTTCATTGTGGCAATACAACCCGGAGATAAATAATCATCATCATCAATCGGTTTAATCCAGTCCCCGGTCGCCATTTTGACCCCAGCATTCATCGTCGCAGAATGTCCGCTATTGGTGGCATTTCGATGATAAATTAACTGATAATTCCCTTGTTTTGTAACAAATTTACTGAGTTGACAAACATATTCTTCTGTTCCATCATTTGAACCATCATCTGCAATAATCACTTCACAAGGAAAAGTTTGAGTTAAGGCTGAATGAATCGCTCGTTTTAATAGTGCTAAACGATTATAAGTGGTAATAACAATACTAAATTTCATATTAAGTTGATGCTCTCTTGTAGAACATACAGTAATGTATAAATATTACTGCGAATTAGGCATAAGGATTAATACTATTAGTGAGCGACTTCAACAGTTTACTCCACACTATAGCAAGGTTTTCCCATTCTAATATAAATAAAGGTTTCCCAACCTCCAGTAAATAGTGAAAATTGGGAAATCTTTTGTCGCGGAGACACTTTATAAATCTAGTAGAAAAAACTAATGAGATGAAAACGTACCGTGAAGACCGTAGGGAACATGATGCTGAAGATGAAGCTGTGCGACAGGTTCACGATTAAGATCTTGAGCATCTAATATCACAATATCAGAGCGATGATAACTTGCATCATACACCATTGTCAACAGCCAGCCATGGTCTTCTGCTTGGGCTTGAGGATGGGGAACAAACACCGGTTCATTGACAAAGCCTCGCGGTGCCGCACTCCACAGTTGCCGAACACCTGTTTCTAAGTCTAACTTTAAAATTGCCTGTAACGGGGCATTCCCGGTGGCAGCATCAGCCGCTCCGGTATATAAATAGCGATAATTGCGTCCCACAAAATCTGGGTGCAAGGTGGGAAATTCACAACAGCGAGGTTCAATCATTTCAGACTGTGCCGTTTCTGTGTTTAAATCCAGGGTAAAGCGCCACAACTGCCCAGGAGAAAGGGCTTCAAAGTCCGTTTGTAGAAAATCTTGATTCGGTTCAACACTGGGTAAAGACTCATAACAAATCGAGTCAATACAGATTTGATGATCTTGTTCGTAAGCATTGCCATGATGAAACACAAATCCCGCTTGTGTCTCAAAACAACGCATTTCAGTAGATTTCTCTCGGTTGCGGGGAATGACTAAAATCCGAGTCGGTTGATTTTGTTGAAAATTCACACATTGTCCCGCCCCGGCAATTCCCAATAGAAAAGGGAAAGGATTAAACGTCACCGGATTTTGGAAGAAAATGCAATAGTTGGGGGTAATCACAAAATCGTGAATAAAGGCAAACCCCGGTACAGAATGGGCGTATTCCCGCAATAGTTTTCCGTTGGGGTCAATCTCATAAAGGGTAATAGTCGTTGAGAGTCCCGGCTTAACCGCAAAATTCACCATCACGCGGTCGCCATTGACTTCACAATGGGGATCAATCCGAGGATGAGCGGCAAACGCTTCACCGGGTTGTAAAATACCGTTGAGGTGGTCTATTCCCAAAGTGTCTAAGGTTTCTGGGTCAAGGGCATGGGGTTCGGCGGCTTCCCAAAGTGCTAGTAATTTCCCGCCCCAATAAATCACCTGAGTATTGGCAATATTTTTCAGTTTGAGATCAAATAAATTCGCAAATATTCCCCCCGGTTTCTGCGTGCCAAATACGCCTCGATAAAGCATTTTTCCAGCTTTTTGTTCTTCGACATATCCTTTTGTGCGGACAAAACGGTTACGGTAGTGGGCGCGTCCGTTGGAAAATCGAATCGCAGAAATCATCCCATCCCCATCAAACGGATGATGCAAACGTTGACCATTAACATCGAGTAAACCGGGGCCATTGCGATAGAGGGTTCCTTCCAATTCAGCCGGAATTTCCCCGTCAATATTGTCTATCCAATAATCATATTCATTCGGTTGAGACTGATAACCTTGTTGCCAATCTTGAGGGTTATAGGACTGATGAGGATCTGTCGGAGTCGATTGAGGAGTTTGTAAGTTCGTCATAATACTGTAATTGAGGGAAATAGTTTGTGGTCAATTGCAAATAACAAATAATCAGCAATAACTTATTCAGCCGCAAATTCGGGTACTCTTTTCAACTGAGATGCTTCAGCCGTGGCAATGGGAACTTCTTCTGTGACTGCAGTTGTATCGGGTAACCATCGCACGAAGGGTAAGACAAGTAAAGTACTGAGATTGGTTACCAACATCAGCATCCAGAGATGCTCAAAATTAGTTTCTGTTACCCCAAATAAATGGGTTAAAATTGCACCCAATTCATGAGAAATCAATCCCCCCAGATTAAATACAGACATCACCAAGGCAAATAATGTCGCTTCTACCCCCGGTGGACACAATCGCGCTGCCAATACTAAAAGCGGCATCAATGTCATTTCACCCACAACCGTGAGAATCACACTATCCCCTAAACTAAACCAATGGTCATCAATCCCAATGGCGCGGTTAGCATGAGTCACCAGAATTAAGGTGGTTAAACCCAACCCAGTAGAAAGGATGGTAGACCAGAAAAATATCCGACGAAACGGTACGGATTTAAAATAGCGTTGAAATAGCCAAACACCCAATAACGCAGCCACACTGGTGACTAAACGAACTCGTCCTAAAAATTCGGGTTGAAATCCCAGTTCATTCGTGGTGAAATAGAAAAACGCAGAATCAGCACTCGGTGTCGCTTGCCAAATTAAAATAAATAGGGTGGGTAACCAGATGTTTTTTTGACTAATCGCTTGACGCAACAGTTTCACTTGCTGTCGTACTGTTTGCCAATTTGAACCGACCTCTGTTTTTTGTTCATTAATTAGTCCAGCTACCCCTAATACAATTAAGGGAAACAGGGCTGTAATCAGAAAAATGGTGCGGCTAGTGAAATACTCCAGTAAAATACCTCCCAGATAAGCGGTAATAATTCCGCCAACTGCCGAACTTCCCCAACATAAAGATTGCAGCGAACCCACCGCGCTTTGAGATTGCGATCTAGCTCGTTGAGCCACAATAGAGTCTACAATTACATCACTAATGGCAACAGAGAGAGAAGTGAAAGTGATGGTTATCGTTGCCGCCAGAGGGGTATTAACGATAGTGCCAAAAGCAACCCAAGACAGACTTCCCATTACACCCGCTAAAATCAGGTAAGGGCGGCGATGGTAGCCTAAAACAGGTAAACCATCCGACAGAAAGCCAATCAGGGGCTTCAGCGTCCAGGGTAAAACCACAACCCCCACCAAAGCAGCCGTTTCAGTCGGCGTTAACCCCAATTCATCTTTGAGGAAAAAGCTGATTGCGAGTCGGGCTAAGCCTAAAATCCCTTGAACGAAATACACCAGCATAATTGCGGCGAGTTCAGGGGTGGGTTCATTTCCTAACAGTATTGTGTTTTTTAGTTTGCTTTTGAGAGTGGTTAAACTCTCTGGAGAAATTAGCATTGAGAAAAATCAAGATTAATTAAGAAATATTAACATTCCTTTACTATAATAGCGAGTTTCACCCGTCAATTTTTATTCCGAAATACATAGATCCAGTGAGTCACTGTGTAGCCTGGTTTCGCTATATCGGTGACACTTTTAACTAATGTGGGTAAGAAATTTTTAATTGTTCCGATTCCAAATTGAGCGTTGAGTTGTCCGAGAAAACAAAGAATCATCCCCAAAACGATAAACTAATAGGGGTTGTCGAGAGCGTTTAGAACTCGCCGCCATGTCTAGCTGCACCTGAGACCCCCCTTGATTGGTACGATAAACCTGCTGTGTGCGGCCACTACTGAGGGTAATTTGCCATCCGGGAACCAAAACTTGAGTACAAACATCGTCGGGTTGTGCTAGACCCAAGCAACTATCCGGCCAGATATTGGGTCGAACATCAATAATTTGAAAAGCAGATTGAGGCTGACCCGATTCCTCAGTAGCCTGTTGGAATACAGCATCAACCACCACAGGAGAAATCGCTTGAGAAGTGGGTTTTTGTGATTCTAAGCGTAATAGCTTGCCCGTTGCATCACTGCGATAAATCCAAGTTTTATCTTCAGCCGTAACCACCACACGCCAGCCTGAAATAACTTGTTGACCACAAAATTCACCCGATGCGGCTAAGCCTAAACAAGTATCGGGCCAATTGCGGGGAGTCGCTTGCATAATATTAAGCTGCTTTGGAGGCGTTTCTAATTGACCCGAGAGATTTTGACGAATTGCGGCAACCACTTGAGACGGCAAAGAAACATTCGCTTGTATAGACTGAAATTGAGCGATATCAGAATCAAATCCCATCAGTTGGAAATTCAGCGCCATTCGTTCCGATAACAGCACATTCGGCACAGACATTAGACTCGGTAACGGCGTTTCTAGCCCCTGCTGCACAGGCAGACAATCTAATGCTGCGATACAATCAGAAGTTGCTTGTGTTGTTATGGCCGACTCTACTTTAGAAGTATTTTTCGTTAAGATGTTAAAGGCAGTTTCTGTTTCTTTGGCTTGAGTCAAAGAGGTTGCAATAGAACTATAAGTTTCTTTGAGAAAAGTTTGAATCAGAGTCGGATAAGCTTTAAAAATAATCACTCCAGTTAACATCATTGCCAACATCCACCGACGAGGTTGCTGCTTTTTAGTAAAAAAGTTATTGAATTGAGAATCGTTCTTCTGTCTCGGTTTCATGAAAAGTATCCGCGCTCATTAATCTACAAAAACACCGAAATACCCTGCTTTGGGTTTCTCCCAGTTAGAAGGGTCACTGTTCCTCGCTGGAGGAAGCACACTGATGAAGGGTTGAATTTTATTGCTGTCTGATGCCTAACGCTACAATCTCTTGAGGCTCAAAGTTGCTTTGACTTCAATCACAACTGACCTTACATCCCTCAACTTTTAATGACAGCAATTTCACGACAGAACTAAAACTGAGATTTCGATGTTACAGGGTATCATAGTATTTTTCTATTGTAACTCAAATTCCTTATTTTAGTTTGATAAATCATTTCTATTTTATTAGTTACAGCGATAACAATGAATATTTGGCTCGCAGGTGGGGCTGCATTACACAAACGAGACTATACGCTATCAGTCGATAACAGCTTCAGTCTGTCGGCATTCGGAGAAACTCAAGAGAAAAACTGCTTTCGTTGCTGATGCTGGGTTAACTCTAGTTTTAGCAACCCAATGTGAACATTTTAATTGAAGATAGAATTACAGTTTATCGATTTGCAGCATAATTTTAACCCGATCACCCGGTTACCTCAGAAAAACTGGCTTAGATGTTCAAAACCCATCAACCCAAAGGTAAAGCGAATTGAGCCGCTGCTGGGCAACACGCAACCGCTTAATATTTTAGACGACGGGCTATCGAATTGATTTAAATGAAATATTGCTTGAGGCAATGACTGATTAAGAATAACCGAGTAAAAGTGCAGTTTGATAAAAAATAAAACTAGCTATCCATGCTAATAGTAATGAAAATATTAGGGAAAATATTGTAAATTTACTAGATTTAGATTCATTAAATAAAGTTACAATTGTTGTGAGGCAGGGAGTATATAAAAGACAAAATAAACAAAAACTATAACCCTGAACAAACGTGACACTTTCGGTAATCTGTTGACTGACTAAACTCGAATTCACACTATAAATGACAGCCAATGACCCAATTACAACTTCTTTAGCAATAAACCCAAAAATCAAGGCTAAAGTTAGATAGGGATCGATACCAATGGGTTGCATGACTGGACTTAAAAACTGTCCTATTTGTCCGCCAATGGTCTCTAAACCTGTTGTATTGGGAGGTAAGTTTGTGATCGACCAAACTGCAATACAACCGAATGTAATAAACCCGGAAGCCCGTCTAAGAAATGTCTGAACTTCTCCCCAAGCGCGTAAAAAGATTTGTTGCCCAGTGGGGAAGCGATAAGGCGGTAATTCTAAGATAAAAGGTTCTTCATTTTTGAAAAAATCTTGAAATAATGCGGCTGTTAAAATAGCGGCGACAAAACTTAAAAGATATAGAGAAAATAATACAATCGCTCCATTTTGACTGGGAAAAGTAGCCGCAATAATAAAGACAAAAACCTGTAATCTAGCCGAACATAAAGCAAACGGAATGACTAACATTGTCAGTAATCTTAAAGCACGCGATCGCATTACCCGTGTTCCCATTAATGCCGGAACATTGCAGCCAAATCCCATCATTTGCATGACAAAACTACGACCATCTAAGCCTATTTTTGCCATCAAACCATCCATTAGATAGGCAGATCTAGATAAATAGCCGCTATCTTCAAGAATTGCCATCAACATAAAAAATAAGACAATTAATGGCACAAAAGAAGCCACTGTTGCGATGCCATTCCAAACACCATTGATAATAAAATCTTGAATAATATTTGGCAGCGGTTGTAACACAGGTTCTAATAGATTTGTTTGCAGCCATTGGGTTAAATTATCCATTATATCCTGGGCGGGTAAACCGATAATCCATATTAGCCAAAATACAGCAAACATTCCAAGAAAAAATAAAGGCAAGCCGAAAATGGGATGTAATAAAAACCGATCAATTTTTTGAGTCAAACTAATAGAAATTTCCGCCGGAATTTTAATTGAAGTTTCAATAATAGCGTCAATTTCATCAGTTAAAATAGGATGTAATTTTGTCAAATGAGATTTTAAATCCTTAATGGGTATAGCTTTTGCTCTTTCTTGCTTTAAGACTTGACAAATTTGTTCATAGGCTTTCATATAGCCTGTGCCATATTTTGCACTCATTAAAAAGACAGGAAATCCCAAGCTTTCTGATAGTTTTTCTGTATCAATTTTAATACCATACTGTTCCGCCTCATCTGCCATATTCAGCATTAAAATCATTGGCAAATCTAACGCTTTTAGTTGTAAAGCCAACCGCAATTGTCGATCAATTTGTGCCGCATTTAACACTAAAATTACCAAATCAACCGGATACTGTTCTAAAAAACATTGAACAACTGTTTCATCTTCCGAAAAACCCTGAAGATCATAAATTCCCGGCAAATCTACAAACTCCGTCGGCTGACCATTAATCACCACTTCAGCCTGTAATAAATCCACCGTAATTCCCGGCCAATTTCCCACCGATGTATTGGCTTTTGTAACCCGATTAAAAAAAGTCGATTTTCCCGTATTCGGCATCCCCAACAAAGCCACTCTTTGGGTGATATTCTGATTAGATGATTGGGTATTAGAAGGAGTATGACAAGTCATAATTTAAAAGGAATTTCAAAATAGGTATAACATCGGGAAAAAGGTTAATAATATTATGTTAAACGAACTTGAACTAAACGCGCCTCCCGGCGACGAATCGCCACCTCTGTTGTCGTTCCTACCCGCAAGTGTATCGGCCCTCCAAACCCAGCAATTCGTAGGACTTGAACAGATCGATCGGGAACAATTCCTAAAGCAGCCAGTCGTTGAACAAATCCTATTGTTTCAGGCGTTTGATCGATCTGTTCAATTAAAGCAATTTGACCCGGTTTTAACTCTGATAAACTCATGACATTTATTAGTTTGATGCAATTGTAGAAAAACTCATAATTTTAGCGAATACCATTGAAGCCGTTTATTAAATCTGATAATTTTGATAAATCTAAAAATGCTTCAGCTAAAGCTTCCAATTGTTGCTCAGACAAAGATTATATCTAAGAACAATTTCCTCAATTAATTTCACAAAATTTCCGCATAATTAAAAGTAGAATCAGCTATAGCTCAGCGTCGGTTAATCCTTCTAGATCAACTCTAGTTTATTTTGATTCAGTGGCTAATTCCAACATTTTAACAATCTCCTGACGACTTAACTGAGGAAACTTGTAAACCATTGTAGTTTCGATTAATTCCATTATGACTGCTATCGGTAATTGTGGGGTCTATTACTAATCGATAACAACTGCGATCGCTTTACCCGCTGCGGTTTCTTGGGGTTCGATAATTCACTCCACTAGCACAATAATATGAATACATTAACTCAATAATTATTCTTGAGCATTTGCCTGTTTCAGTTGTTTAATAACCGTTTGATGTTCATTAAACTGCGCCAACATCAAAGCAGTACAACCCCCTTGATTTTTGAGATTCACATCAGCCCCTGCTTCAATTAACTGCTTAACAACTGCTGTATGCCCTCTATAGGCCGCCCACATTAACGCGCTCGCCCCCGCCTCGTCTTGCAGGTCTACCACGCCGCCATGAGCCAATAACACCTGCACTAGATTTAAACTCCCTCGCTCAGCCGCCGTCATTAGTGGCGTTTTTCCTTGCTCAGTAGTTTGATTAACATTCGCCCCAGCACTCAATAGCGCATGAACAATTTCTGCTTTCCCCTGCACCACCGCCAAAGTCAGGGCAGTTTCTCCAAATAGATCGCAACTTAACAAATGCTGAACTTGTTCTGGGGAAGTTTTCTGTAACAACAGCGTGACAATGGAAGTATAACCCTGTAAAACCGCCACCATTAACGGGGTATCCCCTAAATGATTTTCAGCATCTGCCCCCGCGCCATGCTTAAGCAATTCTTCCACCACCGATAAATGTTCTTCAACAACTGCTAGATGTAAAGCCGTTTCCTGGTCACAATCGCGGGCATTGACATCAGCGCCTGCTTCAATTAACTTTGAAACAACTGTACTGTGTCCCGCCGCCGCTGCAGCCATTAAAGCCGTTCCCCCATCGCAATTACAAGCATTAACATCAGCCCCAGCACTCAACAACGCTCGAACGACTGGAAGTTGACCCAAATCAGCCGCTAACATTAACGGGGTGTCTTCATCTTCGTAACGAGCATTAACATTAACCCCTGCTTGAATTAATACATGAATGTATTGTAAATTACCTTGCTCAATCAGTTGGCGCAATAAAACGCGGGTAAAAGGTGCATCTCGGGTTCCCGCTGCTAAAATAGTTTGAACAATCTCTAGTTGAGCTGCATTTAAAGCTTGGATGAGAATAGTGCTAAATTCTTGCTCTGTTCGTTCAACGGTGGCACTATTGTCTATTAGCAATTTAACCATTTCCCGATCTGCCTTCATACAGGCTGCCATTAACGGAGTCCGGTTCTGTTGATTTTTTAAATTAACATCGGCTCCGAAGTCAATCAGCAGTTGAGCAACTTCTAGTTGATGACTCGCGGCGGATAACATTAGTGCACTCATGCCATATTGCTTACTAGTCGCGTTGACATCTGCCCCATGATTGAGTAGCGCTTCTACAATTTGAAGATGACCCCCCCGAGCCGCTAGCATCAGGGCTGTGATACTATCTTTATTTTTAGCATCGACGTTCACCCCTTTAGCCAGCAAAGCACGAGTGTGAATCAGATTGCCTGTCTTAACCGCCTGAAGTAATACGCTATCTTGTAATTTAGCAGCCATAGCCGTTTTGTGATTTAATCCCATAGCAAGGAACAACAGAGGCGGAGTTACTCAAAACTGTTTGCGATCGCCGCATCAGCAGTCTTGTAGAGTCAGGGGCGAGTATATTCCAAACCTCTCTGGGTTGAGTGGATTTTTGAGTGAACACACTCGTGAAATCACAACTCCAACTTCAGTTTTGATTGTTTTTCTCACCGACAACTGCTCTGTTATCTAATCATCAACCTCTTGGTAGTCTTCAATGTCATTGATGAGTGGTTAAAGTAGCATTACTAGAGAAACTTCAGTTAACTCAGCACGACAGAGCGACTTTCAAGCATAATCTCAGGATTTATCCAGAATCGTCAACTCCACTGAGTAGAGTTTTAAAGTCGATCGCACTGATGCCGCCAATTTGTGGCGAACCCGAGAATATCTATTTAATTCACTTGTTTATCACTATCATCTCATGGTAAACTATACCCATATTTCAAAAGAAATCAAAATTAAGGTAGCTTCTTAATTCATTCTAAAAGAATAAGACTCATCAAGATATTATAAAGCTGATGGCTCTGAAATTCTGCGGATATTTGAGGTGAAGGGAGCCTTCATATTAGCATCAGGTTAGTTTCTGTGGTCTTCCTTGACTGAAGCGATATCTTATTGGGAAAAAGATGATTGTTTTGCTCTCCAATGACGATTTTTTTTCATTCTCCTAAAACCTATCACTTTTAGGTTTAGGTATGATATATAGTTACAGCGCTCTGATATTAATAATGTTTAGGTTAAGCTTTCGGTGTGACAAATATAGATGAACTCTGATACAAACGGTTGGTTATCCAGCTCAACCTCTGCTCAAGTGTGGCAGGGTTTAGGTGCTGAACTAGTCTTTACTCAAAATGCATCAGGAGAGTATTTATCCTTTTATTGGCAGCAAGGGAGACAATATCATCTCTCAGAATCTGAGGTGGTCGGATATACCATCGGAGAAACAATCGGGCCGATGCTGATTCCCCCTTACCTAGAACGGATTCGACGAGTACTGAAAAATTTAATTCCAGAGCGCTTTAGTTATCCTTTCTGTTACCAAAATCAATATTTTCCCCTCGATCTGATTGTTAGCCCGATTCTGCAAGGCAACGGAGAAGCGACTCAAGTCTTAGTCATGGGCCGGGTATTGCAGCAACAAGACGTTGATCTCACAGCCGACTGGGAAGATATCGTTGCATACCGTTCTTTACCGTCTAATTTTGATATTCAGCAAAAAATGCTGGTTCAAATTGCCGGGACCCTTTGCAGAACCGTTCCCCCTAGTTCTCAAATTTATCAGATTCTGCTGAGTCAGATTGCCCAAAAAATCCGCCGCACCCTAGATTTAAAGCAAATTTGGCAGCAAACCGTTAACAGCTTAGGTCAAGTCCTGCGGGTGAGCCGTTGTATTCTCTGTCCCTATCAACAGTCTTCTCATCGTCTGCCTCATTCTCAAAAAACTCAAGTCGTCGCTGAGTATCGTCAACGCCAAGTTTCGATGATGTTAGGGTTAGACTTATCAATTCAACAAGAATTAGGCTGGACTCAAGCCTTGGCAACCCTTGAACCGGTTGTAATTGAGCATACTTCCAATATTGATGATCCCTACGAACGTCAATCTGTCTTAGTCATTCCGACTGCCTACCAAGAGATCCCCAATGCTTTGATTTGTTTACATCAATGTGACGAACTGCGGCAATGGACCATTGCAGAAATTGATTTTGTCCGGGAACTCGCCACCCAAGTGGGAACAGCAATTGCTCATGCGACCTTATATCAAGAACTCAAGGAAGCCCAAGCCGAAGCAGTGGCTTTATCTCGTCTCAAAAGTGAATTTCTGGCCAGTACCTCCCACGAATTACGAACGCCGCTGAATGGGATTATTGGCTCTTTGAAGTTAGTGTTAGATGATATGGTCGATGACCCAGAAGAAGAACGAGAATTTATCCAAGAAGCCCACCGCGCCGCCATTCATCTGTTGAGTCTAATTAACGATGTCTTAGATATTGCCAAAATTGAAGCGGGTAAAATGGAAATTCAATTGGCATTGGTGAAGGTTGCCGATCTCTTAGAAGAAGTTGAAAAATTTACCCGGACTCAAATTCAACAAAAAGGCTTAACCTTAACAGTGCAAACTCCCCCGAGTCAAGATGAGATTATTGTTTATGCCAACTCTCAACGGCTATTGCAAGTGTTGTTAAATTTAGTAGGAAATGCAATTAAATTTACCCATGAAGGGGGCGTGAGTATCAGTTTAGCCATTCTTCCGGGTAAGGTAGTGGTCAATAACCAACAATTACCTGGATTTGTGGAATTTAGAGTGGTTGATACAGGAATTGGTGTACCCATTGCCAAACAAGATCGGCTGTTTAAAGCCTTTTCTCAAGTGGATACGGGCTACACTCGTCAATACGGCGGCACAGGTTTAGGGTTAGTGATTTCTCAGAAATTAGTGCAAGCCATGGGGGGAACAGTTCGATTTTATAGCTTGGGTGAAGGACTCGGTTCAACCGTCACCTTCACCGTGCCTTTATATCAAGAACCTGGAAAAGCTAAAATAGGCAGACCTAACCGCAGTGATATTGTAGATAACTCTCAATCGGTCTAAAAGTTAGAATTTAAGCAGATTCAAGTTGATCGAGCCGTAACCAGATATTTGGTGTTGGGACTTGACCAAATTTCACCAGGGCATAATCTCCCCGCGTGTCCACGACTTCTCCTGGGGTTTCATAAATGTAAGAGGGAAAACGCCCGTCGCTGGCGCTTGCTTCGACACTATTTTCTAATTGATCCCGAATTGCATGAACAAATGAACCTTTTTTGATAGCCATAGCGAGGTGAATAAAAGTGTAATCAGTCTTTGATTATCTCACAGGAGGTTTGCTCTTGGGCATCTGCCTAAATGAGTCAATCTCTAAGCTGGGTATAATATCTTGGTAAAAATAGTGGCTTTTAGAATAGCATGACTATTAATAGCAAGAAATCTAAAGGCATAGTTTAACTCAATTTTGATAGCGACCTAAAATAATCATCTGCTGACCAATCACAGGATTTCGAGCGACTAATTGCCCTTGAGAGTTTAGCATTTCTAACCGAGTAAATGCTAATCTTTGAGCTTCAGTAAATAACTGTTGTGCCATTTCATCCTGTTCGCTGGATTCTAATAGATACCAGTCTGGCTTAACTTTTACTTGCAATAAATGCTGAGCTAAATTAATCTGAATAGACTCTACTCGTTCATCGCTATAAGAACCTGTTAAGTCTGTAATTTTGGCTTGCAGGGCTAAAACTAAAGCCTGTTCTGGGGTAAGCTGAACCTCAGGTGTTACTAAAGATTCATCGGGAATGATCTCTGCTCCTAGAACTGGATCAACTGTGTCTAATTCTGTCTCTAATACGGGTTCAGGTTCACCAATGGATGTAATTTCAGTCGGAATGTCTTCCTCGGCCCATACTGGAGATATGGGAACTAAAGTTGTGAATACTAATAACAAAATCACAGCCAATACTCGAATTTTCATAGGGATAAAAGCAGTAAAAAACATTTTAGTTAACCTTCATTCAATATCGGGACGGGTTCAGCAATTGAGATGGTATCTGGCTAATTAAGATTGCTTACCAGACGTTGCCGGCAACGTCTCTACCTACATCTTGACTTAATTTAACCAACACCATATCAGAAATACGACTCAGGGCCTCGGGATCGACACTTCAAAAACTGATATGAAATATGAAAAGTTATGCTACAGATCAAGATTTCTCTCAACTCCCCCTTTTTTAAGGGGGGATAGAGGGGGAATGTTTCTCCTGTATCAAATGCGCGCAAATATTTAAGTATTTCATATTAGATCACTCTACGGGTGCATGATAATCTAACGACGGCGACAAAAAAAGCGATGGTGTTTGATGGATCAATTTCACCTGATATTTCTCAGCAATAGTCGTAGAGACGCTCGATGGAACGTTTTTACCCCGCACCGAACGCCTCTATCGAGTAGCATACATCTAATGGAAATAGCAGATTAGATGATAAAGTCTGCTTCTGTAATTAACTCGGCCATCACATTTTCAACTGTTGCCAATAGCCGATCCTCCAACTGAATATAAGTTGCATCTGCGACTTGGACAATGTTGAGATCTGTGAATGTCACGCCGTCGGGGAGTTTGAAAGTATCTTCTCCATCACTAAAGTCTACGATAATATCTCCCTCTGCAACACTAGCCAGAACAAATACATCGGAGCCAAAATCACCGAATAAGACATCCGCCCCAACGCCCCCGTTTAGCTGGTCATTACCTAAACCACCCACTAGAGTATCGTTACCTGCGCCGCCGTTTAGCTGGTCATTGCCTTCGTTACCAAATAGGGTATCATTACCCGCATCGCCAAAGAGGATATCATTACCCGCATCTCCAAACAGCAGATCTTGATCCTTACCCCCAAACAGTTGATCGTTACCTTCACCGCCGCAGACGGTATCATCTCCAGTATTGCCAAACAGTCGATCTTCCCCAGCGCCGCCAATAACTTGATCATTACCGTTATCGCCGAAGAGTTCGTCATCTCCTGCATCACCATACACGAAGTCATCATCTTTGCCACCGAAGCCGAAGTCATCCCCGATACCGCCTGTGATCGTGTCACTGCCTGTATTACCGACCATGAAATCATCTCCCGTATCCCCAATTAACAGATCATCTGGATCGAGATCGCGAACTAATATATCACTGGCTGCACCGAACAAGCTATCATTGCCAGCACCCCCTCGGATCGTATCTTCACCACTGCCGCCAAATAAGAGATCGTCTCCCTCGCCGCCATCAATGAAGTCATCGTCATCACCCCCGTCAGCGGTATCAGATCCGGCTGCACCGAAGAGATTATCATTGTTACCGAAAGCAAACAGAACATCACTTGTGTCACTGCCTAATAGTTCTTCGCTGCTGAGTGAACCCAGTAAGGTCTCACCGTCCCCAATAGCAGACAAGGTAAACTCTACTAAGTTGGCATTAACAGACTCGACAGTTGTGGTAATAGACTGTTCAACACCCACTTCGACACAAGTGAGGCTAATAAACTCGGCGGATAAGTCAGAAGAAACCGGAGCAAAACCTTCAGCAAATGTCGGCACGGCCAAAACAATTGAGGTTGCACTTGAGGTTTCACCCGCAGTCGTGGTTGCCGTGTAGGAGAGACCAATTTGACCCGAGAAAGTAGGGGCAGGCACAAAAGTTAGCTGTCCGGCTTGTGCGACCGTCAATAGCGCCACCTGGTCTAAACGGGTGACGACCGATCCATTGAGGAATAACTGCCCTTCGGCTAAAGTTGGAATTTCGGTAATGCTAAAGGTGGCAATGTCGCTGATATTGTTGCTGCCAACCAGAGGAATTTCAATCGCACTACCATCATTCGGAATTTCTTCTACTGTAATGGGTTCAGCGCTGGGCGGCACTTCGTCGGGTAATTCAATCCGATCGATACTGGCGGGTGGTACATAAACCGGAATGGTAATATCAGCGGGTTCAGAATTTTGCTCGTTGTTGTCGGTTGCCACATAAGAGAAGACGACATTACCGCTAAATTCACGGTTCGGGACAAATAGCAGGGAACCAAACTGACTTTGGGTTAAATTCTCAACTTGACTGAGACTAGTAACTGGGTTGTTATTGAATAATAGGGAACCTTCTGCGGCTTCAGGAAGTTCTGAAATCGAGAAGCGTTCTACTGTCCCATCTATATCTGTGGCATTGGGTGTGGGAACAATGGTAGGTAAACTATTGGGAGTCGATGATCCGGCTGTATCTTCCGCGACAGGTAAGAGGTTGGGGATGACAAACAGGCTGCCACTGCCGTTAAATACACTGGTTCCTCCCGCGTTATCAGTGGCTGTAAAGGTAAATCGTGCTAGTCCGCTAAAGTCAATTGCCGGGTCAAAGCGGAGTTGAGTGGCTTGTTGGCCAGAAATTACCTGATTCAGTTCAACGGGGGTATCACCGAGCAACAGTTGACCGCTAATGGGAAGTTCTGTAATCGTAAACTGATTGGCTGTACCATCTGCATCTGTGGCCGTTAATTCGGGTAAACCTGTGACGGGAGAAACGTTCTTTAACCGAGGAATTGCCAGGTTGGTGGGAACAGGGGGTAAGTTGGAGAAGGTAACGGGGATGTAATAGGTGGCTGCAGAAATATCAACCGCCCCAGCGTCATCGCTTGCCGTGTAACGGAAAGAAACCTGACCGCTAAAACCTGTATCTGGCGTATAACTCAGGCTATCTGCCCCATCGGCTGGGATCTCTTGGTTGACCACCACAGGTTCACCATTGAACAGCAGTTGACCACTTTGAGGGAGTGTGGCGATCGCAAAATTAGCAATATTCCCATCAATATCCTGGGCAGTGAGTGGGGGTAATGCAACTCCGGTGGCGCTATTAGAAACCACTGGCGCAACAATATCGGTGGTAACGGGTTCTAAGTTATTGCCAACATCGGGAGGTAAAAATACCGTGGCTGAAGATTCATCTCGCGCACCTTGGTTATCAATGGCGGTGTATTGGAAGGTTGAATCTCCGGTAAAGTCTGCACCGGGAACAAAGGTTAAATTTTCAGCTTCTTCTGGGGTAATGGGAGTCCCGGCAACCACTTCTTGCTCACCCAGGAATAAAGTGCCTTTTTGTGGTAATCGGGTAATTTCATAATTAACGATTTCCCCGTCTCCATCAACTGCACTAAGGGCGGGAACAGGAGCCGCAGCCGCACCCAAGGGAACGGGAGCCGCAATCAGATCAGCCGCAACAGGAGGTTGATTACCAAAATTCACCGGAATTGCAACTGTGGCCGGATTGGGGTCGGCCGCGCCGTTATTGTCAATGGCAACGTATTGGAAGCTGGCAACCCCACTAAATCCCGGCGTGGGAGTGAAGGTTAAGGTTTCAACGGCATCTAACGGGATCACTTCGCCTATCTCAGCGGCTGTACCCCCGACGAATAGTTCACCATTTAACGGTAATGCGGTGAGACGGAATCCGGTAATACTGTCTCCTTCGTCTAAATCAATCGCGCTTAATGCCGGAATGGGGACAGCAACAGCATCGTTACCAATAATCGGGGTGATATTGTTAGCAGTAATGGGAGGTTGATTACCCAATAACTCCGGAATCACATTCACCGTCACGTCTGCTGTGTTACTGGTTGCGCCGTCGTTATCGCGAATAGTGTAAGAAAAGTCTATCTCTCCGGTAAACCCTTCATTTGGCGTTAAGGTGACATCCCCTTGCGGATTAATACTGACTTCAGCTTGATT
Source organism: Microcoleaceae cyanobacterium (assembly GCA_049649525.1). Taxonomy (GTDB): domain Bacteria; phylum Cyanobacteriota; class Cyanobacteriia; order Cyanobacteriales; family Microcoleaceae; genus JAAURB01. The sequence goes on from JBARZE010000019.1 coordinate 147,792, forward strand.
AAACAAATTCGCGCTGCTATCAATTTCTTCCGTCGCGGGATTGAAATCAACAGTGCTGGGATCAATTTCACCATCGGGATCGAAATCGTTGTCAGTTAGACTAAAGGTAATGACTGTATTTAACCGCGTTGTGATCTGATCTCGGTTGGCAATGGGAGATGCATTTGTGGGAGCTATGGTAATGGTGGTGCTGGCAATATTACTATCATTAATACTGTCATTTACAACGACTTCAACGCTGCGGGGAGTCAGGTTGGGATCGGCAGAAACGTTCTCGTAAACCACGCTTGAAATGGCTGTTTGATAGTCTGCTAAACTCGCCTCTCCCGTTAAAATCAGTTGTCCTGTGGAGCCATTATAAGTTCCGGCGGTAATGCCATCGGGTAATTCTCCACTCACCCCTAAAGTTTCTGCACCGGGATCGAGGGGATTGGTTAAGGTAATGACAGCAGTTGCAATGGTTGTACTATCAGAATCAGCGATCGCTGTATTCCCTGGGTTACTGATAGCAGCAGGATCTCCTCCTTCGGTGAAACTGGTGGTAAAGTTGTTACCTTCGGCAGCACCATCAAGATCGACTAGCGCTGGATCGTTAACGGGGAAAATCGTAATTTCCGTGACAGCGGCTGGACTACTGTCTCCTTGGCCATCATTGACTATGACTTCAACCACTCGTGCTTCTGTAGCCGGGTTATTGGAGGTGTTGTTATAAACGACTTGAGAAATAGCTTGTTCGTAATCGGCAACACTCGCCTCTCCCGTGAAGCTTAACACCCCTGGGGTGGAATTATCACTAGTAATGCTGGGGGGTAAAGCGCCATTAATTTCTAAAATATCCCCTTCAGCAAAGTTGGTTAAGGTTACCGTTGCCCCCTGCATTGTTGTATTATCTGGGTCAGCAATAGCGATTCCATTACTAACGGGTGTGGCACCTCGACGTTCGACAAAAGCTGTTGCAAAGTTAATACTCTCTTCAACGCTGGGATTAAGATCGATAATCGGTAGATCGTTAACGGGTGTTACGGTAATTGGAATAGTGCTGGTGGCGGTTTGTTGTCCCCCTTCTCCTGTATTGCCTAAGTCATTCGTCACCAACGTCAGAGTATCAGTTTCGTCAAAGTTAAGATTGGGGGTGTAAACTAAACCTTCTAAGGCAGTATTAGCATTGGCTACAGTGGCGGTAAAGGTTATTGTATTGCTGTTATCCGCTCCGGCTGTAATCGTTAACCCTTCAGTGCTGGCTAAGGTTAAAATCCCATTGGTAACGCTTAAATCGACCTGAATATCAGCCTCTGCAGAATCTACATCCACAATACTAATACCCTGAGCGCCGGTAAGCGTCAGGGGGGTATCTTCGTCTGTGGTTAAGGCAACGGGAACCGTATTAACAGGCGCATCATTAATCGCTGTAATGGCAATCGTACTAGTGGCGATTTCACTATCATTAATGCCGTCATTCACTGCCACCTCTATGACTCGGTTGGTTAAATCAGGGCCTTCGGAGGTATTATCATAAGTAATCGTGGCGATCGCCGCAGCATAATCAGCCGGAGTAGTAATTCCGGTTAAGACAATTTGATTTCCCGTCGCGGGGTTAGCGGTAATGGTGGGGGGTAATGCTCCGGTAATGGCTAATCCTTCTTCAGCATCCAATGGATTGGTAATTGTAATCGTTGCTGAAGCTAAGTTCGGATCATCATCATCACTGACAGCCACACTATCGGTAATGGGAATACCACCCATTGTCCCTTCTGTAAAGTTAGTGGTTGTATTAATCCCTTCGCCTGTACCATTAAGATCGACAACCGGGGCAGCATCATCATTAGTAATGGTTCCGATAACGCTATTGACATCATCAACAAAAACAACATCATTCTCTGTTGCTAGGGTCACAGTAAAGGTTTCATCTTCTTCTGCCACCCGTTCCCCGACTGCCTGAACGGTGATAGTCTGAGTCAGTTGGGCATCTAAAAACGTTGGATCATTAATGAGATCGGGAATTTGAGCGGGTGTAATCCCATCAAAAGTGATATTCCCATCATTAGCAACAAAATCTTCTGCAACGGTTGCTGTGACTCCGGTGGTGGTATAGTTCAGGACTATATTCTGAGCGCTGGGTTTATCTAAACTGATTGTGTAGACATAATCAACTAGGCCCTCATCGCCTTCTAGTTGCGCTAGGTTATTGACAGGTTCTCCAACAGGTTCAGGGGGATCGCCTGCTAAAGGAATATGAGCAAATCTGACATTAGGAGAAGCTATTTCAGCCGCCGCAGAAAACTCAGAGGTATTATTATCGGGATCGGTGGCAGTGGCTGTGATTAACTGTCCGGATAGATTTCCGGTTGCGGGAACATTTTCAATAAATCCGGCATTACCGTCGCCATCGGTTGTGACTTCAATAATACCCAGGAAGTTCTGTCCTTGGGCAATACCCGAAGCGCCTACAATGGCTGGGTCATTACTAAATAGTGCGACTTGGTAAGTAGTATTCGGGGCGCTATTGAGCGAACCAATAACGGTTGTCCCGTCTCCGACAGGTTCAGCACTTAATAAAACAGGGAAATTCTGTAGGTTATTCGGGCCATCATCGACATCTAGATCGTCATTTCGAGTCACTCCATTATTACCCAGTAAGTCAATACCGATGTTTTCCGGAGTTTCACCCCCATTAGAGAAAATGCTGTTGCCTTGAACCAGGTTAGCAGCGGTATTTTGAAATGCAACCGCTACCCCATCGCCTCCGTTGAAAGCGACTAAATTCCCTAGATCTGCACTCTCTCCTCCAACAATATTATTCGATGAGCCTTGTACCCGAATCCCCTCTTCAGTGTTACCAATATTACCAATGCCATCAGCCGCTACACCAACGAAGTTGCTTTGGATCGTATTGCCATCCGATTGATTTCCTACAGCAATTCCTTGAGTTGTGTTCCCCGAAACGACATTATTTTGAATTGTATTTCCTTGAGAATTGCGTAAATCTATTCCTCGTTCTCCGTTACCTACAGCCGTTATCCCATCTAGACTCGTTCCGATTTGGTTGGCTGTGATCGTATTGGCTGCTGCAGTGTTAGATAGCTCAATACCACTGCCTGTATTGCCTGAAACAATATTACCGTTAATAACTTGGTTGCTGAGTCCTTCGTTGTTTCCGTTTAAGTTAATCCCGTTTTCAACATTCGGTAAAGCAGTAATTCCATCCGCTGCCAGTCCAATAATATTACCTTCAATCGTATTGGCAATATTGGCATTGACAATATTAATCCCGTTTTCTTGGTTACCCGAAATAATATTGCGTTGATCCGGCGCGAGACCCCCGAGAATGTTGCCTGTTGAGCGATTCAGGTTAATTCCATTCTCGGTATTATTGACAATTGTATTCCCGAGAATGGAATTGTCTATTGCATCCTCAATATCAATCCCTTGTCCTCCGTTGCCAGAAATCGTATTCCCTTGAACAATCACTCCAGCGGTGTTGTCGAGTACAATACCCTCCCCAGCATTGCCTAACCCGGCAGTACCCGCAGCATCAGTCCCTACAAAGTTACCTGTAATTTCGGTGTTAGTGGCGGGATCTTCGGGTGTAGCGTCAACAACAATTCCTGAACCATTTAAGAAGTTGCCATTATCAGCAACTCCACCCCCATTACCAATAATTGTGTTGCCCGAAACAACATTATTACCACTCTCAATTGAAAGTCCGTCAAAGGTGTTGCCCGTAATAATACTATCGCTCAGGTTCAATATTCCTTGCTGCTTCTCAACTCCTGTTCCCGCGTTATTTTCTACAATAACGTTACTGAGGTTAAATGTTCCTGCTCCTTCAAATTCAATCCCTGCTGTTGCTCTAGGGTTATTCGCCAAACCGTCAGCAATTCTGACACCACTGAGGTCAACAGAAGTGGCTTCTGGGATGATAATTTCCAAAACACGATTAACATTTCCCCCGCTAATGGTTAACTGATCTGCGCCGGGGCCTGTGATGGTTAAATTATTCCCATTGTCGTTACGAATAACCAGTTGCTCGGTTAAGGTGATGGTTGAAGCAGGCGGTAAATTAAAGGTGATGGTATCGTCTTCTGCGTTGGCTTCAGAGTCGGCAATGGCTTGTCGCAACGAACCGGGGCCAGCATCTAATGCATTGGTAACGACAAACTCCGCCAGCACCCCACCATAAGCCAGTTGGACTTCTGGGCGAATTGCTAAAGCGCTTTTAATTTGTCCTAAATTAAATTCAAGCTGCCAATTTCCCCCTAATTGATGATTACCTGTTGGGGTGGCAGTTGCCGCAATATTTGCCCCTGTGGTTTGATGCAGTTGTTGTAAAAGCCGACTTGAGCGAGCAACATTACATCCATAAATAAAGATTTCTGCAGTTTGCGTTAATGCTTTGCTCCAGCTTTTTAGTAATTGATTGTAGCGCTTAAAAGTATCGAGATTAAGCTGGGTTTTTCCTAAGTATAAACATCCCGGGGAGCCGTGAGAAATAATGTGTATTGCTTCAATTTTTTCTCCATTACGGCAGTGCCGATCTAAGGTGTCGGTAATTTGCTCAATGCCGTCTCGAGCTGAATCAAGCACAATCGATTTGGCTTGTGAGATTACCCCTTGACTGAGGTGATGATAATCTTGAACTTGAGGATCAATAAAGACAATTACTTCGTGTTTGGTAGATGATAACATTCCTAGTTTTTCCTGGTATTTTAATGGTTTTGTCTACTACTCAATTGTGGTTAGACACAGATCAACCTCAAGCCAATACTGAAGTCTCGGCTGTTATTGCTGAGGGTTATAACGAACAGTTCTAAAGTGCCTAAGATATGCCTCGAATGATTTTAGCCTGATACACTCAGTTTGACAACTTAAATCTTGACGCTAACTTTTAAGTCGTGTTTTCTGCTATTGAATATGGCTAAAATCTAATTCAGCACTAGGCATTAAATTAAAGCTCTTTTATTTAAGAATCCGGAATGATTGAATAAGTTCCCAATCTCAATCATTCATTCAGTCTGACCTAACCTCTAGATTCATTCAGCAAAGCTATTTCTGTCTTGAAGTCACACCCTCCCAAAAGCATTAATGCATCAAATCTACGTTCTCAAACTATCGGCTACATTACGGAGGCTGAATCACATATTGCTATTCTACACTTCTACAACATCAGCTTAATCTTTCTAGATTTTAGCCGCCGATTCAGTTTTTTATTTACCTTTACAATAATATAAATGATCGATCAAGTTCAAGAGGTTTTCTGTAAAGTTTTGATTTAGCTTGTTTAACTGAGCCTTTACATAGACCCCTGTTTTGTAAAGCTTTCGAGCTGAGGGGTGTTGAGACCGGATTCATCGATGATATTGAGATTTAGATTAAATAAACCGTACCCTATGGAGGATACGGTCAGGTGTGTATTAGGCATAACCATCGAGTTAAGAAGACTGATGAGTTGTGATGAATAAAATGCTGAGTGCTTCGCCAATTGCAATCATAAGTTATATTATCCGTTATATTCCAGAGAAATACCACATTCATCGACTAAATAGCACAGTGCTCGGAATCGCAGAGCAATCACTTGGTCGTAAAATGGATTGAGTTTACATAAAGGGGGAATTGTGACGACTTTACGACCCAAAACACAAATATCTCGAGCAAACGGACACTGAGCAGGAATTACTTTGTAGAGCCATAAAGCTAGCTTAGGGTTATGAATTTCAAGGCTATCAAGCCATTTTTGGATTGGGGCTAGTAAAGATGATTGCAAAAAATTCAACATACCACTTCCTCTTTGACTAAAACTAACTGCAGTTTATCTTCTTATTTACCATCATACAAACAAGATTCAAGGAATAGGTAAAGGATTTAAAAAAAGTCTGATTATTAATGTAAATATTGTGTAAAGGTGTCGATATTGTGTCCGATATTATCTAAACTTTGTTAGCAACAAATAGTATAAAACGCTACAAATATTCAGGATTTAAGTTTAATTTATCAAATTCATTAACTTTTATAAATATGATTAAAATTTAATATATAAATGTTAGAGTTTATTAATATAACAGCGGATAAACGTTCAGAATAAACACTAATTAATTACTGTCTATTTCGATACTTTTTACCCACCATTTAGTTTTTATTGTGTTCACGAATGACTGAAAACCCACCAGTAGAAGATTTTTCGGCGGGGGGTTGGACTTGAAATGTGACTGTATCTTCTACCATTCCTTGCTTCACAGTCAGTGTCCATTCTCCGGGTTGCATTGTCCAAAACAAAGAAGATGCTGAAGAAGTAGAGATCTTTTCTTGGTTTAACCACCATTCCACAGGCTGCTGAGAGGAATGACTAATTTTAAACTCTAGTTGAGTCTTTTCATTCGGAAAAAACAGAAAATAATCATCCGTTTGAGGGGATAATATCTGCAATTGATTTGAGGTAAAATTAGATTGAGGTTGCCCGGATAGCCATTCATCATATTCTGGAGTTAATTGATTTGAATTAGCCGCTTGTTGATAGGCTTTAATATCTTGAGGATAGAGATATTCTAAGACAATTCCGGTTGAACAATTCTCGGTGGGACGTTGTCCGGTTGTTGCACAAATAGGTTGTTGAATTAACTCCGTTGGTAAGGGTAAATTCTGGGGTTCATTATTGCGATGAAGTTCTAATAATATCTGACTCCAAAGACGCGCTGCCCCCATGACTCCTGATACTTGTTTCATCGGTTTTCCATCAAAATTACCCACCCAAGTTGCGACAGTATATTGATGAGTAAATCCCACCGTCCAAGTATCCCGATAATCTGAAGAAGTCCCGGTTTTAACGGCAGCTTCAAAGGGTAGATTAAGCACAGAATCAACACCAAAAGCTGCTGCCCGCGCTTGAGAATCACTTAACATATGAGTAATTAATTTCCAGGCTTGTTGTTGATTGGGAGATGAATATAATAGAGTAGAATTGGCTTGGCATTCTGTTTGTTGTTCTAAATTTAGGGTGTTGCAGTCGAAGGTTATTAACGGTTTAAACTCTCCTTGATTTGCCAAAGTAACGTAGGCTTGGGCTAATTCCCATAAACTCACTTCTCCACTGCCTAAAGCGAGTCCTAAACCATAATGTTCTGGGGATTGATTTAAGTTCTGAAATCCGAGTTTTTGTAAATAATTTAAAAAGGTTGAAACGTCTACTTTTTCTAATACACGAACAGCCGGAATATTTAAAGAGTTAGCCAGGGCAATACGGACGCGCACAGGACCTAAAAAAGTTTCACTATAATCAGTTGGGCTATATAACTTTGCACCGGGAATGGCGTAATAGGTAGGAACATCCGCTAAAATTGTATTAGGACGAATAATTTCTTGTTCTAATGCCAATTGATATAAAAAAGGTTTAAGGGTTGATCCGGGTTGTCTTAGAGCTTGTATTCCGTCATTTTGACCGCTATTTTCTAAATCAAAATAATTGGGAGAGCCGACATAAGCGAGTACTTCTCGGGTTTTGTTATCAATCACAATAGCGGCAGCATGATTTACATTTTTGGGGGATAACTGACTGACTATTTGCTGAACTTGATTTTCAACGAACTGTTGTAAGTTTCTGTCTAAAGTTGTTTGGATCTGTGGCGGCTTTTTTAACGGATTTGAATCTAATTTAGCTAACTCTGCCAGTTGTTGATTGACCCAAAACAAAAAGTGTGGGGCTGCTATAATTCCTTGTTGACGAGATTGTAATTTAATTGATTCGTTATAAGCTTTTTCAGCCTGTGTTTTTGTAATATAATTATCCTCAATCATGCGATTAAGAATATATTGTTGGCGTTGTTTTAAGCCTTGCCAATTATTATAGGGATTTAAATCAGTTGGATCGTTAGGTAAAGCCGCGAGTAAACTGGCTTGTGCTAAATTAATATCCTGGGCAGGAATAGCAAAATACGCCCGAGAAGCGGCTTCAATTCCGTATAGATTCCCTCCCATTGGTAGACGGTTAATATAGGCTTGTAAAATCTCATCTTTATTCATTCCGGCTGTCAGTCGCCAGGATAACCAAACTTCTATTATTTTATAGTAAGCGGTACGAGGAGAAGGATTTAACATCCGTGCCAATTGCATGGTAATAGTAGAGGCACCACTAACAATTTCTCCGGCTTGAATGGCTTCTAAAAGTGCGCGAGAAAGAGCAATACTATCTAATGCACCATGTTGATAATATCGCTTATCTTCTGCCGCAATAATGGCTTGAATAAAATAGGGCGAAACTCGTTGCAGGGGAATAACTGCGGTTTGATTTTGATTTTGACTGAGTAATGTTCCCAGGGGTAAACCATTGCGATCGCTCAATTCAACGGCTCGTTTTTGTTGTTGAATATCCGAGGAACGAATCGGTATAAAATAAGGGATTAGCCGCACTCCTATTCCGCTAAAAATAAGGAGTAATAAGAGTCGAAAAGAATAACTTTTCCACAGTAATTTAATCTGAGATATTGATAGAATCCTGAGTTTCATAAGTAATTTTATCGGATTGGTAGCGGGGGGGTTCAAGATGAATTAAAATCCGCACAGGACTAAACTTTTGCTTCAGTTTTTCTTCTACAGATTCCGTAATAGCATGAGCTGTTTCTACATCTATTGCATCAACAACCATGTGCATTTCAATAAAAACTTGACGACCAATAATACCCCGTGAAGCAATATCATGACAATTCGTAACACCCGGTACAGACATAGCAATTGATTTAATCGTTTCCGGCGCTATAGCCATTTCATCAACTAACCACGGCAAGTTTTCTTGCACAACTTCCCAACCACTACGAAAGACTAATAATGCCACGGGAAACGACAAAATTACATCTAAAATTTGCAGTTGAGGCAAATTCCAAAGGTTGCCTTGCCAAATCCCAATTAAACCTAAAATTACGGTGATTGTAATCCAAACATCACTCATGGTATGCTTGGCATCGGCGACTAATAAAGCACTGTTTAAACGTTGACCCACTCGTCTTTCGTAATAACTGACAAATATATTAATTCCCAAAACAATCAATAAAATCCACAATTCTGTCGGAGTAATTTTAACGGGTTGATTTTCTATGAAAAGTCGTTCAACTGCGTGACTAAAAATCTCGAAACAAGCAATTCCCAGAAAAACCGCAACCCCTAACGCACCGACTGCATCATATTTCTGGTGTCCATAGGGATGTTCTCGGTCTGGGAAAGGGGAAGCAAATTGATTGGCGATTAGCCCTAGAATATTATTGGCACTATCTGTAATACTATGTAAAGCGTCGGCTAGCAAACTCAACGAACCACTCATCATGGCAACAACTGCTTTAATGAGCATCACCAATAGGTTTAAGCCTAAGGTAATGAGTAAGACTTTACGAACTTGAGAACGGTTATCGATTGCCACGAGTTCCTTAGAGTTGCTAGTGTACAACGTTACTTTATCTTATGTATAACCTAATCACGAATGCTGTCTATTTTCTCTTGAAATGCACCAGAGACTTCAATCAATTTTAACAACACTCGCCACCTGTTTTATCTCTACTGTGGTGATTTTACCGAACGCCGTCGCGGTACAATTTGACAAAACCGAGGTTGAACAAGAACGATTTATTGCTATGGCGGTTCCTCGCGCTTTTGGCTATTCTTTGATTGTTTTAGAACAAATTTCGGATATTCAAGCCTGTTGGAGTGAACAGGGGGCTTCTCCGACGATGATTGATCCATTGTTGGTCAATTTTGATTTTACGGGAATTTGTGGACGCGCTACCGATAGTAATGGATACTCTGTGCGAATCGGAGAACAGGATTTATCCCTTAGCCACAGTTTAACCGTTCGCAGTGTGGACGATGAAATTTTCTTAGTCGCGACTTCACACAACGATGTCGAAACACCACCTATTGTTATTGGTCGTAGCTATGGTATCACTAACGGGTTTACCAAGATTATTTTAGAACCGGGTTGGCGCTTTACTAAACGCAGTTATCAAGGTAAAACGTTGGGTCATATTTATTTTACCTACGATCAATTACCGAATTAGATAAAAGTAGAATTATTTTAATTAAGATTAGATATAACTACGCGATCGCCTCCTTTTTCAATGGCATTTTGCAACGCTTTATCTGCTTGATTAACTAATTTTTTAGGTTCAATCTGAGTTTCGGGAATTTGACTACTCATTCCTAAACTGACTGTAATATTTTGAGTATCTGGAAGCCACAAAGAAAAAATATCCAACTGAGCAATTTCTGTGCGTATTTTATCCACCCATTGTAGAACTTCATCAACAGATTTATTCGGTAAAAAAATAGCAAACCTAAAATCGCTGTAGCGTGCAACTAATTCTTTTGGGGGTTTAATCCGGCGGTTAATTGCCCAAGCAATTAGGCGTAAATTTTCTTCAATTATTGAACTTTCTAGACTTTTAATCTGATGTTCTAAATGATCAATTTCGCATAAAATCAAAGATAAAGTCTGCTGTTTCTTAGCCATGTCTTGCCAAATAAACATTAAGTATTCATCAAATCGTAAACGATTGGCTACATGAGTGACACTATCAAGATGAGCGAGGCGTTGTAACTCTCGGTTGGCTTTTTGTAATGCTAATTCTGCGGCGGCTCTGGCTTTAACTTCCTGTTGTAAACGAGTATTTTGTTGTTTCAGTTGTTGTTGAGTCCGTTGTAAGGTTAAATGAGTTTTAACTCTGACTAAAACTTCCTGAAGTTTTAAAGGCTTAGTCACATAGTCTACTCCTCCCACTTCAAAGGCTGTGACTTTATCTTTTTCATTATCTAAAGCACTCAGAAAAATAATCGGAATCTCTTTAGTTTTAGCCTCAGCTTTTAGTTGAGTACAAACCTCATAACCGTTCATTTCTGGCATTCTAATATCCAGTAAAATCAGATCCGGTGGCTCAGCTAAAGCAGAACGTAACGCCATTGTACCGTTAATCGCTTTGCGAACCTGATAACCTTCTTCTATCAACATACTGGATAAAATACGCAGGTTATTCGGAGTATCATCGACGATTAGAATATCAGTTTTTGAAATCATATTAAAAGTATATTTATCACGATCAACAATGCTTATTTTTGTTCTTGATAAAGCTGTTTAAATTGACGTTGTTGCTGTTTATGATTAACAATGGGTTCGGGATAATCACAGGCTTCTCGATCTTCACTGGAAATTTTACCCGTTACTAATGCTTCTGTTTCTAAGTTGCGTAATTCGGGTAACCATTGCCGAATATACTCCGCTTCTGGATCGTATTTTTGAGCTTGACTAGCGGGGTTAAATATGCGTAAGGGTTTGGGGTCCATTCCACTAGAGGCACTCCACTGCCACCCGCCATTATTTGATGATAAATCTCCATCTACTAAATGTTGCATAAAGTATTTTTCACCCCATTGCCAATTAATGATTAGATCTTTGGTTAAAAAGCTCGCAACAATCATCCGACAGCGGTTATGCATCCAGCCAATTTCATTTAATTGTCGCATAGCAGCATCAACAATAGGGTATCCAGTTTTACCTTCACACCAGGCTTTAAAATATTCTTGATTATTCTCCCAAGGAAAATCTTTAAATGTATCTCGATAGGGACCTTCTGCCAGTTTGGGAAAATGATACATGGCTTGTTGATAAAATTCTCGCCATGCTAATTCTTTTTGCCAAGTTTGAATATTATTTCGGGTTTCATCACTGCGGCTATTATCCATCAATTCAATTGTTTTTTGCCAGACTGTACGAATTCCAATTACGCCAAATTTAAGGGCTGGACTCAGTTGAGATGTTGCTTCAGTATTGGGAAAATTTCGCTGTTCATCATATTCATTAATAGCGCGATCGCAAAACTCTTCTAAGCGTTCAATTGCCGCTTTTTCTCCCGGTTCTAAAATTAATTCTTCGTCCCACTCAAACCCTAATTCTTCTGCCGTGGGTAAATCTATCGTACCTGCATGTTCTGCATTTTCTTGTTCAGTTTTCGTTAAACCTTCCCCTGTTTTCTTAAAGGAGGGAACAGGCTTACTTTTTTCTTGATTGTTCCATTTCTTCCAATACGGTGTATAAACCTTATAAGGATCCCCCGCATTTGTAAAAATAGTATCAGGCGCGTGTAAGAGTTGATCCCAATATTTTTCTACTGTTATCTCTGCTGTTTCTAATATCTCTTGAACTTGTCGATCTCGTTGTTTTGCATAGGGTTCAACATCTTGATTCCAATAAACGGCTGTTGCTTCTAAAGATCCGGCTAACTTTGGAATAGCTTCTTCTGGTTTCCCTTTTAATATTAACAGTTGACTGCCTTTTTCTTGATATTGTTCTTGCAGCTTTTCTAAGCAACCGATCAGATAAGTGATTCGCGCTGGTGCCACATCATCCCGCTCTATAATATTAGGATCAAGACAAAATACACCCACAACTTTTGAGCTTTTTTGACAAGCATGATAAAGCCCAATATTATCAGATATTCTTAAATCTCGACGATGCCAAAATAAAATTAAATCAGACATAATAAGTGATTGATGATTTTAAAATATTTAATATTACTACTTTTCCGAATTACAATTTAAGAGATGAGACAATGATACTTTAGTCTTTTTTTAGTCTCATATAGTAATCCGGCCAGGGTTTATAAAAAACTCTCTATCGTCTTCCCTCTGTGTCAAGAGTGCCTCTATGGTTCACTAAAAAAGGTTTTCGCCTGGGATTTAGGAATGCTCTATTAGAGAGATTCGTTGATAATAAAGGCTGATAACTAGACTGAAATCCATCTTTTGATAGAAGTCAATTTACCCTAAAAAAGGCTTAGCCAATAAAAAACTAGAAATAGATTTTGCATCAACGGGTTCCCCTGCTAAAATCGCCTGTTCTAATTCTTCGGGGGTCATTAATACAACATCAATATCCTCATCTTCATCTTGTGCGGGTGGTTTTTCTAGCTTTTCTAAATCTTGGGCTAAAAAGGCATAAATTATTTCATCAGAATATCCGGGCGCTAATATAAATTGTCCTAAATTATGCCATTTATGAGCGCGATAACCGGTTTCTTCTTCCACTTCTCGTTTGATGGTAGTGGCTGGATCTTCATCTGGTTCAATAGTACCTGCCGGAAACTCTAAAGTCCGTCCTTGTATGGCAAAACGATACTGTCTCACCAACACCAATTTGCCCTCAGGAGTGACGGGAACCACCAACGCACCCCCCGGATGACGAATACATTCCCAGTCTCCCTCAGCGCCATTAGGCAGGCGTAAACGGTTGACATCAAAGTTAAATTTTCGCCCCCGATAAAATAAGCGGTTTTCTAGGATGCTGGGGGGTTCTGAACCGGGTTTCATAGGCTGTAACGTGAGCAGTTTAACAGTAGCAGTTTAACAGTGCATTTTTTCGACTCCCGTACAGTCTACCGTTTCTCGGAGTTGTGCGATCGCTTTTTGGCTAATTGGATCGATCCAGTTGGGGGCAATTTCAGCTAAAGGCACTAAGACAAATGCCCTTTCTGTCATCCGGGGGTGAGGAATTTGTAGGGAAGGGGTCTCTAAAATGAGTTGATCAAATAATAGTAAATCTAAGTCTAAGGTTCTCGGCCCCCACTTTTGCCGCCGAACTCGGCCAAATTTAGCTTCTATTTTGAGTAAAATTTGCAGTAAAGCGTGGGCATTTTGCTCTACAGTATCATACTGAGGTTGAACAGTCAAAACCGCACAACCATTGATATAGTCGGGTTGAGGGGGGCCGACAGGGGCAGTTTGATACCAATTTGAATAAGATTTTACAGTAATTGCTGAGATTTTATCCAAAATGTCTAAAGCTGTCTTAACGGTACTTAGGGAGTCTCCCAGGTTACTACCGAGGGCGATGGCGGCGTTGATGGGTTTCATTGATGTAATAGATGTTAATAGTCAACAAACTGAAACAGTTTACAGCTAAAATCTCTCTTTTTTCAATTGATAGCTTTCAGTCAATTTAACAATTTCATCGAAGCGAAAATCATTTGTCAGTTTCGTTAATTTATCAGATAAAGCAGAATATTCTTGAGGGATTTGCTGAATTAGTTTATAAGTTAATAGATCGCTACATTGAATAGCAGAATCATACAGTTGTTCGATCCATTCTATCGGCATTACTTCTAATGTAGGTTGATTCAAAACCGATTGAGAGTTAGTATCCTCCTCAGTTTCTATCCCATCGTCTGAATAAATATATTGCAGATTTAAAAACTTACCAATGGTTAGTAATAGATTTTCTTTCTGGAAAGGTTTTATGATTAAATCATCACATCCTACTTCGATAATACTTTGTTTTTCTTCTTCAAATGCATGAGCTGTGATCGCAATAATAACAGGAGAAGAATTATCAATCATCGCTAAGGCTTTTATTTTTTGAGTCGCTTCATAACCATCCATCACCGGCATTTTCATATCCATCAAAATTAAATCCGGCTTCCAAACTAACCAATTTTCAATCGCTTCTTGACCATTCATTGCTTCTTGAATTTCAAATCCAATTCGACTGAGTAAGTTGACAAGCAGTAAACGATTTTTATAATCATTATCAACCACTAATATTCGAGATTTTTTTTGATTAGGGGCCAGTTGGAGAATAACTGGCTTTTCTTCTGTAGCGTTCTCTAAACTTATACTAATAACAGTTACAGGAATACTAAAATAGAATAGGCTACCTTGATTCAATTTAGAATTTACTTTGATTTCTCCACTCAGAAGTTGTACAAATTTTTGACTAATTGCTAATCCTAGTCCTGTTCCTTTATTTGTTTTAATACCACTTTGAGTTTGCACAAAAGGCTGAAATAGATTATCAATTTCTTGGGGATGAATTCCTAAACCTGTGTCTTCTACTTCAAACTGAAGCCTCTTAGCAGATGGATCATTATTCTCAGAATCGATAGCTTTTACTCTTAGGATTACATGACCGTTATCGGTAAATTTTATCGCATTGCTGAGGAGATTAATTAAAACTTGGCGCAATTTTTTTTGATCGGTTGATACACAGCAAGGAAGCCGATCATCTTTTTCAAATATAAGTTTTAATCCCTTTTGTTTGGCTTTCAGATATAGCATTTCTTGAAGGGAATTAAGAAAACTATATAAGTTAAATTCCTCAGAGCTTATAATAGTACGTCCTGCTTCAATTTTAGACATTTCTAAAATATCATTAATTAAGGTGAGCAGATGCTGACCAGATTGATGAATAATATTAGTATAATTTTGATGCTCTTTTGATAAACCTGACCCTTCAGACATTAAACTGGTGAATCCTAAAATAGAATTTAGGGGAGTACGAAGTTCATGACTCATATTAGCTAGAAACTCACTTTTAGCTTGATTAGCCGCTTCAACTGTGGCCAGTTGTTCCGGTGTTTTTAAAGCCAAAAATAAAGGTAAAAGAGTAACTAATTCTAAAGCTGTATAGCAGGAAATAAGAGCCGTAAATGCTTGCTCTATTCCCGATAACCAATAAGCCGGATGCCAAAGTGTCCAAACATCTAATAAGTGTCCGACACCACAAGAAATAATAAATAATCCGAATAAGACAAAAACTTTTAAAAAAGGAAGATCTTTGCGCTTACAGACAAAAATAATTAGCATTATCGGAATTGAAAAGTAAGCAATGGCAATTAAAGCATCGCTGACAACATGTAACCAAATCAATGGCGTTTGCCAAAGATAGCAAGAGCCGTGAGGCATATATTGATTGGGTGAAAAGATGTTCTCTAGAAGTTTCCACATAAAGCAAAGAAGCAGTGACAATAAAAATTACGAAGTTTTCTTTTCGTTTGTTGGTGAGAAGTGTATAATTGTTATCTAAGACATAAATAGTAGCTTTTGACTAGACCCGTGCCTAACATTTGAAGTAATAACCTCAATTGCAGAATTTTGTAGCAGTTACTAATATCATACCCAGTTCTTATCATCGCTTAATTTGATCGCAGTGTATTCAGGGTAGTAGGGAATAAGTGCTAAATTTTTATTCTCTCCTCAATTAACTATTTCTTTAGAAAGATGAAGCACGCTGTTGAGTTTGATATCCTGGGTCTCAAGCCAATTCTTGAGATTAGGAGAGAAACACTCATGAGAAAGTACGTTTGTAAAACCTGTGGATATATTTATGACCCGGCTGAGGGGGACCCAGACTCTGGCATTGAACCCGGTACACCGTTTGAAAGTATTCCGGATGATTGGGAATGTCCTGTCTGTGGTGCGAAAAAATCAGACTTTGAACCCGAAGATTCTGGTCAACCCAGTTTAACAGAAGTTTCATAAGGCTTAGTAGCGGTTAAAATTAATCCTCTTCCTGAGAACAAACTCAATTGTCTTAGTGTATTTTTTGCTTAAAAAAATTAAGCATATGTCAGGGAGAGGTACTCTTTAGATTGAGCAACAAATCTTAAGAGCAAAGCAATTAAATCTACAGAAAAGTTAAATTTTTTTCAATATAATCACTGATTAATTATAAACTCATTTTCAGCAGCAATCCAGATCAATTCTGTCAGAGAAACGTATTACTTCTGCCGCGAAATATGTCAAACTATGGAGGTATAAATCTTGAATTTAGGAGACTAAAACGTTGCCAACTCTGGGTGTAAATATCGATCATATCGCGACGCTACGGCAAGCTCGTCGAACCGTTGAACCCGATCCAGTTGCGGCTGCTGTCATTGCTGAATTAGCGGGTGCAGATGGAATTACAGTACATTTACGCGAAGATCGTCGTCATATACAGGATCGAGATGTGCGGCTGTTGCGGGAAACTGTGATGACCCATTTAAACTTAGAAATGGCTCCGACAGATGAGATGATCGCCATCGCACTTGAGATTAAACCAGATTATATTACTTTAGTTCCTGAACGGCGAGAGGAAGTCACCACAGAGGGCGGTTTAGATATTGCGGGTCAGGTCTGTCGGATGAATGACGTTGTGGGTCAGTTGCAAGCAGCGAGCATCCCTGTTAGCCTGTTTATTGATGCGAATCCGGCTCAAATTGAAGCCTCAGCTCAAGTCAAAGCAAAATTTATAGAACTACACACAGGCTGTTATGCAGAAGCAAAGGGACAGCAGCAAGCCAAAGAATTAGAGATTTTAGCCGATGGTAGTCAATTGGCTCAACAGGCAGGTCTACGAGTCAATGCAGGCCATGGCTTAACCTATTGGAATGTTTATCCTGTCGCTTGTATTGAGGGGATGGAAGAACTCAATATTGGACATACAATTATCAGCCGTGCGGCATTAGTCGGCTTAGAGCGAGCAGTGCGCGAAATGAAAGATGCAATGTTCACTCCCTCTTCTCGCCATTAGCGTCAAAGCGGTGGTACAATGCCACAGTTGAGCTGTAAAGTCCGCGATCGCGTCACAAAATTCCTATGCAAACCTATTATTATGTGTTAGCGAGCAAACACTTCTTATTAGAAGAGGAACCTTTCCAAGAAGTCTTAGAAGAACGAGTCCGCAACTACCAAGAACAAGAGAAAGAGATTAACTTTTGGTTGGTGGTAGAACCGGCTTTTTTGAATGCGCCTGAATTTGCAGAGATTAAGCAAAAATGTCCTCAACCCGCAGCCGCAATTGTCACAACAGAGGCTCAGTTTATGACGTGGTTGAAACTGCGTTTAGAATATGTACTGACCGGACAATTTCAAGCACCTTCTGCTACAATTGCAGATCCGCTAGCTTCTTTAAGTTCCTAATATTGACATTAACAGCATCAACAGTGGCAGAATTGATGGCGGCGCATTTTGTGTTTGTGGGTCTAATTTATTTCATCTGACCCTACTTCTGTCCCTGCTTCTGACTCTACTTCTGAGGTGAGGTGAGAATAGACTATCCGTTGTGCGATCGCCATCGCGCGTGGACTTGTCCGTATCGCCTCGACTCATCTCTTCTAATTTTTGAGTCACCTGCTGAAGAGCTAAAGACGTTCCATGGAAGGTCACGACGAGCAGACAGACTAAAACTTCCCCCCAATTATCATAGGAGAGAAGTCTTAGTTGTTATTAACCTGGCACTTAGCTATTTTCCCAGGCGGCTACCCACCAAGTATCTTTGCCGTTTCAGCGTTTCACATCCGAGTTCGGGATGGATCGGTGTGGTTCCACTGAGCCATCAGCACCAGGAAAGCTTTTAAATTCTTTCTGGAGTGGCTTGGATTAACGTGTTCGTTGTTCCCGTTCACAATTACTTATTATGCAGTATTACTTTCTCTTTGTCAACCTTTTTCTCAAAAAAAAATTTTACGGCCAGAATCTATTGAGAGAACAACCCCACTTCAAACATTGAGCAGGCAGTGATGGGGTCTAATGCTGAAACGAGTTGACAAGTAAAAGGTTGACAAATAAAAGTGAGAAAAACAACAGTAGCAATCGATACTCTTTTCAGACAGTCAGAGAAGTGTCATTTCCCCACTCAACAATCTCCGCAATAATCGATACCTTAGAGTCATATTTGTTATATGACAGACATTCTAAGACGACTAATTAATTCAACATGTTTGACTCTACCTCCTCAACTCTGTTAACCCCAACCTCTTCTAATCATTCGCTGCCCTCAACCGCTCAAATGTGTCCCTGGTTAATGAGTTTGACTTATACTCTGGGGCATCATTTCATCCTAGCAAGTTATTTCAGTCAAATTCAAGTGACGGGTCTACATCATATTCCCCTGCAGGGGCCTGTTATCATTGCCCCGACTCATCGTTCTCGCTGGGATGCTTTGATTGTTCCCTATACGACTGGACGGCTGGCAACGGGGAGAGATTTAAGATATATGGTGACAGCGGATGAAATGCGAGGTTTGCAAGGATGGTTCATTCGGAAAATGGGGGGATTTGCTGTCAATACAAAACAACCCACGATTGCTGCATTTCGTCATGGCGTTAACTTATTATGTCAAGGGCAAATGCTGGTTGTTTTTCCAGAAGGCAATATTTTCCGAGATAGTCAAGTTCACCATTTAAAATCTGGACTGGCTCGTTTAGCAATTCAGGCTCAATCTTACTCGAATGATTCAACTGTAAAAATTGTACCGATTGCCCTAGATTATCATCCCACAATTCCCCGTTTTGGCTGTCGGGTGAATGTCAAAATTGGTTCTCCGTTGTCTGTTGCAGATTACCCAAACTGCTCCGGGAAGAAAAAAGCACAGTCTATAACTCAAGATTTACACTCAGCTTTGCAACAGCTTGATGAGGCTACATGTTAACGCTTTTAATCGGGAGTATGGGTTTATTGCATCTGGGTTAATAAGGGTGCAGCATTCAGCAATTGTTTTGTATACAGATGCTGTGGATGATTAAAAATATCATGAGTCGATCCTAATTCAACAATTTTTCCACTATTCATGACCGCAATGCGATCGCATAAATAACGAGCCACCCACAAATCATGAGTAATAAATAGATAGGTTAAATTGAATTCTTGTTTCAACTCCAGCATTAAAGATAATACTTGTGCTTGAACGCTTGCATCTAACATACTCACGGGTTCATCGCAAATCAATAGTTTCGGACGAGTAATTAAAGCCCTCGCAATAGCCACACGCTGTTGTTGCCCGCCTGAAAGTTCGGCTGGATAGCGTTTAAAATAGTCATCAGTTGGAGTTAAACCGACTCGTTCTAATAAGGCTAATGTTTGCTGTTTGGCTTCAGTTGCAGTTGCCATTTGATGAATCAGTAAAGGATGAGCAATACTTTCTCCCACCGTCATCATGGGGTTTAAACAAGCATGAGGATCTTGAAACACCATTTGTATTTTTTGGCGATAAGATCGAACTTGAGAAGTGGAAAGTTTCGTTAGATCTGTTCCTTCTAGTTCAACTGTGCCGTCTGTCGGACGAATGAGCTGTAACAAAGTTCGAGACAGGGTACTTTTTCCACAACCTGATTCTCCAACTAATCCCATGATTTCACCCGAATATAAAGTTAAGCTGACTCCATCAACCGCTTTAATGATTTGAGGTTTCTTACCTAAAAATTGACCCAAGAATCCGGATTCTAAAGTATAGTGTTTCTGTAATTTATCCAGCTTTAACAGAGGAGGAGGAGAAATTTTAGTATTAACTGGGTTATCCGTTTTAACACTGTGTAAATGTAACGCGGCTTCGAGTAAAGATTGAGTATAGTGATGTTGGGGTTGTTGAAAGACTTGCTGTGTTAATCCCATTTCAACTATTTTGCCGCTATTCATCACGGCAATGCGATCGCAATATTCCCCCACCATGGCTAAATCATGGGAAATTAACAGTAATGCGGTTCCTCGTTCTTGGCATAATCGCATTAATTCCTGTAAGATTTGGGCTGAGATGGTCACATCTAAACTGGTGGTCGGTTCATCAGCAACAATCAATTTAGGATCTAATAATAAAGCTAAAGCAATTGCTACCCGTTGTCGCATTCCACCACTAAATTCATGGGGATATTGTGACCAACGACTTGCGGGAATATTCACCGCTTCTAAAGTCTGAATTGATTTTGTTTTTGCTGATTTTCGTGACAGTTGAGGTTGATGCGATCGCAAAGTTTCAATACAATGTTCTCCAATCGTCATCAATGGATCGAGGCGTGTCATTGGATCTTGGAAGACTAACGCCACTGCCTCCCCTCGAAATTGTCGGAGACGATGAGAATTCATCTCTAATATAGATTCTCCCTCAAACTTCGCTCCACCTTCTACTTGAGTTGAAGTCGGTAATAGCCGCATCACTGCCCGTCCTAGGGTTGATTTCCCGCAGCCGGACTCCCCTACTAGCCCTAAGCGTTCCCCCGGTTGTAGCGTCAGAGAAACATCATTCACAGCCCATTGCGGGTGAGATTGACGAGTGGGATAAGCAATTTTTAGGTGAGTAATCTCGAATAGTGGGTTAGGCATCATTGGTATGTTTGTTATCGTTGATGAGGTGAAGTACACACAGGCTATGCCTAAGTTATTCGTCTGACTCAGCCGGGGTATGAGTTTGCGGGTGACGAGCAACTAACGATTAGTTAATCTCAGATCTCGAAAAGTGTCAAACTTTGTTACAAGCTCTTCCCAAAATGCCCAAAATCCTTGACAGTAGTGAACAATCCCTTACCCTAACTAATTTTAAGGAGTTTTTGAACAATGGCAATATCCGATACTCAAGTTTATGTAGCTTTAGTGATTGCTTTAATTCCTGGAATCTTGGCATTTCGTTTATCAACAGAGCTATATAAATAGGTAACCTCCCTCTGAACTTGACGTTACATTAGATATGCAACATAGCTGTCTCCTCTTTGGGACAGCTTTAATTTTACCTTGATTCGATCTCTATAAATTGGCGACCCCAACCAAAACATAAGCCTGACTTATACTTAATATAAGTAACAATTTAGTGAAAACCCTTTACAAAGCGTTACACAATGCCCTATATTATTAATAACGGAAGGCATTCAAGCTGACCTCCGAACATTGATAACTTAATAGCAATCATACAAACATATGACCACCACCTTACAACAGCGCGAAAGCGCCAACGTATGGTCTCGGTTCTGTAATTGGGTAACATCCACCAACAACCGCCTCTATGTAGGTTGGTTCGGTGTATTAATGATCCC
>JBARZE010000020.1:0-66091 GCA_049649525.1 Microcoleaceae cyanobacterium
GTGCAGGTGCGGGTGCAGGTGCGGGTGCAGGTGCGGGTGCAGGTGCGGGTGCAGGTGCGGGTGCGGGTGCGGGTGCAGGTGCGGGTGCGGGTGTCGTTGGAGTGTCAGCAACATCACTAACGGCAACTGTAAATGTCTCAGTGAAACTTGCTGCCGGGTTACCATCATCAGTGGCTGTGATATCAAGGTCAACGCTAGCTTCGGCTTCAAAGTCGAGGCTGACTCCATTAACTAACTTCAGTTGATCATTAACCACTTCAAACCGATTGTCACTCACAGTGTAGGTGAAAGTGGTACTGTCAATATCTGTAGTTGTCAGATTTCCAATGGTGGCTGCGGCTGTATTTTCTATGACTGTATTAGCAGACAAACTAATCGCTGTTGGGGCATCGTTAACGTTATCAACCGTTAAGTCAAATGCAGGCAACAGGGTAGTTTCAGTCCCATCCTCAACACCGATCACAATACCTGTAGTTGTGCCAACATCCGCATCACCCGGAGTTCCACTTAATTCTCCTGTATTGGGATCAAATGTGGCCCAAGCCGGTTGATTAGTAATTGAGAAGCTTAAACCATCTCCATCGGCATCTGCTGCTGTGGGAATAAAGCTATAAGCAGCATCTTCAGCAACTGTAATAGCAGGGGTTCCGGTAATAGTTGGCGCTTGGTTAACAACATTTGCCCCACTGACAGTTAAGTCAAATGCAGGCAACGGGGTAGTAACAGTCCCATCATCAACACTAATGACAATACCTGTAGTTGTGCCAACATCGGCATCACCCGGAGTTCCACTTAATTCTCCTGTATTGGGATCAAAATTCGCCCAAGTTGGTGAATTAGTAATTGCGAAGGTTAAACCATCTCCATCAACATCTGCTGCTGTGGGAATAAAGCTATAAGCAGCATCTTCAGCAACTGTAACAGCAGGGGTTCCGGTAATAGTTGGGGCATCGTTAACGTTATCAACCGTTAAGTCAAATGCAGGCAACGGGGTAGTAACAGTCCCATCATCAACACTAATGACAATACCTGTGGTTGTGCCAACATCCGCATCACCCGGAGTTCCACTTAATTCTCCTGTATTTGTATCAAAATTCGCCCAAGTTGGTGAATTAGTAATTGAGAAGGTTAAAGCATCCCCATCAACATCTGCTGCTGTGGGAATAAAGCTATAAGCAGCATTTTCAGCAACTGTAACAGCAGGGGTTCCGGTAATAGTTGGGGCTTGGTTAGCATCACTCACATTTACGCTCACTGTCGCTGTAGCAGTCTCTCCATCGCCATCAGTGATAGTGTAAGTAAAGCCATCTGTACCACTAAAGTCTACTGCTGGGGTGTAAGTAAACGTGCCGTTACCATTATCAACAACTGTCCCATTAGTCACACTGGTGGTATCGATGACAACTGTAGACGGATTATCTCCTAATATATCTACACCATTACCGTTATCAGCTAGAACATCTCCGGTTAACTGAGTGTTTTCGCCAACTGTGTAACTATCATCATTGGCAACCGGAGCAGCATCGCTGACAGGGTCTACAACTAAATTTACGGTCGCCGTAACAGCCTCTCCATCGTTATCAGTCAGAGTGTAAGTGAAGCTATCTGCACCGTTGAAGTTGGCGGCTGGAGTGTAAGTAAACGTGCCGTTACCATTATCAACAACTGTCCCACCATTGACGCTGGCAGTATCTAAAACCACTGTAGCTGGGCCGTCTACTGCAACATCAACACCGTTACCGTTATCAGCTAAAACATCTCCAGTAATTACAGTATCTTCTGTGCCGATCAAGTTATCATCATTGGCAACCGGAGCTGCATCATTGACTGGTGCGACATCGAGATTTACGGTCGCTGTAGCAGCCTCTCCATCGTTATCAGTCAGAGTGTAAGTGAAGCTATCTGCACCGTTGAAGTTGGCGGCTGGAGTGTAAGTAAACGTGCCGTTACCATTATCAACAACTGTCCCACCATTGACGCTAGTCGGATCGATAGCAACAATTACCGGGCCGTCTACTGCAACGTCAGCACCGTTACCGTTATCAGCTAAAACATCTCCAGTAATTACAGTATCTTCTGTGCCGATAAAGTTATCATCATTGACAGTAGGAACACCGTCATTCACTGGTGCTACGGTCAAATTCACCGTCGCTGTATCAGTATCTCCATTGCCATCAGTGATAGTGTAAGTGAAGCTATCGGCACCATTAAAGTTGGCGGCTGGAGTGTAAGTAAACCCACCGTTGCCATTATCGGTAACTGTACCACCATTGATGCTGGCAGCATCGATATTAATTACAGCCGGATTATCTCCTAATGCATCTGCACCATTACCGTTATCGACTAAGATATCTCCAGTTAATGGCGTATCTTCTGTAGCATTGAAGTTATCGTCATTGGCAATAACGAGAGCATCAACTAAGGTAAACTCAAGTTCGTCTACCCGAGCATTATCTCCTAAATCTTTAGTTCCAATTAATTCCAGAACACTATCTGCTGATAGGGATACGTTGTTTATTATCCAATCATTCCGAAAGCCATTATTGTTGCCATCAAAGTCAAAAATACTTTCAGACTGACCATCAATTATTATTTCTGCTGAAGCGTCAGCATCATTATCTTCTAAGTAAGTAACTTCAATATCATAAACACCGGGTGCAAAGTTCGCTACTAGGTTAAAAGTATTGTAGATTGCAGTTCCTTGCAGAACATTATCATTAGGAGGATTAACTCCAATTACCTGTCTATTATTTCTAGTTTCTTCATCGTAACCACGAACCAGATTTCCGTTTCCGTCATCAACTTGATTGGCGGCAGAAGTTAAATCAAAATCTTCTGCTTGAATTGTAAATGTAGTCATAGGTATAGGTAACTATTCGGGTATTGTGTTAGAAAATGTTGGGATTTGAAGGGATTCTACTGCTGAAGTATTCTAGTTATTGACTTTTAAGATATTATTAGTAATACGCTAAAATCTCTAAAAGCCATTGCTAACTACTCCTTAATTTACTGTTTTGTCATCAATTGACAATTAAAAAAAGGAGATTAATTATTTTTCTGTTAATAAACTCAAGCTTTTATATGATGAAAAGGTGATTATTTTTAGAGATAATGCAATAGCTAAGGCTTACTCAAACTAGGGATTAATGATTTTCGTCATTTGAATTTAACAGACTTTTGATCAATAACCTATCACTTTATTTGATGCTTCACTCTTTCAACTATCTGTCAGTTATCACTTTTTTTCATCAAGGCTTATTAACTTCATATACTTGGTAAACATCTACAAATGAGACATTGGAGTTTTATGATATTTCCTCTACAGGAAACAATAGTCTAGGTTGGTTAAACTACTTTGATTTATATCATGATATTAGTCGTTTCGTCTTCTGTTTTTCACTGAAACTATCGTGTTTCACTCAAATTTTCTCCTTAAACTAAGACAGAAACAATAAAACTGTTATTCTCTAGAGTTTTTTCTAAACTCATTTCAGCATAGATTTAATGTCCAAACTTTTCCTAATCTGATTAGTGATTATTTCTGGACTGCTGATTGAGATAGTTTTGCGCCCAATATCTCTTACAGTTGATTTGATAAAATGCGCTATCTCTACCTTAATAATATTCTTGAAAAAAAGAACATTTCCGGTAATTCTGAGAATTAATTTAGGAATTAAGGTTAATCTCAACTAGGGACTTTTTTAAGAACTAAAATAAGCTCTAAGATAGTCCTTTTTATCTCAGAAAAAGTAGAGTTAGATGCAAAAAATATTGATTGTTTTGTCAGCTATAATCAGTAGATTTATTTTTTCACAGGCTGCACAATTTTTACTCGAAGATGTCCCTTTAAAATCAGACAAATCTGAGTCAGTTTAATTGCAAATTGCTGTGATTAAAAAGTCTATTGATCTTTAGCCCTACACCCTAAGGAAAATCAATAAAAACAGTAAGAATACTTAAACGCTTGACTCTAAAGACCCTGATCCATCGTGTAAACCGATAGTTAGTCCTGTAGATGCGCTTTGCTGAAGGATTACACAATTTATTATTTGTAATATAACATCTATCTTAAGAAAATACACGTATTTTTCTGTAAACCTTTGAACAAGGTGTATCAAGATTTTGTAAAAATTTAGGGAAATATACTGAATTCTATCAAACTTTGGAGTATTTGCCCAAAATTATCATATTAATCTATTAAAGTCAATGATCCGCTATCACTCTACGCTGCCAAATCATGTTCACTCAAAAAATCGGGACACAGACAACCGTTGCATCCCGATTTTAAATAAAGATAAATTACTTAATCTACAAACTCATCTACCGGGGCATAAATCCCTTCTTTCACGAGTTGATGACGATCTTGAACAGGAGACCAACCTAACTCTTTTTCAGCCTTAGAAGCATCAAAAGTCGCCGCAAAACTCCGTCCTTGACTATCAGCATAACTCGGAAAAGCAGCATTAGGATCTCGTCCAATACTCTTGATTGCCCACTTACCTAATGCTTCGCTATAATAACGCCAACTGGGAGTCGGAACCCGCTTAATTTTAATCCCGGCGTGTTGTTCAAACTCATCTAAATACTCATTAGCCGTAATAGACGGTTTACTGGTTAAGTTGTAAGACTCTCCTTCAATTCCAGGAATATCAATTGCCCTTGCCATCGCATCTGCCACGTCTTCCACCAGTACAATAGGTAAGGGATTTTTACCATCTCCCCACAAGGCACAAACGGAATTATAAGGCCAAGCGGCAACTCCCCAGTGATAAGGATTTCCTCCTTCTCCGAGTACAATTCCGGGCCGGAAAATCACCACAGGTAAGCCTTTTTGACGATGCAATTCCATCAATAAGCGTTCATTTTCTGCTTTAGATCGAGCATAAGGTTGTACCCGCAACATTCCATCATGAGGTTTAGTATTCTCCGTGATAGTATCTCCTTTATCTCCCGCATAATAAATAGCAATAGAAGAGGCATAAAATAAGCGCTTAATTCCTTTTTCTAAACATAATTCTCCCAGTTTACGAGTCGGTTCAACATCATATTTGAGGAATTCATCCCAAGTTTCCCCATAACCCCGTCCTAAATGATAAACCTGTTCAATGCCTTCTAAAGCAGATTTGACTGCTTCTGGATCGGTGAAGTCCCCTTTTACCACTTCTACTTGCAACTGCAACACCTCCGCCGGACAACTTCTGGGGTTTCGGGTCATGACTCGCACACCGTAACCCTCTTGACGCAGACGACGCACTAACGCCCGACCAATAAACCCAGTCCCACCAATAACCAGGACAGTCGAAGGAACAGGGGGTACATCCGGTGTTTCAGCAGGGGTAGAAACGGCTTCAGTGGCGGGTTTAGACTCGGGTAATTCTGTTTCGTTGGCGATCCATTCTGCTAGTGCAATTGCGGTTTCACCAATTTCTGCGGTAATTCGTTCATCGAGTTGTCCCTGTCGGGTATTGTAAAAACTTTCAACCGTGCGGGCAATACTGTAGGGGAACGGGCCACCTGCTTTGGATAAGCCCATTTTCGATAAGACAAAGCTGGCTAAAGTACTGGTGGCTTGACTGGCTGCATCTTTGGCGGGGCCGACAACATTAGCAAAGCGGTCAATATCGAGTAGGTAAGGGGTATGTTCTTGACAAACATAGGTGTTATTCTCAAAGTCTACTCGCGCTGTGGCGTTGGTGCCGCGAATATGGATGTAATGTTCTGGATAACCATCAATAAAAGAGAAACGAATGCGTAAGCTAGTATTATTCTTCCATCCTCGCACTTCCCAACGGCGATAAAATTCTAACCCTTTGGGTAAGTCGATGCGATCGCGCACTTCAACTGAGATAGAATCGGGTAAACCCTGCATCAAATGCACCGCATGGGCGAATGAATGGGGCGCAACTTCAAATAGAATATTTTTTGGGGTTTGCAGCATCCACGCCCCAAACGGCCCGCCTTTGAGTTGTCCGAGTTCTTTATTCCAAACAATATCAATTTGATCAATTTGTCCGAGGCGGCCACTACGCAGATCGCTTATCAGGTTTTCATAGATGGGGAAATACAGAAAATTATGACTGACCCCAATCACCCGGCCCTGTTCTTGAGCAATTTGCCGCAGTTTTTGACAAGCATCAACGGTATGACAGAGGGGTTTTTCAATAAATGTATCGACTCCTGCTTTAAGGATTTGTGAACTCGTGGGAAAGTGTATATGGGGCGGGGTGAGAACATGAACCGCATCTAGGTTTTCGGTGGATAACATTTCCTCTAAATTGCCATAAATTTGAGGAATGCCTTTAGCAGCGGCAAATCGTTCGGCCAGGCCCAGGTTGAGGTCACAAACGGCGCGAATATCAACGTTGGGCAGGACTTTCAAGGCACCATAATGATAATCAGAAATATAGCCTGCACCGAGAATAGCAACAGTGGTTTGACGGTTTGGGTTTGTGTTGGCAGTCATAATTGTGTTGGTTAATAGGTTATTGATGATTGGTCATGAGTTAAATAGCGAATAACGAACCACTCCCTGTTCCCTATTTCCTCTCATAACAAATGTCCCACTCTGCGATCAAAGAATGGGTTTTATTTGGTTGCCGGGGCTTGAGCGCCCTTGTATTCAATAATCTGGTACTGTTTATTTTGTAAGCGATCTAGATGAAATTTGATCGCTCCTACAACGTTGGGGAAAGCTGAGGCAGCGCAAGAAATCCCCCAGGCGTTACTATCAGCTTGAGAATAGCCTTGTTTTTTCATACTATTACTGATTTTAATAGCGCTGAGGGGATATCGAGCGAGTAATAGTAATGATAATCCTCGAGTGGGGATGGCTAAAATGAGTGCAACCAACGGCAGTCCTAAACCCCATAACAGGGTACGACTCACTTCTTTAACAAACTTGCGTTCAGGCGAACCCCCATGTAAATAAGAGACTTGAGCAAACCCGTAACCACAGCGAACCGCTCGTTTCCACCACTGGGACAAGTTGTGCATATCGGCATCATGCAGGGTACTGACATGGTCAATGCGGAGAATTTTACCACCAGCTTGGCGCAGTCGTACACTCACCTCATCATCTTCTGCGGCAATGACGTTGTTGTTGTAACCCCCAACTGCTTCGAGAGCGAGCGCCCGGATCATCACATCTCCACCAAAATGAGTGATTTCTCCAATCGGCCCCATTTGCCATTCGATGTCACAGATGCGATTATAAACACTGTGTTCTGGATAACGTTCTCGGCGATATCCACAGACGGCAACGGCTTCTGGATCATCACTCAAGGTTTGTGCAGCGGCTTCGATCCAGCCTGCCATCACCTCACAATCTCCATCAATAAATTGAACAAATTCAATATTCGGATGATGTTGACGTAAGTATTCAAATCCGGCATTACGGGCGCGGGCGGCGGTAAATGGAATGGATAAATCTAACTCAACCACCGAGGCCCCGCGATCGCTTGCTGCCTCACAACTGCCATCGGTAGAGCCTGAGTCTACATAAATCACAGGGCGAGATCCATCGACTACAGAGTCAAGACTGCCGATGAGACGCTCTCCTTCGTTTCGTCCAATTAGAACTACTCCTATTGACTGCAACTTTTCTCCTCCTCCCATACATTAAATCTTTGCTTTGAATGAGATCAGTCTAAGTATTTCAAGTCAAACTTAACTCAGCTTTATTATTTTTTTATTTTACCATCTATTCGATTAATTTTAAATTAATAAAATCTAATTCATCTATTTTTTTCATTTATAACTTAGATAAATAATCGGGACTAAAACCTGATTATGTCATCACTGTTATTCAGATTTCAAGTAAGATTTAAACAAATCAAACAGATGGTGAGACTCTTGATAAATATTATGTTGTTGGCTTACAGCTTGCATCCCGTTACTTCC
This sequence comes from Microcoleaceae cyanobacterium, assembly GCA_049649525.1. GTDB lineage: Bacteria > Cyanobacteriota > Cyanobacteriia > Cyanobacteriales > Microcoleaceae > JAAURB01. Next base: position 7,900 of record JBARZE010000020.1, read on the forward strand.
CATTTCTTTTAGTCTTTCAGGCGAAGTTTGTAGGGCAGATTTCATTGCATTTTTTAAATCTTCCACTGATCCGGCGGGAACCAACCAACCACTTTCCCCTGATTTAACCAGCTCTGGAATGCCCGCGACATAAGTGGTAATCACCGGACGACCTAACGCTAAAGCCTCCATCAAAACAACGGGTAGACCTTCAGCAAAACTGGGTAAAACCATCACTTGACTGGCTAAAATGTGTTGTTGCACTTCTGCATTAGTTGCCCAGCCTGTAATCTCTATATATTCATTCAGTTTAAGTTGGTCAATCAAAGTTTCAATAGACGGGCGCAATGCTCCGTCTCCCACAAACACCAGCTTAAATTTTAACCCTTCCGCCGCCAGTTGACTAACAGCTTCTATTAATAAAATATGACCTTTCTGTTCACACAAACGACCAACACAGACAAACCGTGGCGTTGTAGGGATAGGAGTGGGAGTTTGATTGAGAAAGGAATCATCTACACCACAGCGGACAATGTGAATTTTAGACCATTGTTTATAGTCACACCAGCGAAATAATTGACTTTTACCAAACGAACTAATGGCAACGACAAAGGCGGCGCGATTAATTTTTTCAGTCAGTCCAATTGCTTCAGCTTTATCAAATTCTTCTGGCCCATGAACGGTAAAACTATAAGGAGGGCCACCCAGTTCTTGACACAGCATGGCAACGGTGGTAGAGTTAGTGCCAAAATGGACATGAACTTGATTCACCTGCTCAGCCACAAGCCACCACAACAAGGTACAAGCTTCAACTAGATAGATGAAGTGGTAAATTAAGCCTCGTTCAGAGTCGATCCCAATTTTCCCGGCCAAGTAAGCCGCTTTTAATAACTTCAGAGGACGAGTTAAAGCAGCCCAAAATAAATTGAGCAGTAAACGACCGGTGCCAGCGGCTAAAATATATCGGGTTTTTCTGAGTTCTTGTTGATCTGCTTCATCAACTAATTCAGATTCTAAGCAACGAATCGAAAATCGCTCTACTTCTAAGCCACAAGTCTCTATCCCCATAATTTCTCGACGGATAAAGCTATGACTGACTTTCGGGTATTGGTTTACAAGGTAGGCAATTTTTTTCACAAGATTTAGGGGCTTAATTTTTAGGTTGAGGTTTGGAGTTGGGGGTTTTAACAGAATCGCGTTGAGTTCTGACCCAATCTTTTTGAGGTTTAATGAGGAAAGCAAAATATAAGGGAATCTTCCATAACACGTAGAAAGGAACTGATAATAAAGTTTTCCCAGAAATCCGCTCCCGACCAAACATTGCCCAAGCAATAACGATAGCGCTCGTCATCAACACCCCTTCAATACTCAAAAATACTGCGGGTAGCCAAATTCCTGTAATGATGCCCCACAAACCTGCAGTTCCTAGCGCGGCTAACCACAACATTACCAATAAAGACAGGGGAGGAACACATAAATCTAATGCCAAAGCGAGTAAATCCCCCCTTTGTTGCTTCAGGGCTGCTTTGATTAAACGGGGAACTTGAGTCAGCAGAGTTTGTATATGCCCATGCTCCCAGCGAGTGCGTTGACTCGTGGCTGCTTTTGTTTGTTGCGGTAAAATCCCTGTAACCAAGGCCGAACCACAAAAGTAAGGAGGAGACTCGGCGATCGCTAAATCTAACCCCAACTGCATATCTTCTACAATATTGCCACTAGCCAGGGAGATCGTTTGTAGCGCAGACCACGGAAACGCCATGCCAGTTCCGGTTAGTAAACAAGGTTGGCCTAATTGAGCTAAACCTAAAGGACGCACTAAGTTTTTCACCAGAAAAGCCAAAGCCGAAATTGAATCTTTCGGGGTGGGGTTAGACGGGGTTTCCATTAAATAGAGTGCTTGCACCGGCTTGTCGATACGAACCGACTGTTGAGCAATTTTTTCAATGGCCCCGGCTTCAACTCGACAGTCTGCATCTACCATCACTACAACATCGGGGGGGTTAGCAGACAACTGCTGTAAACCATAGTCTAATGCGTATCCTTTTCCCCGTTGCTCCTGGTTTTGCCGTTCTAAGACTTTTGCACCCTGTTGACGAGCAATTGCTGCGGTGTTATCTGTACAATTATCCGCAATCACAATCAGTTGATCTGTTGCTTTAAGTTGGGGCAGTATTGCCTTTACTGTTTCGCCAATTTCTGAGGCTTCATTGTGAGCCGGAATTAGAATAAAGACTTTAATTTCTTTATCGCTTGTGTTCGTTATTAGAGAAGATGAATTCAGTTGAGACTTACCCCAAAGTGCGGCCCAACATTCCACCCACAATACACTAATCGGCAAGGCTAGCCCTATTGCCATTCCCATCAAGACAACAGTCAATAAACCCATTGCAGGTATTTCCATTACAATTTCCTGAGTAAATTTTATCAAGGACAATTGAATTGAGTCAGAGATGTTAGTCCCCTAATTTGCACCTCAGATTGACCAAGTATTCTTGATATTTTATCTCTTGATCCAATTTATCCAAAATTTCTTGGGTAATTAGGGGAAAATACTGACTTATACAGAAGCAATAGACAGAGTTTTCAATATTTCCTCGTATTATATTATAAGTTGTTGAACACTTGCTTTTTGATGGAATCATGAAGTTTTATCAAATATTGAGGAAAAATTGAGGGATTTTATACAAGCTTTACAAAACCACCTCCATCATCGAAGCATCATTCTTGCATCCAACGATTCACCCCAGGCAGTTAAATGATAGAATTTTAACTCACTTTTGCTAAAGGATTAAATAATAATATTATTTGATTTGAGATTTAATAACTATTAAAAAATATTTTTTCAAATGATAAAAGTTTATTATTTTAGACCAAAATTTAATCGCTGTTTTATTTAGACATATTGATATATTTTTGACAATATAAAAATTTTAAATTAAGGATAATACCCGACCTTAAAATTTTAAAATTATATTTTGAATTACGCTTAATGAGTAAGATTCTATTATTTTTTGGTTGTTTTAACTTGTTTATCGGAGTTTTAAGGATATTCATAAAATAAATTATAATACATTTAATAGGATTTTTGATATTTAAAATATACTGAAAAATAGTATAGCTAAAAATTTAAGCTTGATACATCAGAGGTTTAGCTATATTTTTTATGTCAGAAAATACAGTATTAGCTGATGCTAAAAACAACTCAAAAAATTACAATTTGAATCAATATTTTTTATTGGGTTGAGCGGGACTCGATACGGTATTTGGCTCAGCAGAAATTGATATTTTGGTTGCCGGGATAGATCCAGACCCGGTTTGCTGGTAACCCCGGCAATGATACTCAATATGGAGGTCAATACAATGGCTTTGCAACATCTTTAAATCTTACAGTCTAAATTCTAATATGTTGTCGATTGAGTTGATGCCCAGAAATGTGGGGTCTCATAGGCTCGACAGCAATCTACAAAACCCAACAACAGATATGACAATCCTTTACCGGGTGCGCTATATTAAGAAAAATAGCTCGGCATCGTTGATTGGTAAGGCTGCCATTGTACAAATTTGGTGCTGGCCCCGAAAAGACTAAGCCGATCAATCCCTGCAAAGACTCATCACTCAAGAGTCATTACTCAATGATTTAGGGAGCGGGTGCGATCAACTAACAGCAAATCGAGTAACCTGAAATTATTCAGGGACAAATTTTGCACGACACGACATCGGAGATCCCAATATTTATCAGGCTCTATGTTCATCCACTCTCTCGGTTATCACTTAAGCTACTTCACTTTAATCACAGGAATCAGTCTAACGAGCACTTTACCGCTGTTGGCTCAAGACACTCCCCCAGAACCTCCACCTAACACGGCAGATTTTACCCAACTTGAGTATACTTACACTCTCGGTGCAGGCGATCGCTTGCAAATGAGTATTTTTAATGTGGAGAAGTATACCGGAGAATATCTTGTACTCGCTGATGGTAACATTAATCTGCCCGGAGTGGGACTGGTATCAGTTCAAGGTCTAACATTACCCCAAGCTCAGGAACGAATTGCACAACGCTACAGCGCTCTACTGAAGCAACCTGTGGTGACTCTAGCTTTAGTGGGGACTCGTTCGATACAAGTTGCTATTTCCGGGGAAGTATTCCGTCCGGGGTCTTATCAGGTTAGCGAAGAACAGAATAATCAGGGCGGGGGCGGACAATTTCCTCGTTTGACCAGTGTCATTACACAAGCCGGAGGAATTACTCAAGTTGCTGATGTCACTCAAATCCAACTCCGACGCAATGCACCGAACGGAACGGTTGTCACTTTAGATTTAAGTGAATTAATTCAATTCGGGAATTTAACCCAAGATCCGATTTTAATGGATGGGGACAGTATTTATGTTCCGACTGCTATTAGTATTGACCCCATTCAAGCGCGTCAAATCATTAGTAGTAATCTGGCTCCGGCAACCAGTGAACCTGTTCAGGTGGCGGTTGTGGGAGAAGTTTATCGTCCGGGAGCTTATACAGTCGGTACAGTCACCGGAACTGTAGATAGTGGAAATGTAGTCGGAGGATTATCAAATGCGCGAGATCAGTTTGACCCGCCGACGGTAACCCGAGCCATTCAAATCGCAGGGGGTATTCAAGATTTAGCTGATATTCGCAATATTGAAATCCGGCGAATTACCCGGACAGGCTTACAAACCATTGAAGTAAATTTGTGGGAGCTGTTAGCCAATGGTGACATTAATCAAGATATTTTCTTACAAGAAGGAGATACAATTGTCGTCCCAAAAGCAGATAAAATTGCCACAACAGAATTAGATGCACGCGCTAATGCTAACTTTTCTCCGGCAACCATTAATGTCAACGTTGTGGGAGAAGTAGTTGAACCGGGTATTGTTGAAATTCCACCGAATACACCGCTCAATCAAGCCTTACTGGCAGCAGGTGGATTTGACCGAATTCGATCCAGCGAAGGCTCAGTCCAACTAATTCGGGTCAACCCAGATGGAACAGTCACTCGACGTAAAATTCCCATTGATTTTTCTCGGGGAATTAGTGGTAATAATAACCCGATTGTTCGGAATAATGATATTATAGTTGTAAATCGATCGATCATAACAGCTTTATCAGATACAACTCAAGAATTGATCCGGCCACTTGAAAACTTTTTATCGTTGGCTGCTTTTTTCAGAGTATTTTTTCAAACTGATTCTAACTAATGCTAAAGTAAAGTGAGTTAAGGTAAAGAAATCAGCATAAGGGGTGCAACAAGCTTTAAGTTAATCTATACGTCTATCGGTTAAGAGTGAAAAATACTTTAATCAGCAAAGCCACTCTTATTAGGTTAAACTTAATGATTAAAATCAATCTTTCACATCACTAATACCCTAACTTAAAGCAATTCCGAGTTTATTATATCCACTGAAGATGTCGCAAAATTTTAGATAATCATGCAGCGTGATCTTGTAGCCACTGAGTCTAATTCAATTAAAAATATATCTGTTTCAGATGATACAGAAGATTTAGCCAATTCATCACAAGGGGGATTGAATTTTCAACCCTTGCTGAGAACAATTCAACGCAAAGCATTATTGATATTAGGAATTGCGGGAATTACAACTACGCTAGCATGGCGTTTTGGAGGAGAAGTCGAACCGATTTATGCGGGTAATTTCCAAATGCTAGTTGAACCTGTGACTTCGGCCGACAAGCTATCTGATCCCTTGACTTTAACCCGAACTCAAGGTTCTCCGAATGACAATCTGTTTAGCATTGATTATCCCACTCAGCTAGAGATACTTAAAAGTCCTGGAATACTTGATGAAATTGTTCGAGAAGTACAAGCACAGTATCCAGACTTTCAGCTTAAAAAACTGCAGGAAAAGTTAAAAGTGGGGAGAGTAATCGGAGACAACAGACGATTTGATACGACAAAAATCTTAGAAATTAGCTATGAAGCGAAAGACCCAGAATTAGTTAAACTCGTTTTAGAAGCGACACAAGGCCGATACTTACGCTACAGCTTAGATGAACGCAAAGATCGCATTAGTGAAGGGGTAAAATTCATTGACGAACAGTTACCTGCTCTGCAGCAAAGAGCCAATGAATATCAAGCACAAATTCAGAGATTACAACAAAGTTACGAATTAATTAATCCTCAAACTCAAGCAGAGCAAGTTTATCAGCAAATTCGAGATCTCGATACGCAACGCATCACAACCCAGCGGGAGTTAGAAGAATTACGCACTCAATACCGTAACTTGCAAAATCAACTGCAATTAACACCAGAAGAAGCCATTGCCGCGTCAGCCTTGAGTGAAGATCCCAACCGCAGTCAGCTACTGAGTAGTTTGACTGAAATTGAAAATCAAATTGCTCAGCAATCTGCTATTTACAATGAGAATACGCCAGAAATGAGGCTCCTGCGACAGCAGCGTCAAAATATTTTGAATCTTTTAAATCAAGAAACGGGAAGAATTTTAGGAGAAAATGCTGCGAGTCGGAACTCTAATCCTTCAATTTATACCTACCAAAATTCAATCAGACAAACTCTAATCGATCAAATGGTGCAGGCTCGCAATCAAATTGCTCCACTAGAAGTTCGTTTAAATCAACTAACTTCTACACAACAACAACTCCAATCAGAAGCAGAACGATTGCCTCAAATTAGCCGTCAGTATACAGATTTAGCTCAAAGGTTAGAGATGACGAATCAAAACCTGAATCGATTTCTGACTCAACGAGAAAAATTACGGGTAGAAGCCGCTCAGAGTAATATTCCTTGGGAGGTGATTTCACCGCCTCAACTCGAAGTTGATGAATTGGGAGCGCCGGCATCGGTGGTTGAGGAAAGTACGCAAAAATTTATTGCAATGGGTGCTTTAGCTGGATTAGGATTGGGCGTTTTATTGGCAATTTTACTCGAACGAGTTCATAATATTTTTTACACCACCGAAGACCTCAAAGACAGTATTCAAGTTCCTTTATTGGGAGTAATTCCTCGACAAAAAATACAGTCTTCTTTAAATCTATTCAAGCTTCCGGGCTTAGCAGATACCAATCGGGGGAGTTACGATTATCAATCTAGTTTCATTGATGCTTTTGATTCGCTTTATGCTAATCTCAAATTTTTACATGCTGATGCTTTAGCCCAATCAATTGCGATTTGTTCGGCTGAGTCACGCGATGGTAAATCGACTGTTGCTTTGCATCTGGCTCAAACTATCGCAAATATGGGTCAGCGAGTGTTAATTGTCGATGCAAATTTACGCCACCCTCAACTTCACAGCAGTTTAGGATTAGCCAATCAAAAAGGATTGGGTGATTTACTGACGACTAAATTAACCCCAAGCGCTGTGATTCAACGGTCTTTAATCTCTGAAAATCTGTTTGTGTTAACAGCAGGAAATCCTAGCTTAGCTGCAATTAAATTACTGGGTTCGGGTAAAATGCAGCATATCATTCAAGAATTACGACGTACTTTTGACTTAGTTATTTATGACACACCAGAACTGAGTCAGTACACAGATGCAACATTTTTATGCGGTCATTTAGATGGCTTAATTATGGTGGTTGGTATTGCTAAAAGTCGTAAATCTGTAGTTGAGCAAACTTTAAATCAACTCAATACTTTTCGCTTACCTTGTCTGGGAGTTGTTGCTAATCATCTTAAGCGGCGAGCTGTCAGTACTACACCTCATCTTTCTGAACCGACTCCAGTTCACAAAACTGAAGAGATTGAACAGATGATCTAATCACTACTACATTAAATCAGCAGGAAACTCTAACTTGATCCATCACACGAGTGATGTGCTTTAGATTCTGATGCCGTATTTTCTGCGATCGGACTCAATCACGCTCCGCGATCGCATTTTGACAAGACCAGTCACTAGACACAAGAGAAGGCCACCCCATTCTCAATGCTTCATGACACACGGTATGAATCGTTAATTGGCAGTCTAATAAATGCAAACTAGACTTATCTGCTTGCTTCATCCCGATTTTGGAAATCGAATCATTTTTGAATTCAATTGTACGATTACATTGAACACAAACTAAATGATGATGATGGTGGGGAAACGGTTGATTAATTTCATAATGCTTATGTCCTTCAGCAAATTCTAATTCTCGTAATATCCCCATTCTTGCCATCAATTTTAAGGTTCGATAAATGGTTGATAGGCTGATCGGTTCTCCCCGAGTTTTTAACAGGTTATAAAGATCTTCTGCACTGAGATGATCTCCCTTCGGCAGATTCTGAAAAACCTGTAAAATTGTCTCTCGTTGAGGAGTTAAGCGCCAACCTTTGTGATTGAGTTCAGAACGAAATGACTCAGAGTTATACAGGGGCATGACTGACTCTCAATAAAGCTTCTATATTAAAAATGATACACAAAATTTGCAGTGATTGTCAAAAAAGATTCTTATTGAGAACGTTTAGCTATAAACTGATGAATAACGCTTTACTGTTGCTAATCTTTCTAAGTTTCCACCACAATAGAAGAAGATTGATTAACAGAGTTTGAAGGGGTAGAGATCAAAGGAGAACGAACGCATAGATAGAATAACGGCCCGAATAAGGGAATCAACGTTACGCCCCAAAATAAAGCCGCGCTGGTCATGTCTCGCTTTGCCATATCATCTTTAAGTATTGTTGGAAACAACAACGCCAGCAAACAGAAATCTAAACTCATAACATGAATAAATCGATCACTTTGCCACTGGGTGACAAAATCACTCCAATTTGCGCCGAGTAAACCATAACCTGCGATTCCGACTGCAATTAAAGTTAAAATAATACCAGTGATGCGAGAATCGAGTACCTGAATGAATCGGTCTTTAATTCCACTAAATTCTGGGTTAGGTTGACGTAAACCCAAGTAAGGCAGCAAAGCAAATGCACCGACCCCAAAAGAGGTTAATACGAACGGCCAGGCCGCGATTCGTTGTAGCCGACCATCAGCGATCAGCACACAACTGTAGACAAGCGGCCAAACTCCCATCAAATTAAACAAAGCAACAACTATAGGGTTAATTCCATCCCAATCACCTGTTGAAAGACGTTGAATCAACTCAAATGTGTTAGGTTGGTTGGGGGGAGCAAAGCCAAAAGCATAAACAATTAATCCAATCCAAATCCCAAAAAATAAAGCCTTTTTGATCATAAAACTGACTATGATTTGATTAATTTTTGTTCTTTTAAGTCGCTTATCTTTCAGCCAACACTGATTCACCTAAAACAAGTTACAATAGAATATTGTGCCAGTTAGTTTAAGGTAAAAATCTATCCAGTGCTGCTTTTAGAACTTCAATTTCATCATCAATATTTCCTTCTTCAGCAGCCCGCGCCACACACTCTGTTAAATGTTCATCTAATATCATTCGAGCCACCTTATCTAATGCACCCCGAATAGCAGCCAATTGAATTAAAACATCCGGACAAGGACTACTGTCTTGTACCATCCTTTTAACACCGCGAATGTGTCCCTCGACCCGAGAGAGACGGTTAACAATTTTTCGCAAAGACTCTGGGTCATGAACGTGGGTGTGAGTAGAATGTTCATGGGTATGAGTCGGTTCTGGAGATGAGGTTAGGTGTTGAGGAGTCAGATCAGATCCAATCATTATAGCTGTTTGCTCTATCGGGCGATACTTCGTTATTAGATTGTAGCTCAAGCAAGTCACAATACGACTGGGTCAAAATCAACGATAAGGAAGCGATCGGAAAAATACTTCATTTATCATCAGTGTGGGTTCGGTGTAATTGACTGCAGTCTCATACTTTCCCATGATTGCCTAGTATAAATTATGTTATGATTGCGACAATATTTTTAATTCACTTTTCTAGTTTACTAGGTGTCATTATTGGCAGTTTGGTATTCAATTCTGTTTTGCCTTTACCTGAAACTCGATCGCTACGGGAAAGTGAAGCACTATCACAATGTCATAATCTGCCAGTTTCGACTACAGTTTCAACAGCCTCCTCTGCCTATGGAGATCAAGGTTGTATTGCAGTAGCAGACTCTCTAGTCAATCCCTTAGTGCAGGCATTACCGAGTTATACAAATCGAGTGTTACAACGTTCTCCGGAAGTCGGGCTAGGTGAAAAATCAAATTACGTTATCTCAGCACAGGGTTTAACTCAAGCTCCGTTTTCTCTCGAGACTGAACTCGTTCAGCAAAAAGATCTTTCATCACTTTATATCATGACTCGGGAACGGCGATACCGGAATCAAACCGTCTTTAATGTCGAACGATATCATTGGTTGTTTCTACGCCACACCCCGAAAGGCTGGGAAGTGGTCAAACTCTTTTCTCAATCTGGCCCTTATCCCGGTTACAAGTTATTTCCCGACCCCTCAGATACGACAAAAGGAGCGATGGCTGAGGCAATTCGTCTCTGGTTGAGAGATTGCCAAGCGTAAGCTTATTAAAGCTGAGAAATTTCACACGGTTCTATCACCGATAGAGTCGTCAACTCAACAGCAGGTGAATGTCCTAGCCATTGCCCCGACAATTGAGCAAATTGTTGAGGGTTATCACTAACGTAAAAACGAGTCGGACGCGCCGCTTGAGTATTTCGTAGTCCTAACATCTCTAACTCTTGCCCAACGGCTTCGACTAAATGAATGGCTGGGTCAATCAGTTGAACCGTTGAGGGTAAAATCGAGCGTAATACAGGTGCTAAATGGGGATAATGAGTACATCCATAAATTAACGTGTCAATTTGCTGATGGATTAAAGGTGCTAGATATTCTTGCGCTACTTCACGAGTATGGGGGGTATGAATCCGATTTTGTTCAATTAAAGGGACAAATTCAGGACAGCCGATTTGCCAAACAGCAATAGCCGGATTGACTTCTTGAATGGCTTGGCGATAAGCATTGCTTTTGGCTGTGGCTGGAGTTGCAATGACACCAATGCGTTGACCTTTTTCAACCGCTGCCCTGGCACCGGGTAAAATCACCCCTAAAATCGGAATATCAAATTCTGATTGCACTGTCTCTAATGCTAATGCAGAGCTGGTATTACAAGCCATAACCACCATTTTTGCATTTTGATTAATCGCCCAAACGACAATTTCACGGACAAACTGCAAGATTTCTGCCGCAGAGCGAGTGCCATAAGGTAAGCGGGCTGTATCAGCAAAGTAGAGAATTGATTCCTGGGGCAGTTGTCGGTATAACTCTCTTAATACCGTCAGTCCGCCAACACCGCTATCGAAAATTGCAATTCTTTGTTGTTTTTTGTCCGTTGTCATGGGTGTTTGTCAATGATAAATAATTAGTTATGGGTTTGTTCTAGCTATTGAGCAGGTTAACAAAAATAACCGAGTTTTAGCCAAAGGAGAGGAAAACAGGGTTCATCGTTCACTATGATTTGACTCGATTACTAATCCTTTGCAAACGATGGAATTGAATGTACTTTAATACAGCGCGACTATTTTGGGGAAGTGCAGCAAGAAATTTGTCATTAGTTATTGACTATTGTTTGGGGCAGATACTCTGGCAATTGGGATCGCAGTTCCTTTGCGCGATTGCAGTTGCTCTAATACTTTGTTTTGCCTCTGTCTGTTCTTCTTTCGTCACCTGTCGAGGCTTTTCCTGATTATGTCATCATTCCTTGACATTAAACTTGTTAAACCGGAGTCATTATGAGTATGATTTAAATATCATCATGAGTGGAGGCATAAACGATGAAAATTCAGGAGATTGCGATTGCAAAAATTCGCCGCCCATTACCCCGAGCCACCGATCAAAATAAGGTCGAAACCCTGATGAAATCAATTTCAGAGATGGGCTTAATTGAACCGATTGATGTGTTAGAAGTAGACGGTCAATACTATGGATTTTCTGGGTGTCATCGTTATGAAGCTTGCCAGAAACTCGGTTTAGAAACCATTCGTTGTAAAGTGCGTCAAGCGCCTCGTTCAGTGTTACAGAAACATTTGGCATAGCAAAGATCTATTCGGCCTCAGAATGGGGTAGGATACTTTAACCAGAATTTCTCAAAATGTTTCCCAGATTTTGTAATTCAAATACTATTTAGTGGAGAATAAAACATATGAGTCAGACAACCCTCAAAAAACGCCTGTATTCAACTCGAATTGATTTACCTGAAGAAACTCGAACTCAAATAGTTGAAATTCTTAACCAAAGTTTGGCTGCGACGTTAGACCTCAAAACTCAAGTTAAACAAGCCCACTGGAACGTTAAAGGAATGAACTTCTATCAACTCCATGAGCTGTTTGACGAAATGGCGGGAGAACTCGAAGGGTATGTTGATATGATTGCAGAACGAGCCACAGCCCTGGGAGGGACAGCTTTAGGAACAGCCCGCATTGCAGCGGCAGAATCAATCTTACCTGAGTACCCCTTAGACATTATTGATGGCAAAGATCATGTCATTGCTCTAGCAGAACGCTTCGCTGCTTATGCCAAACTGGTACGAAATGATATTGATTACACTGATGAACTCGGAGATGCTGACACAGCCGATTTATATACAGAAGTCTCTCGAACTGTAGATATGCGCTTATGGTTCCTCGAAGCCCATCTTCAAGGCACTGACACAGCAAATGGCAATGGTAGTAACCGTTGATATTTAAATCAGCACCTGTCTAGATGAATCAATCTGCATTTATAGATTATGGCCCCGAGTTGCAACGCTTACTCCTGCAAGCAGGGCTTTCTAGTGTGTCAGATCTCAGTCAAGTCGCAGGCGTTTCCCAATGGCAGCTTATTCGACTACAACGGGGTTTAGCATTGAAAACCCATGTTGATATTTTGCTAAAAATTAGTCGGGGATTGAATATTTCTCTCGAACAATTGCTGGCAACGTTTGCACCAACTGCTGTATCTCAATCGGCTGTGTCTGAGTCTGAGTTGAATCAAGAATATCTTCGCTTGCAGCAACAGATACAACAGCAACAGGAATCATTAATGCAAGAGTTTCAAGCTGAAAGCTTACAAGTGTTAGAATCTTGGTTATTACAATGGCCGACGGCAGCCTATCGTGCTCAACAAAATCCCCAGCTCGCTGCGGTAAAATTGTTACCATTGTTGCATCCGGTAGAAGTTCTTATGCAACAATGGGGAGTAGAAGCGATCGCCCCTGTAGGCTCCCAAGTGCCTTATACTCCTCAGTACCATCAACTGATGGATGGAGTGGTTCAACCGGGAGAGCCTGTTGTGGTGCGATACACGGGTTACCGATATCGAGACCAACTGCTTTACCGGGCAAAAGTGAGTCCTGTGTAATCTAGTCAGTTGATTTCGATGACTATCTACTAACAAATGTTAACTCAGGCTCCGGACTATTACCAGTCGTTGTTATGAGTTAACTCAGGGTCATTATTATAGATTTTCCTGAAGTTTCTGTGTGATTGATGAAGTAACTGTTTGGCGACTAGTCAATCCCATAGACAGATTAAACGGAAAATCAGTGAACTTTTTAGATGCTTCAATTCAAGATAAAATTATGAGTTCTGACGTTAAAGTTCTTCAACCGAAAGGTATTTTAGACGGGACAAAAGCTACTCAATTCCGTCAAGACATTAGTGAGATTGTTTCAGCGGGGACTAAAATAGTATTAATTGATTTTCAGGATGTAACATTTATGGATAGTTCGGGTTTGGGGGCGCTTGTACTAGCCTTAAAAACAGTGCGCGCTGCCGGGAGTATGTTGGTTGTATGTTCTATAAATGAACAAATTCGGATTTTATTTGAGTTAACCAGTATGGATCGAGTTTTTGATATTTATTCAAGCCGCAAAGAGTTTGAAGATCAATTGCTAACTCAAAATACATAACCCGACGACGACGACGACGACGACGACGACCACCACCACCACCACCACCACCAAGCTTAAAGTTTAACCCGAGATTTGGGGATTTTTATAGCTGCTATATTTTCCCCAAATCAGTATTAATTAAGTTAAGTTTTCCGGTAAAAATTGAACTAACTAAATTTAATTTTAAGTAAGGAAAAATCGTCATCGAATGCATGACCCGAATTAATTAATTTGACAGATTCTAGCACTGTATCTAACTGACCACCGTTGCTATCCGGGGCAGAGTCAATCAGTAAATCAACAAATGCATCTAAGCCAAAAATAAGTCCATTGGGTTGATGAATTTCGTAAACACCATCACTAAAGATATAAAGATTGCTAGACTGTTCAATGTAACAACTATCATCCGTGTACTCAGCGTCTAAAAACATTCCCACAGGCATTCCAGGTGTTTTAAGCCGTTGAACGATAGAGCGTTGACTAGGGTTACCCGATAATAAAATTGCCGGAGGATGACCCCCACTTGCATAGACAAGGTGCCGGGTTACACGATTATAAACCCCGTACCAGATGGTAAAATATTTATCATTTTGGTAGGTCATTTGGAAAGTGGTATTCAATGCCCGTAATACATCGCTGGGTTGATAATAATCAATATTAGGCAGCGCCCGAGATCGAAGCAAATTGAGCACAGAGACCGAAGGTAAAGCGGCTCTGAGTCCATGACCGGAAGTATCTAATAAGTAGATTGATAAATAATCAGAATCTAACCAGCAATAATCAAAACAATCTCCGCCGAGTTGGTGGGACGGAATAAATTTAGCCTCAATTGAAACAGGTTCTGTGAAAGGTTCAGGCAGTAGCGATCGCACATAATCGGCGGCTTCAGACAATTCATCTTCCAAGAGTTGTTTTTGAGTTTGCAGATCCTGGCTCAGTTGATAGAGTCGTAATCCCGCCCTGACCCTAGCATATAACTCATTCATCTCAATCGGTTTAGAGATAAAATCATCCGCCCCTGCATCTAAGCCGTGAACCCGATCAGAAACAGACCCCAGAGAAGTCAGCAAGAAAAATTGAGTTGTCGAGAGTTTGGCATCATCTTTGACTTGACAACAAACCTCAATCCCGCTAATACCGGGCATAATCCAATCGCAAATAATTAAAGCAGGATGTAATTCTTTTGCCTTTTGAACGCCTTCTTCGCCGTCGCGAGCGACTGAAACATCATACCCCTGCTTTTGGAGTGTCCTTCTAAGTAACTCCCGAATGACTGTGTCATCATCTATTACCAAAATTTTAAACATGGGTGCTTCGACGAGATTGTTCTAGGATTCAAGGTCAGTAATATCGAGTTCAAGTTAATATTGAGCCTAAGTAGAGTATAATCTAATCAGATAGTTGTCTGGTATCCATTACAAAGTTAGCTTTAGGGATATTTAAGCGGTATGTATCTGATGCTCACTGAGCAGGCAGAGATTCTCTGATGTATTGCGAATGTTGGGTTCAATCTGAACTCATCTAACTCAGATCCTGAACCATTTTTCCAAGTGAAGTCTTCAGTGTGATTCAAATTCAAAGTTCAGCGTCAATTCCCTACACTGCTCAGCTTCGAGTCTTGTCCAGATTAGACGTGCTAGTTGATGTATTGTCCTGGTTTAGTGAACTCGCTCATCAACCGGTTCCGCAATCGATCTGGCTGCGTTGCCAACTGGCTTTAGCCGAAGGATTTACCAACGCGGTTCGTCATGCTCATAAAAATCTGCCATCAGAAAATTTATTCGTGGAGATGAAGGTGAGCGTTACTGAAGGGCAAATCATGATTGGGATTTGGGACTACGGCCCGACCTTTGACTTAATAGAAAAGCTGCAGCAAATTTCTGCTCAAACCATAGATAAGAATGCAGGTGGCGGGCGCGGGCTAAAATTGATTCAAGATATTGCCGATGAGTTGAGTTACGAACGAACAGAAGATCACCGCAACTGCTTAAAGATTGTCAAGCACTGGCAACCGGGCTGCGAAACTTAAAGCCTTTGAGCCAGAGGATTGAGCCAATGCAACACTTCTGCTCTCAAACGATAAATATCTTGGTAAACTTGTTGTCTGACCCATTGACCAATAGCATCAAACGGGGTAAAACTCTGACCCACTGGCCAATTTAAATCTTGGGCTAACGGCGTTTGATGATCGCCATTGAGCCTGACTAAAGTGACCATCTCCGGAAATCGAGTTTGTAGAATTTTGTTGAGGGGTAAAGTTTGATCAATTGCATCTTTACTAAATTGAATTAACAGATTTCGCCGAATTTGATAGCGTTCTGAAATTAAGCGATTGGTTTGGGTGGGAGACGGAGAAAACTCTACCTCCACCATCGAGGAAATTTGTTCAACCAATGGAATCGATTCTCGAGCGGCATAATTATTAAAACACATCAAAATATTACCCGCCCGTTCTACCGGAAACGATGAACCAATCAGTAAGTGCAGTTTACAGCCCATACTATGTCCGAGTCCATAGATGGGTAAGGTTCGCCGTCGTAGGAGTCGGGAGGTGTATAAATCTTCTAAACAATCCTCGAATGTCCATAACACTTGCTTAGCAATCAGACGATGATCGAGGGTATTGATAAACGGTGTAGCAATAATCCCGTATCCTTGTTGAGCAAGAGATTCTAGCAACCAGCGATAGGTGAGTTGAGGGGCACTGGCGACAAATGCACCCCCCAAAAAATGGATAATTGCTTTGGGTCGCAATGGGATCAACACCCAACTATTAGAAATTTCTATCCAGTCCATAGCATGTTTTATCGAGAATTCTTCAAGTTAAATTGAAGTGATTTAAAGTTGCGATAATAGATTGTCAATTTCCCACAGATGAAATTGTTTATACCATTGTGAACTTGTTGTCTGTACTGGTCTGTACCCAAGCCAAAGACCTGTCAGTATAACAGTAAACTTCTTAACTTGTGCAGTTAAAGCCAGACATTTTAGGATATGATAATGAAGTCATTGGGTTTCGATAACCCTGATTGTTGTATTTCATCATTATAAGCTGCGGGAGTTGCTCCATGTTAACCTTAAAAATCGTTGTTAATATTGTCGTATTGTTCTTTGTGGGTCTATTTATATTTGGATTTCTCTCTAATGACCCAGCCCGTAACCCCAAGCGCAAAGACTTAGACTAACATTGATCGAAGCAGCATTATTCAGTTTAGCGAGATTAATGCTGCTGAACATTGATTTGATTGAATCAAAAGCAAAATTAACAGCAGTTGTTCATCTGATTGCTATAATTCGAGAGCGCAGTACGATTATCTAGATCGAGATCACCTGCGTCGTTTTTGTTGTTAAACCATGCCCTATCCGGTCCCTCCCCCTGAACTGCCAGCAATTGTTCAAACAATCCCAACAGAAGCAACAGTTTCTACTTCGGTTGAACTAGAACCACAGCCCTCTATTGTTTATAGGGAAACGGTTGAGTATCAATTCGAGATCCCCATCGCATCAGATCTGGCATCGGAAATGAACCGTTCGGCTCAACACCTGGGCCCTGCTTTGTCGTTAAACAGATCATCTAAGAAGCGTGAAGCGCAGGACTCTAGAGTTAATTATCAGTTTAGCAAAAATTCGGTTTTAACCGCCTGGAATCGACTAACAGAGCTAAATTCAGCTTCTTTTTTCTCAGCCTCTATTGATCGAGGCGACTTTCTGACTCAACTCCCTTCAGAAACTGAAAATTCCGACTCAAATTCCGACTCAAATTCCGACTCAAATTCTACCCCACAAACGCCAATTATCCTGCCAGGTGATATTGTTGAGGTGACGGCAGAGCGGCAAGAATTTGATCAAATACGGGGATTAGTCACAGCATCGGGAAACGTCACCGTCCGGTTTCGTCAGACATTAATTGAAGCCAATACAGTTCAAGTTAACATCAACACGCGCCAAGCCGTCGCCCAAGGAGATGTATCCTTAACCCGTGGACAGCAAGTAGTACGAGGTTCTCGGATGGAATATAATCTGGCTGCCGAAACGGGAACAATCTTTGAGGCGCGGGGTGTGGTTTTAACCTCAGCTACAGGATCTGATTTTACCATCACTGAACCGACAGAACTTGCCCCAGGTGTGTTGCCTAGCGCCCCCATTAGCGATCGCATTACAGCCACCCAACCCGTGGGTCAATTGCGAACAGGCACAGGGACAGATGTAGAATTTTCGGGTTTGTCTTTGCCGAATGTGGCAGGCAACGTTAACCAATTACGCTTTGAAGCCGAACGCATTGATATTGTATCGAGTGGGGAATGGGAAGCAACGAATGTCCGTATTACTAACGATCCATTTTCACCCCCAGAATTAGAACTTAGGGCGGATGTGGCAGAATTAAACCGAATTTCACCATTTCAAGATGAATTAATTACCCGCAATTCTCGACTGGTTTTTGACCAAAACTTTACTTTACCCTTATTTCGCGATCGCACTGTGATAGATCGGCGGCAACGCGAACCCAGTCCGTTTTCAATTGGGTATGATTTAGATGAGCTAGATGGCTATTTTGTGCAGTGGAATGTTTCGCCTGTCAGCGTCGGTCCGTTTGATTTAGATATTTCGCCGCAATTTTTAGTCCAACGTGCCTTTCAAGACAATCTTAGCCCTCTCGATGAACGATTTTATGGCTTGAGAACAGAAGTTTCTGGACGAATTACCCCGACGACGTTATTTGATGCCAAGCTGTTAGTGAGTGATTTTGAGAATTTTCCTAATTTAGATGAAGATACTTTCCGTACGAGTATACGGCTACAACAGCAATATCAGGGTTATACTTTAACCGGAGAATACAGTTATCGCGATCGCTTATTTAACGGTACTTTAGGTTTTCAACGGGTTCATAGTAATATTGGGGTGGTTTTGACTTCTCCTGAATATAAATTAGGCAATTCTGATGCCACCTTCAATTTTCAAGCCAGCTATCAAGATATTAACGCCCGTAGCGATCGTGTAGATTTACTTGAAATTGATCGCGAAAATGATCGCATTAATCGTAACCGCTTTCAAGCGTTTGCCACCTTTAATTATCCAGTTTTTCTGTGGCGAGGGGAAGCCTTACCCCCGACTCCTGAAGAGGGACTTCGGTATACATCCAGACCCGTTGCCCCATTCTTGCGATTATTTATGGTTGCTCGTGGAGTCACCAGCCTTTATAGTGAAGATGAATCCCAATCTTATCTCAGCGCAACAGTCGGTTTACAAGGACAGTTAGGTCACTTTTCTAAAGAAGTATTAGACTACACTGGATTTAGTATTGCCTATACTCAAGTTGCCCTCGATGGTGAATCACCTTTTCTATTTGACCGTACAGTCGATCAACAAATTCTTTCTTGGGCTTTGGTTCAACAAATTTATGGCGGTATACGGGCTGGGGTTGAATCTTCTATCAATTTAGAGAATGGTCTAGCGGTTGATAATCAGTTTACTTTAGAATATAGTCGTCGAACCTATGGACTATTGTTGCGGATTAATCCTGTACGTCGTGTAGGTTCATTAAACCTCCGCATTAGTGACTTTAACTGGACAGGTGGATCTGAACCATTTTAGCAATTCATTATCAGCTCGACCATTGAAATAATCATTTGTGATACATCGTAAATGACTCATTCCTCAATTGATGATAGAATCACCCCTTGATTCCTGCACTCGTTCTATGGCTTTACTAAATCAGTATAGCTTTGATTTAAATGACAAAACCACTGAGCAAGTCATTATCGAGTGGTTGACAGAATATCCGCCAAATTGGATTGATTTAGCTGTAATTGAAGCCCTCTATCAAGGGCGTTACAAGGCATTTTCAGTCAGTCAAATTATGTCTCTTTGGCAACGGCGAGGACAGCTAACTTATCACTTCACGGCAGAATTTGAGCATT
Organism: Microcoleaceae cyanobacterium; assembly: GCA_049649525.1. Taxonomy (GTDB): domain Bacteria; phylum Cyanobacteriota; class Cyanobacteriia; order Cyanobacteriales; family Microcoleaceae; genus JAAURB01. The sequence continues at coordinate 27,583 of JBARZE010000020.1, forward strand.
TAGTCTGTAAGAATATATCCTCTAACTTAATACTAGAGCAAGATGAAATTCAAGACGATTCTGAATCTATTGATGAACTGAATAATCCGGCTCCTTCTAATTATAGTTTTTCTAGCACTTCAGACAATATTATATTACGTCCCATTCAAGCAATCGTTGTTCCCATTCAATATCCCAACTTTTTTGATAAACTGAGAGCTTTTGCTGAAATTAGTTCAGAATTTTTGATTAAATCTGACGATGAAAATCAGCAAAATGAAGTGATTGATGTTCCGACGGTCGAAACTTATAAAATTATAGACACTGATTGAAATGATGCTGTTAATGCGGATTGTTACTGATTAATCAGTTCTGTTTTGAGTTGTATTCATAGAATGAATATGATTACTCATGTTTTCTAAATTTTCTGTTAGCTTTCTATATTGATTTGTACTGAGTAACGGATCATCTTTTGTTATTAAAGTTGCCTCAATAGGTAAGATCCGAAACTGATATTTATTCTTTCCCCAGTAACGATGTACCCATGTAGGAATTCCATCAACTTCAGTAATTGTTGTCATCTCATCAGGGAAAGACTTTTTCAGTTTAACTTTAAAAATCACCCCTAAATCTTTATAACTTTCTCGTTGATTAGAAACAAAATTCCCCATAGAATAAATAGCGACTGCTTTATGAATTTCTCCCTCTTCATCAACATGTTCAAAGATTTCATAAGGCTGCACAACATGAGGATGACTCCCTAAAATAATATCGGCTCCAGCCATAACTAAATTTTCAACTAATTGTTTTTGCTGTTGGCTGGGTTGTCGTTGATACTCATTACCAAAATGTAGCGCTACAGTCACAATATCTACGCCTAAATCCTCAGCTTTTGCAATATCAGCGATTATTTTATCTTCATCAATTAGCGCCACTAAATAATCCTTTCCTTGCGGGATGGGAATTCCATTTGTTCCATAAGTATAGGCTAAAATCGCCATCGAGATATCATTTTTTTCAACCACCAAAATTTGATTAGCTTCCTCTAGAGATGCATTGGTTCCCACAGGTTCAATTCCGCGAAACCGAACATTTTCTAAAGTTTTTAATAGTCCCGTTTCTCCTCGATCTAAAGAATGATTATTCGCTGTGGTTAAAATATTGAACCCAGCATTTCTAATGGCATCAGCTAACGTATCCGGCGCATTGAATAAAGGATAACCTGTGTATTTCGCTTCCGCACCCGCTAACGTCGTTTCCAAGTTACCAATCACCCAATCTCCCCGAGATAAAATAGGTTGAACTTCTGTAAAAAAGCGATCATAGTTATAAGTTTGGGTTTGAGGATTGTAACCCGATTTAATTTGAGAACCATGCATCATAATATCCCCAACCGCGATTAATTCAGCCTCTGTGGTGTATCTCTCTGGTTTAGGAAGTTTTGTCAAAATCACTGCTGGGGTTCGTTTAAACTGATTCCAGGAAGCTGTAGAAATCGATTCACAACCGACTGTAAAAGTGTTACCGATCGCGAGTAAACTCAGACTGATACTGAATTTTTTGAGTAATTTCATCTCAATGCCTTTCAATCCGTTTTCAACATGGCTCAAACATACAATAGTACAGTTCAAGATGCGATCAAATTCTTTGCCAAAAATAACAGTTAAGTTAATAGCGCCGTAAGCAAAATATTTGCATCAAAACGTACCGGATCAGTACAAGCCAGTCCCGTTTCTGCCTGAATTTTAGCGATTGCCTCAGTTGCCTCTGTTTCTTTTAAACCGTAAGTATTGAGGCTAATTCCGATGACTTTTGCAGGTTCAAATGCACCCATCCCACTAGCAACTTGTTCGTAAAGTTGAATCACTTCAGGTAAGGGGGGAATAGCAACATCAGGATGATGTTTAATGTGAGTTTGTCCGGCTTTATGGGCTAAAATGAGATGAGTCGGTTGACAGCCCCGTAATAGCGGTAAAGTAGCAGTTGAACCGGGATGTAGGAGAGAACCCTGTCCTTCAACAAACAACAGGTCGTAATCAATACCAAACTGCATCACCATTTGTTCAACTGCACCTGCGGCAAAGTCAACCCGAACCGAATCTAAAGCTATTCCATCCCCTCCTAACATTAACCCTGTTTGACCTGTGGCTAAAAATTTAGAACGAATTCCCCGCTGAATTGCTGTTGAATTAAGTTCAAGACAAGTAGACATTTTGCCAATTGCCATATCTGTCCCCACCAGCAGTACTCTTTTACAGGATAGCGATCGCGCCGCTGCACTAGCAATGGGTAAGTCGTTCGGTTCTTGGCGTATATCCCAAATCCATTGTCCGGGAGCGAGAAGGGCTGAGAGGGGCTGTTGATAGGGTTGTTCAATCAGGGGGATGAGTCGGGTATGAAGGCCGTTAGCGATAGATAAACCACCGTTGAGGGCTTGGTCTAAATCAGTCCACCAAGCGTCGGGTAACGCACCGCCTGGGGGGGCAATGCCAATCATTAAAATAGTGGGTTCGTAGGCTAAGGCAGCTTCAACTGAGGCAACAATAGGAACATCTCGGGGAATGCCTGTGAGTTGAGATAGAGATTGTCCGGCGCATTGAGAGTCAATCACAGCAACAATTTCGGCTGTACTATAACGCAGTAAAGATAAACCTGTTTTACCTTTTGGCCCGGAAATTCCATCATGTAATAATATGGCTAATCGACCGGTTTGAATGGCTGTTTGATACATCTACGGTAATGGGAGTGTGAGTGAACCACAAAGATACCAAGATTTATTGTATATTTTCTGAGAAGAGTTAACAGATATTGGGATTTTGTTGATTAGCTTTAGTAGAGGATACACCCGTTTGATTGGATTGCGTATCTTATCTGTTGCGGTAACAATATCTATAGCACTTACGCCTGACGGTACGCTTGGGCGATCGCTCCGGTGTTAGGTATTAGGTGTTAGGTGTTAGGGAGCCGAAAGTACTGTAAAATAAAGATATTTGTAAACACACCAGCCCTCGTTGCGATAGATTATAAGTTGTAAGTATTTTGTATAATTAATTTAAGGATAATTCTTGTATCTATTGATAGAGATGTTTTTAATAAATCAACTCAATTGATAGATTCTATCATTTTGATTATCCAACTTCTTTCGTGTCGATAGAAGACAGACTTAAGTTAGATTAGCATTTTTTTATGATCTATTCTCTATGTCTTCATCAGGGTAAAGAACTCTAATTAAGTGATGTAACCCCAAAAAAAAATTAAGGGGAATGAAATACTAAATTATCATCCCCATAAATATACGATAAAATATCGAGAATTTCTGGTGGTTAGGATTCTCAAATTAACTGACTATCAATCTTTCATTACAAAAGAATCATCATCTGTAACAGGAGGCTGATAAGGTTGCTGAAGATCTACGGGGGCTGTAACTGTACCCCGAACCGTGACATATTCTACTAGAATATTCTCAGCTTGGTCTAAAATCACAGGGCGGCCTCGAGTGATTAAATCGACTTGTCTGACAGTCGCATTGGCAACATTTTTCAGTGCGACACCATCTAATTGATGAGATTTTGCAGTTGGGGAGGGATGTGCCGAACGTAAGGTAAAGCCTCGTAACTGAACGTCTTCTATACTCTCTATTTGATCTGCGGAAGGTTGAACTATAATAAATGCATCATTTTCAGTCGGTTCAAACCGAGCTTGTAAAATAGTCCGTTCTGCATCTTGTCCGCGTAGGATAAAATGACTCCGGTTAATTGTGATAGGACGAGCGAGATCTAATTCTCCCAGCGGTAAATTAATCTGAACTCTACTGGTTTTGGGTAAATTATCAATTAAAGCTTGTAGTTTTTCAGCATCATCTTGATTATCGTTGGGTATAATACCATATTCAGTGGCTTCTATCACTTGAGTGGTGATTTGTTCAACAGGTGCTTGCCGCTTCACCCACCAAGTACCGATATCTTCAACGGGCGTTAGAATACCAAACCAGAACCACAGTAACATGACTGTAAAGGCAATTGTTTGAGTCACAATCGCAAACCGAGCCACATTGACTTGAACATGGTGAACCATGCCTGTACTTTGAACTTTAATACCCTGAACCCCTCGGTTATTCCAGCTTTGCTTCGCCATGTTCATTTGGTTCCAAACCTTAATCACCGCAGAGGCCCACTGCGTTGCGACCAGAATGGGGAAATGAATCGGTTTGAGGTGGGAAGGGCGACCCATGAAAATAATCAGTAACATTAGCGGCCGACTGAAGCTGACCCAGGCAAGAATTAACCCCGCTAAACTCCATTTACCCATGACGAGCGACAAAAACAACAAACCGGGGGTAATTAACGAAGTCCACATACTGATGCGTTGGTCGAGCAAACACCACCAGGGAAACAGTCCTGAAACTCTGGGCCCGAGACCGATAGCGCGATCGCTATTTCGTAGCATATTGCCAAACCAACGCCGCATATTATCATAAGCACGTTTGGTGACGGAACCGGAGTGGGTTTCGAGGGAATTAACCATCGCATCGGGGATATAAATCATATCTAAGCGCCAACGCAGCAAAGAATACCAAGTACTTTTATCATCCCCGGAGAGAAACTTAAACCGTCCCCACAACCAATCATCTAAAGAATCACCTTCTAACTGTTCAATAAAACTATCATGGAAAGCAGCGCGGGAATGGAATAGAGAAAAGCGCCCGGTTAAACAAAGGACTTTGCGCGATAGAGACAATGAAGACATTTGATAGTGTCGTTGGCAAAACCGCAGGTGAAACCACTCAGAGAAGATATAAGATCCTTTGACAACGGGCGTTTCGTCGGTGGTTAACGCTCCTAATTTAGGAAAAATGTTGAAAAAGGGTAAACAACCGCGCAATACGCCTGGACACAATTCTGAGTCCCCATCCATCAAGGCAACAATGGTATCTTCGGGTAAATTCAGTGTCCGCAGCACTCGCAACCCGTCCGCCATGGCTTTACGTTTACCGTCTTTTTGGGTTAATTCATAGAGGTGAATATGTTCCAGTCCGGGATCATGTTCTTCCAGGATTTGTCGGATGGCGCTATTTTCTTCGCGGCTACTGCCATTGACTAAAATCGTAACGGGTTGACCCAGGGTTTTGGCTTCTCGGACAATGGCTTTATACACCAGTTCATTCACCCACATTTTTTCTTTGTAGGTGGGAATCATAAAGCACATATGGGGCAAATCTTCCACCGCCACTGCATTGGCTTGTCGTCGCCAACGCGGAAAAACAACGTGGAGATACAAGCGACTGCGAACGACCTGCACCAGAAACCAAGACCAGCGCCACATTCCCACCAGACCCATCGTAAATACGCCTGTGACACCTGCCTGGGCCAACTCAAGGGGATCGCGTAACAGTAACAAGCAGACAAAACCCGCCGCAGAGATGAGGACCATTCCAATCCAGCCTTGTTGACTCGGATTCTGATGGGTTTGGTTTTCAGCCGGAGATGCATTCGTCATTATAGTTTAGGGATAAATTCTCTCAATCGCAATAGAGGGTCAAGCAATAGGAAATTAACAGTCTTTCCCGTTTTAATGATGCAGATTTAGTCTTGAGTTGTGCGACCCGGACGTGATACCACTCCTTCAGAGGAAATCGGAGTAAACCAGCCAGCGAATTGGTTTTTAACCCGAGTCGGTAACTGACGAGTTGTAGAAACAATCTTATTGACAGTGGGATTAGTTTGTTTGGCAAAAGTTAACTGCGCGACTTGCCCTAAACCACAGAGTTGTTGGGGTAGAGCGTTATTGGGGTTGGGGGGAACTTTAACCGTTACCCGCTTTAAAAATGGTTCTTTCATCAATTCTGCGGGGATGGTAGGAGAAAGAGCCTGTACCTGCATCCGACGGCCTTCTTTTTCAATTTCTGCGAAACCGTTGCTGGCGCTAATGGTGCTAATGGGTTGAATTAAGTCCACTTCACCTTCAAAAATACCCGCTTTATTACTTAGGCGCACATGAACGGGTTCAGTAGCATCTAAGCGACTGGCATCTTCGGCGCTGATGACGACTTCTACCCAGAGGGTATTACAATCGAGCAAACTGACAACGGGTTCAGATTTATTAACGAGTTCGCCTTTTTCCCGTTCAGTCTTGTAAACAACACTCGTAAATGGGGCTTTAATCTGAGTTTCAATCGGGGCAAAGTTCGGTTGATTCGCTTGCTGAGCCGCAATGGCCTGTTGTTGTTGTTGTTGAGCGTATTCTGTACGAATTCGTTGTTGTTCTGCTTTAATTTGCTCTTTTTGTTGACGAATTTGATCGATGTTGTTCTGTTCTTGCTGCATTTTGCTCTGGCGCTGATTGTATAAATCTTCTGCCATATTGAGCTGTTGTGCGGCATTTTCGACTTCGGCGCTGAGACTACTCACCAGCATGGTTTGATGTTGAATTTGCTGTTTTAAATCCGCTGCTTCTTGAGCTAAAGTATTGGAATATTTTAGGTTCACCGCTACACCAGATTGAGTCGCATTGTGAGTCACTTCTGCGGCTCGTAGTTCTTCCCGTGACTTTTGGACTTGGGCTTTAGCGGTTTCCCAAGCAGCCAGTAATTCATCGACTCGTTGGGCTGGGACTGCTCCTTCAACCTGTAACTGGCGGAAGCGTTCATATTCGCTACGGGCTAACTTTTCTTGAGCAGTTGCTTGATCTAAATCTGCTTGTCGCTGGGGAATTTCAGTTGCACTCACACTCACCTCAACGTTTCTTAATTGTTGCCGTTCTGCTTCAATTTCCTGTAAACGTGCTTCAAGAGAAGTTTGAGAACTTTTAGCCGATGCGAGTTGATTGCGTTTGGCTTGCACTTGACCTTGGAAACGAGCAATATCTTGTTGCGCTTCTTGAGCCATGTCTTCTAGTTTATGGTAGCGCTTGTAGTCGTCTAAGGGATTCTCAAATTCAGGTAATTCTGGGGCTAAATTCAGTGCGGGAGTCAGTTGGGGTTGTTCGTAGAGTCTATTTTCATCGGGGATATGTTGAATCCGAGCTAAAACTTGGTCCGCTTTCACCATCACTCCTGGACGAGCATAAAATTCTTTAATATTGCCGTACATCGGAGATTGTAACCGGACCAAACGACCATTAATCACCCCATGATTCACCACCATGTGGGACATCCGATGCCAAACCGATGCAACCGTGCCGCCGATGACCGCAACACCAACACCTACACAAGCTGTCCCAACAAGTAAGCGTTGAAGTGCATTAGGTTTTTTACCGAGGACAGGATTAACTGGCAACATCGCAGCTTTTGAAGTGGTTGCCAGGGCGGAAGTCGGCTGCGGTACTGGAGCAGAATTAACCGGAGTTAAGGTAGATTGATTTGCTTGAGTCGGTTTGAACTCAATTTGAGAAGATTGAGCAGCAGGGGTAACGGGTACAATTTTCGGGGATTTAGGAGTGGTGGCCTTTACAGGTGTTTTAACAGGTTGGGGAATCGGCTGAGGAGGCTGAACGGGTGGTTTTGCAGATTTAACAGGCTGAGTTTGAACCGTTTGGGTTTGAACAGGTGGAGCGTTTGTTTTTCCTAAATCGTCCCAACCCCAATGATCTTCTAGTACTGAGTCTTCTGTCGGTGTTGTGGGTGCAGTGACTGACTTCCAAGGGTATGTTTGCGGGGTTTGACTGGGAGTGTGCAAAAAGTTTCCTTGAAATCCATCGACTTCTAAGCTTTGGAGTAAATTCAGGCGTTGTTCATTGCTAACAAATTTAGCGATCATCCGTCCCATAATATAGCTAATTTCTCGTAAACGCTTAGCAATATTAGGATGATTGGGGAAAGCTTCAATTTGTTCAATAAATTCTTTATCTAATTTAACTGAATCAATCGGCAGTTGTTTACATTGAGATAAAGTCAGCTCTCGAGTGGTGAAATTATCCACAATGACTAAACATCCGAGAGCGGTAAGGCCTCGGATAAAAGAAAGAGATGTAGAAAAGTCTTGAGCAATGGTTGATTCGGGAATTTCAAAACTGAGTCGTTGCGGCTCTACTCGACTGTCTTTGAGCCAAGTCCGTAAATCTTGTAATAACGTAATATCAGCTAAAGCGAGTTTCGATAAATTAACACTAATAGAAAGTTGGGGATGATGAACCAGTTGGTTGATGGCTTTATCAATCACATAGCGGTCAATCTGCGATAGTAAGCCCATTTCAGATAACAGCGGGATAAATTCATCGGGCTGATAAACTTTCCCGTCTTGGTCTCGCCACCGTAGCAACACTTCGTTGTGAACCACTTCATAATTTGTTGCTTGGTAGACAGGCTGATACCAAAGCTCAAATTCTCCAACAAGTAAAGATTGGTCTGTATCTGAGTCCCAAGTTTGATGACTGTCGCTTTTAGCGGAGGACTCTACAGAAGAGGAGGTTTGAGAGAGATGGGAATTGTAATTCATCTTAGATGGTTGGCTACGGTTTGTGTTGGTGATACACGCTTAACTTCATTTGCCCCTATCGAGAGTCTCATACGCTTTAACACTTAATTTTATTAAAGCGGATTGGACTTTCTCATCGATTCGCTTGCGTTTCGTTAATGCTTGCCCTACAATCAATTATCTTATTAGGTATGATCCGCTAAGTATAACTGCAAGTTCTCCGCCTTAACGCCCGCTGACTGTAGATTTATTATACGAGTGATAGCGAGACAGTTTCATCAAGTTTTAGTAAAGGTCTGTAATTTTAATGTAAAGACTCTGTAAATTCACTGAGTTATTAACTTTATACCGATTTTCGTTTCTCTAAAGTGTGCGTTAATTTACAAAAAACAGGATGGGTAAGTAGCGGCGAAAGCTGAATTTAATTTCTTCTGATCTGTTTGATGTCCTTTACTATATTTTGGGATTTTAAGCGCTGAAACCCATACAGTAAAATGGTTTTATAATAATGACTTGATATAAACTTTTATAGATATTAAGTTATTTACTATTTTTATAAACTAATAATATATTGTCTGTAATTTAAATTTAAATGTCAGTCTCAGCAAGCATTTAAGCCCAGATGATTTCCGGCAAGTCCTATATTTTCGCTCATTGATATGGCCCAAATTAGTCATTCAAAACCTCATTACAATAGATGACTCAAAAGCCTGATACAGTTTGAGTTTTACTGAATGGGTGACTCAATCTTCGTGACGGTCTTCAGGTGAAAACTCAGTAAATTTACACAGTTGTATCAGCAGTACAACAGCAGTATTAGCATACTGTCCACTGTCGAATTTTACGACTGTTTCAGGGGGGTCAAGAATGAATACAGTCCCAGTATAAGGTGGTTGGACAACTGGACATGCTCGTGACGGTGAGTTGAGTCTCTGTGTTTTCGGGTCGTGTGGATGAGAATGTATCTCATCATAGAGATAGAGTTAAGCAAAATCAATTCAAACAATTCTTAAAACCGCAAAAGACGGTAACGGTTGAATAAAATCATTATCGTAAAAGTCATGAGTTGGACTAAAACAATACTGGGGCCTGAAGGTAAATTCCAAATTCCCGAAATCAGCATCCCGATCACACTACTGACTGCACCTAAACTGGCTGCTACTATTAAAAAAGGGATAAATTCATCACAAATTAATTGAGCGGTTGCAGATGGAATCACAAGGAAAGCATTGACCAATAAAATCCCGACGGAACGAATTGTTAAAGCAATCATTAAAGATAATAAAATAATAAATCCGTAACGATAAGGTTCAACTAAAATCCCTTGAACTTTTGCTAAATTGGGATTAAAAGTTAGTAAAATTTGTTGCGGTAAAGTCCAGACTAAACTGACGATTGTAATGACGAGTAATATAGTTAGAATAATTAAATCTAATTCACTAATTGCTAAAATATCTCCAAATAAAATAGAGAGTAAGTTGCCGCGATAGCCTTCGATTAAGGTAAATCCCATTATGCCTAAAGCAACAGAACCCGCCACCACAATTCCTAAAATGGTATCACTCCCTAGATCTGTTTGATCGGTTAAATATAGAATAGCGATACCCGTTAAGATAATAAATCCAATTAAACATAAGGTTGTAGGGAGTTGAAATAAGGTACTGATCACAACTGGAATTAATGCAACGTGGCTTAATGTATTACCCAGCATTGACAGTTTTCTGAGGATGACAAACCCTCCTAATAACCCACCCAATAACCCCAGTAAAATTCCCCCAATAATAGCCCGTTGCATAAAGGGAAAACTTAATAATTCTATCCAGTCGGGAATGACTATCATTTCATCATTAGTTAAGACTTTAAAGTAATTTTTAACAGGAATGAAAATAGCGAGAAAAACTGGAACCATACACCGCTTCTAAGTTCTTAGAAGACAAAGTTTTACTGGGTTCTCCCTGGCAACAAATATGACGATTTAAACATAAAACTCGATCACAATGACGACTCACCATATCAAGATCATGAGAGATTTGTAAGATAGCAAAGCCTTGATCTTGCTGTAAGTTTTTTAATAACTCTGAGAATTCTGCTTCTCCTTTTGCATCGACTTCTGCCATGGCTTCATCTAAGATTAAAAGCTGACGAGGAATAACTAAACAGTAAGCGAGTAAAGCCCGTTTTAATTCTCCTCCGCTTAAGGTGCCGATGGGTTGTTTGGCAAGATGTTCTAAGCTGGTTTTTGCTAAGGCGGACTGGACGGCAATAGTTCGTTTTCTTCTTTTAAACAAGAAGGATTTAGGTAAACCTAAACTGACTAATTCTCTAACCGTAATCGGAAAATTGCGCTCAAAATGAAGCTTCTGAGGAATATAACCCAATGCTTTGCATCTGTTCCCTAATTGATGAATATTACGTCCGAGAAAGTAAACTTCGCCAGATTTAACCGGAATTAAACCTAAAATTGCTTGAATTAAAGTACTTTTTCCGGCTCCATTGGGGCCGATAATAGCAGTATTAGAACCGGGGAAAATCTGAAAGCAAACTCGATCCACGGCTACATAATTTCCCCGGACAACATTGAGATTTTTGACCTCTAAAATGGGATATTCTTGCCAAATATTCAACTTTTCCATGGATTAATCTCGACCTTAATATTTAAATATTTTTTAATTATGTTGCCCTCTCAATCCCATTTCCGTACAACCCTAATTTCCCAACCCTGATTACAGAGAGAGTTGATTGCAGATTTGAGAGGCTGACCGGATAGCTTTCTCAATCTCCAAGTCATTCTATTTAACCCGTCTAGTCCTACTATATGGGGATTACAGGGGTAAAATCTAATCATGGATGCAGGCAGTTTATTGTTGTGCAGCGCAATATGATAATGATAATCATTTGAAGGACAAACTGCAATAGCATATTTTCGGGACTCTAATATCGGCCCAAACTACCAAAGCGTCTATGATCATGAAGCGCTAAAGATTGACTTCATCTGCTGTGGGGGTAATGTTTTTAATCTTTTATTAACGTTACACAGACCCATTGAAAACCGACCTCGGCCCGATCCTTAGCGGGTACGAGAAGGGCAAGAAAATCTATCATACCGATTGTTTGCCCCTGTAGAGGGATCTCTCTAAAGTTGGCAATTTGGCGCATTATGTCTCAGTATCAGTGATATGCTGAAGAATAAGAAAATAATCTAAATCAGCTTGAACCCTTCTGCTGTTTGACAAAACGTATTGAGAATAATCTCAACAGTTCGCCATCATTCGAGTTGTTCAATTCATATAGGTCTACGGTGAAATCTATCACAAGTCGCCATCAATTACTGTAAACTGCTACGTTATCTGGCATTGTGTAGAGATTTAAAACCTAATTATTAGCTTTAACTTTCTTGATCTGATAAAAAAGTTCATAGAGGACTCGAATCTGAGGAGGAACTTGATAAAATAGAAATTAGCCTTACATTCAGCCGTCGATTATATAAAATCAGTTAACACTTACTGAACCTGCGATCAAGGTAAATTAAGGGTGTATTCATGAGATTAGGAAATTATCAGGTCTTAGAAATAAACAGATAAAAACAATGAGTAACCATGATTGAGTTTTATCCAAAAAATTTATACCTCAATCTAAAAATTGTGGTATTTACAGGGTCGCTTCTCTTTAACCTAATCCTTATAACCATTAACCCAACTCATGCCCAAACTCCTGAACCGCTATTGCCACCGATGCCACGTCCGGGAAGTAATCTTCCCATTCCCGATATCGGAGAATATACCCTCGGCCCTGGAGATTTAATTGAGGTTAATGTTTTAGATGTTCCTGAATATAGCGGAGAATATCTAATTTTAAATGATGGTACGATGAGCTTACCACTGATTGGTCGTATGCAGGCAGCGGGGTTGACGGTTCTGGGGTTAACCGATTTGATTTCTCAAAAATATGCCCCTTACGTTCAGCAAACTAGCGTCGCAGTCAGTATTGTTTCACCTCGACCGATTACTATTGCGGTTGCGGGGGAAGTGAATCGTCCGGGTTCTTATATTATCCCGTTAATTGTTCCCGAGACCCAAGCGCGACAGTTTCAGTTTTATAAAGTGACTCAACTGCTGCAACAGGCAGGCGGCGTAACTCAAGTAGGGGATATTAGCCAGATAGAAATCCGCCGAGTTAGTCCCACTCAACAGGTGTTTACGATTAACCTGCGAGAACTGATTGAAGAGGGAGACTTGAGTCAGGATGTGGTATTGCGAGATGGAGATAGAATTATAGTCCCAATCGCCCCGACTCTCGATCCCACAGCGGTTCGCCAAATTACCAGCGCTAGTTTTGCCCCTGAAACGATTGATCCTTTTCCGGTAGTGATTGTGGGAGAAGTGTTTCAGCCCGGAACCCACATGGTGGGAGAAGATCCGGTTGCTTCTGGCGAACCCCCCAAACTCACAGAAGCCATTACCCTAGCTGGGGGAATTACACCGCTGGCCGATATTCGCGAAATTCAACTGCGTCGATTGACCACAAAAGGCGAAGAACAGATTATTACGGTTGATTTATGGGAACTGTTGATAGAAGGAGATGCCAATCAAGATATTGCTTTACAAACAGGCGATTCTATTATCATTCCCCAGGCTAAAGAAATCGACCCCGAGGAAGTGGCCGCTTTAGCAGATGCGAGTTTTTCAAGAGAAGAGATGCAAGTCAGTGTTGTGGGGGAAGTGATGGTTCCGGGTTTGATGGAAGTTCCTCTAGATACCACCCTCAATAAAGCCATCTTAGCGGCCGGAGGATTTGATCAAAGCAGGGCCCATCGCAATACGGTGGAGTTAGTCCGCCTCAATCCTAATGGTACCGTCTCCCGCCGCGAAATTACCCTCGATTGGCAAGCTGATATTAATGAACGAAATAATCCGATTTTACGTCAAGATGATGTTATCGTGATTCGACGTTCAGGGTTAACTCAAACAGGAGATAAGCTAGAAGAAGTATTCAGGCCTTGGAATGGCTTGATCGGTGTATCTAACTTGATCAACACCATTCGGATGTTAGCTGAGTAGTTTAAATCCCTTCCATTACAACTTTACTTATTCTTATCGTATGACTGTAATCGACAATCGGGAATCTCTTGATTTAGACGTGGGTCGCTATCTCCGGGCAGTTAAACGGCGTTGGCTACCTGCTATGGGTGTGTTTATTTTAATTGTGGGTTTGGCGGCTTATGCGACACGCTATCTCAAACCCACTTATGAAGCCTCCGGCAAGCTGTTGTTTAAGGTAGATCGCACTTCTTCTCTAGCCGGAATTGGCGAAGGACTGGGAGAATTACGGGCGTTACTGGCCGATCAAACGCCGCTGAGTACTCAGATGGAATTGATTTCTTCTAATCCATTGTTAGAAAAAACCATTGATAATCTTAACCTGATGAACGCCACAGGGGACTCCTTAACACCAGAAGAGTTACGCCAAAGTTTAGATGTTAGAATTATTGGCGGAACTGATATTGTGCAGTTAGCGTATACCAGCCCAGATCCCGTAATCGCGGCTGATGTGGTTAATATGTTAATGCAGGTTTACATTAATAATAATATTGATACGAATCGGGATGAAGCGGGCGAAGCGCGATTATTTATTTCCCAACAACTGCCGAAAGTTCAGGAAGAAGTGTTTAAAGCTGAACAAGCCTTAAAGCTGTTTAAAGAAAGAAATAATATCCTAGATTTATCCACAGAATTTCAAACCTCTGTGGCAGAATTGGCTAACTTGAAACGACAAATTACTGTGCTTGAATCAGAATTGAGTGGGGTGAATGCGTTATCAAGTTCTTTAAGCAGCCGGGTTGGATTGAGTTTGGAAGAAGCGATCGCGATTAATACGATTAGTCAGTCTCCGGTGGTGAAGGGAACCTTAGAACAACTCGAACAGGTCGAAGGAGAACTTGCGAATGAACGACGACGTTTTAAAGATTTAAATCCGCGAATTATTGCGCTGAAAAATAAGCGGGAATCGTTACAAAGTATTCTGAATGATCAAATTTCTCGAACGGTTAGTAATCCGGCTTTAGTCTCAGATGGATTATTACAAATTCGCGAGAATAAACAGAATTTATTAGAAGATTTTATTCTTAATGAAACAAAGCGGTTAGAGTTAACTCGACAATTAGAGTCTCTGTATCAATCCCAACAGAATTATCAACAACGGGCACAATTATTACCGGAATTTGAACAACAGCAACAGGAACTTGAGCGGAAAGTGGAAGTGGCGCAAGTCACTTATGAAACCTTATTGAAAAATTTAGAAGAAGTTCAAGTCGCGGAGAATAAAACAACCAATAATACCCGGATTATTGAACCTGCAATTGTTCCGGGTCAAGGTAGTACAGGTAAAACTAAACTGTTAGCATTAGGAATTTTATTGGGTGGATTTACCGCAACGAGTTCAATATTTTTACTAGAAATGCAGGATAAATCCCTCAGAAGCCTAGAAGATATGAAGAATATATTCAGATATACCTTACTCGGCATTATTCCGTCATTTTCTCGACGAAGTTGGCTATGGAGGCGGCGAGACGATGGCCCGAATGTCCCGGTAATTTATGCTCCTAACTCTCTCGAAAGCGAGATCTACCGGATGTTACAAGCTAATCTTAAGTTTCTTAGTTCCGATCAAAAACTGAAAACTTTTGTCGTGACCAGTTCGGTTCCCAAAGAAGGAAAATCTACTGTATCGGCTAACTTAGCGGCTGCGATCGCCCAGTTAGGTTATCGGGTATTATTAATTGATGCGGATATGCGTCACCCGTCTCAACACCACATTTGGGGTTTGACCAATGCCGTCGGGCTGAGTGATGTCTTAGTGGGTCAAGCGGATGCCGAAACAGCCATTAGTCGCAGCATAGAACAACCCGATATTTTAACCGCCGGGGTGACTCCACCCAATCCCCTCGCCTTACTCGACTCGAAGCGGATGCAATCTTTAATCCGCAGTTTTTCTGAAATCTACGACTTTGTGATTGTTGATACACCCCCGATTATTATTGCGGCTGATGCCCTGACTTTGAGTCAGATGAGCCAGGGTATGCTACTGGTCGCCCGACCGGGAACGGTTGACCGCGATAGTGCGATGGTGGCCAAAGAAACCTTAGAACGCTCAAATCAAATGGTATTAGGAATGGTAGTCAATGCCATTAATAAAAACGAATCCATGAAATATTTCCACCATGCCAAGCGTTACTTTGTCAGCGAGAAATCCAATCATCGTTCCGTTCCACCTGTGCCGACTCAACTGCAAGTCAGGAATAAAGTGACTCCACCTAAGTAGATGTTTTGGGCGGGTGAGTTCAACTTTACATAACACCCTCTAGTATAAAAAGATCGCAGCAAAAATATAAAGCTTTGATTAAAGCAATTCAGAGCAGTTGCATCTGATCTCAAAAGTCAATTACACTGAGCAAACGGCTCTCAAAATTATACTCTGTTGACAAATTTTTAGTCGATCAAAATATTAACTTTGATTGCTAAGCTTTTGTCAGATAGATTTAGTAAGATTAGATTTCAAGGAGTTAAACTCTTTAATCAATCAGAGGCAGATCTGAGAAACTGCTGATTGCTGAAACCTCAATAGTTTGTCGAGAACGATCATTAAGGGGTATGGGTATCGAATCGTTCTCTAGCTTTCGTGCATTTAGACTCATCAGGGGCACTGTGTTATGCTATTTAACTCTCCAGAGTTTATCTTCTTTTTCCTGCCAATTACCCTTATTGGATTTGTTTGCATTCGTCGATTTGAACCCGTCAACCGTTATCTACCTTCAATTTTTTGGCTGGTGGCTGCCTCACTGTTTTTCTACGGTTGGTGGAATCCCAAGAATTTAGTCTTAATTATTTCCTCAATTCTGGTCAATTATTACTGTGGCTATCTTCTGGGTCATGAAAAGCTATCCCAAAAATTTCGTAAAACCTTACTGATTCTGGGCATCGGGTTTAATCTCTCTCTCATCGGTTATTACAAATACGCTAATTTTATCGCCAATAACCTCAACAATGTCTTAGATACAAATTGGCAACTTGGTTCTATTGTTCTGCCTTTAGCCATTTCCTTTTTCACCTTTCAGCAAATCGCTTATCTAGTGGATGCCTATCGGGGACAAACCAAAGAATATAACTTATTGAATTACTGTTTATTTGTTACTTTCTTTCCTCAACTGATTGCAGGCCCCATTGTTCATCATAAAGACGTTTTACCTCAATTTGATACCAAATCATCGACTCGAGTTAGTCGGAATGTCATCGCTATTGGTCTCAGCGTCTTTATCCTGGGCTTATTCAAAAAAATTATCTTTGCAGATCGAATTGCAGCCTTCGCCACTCCTGTTTTTGCAGCGGCCGCTCAAGGGGTTCCTTTAACCTTCTCAGAAGCCTGGGCCGGAGCGCTGGCCTATACTTTACA
Organism: Microcoleaceae cyanobacterium; assembly: GCA_049649525.1. Taxonomy (GTDB): domain Bacteria; phylum Cyanobacteriota; class Cyanobacteriia; order Cyanobacteriales; family Microcoleaceae; genus JAAURB01. The sequence goes on from JBARZE010000020.1 coordinate 44,418, forward strand.
GCTCTATTTCGACTTTTCGGGTTACTCCGATATGGCAATTGGGGCTGCTTATTTATTTGGAATTCGGCTACCGTTAAACTTTGATTCTCCTTATAAAGCCCACAGTATTATCGACTTTTGGCGGCGTTGGCATATTACCCTCTCTCACTTTTTACGAGACTACCTTTATTTTCCCCTCGGTGGAAATCGAAAAGGAAAACCACGACAATACTTGAATTTAATCATCACCATGCTACTGGGAGGACTTTGGCATGGTGCGGGATGGACATTTGTGTTTTGGGGAGGGTTACATGGCTTTTATTTAGTGATTAATCACCTGTGGCGAGGATTATGTAAAAGCTACCGACAAGATTTGAAACAAGATCATTGGGTATTGAACAGAATCGGCGGGTTGGTGACCTTCCTCGCAGTGGTCGTATCTTGGGTATTTTTCCGGGCTGATAGTTTTGATTCTGCTCAGTCAATCTTAGCCTCAATGATTGGGATGAATGGGATTTCATTACCTCAGTTTTGGGAACCTTATCTCGGTTTTATGCGAGCTTGGGGGGTTGATTTTAGCGGGTTTACCGTTAATGTTGGCTTAGCTCAAAAATACGCTGTTATCGGGATTACGATGTTATTGGCTGTGGTTTGGTTCACTCCCAATACTCAACAATGGATGGGACAATACAGCCCGACCTTGACCGAGCCTCAAGACAGTTCCCCGAGTGGTCATTTGTTGTGGAAACGCTTAGAGTGGAAACCCAGTCCAACTTGGAGTGCAATTCTTGGCGGTTTGACAGCGGTTTGTCTATTGGGAATGACGCGAGTGAGTGAGTTTTTGTATTTCCAATTTTAAAGCAGGTATAAGTCTCAATTATTTATCAGAATTCAGGGTGAAGTATCATGAGATTTAATTTTCAGATCTACGGTTTAATTTCAGCAATCCTGATTGGCTTAGTCAGTGGGATTAACTGGTTAATTGATCCATTATGGCACAGTAAAGGGAATCGATTAACAGGTCAAAATTTTGCATTTAATGAACGCTTATCTAAGACGAATCAATTCCTGAAAACCAAAGATAATAATTATGATTGTATTATTTTTGGTAGTTCTCGGGTGATTACACTGAATGCCTCCACATTTGAAAATCAGAATTGCTTTAATTATTCTTTTAAAGGCGGTTTTGTTGAAGATTTTGTTCAATATGCTCAGTTTATTAAAGAGCAAGGCATTCAACCAAAAACAGTATATATTGGGGTGGATGGCTATAACTTTGTCAAGCGGGAAAAGTTTGAAAAAGCAAATTCAGAATTAGCTCAAGTTCAACGCTCCTCATTTTATGATGCCTACTTTTCCCTCGATGTTTTTACCTTTTCAGCGATGACTCTGTTGGGAATGAGTCCAGATCCAGCCAACTATTACAATCAGCAGTTTGAACCTGCAGAATTTGACAATAAACCCACTTATACGCCCGCTTTTCATCCTCCTCAACCTCCTCAAGAATGCGATCCTTCTCAGATTGAGCAATATCAACAATTGAAACAGATTTTTCCGGACTCAGAATTTATTGCTTATGTACCATTACGTTCAGCCTGGGCTGTGGTGACTGAAACCTATGAACGAAACTTAATGGATTGCTACTTAGAAAGTTTTTACCAAATTTCACAACTATATACTCATCTTTATGATTTTTCAATTCCCTCACAGATCACAAAAGATCCGAAAAATACTTGGGATGGCAGTCATTATTTCACTTGGGTTAATGATGAAGTGGTTGAGATTCTTCAAGGTAAACCGCCTAATTTTGGGATACAAGTTGACCAATATAGCTATGAAGAATATCGTGATCAATATTTACAAGCGCTAAAAAAATTCATGGAAGAAAAAGGCGAGCTTGATCGTTGGCAACAGGATACTTTATCCTCTCAGCATCACCCTTAGATTAGAATTTTACTGTAGATTTATTGGGAATTGAACCTCTAACGTTATGAAATTTATATCTAATTTTACTCGTCAAAACTTCTTTGAAAAAATACGGGCTATTCAAATAAAATCTCTGAAATTATTTGGTTTTGTGGTGATTGGTATCTTGGTTGTGCTGATCATTAATCTTCATACAGGACCACTTCAAGCAACATCAACCAACTACATTAGAGTCGATCAGTTTGGTTATCGACCTCAAGATCACAAAGTGGCGGTTATTGTTGACCCACAACAGGGTTTTAATCAACAAGAATCATTTTCTCCGGGACAGACTTATCAGGTTCGATCTGTTCAAACTAATCAAACGATTTATTCTGGAGAAATTCAGCCTTGGAAAAATGGTGAAATAAACTCTCAATCCGGTGATAAAGCCTGGTGGTTTGATTTTTCTGCTGTGAATCAACCAGGTTCTTACTATATTTATGATACCCAAAATAATGAATCTTCTTTTCCCTTTGAAATTCAAAATGATGTTTATCGTCAAGTTTTAATTGCCGCAACCCGGATGTATTTTTATCAGCGCAGTGGATTTGCTAAACAACCCCCTTATGCCGATCCAAAATGGCAAGATCAAGCTGCTTTTTTAGGGACACAACAAGATAGTTCTGCGCGATATGTCAATGACAAAGATAATCCTAATTTAGAAAAAGATATGCGAGGCGGTTGGTTTGATGCAGGTGATACGAATAAATATGTCACTTTTGCCAGTCAACCGATTCATCAACTGTTAATCGCTTATACAGAAAACCCATCAATTTGGACAGATAACTTTAATATTCCGGAGTCAAACAATGGCATTCCCGACTTAATTGATGAAATTAAATTTGAACTCGATTGGTTAAAAAGAATGCAAGATGATGATGGCGGAGTATTTATTAAAATTGGTAATATCGAGCATAATAGTGTAGATAGACCCAGCTTAGATCGGCGTCCCCGATATTACGCACCGAAGTGTTCTTCTGCAACGATTTCTACTGCAGGTATGTTCGCCCACGCTGCCTTAGTATTACAACAGTTTCCCGCTTTAGAAACTTATGCAGATGATTTAAGTCAGCGATCAATACAAGCCTGGGAATGGTATCAAAATAACCCGAAAAAGACAGATTGTGATTCTCAAGAAATTAAAGCTGGAGATGCAGATAAAGGTTTAGAAGAACAAACAGCGACTTCTGTTGTCGCAGCGATTTATTTGTTAGCGCTTCAGAATCAACCGCAATATAACGAGTATATTAAGAGCCATTTAAACTCGATGAAACCTTTTAAAGATGATACTTGGTCTCGCTATCGACCCGTAGAAGGTGATGCACTCTTATTTTATACGCGAATTTCACAAGCAGATTCTGATTTAAGGAATTATATTTTAAATGCTTATAGAAAAATGGTCACTTCTAATTCTAATACATACGGTTTTCAGGAAAATATCGATCCTTATCGAGCTTATATGCCTGATGACCAATATCATTGGGGCAGTAATGTCATTAAAGCAAACTATGGTAACACTAACTATGATGCAGTGCTTTTAAATATAGATTCTGCCCACAAAGAACGTTATCAAATTAGAGCTTTAGATTATTTACATTATTTTCATGGAGTCAATCCTTTGGGCATGGCTTATTTAACCAATATGTATGATTACGGCGCAGAATATTCGGCCAATGAAATGTTTCATGAATGGTTCGGAAAAGGAGTTTATGACAATGCGATCACCTCGAAGCATGGCCCCGCCCCCGGATATTTAACGGGAGGGCCGAATAAGGACTATACAGGCTCAATTACAACCGTTAAACAGCAACCGCCAATGAAAGCCTACATTGATAAAAATGACTCCTATCCAGTGAATTCTTGGGAAATCACAGAACCTGCAATTTATTATCAAAGTTCATATATCAAGTTACTTTCAAATTTTGTTAAAAATTAAAAATCACAGTTTTACCCTGATCTAACGCTTTTTTATGGAAAAATTTCTCAAGTATTTTGAACCGAGCTTTACCGTTTTGGCGCTGATCCAATATTCTGCAAATTGGCTGCCTTTGCTGTTGTCGGGAGGAGCGAGTGAAGGAGACGGAACAGATATTAACTCGTTTGATTTTAGATTAAATGTTTTAGTATTTTTATTAACTTATATCATTTCTGGCGTTTTATTATTATTGCGATGGAAGAAATTTATAATTTTTCTAAAAAAAGGATCAATTATCTGGATCATGATTGGGATTGCCTTAGCGTCCTATTTCTGGTCTGACTTTCCCGCACGTACCCTTAAAAGCTGTGTGGGTTTAATTGGAACGACGCTGTTTGGGGTTTATTTAGCCAGTCGTTATACGCTCAAAGAACAGTTAAAACTATTAGTTTATGCTTATGGAATTATTGCTGTTATGAGTGTTTTATTTGCCATCGCTTTACCTCGATATGGTGTAGAACAAGTGATTCACGCCGGGGCTTGGCGAGGGATATACAATCATAAAAATTTATTAGGAAGAGGAATGACAATGGGGGGCATTGTGTTAGCTCTCTCCCCCAGTCTTTTTGAGAAAAAGGATCGTCTTTGGTGCCGCATCGGGTTAGCAATTACTTGTCTACTTCTAGTCATGGCCAAGTCATCTAGTTCTCTGATTAATTTCACTTTACTGATGATCAGTCTGAGCGCATATCGAGTCCTTCGATTTCGTTACCTGTTACTCATTCCTGCATTAATCGGACTGCTAACATTAAGTGCAACAGTCTTTCAAATTTATACTGATTATGCGGAAGAGTTGCTCGGATTAATTGGTAAAGATCCATCTCTAACTGGCCGTACAGATCTTTGGGTTTGGGTTGGAGAAATGATCGATAAACGTCCCTGGTTTGGATACGGTTATACAGCGTTTTGGAATGGACTTGATGGTGCCTCTGCTTATGTCGTTCGAGCGGCCCGATGGCCAGTCCCTTACTCTCACAATGGCATTCTTGATCTATGGTTGGATATTGGCTTGTTTGGTGTGAGTGCCTACCTTTTGGGATTTGTGATCAACTTCTTCAGAGCTATATTTTTAGCTCGATCTAGTGTAGGGTTAGATGGAATGTGGCCGCTAATATTTATGACCTATCTTATCCTCACTAACGCAACAGAAGGAGGTATCTTATCTCAAAACAGTATATTCTGGGTTTTGTACACTGCTACATCTCTTTCAATCACAACACCCCCTGAAGCATTCACTCCGCCCAAATTTCCATCAGACGTGCTATCTCATTCACCAAAAATTCATTGTGATTCACTTCAATAATCTTAAATCGAAAGTCACAAATATCCTCAATCAGCCTTTATTCCAAGGCGCATTATGGATGCTTAGTGGCCGGATCATTGGTATTGCCATGCAAGCCGGTTACTTTATCTTGATTGCTAGAAAATTAGGAGCAAATAACTTCGGAATGTTTATGGGAGTCAGTGCTTTAGCTGTAATTCTCAATCCTTTTTCAACGCTTGGAAGTTCAGATTTATTGGTCAGAGATGTATCTCGAGATCGCTCATTATTCCCGACAGAATGGGCAAATGCTTTACTTGTTACCATCGTTTCTGGTAGTTGTTTAATTAGCTTGGCTGTGTTATTTTCACAGCTAATTTTTCCTCAAAAAATACCTGCTTTGGCAGTACTATTAATTCTTGCTTCTGATACTTTAGGATTAGCATTATGGGGCTTATCATCGGGTGCATTAATTGCAGTGGGTTTGATGAAAAAAGTGGCTCAAATTCAGGTGTTTTTGAATTTTTCTAAGTTGGTTGTTGCTATTGTACTAGCAATAGGATTTGAAACACCCGGAATTTTATTGTGGTCAATTTTGTACTTTTTGGGAAATGGGGCAACTGTTTTTGTTTCTATTTCTCTGGTTCATAAAATGATTGGTTTTCCGGGAAAACCTAATCTTTCAAAAATTAAGTTAAATATAAAACAAGGAATTTACTTTTCAATTGGTTCTTCTGCTGATGTTATCAATGCTAGTGTTGATAAGACGATGTTGACCAGCCTTGCTACAGCGAGTGCTACAGGGTTATATGCGGCTGCTTATCGTTTAATTGAAGTGGCCTATATGCCGCTGTTATCAGTCTTTGCTTCGACCTATGCGAAGTTTTTTGAACATGGAAAAACTGGAATTTTGGGAGCATTTGGATTTGCTAAACGTTTATTGCCTCTGACAATAATTTACGGAATTATTGCTTTTATCGGATATTGGGTGTTTAATCCTTTTATTCCTTACATTTTAGGAGAAGAATATCTTGCTTCTATTCCTGTATTACTATGGTTATCTCCGATGCCATTTTTAATCGGAATTCAATGGATCGCGGCTGATACATTAACCGGATCTGGATATCAGCATATTCGCGGCTCAATTATTCTTGTAACTGCTTTGTTTAATGTGGCTGCTAATTACTTTTTAATTCCGCTTTATTCATGGAAAGGAGCCGCTTGGGCAACTTTAACCTCCGATACTATCAAAACTCTATGTTTATGGGGGGCAGTTGCATTCTTCTATCAACGTCAAATCCGACAAAATCAGTTGGATTAAGTTAAGCAATTTGTTTTTTTAAAATATTGCTGTCTTTTTATTTTGTTGTTGTTTTTGGTTATTGACTCATGGTAAAGATCAATTCAATTTCTCAAACTCTCAATACTCAATCTTCTGAACCTACTTTTTGTTTGGTGACACCGAGTTATGCACCTGACTTTGAAAGATGCCAATTTTTATGTTCTACCATTGAGCAATTTGTTCCGGCTTCTACTCAACATTATATCATCGTTGATCGTCGAGATTTCTCTCTGTTTAAAACATTGCAAAATAACCGAACAGAAATTTTGGTGGTAGAGGATGTTATTCCAGGATGGATTAATAAGATACCTTTAATCAAAAATGGATGGTTTAGTCTGAAAACGCTGCCGATTCGTAACTGGTTATTACAGCAAATTGTTAAGCTGGCGGCTGCTCAATTTGTGGCTGAAGATGTAATAATGTTTGTCGATTCAGATGTCGCATTTGTTCGTCCATTAATTCCTCAAGAACGATTAATTCAGGATGGAAAAATTCGATTTTATCGAGAGCCAAATTCAATCCCTCAATCCTGGAAAGGTCACGAAAGCTGGTATCAAGCCGCTAGTAAATTACTGATCACACCGATGGTTGATTTTCCGGCTCCTAATTATATTGGTGATTTAATTACTTGGAAGCGTGATAATGTTATTAAATTACATCACCATTTAGAAGAAGTTAATGGGCGTTCTTGGATTGAAGTGATTGCCAACACTTGGAATGTATCGGAATATATTCTCTATGGAATGTTTGTTGATTATGTTCTAAAAGACGATAGTCACCATTTTATTGATGAATTTTATCCAGGTTTGCAATATTTCGGCACAGAAGACCTATCAGAACAACAAATTAAAGATTTTTTAGCTGAAATTCAACCCCACCATGTAACTGTTATGATATCTGCTAAAGCTGGAATTCCAATTCAACGTTACGCTCAGCTACTTAAACAGATTCATTGAGAAAAATTATGCTTAAAAATATCTATTTACTTGAATGCTTATAGAGCCATACTCTACTAGAATATCCTCTTGAGAGGACTCGCAAGTATTACAAATTAGGATCGTATTACAGTAAATATACAGTTTATTTTACAAGTTAAAAAAGTTAATCTTAAATTTAATATTTAACAGTCCGAAATTATCAGTTAATCAGGAAAAAATCATACAATAGGCTATTGTCTTTTGGTCTTCAATGATTTATAATTAATATAGAAATATTTTACACAATAAACAGTTAACAATACAAGGAATTGCTATGGCAAAACCTGTTGATAGATTGATCTTAAAAGTCGGGGTCATCGGTACTGGATTAATTTCCAAAGAGCATCTTTATTATTTATCAGAATCAGATCGCACTCGTATCATTGGAGTCTGTGATCTTTCAAAAGCGGCTGCTCACTATGCGACCCAGAGATTTGGTGCAGAAACGTTCTATACGAACTATCATCAAATGCTCAATGAAGCTAAGCCCGATGTGGTTCACATCCTGACTCCCCCTCATACTCATAAAGCGATCGCAATGGACTGTCTCAAAGCAGGGGCTCATGTGATTTGTGAAAAGCCAGTTACCCCCACTTACGAAGAGTTTAAAGAACTTTGGTCTTTTGCCAAACAATGCGATCGCTATTTAATTGAAAATCAAAACTATCGCTATAATCAACCCATTTTAGAATTACAAAAACTCGTTGAAGATGGAACTTTGGGGGAAGTTCAAGATGTAGAAGTCCGCATGGCATTAGATATTCGCAGTGAAGGACGCTATGCCGACGAAAATCTTCCTAGCCCACTGCACAACTTACCCGCTGGAGTGATTCACGATTTCATCACCCATTTGTCATACTTAACGTTGCTATTTATCCAAGATTTTGATGACGTTAAAGTTGCCTGGAATAATTACGGCGGTGGCGATTTGTTCAAATATGATGATTTAGATGCGTTAGTTTTTGCGGGTAGTAAACACGCTCGAATTCGCTTTAGTTGCTATACTCAGCCTGACTGTTTCTCAATTATTGTTCGAGGTTCGAGAGGTTATGCTGAAGCTGATTTATTTCAACCTTATGTCCGCTGTATTGTTCCTCGTGCAGTGGGTCAAAAACTTTCTCCGTTGGTGAATCAGTTTTCTAACGGATGGACACTAATCAATTCAAGTGTCAATAATTTTCAACGGAAGCTGTTGCAAAAAACCCCTTATGAAGGGCTTCATTACCTACTCGATGAAACCTATAAAGCACTGCAGGAAAATCGGCAACCCCCCATTGGCTATCAAGAAATGGAGGTGACAAGTCGTTTAGTTAATGCATTGGTGACAGAAGAAAGTCATCTTTCTCTTGTAAAAAACTGTTAAATCTTCACATAAAAGCTGTACTATACTTTTTTAAGTTCAGTTGCTTTTCTATTTCACGATCTTTAAACATCAACGGTGCCATCATTATGAAACTATTCGTTACTGGAGCTTCAGGATTTTTAGGACAATATATTGTTGCAGAAGCCTTGCGACGAGGGCATCAAGTCAGCGCAGTGATTCGACCTAAAACCGATGCCACTCGTTTGTCTTGGTACAATCATCCTAATGTCAAATTAGTCCGACTCGATTTGAGAAAGCCATCAGGTCTAACAGACTATCTACAAGATATAGACAATGTGATTCATCTGGCGGCTGTGAAAGCAGGGGATTTTTATACTCAGTTTGCCGGGACTGTAATTACAACCGAGAATCTACTGACAGCAATGACAGAAGCTGATGTTCAACGTTTAACAGCGATCAGTACTTTCTCCGTTTACGATTATCTGAATGCATCTAAAAAACAGGTTTTGGATGAAAATTCTCCTATTGAGAAAGATCCTCTCAACCGTGACGAATATGCTCAAACTAAACTGATTCAAGAAGGTCTTTACCGAGACTTTGAACGTGAAGGCGGACAGGTAACAATCATTCGTCCGGGGATGATTTATGGTCGGGATTATCTTTGGAATGCTTGCCTGGGGGCAGAACTGGGAGAGAGTGCCTGGTTAAGAATTGGAGCGAGTGCAATCATGCCTTTAACCTACGTTGAAAACTGTGCAGAAGCGATTGTGATGGCGAGTGAATGTGAACAGGCAGCGGGTGAAACCATTAATATCGTAGATGATAATTTACCCACACAAAATGCTTATGCAGCAAAACTGATTGAAGGTATGGAAAAATCTCCTCGGACTTTCTTTGTCAGTTGGACGATTATGCGATTAATTGCTCGTAGTGCTTGGTTATATAACCACTTGTTCCTCAAGGATAAAGCTCGTTTACCCGGTATCTTTGTTCCGGCAAAATTGCACGCTCGATTTAAGCCCCTACGCTACAGTAATCAAAAAGCAAAACAAGTCTTGAATTGGCAACCTAAGTATTCTCTTGATACTGCTTTTGAACGCTCCTGTAGTGATGCGGATTTGTTAGCTGTTCCTCTGCCTGAAGCGAGTCTATCTACAGTGGTGAAAGTCTCTTAGCCGCTTCAATATCAATTCTATTCAGCTCAATTTTACAAGATTAAGCTGATGTAGATTTATTCCAGGGTGTATTGATTCATTTGCAAACGTTATCCGACTCAATCTCAGAAAAATGAACTAAGATTTATTTATTTCAGGGTGCATATCTCCAATTTATAGCTTTTGATCTATAGAGTTAAAATTATCAATTATGCACTTAATTGCTTTAGAAAATCATCCTTCATCAACCCTCGGTGGTCAAGAGTTTAACCTGCTAGAAATTTGTCAAAATCTAGCGAATCGAGGACATGAGATTAGTTTAGTCTATACAGAAGCAGGGGATCTTTTAGAAAACTATCGTCAATTTTGTCAGCATATTATTCCCGTTAAACGCTATCAATGTAACCGCAAAAATCCAGCGGATATCATTCAGTTTACTGCTGATTTGTTTCAAGATATTCCGAAGATTACTAAACATTCAGATTCAATTATTTTTTCTAATGACTTTCGCTCAATATTTTGGGGTTTTAGTTTGTCAGCCCTTAGAAAAATTCCTTTAGTCTCTTATTTACAGTTACCCGGAACTCCATTTAAATTAAAGTGGCGACCTGGATTATCTGGAGTGAATCAATTTATTGCTGTTTCTCAAGCCACTAAAGATAGATGGGTAAATCTTTGTGGTGTTGATGCGGATAAAATTGATGTCGTTTATAACGGAATAGATCCGCAAAAATTTAGTCCAGGAAATGATCTTGCGTCTTTGCGTCATCACTTCAAGATTCCGGAGTCACAGCGAGTTTTTTCTTTTCTCGGACGACTCAATTACAACAAAGGAATCGAAACCCTAATTCAAGCATTTGCTTTACTGGCTAATCAAAAACCAGATGTTTGTTTACTGATTGCTGGAAATCCGGTACTCGAACCATCAGAGGATTCACCATCCGCTCGTATCGCTTATCGTCAATCTTTAGAAAAGATGGTATATGATTTAGAGATTCAAGATGTTGTCAAATTTCTGGGACACGTTCCCAATACCCCCGATCTTTACCGAGTCAGTGATGTGACAGTCGTTCCCAGTATTTGGCCCGATCCGTGTCCTCGTGTGGTTTTAGAGGCATTATCGAGTGGTACACCCGTTGTCGGTAGTCAAGTGGGAGGTATTCCAGAAATGATGAGAGGTGAACTGAGTCAATACCTCGCCGAACCGGGTAATCCTCAACAACTGGCACAACTGCTTCAGCGGGTCACTGACTGGCGAGAGTTTGATCCTGAAATGGGTCAACGCTGTCGGCAATATGTCCTCGATCATTTTAGTCCTGAAACCATGATAGATGGAATTGAGAATATTTTCTTGAAAACAACGAACGAATACTATTAATACAAATCATTAATTGTTAACAGTATTATCTACTATGACACCTCCTACCTTCTGTATTATTACTCCCAGCTACGCTCCAGATTTTGAAAGATGTCGATTACTTTGCCAAAGTATTGATCAATTTATTTCTCCTATCGTTAAACACTATATTATTGTTGACAAAACCGACCTCAAATTATTTAAACCGTTACAAAACAAAAACAGAGAAATTATCCCCAAAGAATCAATCCTGCCTTGGTGGATTAAAAAAGTACCCATATTACAATCAAAAAATATCTGGCTGAGTCTGAAAACGCCTCCGATTAGAGGATGGTTAGTTCAACAATTGATTAAAATGGCGATCGCGCAATACATTCAAGAAGATATTTTAATCTTTGTTGATTCTGATGTGAGTTTTGTTCGTCCTTTTAATCTGTATGACAATCTAATTCAAGATGGGAAAGTTCGATTCTTTCGAGAACTTAATTCAATTCCTCATGATTTAGGTCGATTTCCTCAATGGTTTGAAACCATTAGTCAGTTATTGCAAGTTCCGATGACTGAGTTTCCTGCACATAATTATGTTTGTCAGATTGTGACTTGGAGGCGTGATAATGTTTTGAAATTATACGAAACGTTAGAAAAATACTCTAACCGTCACTGGATAGAAACGTTTTGTAGCTGTTGGGATATTTCGGAATATGTGCTGTATGGTGTATTTGTCGATCAAGTTTTAGGAGAAACCTCCGGACATTATTATGCACAACCTCAAATTTGTCACCATTACTGGCGAGAAAAATTTCTATCTCATGAAGATTTAAAACAGTTTATCCTTGAGATTGAACCTTATCAAATTGCTATTATGATCTCAGCAAAAGCGAATATTGCTGTTGAGCAATATCAAGATTTACTTGAACTTGTTCCTACATTAAAGTACGATTCAGAAAAAGCTTAGGATTTGATTCATTACCTAAAAAATCAAAAAACGAAGAAAGTACATAGAAGGTAGATTATGTTAATATCAATTTGCATAGCAACTTACAAGCGACCTAATCAGTTAAAGCACTTACTGGGTAGTATTGAGAAGCTAACCTTTAATCAAATTGAGTCACCCGATCTAGAAATTATTATTGTTGACAATGACGCTTCAGGATCTGCACGAGTCGTTGTTGAGGAAATCATTCCCAGTTTTAAATATCCTGTGAAGTACGATATAGAAACTCAACAAGGTGTTTCTTATGCACGTAACAGAACGATTATAAACTCCTCAAAAAATGCAGATTTTATTGCCATTATTGATGATGATGAAATTCCCGATACGGACTGGTTAGAAACTCTTTTAATCGTTCAAGATAAATACGAAGCTGATGCGGTGGGCGGGCCTGTTATTCCATCCTTTGAAGCTGTTGATATTCCAGATTGGATTAACAAAGGAAAATTCTTTGAACCGAGGCACTATCCTACAGGATATGTTATGGATGTTGCTTATACAAATAATGTTTTAGTTCGCAGTCAGCTTTTAAAGAAATTAGAAACCGTTTTTGATGAACGCTTTGCAATTATCGGTTCAGAGGATACGCATTTATTTATGCGACTTCATCAAGACGGTGCCAAAATAGTGTGGGCGGATGAAGCAATAGTCCGTGAATCTATTCCGCAATCTCGAGTTAATTTAAAATGGTTATTAGACCGAGGTTACTGGGGCTGGAGTGCGAGAAGTTTATTTGAACGAGAATTATATCCATCTTTGAAAATTCAAGGAATTCGATTTATCAAAGGATGCGGTTTATTAACAATCGGTATATTTTCTCTTCCATTAGCCACTTTACAAGGGAAATATGCTTTGAATAATGCCTTGCTTTCAATCTGGCGAGGTGCTGGTACTCTTTCAGGTTTGCTGGGATTTATGGGCAGAGGATGGATAAAAACTGAAGAGTGAATCTAAAATTATATAAAAAATATTAGTATACTTTACAATTACAAGTTAATTATTTGATAGCACTCTTTCTACGCTATTTCTTTTATTTATCTGCCATCACAAGCCATCTGTAAAATTTTTGTAAGATTAGCAGATTTTTGAATGTTATCAACCCCTGCTTTGTTTTCAGGACAATAGTAATATATCCCGCTAATATTGTAGATATCAAAATTTTGAATCTAGATGACTCAATGGTGAAGCCAATGAAAATTCAACTAGCAGATGCTGAAGCGACACAAAAGTTGGGAATACAATTAGGGCGATCGCTTTCTCCCGGATGTACAATTCTATTAGCCGGGAATTTAGGCAGCGGTAAAACTACTTTAGTACAAGGTATTGGCAAAGGATTAGGCATTAAAGAAACAATTGACAGTCCGACTTTTACCCTAATTAATGAATATATGAATGGGCGAATTCCTCTTTATCATTTTGACTGCTATCGTTTACAACCGGAGGAAATAGATAGCTTAAACCCGGAATTATATTGGGAAGGAATAGAGGTAGAACCGGGAATTGTTGCGATTGAATGGGCAGAACGGTTAAACTATAAACCAGAATGTTATTTACAAATTCAATTAAATCATACAGAGACAGGGCAACGTCAAGCTGATATAATAGCCGTGGGGTTTGAATTACCAATTGAATTATCTCATGATGCATTCATGAGTAAAAGTTAAAACTTCGGCTACGCTCAGTTTTAACATCGAGCGCAGTCGAGATGTTAATTTTTTGATAGTTAAACTAATTTAAAATAAAAGTATGTTCAGTCATCAAGAGACAGAATATAAACCTACTCCCATCCTTAAGTGGGCAGGTGGAAAAAGTCGGCTATTACCTCAAATTAGAAAACGATATCCTTCTGAGAAAGATAGAGAAAAAATCAATACTTATATTGAACCTTTTATCGGGGGCGGTGCTGTTTTTTTTGATATTATTTCTTTTTTTAATCTGCAAAATATCTATTTATTTGATACTAATATAGAATTAATTATTTTATATAAAACTATTCAAAAGGATGTCAATCAATTAATTCAAGAACTGCTTGATATTTCTGATGACTATCTTAGATTAGATGAAAACGAGAGAATTAATTTTTACTATCAGAAACGAGAAGAATATAATCAGTTTAATAAAACAGAGAATATTCACAATTCTAATGATAATTTTGTTAGGCGTTCTGCCTTAACTCTTTTTTTGAATCGTACTTGTTTTAATGGCTTATTTAGAGTGAATAAAAAAGGTAAATTTAACGTTCCTCACGGACGATATAAAAATCCTAAAATTTTGAATATTGAAAACCTACAAGCGGCTGCTGCTGCATTGCAAATTGCAACCCTTCAGCAAGTTGATTTTTCAGAAGTATTAAAATATGCTGATAGTCATACATTTATTTATTATGATCCACCCTATCGACCAATTAGTAAAACATCCAATTTTAATGCTTATGGATCAGTTGAATTTGATGATAATGAACAACATCGACTTCAACAAGTATTTACCACCGTTTCACAGCAGGGAGGATTTCAAATGTTAAGTAATTCAGATCCAACTAATTATGTCAATGATGATTTCTTTGATGAGTTGTACAAAGATTTTAAAATTGAACGGATTTTAGCCTCTCGGATGATTAACTCAAAAGGCAATAGCCGAGGAGAAATCCGCGAACTTTTAATTACTAATTATTAATTAAATTCAGTAATCATTAACCTCTAATCAATATAATCAAATAACAAATTATTAATATAATAATCTGCCCATTCTACACCAAATGCCTTTTCTAATACCCGCCGAGTTTTATCATTGCGCTGTTGTTGTGTGCAATAATAACGTTGCGCTGCTTTAATTTGAATTTCTGCCTCAGTTGAAACGGGATTTTGACGGCTAGCATACTCACAATGAATAATTAAATAAGACTCAACTATTTTTAAAAATTGCTCTTCTTCTTCTGCATTACCCGGACGAATAAATAGACAAAATTCTGAAAAAATATCTCCCCAATTGGGTGTTTCACGAGGCTGTGAAAAGGGGTATTTTTGTAGAGATTGTAATTGAGAAGAATAAGCGGAGGGCAAGGTTTTCTCTGAATTGAGAGGAGATAAATCGACCACTGCCGCACTGACTTGACCCCGTCCGGCCACAATATCTGTCCCAAACATGGGTAAGGCATAATTACTGCGCGGAAACATCACACAATGAAGAATGTCTAAACTTTTACCGACTTTTGCCAATTCCAAATGCATTTTACGGAATTGTTGGCTTTGATAGCACCTATTTTCAATTGCCAGCTTTTCCCCCTCTAGCCGCCCTTTTATATACCCCAACTCTTCCGGTAACTCGTAGGGTTCAATCTCCAAATAACGATGCCAGACTCCTTCAATACAGTTAGCCAGTCGATGAATGAGTGGGTGTTGCTGCTGACGCAAAGAAGAGGTGGTGAGTTCTATCATGCCGGAATTTAGCCTATTGAGTGATCTCAATCAAATTAGTCGTTGAAGTCTCTATATTTTAATATATCCTGCAATATCAGTGAGTGGGAACTCATAAGATTTTTGCTGTGATGTCTGCTGAGTCCATTATGAATGCGGCTCACCAAATAATACAATAGAACAAGTCAGTCGTCTAATCACTGCTGTGGTGAGGTTGCTGACAGCCAGTCCACCAGCGGTACGACGACGGAGTGAGCGTAAGATTACCATATCAAAAGATTGGGCAGCACGGAGAATCACTTTCGCCGCATTATCATGAGCAACGGTTTTAATTTTCGTGGGGACTTGGGGGCCAGAATTTGCTAAAATCCCTCTTAAATCCGTTTCAAATTGTTGAATTTGTTCGTGAGATGTGGCGCGATCGCAAATGTGTAATAATGCTATTTTGGCTTGGTTACTATCGGCAAATAATTGAGCAAATCGTACAGTTTTAATAGCTTGAGGACTTAAGTTTTTAACGGGAACTAAAATCCGACGGATATTAATCGGTTCATCCAGTAACCTAACGACGGCTACAGGACAATGAGACGACCAAAAAACATCATCAATTAAATTACCAAATAATCGAGCGCGAATACTTGTATTTAAGCTATTCCAACCCATGACAATTAAACTCGCATTTTGTTCCCGAGCCGCGCGACTAATGCCTTCTGCGACATCATCATCAATCCGGATTTTGGGTTGAGCTTCGACCTGAAATTCTTGCGCGACTTCAATGGCTCTGTCTAATATTTTTTCACTTTGTTGTAATGCTACATCAAGCTGAGGTTCATCCATGTGAACATGAGATTGAGCGATAGATAAAGGGACTAAAATTCCGGATTCATGAGCAGCAAGTAAAGCGCCCATTTCAATTAAATATCGTTGAGATAAAGGATTAGCAATCGGAACTAATACAGTAAAAGGAGGATTAATAACATTTGGAATCCCTTCTAATAATTCAGGGGGGATTTGTTCTAATAGTTCCGGACGAAATAAAGAATCTTCTGTAACGGGTTCAGCACTAACTTTGGTAATCGGTAATTTACGGGCAAATTGTGCCGTTAAAACCGGACCGAGAATTGAAGTGACTAACATTAATACAATCACACTATTGAAGAGTGAATCACTCAGTAATCCCGCCTCAACCCCGGCAACAGTCGCCGCTAATGTTGCTGCAACTTGAGGTAAAGAAAGAGACCACATCGTCATCGTTTCATTTTTGTTATATTTATAAAGTAACTTAACAACAAAAGCCGCTAAAAATTTACTAATAATTAATCCTAAAACGATTCCTATTGTCAGCCCAGCGCCTGAAGTAAAACTATTAACAAACGCCGGAATATCAATCAGTAATCCCATATTAATAAAGAAAAAGGGAATAAACAGAGTACTACCGACAAACTCTACTTTTTCTTCAACAGGGCTATGTCCCAAAACATCATTAACCGCAAGTCCGGCTAAAAACGCCCCGACAATTTTATCAATATTAATAATTTGAGCGCCAACAGAGGCTAAAAACACAGCCAATAAAACAAATAAAAACTGATTACTTTGTTCATCTCCGGTGCGGCGAAAATATTCTTTTCCGGCTCTATTTAAACCCACGAGAACAATGGCAGAATAAATAGCAAGTGATCCCAATTGCATCACTAAAGATGCGGCTGAAAATTCTCCGCCATGAATAGAAATACAAATCGCCAGAACTAATAATGCTGCAATATCAGTAAAAATGGTGGCCCCAATTGTGACTGTAACAGCTTCATTTTTAACAACACCTAAACGGTTAACAATCGGATAAGCCAGTAAGGTATGAGAAGCCAGTAACGAACCAATTAAAATCGAAGCATTCCAACCGAAACCAAATAATAACCCGACTGCTGTCCCCGTCACTAAGGGAAAAGCAAAAGTCGCGATACCAAAGCCGAGTGAGCGATTTTTTTTGCGACGAAATTCTTCTAAATCAATTTCTAAACCGGCGACAAACATCAAGTAAATTTTGCCAATATCAGCAAAAAGTTTCATCACATCTGAGTCGGAATTGAGTAGTCCTAAACCATTTGAACCGAGTACTACACCCGCTACTAATAAGCCAACTAATCCGGGTAACTTTATTTTTTCAAAGATAGGAGGAATGGTTAAACTAACTAAAATTAAAATAGTAAAAGTAACAATGGGACTATTGGGTAGAGATTGTAGAATCGTTTCCATAAAAATAGGATTGATTATCAGTTATTCGTTATTTTTTTATCGTTGCAAATGACCTTTCGCAATGTCGTATTTTTGATAATGATTAACATGAAAAAAAAGACGTTCTAAGTGAACGCCTCTCAAGTATATCCTAAAGGATGTAAAGTTTTAATTTTGTGTTGTAAAAAACAAATTACGATGCAGTTGTCGTTTCTGATTCTGGACTGCCTTTAAAGGCGATTCGTAAAAACGGTGGCGCGAGGAATGTTGTGAGAATAACCATCACAATAATAGCCGCTTCTAACGGTTTACTCAGCGCCCCACTGGCTGAACCAATTCCGGCAAAAACTAACCCCACTTCTCCCCGAGGAATCATCCCGACTCCAATTGCAAGGCGGTTAATACCGGGTTGACCAAACACAGCCCAACCTGTAATCACTTTACCGATAATAGCAACAACCATTAGAAACGCGGCAATCACTAATCCTTCTCTATTGGTGGCTGTTGTCGGATTGAGTACGCCTAAGTCCGCTTTTGCCCCAACACTAACAAAGAAAATCGGAACTAAAATATCAGCAATAGGAAGAACTTGTTGGTCAAGTTCTTTACGTTTATCGGTTTCATCCAACACTAACCCGGCTGCAAATGCCCCAAGAATAGCTTCTAAATGAATCGCATTAGCAAGAAATGCCATAATAAAGGCAAAGGTAAGGGCTGGAATCACTAAGTTTCCGCGAGTTTGTAGTAATTCAGCAACGGCAACAAAGCTTTTATTAAAGAACTTACCTAATAGAATAGAACCGAGAAGAAAGACGGTGGCGCTAATCATTAAATAGATGACATTCATCACATCGACTTCACCCGTTTTGGCTAAACTCGCAACCACTGCCAAAACAATAATCCCCAAAACATCATCAATGACTGCCGCCCCGACAATAATTTGACCTTCTTTCGATTTAAGTCTGCCTAATTCCGACAGAACTTTTGAGGTAATACCAATACTGGTTGCAGTTAAGGCAGCCCCGGCAAAAATCGCCGGAATGGCAGGGACATTAAACAATAACATCAGCCCAGCCGTACCGCCGATAAAGGGAGCAACCACACCGACGACAGCCACCACGACAGCTTGATAACCGACTTCCTGTAATTCTCGTAAGTCTGATTCTAAGCCAATTTCAAATAGCAGAATAATTACACCCAACTCTGCTAAAACTGAAACTACCTCACTTTGGCTTTTATAAATCTCCTCCACTGTCTCCGGAGAAAGATTATTAATCAACTGCAAGGCTGACATAATCAAAGAATCACCCGCCTCGGCCCCACTTTCGGGGAAAACTAACAGATGCAAGGCAGAAACCCCCACCACAACACCCCCAACGAGTTCACCCAAAACAGGCGGTAAATCAATCCGTTTCGATAATTCACCTCCGAGTTTACTGGCGAGATAGACCACCACTAAACTGAGAAGAACACCCGTTAACACAATCGGGCCATTTTCTGCTGCCGTTCCTGTTTCGGCGGCGAGTATTGGGTATGAAAATCCAGAGATGAGATTTTGTATCATTAATCTTGTACTAAATGTTCAATTTCTGTTGTACTGAATCGAAAAATTGCTTGTGAAAATGGATCGGTTCAGGGTAGCAAATCAATTTTGACTCAGCTTTCCCCATCCCAACTCACGGATTTTTTCACTGTCTAAGGTTTGAGTTAAAGTATCATAACTTGAGTTTAGAGAGTAGACTCACCCACTTTTTCAAGTGTTGGAACTTCAGGCGGGACTTCCTTACCGTCAATTTTGGCTAAAGCTTGGCGTAACGCTATAACTCGAGTTTCGACATGATGACCTTGAGGAATGCGTTCGAGAATATTGAACTTTTTGAGCCGTTCTCTCAGTTTTCCTTGTCCGCCAGCAATGTAAATCTCCATGCCATTGTTGTAAGCGGTGTCAATCATTTTTTCTAATGCTAGCGTTGCAGTGACCCCCAGCATCGGCACATGATTTAAATCAATCACCAGTGCTCGATAGTTGTCGATAATATTTTGACGTTGGGTAATGGCTTTGGCTGCACCGAAACTCATGGGGCCACCTAAATCCATTAACAAAATCCGACCGTTAGCTTGTTTCATTAAACTGATGGCTTCTTCGTTGACCAAACCTTCGTCGTCATGGGCATCAATCACCTTAACCTGCTCTGCTTGAATATCAGCTAACTTACTAATGGTTAAGACATTGGCAATGAATACGCCCAAACCGACTGCAATAATCAGGTCCCAGAATACCGTCAGCAACACGACCCCGTACATAATTGCGGCTGCTTTGGGGGAGAGTTTGTGAGCGCGGTTGAGGAATTTCCAGTCAATAATATCAATACCGACTTTGAGGGCAATTCCAGCGAGGACCGCCATCGGAATGGGTGCAGTCAGTTGAGCCGCCCCTAAGACGACTATTAATAACAGCAGCGCCCGAGTTAAACCCGAAACCGCAGTCCGACCACCTGTTTGGATATTCACCACAGTTCCCATGGTTGCACCCGCACCGGGTAAAGCGCCACACAGTCCAGAAATCAGGTTACCTAAACCTTGACCCATTAATTCTTTATTAGAGTTGTGTTGGGTTTGGGTTAAGCTATCAGCAATTACAGAAGTTAGCAGAGAGTCAATACATCCCAGCATCCCTAACACAACTGCATCAATTAACATCGTGTTAAATTGACCAGGTGAAAAGGCGGGCATTACCAAAGAGGGTAAACCCATGGGAATCTCGCCAATGCGGCGGATTTCAACGTTTTGGAAGAAAAACAGAGAAACTAAAGTTCCGACAACTAACGCAATTAACTGAGGCGGAACCAGCTTCTTAATCTTGCCCGGCAATAAGAAGAGAATAGCAACCGTCAGTACCCCAAGAAAGGTTTCAATCGGGTTAATATTCTGCAATAAGTTGGGGATATTTGTGATTGTCCCCATCACACCGCCTTTCGGGCTAGACTGTCCGAGGAATGGCGCAATCTGAAGGAAAATCAGAATAAAACCAATCCCCGACATGAAGCCAGAAATGACCGTATACGGCATCATGGTGACGTATTTACCCAGCCGCAGTGCGCCGAAAATCAATTGAAAGACTCCCGCCATCATCACGACGGTAAACGCCATTGCCATCCCGTTGTCTGGGTTAGTCGCCATCATACCCGCGATCACCGCTGTCATCACCACCGTCATCGGGCCAGTGGGTTCAGAAATTAAGGTCGGTGTACCGCCAAATAATGCCGCGAAGAAGCCCACTAAGACCGCTCCCCACAGTCCAGCCGCCGCCCCCGCACCAGAAGCAACCCCGAAGGCAAGAGCCATCGGTAGGGCAATGACAGCAGCCGTTACACCGCCAAATATATCACCCCGTAAGTTTCTAAAGTGGATTTGATTCGTCAGTTGCATAAATCGTTATCGAAAATGAAACAGAGCTTTCTCTATTGTTTTCAATCTATATTGATTTGAAAATTCATTTAATTTTGTCTATGTTAAGACTATACAACCAAATTGTTGAAAAATAAATACTTTCTTAAATTTTAAATCCTGATAACGTATCGCTACATTTACTTATTAAAGGAGTTAGCCGTGATACCAGCCACCCTGCATCAGTTAAGAGTGTTTGAGACGGTTGCCCGTTATCGCAGCTTCACCAAAGCCGCCGAAGCATTAGAAATTACTCA
>JBARZE010000021.1:0-233480 GCA_049649525.1 Microcoleaceae cyanobacterium
AGAAAGTCAGAAGATTTAACAAGCTCACTTGGCAACGTTTAGATAATTTAGAAGAATTTTTATCAGAGAAAGCGCGCTACACACCTCCATCGTTAAATTTATTTGAAGAAGAAGATGGATAACTTACTTCTCTCCGAGTCAGATGAATCGGTCACAATTCAATGTCAGATTAAGCGTCTTTATTGGGAATTATTGAATAAAGAGCATGAATAATTTAAGTTTTTCGTGTTCTTGACTCTTTAATAGATTCTTGAATATGGACAACTTAAACATTCCTATAGCACAGCTAGCGGACACCGGATTAACCGGGTTTCTTGTGCTGTTAGTCTACAACCTAATTCAGCAGAATAAGCGACTGTTTACTGAAGTCAAGGAACACAATCAAGTTATTTTAGAGGTTGCGATTCGAGCGATTGATAAGTTGACAAAAGCTTAACCTCTGCTCAATTGATTCTCCGGAATCATTGAAATGAATACAGGCCCGTCCGACGTACCACTTACCCCATAGAAATAATTGTTTTCAACTTTATCAATCTTTTTGATGTAGCACGGGCTGCCTTTGAAAGACACCTTATCATTTAGTTTAAACTTAGGAGAATGCGGCATGATTATGAATGTTTTAGATGTTCCTCATTTTAGCCAATTAGATAATAAATATGATCCTTTTGCCGCTTGCAATGTCACAAGCTTGGCCATGTGTTTGGCTTATTATAAAGTCAGCCAGCCGCACTACATACAACTTGAGGATTATTTATTGCAAAGAGCGACTAACAACGGATGGAACCGATTTACAACAACCGGAATTAAACAACTAGCTGAATCATTTGAGGGGATTAAAAACCACCTCACAGAGCAAGGCACATTGCAAGATATTCGGAACTCAATAGATACAGGATGGCCTGTAGTCGTTCATGGCTTTTTCACAGAACCGGGGCATATTATTGTGATTCGAGGATATACAAAAGAGGGATTTCTTGTTAATGACCCATACGGTGAAATTATGGGGCTAAGCTATTATGATACAAGCAAATCTGGGGAAAATTTACACTACAGCAACGGGCTAATTGCAGCGGCTTGTGACAGTTGGTGCTACGGGCAAGCGAGGGCTAGATATCCGATGAGTGATAATGAGGCTGAGAGATGTACTTCGTTATGGATTCATCGAATTGAAGGAACTAACAAACTCTCAATTAAATGATAAGATTAAATAGAATAGCAAATAATACGGCTTACAAACACGCAGACTCGGGTTTTTATTATTGAACAGGATAGCCACCCGTTGAGGTGGCTGTTTTTTATAGAATAAATTTTACATCATAAAGCGGCCTTATTTTGACTTCTTCTGAGATCATGTGATTTTCAAAAGCCACATGAAGTGTGTCTACGGCCTCTTTATTTAATGGCTTAACCGTTGACTCAACTAACTTCTTAGTAGGACTAAAAATCATTTTTATTTCCGCCTTTGCCGGATGGATTTTATCTTCAGTTATGAGCCAGCCAAAATAAAAAGAGTACTGGAAAGTTTCGTCAGAGAAATATTCTAACCGGACAGGTGTTAAAAAGACACACGTTTGATATTTTGACAGAAGCTTAATTAACTTTCTTAAAAAAGTTTCTATTTGCTCTCGAAAGGGGTCTTTGACAGAAGAGAAGAAATAGTCATTTTCTAAATTAAAAGGTTTGCTATTCATGATTTCACTCACAATTTATTTACAATTAACTTCGGGCAGTTAATACCCGAAGACTGAAACTCAAATAACCTCAATTTCAATTTACGGGTCAGGATTGAAATTGCTTACTCTTGACGCGCCGATAGATGTTTGTCGGGGGAATTCCCTGATTAATCCATTCCTGGACAAGGGCAACCCGTTTCTGAGCAATTGGTGAGTTGCGATCGCCACCGCCAATATAGGCCCGCAGCTTTCCACACTCGAACCACGGATATTTTGCCGTTCGACCGCCCGGACTTCGCCAAACAATCCTAGGGTATTCCTGCAGTTCGGACACTATCTCATTGTCAATAGTGTCGTCACGTGACGACATCAACTTCTCAATAATGATGTTTTGCTCCCATATCTGGAGTCTAGATAAGATTTCTTGAATCTCAGCAAGGATTTTGTAGACATGAGGGGTTTCAGCCTCTTGTCGTTCCCGTGACGACATCTCTGTCGTTCCCGTGACGACAGGCTCGGGGGCAGAAGGTACAGCTTCCAACTCATCAAACCCCAGATATTGCCAACCATATTCTGTGTCCATGGTTCGGATCATCTGCTGTTGGATGTTGACTTGATCAACTTGAATCACATCATCTTTCTTGATGGCGATCGCATTACGGGGTTTCTTTACCACTCTCACCCAATCGCCGGGATTAAATGGTAAATAATTTGTCGTACCAAGATGTATACTCATCGACATATAAAAACCACTGGGGGTGATTCCAGTGGTAGGGTTAGTTACAAGGGTTTATTCTTCTTCGTTAGCCTTGTCCGGCTCTACAACAAGCTGTTCTAATTGTTCGAGTTCTTCAATCTCTTTAGTCAGCTTGTCAACTTGATTTTCGTACCAATCAATACAGTCTCTTGCTTCTTGCAAACGGTCAGAAGCTTGCCAGATCAAGCGTTTTACTACTTGCTGGCCGATAAGTCCAAAGGGATTTGATCCTGCCCGATCTGATCCAATAATTCGCTCAGAGAGATGTTGAGCGTGCTTGCTTTGTCTGCTAATCCCTTCAGTCCGGATGGAGTCAGTCGAACTGTTTTGCGTTCCGTCTTCGACTCTCCGTGCTTGCCGTGTTTCGCTTTGGGTCTGGGTTCTGTCATGTTCATTCATAACTCAATACTCCAATATTAACAGAATTGTCTTGCAATGCTTGACAGCAATGTCTTGCAATGTTAACTTGATTATATGAAATTGTCTTGCAATCTGCAATGACATAAAGCCCTAAATCACTAGGCGCTCTCCGGCGGGATGCTGGACTTGGACTAGCAGTGATTTAGGAGATGCCGCTCTGCCCCCATTCGTGGGTGAGGGGAGATTAGGCCAATAGTGCGATCAAATCAGGGATGAAGCTCTGCGATCGCACACAATAACAACTGAATAGATTTGTAAGTTTTTGTAGAGTTGAGGAAATGCCTAGACGAGAAAAGACTGAGACTTTTGTCTTAGAGGAATGTACTTCTTTTATCAATTTATTCGGGGGGATTAATTCCCCCATTTATTGCCCATGAAAAACGAGGTCAAACTTGCAAAAAAAGAGATAATAGACTGTCTCAATAATGCAGACAAATCAATCGGGAAAATATTCATCCAATGTCCTGAGTCAAGTCGGAATAATTTCGAGGAAGCGCTCCGACTTCCTGAAGTTCAAGCGCAAATTCAAACGTCAAAAATCACGATTGAATTAATGCCATTGACCAAGGAAGAACTTGACGCAAGTCAAGACTTGCAAGCCATTCAACTAGCTTATATTCTATTGGCTGAAGGAATAGCAAAAGGAGATGAGGAAACTGTTCATGAGCTTTTAATCCGAACAACTATTTCGGCGCAAATCTATTTAAGAGATATGCCAATAGAAGCCGGAAAAAAAATAGCTAAATTTTCTCATCTTCGGCCTCAAGATTATGAGCTTCTAGAAAATCTAGTAAAGATTTATAGAGGAGAATGAGTAATGGTTCGATATCATATTGTTGAACATAGAGAACATCTTTTTCTTGTTCAAAGAAACGTCTCTCTGACGACAGCAAGGCAAGGCCTACGCCAACTATCCCGGAGTTTTCCTGAACGCACATTTAAGATTGTTGCGGTTGATGTTTGGCGGAATTTCTTAAGGTCTCTTGACCTGTTCAAATAGTTGAAGGGGGATAGCTATAACTATCCCCCCTCTGACTTTGATCATTCTATTAGGAAAATAATCATGCTAGAAAATGCGAAAAGGGACGAGTCGCTAAAAATCGTCGCGCAATCTCCAAGCGTCTCGATTATATTGGTTGCTGACCACAAAAGTCAAGTCGTTGATGCAGAGCTAACTCAATTAGAAGCTTATGAGATTCTCTGGCTATTTAGTCAGATAGAAAAATACGGCTTTACAGCCGTTGAAGAGACTTTAGTTCAATATCTACTTGCAAGCAAAAACGATGACTATATTCCCTAACTTCAAGCTACAGATTGAAATTCCCGCTATTAGTCGAATAGCAGACGCGCTAGAGGGGATTAATTATCAGATGAAAGCTCAAAATATTGTTCTTGAAAACATCGAACAACGCTTAATTGAGATGAGTCAAGAAATTGAGGATCTTAATAAAGAAAAGGATGATTCTACCCTTAATAATAAGCCAGACATCCCCTACTATTATTAAACCCTGATCCCCTACGACCTCTAACAGCAGTTAGGGGCCGTTGGGGATGAGGAATAGCTATCCTCATTCTCGCTCTTCGGAGCGTTAAGAAGTCATCTTGGTTGAGTGCTTCAATACAGAAGTCGGTTCCCCTACATGGCGTGAACCTTTCTAATTTCATAAGCACCCCGGATGACTTCTCATCTCCCGCCTGAGTACCTAAAGAGGGAATGCAGCACCCCGTTATTGGTTGAGTGCTTTCAACGGATTCGTAAGACCCGGCCTTGTGAGGAGAAAGCTATTTAATCCGTTACTAATCGAGAATATGACAATTATAGGACTAGACGTGGGCCGCAATCACGCTGTAGCTGCTGCATTGGATCACTATCCAATCAACTTAAAGCGCTACTACAACGCCCATCGTCGGGATTTCGTGCGTATAAATGTTGATGCTGAAGGGCTGAATATCTTCTGGGAGATGAACCCCACGGCTGTCATTATGGAGCCGACCGGAGGGTGGTATTCAAGGTTAATTGCTGAGAAATGTCACGGCGCCGGAGTTGAAGTTTGTTGGGTTGGACACGCTGACTTAAAGGCGATTCGAGAGTCCCACGGATTTAAGAACAAGCGTGACCCGGAAGATGCCCTATGTCTGGCTGCTACCTACTTTGATGATCGCTTCGTCGATGAGTTTGGTCGAAAAAGATATCTACATTTTAATCAACGGATTCAACAGCTCGAAGATTGGTTTTATGAGGTTGAGCAACTCGACAAAATAAAGAATGCACTAATCAACCAACTCCGACAGCGCCTCTGTTATGAATTTCCGGAGGTGGCACAGAAAACAGTTGTAGATGCTTCTATCAATAAGAAGCTGAAATGCCACCCGTTCTGGGCAGCAATTGCCGGGATACATAGTTACAGTTGGTATCGAAAAACATTAAGCGCCTCGGTTGGTGCCGGATTAAGTCAATATTCAATCAATCATGCCGCCCGCATTTGTGAAATTGAGCAGCAATCGCAGGAGTTAGAAGCGTTGATGTCTGAGTTTGTTCAAGCCCCTGAATTTGAACCCTATCTCAGGGCGTTTGAACCGTTTAAATTTGGGTTGAAAAATACAAGTTATTTGCTGTGCAAGATTTACCCCTTTGAAAAGTTCCTCATTAACGGTAAGCCGTGGATAACCTATGGGCGTTCTAAACGTGGAAAGCGCACCCGCCATGACCACAGTTGCCGCCAGTTTCAAGCGTTTCTTGGGTTAAGTTATACCCTGGAAAAGTCAGGAGATAGCGGTAACTTGAAAAAAAAATTTCACGGGTCTAAGGTTTGCCGTTCTCACCTCTACTGCTGGGTGAAAATTCAGTTTGATATGAAGCGAGGAAAATCATTTGAGAGTGAGCAAGGATGGGCTTTGTGGGAGAAGCATCAACAACTGAGGAAGCTGCATCAAAACGGTTCGGGCAAGTGGGAAACGGGAGAAGATGCGATTGGTGGAGATGATGCAGTGATCAGGACGCTATTTGCAACAACAAACCAACTTTATAAGAATCTAAAACAGGAACTGCTACAGTAACAATTGTCCTCTGCTCTAAAAAAGGGATGAAAAGTTATTCTAGAGGGAAATTAGCGGCTTTAGATCTGATCAATGTTCGTATTCCGGGTTACGACGGTTTACAACGGGTGCTGATTCGTAATCATTGTATTGCTGAAATTAAACCTTTAACAGAACTGATTAGAGAAATAAGCACAAATAAACATTCGTTAAATCTCAATGGTGACTGGATCTCTTTGGGGGGAATTGATCTACAAATTAACGGGGCTTTGGGGGTTGCTTTTCCGGATCTGACCCTGGATGATACTGGAAAACTACAGGAAATTTGTCGCTATCTTTGGCAACAAGGCGTTGATGGCTTTTTACCGACTATTGTCACTACAACGATAGAGAATATCCAGCGATCGCTATCGACTATTGCTCAATATTGTAGGCAAGTTGAGAATAATACGGGTAATACGGCACAAATTCTCGGGGTTCATCTCGAAGGCCCTTTTCTCAATTCGGTTAAACGCGGTGCTCATCCAGAAGCCTGTTTGCTGCCTTTAACGATAGAGAATATCAAACAAGTCTTAGGAGAATATGCTTCTATTGTTAAAGTGATTACCCTTGCCCCGGAAATGGATGAGACAGGAGAAGTAATTCCTTATTTACGGCAATTGGGCATAACAGTCAGTTTAGGTCATTCCCTCGCCACAGCCAGCCAAGCCCAACAGGCCTTTAAGCAGGGGGCAACAATGGTAACTCATGCCTTTAATGCTATGCCGAGTTTACATCACCGAGAACCGGGATTATTGGGCGCTGGGTTAACTCATCGTCAAGTTTACTGTGGTTTAATTGCTGATGGTGAACACGTTTGTCCGACAATGGTTGAAATTCTGTTAAAAGCTTGCCCAAACAATATATTTTTAGTCAGTGATGCCTTAGCGCCGTTGGGTTTAGCGGATGGAATTTATCCTTGGGATCGACGAGAAATTGAGGTGAAACAAGGAACAGCCCGACTTTCGGATGGGACTCTCGCCGGAACCACTTTACCATTACTCACAGGAGTAGAAAATTTGGTGCAATGGGGAATTTGTTCTGTAGAACAGGCTATTATTCTAGCAACAGATATCCCGCGAAAAGCGATCGCAATGCCCGGTTGGATAGGTCAGTCTGCAACACAATTATTACATTGGCGAGTGGCTACGGGTTCAACTTCGGAAAATTCTCACCTTGTGTGGCAGCGCTTATTTCTGGGCTCAGAGTCAGAATAATGCTTCAACCCTTAAACCAATCTTAGAATTTGCTTGAATCGGAACCCGGTTAGTTCATTATAAATAACAACTCAGTTTTTATATAAAAATTAAAATTATGGGCGAAGCAAAACGTCGGAAAAGTTCAATGGGAGAGGACTACGGCAAGGAAGAACGTATTCTACCTTGGCTGCCTATTACTAAATCCCAAAGTGAACAATTTGTGGAGTGGACAACCCGTGGGGCATGGATGGGAATTGGATTATTGGTTCTATCTTGGCTAACGGTTCGGTTGATTGGGCCAGCTTTCGGTTGGTGGACTGTGCAATAAATTAAGAATAATAGGGAATAGGGTTAACTTTTCGGTTTCTGCCGCTTGCTCCCTACTCCCAGTTTCTCGGGATAAATTTCAAAGATTGACTGATTGTCTTACATAAAATTTTAATTAATTTACAAATTAGATAAGAGTTTTTTATATTATTAAATATTTTTATTCCTTTGGACAGAGCCGATATACAGTTGTAGAAAACTAGGATAGCAAAGTGAGTATTTATTCCTGAATAGGTAAAGAGTTGAACGAACTTTTATACTTAGGGTTTTGGGAATAACTTGATGAGGTTTAACTGAAGACAATCATCAATTTGTCCACCATAAACTAGATCGTAGAAATCAATCGGGTTATACTAGGCCAAAATGTTATCTTAAAAATATTAAGACTATGTTACATTTTAGGCGTATCGCTTAGTGTGGTGATTAGAGGATTACTTGGAGGACAATGATGTTTCTCAGATTAGCAGAACAACACCGCAGATTCGTTCAGGACTTAGTGATGAACCTTCAAGCCCTGGCGACAGTGCTAGAGCGAAAAGGTTATCTCGCTTCCTGTTACACTTGTGGCGGACAAATGAATAGTGCTTCATTTATGGTCAGTTTAGGAGAAGATCACTTAATTCGTTTCTTAGTCTCGGATTATGGGATTACTTGGACTGAAATGCGGGATGACCGCGAATTGATGAAGCTAGAAGGTGCAGAGGCAATCAGCCAATTACAAGAGCTGGCAAACTTAGTTAAGTATGATATTCAGCCGTCTGTGTCTACTGATCGAATTGCTCAACGCGCCTAAATAGTCTCAGTTGAGATGATCTGTCAAAAAGCGTTTCAACTTGATATAGTGTGGTCTTACCAGCCTTCCAAATGTTACTCTAGAAGAGAGGAAACTACCAAGCGTGTAGCCCTCTGGAGGCGACTGAGATAATTGTCACTCGGTAGCCGCTTAGATTTAGTCACAATGGTAGTGTATGACAGTTTTGGAGTCTGATTGGCAACACTTATTTGTTGAAACAAACAATATACGTTTGCATTCTGTAACGCAGGGCCAGGGAGATCTCGTGATTCTCCTACATGGATTTCCAGAATTTTGGTACGCTTGGCGATATCAAATTCCGGCTTTAGCCCGTCATTTTAAGGTTGTTGTTCCCGATTTACGGGGTTACAATGACTCAGATAAGCCTGAGAATGGCTATGATTTAGATACGTTGTGTGCTGATGTTCAAGGATTAATTCAGCGACTGGGCTATGCCAGAGCACATATTGTGGGTCATGATTGGGGAGGCGTGATTGCTTGGCATTTTGCTCAAAAATTTCCTCAATGTTTGAATAGTTTAGCGGTGTTAAATGCACCCCCCCCTCATCGATTTATCCAGGAATTGATGAGTAATTTAGATCAGATTCGTCGCAGTTGGTTTGTATTCGCGTTTCAGGTTCCGGGTATCCCCGAATGGTTGATTCAACAAAATCTGACTGAATTTGTCAAGGGTGCGCTACGAGAACACGCTATTCGTAAAGGGGCATTCAGTGCAGAGGAAACTCAAATTTATCAAGCGGCATTGGCAAAACCCGGCGTATTGCATTCAGCGATGAGTTATTATCGTCAACTCCTGTGGCCACCGAATTGGTTATCGAGTTTTGTTCGTCTTCCCCAAAAAGTCCAAGCGCCTACTCTCGTCTTGTGGGGTAAGGAAGATTCATTTCTCAGCCATAAACTAACAGAAGGCTTAGATCGACTCATTGCCGCGCCGTTTAGACTGAGAGTGATCCCGGAATGTGGTCACTGGGTACAACAAGAAGTTCCTCAAACGGTTAATCGAGAATTGCTGAATTTCTTGAAAAAAGAAGAGTAAGCCGATCGTTTGCGATCGCATTCTACTGATGTTTTGATTTCAAATGCGATCGCCACTGTTCTATAGATTGGTTTGAATGAACTCCCGATATTGACTTTTCGGTTTAACACCTTTGAGTTGTTCAATGAGATCTTTATCCTTAAAGAACTGAATCGTTGGGGTTCCGGTTACGCCAGCGTTTTCTGCAATGTCGGGATCTTGTTCAATATCAATCTCAACATAATGAATTTTATCATCAAATTCATCTACCACTTTCTGTAAAATCGGTTTGAGGCTATGACAAGGACCACAAGTTGGGGATGAATATTTCACCATAATCAGGCGATCGCTTTCATGAAATAATCGTCTCAGGGCATATCCTCCAATATGATGAGTTTCGGCTAATTTAAACGTTTCCTCTGTATCAGCATTTGTTTCTGTTTCGTCTGACTCTGTAGCTGTTTCTTCTGTTTCAGACTGCTTAAATTCTTGCCCTAAGCTATTGGCAGCTAACCAGCGTTCTGCTAACATGGCTCCCATACAGCCAGACCCAGCAGCGGTGATCGCCTGACGAAACTCATGATCCTGTACGTCACCAACAGCATAAACTCCTTCGACGCTGGTTTCCACACTGTCGGGTTTTGTCACAATATAACCCGTTTGATCGAGTTCGATTTGATCTTTGAAAATTTGAGTATTAGGCGTGTGACCAATAGCATAAAATAAGCCGCCTGCGGGAATTTCAGTTTCTTCACCCGTTTTGCGATTTTTAATCTTCACTCCTTCCATTTTGCCATTACCATAGACATCGGCTGCTTCTGTATTCCAATACACAGTAATTTTGTCATGGTCTAATACCCGTTGTTGCATCGCTTTACTGGCCCGCATTTCATCCCGGCGGACTAATAAATGCACACGAGTCGCAAATTTTGTTAAATATACAGCTTCTTCGGCTGCAGTATCGCCCCCACCAATCACCACTAATTCAGTATTCTTGAAGATAGGACTCGCCCCGTCACAAATGGCACAGGCTGAGATCCCATTACTCCAATATTGCGCTTCGCTGGGTAAATTCAGCCGTTTTGCCGTTGCCCCAGTTGCGATCACAATTGCATGGGTTTTGAATTCTCGTTCGTCTGAACGCACCGTAAACGGACGTTGACTCAGATCGACGGAAATTACATCTTCAGTATACAGCTCTGCTCCCCAACGAACCGCCTGAGCTTTCATCCGATCCATTAATTGCGGCCCAGTTAACCCTTCAGGGAAACCAGGGAAGTTTTCGACTTCGGTCGTGGTCATCAATTGTCCACCGGGAATACCCCCCATCTGGTATCCTTCAAACATCACAGGCTTCATATTCGCCCGTCCGGCGTAAATGGCTGCGGTGTAGCCGGCAGGACCTGATCCGATAATGACTAAATTTTCTACTGTGGGTTGGGTCATAATTGCTTAATACAACTCATAACGACTTCGCTTAAGAATATTATAGCAAGATTTGACAATGGGTGGCGAGTGATTCCTTGATCCTGTTTTTCCTTGATGGATAATTATTCCTGTACAAAAAATACTTTGTGAATGTGATTGCTTCAACTTGGTTTAAAATAGCTCTAAATGCCTTTGTTTCTCGATCAAGCGTCAGACTGGGAAAGTTCTCGGGCAAGACACATTTATCAAACAGAAGAAGCCACCTCACTCATAAGTTTCAGTAGAATATTAACCTCGTAGCATAAGATGCAGCAGCTTAGAGTAATTGAGTTGACCGGGCCAGCGACAATTGCACAGGATTTGAGTCATTTCAAAAAATTAATAAAACTACGATAGAGTGCATCTTAGACATACCCTACCGCATCTATTTAACTCATAAATTTATACAATTAGCTTGCAACTTCTTTAGCTTTTATAACTTCTTCCGGCTGAATTTCGCTATGCACTTCATAAAAAGAAGTTTGAGGGGGTTTAGCAAATAAATGATTCATCTGTTGCAATATTTTCTCGGAAAGTTCAGATTTATTCGCATCCATATCTTCTATATTTTCCCAGAAAATGACAGCTATTCCCCGGTCTGTTCCGGGTTCTTGCATAAAATATGAACCTTTAAATCCTTGTTCATAAGTAGAAACAATTGTTTCAAATAGATGTTCTGCTTCTGTTAGTTTTCCGGGCTTAAATTCACCAATTGCCACATAAGCATATTTGCGTTTTAGAAAATCTAGAAATTCAGACATAATTTATTAACTTTAAAATTTAGAACAACAGAATAATCAGATTGTACTCATCCAATCGGAATTCGTGCCGTATTTTAACATGGAAAATCTAGGATTTAAATTAAAAAAATATAACGGGATCAGCTAAAATTATCGTGATAATGCAGTCGGTTGCATCCGGCAAAATATTAAGCGCTCTGTTGAATTGATACAGCCTAAGTTACAATATCACGAAACTTGCAGTCACACCCAAAACACGAACATTATGACAGAAAGAACAGTCGCCCCCTATGGTGCATGGAAATCCCCAATTACAGCGGAATTGATGGTTGCTGGAACTGTTGGTTTAGGTGGGGTGGCTGCCGATCGAGACAAGATTTATTGGCTGGAAGGGCGACCCTCAGAAGGGGGACGTAGCGTAATTGTACGCCTCAGCGCAGACGGTGAAATAGAGGATGTGACTCCCCCACCCTTCAACGTGCGGACACGGGTTCATGAATACGGAGGCGGCGCTTACTGCATCGATCAAGGAACTGTTTATTTCTCGAATTTCGCTGATCAACGGTTGTATCGTCAAACCCTAGATACTGCTTCAACTCCAGCCGAATGTACCCCCGAACCTCTCACTCCCGGATGTCAATTTCGTTATGCGGATGCGACAGTCGATCCGGGTCGTCAACGGTTAATTTGTGTGCGTGAAGATCATAGCGTTGATGGGGAAGCAGTTAATAGTATTGTCAGTATTAATTTAGCCGATAGTGATGATATTCAAATACTCGTCAGTGGAGATGATTTTTACGTTTCTCCCCGTTTGAGTCCGGACGGATCTCAACTCTGTTGGTTAAGTTGGAATCATCCGAATATGCCTTGGGATGGTACACAATTGTGGGTGGCTAATATTAATTCAGATGGATTAATTGGAGAAAAACAGTTAATTACAGGAAGCACAACAGAATCCGTATTTCAGCCCCAATGGTCTCCGGATAATCTATTATATTTTGTCAGCGATCGCTCGAATTGGTGGAATCTTTACCGTTATAAAAATAGTGAAATAGAACCGATTTATCCGACTTCTGCTGAGTTTGGTTTACCCCAATGGGTGTTTGGAATGTCTACTTATGGGTTTGCCTCAGCGACAGAAATTATTTGCGCTTATACTGAAGAAGGTAATTGGTATTTAGCCAGCTTAAACCCAGATTCCCAACAATTACAACAGATTGAAACCTCTTACACTTCCATTTCAGGTATAAAAGTCTCAAACAATCAAGTATTATTTCTAGGTAGTTCCCCCACAAAACCCGCTACTGCAATTCGACTAGACTTGAAAACCGGAGAACAACAAGTATTAAAATGCTCTAGTAATCTAGATATTGATTCAGGTTACTTCTCTATTCCAGAAACAATTGAATTCCCCACCGAAAATAATACCACAGCTTACGGCTTCTATTATCCTCCCACCAACAAAGATTATATTGCCCCCCCAGACGAAAAACCCCCTTTACTGGTAAAAAGTCATGGTGGCCCGACAGCGGCAACCTTGAGTAGTTTAAGCCTAAAAATTCAATATTGGACGAGTCGCGGGTTTGCAGTTTTAGATGTTAATTATGGCGGAAGTACCGGATATGGCCGAGAATATCGTCAACGTTTACAAGGAAATTGGGGAATTGTTGATGTGGATGACTGCTGCAATGGGGCGAAATATCTAGCCGACAAAGGACTGGTTGATGGCGAGCGCATGGCGATTACAGGCGGCAGTGCAGGGGGATACACAACCCTATGCGCTTTGACGTTTAAGGATGTATTTAAAGCGGGTGCGAGCTATTATGGCGTGAGTGACTTGGAAGCGTTGGCAACCGATACTCATAAGTTTGAATCTCGTTATTTAGATGGTTTGATTGGGCCGTATCCAGAAAAGAAAGATGTGTATATTGCCCGGTCTCCAATTCATGCAGCCCAACAGTTAGCTTGTCCGGTAATATTTTTACAAGGTTTAGAGGATAAAGTGGTGCCGCCAAACCAAGCGGAAAAAATGGTAGAAATTTTAAAGGCGAAGCAATTAACTGTTAAATATGTGACGTTTGCGGATGAACAACACGGCTTTCGTAAAGCAGAAAATATTAAACAGGCAATTGAAGAAGAGTATGGTTTTTATGCCAAAGTATTTGGGTTTGCTGAGGGATAGATAATTAACTAGAGCGTGTTATTGATAGACAAAGAAAAAGATTAAAGATAATATAGTTTTCTGATGTATGTTGTTAACTATATTTTAATTTAACTCACTATTTAATCTATTAAATAAATCTGAGTTATGACTGACTGTACTTAATACAGTATAATTCAATTGAAAAAACAAAAACTGAATTAAACGGAGGAGATTATGCGAATTTTAGTCATGGGTGGAACCCGATTTATTGGAATTTATCTGACCAAAATATTAGTAGAAAAAGGACATGAAGTCGTTTTATTTAACCGAGGAAATAAACCTGCACCCGTTGAAGGTATTCAACAAATTCATGGCGATCGCACAGATGCGGATCAAATTAAAGATAAACTCGGTAATGAAAGTTTTGATGTTATTTTTGACAACAACGGACGTAAATTAAATGATACAAAACCACTGGCTGATTTGTATAAAGATAAAGTTAAACATTTTATCTATATGAGTTCGGCTGGGGTTTATTTAAAATCGGATCAGATGCCTCATCAAGAAGGAGACAAAATTGATCCAAAAAGCCGCCATTATGGGAAATACGAGACAGAAAGTTATTTACAAGAACAACAACTTCCCTGGACTTCTATTCGACCAACTTACATTTATGGACCGTTAAATTATAACCCGTTAGAAGCGTGGTTTTTTGATCGAATTATGGCAAACCGTCCCATTCCAATTCCCGGTAATGGTTTACATATTACTCAATTGGGTCATGTTAAAGATTTAGCTAATGCCATGGCAGCGGTTTTATCTAATCAAAACGCTATCGGTCAAGTGTATAATATTTCAGGCGATCGCTTTGTTACCTTTGATGGTTTAGCAAAAGCTTGTGCCGTTGCTGCGGGCAAATCTCCGGATGATGTAAAATTGGTTCATTATGACCCAAAACAGTTTGATTTCGGCAAACGCAAAGCATTTCCCATGAGAGTTCAACACTTTTTTGCAGATGTTCAAAAGGCCAAAAATGATTTAAACTGGCAACCCGAGTATGATTTAATTTCAGGGTTAAAAGATTCCTTTCAAAATGATTATTTAGAAAATATACCCAACTTGTCTGAGGTAGATTTTTCGACAGATGATGAAATTTTACAGACGGTTGAGAATTAAGTGAGTTGTGATGCTTGAGTCAGAAATTTAACTTTCTGGCTTTATTTCTATCTATCTCAAGAATGATTACAATCTTCTAAGTGATTCACTATACTAACAGTTAAGCTTTAATATTTTTTTAATATAATAATGTCTTCTAGTTCAATATCTCAGTCTGATTGCTCTATCCAAATAGAGGGAATAACTAATGCTTCAGTTATCCGCTACTTTGAAACGCTGAATGCAGGACAATTTCAAGCAACGGCTTCTCTATTTTCATTGAGTGGTGTATTAGAAGCGCCTTTCGAGGACGCAATACAAGGTCAAGCAGCAATTGCAACTTATCTAGAGTCAGAAGCTGCCGGAATGAGACTAGAACCGAAAAAAGGAGAAAGCCAAACATTAGAAAATAAAAATTTACAAATACAAGTTTTTGGTAAAGTTCATACTCGTTTATTTAGTATTAATGTCGGTTGGCAATTTATTATTAATCCTCAACACGAAATTGAAGTAGCCACCATTAAACTATTAGCCTCTCCTGCTGAATTACTCAGTATTCGTCCTGCAATGGGAAACTCATAATGATTGAAAAATTCATGCTA
The DNA here is from genome assembly GCA_049649525.1 of Microcoleaceae cyanobacterium. Classification (GTDB taxonomy): domain Bacteria; phylum Cyanobacteriota; class Cyanobacteriia; order Cyanobacteriales; family Microcoleaceae; genus JAAURB01. The sequence goes on from JBARZE010000021.1 coordinate 15,388, forward strand.
TGGTCGTTGAATTCCAGGTAAAGTAAAAAGTTGTTCCTTGACCGACTTCGGACTCCACTCTCAGAATACCTCCCAACTGTTCAACTATTTTTTTAACAATTGCTAAACCAATTCCGCTACTCTCTTTATTCTGAGAAGAGTGTAATGTCTGAAAAATTTTAAAAATTCTTTCTTGATCCTCAAGCGCAATACCAGGGCCGTTATCACTGACCGCAAATTCATAACGATTACCTTGACTAACAGCACTAATTTTTATTGTACCATCAGGGCGATGATGATGTTTAACTGCGTTCGTAATTAAGTTTGTAAATACTTGTTCTAAAAAAATAACTTGTGTTTTGATCTGAGGCAAGTTTTCTGCTATTTGAATGGTAAATTCTGGTGGAACTTCAAGAGAGTTAATAATTGATTCTAATAAGGTTTTAACAGAAATTGTTTCAATAGGAGTCGCAACCCGTCCGGCGCGGGAATATTGCAAAACAGCGTCAATTAGGTTCTCCATACGTCCCACCCGTTGACGTAGCAAATCCATCTGTTTCTGAGTGCCTTGTTCTAGTTTTCCTTCTAAATCTTCTTCTATCCATTCAGACAGGCTACGAACCGCTCTTAACGGTGCTTTAAGGTCATGAGAAACAATGTAGGCAAATTCATCGAGTTCTTGATTTCGCTTTTCCAGCAAAGCAGTTGTTGTGATTAAATTTTCATTAATTGTTAATAGTTTATCTCGCTGTTGTGACAGTAAAAATTCAGATTTTTTTCTTTCTGTAATATCTGTAACCGTACCAAAATAACCTGTACATTGTCCCATTTCATCATATATTCCCACAGCTCGTCCAAATACCCAAGTGAGTTGATTCTGGGGTGTTAAAAAACGATATTCTACAGCAAAAGGTTGACCTGTTCTTGCCATTTCAGACCAAACTGAACAAATGTGTTGTCTATCTTCCGGATGCAAAGCACTGACCCATCCATAACCCATTGCTTCAGCTTCTGTGAGTCCCATCATTTCCTTTAAACGAGGATTAATAAATCGGCAATCTCCTTTTGCATCAGTTTGAAAAATTCCCACAGGCGCATTATTCACTAAAACTCGAAAGCGTTCTTTACTCTCATAAAGTGCTTTTTCAGCTTGCTTTTGTTCTGTAATATCCCGCCAAATCCCGACAAAACCATCCCCCAGTTTAGATAAGCGAACCTCATAATTTTTAGTAATACATTTTCCATAATTTAGTTCAACAGATTGCATGATTTCTTTACAAAGAAATTGACCTGTTTCGACAACATAACAACAATCAGCAAATAGTTCTTTTTTAAGATTAAAAGGGGAAATATCGCAGCATTGAGGATTCCTTAAGAAGTTTCGATTGAGTACATTCTCTTGACAAGCCGCTTGATTAATATAGTCTGTTTCAAAATCGATAATCTGATGACGATCTCCTCGAACACAGGTATAAATTCCGAAACAATCTAGCATCGTTTCAACAGAAGCACGAAACCGTTCTTCGCTAGCCTGAAACTCTCTTTGCCATTGGACTTGCTGAATCGCGTTATTTAAGGCTATTTTTAAGTTTGTAGCGTTTGTTTCTCCCTTAATTAAATAGTCTAGAATGCCGCTTTTAATCGCTTCAACTGCAATAGTTTCGTTTCCTGTTCCTGTTAACATTACAACCGGAGGAATGTCAGGAATATGAGTTTTTAACTCCTCAATAAACTCTAAGCCATCAAAATCAGGCAGCATATAATCGAGTAAAATTACATCCATTACAGACTGATGGAGTAACTCTAAAGCATCTTCTCCCGTTTCCGCCTCGAATATTTCGTAGGTATAATTAGAGTCTTGACTTAAGTAACGACGATAACAAACTCGATCCTCTGTGCAGTCATCTATAATTAGGACTTTTCGCTGCTTTTTAGAGTTCATGAGATAGACAGTATTAATAATTTTATAATTGATCAACTAATACTACAAATTTAAACCAATAATTAATAAAATTCTGTATAGATTCTTCTAGCTTTCTAATGTCAATTGGTTTGATCATGTAACTGTTTACACCTTGACTATAGCAAATTTCAACATCTTTAGGATTAGAAGAGGTGGTGAATATGACAACAGGAATCAGTCTCAACTTTTGATCTTGTTTAATTTCTTCTAAAACTTCTCGGCCATCTGTTCCGGGTAAATTCAAATCGAGCATAATAACTGAGGGACGGGGAGCATTTTCTTTATCTATATATTCGCCTTCATTAAAGAGATAATCTAGCGCCTCTTCTCCATCAGTACAACGATAAATCGGATACACAAATGATAATTTCTGCATCATTCGCTGCATGGCGTTGAAATCTTCATCGCTATCTTCAACAACCAGTAGTAGCCGATTAGAAAAATTATCCATAAATTTACTTTAATGAGGAATAGTAAAGAAAAAGGTACTGCCTTCACCATAGGTTGATTCTAACCAAATTTGACCCCCGTGGCGTTCAATAATTTTCTTAACAATCGTTAAGCCCGCTCCTGTCCCACCCCCATATTTCTTAGGGGAGTGCAACCGCTTGAAAATACGAAACACAGTCTCTAAATGTCTCGGACGGATACCAATACCATTGTCCTTGACATAAAACGTGTTGGACTTTGTAAATGTATCTGAGTCTGAGATTTGTGCTTTTTCTGGAGTCTCATACCAACCAATTTCTATAAATTTTTCAGATTTATTATTATATTTTATCGCATTGGAGATCAAATTGCTAAAAACTTCATTCATTTGAACCTTATCACATTTTACCCGAGGTAGAGGATGATGAATCTGAATTTCAAAAGATGAATTAGACTGACTAATATTAATGGTTTCAGTTACCTGCTGCACTAATGCATTAAGATCTATTTCTTTCAATAATAACTCTGTTCTTCCGAGGCGAGAAAAATGCAACAAAGAATTAATTAAGTCCTCCATTCGTTGGGTCAAACGAGTAATTGTTCGGAGTCTATCTACTCCTTCTTCATCTAAGATTTGATGATAGTCTTCTAACAAAAAACTAGAGTAATTGTGAATGCCTCTTAACGGCTCTTTTAAGTCATGGGAAGCGACATAAGCAAATGCATCTAACTCATAATTACTTTTTTCTAGCTCTTGATTCACTTCTGCTAGTTCTTCAGCCTTTCGTAAAACAATACCAATAATATTATTTCTGAGTTCAATAACAGCATTAATATCTGATTTATGCCAAGGTAATGATTTTAAATGAACCGTTTCTTTCCAACGTTCAAAGGATTGACGAGGTGATAAATACAAACTACCATCTTCTGCAATTTCGACAGGTTTATTCGGATTTCCTCCCCAATCAACCGTTTGAACAACTTCGGGGCGAAACCAAATTAAATAGTTCTTTTGAACTTTAGAAATAGCAATCGCTAAAACACCACTTCCCACTTGTTTGAAATCTTCAGCCGCAGGATATAAACTGGGCAGAGAATGTGTAGAAAATATCAATTCTTCCAGCTTAATTTGAGTTTCTATCCACTGAATTAATTGTTGAATTTCTGCTTGGGTTGGCGTTTTACCCACTAAAACTAACTGACCTTCTAAATACATAGCGGCTCCTTGAGCATTAACTAAATCTAATAGATTTTGCTCATTAGAGATTAATCCTTCAATTAAGTTTTCTGTGTTTAAAATAGATTGGATAAAATTCGCTTGAATTTCACTCAGCTTAACTTGGTTATCTAAACTTTCGTTATTTTCTTTATTAACGATTTCTAAACTAATCACTTGACCTAAAAACTCACAAATGGTTCGCGTTTCATAGCTAACGTTTTTAGGAGTATAATGATGACAAGCAATCAAACCCCATAACGTGTTATTATGGATTAATGAAATAGACATAGAAGCACCAACTTTCATATTCTTAAGGTATTCAATATGAACCGGAGAGACACTTCTAAGAACACTTAAACTTAAATCAAGCGGTTCACCAGTCACTGGATTTTCTTGCGGAATTAAGGAAATAGGTTGATAATAAACATCCGGAATAATGCGTAATAAATTTAGTTTGTATAGTGTTCTAGCTTGTTTAGGAATATCTGTAGCGGGGTAATTTAAACCTAAAAATGGAGTTAAATCAGAGCGTTTTTCTTCAGCAATGACTGTACCTGAACCTTCGGCATTAAAGCGATAGATCATAACGCGATCGAATCCAGTAAGCTGCTGAATTTCTTCAACAATTGCATGACAAAAATCAGTTAAATCAGTAGTTCTTTGAATTTTATTGAGAGGAACTTTAACTAAGTTATGAAAATCAATAAAACTAAATTCTCGATCCAGATCGGTTGGCTCTATTTCTAAAATAACTAATTGTTTAAACCGATGTAAAATTCCATTAAATACTTTTTTTTCAAGATGTTTAAATTTTATTTTCAGAGGGTTAAGATGTTCAAACTGTGTTGATAAGCAATTGTTTATATTAGTAATTTGATCGAAATCAAGCCAATTGGATAATGATTTTTCTATCATATCTACGGCTTCTATTTGAATAAATTCATAACTATTAGAACTGACTTGAATTATCTTCAAATCTGGTTCTGATAAGACGACAAGCATCCCGTGAGGTTGAATATAACCGGGAATATGAATCGGTTCGCGATCGCAATTGGTAATATCAACAGTTGCCGACACAGATAGATAATTCATCGTCATAGTAATTTCAGCAAAAATGATCAGAAAAAATGGTCTCAATTCAGAAAATAGAGAAAAGTCAGCCTATCAGACTTGAACTTAATTGATTTTACTGTTCTAAAAAATAACTTAACTTAATTCATGTTGCTTAAAGGCTTTTTTTTTCTAAATTTGCCTGTAATTTCAAGCAATTACGACCATCAATTTGTAAACAATAATCTACTTGATCCATCAAGCGATTCATAATCAACCAACCATAACCACTCTCTTGTTTATCTTCTGGATCGGGGGGATTATAATTATTTGTTTCATAACCCTTTCCATGATCCCAAATCTCTAGATAAAAATCACTTTCTTTGAGTTCTAAGCGGATAATGACCGGGAGATCGGGCTGATTTTTGTGAGCATGACGAATCACATTTGAGTAGGCTTCGGCCAACACCAGACGAAAACGATTCGACTGCCTAGGCCAATCTACCTGTTCACCTAATTCGACCTCTAAACTACTTAATAACCAGTGTTCGACAACAGCTAGAAAGCGAAGATCACTCGGCACGTGCAACTCAGTTTTCATCGGTTAACAAAATCTCCAGAGAGAGTATCGTTTGGTCATCCTCTTGAACTGAATTCTGTTCTCGGATGTAAGCTAATAAATCATCGAGGTTAAGCTGGCTTTTCTGTTGCTTGAGAAGTTGCCATAGACCTTCTTGATGTAACATACTACGGCTAGATTGAGCGGGGTTTAACCCATCTGTTTGGGCAACAGTCGCTTCTGTAATCCCATCACTGGTGATTAATACGACATCGCCCCTTGACAACTGCAAACTTCCCCCTTGGCCACGCCACTGAGGCAAGATTCCCAAAGGAATTCCCCGAGTTTTCAGATAAATTGGCTCAATAGTGATAGACGAAGCCGATTCAGCCGATGCCGCCATCAACTCCTGTTGTGACCATACCATCGGATAGATATGTCCCGCATTAGCATAAGCTAATTCTTGAGTCGATGGAGTATAGCGGGCTAAAATCATTGTAATAAAGTGATTATTACTAATCAAATCGTCTGACAAAATACTATTAAGATTTTTCATCACTTGTTCGGGATTGGGGGAGCTGTCTTGAGAAAGTTCTCGACGCAATACAGAAATGGCACTTGCCATAAACAAAGCGGCTGGCACCCCTTTACCAGAAACATCTCCTAAAGCCACCCAAATATCATCTGGAGAATGGACATACACCTCAAAAAAATCTCCCCCAACTTCTCGGGCTGGATAACAGCGAGCTTGAATATGCACCGTCTCCAGCTCTGGCCAACTTTGCCGTAACAGGTTACTCTGAATTCGACGAGCGACTTGTAATTCATTTTGCATCTGCTCAGCTAATTTCACCGTGCGCTGGTAAAGTTTAGCTTGAGAGAGGGCTAAAGAAGCCTGCTCAGCCACCACTTCAAGAAGTTGAATATCATCATCTGACCAAGGATTATCCGCTTCAGGGCTTTGATAAATTGCCACAACAGCCAATAAATTATATTGATAGGTCAGGGGAACGACAATCTGCAATGAGCCGTCTTCGCTTGAATCGGAGTAAATTTTAGTATCCGGGGCTTCGAGCATAGACTGCATTGCTGCCTCAACATCAAACAGATTTTGTGAATATTCTGCCCCAGAATCAGAAGAATCAGAGTAAACAAATTCTTGCGGAGATAATGTCCCCTCCTCGACGGAGCGAATTTGACATCCACTGGCTTCAAAAGTCTCCCCCAAAGTTTGCACAATAGTTTGTAACATATGGGAATAATCCAACGATTCCCGCAGGGCGCTCACCACATCATTATATAGAGATTCTCGTTGCAGGGCACGTCTGAGGGTCTTGGTGCGCTGTTTAGAAAAACGATAGGTTTCAGAGGCTTGTTGCACCACCTGTTTCAATTCTTCAGGGTTCCAGGGTTTGGTAATATATTTGAAAACCTGGCCTGAATTAATCGCTTCGACTAAATCTTCAACATCGGTATAACCCGTTAGTAACACCCGAATGGTATCTGGAAAGCGGTCAACGGTTTTCCCCAAAAATTCAGTCCCGTTCATTTCTGGCATCCGTTGGTCGGAGATAATAATAGCCATCTCGCCACTATCATCTAGGACTTGAAGCGCTTGCAAAGCACTTTCGGCTTTGTAAACCTTAAAATCTCGTCGAAATGTCCGAAACAATAAATCTAGATTATCGGGTTCATCATCTACGACCATGAGTTTCAGCTTACGGCTAGGTCCCCGAGTCATGCGATTGGTTTCTCCCAGAAAAATGATGGATGCAGATCTTTAGATTATCTTACTCTGCTTCAGGATCGCATGGTTAAGGTTTTATCGTCTGGTGCTGAAAAATTCTATTCTATTCAATCACTTTAATTCTATTCAATTCGTTGAGCAAACCTTAATTTAGCTGAACGAGAACGAGGGTTTTCTGCAATTTCATCAGCTTGGGGTTGAATTGGCTTTTTGGTTAAAACCTGCAACATAGAATTATCTTTAAATCGGTGTTTGACGATACGATCTTCAAGGCTATGAAAACTAATGATACCAATTCTGCCCCCTAATTTTAACCAAGTGGGTGCTGTATTGAGAAAGGTTTCTAATACGTCTAACTCTCGATTGACCCTAATTCTTAATCCTTGAAATACCCGCGTCGCCGGATTAATGCGGCCATAACGATAACGCGGCGGAACACTCCGACTGACTGCTTCTGCCAATTCAGTTGTGGTTTGAAACGGACGTTTTTGGACAATTTGTCGGGCAATACGACGAGAATAGCGTTCTTCTCCATAATGATAAAAAATATCGGCTAATTGCTCTTGATCCCATGTATTGACAATCTCTGCAGCAGTCAACTCCTGTTGGGGGTTCATCCGCATATCCAACGGCGCAGAAGCCCGAAAACTGAACCCTCGTTCTGGGGTATCAAGTTGATTAGAATTCACCCCTAAATCGGCAATAATCCCATCAAAGCGCTGTTCTGGGGGCTGATAGTCGGCAAAATTTCCCGGCCAAAACTGTATTCGCTCTGTTAAATTACTGTTTAATTTGGCTAGTCTGGCTGTTGTTGTGGCGATCGCCACTGGGTCTTGATCGATCCCAATCACTTTAACATCTGCTGCGGCTTCTAAAATTAATTGACTGTGACCCCCTCCCCCCAAAGTGGCATCTAAATAATCACCACCTGGGACAATCTCAAGTCCGGCGATTATTTCTCGACTCATTACAGGGATATGGAAAGTGTCAGTTGTCATTTGTTTTGTTATTTATGATTACAAGCTTACAAAGCACTTGGGGTCGCACCGCTGGTTCGGTACAAATGGCGGTGGTGTAACGTGTTGGCACAGAGGGCAATCACCTACAATAAATAACCCACCTATACGAGAAACCACAACCTCTTTATAATTGAGAGAGAGCAAATAAAAGTCAATAATCGGCAATACATTCACTAAAACATAAGTCTATACCAAAAAATATGAGTAGAATTGAGACCCGCACCGAACCCATGGTGATTAACATGGGGCCGCATCATCCCTCTATGCACGGGGTATTGCGGTTAATTGTTACCCTAGATGGGGAAGATGTCGTAGACTGTGAACCGGTGATTGGTTACCTGCATCGCGGCATGGAAAAAATCGCCGAAAGTCGCACGAATATTATGTTTGTGCCTTACGTTAGCCGTTGGGACTATGCAGCGGGGATGTTTAACGAAGCCGTAACGGTAAATGCCCCAGAAAAACTCGCTGATATTGAAGTCCCCAAACGGGCCAGTTATATTCGGGTGATTATGCTCGAACTTAACCGTATTGCCAACCATCTGTTATGGCTGGGGCCATTCCTCGCGGATGTGGGTGCACAAACCCCATTTTTCTATATCTTCCGGGAACGGGAATTGATTTATGATTTGTGGGAAGCGGCAACCGGATATCGGATGGTGAATAACAACTATTTCCGTATTGGGGGAGTAGCGGCTGATTTACCTTACGGTTGGGTGGATAAATGCCGAGATTTTTGTGATTATTTCCTGCCGAAAGTCGATGAATACGAACGGTTAATCACCAATAACCCCATTTTCCGCCGTAGAATTGAAGGACTCGGTGTCATTACCCGCGAACAAGCGATTAACTGGGGCTTATCGGGGCCGATGTTACGGGCTTCTGGGGTGAAGTGGGACTTACGTAAAGTCGATCATTATGAATGTTACGATGATCTAGATTGGGACGTTCATTGGGCAACAGAGGGAGATTGTTTAGCCCGTTATGTGGTTCGTATTCGGGAAATGCGAGAATGTGTCAAAATTCTCTATCAAGCCTTAGATGCGTTACCCGGTGGCCCTTACGAAAACTTAGAAGCTCAACGGATGATGGGCGGGCCCAAATCTGAATGGAATGATTTTGACTATCAGTTTATCGGTAAAAAGATTGCCCCCACCTTCAAAATTCCAGAAGGTGAACATTATGTGCGGATTGAAAGTGGTAAAGGGGAATTAGGGATTTATATTGTTGGGGATAATGATAGTTTTCCCTGGCGATTTAAAATTCGCGCCGCTGATTTCAACAACCTGCAAATTTTCCCTGAATTGGTTAAAGGCGTGAAAGTGGCCGATTTAATCGCCATTTTAGGCAGCATTGATATCATTATGGGTTCGGTTGACCGTTAACCCTCAATAGATAAAATGGGGAGACAAGGCAATGGAGTGATGGGGAATTTGTTATTTGATTAGATAGTATTTCTAACTCAATATTTGCCTCAATTAATAGGTAAAATTCCCTTGATATTTCATTGCTTTGTTCTTCCCATCTTTAGAAAATAGCAGAATAAGTTAACGACACCGCAGCAAAGCATCTCCTGAAACAAACCCAGCCACAGGAGACTCAATTTCTACCCAATTACGCGGTTCTCCATCTGGGTCACGGATTAATTGATATCCTTCGACTAAATAGAGTTTTTGCCCCACAACAACCCCCCCAACTTGCCGAGAAAAACGGCTGGGTCTAGCCCGGACAACTAATCCTTTCGGGGTCAATTCTCGGTTCAGTCGCCGACACAGACTCGCAGTCGGTTGAGGTTGAGAACCCGGCAAGTCAGCATCCGAACACAAGGTTAAATTACTGCGTCCGCCGGGATAACCATTAGAAATAAAGCCAGCAACCGGTTTTGTAATTTCCACCCAAGTTCGTCCACCGGGGCCGCGAATGCCTTCAAAATCTCGTTGTAACTCCACTTCAGACCGATAAGCCACTCCACCCACACGGGGAGAATTAGGAGTAGGGCGTTCATTCACCACTAAGCCTTGTTGTTCAAATACACGACGACATAGATCGGAATTACTTTGGGCCAGTTGTTGATCTGTTCTGAGTGGGTTAGCCCATACGCCAAGTTGCCCACCCATGAAAACTGTACCGATAATTAATCCAAATATTGATTGATACCGTTTAAATTGCTGCTGCATCACCGTTATTGTTGATTTAAAGTCTAGTCCTTCTAGTAGGATGACTTTTTTAGTATGCAAGTTTTGAGTTTTTAGTATGCAAGTTTTTAGACTGAATTTGATGACTAACAACTAATAACCAATAACTAATCACTAGAATTGTCTCAGAAAGCGTAAATCACTGGCATAAACTCGGCGAATATCATCCATCTGATGCAATACCATTGCAAAGCGTTCGACCCCAAACCCAGCCGCAAACCCAGTGTATTTTTCCGGATCATAACCCACTGCTTTTAATACATTCGGATCGACCATACCGCAGCCTAAGACTTCTAACCATTTTCCTTTCCACTGCAAATCAACTTCCGCTGAAGGTTCGGTAAACGGGAAATAACTGGCCCGAAAACGCACGGGTAAATCTCCAAAAATTTGACGCAAAAATTCTTTAATTGTGCCTTTGAGATCGCTAAACCGTAACCCTTCATCAATAGCCAATAACTCAATTTGATGAAACACCGCTGCATGGGTAGCATCGACTGTATCGCGCCGATAAACTCGACCGGGGGCAACCACCCGAATAGGGGGCTGATGTTGTTCCATGTAACGAATTTGCACGGGTGAAGTATGGGTTCGCAGTAGATAATTATTCGGTAAATAGAATGTATCCTGCATATCCCGCGCCGGATGATCCGGGGGCATATTCAATGCCTCGAAGTTATAATAATCCGACTCAATTTCTGGCCCGGTCGAAACCGTGTAGCCCATACCGACAAAGATATCTAAGGCTTGGTCAATTAAACCATTCAGGGGATGAACCTGGCCTTGTGGACAAAACACTCCCGGCTGAGTCACGTCTAACGTTTCTCGTTGCAGTTGGGCTTCGAGTTGCGCCCGTTGTAATGCGGTTCGTTTCTCCTCTAAATCATTCTGTAAGGCCTGTTTAACTTCATTGGCCAGGGAACCAATACGCGGACGATCAGCCGGATCGAGTTTTCCCATGCCCTTCAACACTATAGAAAGCTTGCCTTTTTTACCTAAATAATTAATGCGGAGTTGTTCTATATCCTCCAGTGTCTGAACCTCTGCGATCGCAGTTTGGGCTTCTTGTCGCAGTTGTTGCAGTTGGGTTTCGAGATCGGTTAATTGTGTTGCCATAGCGCTAAAGTGAGTCAGATTTTAAACTCGGATTGAATACTGTAATAATTGACTATTCTTCATCGATGCCGGATGATAGAGGCCGGGTAATCATTTGCTTTCTTTGTTTTCCAGCCTCCACAACAATCATTAATGAAACTTTTAATTAGTAACGACGATGGTATTTTTGCCCAAGGTATTCGTCAGCTTGCCAATGGGTTAGCAGAAGCGGGCCACGAAGTGGTTGTTGTTTGTCCGGATAAAGAACGATCCGCCACAGGTCATGGACTGACTCTGCATCAACCCATTCGGGCAGAAATCATCGAAGGGGTATTTCATCCCAATATCAAAGCCTGGGCTTGTTCTGGCACTCCGGCAGACTGCGTCAAACTGGCTTTGTTTGCTTTACTCGATACCCCCCCTGAGTTAGTGCTTTCCGGGATTAACCATGGCCCTAATTTAGGTACAGATGTATTGTACTCGGGAACGATTTCAGCCGCAATGGAAGGATTGATTGAGAATATTTCTAGTGTGGCTTTGAGTTTGGGCAGTTATACCTCTCGTTCCTTTGAAGCCGGGGTGAAGTTTGCCCAAAACCTGGTGGATCATCTGCAACATTCTCCTTTGACTCAAGCAACCTTACTCAATGTCAATATTCCGGCAGTCGAAGAACAACATATTTTAGGCGTAACTCTAACTCGTCAAGGCATTCGGCGGTATGTCGATATTATTGAACCTCGAGTTGACCCCAGGGGAAAAAGTTATTATTGGTTAGCCGGGGAATTATTAGAAGACGTCGAAGAAGTTAAAGATCCCAAATTTCAAGATCATATTCCCACAGATGTAACCGCCTTGCGAAAAAATTATATTTCCATCACCCCGTTGCAATATAACCTCACTTGCAGTCTAGGATTAAATGACTTGCAGCAGTGGACAACGGAGTTAAATCCTTACGGCAATAATGATGAATTATGAATTATGAATGATGAGTTATGGGTCAAAACCTTCTACTCCCCACTCCTTGATCCTTACAAGTGTATAACTTGAACAACCTCGTCAAATGATTGAGAAAACAGTCATTTTTTAACTAAGCACACTACTTTGATACAGCTAAGTTTTCCACCCTTACGGCAGGGGTTTGGGGAGGTCGTAACGTCTACGGACATCTCACGATTTTGAGGAGACCTCAAAATGCGTGTCCTCCCCGACTGGGGGTTTGGGGGCAAGCTGCCGAAGATGGTTTTGGGTTTCCTTAACTAACATTAAATTGAAACAATTTCTTTAAATGTAAAACCATACATTTATAAAACTCCTTTAACTAAGCACACTACTTTGATACAGTTAATATTTACACCCTTACGGCAGGGGTTTGGGGGCAAGCTGCCGAAGATGGTTTTGGGTTTCCTCGCCTTATCCTAAATTGAAATAATTTCTTTAAATATAAAACCATACATTTATAAAACTCCTTTAATTAAGCACACTACTTTAATACAGTTAATATTTCCACCCTTACGGCAGGGGTTTGGGGGCGAGCTGCCGAAGATGATTTATGGTTTCCTCGCCTTATCCTAAATTGAAATAATTTCTTTAAATATAAAACCATACATTTGTAAGACTCATTACCCATTCCCACTCCCAATCAGATAAAGTAAAGCCATACGAATTGCCACGCCACTAGTGACTTGTTGCGGAATAAGACTCAATTTAGGATCATCCATCAGATCTGAACTAATTTCAACGCCTCGGTTCACAGGCCCCGGATGCAACAGTTTAACGTTAGGTTTGCAGGCTTTGAGACGGTCGCGAGTAATCCCATAATATTGATGATATTCTCGCAGACTGGGGAGTAAATGAGCGCTCATTCGTTCTTTTTGCAACCGCAATGTCATAACAAAATCTGCATCTTGCAAAGCGGGTTCTAGATCCCAATGTAAAAATAACTTTCCGGTTCTATTTTCGCCACAGCCAGCAAACAATTGCGGTAATAACGTTGGGGGGGCCACCAAATGGACTTCTGCATCGACTGCGGTTAAACTCCAAATATTAGACCGCGCCACCCGAGAGTGAAGAATATCACCGACAATAGCGATTTTTTTGCCCCTGAGTAACTCTAAATGGGGGTTTTCTGGGTTAAGCTGACGACAAATAGTAAACAGATCCAGCAACCCTTGAGAAGGATGTTCGTGTTGACCATCTCCGGCATTGAGGACAGAAACTTTAGAATTAAGTTGATCCATTTCGGCTGCTATAGCCAACGGAACCCCTGCCTGTTGATGGCGGATCACCATCATATTGGTTCCCATCGCTAAATAGGTTTTAGCCGTATCAAGGATCGTTTCACCTTTAGATAAGGACGAACTACCGGGGGCAAAGTTGAGAGTATCGGCGGATAAACGCTTGGCTGCCAGTTCAAAACTATTACGAGTCCGAGTGGAAGGTTCAAAAAACAAATTCGCCACCACTTGTCCTTGCAAAGCTGGAACTTTTTTCGTCCGTCCCCCTAACACTTCTTGAAAGCTTAAAGCAGTTTGTAAAACGGTATCATATTCAGCGGTTGTAAAATCAGCCAAGGATAAGATATGGCGACGAGTCCAGAGGGTTTTATTCATCAATTCTTACGTTCTGTTATTTTGGGTTGTTTGTAGAGAGACGGGAACGGATAACAGCTATAAATCGTTCATTTGTCAAGTTTTCGACTTATTTTATCGTAAACTAGAGCGGGAGTCACTTTTGTCTTCTGATAACTTAGCGTTTTGTGTGAGTGAGGAAACGATGCATCGGCTATTACGAACCAGTAAGCTATTGGTCAGCAGTTTGGCTTTGGGCTTGGGAATTGGCATTTTCCAGACATTACCTATGTTGGGTTCATCTCCCGAATTATATGGGGTGAATTCTTTAGATGAATTAGTGGCGTTACGTCAACAACTCATTCAAGAACTCGAAGCCCCAAATCATAATCAAACTGAACCGTCATTTTTTGCCTCTTTTTTTAATCCAAATAAAGCCGTTTCTGTTGATGAAGAGATACTCGCTAAGCTGAAAGATATTGAGATTCAAATTGTTATTGAACAGCGGGCAAATGAGAATTGGCAACAGGCGCTTCAGCTTGCAGAAAGGGCGAATGAGAAAATCACCAATTCTAAAAGAACAATAGAAGAGTATCAACAAACTCAGGCGCTATGGCAGCGGGCTATTAATAATTTATCAGAAATTTCAACTGAATCGTTTCAGGCGATCGCAGCCTCAGAAAAAATTAAGGAATATCAAGTTAGCCTAGAGTCAGCATCCCAAGCATTATTAATCGCTAAGGCTTCTGTTTTAGATCAAATTCGACTAGAAAGTGGTTTGTCGAGTACCGCAATGATTAGTATTTGTAGTATTCAACGAAATTGCCTTAATTTACATGGTGATAAACCCCCAGCGAGTGCCGCCAGTTTGATTAAAGTTCCGGTTGCCGTTGCGCTTTTACACAAGACAACTCAAGAAGAAATTAACTTAAATCAAGAAGTGTATGTTGATAGCGGTAACTTCACTGAAGATGCCTCACAAATTTATGCGCGTCAATCTTATCCCCTTGAAGAATTAATGGGAGAAATGATTGATCACAGTAGTAATATTGCCACAAATCAACTGATTGACTATTTAGGTCAAAGTTATATTAATGAGATGTTAAAAGATGAAGGCTATCAAGTGACTCGTGTTCGGTTTAAACTGATGGGAAATCGGATTATGCCGAAAAAACCGGGTAAAGGACGCAATAGTTTAACCAGCAATGAATTGACGGAAATGATGGTAAAAACGTACAATCATGAAGTCCCAGCAGCAGATGCACTCATTGATGCGTTAAGTCGGCAATATGACCAAGAAATGGGGTATGCAGCCTTAGAAGATTTGGGGGAAACGGTAGAATGGTTGGGTGAAAAAACAGGGCAAAATTCCCGTGTGGTGGGGACGACATTAGCAGCGAAAATTGATGGGGAAAAATATGTGATTACGGTCATTGATAATAATACAGGTCATATTCCTCAAATTCGGAAATCGATTAAAAAAATAGCAGAAAATATTGTAGAAAATGGGCATTTTTAAATGAATAATTAAGATGCTGTTGAGACTTTAATTATTTCTGAACCCATGAGAAAGAGTTGATTTGCTTCAGCATCATACGCCCAAACTTTTACAACCGTTTCACCTTCGGGTAAAATAGCGGTAGGAACTTGAATTGTCCAGCCAGATTTTTGATAGTTCGGTTCAGAAAAAGCGGAGGCGACATCCTGCCTTTTGATATTAACTGGACTGGCATTCACCAGTTGATTTTGTTCACCAAAGCTGAGATAAACGGCATCTGCTGCTATTTGTTTTTGGGGTAAAATTGCCCAACCCATTAGCGAGATATTATCACCTCGTTGCAGAGGTTTTGTTGGCGCAAAATCAATCGATCCTTCTGCTAAATTTGCTAAATTAAACGTAATAGGTTGTTCACTACGTTGCCAAAACCAGTGAGACTGAACTGCTTTATAGGGTTGATAATTCTGTAAAGCATACTGATAAATTTGAGAGGCTGACTCAGCTTTTAAGATTTCATCCCAAGGGTTTTGAAACCACATCTCATTCGTGAATAAAATTAGATTGGGTTGCGTTTCTTCTAGTTCTTGAATCACTCTTTTTTGAGCTTCTATTGGTTTAGCATAAAGCAAATAGCTATATCGAGAACAGGATGGTTTATCAAATAAATAATACCATAATCCCTCAGAAGTTAAGGTAAAAAAGCAAGATTGCTGACTAATTTCTGGCTTCATTGTTTGCCAAGCTTCCAGATAGTCTGGTTTTAATAAAGCAGTATCGGCTTGAGAAATTGCTTCTGGGAATTGTATGATTTTTGCCGTCGCTTTCCCGAGATTAAATCCAGATTCTGTTAACATTAATAGTATGATAAAAATAGCAATACAAAGTTTCTGAATAGCATCAAATGAAATTTGTTGAAGTTTAGGATATAAATATTTTTGATAACCTAAATAGATTAAATAAACTGTTAAAAATACTGTAGGAATTGCACCGTGATAAGCATGACCAATATCGCTTCTATCTAAAGTAATTCTCATATAAACAAGAGACGCGATTAATAATATTAAAATTAAAGTATTTTTTTGAATAAAATAATGAAGCTGTCGTCGATCAGTTTTAAAATCAAGGAGTAAATAAATGATTACAGCGCTTTGAATCAAAATCGGCCACCAAAATAGACAAGAAACCCATGTAAATTCTAAAGCAGGTAAAGGAATAAAAGAAATATAACGGCCATATTTGCCCCAATAACTGACTTGTGAAATAATCTCAACGACGACATCAACTCCAAGCAGCCAGGATAGAGTAATTGAAGATAAAATAACACCAATAATTGAACCGATAAACCATATTTTAGTTAATTTTTTAAGTCTTTGAAATAATACTAAAACTGTGGCAAAACAGTATACTGCAATAAAATAAATTGCCCGATCATAAACATATAAAAAGCTAGCCGGAAGTGATGCACCTAACATCACAGAAATAATCATTGCTTGATTGGGTTTGATTAGCGCTATTCTAAAAAAACGTAACATTAAGGCGAGTTGCCAGATAAATATTGTGCCGCGTCTACCGTCAAATTTGAAGAAAATCCCATCAAAAATGCAAAAAACTAAGCAAGACAGTAGAAAAATAGGTAACCGAGGTTTATCTTGTTGAAGTGTATTTGTTAATTCCCAAAGAATCCAAAAATACCCAATACAGGTTATTACATTTTCTAAGTTAACCCAAAATCGAGTTAAAGCAATACCATTTTGATTAAAAATAAGATGAGTCGCGATCCAGCTTGGAAAAACATCTATTCCCCAACCATGAATTAAAACAGTATTAACCCAGGGATTTTTGAGTTGAAGGAAATTAGGTAAAAACCCTAAAAATTCACCTTGATGAAAGGAATCGATTAAAATATCATCAATTAAAAATTGACTAAATGGTGTATTAATTAACCAAGCTATTATTAAAAGTGTAGTTACAACAATCCAAACATTTTTATTGTGAATTATTTTAATAATAAATGTGATAACTTTATCTAAAACCTGAGAACTACAATTAATTAAAATTAAACTCAGTAATGCCGGAGTCAGTAATAAGATAATATATTTAATATAATCTGTATAAGGACTCAGATGATAAATATATGCTAAAGAGATAATTCCATGAGGACTATCATTTAATGGAATCTGGATCAGATTAACTAAAGGGATCAGAAAAACTTCACTCAGTAATAATATACAGAGAATCCAGGTTAGTTTTGGTTCAGTTTTATGATGAGGTTCAAACATTATTATTTTAGTCGAATGTTTGAGAGTGAGTCAGGGGGTTGATTAGAAGCCGCAAAGGAATATAATTTATGACCGGTAAAGCTAATTAAAGCCACGCAGCCAGCACTGACTAAACGGGCGAGAGAGGGTTGCCAATTTAATTCATTAATTAATAATTGCAGCAGTCCTAAGTTAGCGAGTAAGCTATTCAGCGCCACCATTGTAAATACAGCATATTGAATTTTCCAGTTATTCCAATAAATACCAAAAACAAAACGACGACTCAAACAGAAATTAGTTGTTAGTCCGATAAAATAGCTAATTCCTAAAGCATAAATATACCATAAACCCGCTTGAGTTAATATCATAAAAATGAAGACATCAACTAAGGTTGCAGTCCCTCCGGTTAACAGATAACTAGAGAATTGTTTGAACAATTGAACCGATTTTCTCCGACGAGAAGGTTGATTCACTTTTGCAGTGGTTGTGGTTGCTGTTGAGTGGGCTTCTTCAACGTATTCACTGTCACTATTAACGTTCCATAAATTGTGTTTATTGGGAGTGATCACGTTTTCAGCCGCTAATATTCCCATCAATAAACTATGGTCTTGATTATTATATTTAAAGGCTCCATAACGACCAATCAATTGTAAGTTATTAAACTGTTGAAAATAAGCCTGAAGTTCGGTTAAAGCCTGTTTATAATTCCCGGCATAAATTGGATAAGTTCGGGGTAAACGAATCACTAAACCACTCAATACTTTTTGATTTTGAATCAAGTTAATCGTGCGTAAATCTTGTTCTGCTATGGTCTGTAATTCTCTATCAGAAGCCTGCCATAAATCTTCACCAAAATCACACCAATATTCACAACAAATCGGTGTTTGATCGGAGTTGGGCAGCATTTCAGGTGACCAGTTAGCAAAGTTGGTAACGCGACCTAATTGAACTCTGGGGTCATTAATATACAACCAATTATCGGGAAATAAACAGCCGCTTTCTAAGATTAAGTAAACTAATACAGTATTACGAAACTTCAAAGATTTTGCGGCTTTAGTAATAGTTTGCGGTGGTGGAGATTGGATTTGCTGAACTAAAGCAGTAATAGGAATTGAAGAAATAACACTTCGACAAGATACCGTTTTTTCTTCTTGAGTCAAACGATTTTTCAGGGTAATATGAGTAACATTTAATTGATTTTGATGAACTGCTGTTACTTCTGTATTCAGTAAGATCGGTTGATGATGCTGTTGTAAATAATCTGCTATTTTCTCATAAAGCTGACCCGAACCCAAACGCGGAAACTGAAATTGATCGACTAAGTTTTTAACTTTACCATCATTGCCTAAGATGGCATTACGAACGGCTTTAAATAAGGATAATCCTTTAATTCTTTGTGCTGCCCAATCTGTACTAATTTCTGTACAAGGAATGCCCCAAAGTTTTTCCGTATATCCCTGAAAAAATATTTCAAATAATCGCTGACCAAATTGAGCCGTAACCCACTCTGCAAAGTTCTTGGGATGACGATTGGGAAACAAACGAGCTTGAAGATAAGAAGTAAGAATATTCAGGGTTTCAACAATTCCTAAAGTTAATAAAACCTGTTTTATTTTTAAAGGATAATTGAAGTATTTACCCCGATAATAAATACGTGTGAGTCGATTAACTGTAACCTGCTCATCACCTAAAACTTCATTCCAAAGTTGAAGCACAGGCGCTAATTTAGTATAAAAACGATGGGGACCATAATCAAGAATAAACCCTTGATATTCAAAACTTTTTGCTAACCCACCGACCCGAGCATCCCGCTCGACAACCACAACGGGCTGACCCATTTTAGTTAACGTATAGGCGGCTGCGAGTCCCGCTGGGCCTGCACCTAAAATATAAATTGGCTCCATCACACCAAACTCACATTCCTGTTGTTTTGCAAATTGTCCTAATCATACACTATAGACACCAATTTGGTTGAGAACAGAGGTAATATACTGTAGATAATTCTGTGTAGTTGAGTCAGTATTGCAATGAAATTTGATTCTAATAAAATTGATAATCCTTCTGCAAAAATAAAAATAGAGCAGTTAATTAAAATTTATGGTCAAAGTCCTAAAGCGGCTCTGAAAATGTATCGTGAAGGAGCAAAACCCGATCAAATTTTACAAGAAACCGGACATACTTTAGCCATTGCAGATATTTCTTTAACAATAAATGCAGGTGAGCTTTTTGTTGTGATGGGATTATCAGGTTCGGGTAAATCAACCCTGATTCGTTGTATTAACCGCTTAATTAAGCCAACTAGCGGACATATTTATTTGGATAATGAAGAGATTGCTCATACAGATGAAAAACGGATTCAAGAGCTACGAAGAACCAAACTATCAATGGTGTTTCAAAACTTTGGTTTGTTTCCTCATAGAACAGTTTTAGAAAATGTAGAATATGGCTTAAAAATTCAGGGAAAAGACAAAACAATACGACAGAAAAAAGCACTAGAAACTTTAGAAATTGTTGGACTCGCTCAGTGGAAAGATTATTATCCTCAGTCTTTGAGTGGTGGAATGCAGCAGCGGGTTGGACTGGCTCGTGCCTTAGCAACGGATGCAGAAGTATTGCTAATGGATGAGGCTTTTAGTGCGCTTGATCCGTTAACTCGGCGAGAAATGCAAGATGAATTATTGAGGTTGCAAAATGAATTACATAAAACAATTATTTTCATTAGTCATGATATTCAAGAAGCCTTAAAGTTAGGCGATCGCATTGCGGTAATGAAAGCAGGATCTATTGTTCAAATTGGTACTCCTGAAGCGTTAGTGACTCAACCTGCGGATGATTATATTTGTGCTTTTTTACAAGAAGTTAATCGTGCTCAAATCTTAACAGTTGATATGATTATTCAAAAACATGCCCCCTTAATTTTGAATCCAGATACTGTTAATGTTTCTCTAGATAGTATTTCTCATCAGTTTCAATATATTGTTGACTCAAACCATCAGATTATTGGTGTAATTAATAAATCGAATTTAGCTAATATTAAAAAAATTAATACTCAAGATATAACGGCTTTAATTCAATCTCAGTTTCCTGTTGTTAACTGTGATGACTCTTTAGAAACAGTTTTTCCACTATGCGATCAAGAAATACCGATTGCAGTCGTCGATCATAATAATCGTTTTCAAGGCATTATTCAACCCATTGATATTCTTTCTGTTTTAGGAAAATCTAATTTTGATTCACTTAAGGTGTAAACAATATGTATGATTAATTATTCTTGAATAGCTCTAATTGTTGAGATGAATATTGTAGGATAGAGCCGACTTCGTTATCATCTTTAATATTAAATTGATATTGATTTTGCTCTAAACTCGTGATGTCATAAGTTTCAGTTTGAAAAGGATACTTTCTCCAGGCAAGGAAACTCGCTTGAGGATTGGAAAGCTGACATTGATAAATATTAGGATTGAAATTCTGAATCATAACTGTGTCTGCTGTATCCAAAACTTCATGATTCATCATCACTTTAATTTGAGTGGTTTCAAACTGAACTTTCTCAAAGTTTTTATCTGTCTCTTGACGAATAAATTGAATATTAAATTGATTATTTTCGTCGAATAAATAAAGTGCTTGAATTAAACCTGTTCGATAAATATAAGCGCCTTGATAATTGTCTGGTAAACTCGTAATTAAAGCAGGTGTAGAGGGTTGAATTTCCTGAATACTTTCTAATATATTCTGAGAAATATCGGCTGCAATTTTCCAGTTTTGATTTAAGGAATAAGTAGAAAGACCAAAATATAGTAATAAAATAGATGAAACAATTAAAGTAATTTGAGATTGAATTAAAACAATGCTGATAATAATCGCTAGAGAAATAGCAGCAAATCCAGAAGCAAAGTAAAGATATCTTTCTCCTTGAGTATCTATTGTTGAAACTGTAACATTAATCGCAGGTAAAACTGCAATAAAAAAGCTAATCACTAAGAAAATGAGTAATTGAGGAAGCTGAGAGGTTTGTGAATGGAGTAATCGACTCATTACTAAACTAATAATAAAAATTACAATAAAACTGATAAAAACTAATAACCAATAGTTAAAATCGGCTTCAGGATGAGGCGGTAGCAAGGCACGAGTGGGATAAATAACGATGTTTTGAAGGACTTGTTGAACACCAAAATTGAGATGAACTTTTTCTCCATAACCACCTACTATTGTATTAATTTTCCAAAGCCGTAAACCGAAGTAAATCATTAAAACAATAAAATACTGGCAAATATTCAAAAAATGATATTTTAATGTGTTTCGATACTTTTTCTGGAAAATGTATTCATAAATCTCATAACAAAAAATAATTCCGGGGAAACTTACTATTGATTCTTTTGATAATAATCCTAGTAAAAATAAGAATAATGAGCCGTATTTTATATATAAATTATTGTTGTGTTTATAAATCAAATATAATCCTAAAGCGCTCAGAGCAAAAAAGGTAGAAATTACATCTGTCCGAGCAGAAATCCAAGAAACAGGCTCTGTATGACTCGGTAGTAATAAGAAAATAGCTGCGGCTAAGTAGGGAATAAATTTCTGAGCAATTGATAGACTATATTGACGACTTAATAGTAATGCTGCTATCCATCCAATCCAGATTGCATTTAATCCATGAAATAAAAAGTTTGTAATATGATAACCCCAGGGTTTCAGTCCCCAAATTTGATAATCGAAATAACTAATAATACTTAAAACTGGACGAAAAAATAGAGAATTACCGTGTTGCTGATTAACCCACAACCCCCATGCACCCAGCTTAGAATAAAGGGCAATTAAGACGAAATCATCCGACAAGAAAAAGGTATTAAAAATGTTAGAATAACAAACAATTCCACATACTCCTATCAGTAGGAATGGAAGAATTACAGTGATTTTAGACAGCAAACGAGAACTCATCTCAGTTAAAATATAGTTGTTAGAGTGAATGGCTCTATGATATCTTGCAAGAGATCGTTATACTTTAATTTTTGTAAAATTTAATTAGTCGTGTAGAATACTCTCAGCAGAAATATCAGATAGGAAGCTTAGGATGAGTGAGGTCAAAGTCGGGATCATTGGTGGTAGCGGTCTTTACAAAATGGAGGCGCTGCGGGATGTAAAAGAGGTGGATGTAGAAACGCCATTCGGGTCACCTTCCGATCAATTTATTGTCGGTACTTTGGAAGGAATGCAAGTGGCTTTTCTCGCTAGACATGGCCGCAGTCATGCTTTATTACCTTCGGAAGTTCCCTATCGAGCGAATATTTATGCGATGAAAAAGTTAGGAGTTGAATATATTATTTCAGCGTCTGCGGTGGGTTCGTTACAAGAAGAAGTGAAACCATTAGATTTAGTCATTCCTGACCAGTTTATTGATCGAACAAAAGGAAGAATTTCTACTTTTTTTGGTGAAGGAATTGTCGCTCATATTGGCTTTGGTCGTCCGGTTTGTACTGACTTATCACGAGTTTTAGCTTCGGCTGCGGCTTCATTAAATTTGTCTGATATTCGCTTACATATAGGAGGCACTTATGTCTGTATGGAAGGGCCTGCTTTTTCAACTCAAGCTGAATCTAATTTGTATCGGAGTTGGGGTGGGACTGTGATTGGGATGACGAATTTACCGGAAGCAAAATTAGCCAGAGAGGCAGAAATTGCCTATGCAACTTTAGCTTTAGTGACAGATTATGATTGTTGGCATCCGGATCACGATCATGTAACCGTTGATATGATCATTGATAACTTAAATTCTAACGCTATTAATGCTCAAAAAGTGATTCGAGAAACGGTTCGCTCACTCAGTCAAAATTTACCCAAATCTGAAGCTCATTTTGCTTTGAAACATTCGATCTTAACTCCTCTAGATCAGCTGCCTTCCGGACGACTACAGCAGTTAGAAATCATCCTGGATAAATATGTGGAGAAATAGAGTTGTTGGAAGTACAATTCCCGTCAGCCCTCTGACTTTAGCAGAAAGGGTATAGGAGAGGAAGTGGGGAAATAGCAAACTTAATCAAGCTGTTGGCAACAATTTTGTGATGTGTTGTACTGTTTCCCCTGGGATATCAAAGTATTCTTAATTAAACTAGAGAAAGCTCGGGAGTAATGATAAACATCTGTTCAAAAGTAATAAACTTCACTCGATAGATGGATTTCAATGCAGGTAGATTAGATAAACTCGTGATAAAAAATAGGTCTCTTAGAAGCTAGCACTGGTAAAAATAAATAGCAAAAGACAAAGCGTCATACATTAAAAAAATCTGTAGAAATGATTTTAATTATCCATTTTTCGGTGGATATGGTACTATTAAAAATAGATCTATGTTCATGAATAATTAAGTTTTATTCAGCTCAATTTTTTCCGTTTTCATCTATTGTTGTCTTCCCGTTTTGGAGTTTCTGTATATTTTCCTGACTTTCATTTAATAGTGAATTGATTGTATGGGTTAAACTTTGTTCTTGGGAAAGTAAAGATTTCATTTGAGATAAAGTCTCAGCCTGGGTGGTTGTGATATTCGCTGAAACTGATTTAACTTTTCGGCTATACTTAAACGCTAAAATTAAAACAGATAATGTGGTTGATGTGGGAATTAAAATAGCTGCCAAAATCCAAGTATTTAGTATAGGGGAAAAACGGGTATTGGTTCGATTAATTTCTTGTTGAATTAGAGGTTGTAAAGGCGTTGAATTTTGCAAGAGTGGAGTGGAATTAGAAGAAAAAGGTATAAAAAGAGTTGATAATAAACTAATTGTTATAATTATCGAGATTATCATTATTTTAAATAAAAATTATTCTGTTTTTATGTAGATTCAACGGAGCCAAAACCTATCATATCTGCGTTGGTAAAGCCGACATAAAATGCTGACATAAAGACACTGATCACTGGGCGCTGATTAATTGTTTAAATCTTATATCCGCTTTAATCGGATCAAAATCAGATTCTTTTTGAGCGAGTTTCCGAATGGTTTCAGGTTTTATTTCAATTGCTTTATTCAAGTTTTTAATAGCTAATTCTACCATGCCCTGTAGTCCATAACAACGCGCTTGATTGTACCAAATCAAATGAAAATCAGGTTTAAGATCGCCCGCTTTTTGATAAGATTGAATGGCTTCATCATATTTTTTAAGCTGTGTTAATGCAAACCCTCGATTATTCCAGGCATCACCATAATCTGGCTTTAACTCAACAGCGCGATCGTAAGATGTAACGGCTGTTTGATAATCTTTCAATTTCCCTAACGCTACACCCCGATTATTCCAGGCATCCGGATAGTCTGAACGAATTTCTAAAGCTTTTTCATAAGAATCAATCGCTTTAGGATAATCTTGCAATTTTGTTAAAATAACTCCTCGATTATTCCAAACTTCCGCTAAGTTGGGTTGTATTTCTAGCGCTTTATCATAAGCATCAATGGCTGATTTATATTCTTTTTCAATAAACAACCTTTCTCCTTGTTTTGCATAATTTTTAACGAGCTGATTCTGCGCCATTCCGCCTGAATTAAAATGCACTTGTTTAACTGTTGTTGATTCTAAATCTAGCTTTTTTAACGTCTCTTCGGCTGCTGCATTTTGCTCTAATAAGTGATGTAATGTCGTTTTGCTTTCCTCGATTAAGCCTTCCAACTGAGAACGGGCATCAATTTGTAAGCTTTCGATTTCAGCCCTAGCAACTGCCATTGTTTCTCCTAACTTCGATAGCCAAAACAAAGCCATAATACCTGAAGCAGTGGGTAAGACAAGCAACAAAATTAATAACAGATTGAGGGTGGCAAACGTACGACGATAGGCTTGATCTAACTCAGTTTGAACTGCTTGTTGGATCTGAGTGTTTAAAGGGCCCAGATTCGCCTGAACAGACAAAGGAGGAGCCGCTTTTAAGGGCTGTATCAATATCAATGATAAACTAGGAAAAAGTAAAATAGAGATCAAAACCTGAAGACAATAATTAACCCGACCTTGGGGTAAGCGGTTGACTTGAGGATTGAAAGCAGTTAGTGCTGCCGTTTGATATTGCAGTTTGATCATATTTACACGCATAATTGAGAACGTTTGCACTCGCTGCTGCCAAATTAACTTTTAGGGTTATTTCACGCATAATTGAGAAGATATTATCATGTCTGAGTGGATCGAGATCGGTACTATTGTCTCTGCACAGGGGCTCGATGGGGAACTACGGGTTTATCCCAATTCTGATTTTCCTGAACGGTTTTTGCTTCCCGGACAGCGATGGATGGCTGCACCCGGACAAACTGAACCGCAGTCTGTAGAGTTGTTAGGAGGGCGTTTAATTCCGGGAAAAGGATTATACGTGATTGAATTAGCGAATATAGAAACCCGCGACCAAGCAGAATTGTTGCGAGATTATCGGTTATTGGTACCAGATAGCGATCGGCCGCCTTTAGAGGAAGATGAATTTTTAGTACGAGATTTAATTGACTTGAATGTGATTATTCAAGCCACGGGAGAATGTATTGGTCAAGTGATTAGTATTATTCCGGCAGGCAACGATTTGTTAGAAGTAAAATTAAATACTCCTGAAAACGAAGAAATTAAAAGCGAGATAATTGATCCCAGTTTAGAAAATAACTCAACTCGAACGCGACGAAAAAAACGGATCAAAAAACCATTACCACCTAAACCTAAAACTGTGTTAATTCCATTTGTCAAGGAAATTGTACCTGTTGTTGACTTTGAAAAAGGCCAGGTAGAAATTACACCACCCGATGGCTTAATTGAGTAGGGGTCGTGGGTTTAATGTTGGAATGGAAGCGAATCATTCTTAAGCGACTGAATAAGATGCTTGAGGAAGATGTAAACCACATTCTTGTTTTAATCCTTGAAAACGAGTGTCTCGCTCATGTAAATCATCGGCACTAATGGGGCGGCTAGAATGCCAATCTCCGACTGTTAGATATCCTTGGTTAAATAGCGGATGATAGGGTAAATCATTAGATTTCAAATATTGATAAACATCTCTATCACTCCAATCAATAATGGGCAAAATTTTGTACATTTGTTCTTGTAAGTTCACACGATCTAAGTTCATCCGGTAATCGGTTTGACTCCGTCTTAACCCAGATAACCAAGCGGTTGCATTTAACTCTCGTAATGCCCGTTGCATCGGTTCAACTTTGCGAATTTTGTCATAAAGATTTAAGGATTCTACATCATTTCGTTCCCAGAGTTTACCATAAATGTATTCCATTTCATCTGGACTGATGGAGGATTTATATACTTTTAAATTAAGCTGTAATCTTTGGGTGAGATATTCTGCAAATTCATAGGTTTCGGGATGAAGATAGCCTGTATCGACCCAAATTACAGGAATTTTAGGGATAATTTTTGTGACTAAATGCAACATGATAGCGGATTGAATGCCGAAACTGGTACTCATGACTAAACCCGCTTTAAAGGTGTCTGCTGCCCAGTAAACGATTTGTTCTGCACTCATCTGATTTAATTTAGAATCAGTTTCAGCAAATTTTAAGTTGATAGAATTCATGGTTTTTTATCCTGTTAATCTTCAATTGAATTTTTACCTATTTTATAATCAAATCCTAACTCACCTGAATGGAATTTTCTGCTTCTTCTAACATCTCAGAATATTTTTTATGAGGAATAATTCGACCGGGAACTCCAACAACCGTGGAATAACAAGGTGCATCTTTCAAAACAACGGCTCCTGCACCGACTTTTGCCTGACTGCCAATGGTGATATTTCCTAATACTTTGGCTCCGGCTCCGACAGTCACATTAGAACCTAATGTGGGATGACGTTTTCCTGTTTCTTTACCTGTTCCGCCTAGGGTTACGCCTTGATAAATGACGCATCTATCTCCGACAATTGCGGTTTCACCAATCACAACACCCATGCCATGATCGATAAATACCTGGTTACCAATTTCTGCCCCTGGATGAATTTCAATTCCGGTTAAAAATCGCGCAATATGAGAGATAAAACGAGGCAAAACTGAGATATTGAATTGGTGTAATTGATGGGCAATTCTATAAAAAGTTAAGGCGTGTGGCCCTGGATAACACAATAAAACTTCTAACCAATTTTTGGCGGCTGGATCTCGCTCTAGAGCGATGGCATAATCTGATACGATCACATCAAAAGTCTGTCGTAGTCGAGGGAAGAATCCAAGCGGTTTACGTTGAGTCGAGATTGAGGATTTCTTTAAACTGGTGACCATTGGGGTTTCCTTAATAATTGTTTACATTCTATTTTTGCTTAATCGGCAGGGCGAAAACATCCCTCTAATTGGGGAAAATTCCTTCCCGAAAAGGAGTAGAAGCAGGGCCAACAAATGCTAGACTTTCGTTTGAGGATGATGGCTGCAATTGGAATTGTGAACTAGAGTTGAGTAAATTGTTAATCACAGACTGCTCTAAGTTCTGGTGAATGATGGAAATGCCAAGAATGGTAAGGGTTGTCAATGTTGTTAGTAAGAGTTGTTTGATGGGGGAGTTTGTGGTTTTGATCATGAGAATTTCCTCCGTTTTATAAAAATACTTGACTGTTCAGTCAAAATAAAGGAAAAAAAAGGGTTTGGGCTTTCCCGTCAACATTCCAACACAGACAATGCAGTTATTAGAATATCATCCACACAATCCTCAGTCGGACAGATTTTACCACGAACATTAAAGCCTAGAATCACATGATAGAGAAAGCGAGCCACTTTCTGGGGGTCAACATCAGTGGGTAACTCAGATGCGGCAATAGCCTGTGACACGGTCTGTGCAATGGCTTGTTCAATTGCGAGCGCTAACCCTCGTACCACCGTTGCCACCTCGGGGTCATGGGGGGCCAGTTCCATCATCGCATTGGCCACAAAACAGCCTCGATATTGGGGACAAGCGGCATCGGTGGCAATTTTGCGGAAAACACGACGAAGATTTTCCAGCGGGGAACCGGGTTGGTTCAGTTGCCCTCTTATTTGACAAACCACCTTAGTTCCGTAGTGCTGAACCGCTTCTAAAAATAGGGCGTGTTTGCAACCAAAAGTATTGTACAGACTCTGACGTTGGATACCCATCTGTTGCAGAAGTTCGCTCAGACCAACGCCGTTATAGCCTTTGGCCCAAAATAACTCCATTGCTTTTTCCAGAGCGTGTTCGCGATTAAATTCTAGTTTTCTTCCAGCCATGAATTAAGAATAACATATTTTTAACCAATTGGTCAATATAAGCTGGAATTCGCCCTGAGTCATCGATCATCTTGAGGGATGGGGAACAAAAAACGACACTTCCATTGATCGCAAATGCAATCATCAAAAATTATGTTCAAATAGAGCCGGGAACGACTACAATATATTGTGTTGCAGCAATCTATTAGTCTGACCCCAACCCAGTTATGCGAGCTAACGAGATTATTGAAAAAAGTGTCTTCTATCTGCACAAACAGGCGGATGTTTTTGTTAAGCAAGGAAAACTCGAAGACGCAAGTCGGGCTTATCAGCAATTAATCAAGATTAAACCGGATGAAGTTAAGGCTTATAAGTTGTTGGGGGATGTATTGCAACGTTCAGGGCAATATGAACAAGCGAAACAGTGTTATGAACAAGCCCTAAAGATTGAACCAGACTGGGCAGAAGTTTATGCCAATATGGGTAGCTTACATGCACGAGAACAACAGTGGCAATTAGCCGTAACCGCATATAAAAAAGCAATTCAACTCCAACCCGATTTTGCCGGAGCTTATCGTAATTTAGCCAAGGTTTGGACTCAGCTTAATCAACCGACAGAAGCAACCAAAACCTTGTATCAAGCTTATACTCTTGAGCCTCAAAGTGTGAGCGCAGAAGATCATTTAAACTTAGGTGAAACGTTAAGACAAGAAGAACATCTTGATGGGGCGATTGTTTGTTATCGCAATGCCATTCAACAGAATAGTAATTGGGCAATTGCTTATCAGAAATTAGGGGAAGTTTTACAACAGCAAGGTAAAGCAGAAGAAGCGGCTCCTTATTATCGCAAAGCTGTTGAATTGAACAATCAAAATGCTGTTGAAACTGCGGCTGATACCTTAGCGGCTGTCTCGCAACCGGATCGCATTGAGCCGACTTCAATTAATAACCGGGCTGATACTTTAGCCGCCGTCACTCCAACTGTTAATCATGCTGCCATTAATGGCACTACAGCGGCTGTGAGTCCACCGCCCAACCCCGAAGTTTTGCTCAAACAAGCTCAAGCCTATTGTGCTATTCAACAATGGGAAGCGGCGATTTCAACTTGTCAAAAATTATTGCGTTTACGCCCCAAAGCGGCGATTGCTTATAAGATTCAGGGAAACGCGCTGCAAGTGATAGGAGAAATTGCGGCTGCTGTCAGGTGTTATGAAAAAGCATTAGAATTACAGCCAAACTATCCAGA
The DNA here is from genome assembly GCA_049649525.1 of Microcoleaceae cyanobacterium. Classification (GTDB taxonomy): domain Bacteria; phylum Cyanobacteriota; class Cyanobacteriia; order Cyanobacteriales; family Microcoleaceae; genus JAAURB01. Next base: position 45,369 of record JBARZE010000021.1, read on the forward strand.
AGTTTATGCTAATTTAGGCAGTTTGTATGCGGCTGAAGAACGGTTAGAAAAGGCGATTTCCTATTATCAAAAAGCCGTTCAACTTCAACCCGATTTTGCCGGAGCTTATCGTAATTTAACTAAAATATTCTCTCAACTCGGAGAAACCCATAAAGCGGCTCAATGCTTGCAAAAAGCCTATGCATTAGAACCCGAAAAAGCAACGCCTGAAGACCATTTAAACTTAGGAAATGATCGTTTACAACAAGGTCAATTAAACGAAGCGATGGCTTGTTATCGACAAGCTTTACAGTTAAATCCGAAATTGGCAGGTGCTTATCAGGGTATAGGAGAAATCTACCGTCAGCTTGGGGATTTTGATGATGCGATCGCCGCTTATCATCAAGTGATTGAACTCGAACCGAACCACAGTGAAACTTATAATAGTTTAGCTCAAGTTTTTACTCAGAAAGAACAATTAGGAGAAGCAATTGAAGCCTATCAAAATCTGTTACAAATTAATCCTAATCAACATGAAGCTTATTATAAAATAGCAGAAATATTTAACCAACAATGGCGTTTAGATGAAGCCGCTAATGCTTATCGTCAAGTGATACAAATTAATAGCCAATTTGCTCCCGCTTATTATGGGTTAGGGAAAGTTTTAGTTAAACAAGACAATTGGCAAGAAGCGGTTAATACGTTGCGTCAAGCGATGCAATTAGATGGGAATGCTGATGCAGAAGCTTGGAAAGGTTTAGCGGATGGGTTAGTTAAAATTGATCGAAAAGAGGAAGCGATTAATGCTTATCAAAAAGCTTTAGAATTAAATCCCGAGTTAGGGGAAGCCTATCAAAAATTAGCGGATTTATTACGAGATAAAGATAACCTAGAACAGGCTTTAACAGCATATCAAAAAGCAGTAGAATATAATCCGGATGTTTGGTGGACGCATAACGGTTTAGCCGATACTTTGTTTAAGTTAGAAAAATGGCAAGAAGCGGTAACTTCTTATCAAAAAGCATTAGAATTAAATCCTGAATTTTCTTGGTCTTATAATAGTTTAGCCGATGCTTTGTTTAAATTAGAACGTTGGCAGGAAGCCGTTACAGCCTATCAAAAAGCCACTCAATTTAACCCAGAGTTTCCTTGGTCACATTATAATTTAGCAGAATGTTGTGTAAGGTTAGAAGACTGGGAAGAAGCGGTTATCAGCTATCGCTATGCCAAACAATTACAAGCCGACTTACCCGAAATAGAAGAAAAACTAGCTGATGCGTTGCGAGAAAGGGCGATGATTGATTTAAACGAAGCGTTAGGCTATTATCGTCATGTGATAGAGCGTAAACCCAATCATGTTGCGATCTATCATAAAGCTTTAGAAATTAAGCCAGATGATGCTCAATTATACAGCCAACTCGCTGAGACATTAGCCCGGTTAAACCAATTAGATGGGGCAATTGTATTCTATCAAATGGCACTGCAACTTGACCCTGAGAACACTGATATTTCTCGTCGGTTAGGACAGGTTTTGGAAAAAAAAAGTTAGGTGTTTCTGATTTACTCAGTGATACTGAATTGTATCAACAATGGCAGAAATTTAATACACCTCAGCCAGCAGATTTGCATAAAATGAAACTGACCGTGGCAACCTTCCAATATCAGCCACGAATTAGTCTCATTATGCCTGTTTATAATACACCAGAAATATTTTTACGGGAAGCCATTCAATCTGTTTTAGAACAAGTATATCCCCATTGGGAACTGTGTATTGCAGATGATGCTTCAACTCATTCTTATATTAAACCCATACTCCAAGAATATCAAGCGAAAGATGATCGGATCAAAGTGAAGTTTCGGACAGAAAATGGTCATATTTCAGCAACTTCTAATTCGGCGTTAGAACTAGCGACTGGAGAATTTATTGGATTACTTGATCATGATGATATTTTAGCACCCAATGCGCTGTATGAAGTAGTATCTTTGCTAAATCAGCATCCGGAAGCAGATATGATTTATTCTGATGAAGATAAGCTGGATGAAAACAATCAATTAACAAGTCCTTTCTTCAAGCCAGATTGGTGTCCGGATTCCTTTTTTTCTCGGATGTATACTTGTCATTTCGGTGTTTATCGACGAGAATTAATCAATAAAATTGGTGGCTTTAGAATCGGTTATGAAGGCAGTCAAGACTATGATTTAGTATTAAGAATTACAGAAAAAACAGATAAAATATTTCATATTCCCAAAATTTTATATCATTGGAGAGAACATTCTAACTCAGCCGCATCAGGCACAACCGCAAAACCCTATGCTTATCAAGCGGCTAAAAAAGCATTATTAACGGCACTTCAACGCAGAGGAGAACCCGGAAAAGTTGAACTCAACCCGGCATTTTTAGGCTGTTCTATTATTCGTTATCAAATTACAAACTATAAAAAAGTTAGTATTATTATCCCTACCCGAGATTTAGGAGAAATTCTGAATCAATGCTTAACCTCAATTTTTACCAAAACAGTCTATCCTAACTATGAAGTAATTCTGATTGACAATGGGAGTCGAGAACGACAAACGGCTGATATTATTAAACAATGGCAAGTGCAACAACCACAACGGTTTAAGTCTTTTCGGTTAGATATTCCCTTTAACTTTTCTACCCTAAATAACTATGGTGTACAACAAGCAACAGGTGAGTATTTACTCTTCTTAAATAACGATATAGAAGTGATTGAACAGGGTTGGATGAATGCAATGGTGGAACAAGTTCAACGCCCTTCTATTGGCGCTGTAGGGGCATTATTGCAGTATCCTGATGGTCGCATACAACACGCAGGCGTGATTCTTGGAATGGGTCATGTTGCCGCTCATAGCCATCAATTTATAGCCGCAAATAAACTGGGATATTGTGGACAACTGATTTCAATTAATAATTATTCAGCCGTTACTGCGGCTTGTTTAATGTGTCGGCGTTCTGTGTTTGAAGAAGTCAGAGGATTTGATGAAAAACTAGCAGTTTCATATAATGATGTGGATTTATGTTTAAAAATGAAACAGCAAGGATATCATCATGTTTGTCTGCCTCATGTGAAGTTATATCATCATGAATCAAAAAGTCGAGGCTATGATAATACTCCTGAAAAACTAGAGCGATACATGGCAGAAGTTCAGGAAATGAGACAGCGATGGAATGCTGAAATTGAGCAAGATTCTTGTTACAATCCTCATTTAACTTTAGCACAATTTGATTACCGTTTAAGACGATTTGCGACTGTTGAAATTATCAATACTTCTATAATTAATTCTGATTCTGAGATGTTTTTAGATATGGAAATTGAAGCACCTCAAACAGGCATAATTTCAGGAATTAGTGAACTTAAATTAAAAGGATGGGTAATTGCTAAACATTCCTCTGTTGTGGCAGTCCAACTGATCGGTAGTTTAGGACAAGTAATCAAAGAATTTCCTGGAAATTACCCTCGTTTAGACATAGCAAAACGGTTTCCTAACTCACTGAATGCTCAAAACTGTGGCTTTCAGGAAACCGTAGAAGTTAACCAAATTTACGGAGATTCTGAACTGCTTTTACAAGCCGTTTTTCGAGATGGACAGTATCTTCTATTCGGAAAAATTAAACTGACTTACCATTGTTAGAAGCTACTAAATTTCTCACCATAGATCGACGAGTCACTTGTTTCCATTCTTCAGAATTAACTAAAGTATAAGTATCGAGTTTTTCACCTTGTTCGATTGAATATCGATTAAAACTTTCAATCCAATTCAAGACTGTTTCTGTGGGGGAAAAAGGCTTATATTTTAAAGCTTGTTGGAGAAATTGAGCCATCCCTTGTAAATCTCGATTTCGGTAAGCTTGCCATGCACTCCAAACTAAAAGCTGATACTGGTTATCAACCTGTGCAGAAATTGTTTGTTTGAAGTTAGATTTATCAACTTCTTTTTGAACTTGTCGTAACTGCAATTGAAACTGTTCTAACTCTTCTTGAACTTGATGTAGTTGAGCAAAACGTTGATCTAATTCTAACTGTGTTTTTTGTAATTTTCCTTGAGTTTGAACCAGTTCTAATTTTGCTTCTTTGAGTTCAGTTTTAAACGTTTGTTGTTGAGATTCAACTTCCCGTAAATTCACCCAATCTTGAAATGCCCAAACCCGATAAGGAGAGGATTGAATTTGATCGCGCCAGGATAAATCCAGTGTATCATTAGGTTGCCAAGAACGCGCTTCTAATTCCTGATACATTTCAATCGTTTCCGGGAAGTAATACTCAATCATACTCGGTCGATATCCATCTAATTCTTGAGTATTAAATGAGTCTGGGTTATACAGATTTGCAGCCGGAGTTGAGAGGCGAGTAGAGAACTTTTGATTAATTGCATCAACGTATTTTTCAGGTGCTTGAATAATTCCCTGAATATTAGCGAGTAAGCAACGCTGGGGGAAATAATTATAAAAATTAATAATTTTTTGATTGTAATGTAACCATAATTTAATCGCTAATTCAGGCTCTCGTTTAAAGGTTGGATCACCTCTACGATAAAGAGAATCTACCACATCCCAAGGGGAGCGATAAATCAATAAATAATGAGATTCTGGTAATAAGTTTGCCCAAAATTCTAGAAACAATGTAGTTCTCGGTTCTTTCCATCCCCAGGTTGAACTGACTGCATTTTTAGTTACAATTTGTTTGGCTTGATTAATATAAGGTTCATCAACCGTAATTTGTTCTTGTAATGTCCATCCTTCGGTTGCAATTTCTTGCGATCGCAAAACAGCTTCATGAAACTTTAAAATATCGACATTTTCATAATGTCCTTGGGAGTTTCCCAGATTAGAACCCAGTAAACTTCGACCAATATGTAAACCTGCACTTTGAAGAAAAGATGCTGTCAATGAGGTTCCAGAACGGTGCATTCCTGTAATAATTAAAACCGATGATTGAGGGGATAATTGAGACGATTTCATCACTAAATGCTGACAGATAAAAACTTTATCAAAATCTTATCATATTATCCACCGTGTACCAATATATTTTTCACTCCTTTCTTCATCATTCTTGTTGTGACCAAAGATCTTGAATTTGACCGAGAATTTCTAGAAAAGCTTGACGTTCTTGATTTAAACTATGCTTCTCTACTATTTTTTTAGCATTTTTTATGATTTGATTGAATTGTAATGAAGAAAGTGATAGAGCGATATTGACGGCATTAACAATCTCTTCTAAAGTATAGTTGGGACGAAAACAGTTATAACTGGGTAAGCAAAACGAACGATTTCCAATACAGTCTGGACAAATGACGAATGTTCCTAATGCCATTGCTTCTAAAGCAGGCAAATAAAATCCTTCATGTTCTTGACGGTTAGGTAAAAATATAGCTATTTTTGCTTGATTAATTTGATTGAAATATTCTGCTCTACTTTGGGGTGTAAGTAAAAGGTTAACTGAATTTCCTTGCAGTTCAAGCAATTGTTTTAATTGAACTCCCAGTTGAGGTTGTTTTTGAGCAGAAATTAAAATTTTATCTTGCTTTTCAGTAAAATTTAAAGGTTGTGGTAAAAGACTGGTATCAATTCCATTAGGAATACAAAATATCGGCCCATTTACTTGATCTATTTTTTGTAAACTGTCCTGAACTTCTGGACTTACACAAATTCTAATAGCTTTGTATTTCAAAAACTGATAACGTGGATTATCCGGTTGACAATGACGCATTCCTTGAATTAAATTAATAATTGGAATAGTATTATTTTGCAGAAATTGTCGATCAAACTGTAACCAATCTAAACCGTCAATAAAAATTACATCAGGTGTAGAGAGGGGTTGGGATAAAATCAAATGAGAATCTGTTGTTACCCAAGGATTAGAATTATTCCAACAAGTATGATCCGAATAAAAGTAAATATAAGGAAGATAATTAGGACTGGCTAAAGTATGATTAAAATAATCCCAAACTTTCAGATGTCCCCCACTAAAGCCGCCAAAATCTCTGTAAAATAAAATAGAATAATCAGAATAACGATTCAGTTTAGCTTGAGCAATTAAAGATAAAGTATTTGCATCCGTATTTGGCTCTGTTAAGCTAGACTGAAGTCTAGATAAAGAAGCGTTGAGTTGAGATTGAATTTTTTGTAATTTGCTGAATTCTGAATTCATCAATTGATTGAAATAAGAGAATGAGTACTTTTAAAATAGCAAATGAGTTATTAAGAATGGGTAAGCTATCTGAAGCTATTCAAGCTTATCATCAAGTGATTGAGCAGCAGCCTAACTTTGCTTATGCTTATCATAACTTAGGTGAAGCATTGGCTCAACAGGGAGAATTACAAGCAGCAACTGTAGCCTATCAAAAAGCAATTGAAATTAATCCAGAATTGAGGTTAGTGAATTCGCCTTTATCTCTAGATAAAATTGAACACTATTTTAATCCAGCAGAGGCTTACAATACTATTGCACAACAGCTACAAAATCAGGGAGACTTTGAAAATGCAATCGCCTTTTACCAGCAGTCTATTCAACTACAAGGAAACGCCATTCATTTAGAATCTTATCGTCATTTGGGAGAAGCATTACTGGCATTAGCTGAAAGTTCAACTCCTCCGGAACAATTTCTGAATCAAATTCAACAGCAAATTGAGCAATATCCCACATCATGGGAATTGTATTATTGTTTAGGAGAAGCCTGGATTAATCTAAATCAAAATCAGGCAGTAACTTGTTATCAACAAGCCATAAAAATCAATCTAGATGCCATCCCAGCTTACTATAAACTGATTGAACTTCAACCCTATGATCCCGAAATTTACCAACAATTGGCTGCTGCTTTTGAACGACAAAATCAACCCAATGAAGCTGCGATCGCTCGTTTATTAGCCACTTATCCCGAAACTCAACCCCCCAGAGAATGACTCTCCTTAGTTTCTAAGGTTTCTGCCAATATTTTTGCTAATGCTTTAACGTGTTCAGCGTGATTAATTTTAGATTGATTTTGTTTGAATTCAACTTGACTTATTTGGAGTTGAGATTGACTTTCTTCTAGCTCTTGTTTTGTCTGGTGAAGTTGAGATTGAGCTTGTTCTAACTCTACTTGAATTTCATCTAACTGAAACTGAGTCAGTTCTAATTCTTCACGAGTTTGATGCAATTCAGATCTAGATTCATCAAGTTCTTTCTGAGTTTTTTGTTGCTGAGATTGAGTCGTTTTAAATTGCTCTTGAAGCTGTTTTAATTCGGCTTGAGATTTATCTAATTCCGTTTTAAGTTTATCAGAATCAGCTTGAGATTTATCTAATTCCGTTTTAAGTTTATCAGAATCAGCCTGAGATTTATCTAATTCCGTTTGTAGCTTATCAGAATCAGCTTGAGATTGTTCTAACTCTGTTTGCAATTGCTGAGACTTAGTCTGAGATTTGTCTAACTCCGTTTGTAATTGCTGAGACTTAGTCTGAGATTGTTCTAATTCTGCTTGTAACTCGGTTTGTAGCTTTTTAGAATCAGCTTGAGATTGTTCTAACTCTGTTTGTAATTTCTGAGACTTAGTCTGAGATTTGTCTAACTCTGTTTGTAGTTTATCAGAATCAGCCTGAGATTTATTAAGTTCCTTATGAAGATTTTCAGTTTGATTCTTTGATTGTTCTAATTCTATTAAAACATCATTTTTATGAGTGTTAGACTGCTCTAGTTCATGTTGAGTCTGCTCTAACTCCGTTTTAAGTTGTTGATAGTCAGATTGCATTTTTGCAAGTTCTGCTTGAGTTTGATGCAGTTTAGTCTCAGCGACAAGTGTAACAGTCGGTGATGGAGAATCACCTGTAAATTTTAGAGTAGGTTCACTATTCCAGGGATTAAAAGCAATAAATTTTCCGGCTGTTAGATGAGGACGAAAGAAATATTGTCCCTGGGAGTTTAACAGACTAGCAACAAAACCAAATGTACTGTTAGAAATAGCGACAGCATCACAATGACTTAAGAGATAGAAATCAGGATAAAACGGAGCAATATCACATTCAATCTCTAAATCTTTAGCTGTTAAGGGATGGTAATCAGCAAACTCTTCTAAAGGAATATGTTCCGGATGATTACTAGCGATATAAAGAACAGGTTCCTCTAATGTTTCCCAAAATCCCCGTAGCCATTCTAAATACCAATCAACTGGAATCACAAAACTTTCTTGATCAAATTCAAGATAAATTCCAACAATAGTTTTTCCATAATCTCGTAATTGATTGAGAGCTTTTTCTAAAGATACTTCTATCTCTAGAGTCGCTTTAAATAAAGCACGAAACTCAGCTTTGTAAAGAGCATAATAGCGGGTATGATATTTAAAATTACCCTGAAAATCAACAAAATTGATTAACTCTTCTGAATTCGCAATTGTGGGATGACGAATATCTTCTAGCCTGACTGGTAATACTTCAGAAATCGGTGGATCTGTATAACCAAATAGTTGCTGTCCTACCCAAGCAGGTGTTTCAACGGTAAGATGATGTTGTTGGGCATAAAGCTTTAAGAAGGCATACTGAAACAGTTGATCGCCAAAGTCCTGAACTTGATCTAAAGTAGAGCCAGTAATAACTTGTTTCCGAATATAAAAAGCCTCACCCCAAGCCGGATGATAGGGGTTTGCTTGTGTGACTTGAATAAAATGATGTTCACTTAAGAAAGTATCCACTTGATCAATTAAAGCGGCCCCTTCAAACAACTCCTCAAAGCTAACTGTCGTGTAAATCGCTTCAATATGTTTGAGCAATTCCGTTGCACCCTGTAAGGCAAGAAATTCAGCGCCTTGAATGTCTAAAAAAAGGAAGTTAAAGTCTGCTGGACGTAAGTTCAATTCCTCCAGAAGGTTATCGAGGCTGTGGGAGTCTACCGTAATTTGTTGGGTTGTTTTTAGGTTAGGATAAATCTCTTGGTATCCCGTCAAGGGTAGGATAGAACTACTGGACTCAATTGAGGTAATATTGAGAGTGACTGAGTTATTATGGTTAGCGATCGCATTGTGAATGACTCGGATATTCGGTTGGTTGGCGAAGTTGGCTTGTAGTTGCTCAACCGCTTTGGGATTGGCTTCTATCAGCAGTATTTTAGCGGTGTCGGGGGTGGGGTAGCGTTTTAAATCTTTTCCCTGGTAAGCTCCCACATGGATAATACCGCGAGGAATTAGGTTGTGTTGCTCAAAGAGGGTGTTGAGATCAAGTTTCATAGCGGTTTACTGGTTTAGCTTAGTATTACATCTTAATGGTGTTGGGGTCAGTTTGTGGCAGGGAGCCACTATGACTTCTATTTTTGAATTAATGTGGCAGTTTGAATTGGCTTAATTTCATGAGTTTTTAAGTACAAGATAAGTTATCAGTATTTTTTTTAGTTATCAGCATTTTTTAAATTGAATTTAATCAGTGAGCTTCCTTATATAATTTCTAGTCAAACGCTCTTACAGTCCCTGATTTAATCTAATTATTTTTGCTAGCTTTCGCTTAAATAATGAAAATTCAGGATTGATATCCAAAGCTTTTTGATAATGATTGATAGATTCTTCAATGCTTCCGTTTTGAACCAAAGCTTCAGCAAGCTTATATTGGAATCCTGCTAAAAGAGGATTTATTTCTACAGCTTTTCGATAAAGCTGTACAGCCTGACCCCATTTTTTTTGTTGAGCCAACGTTTCTCCTAAATTATAGTACAAGTAAGCAGAATTAGGATTAATCATTATTGCTTTTTGATATGTACTAATAGCCTTCTCTATATTATGATTTTGCTTCCAATAGTTTGCTAAGTTAAAATATCTAATTATCTTGATATTGTCACGAAGTTTATTTAAGTCCAAAATTTTATAGTAAACGTCATAACACTTTTCTATATTTTTTTCTTGAAGATTAAAAAAATTAGCATGACTATTATTATAATTTCCTTTTACTTGACCTTCTTTTTTTCCTAAAAATGGAGAGTTAGTCATAGATACTCGTTTTACTCGGTCTGTTGCTCGATGAGCAAACTTACTTACGTTCTCTATGATTTTTTGATCTAGTGAGCTTGAATAAGGCCATAAATAATTATAAACTTTTCTTAAGAGCAACTCTGAATTGGTTTTTATTTCAGAGTAGTCAACTATTAAACCATCTTTATATCGACATAACTCTAAAATAGATTTATATTGCTTCAGTGTATATTGAACTAATCTTTCTCCATTTAATTCTCTGTGCCATTTAGAATTTCTTTGTTGGTAATTTAGAAACGAAGTCAATGCGGCTTGAGGATCTCTAACGACATAAATTAATTTAACTTCAATTCCAGAATCTTCTAATTTAATCAAATTCTCTAGGAAGCTGAATGATTTAAAATCAAAAAAATGGGGATGAAGCTTTTCAATTGCATAAGTTTCATAAATTGTATATTTCTTTTCTATAGGAAATAAACTGAGTATATCGAAATCAGGAATTTTTTCCCAATTTTTTAGTGAAATCTCTATTTCTTCTGTAGCATCAGGAGTATTAGACAAATCTGTTGGATATCTACGAAAGAAGGGTAATTTTAAGTCTTTGCATACAACAGCCGTAGACCAATACTTTATAGCTGGATGACAACGAATTAAATCGGAAAGCCAAGTACTACCTGTACGTTCTATGGTGAGCAATATTATAACTTTATTGGGTCTGGCTTCTTGTTCCATTCTTTATTCCTTAGTTTATAGTATATGTCTTTAACACACTGTAATTAGCATAAAACTAAATCAAAATAAATATGTCCTTCAATGAATGGTAAACTTTTTGCGAAAAGCAGACTGAGATCAAGAATATTATGGCCGAATATTCTCTAGTCATTCGCTGTTACAACGAAGAACGACACATTGGTCCGTGAGTCAGCGGCATTGTTTAGCAAACTGTTAAATATGTAGAAATCATTGTAGTAGACTCTGGCTCAATAGCTACAAATTCTTGGTAGAATTCTATAAAGTTGCTAGTGCGGCTTTGGATATATTTGAAGTGTTACCGATGGATAGTCCTCTGTGTCAGTTTAGTCAATGTATCTTTGGAACTCACAATAATTCTCACACATAAGGAAGCTGTTTTGTGAGTTAATGAGTTAGCTATTGATAATCTCCTCAAGGGTTGAGGAATTGAAGATGGGCTATCATGTAGTCAAGCTATAGCGATCAAAAGGGTTGGAGAGGAAATAAGAGTTGATACAGCCACAACTTTCTCAGACCGGGCGGGGTGGGCGAGCAGTTGAAGTCGATCAAACACATAATATCTCAATCTTGATTAAGGATTGATAGCTTGATTGAGGCGGATATCTCAGCTCCACAAGCTTTTGAATAACTTTTGCAATTGTATTCAACGTGAGTTATGATTTATAGAAGTTTTTTTATTAACTATAGCCTTATGCGCTATGGTTAGGACACACTTCTGTTCTCCTTGTGCAAGCAGTAGTAAGCTATGTTCTCTTTCGGCTAAAACATTGTCCTAACAAAATAACACAATGCTATCACTATAAAATCGGATAGAAGTATGACCTTAAAAACTGATTGGGTAGTAGCTGGATTTGCTAAATGTGGTACTACAGCACTGGTTAGATACCTGTCTGCAATGCCTAAAATAAATGTGGCAAGCACTAACCCAGATGGTACGGGGATAGATCTTCATTATTTCGACGACCCCCAAAAAAGTTCCAACTACTTACAAGCACGATATAAACCAGGTTTTTATAATGGACACAAGGATGCTACTTATCTTCAACATAGTCAGACTGACCTAGTCTTAGAAAGAATGATGAGTGAGAATCCAAACATGAAAATTATAGTTTGTACAAGACCTTTAGAATCAGTTCTTGCCAGTTGGTACAATATGCACAAAAGGATAGCTAAAACAGGTAAACTTGGTAGCCATCCTGTATGTAGAGATCATCAAACTCGTTCACATTATTTAACGATAACTTTGGATGATTACTTCGATAAATTCTATGGTAGGTTAGATCATGGTACGTGTTTAGAGAAGTTGTTAAATATCTTTCCTGCTTCTCAAGTTCATGTCATGTCGATGAAGTCTTTAGCCTCAAATCCTCATGATACTTTGAGTAAAATTTACCAATTTATTTCAGGATTAAGTCTGAAGCATGATTCTGACACATACTGTACTGTTGCTATCAAAAACTATGATTATTTTATCAAGAAAAATTTATGCTCAAACAATATAAAGAGAATTGAGATTCTTCAACAAAGACTTGATTTAGTCAAGTTGCAGCGGAAACTTTGATAACTGTATGCTGAGTTTATTCGTAAACATCGTTTATAATTTTATCGGGTAAGCTCTAGCTAGTTAACCTCATCAGCTTCAGTCTTTTCGCTAAGCTTTTAGCTGAATTATTCGAGATTCTTCAAGATTTCCCGTTCTCTTGTAGCATTCTTAGGTAAGGATTCGTACACGCAGCCAATAGATCTCCTAACAGCTTCTTTATTAATCTTTAATCCTTTGTGCAGCCAATCGATTGCTTCATCTACTTTTCCAGAGCAAGTTAATGAATGGGCAAGAGGTCCATACGCATCATCCATCAAATATGCACTATGGAGAGCATCTATCAGAATTGTAGGAATGCGTGGGTCTGCAACATTTTGCTCATACCAAAGAAGCCCAAGAGTTCGCTTTGCACCAGCTAGCCACGGAAATCGTTCGATAATTGCTGTCAACAAGTTTTCAGCAAGCTGAAAGTCTTGATCAATATAAATATTATGAAATATACTCTCAAGAATACCCTGCACTTTATAACCTTTCAAATAGGGTTGAAGTGTGGGATAACTTTTGTATGCATTTTGAAGTTTTTCTAAATAAGATTCAAACGAACCGTCAGTGACAGAATTGATTAGAAGCTGAAGTCTATCTAATCTGTGAAAATACAATGGAACATTGTGACACGATAAAGGAACAAGAGTTAGACTAGCCAGGGACGATTTTATTCTAGTTGCATGATATATGTCATAAAGATTCTCAGCACCGACCAATAAATGCAGCTTTGTTTTTGTTTCAGTATAGTTCAGTTGGGCAAGATCAGAGAATATGTACTTTTGATGGATAGATTTAAATCTAGGGTATCCCCTTACATGAAATGTCTGCGGACAAAGTGTGACAACTAGATTAGGACATACTTTATAAGCATAAAGTAATGCTCCATATCCCCCCATAGAGGAACCAAAAAAAGTAACGTAGGAATAATCAGCCTGAAGGGTTTTTAGAATATGATCGAATTCATTTCTTGAGCATTGAATGACTTCCTGAGTCTCAGCCAAGGACTCTACTGAAAGCGTGCCTGTATCCGAGGTTTCTATTTTTTCCACATACCAAATATTTAGTGGATCTCGAACAAAAAGAATGTCATAGTCTTGTGATGAACCAGAAAAATACTTGTAATATGTAAAGCTTCCACTTATAACTTGATGATTTAGCAAATAGCCAGAGAATACAACAATAAGTCTCTTAGATTGTCTATGGCATTTAGAAATGCGATATGGTAAAAGTTCTATCATATTTGCCCAAATTCAGCCAAAGCTTGGAACACAAGAGGATATTTTCTCTTGTAGGAAACTACACTAGAAAGAAACTTGGCTCTTTTCTTCGCAAAAGTAGAAAACCGGATCGTGGCAAAAGTGCTATATATTTCATCTAGCATACCTAGATCTTCGTGCATCATAGCCTTTGAAACAGCTAAGAAACCCATCATAACCTCTGGCATTCCTGAAAATATCTTTGCCCATACCATTTCAATATCATGCGGTTTCTCTTTGAAGTTGTTAATTTGGAAATCCAACATTAAAGAAGAAAACATACTGCTTCGCTTGAATACAGCCATTGATGAATTACTAACAATAGTATCAAGATTAATATATGGCTTTAAGAGCCCTAGAGTAAATGGTATTGAATAAGATGGCGAATGAAAGAAGTCTTGAAAGACAATGATTGAGTTATCCATAAGATGAGGATGGAATATTTTTAAGCATTTGCATAACTCCTCAAACCTTTTTGGCGCATCTAAGATCAAAACCTCGATTGGGCCTCCTGTCCATTCTATGTCACCCATGTCACACTTTACAGCTTCAATCCTGTCAAGATATTGTGATTGATACTGTTTAAAAAAAGGTAGAAAATCTTCACCTCCATTGAGAAATGGTACTCCCGAAATAGTTTTTGAGTGGTGTGAATTGTAAAAGTCCATCCATATATAGTTGTCGTAACAGTACAGTTTTTGGGATTTATGTTTCTGCTGAATTCCTTCTGCAATGTGTGAAGTGCTTTTCCCTAACCAAGTTCCGACTTCAACAATCTTTCCACGACCTGTATAAACTTCTGATGCAAGGTAATACAGATATCTACACTCTTGAGGCGAAATCATGCCGGGAGTATTTGGTACACCTGGAGGTACTGATACATTCTCAAACTCACTAATCAGAATGGACTTAGGGATAATCTCTTCCTTTCTAGTAAAATATTTAAAATCATGCTGAACTTGTTTTTTTTCCAGAACCTCATCCTCAGTAAATTCTACTTCTAGAACTCTACAGATCAGGCGAGCCATCTTTTGGGGATTTGCACAAAAGTTGCTGATCCAGTGATTTTTGGAACAGATCAGTAGGGTATAACAATCAGATTGAAACCCCATTTTTAGAGTCTCGCTTGTTATAGGAATACCCGATAAAGTGTAGCATTGATAACCACAGTTTTCTAATACTTCAAAAAACTCTTTTTCACGTTGTTTGACATGGTAGATGCTTAATTCAAGTACAACGAGCGGTTTGTGCTTATTTAAAAGTTTAATTGCCCCCTTTAGGATATCAATCTCGGCTCCTTCTGCATCAATCTTGATAAATCTTAGGACTCGTTTATCTATCTGAGGAAGTAAATGCTCATCCAGAGTTATGCTAGTAACTTCCATCGTATCAGCAGTAGAAAAATTTTTCCCATAACCTTGCACAATCGTGCTTTGACCCGGATGAGAGATATTGTTATAGAAAATGATAGTTTGATCGTGCTTGTTGCTAACTGCATAATTATATACTTTTATGTTTCGGCGGCTTTGCTCGATACAGCTTGTTTCTAGCGAACTGGCAAGGAACTTATTTGGCTCATAAGAAAAAACGATCCCTTTCGTCCCTACACTTTCAGCCATAGCAAATGTATGGAGTCCTTTATGAGCTCCAATATCTACACAGACATTGCCTGGCTTAAGAATCCAAACGCGATAAATCTCTCGTATACACGTTTCTTGAAGACCGCCTAGCTTTTTTTCGTCACTAATTTTTAGCTCTGAAAACCGTGTTTCAATAACTTGCTGAACTTTTGTTAGTTTGAGTTGAGTCATTATTTTAAATAATTAAATGGTAAGAAAATTTGAGAACAATTAACTAAAAACTAATAATAAAAGCGTAGTTTTGAAAAATGAGAGACTTACAACAAATCATGATGTTGTTTCTGGTGATTACCTAATGGTGAACGGTAAGGGGTTAGTTGATCAATTTTTATGTTAGAGAGCTTATTGATGGCAAAAGACAAACTAGCTTTCTTGAAACATTCAAGTTGTGTGATGGGAGAGCAGTTATAAATCTCTGCTTTGATTTCAAGACATTCTAGTGTTTGAGAGAGGTTATTCCAAGACGGCATTTGGGACTGTGTTAGATTTGGCCGATTGAACTTATCTCCTTTCTGCTGGTAATCGTCAAACCAGTAGTTAGGATTACGATTGGGTGTCTTTTCCATGACTAATTTATGAAAGTGCTTATCTTTTTTTGCGCCATCAACGACTTCTTTATAATTTTGGTCAACACCCAGCATAATGAATTTACGATATCCTAAAAGAAGACCTACTTGAATTACATTGGGGCCTGAAGTTCGCATATCTATAAATTGTTCAAATGAGACTGAAAGAATATCTGTTCTCGTTTTTTCTTCTGGGGTTCTATGTTGGAATCTAATTTTTTGAAACTTAGGTGAAGACAGTATGTCTGGCTCTACAAAAATTGCATCTCCTTTATCGTTGAAATTGATGAAGAAAAACTGTTCAATTGGGGAGTCCCTAATCAATTTTTTGAAATTATTGGAATGATGCCCACAGACAAGAGCATCAAAGCAACCTAGATACTTAGGCCAGAAATTTATTCTATCGTAAGCACGGTATGCTGCATTCATACCAAAAGTATCGAAATTGCTTAAAGAGTGAAGATCAACCTCTGCCAAGGATGGACCATTACCAAGTAATATAAAAATATCATCTTTTAAATTAGTGTTGTGGTTCAAAAGGCGACCAGCATATTTATATTGATCATTCTTAGCAAGTGATCCTCGGTGAAGGAGAACAAGAGAAGATTTTGATTGTTCTGAGGCTGGAAATCTAATACCTTGATACAGCTTTTGCTCTAAATATACCATTTTTGAAAGAGCCAAGTACTTGTCCAGAAGAACAGAATTATTATTCAAGTCAGAAGGGCTAACCTCATCGTCGTCATATTCAACTACAAACCTCTTCATAGAGTCTCTAAATTGTGTAAAACTCGGTTCTAAGATCCTTCGCATTCGAGACTGGTAGGTATTCACATCAATTGTTCCAGAACCTGCAGCAATGGTAAAGTTAAACGGTGACGACTGTCTAATTTCGATGTGACAAAGAGCTACGAGATAAGACCATACAGCTTGCTCGTGGCGACCGAGCCTGTAAGTTAAGTTAGGATTATTCCCATATAGACTTTGCCAATAGGTGCGTGCAGCTTTCTCAGTTATTTCTCTAGGGTCGAATAAGATATCAGTTAAGCAACATAAATCTCTATGTAGACCTATCATGATATCATATTTGCTGCCAATCTTAAAACCAAAAAAGTTGGCTTTAATGTACGGTGTTTGGAGTTGTTCTTCTGTTGGAATAGGAAGTTGTAAGCTACCTTTGAACAGCTTTGGAGATAAAATGGTAGCCAAGTTATTAACAGATCCCTTATAGTATAGGTTGACATCAGAATGATCAACAAAAAAGCAGAATTCATTATCAATAATTGAAAAAACTTGATTGAGGCTATACTGAATTTTTATTCCGCTATCACACCACAGAAGATTAAAGGACTTATAGCCTAATAGTTGGCGACAGTAATTAATGCCTTCATGAAAGCCATAAACTTTAAAGAAATAGGTCGCGGGATCATCTAGCTTAAATCTTTTGTAAGGAGGATAGGAGACTAATGATTCTTCTGTTTGCCTGAAGATATGGGCATTATATATTCTGTCTACAATCTCTACCTGCCAAGGCTCTAGCCCAAAATCAAAGATTAGAATGTGATCAACAATATCTTCATTTGTCTGAAGTAAGCTTTCTAAGAACAGCAGAAGGCTACTAAAGTATTTTGAATTACAGGCAGTCAATATAATATTTTTTTCTGTAACTGCATTGTTATCATTCTCAATTGATTTGCTGATTAAAGAAATTTGATTGTCAAAGTGTTCATGTAACACTTCTGAAATGCTTGAGGTCGTCAGTGCTCCTTTGTAAGCATTCAAAGCTGCATTGTAGAGGTTACGCCTTGCTAAATTTTCTGATTGTCTCTCTTTGACTAACTGGTCAGAAACTATATCAAAAATTAATCTATAATTTTTCTTAGGAAAAACCGGGCAACGACCATTAACGGTCGCATCAATAATCTTACGCCCACTTTCTTCAAATACTTGTTTCGCCACCTGATAACTTTTCTCAGAGTTTACCAAATCAGGTAACTGCCATTTTAATCCTTTACTGAAATAACAAGGATCAAAATGATTGGGATCATCTCCATCAGAAACTACCGTTTTGTGTGGAGTTCCTTGGGTAGCAAAATGATGATCCACCCCAATCAGAATAACCTCACTAAATCCCATATAATAAGCCAACTGCAGGGCTACATACGTCACTGTACAGCCTTCATTTACTCCCAAGTCAGGACGCTTACTAAAATGCTCACCTGGTGGGGGAGATGTTTTTACAAAAATCAAATCATCTGCAGGGCTAAAATAATAAATTCCCTGATTTCCAATAAACTTAGGACAAGATATCTTGCGAATCTCATCAACACTTTGCTCAATCACAAATGGATTAACTGCTACATAATAAGTTGGAGAAAAATTCCATCGCTCAAATCCCATAAAAATCTTGTTGGTTCCGAAACAAATCTCATGCTTCAGGAACGACAAATCCATCTGATTTAAACTCGGACCATTACCAATAATCACACAGCGATCGCCTAAATGCTTATTATGAAATTGCTGTATTTTTTCTTGAGACCTTTGTAGCATAGCTGAGATTGTTGCTGGCACAGCAGTTTCCAGCGTTGAGCCACCCGCACCTTTCACTAAATATGAAGAGCGGTCCACCACTGACGATAGCTTAGCTGAGCTATCCTTAACCTCATTCAAAGCAGGCTTCAACTCTATCGCCTTCTGATAAGATGTGCTCGCCTCTTCTTCCTTCCCTTGTTGCTCCAATAACTCAGCCAAACTCAGATGTGAACAAGCACCCTCAGGGTTTAACTCCACCGCCTTCTGATACGCCTCAACTGCCTCATCCAAACGTCCTAACTGAGTCAGGGTTTCTCCTAAATTATGGTAAGACCAATAAAAATCGGGATTTGAAGCGATCGCGCTTCGATAAGCAATGACAGCTTCCTCTAGCTTACCGCTACGTTGTAATTGATTTGCTTGCTGAAACTGACTGACCATCACTTCACTCTTCCACTGAGAACTGACAAACTACGGGGGATATCTCAAATGCTAAAAATATTACCACGTCCTGACACCCCAACGGACTTAAATATCAGAAATTTTATATTTAGTATTTACTTTCAGACGCAACAATTTATTTAAAAGTTTCCGATAATTCTACCAAATTCAAGAAATTAATGAATTTTGTTACTACCGAATTGGGTTAGACTCTCGCCCTCGCGATCGCCAGACACCCAAGAAAAACGCAATCAATCAGGATATTTAACCGCCTCATGTTATTTCTATTACTCCAAACTTAACCAAGCAAACATTTCTTTGACTGACAATTGCAGGTCTTTGAGAGTCTCTAAAGTGGGTAATATTTCTTCTTCTGATTTAACCTCTGGAAATAAATTGGGCTGAAATATCATGACTGACTCATCTGCTGGATCAATTAACCATCCCATTTGGGTTCCTTGGTTAATACAAAAAATGATTTTTCTGATTACTTTATTCGCCGACTGTTCAGGAGACAAAATCTCTATTACCCAATCAGGATGTACTTCAAAACGATTGGCAATTTTCCCTTCTTCAGTTTTAGGGATGCGATCCCAAGTAAAAATACTGATATCTGGTACAATAGAGCGACCTGCAAAAGTACACCGCAACTCTGTGAAAGCGTGAGCTAGCTTTTTGGGTAAAACAACCTCATTAATAACTGTTCCTAAACGAATTTGTAGGGTACTATGTTGTCCTTGAGGCATTGGCTTTTGTTCTGTTTTTCCATCAATGTATTCACTGGCAGGTTTAGTCTCAGGAAGCTCTAAGAACTCCTCTAGGGTAATTTTAGGTTGAACTTGACTTAAAGTAACCATGATTTATTTCCTAAAAATAAAACAAGTATATTTAGAAGCTATCTCATTTAAATATTATCATAGATGCAAGGAAATGAGTCAACGTATAATAATATTTATTCTATAATAATTGCAAGTATTTTGAGCAAATCATTTTTATTGAATTATTAAAAATTAATGTCTGTAAAATCTCCTGTTGAAATTGACTTAAACAATTCATCTACTCTGAATATTACTTTATTTGCAATTCCTAAAACGTTCGAGAGTCATATTGCGACGATCCAACGCAATGCTATTCAAAGCTGGACAAAATTACAACCTAAACCGGAAATTATCTTATTTGGAAATGATCCGGGTGTAGCAGAAATTGCCCTAGAATTTCAACTACGTCATGTTCCTAATGTTAGTTGTACTCCTCAAGGAACGCCTTTACTGAATGATATTTTTGCTCAAGTTCATGATCTGGCAACTTATCCGATTCTGAGTTATATTAATTCTGATATTATTTTACTAAGTGATTTTATCCCAACCATTCAAGCCGTTTTAAAACAATATTCTAATTTTTTATTGTTAGGGCGACGTTGGAATGTAGATATTGATTATATTCTTAATTTTAAGCAGATCACCTGGGAAGAACAGTTACGTGAGCTAATTTCTCAAAAAGGCATTTTTAGCGGTGTGG
Organism: Microcoleaceae cyanobacterium; assembly: GCA_049649525.1. Classification (GTDB taxonomy): domain Bacteria; phylum Cyanobacteriota; class Cyanobacteriia; order Cyanobacteriales; family Microcoleaceae; genus JAAURB01. The sequence goes on from JBARZE010000021.1 coordinate 65,587, forward strand.
GGGCATTAGATTATTTTGTATTTCCTAAACCTTTATTTTCTCAACTCCCAGAATTTGCCGTAGGGCGGGCAGGTTGGGATAATTGGATGGTGGGGGAAGCTTTAAAGAATAGTTATTCAGTGATTAATGCTAGTCGTTTAATTACAGCCGTTCATCAAAATCATGACTATTTCCACTTAAAAGGGCAGCGTCGAGAAGCATTTCATGGTACTGAAGCCCAACAAAATAAAACATTACTACAGGGAACTTTTGCGGGTAGTAGTGCTAATGCCACCTGTTATTTAACGCCTAAATTATCTCCAAATAGTCCGAGAATGAGTATTATTTTAATTGCTGATTCTTCTGTTATATCGTTACAATCTGCTATTAATAGTATAAAGAATCAAACAAACACAAACTATGAATTAATTATTGTTCAGGATGAAAATATAAAAACTCATCAATTTTATCCATTTAAATCTGATAGAATACACTATATTCACTCACCTCAGCCGGGAGTAATTGCAGCACAAAATGCAGGTTTAAAGCAAGCAACCGGAGAATTTATTTTATTTCTAAATCAGGAGGAAACCTTACATTCAGAAGCCATACAAAACGCTATTAATAGTATTGATAAACAGGCAGGTTCTGTCGAAATTATTTTCAGCGGTTGGCAAGTTCCATCTACCGGAAAAACAATTCAGCCTTGCCATACTTTATCCCCCATTCTAATAGGTCGTTTGGGGTTACATGGCTTGCATATTTGGATGTTACCCAGTTTATGGCGGTTATTACAAACAGGTGCAATTTTGTTTAACCGGAGTTGGTTAGAACAGTGTGGTGAATTTGATTCTCACTTCTCAAGCCATGCAGCCACTCTAGATCGAGTATTACATCTATCCTCAAAAGGTGCATCTGGAATCTGTTTAGAACAGTTAACTTTATCTTGTCCTCAAGCTAATTCCTTACCCACAATTTCCCTATCTCAACAGGTATTTGAATGTGAACGGTTACTGCTCAATTTCTTTGAACGTCCTCATCTAACTGACTGGATGCAAACACTTAAACCCCTTGCTTATTACAACAGTTATGTTTGGCTAGCCTGCTTAATGTATCATGCTCAAAACATCCCTGAGATGATAGAATTACTCCTGCGATCGCTATCCTACAGTCCTTATACTTCAGTGAATACGCTGTTTGATTGGATCACTCAATTCACCCGAATTTCTCAAGAGTATAACTATCAGTTTGAGGTTAATCAGCTTAATCAGCTTGTGGCTTGGCAACTGCTACTTCAAAAGCTTCTAACAAATCAATATTAAAGCACTTGATGCGTATAAGCGTGTTGCTTAACGTTATCTTCTGCGCTGACAACTCGTTCAGAATTTAATACTCTTTTGCGTTCTAAAGAATAGTTAAACTGATTATAGGTTGTGCCAAGGGGAATGTGAGTTTGAGCGGTGGGCCGCTGTTTAAATGTCCGAGCCGCTGAGAATGTCCGGTGAGCAAAATCTTCTCCTAACATGGTATCAGCGGGAAACTCTGAAGGAACTTGTACTTTTCCTTCTACCAAAACTGCACCCACAGTCGTGGCAAAAGCAAATTCGTAGGAGGTAGGAATACCTTTCATTAATGCTTCTAAAGCCGCAGAGGGAATAGGTTCTATCACTTTGACTTGCTCAACTTCTCCATCCTCTTTAACAAAGCAAGTGGCTAAACCCAGAACAATATAATCTTCTTTAGAAACATCGGTAGCAGTGGGATAAGCAGGGGCAGTGGTCATAAAAATTTCGTTAGATAACAATAAATACAGTCAAGTATACTGGCTTGCATTGTATCAAGTTCTGTCTGTGAACTCTCCCGACTTGACACAATTCGTAGCAGTTGTGGTTTATGGCTATCGAAGCAAGCAATAGAGAAAAGTAATCAGTATGTAGAGACGTTGCAGGCAACGTCATTACCGAAGTGATGAGTAAAGGATCGCGAGTTATGCTATTTCCCCTCTACAGACCCACTAACTGTTGATATGCATTTTCAATCACTCGTTTTCCCCGAAGATAGCCGATACTCGCTCCCGGACAAATATAATGCAGAGTATCTGAGTTAAATTGTTGCATCAGTTGTTCAACGCTTCTGAGTTGTCGGGGCCAGTGAAATGTTTTAGCTGTTTGTAATGGCACAGGTTGACCTTGAGTATTCGGCAGCAGATGCCGCCCTGTAAACAAAATACCGCCGTGACTAGACCAATACACACAACTTGAACCCGGTGAATGGCCTGGTGTCCAAATCGCTTGTATATTGGGACTGAGGTCAAATTCTTGTTGAAAAGTGATCGTAGAAGCCTCGGGCAAAAGATATGCTTCCTGCTCATGTATTAAAATACGGCAATGGGTTGCCTGTTGAATAGCCATGGCTTTGCCAATATTACTGCGATGGGTGATCGCTAAGGTGCTAACTCCGCCTTGATCTTGTAGGAACTGTTGATTTTCTACATTCCACGCGGGAGAATCGATCAAGATGTTGCCGTGATTTTCTACAATAAGATAAGCGGTTCCACCCAAAGTATCCCGGTTTGGTGAAAAGCTATAGAGATGATCTAGAATTTGCCGGGGTGCCTTGGGAGCCGAATGAGATTGTGTCATATTGATCGTTGAATTAGAGTTTCAACTGTGCGACTTTCAATCTTAATCTAGGTTATTACCCAGAGTAAAACTCATATTATGCTTTTCCAGCTTCTTTGGTTGCTCCTGTTGGGGTTAATTACATACTTATTATTACGACGGGGTGTGGCTGCGATCACTAAAACCTCAATCTGGTTATTATGGCTCGTCATGATGACTCCAGCTTTTAGTTGGGTGACCTGGGTTGTGGTCCACGGCGATCGCACTCCCATGCCAATATCGCTGATCGTCATGATATTTGTCCTGTGTTTGATGATGTACGGGTTATTGGTTCAACTGGGCCGTCTTAACGCTTCTGTGTCTGAGCCTGTCGCTGAGGAGTCGGATAAAGATGTCATTCCACCCTCACCCACTAAACCCGCCACACCAGCAACACCCCCCCGTCCTATCACTCAAGATGAAGAAACAACGTTACGGACTTGTTTTCCGTGGACTGTTTTTCCGCTACAAAACTTAGAATATCGACCCCAAGCGGTGATTTGTCGGGGTCAACTGCGCTCTCAACCGGAAGTTGCTTACGAAACAATTCGAGAAAAAGTAGAAGATCAATTTGGCGATCGCTTTGTCATTGTATTTCAAAAAGATTTTAATGAGAAACCGTTTTTCGCCGTTATTCTTAATCCCTATCGACGTGACCCCGCTTCAGAAAAAGTACCCGATCTGTTGACTCGTCCATTACTGGCGATTGCATTTTTACTGATTACTTTATTTACTACCACAGTCGCCGGGGTCGCTATGGTGGATATTACCACCCCCCAATGGCTGTCTAACCCCAGTTTATTATTACAAGGACTAGCTTACGCGGTTCCCTTGATGAGTATTTTAGGGGGTCATGAATTCGTTCATTATGCGGTGGCAAGGCATTATCAAATTCGTACAACTTTGCCCTTCTTTATTCCCATGCCTTTTTTCCTGGGAACCTTTGGGGCCATGACTCAAATGCGATCGCCCATTCCCCATCGCAAAGCCTTATTTGATATTAATGCTGTCAGTCCTTGGGTAGGGTTTATCATTACCCTGGGCTGCTTGTGGTGGGGTTTATCTCATTCTGAAGTGATTCCGATTCCGCCAGAAGGAGCAGGTATTTTCAACTTCAACGCGCTTGATCCGAGTTTTTCCTTTTTGCTAACAGTTTTAAGTAAACTGGCCTTAGGAGCCAAATTAACAGTCGCTCAAGCGATTGATTTACATCCCGTTGCGATCGCTGGATACTTAGGATTCGTCGTGACTGCGTTTAATTTGCTTCCGATAGGACAACTCAACGGGGGACATATTGTCCATGCCGTGTTTGGTCGGCGGACTGCAATTGTAATTGGTCAAATTACACGATTTTTAGTATTAGCATTATCTCTGGTTCAGGGAGAGTTTTTAGTATTGGCAATCTTATTATTTTTCCTGCCTTTACATGATGAACCTGCTCTTAATGACGTGAGCGAGTTAGATAATATTCGAGATTTTATGGGTTTAGCGACATTGACTCTGCTACTGTTTATGATCTTACCCATGCCTCAGATGGTGGCTGCATGGATGCAATATTAGTAAACAAGCCTTGTTTATCTGAATAGATCGCAGTCGCAAAACTGGACAACCGAATTACACATTTCTGGCCTAGAGGCGAGTCAGAGGAGATAAAAACGTAGTCAATAGGCTTTATTCACCCCTGATTTTTCATCATGATTAGTGATTTTTCCTTATGCTAAAATCATGAAAATTGCACAATCTCTTACATCATTCAGTCATTATGAAATAATTTGAGTTTAGTCCGAATAGATTTATGCTCGCTAAGCTGCAAAATATTTGAGTAATATCTGTATTCTCAGATACTCTATTCTGTTAAATACTAAGTTTTTAATGAATCGGGTCAAGTCACCAGAGCATGACTTATTATTTCACAAAGATTATGGACTGTAATAATTCCAAGTCATCTTACTCCGACGGTAATGATCTTTTGTCCATAAACGCGGTTTGTCTTGATTCGGATTAGATTTTGGATTATTATAAATGTGAAGTTGATTACCACTGAGAACAATCACTTCTTCCCGCCAATCTCCCGAAACATCTGCCACATAAAGTCGATCTGCTTCGGTGGGAAAACGATATAAAAATTCACCATTCAAACCATCAAAAATAGCCACATCTCCCGCCGTATGCCGTTCTTTTGCCGCAATAAACTGTTCATTTTCTCCCGTCCAATCAATTGTAAAAATTACCTCAACTCCTTTATCCGTCCAATCTGCTGGGGCAACTTCACCCAATTTATAAGTATTAATCAGTTCACCATTAGCATCAAATATAAACGGTTTTTGATGTTTGCGATTCCGACTGCGACACCAAATTTCTAAACCCGGACGTTGAGGCTCAAAATCACCAATTGCGGCATTCTGAGGTTCTTTTCGTTTATAATCAGTTTCCCAAATCAAACCATTATAATTGTAGAGAAAAATTCGGTTCTTTTGACGAGAAAATAAATTTAAGGCTCGATTTCCTAAACGCAAGAAGCGGTTAGTTTGAGGTAAAATATCATTGCCTCCCCCTTCTTCCAAAATCACAACTTCTAACCCTGGTAAATCTGGGCGAACATCGGCTATAAATAAAGAATCGACATGACCTTTAAGCGGTAACTGATGTAAGATTTCTCCTTCTGAAGAAATTAAATTTCCGCCTAACACTTCCTCTTTACCATCTCCATTTAAATCTGCTATTCTTGCCCCATTATGAGCATTAGCAACAAATTCATTCTGAGTCCATAATGGTTGAGGTGTTTGTGAATTCAGCAACTCTGCAATAGAATAGGCTGCTAAATAACGCCCCATGCGATAACCTTCAGCGTTGGTGGCTTGTAATAGGATATCGCGGTCGCCTAACCCGCGAAAATTAGCAATGACTAAATGTTCCCAGCCTTGTGTCCCTTCTGGAGAAGACAAATTAATACTGGCTTGAGATTGACCATTTATTCCTGCTAAAATCTCTAATGTGCCATCTTGAGTTAGGAATAAGACCTCTGTTTTGCCATCCCCATCCACATCTGCGGCTTGGACTCCTGGCCCGTGTAATCCAGGCAAACCCTTATTTTCAGCTTTTTGTGTAACTTGAATTTGGGTCTGTTTTGTCCAGAGAGATTTTCCACTGTGGTCAGTAACGGCAATATAACCCGGTTTTGTCACGATAAAATCTTTACGACCATCATCATTAACATCGGCTGTAATTAAACCCCCCACACCCTTCTCATCCTGTTGTGGCGGTAAGTCGAGTTGCAGGGTTTTAGGTTGCAGAGATTCATTAACTGTATCCGTAGCGGTTGATGGGGTTATTGCTACACATCCGGCTATAGATAAACTACAAATTGAAAGCAATAAACTCAACTGATTTCTAATATTTATAAAATTAATTTTCTGATTTTTTATCATCACTTTCATCTCGCTTAATTATCTTTTTTTCACACAATATTAACCATCTTATTCACAAATTAAGACGGCAGCTCCCTGATGATATTAACTTCAAGCTTGTATTTTCTATTGTAGCAATCGAATTTATATTCAACCACTCACTAATCACAAAGCAATGAAAGCGGGTAATAATTCATGCAGTAACTGATTTTAACTTTATTAATTACTGATGATAAAAATCCTCTTATTCTTCCTCTTCGCTCAATTTTGTACAATAATTGCAACCACTCCAGACAGTATTCACCTGATTGATCATATATTTCTCGAGTACAAAAAAGGCGCTCGGTTGAACGCCCTTTAATTATGTATGATTAATCAAATGCGTATGTTTATCGTCTTTCTAGATACTGACGAGCATCCGGGCTAACATTGTAATCATAGCCATAAGGACTGTTATCGGAATCATCCATAATACTGGGAGTCACCAAAACAATCACTTCAGCCCGTTCATTCTCGCGGCTAGTGCTTCTAAACAGTGCACCAATAATCGGTAAATCTCCTAAAATGGGAATCTTGCTCGCAACGACGCGGTCTTGTTCTTGAATAATTCCAGAAACAATTAGAGTTTGACCATCACGCAGTCGAATTCGCCCAGAGTTAAGACTCCGAACCAAAGTTTCAGTTGCAAAGCCGTCATCATCACCTGTCTCGACTCGATCACCCAAGGCGCTGACAGTGGGATTGACTCGCAGTGTAACAAATCCATTATCGTCAATTCGCTCTACCTCAACATTGAGGATTAAGCCCACATCTTCAAAAGTAGGGTTGCGGTCAGAACGAGGCCCCCCAACCGTGTCTGTAGTTTCTACTTCAACCGCTTTAACAATATTCTCAACTAAGCGAACCTCAGCTTCTTCACCCTCCTGCACAATCAATGTTGGATCGGTGAGAATCTTAGCATTGCGGCTAACAATCTGAGCTTGTAAGGTTGATAAAAATCGGCGAGGATATTGGAATAGGGGGAAAGTACTAAATTCAACTTCACCCAAGGTATCAAGCGCCCCCGTCTCTAAGTCTCGTTCAAATGGGTCATATTCAGAGATTCCCACTCGCTCCGTTTGACTCGTGACTGGGGAAATGGGTCGTAAACCAATTCCGCCTCCAGGGGCTGTAAGGGGAGTACGAGTGGTGCCATCCCGGTCAAAGAATGGTTCTTCACCACCCACTGGGTTATTGGGAATAATTGGACGAGCATTGATCCCATTGGTCGCTGTACTGCGGTTAGGGGGATTGACTCCACCAAAGTTAAGGGAGGCGGCTCCCCCATCATTAACGAAGAAAGCATCATTAATTCCAAAGGAGAAGCTAGTGTTTTGAGTGGCTTCCCCGTCGAGGTTGACATCAATCACTTTGACATTAACCGCAACTTGACGTTGACGTAAATCAAGCTGACTCAACATTGCCATCGCAATCTCAACTTTGCGCGGTTCCCCGACTAAAGTAATGGTATTGAGACGGTCGTTGGTTGAAACGGATATACCTCGTAGCACTAACGGCCCAATTCCTTCACGCGCACCCAAGGCAATAATATCCGGGGTACGGATTTCTACTTCTCTTTGGTCAAATCCTTGACCCACCTGCTGAATTTGAATTCGTTCAATCGTTAACTGGGTCTCAGCCCCTTGGGTACTGAGGAAACTAGCAGCGGTTTCGGCTTCTACTTGGTTTAATCTGAGGGTACGAACCACTAAATCTCTGGCTGAGTCGGGCAGCTCTGCGCCAACAAACACCGTATTTCCGACGCGATTTGCTCTCAAAGCCGTTAAGCGTAGAACATAGTTAAAGACATCTTCAACCCGCTCATTTTCAATATCAAGGGAAATAGTCCGGTTGTCTTCTGCCTCAGATTGGACAAAACGTCCAGAATCATCTTCCTTCTCTAAAGTACTGTAAGCGACGTTAACCCCAGCAACTCGCCCTAGCAAAGACAACACATCTCGTACAGGTGCATCTCGCAACACCAAACGAGGAATCACTTCTTCAGTCCCTAAATCGATGCTAGAAACAGCCGGATTAACGTTAGAAACGGCGATATCTCCTAGAGGCGGTGCAACAGCCCGAGGTAGGAAAGGTGGGGCAGAATTAACCGGAGGAGCATTAACACCGGGAGCAGATCCAGGAGCACCTAATCCGGTGTCGGGCAGAATCACTTCATTTGAGCCTGGGGGCAATGCTGGGTTACTGACGCTGACATCCGGGTTGGGAACCAATACATTCTGATTTCCGGGTGCAGGCGGTGGGGCAACAGGAGTGGGGGCTTGAGCCACACCACCACCAGTTCCCATGGCAATCACAATACTACCGCCTGGCCCTTGAACAATCCGAGCTTCAGGTTGACCCCCAGCACCCGTTACAATCACCCGGATACTGCTAGGATCGAGTTGAGTCACCACAATAGAAGACACACCCGGTATGGGGTTATTTTCCTGAAAAGACTGTTGACTGGTGGTGAGTTGAGTATTGATAATATCAGCAATAAAGTCATTTCCTCGACGAATAACGAAAACTTCTGGGCGCTCTCCGCCTGCTGTTGTCAGAACCAGATTAACCTCACCGTTGGCTTGGGTTAATTGAATGTCCTGCACTTGAGTCATTGCCATAATTGGGGATTGTGCCAACAGCATGACTGCAGCACTGCTGAGGACTCCTCCGCCTAACCCTAAAACTTGTTTCACACTTCTTCCTCACACTAAATAGTTGTTGATAATGGGATGTTTAATAGATTTGGTCTAATTGACGCTCCCGACGCTGTGATATGCGGGGGATTTCTAAGAAATCGTTAATCCTCGTGGGTTCGCCAAAAACCCGCTACTACTGGCTGGAAGTCCAGTCTGTGTATACATTTAGCTAATATATTGGCACTGCCATTTAAATGACATCACTTGATAGTTAGCAGTTACTATATCTCAAATTGCCACAACTAGATCCTGGGTCGAAATTTGATCGCAATCTATTGGGACTCTTGCTGCGACAGTTTATCATAATTGCTCTGATTAAGCCCAGTCTTGATAAACTTTTCAGATGTTCTCGCGGGAGGAAACTAATTAAATTGAGATTGACACCCCAGACGAGATTAAGCTTTTAGTTACTTGTGGAGTTTTTACACTATTTTTGCTTTTTTGTCAAGTTTATTGGATTGCAGGTTAAAGCGACGTGGGAATATTAAAGACTAAAACTGATGAACAGTAAAATTTCATCGCATCTTAATCGCAATGCCTTCCCAACGGATCTCCTAGCAGTTAGATAGGGAGAGACATTGAGAGAAAAAGGCTACTAACCCTATTCTTTCTCAGCATCTTCTGCTGCTGTTTCGGCTGCGGCTGCGGCTGCTTCAACTTGTTCTTGACTCAAAGGCAAAAGAGCATGAAGCTCAAACGCAGTGGTTAAGCGTCGCTGGGGTTGCTGGGCGGCGGGGACAAATTTACCATTTTCGTACTTCCCTTCCAAGACGGGGTTTTTCTCATTTAATTCTGTATTGAGTTCTTTCACCAGCAATAGGGGCTGTAACCGTTCTAAAGTCGTTAAAAACTGCTGTGTTTGAGAAAAACTGCCTTCGAGTTCTACTTCATAAACTCGCCGTCTGAGTTTACCATTGACGAGTGAGCCGAAAGAACCATCATTAATGATCTCAGTAGTGGAACCGTCTTGATTCTCTACTGGTTCAAATTGAGTAATTCGGGCTTTTTCATCATCCTCAGTAACACTTGCATTAATTTGATTCAACTGTTCATTGAGATCAAACAATAACGTTTCTAAGGTAGATTCGTCGGCAAACAGTCCAGTGACAGATGCCCGTCTGGCTAAAGCGGTGGCTAACTCAAGTTCGGCTTCATCTTTTTTGCGAAGTCGTTCCTCTTGCTCTTCAATTTCGTTTTGAGTCGTCTCAATTTCTGCGCTGAGGGTATTACCCTGTTGAACAGCAGGAATCACAGCTTTATAGATGCCAGCCGCTGCCAGCAATACCCCAGCAATGGCGATCGCCATCCCAATTACTTTCGGGGTAAACTGGATGCCAAATAGACTCGGGCCTTCGGCTTCATCTAGATCTTTTTCTAGTTCAAATTCGTTGTCAATTGCTTGAGTCATTATTGAATAACTCCTTTTCTTTGAAGTGTTTCAATGCGGTTAACTAGTCCAGTTGCACCATTGCTTTTCAGCTCCGGTAAGAGTTCCGAGGCATTGGCTGAACTGAGGCTTGTTTTAATTGTATACTCGATCACGGGTTGGAGTTCTGGTGCTTTGGCCCTAGAGTTATTTTCCGCTGTACTCTCCTCCAGCTTCGTCGGATTATCCTCTAAGTTGGCTGTAACGAGCTTAGTTTTTTCAGGGTCAAAGAAAGCAGATTGGCTCAGCAGCAGGATAAAATCATTCAGTTCAGCTAAAGAACTGGCAATGCCTTGAATCTCTAAGTTTGATGTGTTCCGAGCGGGAGCGGCTGCAGTCTCTTCACTGCTAGATGCAGAAGATGACGACGCTTGGGGTTCAGTTTGCTCAATTTGAGTCACCTTGACCCCTGCTACTTGAATCAATTCAGCGATTTCTTGAGTCAAAGCTGACCAAGGCTTAATCTCATTAAAGACCCCGGCTAAAGCGTCTGCTTCTTCGTTCGCCCGCTTGGCTTCAGCATAAATTTGATCGAGTGCCTGCACTTCAGAGTTTCTTTCATCTAACTGAGCTTGCAGAGCATCGAGTTCTTTTTGCAGTTGATTGTTACGACCATTAAAAATCAACCAAGACCCAGCCCAAGCCGCATTGAGTGCCAAAGCAGCGAGAACGCCTATCAGAATGGGTTTACGGTCAATCGGTGCTCCCGGTTTTCGACTACTGGTGAAAGTTCTTTCAACAGGTTTATAATCGGGCCGATCATTGAGAAAATTAATATCAAGGCTATACATGACATTAAATGCCTTATGCAGTATTTATAAAGTTTAGAACTGTTCTGTTGAGATGGGGTAATGTACATTTTAATAACATATCCCAAAATCTAGGAAAACTAACGACCAACTCATCCACCGAGTGACCCATTTCTTGAAAAGTTGAAACAGGTGACTAGTTGGGCTGAGATTAACTGACACGCAATCCTAAACCCAACGCTACTCCTAGGCTAGCACGTTGGTTGGGTGTGATGTCTCGATCGATTTCGAGGGAGAGGGTTTCAACTGGGTCTACTTGGGTGGCGGGCATCGCGAGTCGTTGCATAAAAAACTCATCAAGCTGCCCAATTGCTGCCCCCGGCCCAGACACTAAGAGTTGAGCAATTTCTAACCCATCGCTTTGATTAATATAGAAATCAATCGAGCGCCGTAATTCATCGGCCAACTCTGAAAGCACCTTAATGATAGCATTCGTCCCCGGATTGGGATCGCTTAATGCTCCCATTGTATCGGTGACAGGCAAAGTCATCGCTTGAAGTTCGTTGATATCTCGCGAAGGCGGTAAGTTCATGGCTTCATTCAAAGCACTTTGTACCTGAAATAAGCCAATCGGAATGGTTCGGTTGAATTGAGGAATACCATCTACCACAATCGCCAGTTCTGTGCTATCAAATTCAATATCAGCGATAATAGCGGCTTCATTCGAGGAAAACTGCTCAAGTTGCTGTTTGAGCGTCCGAATCACGGCAAAGCTACTCACTTCTAGCACATCAACCTGCAACCCAGCTTGCTCAAAAGTATCTAGATAGGAATCAATAATTTCTTTACGAGTGGCAACCAGCAACACTTGCATTTTTTCGATGCCATCTTCATCGACAAATAAGCCGAGTTTCTGATAATCTAAATCCGCTTCTTCTCGAGAGAATGGTAAATATAAACCGGCTTCAGCATTCATATATTCTCGCAGTTCTTCGGGGTTCAGTTCAGCCGGGACTGAAATAATCCGGGTTACCGCTTCCCTAGAAGGAATGGCTGTTGCGACTCGTTTAGTTTTAATATTTTCGTCGGCTAGAGTTGATTGCACTAATTCAGCTAAGGTGGGTGAATCAATAATCTGACCATCCTGCATCACATCATCGGGTACTGGGGTTGTAGCCAAAGTAATGAGTTTTAGGCGATCGCCTTTTTTGCGTAATTCGACAATATTAATTCGTTCGCTGGCTAACTCAATCCCGACTCCGGGTTTGCGGCGAGATAGCAAATTGTTTAAAAAGCTGACCATAGCAGTTTTTGCCCTAGACAGAGTAAGTTTAAATTTTCTCCCAATATGGGGAGGATGAAAGTTGTGGAATTAAGGTTTCTCTCGCTACATTAAAAGTATGAGAGTTTTACTCCTTGGCCATTATTGTACACTTCACTTCCGCCATAACCGCATTATGATAAATGATCCCTATACCTTATCACTGCTTGAAGATCTCAAAAGCCCGGATGAAGCTGTTCGTCAGCGAGCCACTCATCAGTTATGGCGGATGTGGTTTGAACAGAAAGGGAGTATCGGTTTAACTCAAATTCGTCGGGCTGAAGTGTTGCTGCAAGCCGGAGAAACAATCGAAGCTGAAGCTATATTAACTCAGCTTATTCAAGATTTACCTGACTTCGCTGAAGCCTGGAACCGACGAGCGGTTCTCTATTTCACCACTAAGCAATACACAAAGGCGCTTCAAGACTGCAAAAGAGTGATTCAACTCAATCCGGTTCATTTTGGCGCACTGCATGGTTTAGGCTTATCTCATGCCGCTCTAGGAGAATATTCTAAAGCCATTCAAGCATTTCGCAAAGCGCTCTTAATTCAACCCTATTCGGTCGAAAATCAACGATTAATTCTTGAATGTACCACCCGACTGTAACAAATTATTCTATACTTCAAATGCCTGTTTAATTTTGTGATCTGCGGCGGCGACGGGCTGTTGTTCCCCCAGGTAAATCACTCGAATATCTTGAGGTAAATCTTGCATTAATGCTTGATTGCCTTTTTTGAGTAGCGCTTTGACTTCAGTCGGAGTAATTGATTCTCCTTCTGCTTGCAGGTAGGCTGAAATCCGGGCTTCACTCCATCGAAACGTCTGAGACATAATTAAAACGAGTCGCAGCAAGGGATCTAGCCCGTCTAATACTTGTCCGACATAACACCACAACGGAGGCGGTGCATCTTTACGAGAATAATGAATTGACTCAACCGTCGGTAATTTCGCCTGATTAATACAAATCGCAGTAATATTAATAATCCAGTTTTGTAGAGTATTGCCTTCAGGGGATGATCCGGTTGCTTGCTGTAGATTTAAGCCTCGCATTTCATAAAAAATATGCCGCCAAGTCTGAGACAGTAAGTAATCTGCTTGTACAGGCGATCGTACAGAATGACAAATTAGAGTATAGACAATTTGAGCATAACGACAGAAAATAGCAGCAAAATACTTCCCTTGATCCGGATGATTTTGAAACAAGGTTAGGAGTTTGCGATCGCTATGATGAGAGAGAGACTGAACCACTTGATGATTTGATTCAGGCAGGTGAAGCGTTTGTACAGTCACGGGTCGCTTGCATTAATGTCTGAAGTTGGACTTTGTTGGCTGCATCATAGCTTATCTCTACCATTGAATCAAGTGATTTAGGGAAATTATGAATGATGAGTGATGAATGATGAGTGATGAATTCTTAGAATAGGGAACATAGAGAAAAGTATCTCTCCCAAGTCCTCCTACTCTCCAACTCTCCAAGTCCTCCTACTCTCCTACTCTCCAAGTCCTCCTACTCTCCAAGTCTTTTCTCCACACTCTACTCCTCACTCCCTCGCCTCTGTCAAAATATGTCCAGAATCACAACCCGCAAACGCACAACCTTACTGACTCTATTACTGCCTGCCACAATTTGGCTAACTGTATTTTTCATATTGCCATTAATTGTTGTTTTAACTTACAGTTTTTTAGAACGGGGAACCTATGGGGGTGTAGCCGGGGAATTCACCCTGAGAAACTATCAACGTCTGATTAATCCACTGTATCTTAATGTTTTTTTTCGTTCTGTTGGGTTAGCCGCGTTCACTACAATTGCCTGTTTATTCATTGGTTATCCCTTAGCTTTTTTTGTCGCTACCCGTCCCCCGAGGTGGCGAAATTTACTATTATTTTTAATTATTATTCCCTTTTGGACTAATTTTCTGGTGCGTACTTATGCTTGGATTATTATTTTACGATCAGAAGGAGTGATCAATACACTGCTGCAAAGTTTGCATTTAATTGATGCACCACTCGATTTATTGTTTACTCCGTTTGCTGTTACAGTTGGTTTAATTTATGGTTATCTTCCGTTTATGATTTTACCGTTGTACGCTAGCTTAGCACGGTTTAATTTCTCTTTAATAGAAGCCGCTCATGATTTAGGTGCAAACGATTTTCGCACATTTTACCGCATTATTTTTCCCCTCACTTTTAAAGGAATTATTGCAGGTTCTATTTTAGTATTTATCCCGGTATTAGGTGCTTTTATTACTCCAGATATTCTAGGGGGAGCGAAAACCTTAATGGTGGGAAATTTAATTCAAAATCAGTTTCTACAAGCTCGCAATTGGCCGTTTGGATCGGCTTTATCCATTATTCTAATGATACTCGTTATTATTCCTATGATCGTTTATTTTCGCACAGAAGAACAAGGGAGTAATGAGTAAAAAGTTATTAGTTATTAGTTATTAGTTATTAGTTATTAGTGAAAATATAAAAACTAACGACTAACGACTAAAAACTAACGACTAAAAACTTCAAGCATATCTTGCTAATTTCTTGCATTACTGCGGCGACTGCGGCGACTCTGACGAGAACGAGTAGAAATATCATATTCTAATACTGCCCCAATCGCGAACAGAACGCCTGTAAAGACGAAAAACACCTCCAACAGACCTCCGCTTTCATATTCTGCGGTGGCTCGCGCGTCAGCCCACTTAAAGTACATATCTGCCACGTATAAAGAGAAGATAGCAAACGCAATCATTCGCCAAGATTGAGAAAACCGTCCTCCCCAAAAAGCTAAGATTAAAGCAGTGGCTAAAATTAGCAGAAATACATCGGCGATCACATAAAATAGATTGACCCCGAAAGCAAATGGTTCTAATTTTTGATCGAGCGCTATAACCCAAGCGGGTGCATCGACTGCTTCAACGGTATCTTCCTCTGCTATGGCTGCGGGAGAAATATCAGGTGCAGCAGTGGTTGAGGTAATGCTGGGGTCAACAGTCACTTCAGCCACAGTCGGTTCAGTAACATTAACTAAACCAAAGAATGTGGGGTCAGAAACCCAAATTGCTAAAGCGGTTCCCGCAATTGCAACAGCAGTGACCGCGATCGCTTGCCAAATCTCTAAGTTTAGCCGTTTGGACGACACCGCAACAATCATTCCCCAGGCCAGAAATAGGTAGGTTAAAATGTAGAATAAATCGGCGGCGGAAACATCTGGGTCGAGGCCCCAAACTAATTCCCAGAAGCCAAATAAAACACCCGCGATAAAGTAGCACAGCGTTCCGAGACAAAATCCTAACCAGACATTGCGTCCACTGACGACTTGAGGACTTTGCCAGTTGCGGTAACAGACGACAGCAGCACCGAGAAATGCCCCTAATTCAAAGACATAAGTACCAATTTGATACCACAAGGGTAGATCTTCGCCTTCAGGAGTGACACTGAATAGCAGGAAAAATAAAAGAGACAATACGGCCCAAATAATGCCAAAAATTACTAAATTTTGAGCCGATAGTAATGATGATTTAGATGATGGTTTTTGTGAAGTACTATTCATAGTAATCAACTATTTTAAAGAGCTGTTGAACGAGTCAAGTCAAAGCAGACCTTAACTCAACTTAGTCCATCGGCCATAACTGGTTCAGTTTAGCTTGATTTAGCCAATCAATAAATTGTTGTCGGTCTTCATTCTTTAGATCCTCAAGGATTTCCGCCATCCCTTCGGCAAAACTATTGTTACCAAAATAGTTTTCTCCCAACTCGTACAACTTTTGTAGGAGTATCTTTAGGTGATTTTCTTGCCAAGAAGGAATTTGAAGTTCATCTAGAGGATTGATGGTCAGCAAAGTTTTGATCGCTTGAGGAGTATCGGTTTGAGGGAACTTTAACTGATGGAAGATTTGGGTCAAATCTTTGACAAACGAATTAGCCTGCCGAGATCCCAATAAATCTTCAACATCAAAATAAACCGCTTGCAACATAAGCAAACAAGCCTGAGTCAAACTGGGTAGGTGGTTGTGCTCCCGGTTGGCATTGTCGCTGGTGAGTTGCTCTGAACGTACTTTACCCCAAACACTATAGCGTTCGGGTTCTTCTAGCAACACACAGGCTTTGCCTCGGTTATCTGTTAGATCGCGCCAGAATTCCCTTGCTTCATGCTCTTGTTGAGCATTAAATACCTTCATTAAGCGGAAGGATTGACTTTGATAAACTAATATCGGAATTTGTTGATCCCGATGGGGGTGTTGAACTGTCTTAATTTCAACATCCTGCCGTTTGAGAATAAACATGACACTTTGTACCTACTCCTGTGTGGGCTGGAGGCTGTGAAGTCGATATCATTGTAGTCTTTGGAATTTACCTCCGGCCAGAAGCAAAGTCAATCTTTGCTTTTTATAGGCAGTTAGGAAGCAAGCTATTTCCAAGGGTTAGAGAAAGACTCCCCTAAGCAATGACGTACAATGGAGACGCTGTTGCTGCGTGGTGGAATACACTTAATGTTAATCCGCTCATGCTGTCTTCACTTTACCTCAGTTGCACATTACCTCAGTTGCACAAAGCCTTAGCCACTGATACTTGCTTGAAAGCTCTTTAAAATGAGTTGGACTTGTGTATGTATGATAATCACGTTAGCTCAGACAGTTGAGTACTAGAATAACACGCTGATGGTATTCTGTTTGGGGGTTATATTAGATCGGTGTAATCATTTTTAAATTTTGAACTATCTATTTATTATTGTCATTTTGAAACAAAATTTGATCTATCAAGGTTAATATTGTTTCATCGCTCGTTGCATTGCCCGTTTATCGTCTCGTCGTTTGATATCTTCTCGCTTATCATGAATTTTTTTCCCTCGGGCTAGGGCAATATCGACTTTAACTCGTCCGTTCTTGAGATACATTTTGAGGGGCACTAACGTTAAGCCTTGTTGGTCGATCTTACCAATCAGTTTATTGATTTCTTGGCGATGCAGCAACAGCTTGCGGGTTCGTCGGGGATCATGGTTAAAATAACCACTCGCGCTTTGGTAGGGAGAAATATGAACGTTTAACAGCCATGCCTCTGCGTTGCGAACCAGGGCATAACCGTCTTGCATATTCACTTTTCCTGCCCGGATCGATTTAACTTCTGTGCCTTTTAATTCAATCCCTGCTTGATAGGTCTCTAATATTTCATAGAGATAGCGGGCCTTCCGGTTGTCGCTGAGGATTTTATATCCACTACTACTTTTACTCATAGCTTAAATTTACCATAAACTTTCTTTGTTCATCACCTGGATTAAGTTCTATCTTTTGATAGAAACGAAAGGGAGTAAGATTGGGTATAGGATCGTGCGGTTATGGGTAACCTTTTACGAAAAGTTACATTTTTAATCAATGAATTAACTATTGATTTCCTATCGATTCGAGTCATTCTCCTGAATTTTAACTAAGTCTTTCATTTAATACATTATGATTTACATTTAGTATTTATTTCAATCTATTTAAGCTAATAAATTAGAGTGACAATAGACTATTATACCCATTATTAATTAATCGTAGAACAGTCATAAAATCTTAATCTCAAGAGGGTTTGTATTTGTTGTTGTTTTTAGCTTAATTTGGATTGAAGGTGAAATATTTTTTAATCATTTGATATCGCTTTCGACATACTATAAAAAATATCTCAACGTAGCGATCAGATCGACGACTGTTTTTAATTCCATCGTTTTAATATATCTGCTAACTGCTCTATACTGACAGGTTTGCTTAAATAATCGTCCATCCCAGCTTCTAAACATTTTTGGCGATCGCTGGCCATCGCATTGGCAGTTAAGCCAATAATAATAGTATGTTTAAGGCCCGCTTCTCGCTGTCGCAACTCTTGGGTTGCCTCATAACCATCCATCACAGGCATTTGGCAATCCATCAGAACGATATCATAATCTTGCCTTGCAATTTGTTCTAAAAATTCTGCTCCATTAGTCACTGAGTCGGCTTGATAGCCGAAAATCTCCAGTATACTCAAAAACAGAACCCGATTATCTTCATAATCTTCAACAACGAGGACTTTTAAAGTCTCTGCTTTCTCTTCTACTGTAGCGGTCGGCGCAGGGGTGGGGGTCTGTATTGTTTGTGAAGCCGCAGATAAATTAAAAGAACTTGCTAGATTAAATGGCACTTTAAACCAAAAGGTTGAACCTTGTCCTGGAGTGCTGTCAAAGCCAATTTCTCCTCCCATCACTTCTACAACTCGACGACAAATCGTTAGTCCGAGGCCGGTGCCACCAAACTCGCGAGTGGTGGATGTATCGGCTTGTGTAAAGGGATGAAATATATTTTCTTGATTAGATGGGTCAATTCCCACCCCGGTATCTTCAACACTAAAGCTAAGAACAATAGAAGATTCATTCGAGGTAGAATCAGATGCCCGCTCTACTGTCACTAGAATCGCTCCTGAAGCTGTAAACTTAATCGCATTACTTATCAAGTTACTGAGAATTTGCTGTAATCGAAAATCATCACCGATCAGTTCTTGAGGAATATCTGTTGCCCGGTTAAACGTTAAATCTAAGCCCTTTGCTTGAGCCTGAGTGCGAAATGAACTCTGAAGAGAGTGAAAAACATCATCGAGGTGAAATGGACGATGTTCTAGGCGTAATTTGCGGGCTTCTAGTTTAGATAAATCCAAAATATCATTAATAATATTCAGTAATTTGTGTCCGTTAGAACTTAAGGTTTGTAATAGTTGCTGTTGTTGATATTCGAGTTGGGTTTGTTGTAAAAGTTGGCTGGCGACTAAAATAGAGTTCATGGGGGTGCGGATTTCATGACTCATATTGGCGAGAAACTCAGTTTTGGCTTGGTTGGCTGAGTCAGCGGCTTGAGCAATGGCGATCGCCTCTTCGAGTGCTTCATTTTGACGAACCAGTTCTGTTTCGATTTGTTTACGCTCGGTAATATCCATCACCGTACCGTAAAGCCTGGTTTTTTGGGTATTTTGATTACTAATCGCCTGACCCATCATATTGAGGTAACACAATTGCTGATTAGAGTTCCTCAGTTCAACATCAATACTGAAGGGGATGCCATTGGTGATGAGTAGATACAAAGATTGTTGCAAGAGAGTACGATCTTCTGTGGGATGATATTGTAGTAATTGAGCAAAACTAGGGGATGTTTGTTGGGGTTCTAAGTCATAAATACGAAATAATTCTTCTGACCATTCCGGTTGTGCTGTTTCTAGGTCTAAACCCTGTTGCAGCTCTAATTCCCAACTCGCAATATTTGCCAGTTTTTGAGCTTCTAGCAATTTTACCTGATTCTGGCGCAGAGCCTGTTCAGCCTGAACTCGCTGTGTAATCTCAATCACAACTGCCCCCACACCCCGACCATTCTGTAGGAAATCGACAGGATAATAGTTTGCGATCAAGTACCGTTGGGTCTCTGGGGTAACAGAAGTCGAACCTTGAATTTCAACATTATAAATGGGTTGATCGGTTTGAATCACCTGTTGCAAAAGAGGCTCGACTTGCTCGGCTAACTCTGGGGCAATATCTTGCAGGGTCTTGCCCAGATGTTGTTCGACAGTTGCGCCATTAATTTCAGCTAGGGCTTGATTGACTCGGAGAAACTTAAGATGCCTATCTTGTAAGCATAACCCAACTGGACTTGTATTATACAGATTTTCTAATATTTCGTTAGCCTGCTGCAAATCTACCTGAACTTGCTTGAGTTCACTGATATTAATAAAGGTAATTACCACCCCATCGCTATCGATCTCTTCTTGAATATAGGGATGAACCCGCATTAATACATATTGATCGGACTCAGCAATTTTAACTTCTTTTTCCTCAGGTTCTTGGGTTTGATTCACTTGCTGTAGGATTTCAACCCAATTCGGACAGTCTAAACTATTGGTTAAATCACTCAAAGGACGACCAATATCAGTGGGTTTAATATTAATCGTACGAGTAGCAGCGGGGGTGAATTTGCGAATATTGAGAGCGGCATCTAGAAAAACAACCCCAATTTCAGTACTGCGTAATAAATTATCAATATCGTTATTTAGGCGCGTTAGTTCTTGGATTTTAGATTGATATTCGGTATTAACGGTATAAAGCTCTTCGTTAACTGATTGCAGTTCTTCATTGGTACTTTGCAATTCTTCGTTAGAAGCGAGTAATTCTTCATTGGTTGCCTGTTGTTCTTCGTTAGAAGTTTCTAATTCTTCAATCGCAACTTGTAGATTTTCTCGAGTTTGTTGCAGTTCATATTCTAACTCTGTAATTTGCTGAGCTGCGTCTTCATCGAGATCAAATCGTAACGCCGTTGTAGAAGAAACTGAAGGAGCCTCAATTTCAAACACAATGATAACGTGATGTTCTGTGGCACGGTTATTATCATCAGCTCCAACTCGCATTGTTACACTGACTTCTTCACTCTCGCGCTCTAGCTTAATTCCAGTATAAAGAACCGATTGTTTGTCTCGTCTTGTGCGGTGCAAAGCTGTTGTCAGGGGCAGTTTCAACGCCGGATGCACAATTTCAGTCACGTCTAAATTGGCTTCTCCGATGGGATACTCGAGCAGATGAGCCGCATTATAAAATACTCTCCGCAGTTGGTTATTCTCATCAACCAGTAGGCAAGTGATGCTTCGCTCCGGTAGGCAAAGCTGAAAGACTTTACCCAGCAGCCGATCTAGTTGCTGTTGTCTGGCTCTTATTCGCACCGAAGATTTAAGCGGGGTGGCAATGGCTTGCCGCGTGATCGGGAGTAGGGAAAGCTGAGTCTCTCCCTTTTTCAGAAAAATTTTCCATCTGGAGTTAAGGGTAGTAAACTCTTCTGCTAAACTGCCTAGGTTTTCTGAACTACCCAGTAACAAAGTTCCCTGAGGCGCGAGGGCAAAATGCAGCAGTCGTAAAACTTGATGCTGAAGCTGAGGCTGCATATAAATGAGTACATTTCGACAGCTCACCAGATTCATTTTAGAAAAACCGGCATTTTTGGTCAGATCGTGAGGTGAAATAATCAGCATCTCCCGCAGACTTCGCTTCACTTGATAGTGATCCCCTTTGTAATCAAAATAACGCTCTAAACGTTCGGATGAAACATCATTGGCGATACTATCTGGGTAGGTTCCTTGAGCGGCGACTTCTAAGGCATTAGTATCAAGATCGGTGGCGAAAATCTTCACCTGAAGGGGTTTTCCTCTAGAACGAATAATTTCATCCACCACAATTGCCATGGAGTAGGCTTCTTCTCCGGTGGCACAGGCAGAAACCCAAATTCTCAGTTGCTGTTGCGGTTGAAGTTCTGCAATACATTGGGGTAAAATTTCGGCTTTTAAATACTCCCACACTTCCGGATCGCGAAAAAAGCAAGTTGCGCCAATTAAGAGATCTTGACGCAATAGTTTTTGTTCTTCGACGGACTCCTCAAGAAGAGTGATATATTCTCTAATGCTTTCGTGACGAGTTAAGGCACAACGGTGATGAATTCGTCGGCTGAGGGTGCTGACTTTGTAGTGAGAAAAGTCAATTTCTTCCCGCTCTGCCAAAATATTCAGAATACGTTGCAGCAGATCTGGATCAATTAAGCTAGCGTCACTAATTTTAGATTTAGGGAAATTTTGTGAGAAGCGAATCAATTCATAAACGGTTTGGGCTAAACTTTCAGGAGAGAGGATTTCATCGACTAAACCAGAAGGAATGGCGGTAGTCGGCATACTGGTAAATTGCGCTGTCTCCGGAGATTGTACCAAGGCAATACCCCCCGCCCGACTCACGGCTTGTAATCCCTCTGTACCGTCGTTTCCTGTCCCTGACAGCAAGATTGCAATGGTGCGCTCTCCCCAGCCATTAACGAGAGATTGAAAAAACCGATTAATGAGATAACGAGGAGATTCTGAGATCTCTTCTAAATGAAATCGTCGATCTTCAAGAATCAGGCTTTTGCGGGGGGGTAAGACGTAGACTTTAGCGGGTTCGAGGAGTGTTTGATCCCGGACTTCTTCGACGGGTAAGGTCGTTTGCCGCTGCAAGATTTCGGCGATCATGCTGCGATGATTAGGTGAAAGATGCTGCACAACCACAAAAGCACCATTTGGGTTATCTGGCAGGTGATTAAAGAAAGACTCTAACGCTTGTACACCACCAGCCGAAGCACCAATCCCAACGATGAAGAATTTTTCTTGATCGGCAGTCGTTGGAGTGGTCATAATTATACGCACATGATTAATTCATAATTTATTTATGATAAAACGAATCAAATTATCACGAAACAGACTAGAGAGATAGATAGTTGTTGCTTCATCCCCAAATTACGGAATTGCTCTCAATAGAGTTGTAGCTTGTAAAGTCAATCAGCATTGCTCGGATAGTTCTGTTGAAAATAAACAGAATTAAGTCAATCTAAAATACATATGAATTGACGGCTTTGCTGGGAGCAACACAATTTTCAGCCATCAGCCGGAAATATTCACTTTGAATTGATCGACTTATTCCGGGTATAATCCCACAAGTCCCCCTATCCCCTAAATTGAGATTAGTTAAATAAGGACATCGACCTATGGTAATTTATTCTAAAATCGATTCAACACAAACAGATTTAGATTTGCTCCAGGCGTTATTTGAGGAAGAAAGTATTTATCCCTGGAATCCGATACAATCAGATTCTGTTGCTTATTTAGCAGAATTAGAAACTGAATTTGAATTATCAGAGTGTTTCACTGATGCTGAGGTTAACCACAAATCTCAAGCTTTATTCGCTCAGGTTGAACAGCTTTACAGCGTCACGACTTTACAACAATCTATCTTACAAAAATTTGCGGGTCAAGTGCCTCGAGATTTATTACATCGTCTCGCTCAAGCTGCCTTACAAGCAGGAGAGAAAATGTCAGACTGCAGTGTTTCTTTAGCCGACGGATTGGTTGAATGTGTGCAGGATATTCTACCTCAATGGCAAGCGGAAGATTTATATGTTTTAGCTAGACCTTTTGCTTACTCTATGCTCGGTTCGGAAAAAGATATCAGCCAGATAGAATGGACTAAAATGTCTGAAGTAGAACAGGCTCGAATGAGTTTGGCGGTTGCTCGTTATGCTTTATCTAAACTGATGCCAACTGAATAAAGTTGATGATACCTTGCTTCTATTTTTTGTGCTAAAGCCATCGCGATTGCTAAGACATTCTACCCTGAATGATTTAGTTAATTCAAATATAAGTTTGAGATCAAACAATTCCAGGTGAAAATATGATTCCCTATCAAGATATATCTTTGCTAATTGTAAAAGATTTGATGGGGTAGGCGATCGCATCAGTTTCGATCGGGCATGAATTTTACCTCTATTTTCTGAGTGGAGGCGTTGGATGCAGCGTCTCTATGCCGATTATTAATTGGCCAGATATCAGATCGCCATAACGTCCCCATGAGCGATCGGCCGAAATTCTACAGGAGATTTGTAATCTTTGGGCATGAGGCGCGCATAATAACTGTATAGCCGCCTAGACGGACTTGGGTTTATACACAACAGCAAGCCTATGTACATCTATACAACGCCTCAATTTGACCAGCAAGCCAAGCTTCAAGGCATTCAGGCAAACGTGGCTGAATTGTTGGTTACGGTGCGATCTCAAGGTGTAACGGCGCTCAACAGTCTGTTTGAGTGGATTTATCCTTACTTAAAGCGACCGATTAAAAATAACTTGCGGCTGGTGGGCCGAATTATTAAGCTGGACTCGGGTTATATTTTCTGCTTGCTGGCTGTTTTTACTCGTGGCGGAAAAAAATATCAGGCTTTTTTACAAAACCCAGACCAATATGGTCAGAAATATCTTGACTCCCAAATTAATCAGTTACAATTAACAGCCAGTATTCACGCTCAACAGCAACAATCAGATTTATCGCCGCCTCGGTTATCTTTACCAGATAGGTTATATCATTTGTGGCTAGATCGTCCCACTTGGGCCCGAAATGTTAATGATACTGTGATTTGTGAAAGTGAAGTTTGGGTTAATCAATTTAAGCAGTCTGAAGTTCAGCTTCAGTGGCGAACTTACTATGATATTTTAACAGATTTAGTAGAAGGGAATAATCAAAATAATGGGATGATTTACGCTTCTACGCATTGGCAAAATATTTATTTGTGCGGTCAATCTCCGGTAGATCGTTATATCTTATTTAGTCGTTTAGAAACGGCTGATTCTCCTTACCGCAATATTCTATTTCTCTTATCATTATTTTCTCATTCTCCTTCTGAAGGTGAAATTAAAAATATTGGTGAAATTACGCATTTCTTAAATTCTAATCAACATCAGGTTATTTTTGCTCAACCCACTACCTTTGATCAATTATCGCGCTATACTCGTCGTTCTTATCCGGATTATTTAATTGCTGATTCTGATATTTGGTTGGAACTTGAGCGCGATACGGGGATTAATTTAGCACTGTCGGTAGAAGAAGAAGAAATCTTACATGATTTATCAACATCAGACTGGAAAAATCATTCTCTGCCTGTTTTTATTAATGGACGAGCGGGTAGTGGTAAATCCACTATGTTAATTTATTTGTTTGCTGATTATTGCGATCGCTATCAAAAATCTTATTTAGAAGAACATGCCGGAGATGCAATTTATCATCCACTATTTCTGACTTCTAATGAACGACTTTTAACTAAAGCCAAAGAAGGGGTTGAGAAACTACTGAAAAATCATCACAAGTTTCTGGCTGAAACGAATGGACATATGAATAAAGCCTCTCTTGAGGTTTGTTTTCAATCTTTTAAGAATTTTTTGTTAAATCAGCTTCCTCCCGAATATATCGATCAATTTGACCCAGATTATTATCTTTCGTTTAATGAATTTAGAAAACGATATCAACGGCGATATAGTCGATATTCACCCGAATTATGTTGGCATATTATCCGCACCTTTATTAAAGGTTATCGCTTGAAAAAAACACAAGATGAATACATGACTCCAGAAGAGTATGAAGAGATTCCGCGTCGAGAACGGACTATTTCTTCAGATGTATTTAAAGTCATTTATCAGCAGATTTGGCCTTGGTATTACCAACTCACTCATCATCAGGGATACTGGGACGATCAAGATTTAATTCGTACAGTTTTAGAACTGAAATGTTACCCCTCTAAATATACCGCTATTTTCTGTGATGAAGCGCAAGATTTTACTAAGCTTGAATTGCGGTTAATTATGCAGTTATCTGTGTTTTCTCAGTGCGAGTTACATCCGCCTATCATGAGCTTGCCGTTTGCGTTTGCAGGGGATCCTTTTCAAACTTTAAATCCCACTGGTTTTCGTTGGGAAAGTGCGAAAGCGGCCTTTTTTGATCAAGTTATTGCGACTCTTGATCCGACACGTAAACTGAATCTAAATATGACTTTTTATGAGCTAGAATCTAATTATCGTTCTAGTCCAGCTATTGTCAAATTAACTAATTTAATTCATCTTTGGCGACAGGTATTATTTAATATTCCGGAGTTAAAACCTCAAGAAGCTTGGCAATCTTATCAAGTCTGCGATCGGCCGCAAAAATTTATTTTTAATCAATGTACTTTTTCAGCAGAAGATTTGAAAAAGCATTTACAAAAATCTCCTATGTTTATAGTTCCCTGTGAGGCGGGTGGAGAATTAAACTATATTAAAAATGATCTATTTTTAGCGCCTTTATTTCCAAATGTCAGCGATCAAAATCCTCCGAAAAATGTATTGAGTGCCATTCAAGCGAAAGGTTTAGAGTTTCCCTTAATTATTTTATATAAGTTTGGAGAAAAATTTGCTCAAGAGTTTAATCAGAACATTTGGCATTATACAGAAAATCAAGCCAGTCATCCTTTAGAATTAGAATACTTTTTTAATAAGTTATATGTCGCGGCTAGCCGAGGAATGTCTGATTTAATCATTATTGATACAAAACTCGGGGATGAAATGTTATGGCAATATGCAACCATTGGCGAGTCTAATATTTTAGAGAAATGGCTACAAAAAGCCGGAAAACGGTTAAATTGGGAAGGCTATATTGGCGGTATTCGCGTTGGAGATAACTTAGTTGGGTTAGAAGGAGATAACCGAGAATCTCAAGCACAAGAATTTGAAGAAAATGGTTATTCTCAAACTGACTCGGTTTCTATGAGGCGGGCTAAACAGTTTTATAGTGAGTTAGGTAATATTAAAAAGGCTGAATTATGTGAGGCATGGGCGCTTAAGTTTGATCGAGAGTTTCGCAAAGCTGGGATTTTGTTTTTACGACATCATCAAGAAATAGAAGCTTGGAATAGTTTTTGGCAGGGGTTATGTTGGCAAGCGTTAGCAGATTGGTATCGAAATTTTTCGGGTAAAAAAACAATAGAATATCCTTTGGTTCGGTTTATGGCAAGTACGCCTAAAACTGTTGCAAGTATTAAGGAATTTACTCAGTTTTTAGAGGAATATTTAGGCACTTCTATTCTGAAAGACAATCGTTTAGTTAAAGCTTGGAAAGTGACTTTACAAGAATATAGCAATCAGATTCGTTATTTAATTAAACAAAAACAACTTGAATCTCAGGAATTGCAGCAAATTGGTAATGTTTTAGAAGGATTAGATGAAGCTAAATATTCAGGTATGTTAGCGCTAGCCGGAGATTGTTTTTATCGGGCAAAGAACTTAAAGCGGGCGGTTGATTGTTGGCAAATTAGCGGACAAACGGATAAACGAGAATATGATTTAGCGAAAGCTGAGTTACTCGGAATTCCGGAAGGATTACCCTATTTAGAAAAGGCAAAAGCAGATGGTAAAATAATTAGCGAGTGGGAAAATGCGGGTAAACCAGCTACTCAGCAGTGGTTAAAGTTTATTGATTATATTGGGCGGGCATTACAACGACAACATCGTTATCAAGATTGGGCTGAATATTTGATTCAGATTAAGCGTTGGCAGGATGTAATATTAGCGATTGAAAAATGCTCAAAAGCTGAGCAAAGTTTACTTAAAATTGAATTAGTTCGTCAGTTATCTCGTTCCAATATCGCACCTGAAAAATTAATAGAAATTCGCTCAAGCTATATAGTTTTAATGGAAGAAGTCTTAAAAATACCTCATTTAAAGCAGCATTTATCTATTGCAGAAATTGGCATTGCTTTTGAAAAAATCGGGGAATTAATCCCAACATTACGATTTTATGAGCGATTTATTCATAATCAACGTAATCCTCATGTATGTCAATGGACTCGTCAACGCTGGATGGCAACGAAGTTAAAACAACAAGAATATATAGCGACGGCAGAACCGAAAAAACTGCCATCTATTCGCCAAGAAATTGCTCAGCTTGGCTATGAATGGGCAATTCATTGGTCAGATGTCTCTGTTGAACCGCCCAGGCTTCCTCATAACAATTCTATGATGGTTTCGTCTAAAAGTTTAGCTGATGCATCTTCTATTGACGACAATGAAATTACTGGGTTGCCCGCCAATATTAAAGTGAAACCGCTGAGTCAACAGATTGGGGCTTATAGTTTTCGCATTGCTTCATTAGAAGTTAAACGAGTCAAAAAAGAACAAATATTATGGATATTAATTCGAGATACAGTCACGTTTAGAGAATTACAAATTAAAGTTGAGAATCAACAAGCGAGTGTTCAGGTTGGGGAAATTGAAATAGAGGCAAAAGAGGGTGAACAATTATCGTTTAAAAGTCCAACTAGACAGTACCGAGGCACGATCTTTTATCGAGGTCAATCTCCTCGAGTAGAATTGTATGTGCGGGGTTTATCGAATAAAATTTGTTTGTAACCCGCGATGAATTAACACATTAACTCAATAGAGGCGCTCAACCCAACACCTCTATTGCGAGAATCAATTACGGCGATAATGACCAAATTCTGATGGTGTCATCTAAACTTCCACTCAGCAACACATTTTTACGGGGATGAAATTGTAAATCGACCCAATCTTGATGACCACTCAAATTTCCTCTGTATTGTCCGGTCTGAGTAGACCAAAGTTTCACAGTCCCTGTGGCATCGGCGCTGGCTAAAGTTTGGCTATTGGGGCTAAATTCTAAAGAGACGACTTTATCACGATGACCCACAATGGTTTGAGTCGGTAGGCTATAAAAATATTCAAAGCGAATTTGATTCAAATCCCATAACTTCACAGAATGATCCCAACTGCCGCTGGCGAGTGTCTGACCATCTGGACTTATCGCAATAGACCAAATTGCTTGAGAATGGGCTGGAATTGACCGGACTAACTGTCTTGTACGCCAATCCCACAGCTCAATATAACCTTCGTTGCTCCCGGTTACTAAGAGTTGACTATCCGGACTAAAAGCGATGGCTTGAACTTCTCTAGCCTGTCCCCGGAGTTGGTCGAGTTGTTGACCTGTATTGATATCCCACAACCGCAAAGTTTGATCCTGACTCACACTGGCTAAAGTTTGGCCGTCTGGACTGAAGGCAATATCATACACCCAACCTCTATGACCATAAATCGTTCTGAGTAAACGACTATTCCATAAATCCCAGATTTTAATCGTTTTGTCACTGCCACCTGTGGCTAAATAACGACCATCTGGACTAATATCCATTGCTGCGACTGTGCTTGTATGTCCGCTAAAGGTCTGGAGTATTCGTCCTGTTTGTAGATCGACAATTTCTACAATACCATTGGTTTTCCCGGTGGCTAGGGTCTGACCATTGGGATGGGCTGCGATCGCCCACACTGGCCCTCGACCTTTTGTCAACACCTGAAGTTGATCCCTTGGGGGAAACGGACCGGAATTTCTGACAAACGGACGGGTTTGAACAGTTGGAGGGGGGGGAAGCTGAAAATCTGGGTGAGGCTGGGAAGTTTGCTGTGGAATGGGAAATTGAGCGCTCAGACACCAAGCCAGCGCCCCTAAAGCGGCTGCTCCTAATGCAGTCAAAACCCGCTGATTTTGAGGAGAATGCGCCGATAACGGACTCCATTTTGTCCGTAAATCCTCTAATATTTCTCGGGCCGATTGATAACGTTCGAGCGGATTTCGAGCCACCATCCGATCTAAAATACAACCGAGTCGTGGACTGATGGGATATTTTAAATAGTCTCGCCAAACCCAAGTGTCTGATTTCTCATTGTATAAATCAAATGGGGATACATGGGTCAGCAGGTGCATGCAAGTGACCCCGAGGCTATAAAGATCGCTGTTGGGTTGCGGATAACCCTGTAACTGTTCTGGGGCCGCATATTCAGCAGAAACATTAATTGGGGGTTGGAGCGAGCTGAGAGAATCTAGCCCAGAATAAGGACTAAAATCGACCAAAACATATTGAGGAGGTGTCGTGTCTAAAGTCAGTTTTTGACCGGTTGAATAGCGATCTATAATATTTTCTGGTTTAATCTCCCCATGAATACGATGATGGCGATGAATTAGTTCTATCGTGGGTAAAATTTCCTCCAGCAATTGCCCGATTTGGGAGTCTGGGAATGAGCCGATTTGAACGAGTACTTCAGCCAGGTTTCGTCCTTCAATATATTCTTGAACAACATAATGAGAGCAATCTTGTTCAAAAGCGGCTAAAACTGTCGGAATCAGTGATTTTTGGCTAATCTTAGCCAGTTCAGCCACTCCTTTGTCATAGCTGGTAATTCGTTGTAACTCAGTTGTTTTGGCCTCTGTAGAGTCGGATGAGATAAATTGTTTGACAATACACCTTGGCTGAAACGGTTTATCTTCATCGATGGCTAAAAAGGTGCGACACCGAGAACTTTCTCCTAAAATTTTCAGGGTACGATAACGCTCTTTTAAACGCATTGAAGAGCCACAACTTTGACAAAACTCATGATGAGCGGGGTTGTGAGGATGAGAGCAGTGAGGATTGATACAGTAACTCATAACAGACCAGTCGTTGAGCCATTTGTTCTATCTTAATTCCTTCTTCGGAATCTGGGGTGCAATTGATCAAAAATTGATTGTAAAAATTGTTTCTTCATGATCCCTTAACAGTAATTTTAGGTAATTTGATTGGGATTAATTGGTCATCGATCTCTCTCAACGGGTAAAATGTAAAGATAATTTACAATTTTTTCAGACAAACTGACTGATTTTTCTATGGTTTTATTTCGTACTCCGCCCTCGTGGGAGCTTTCAGAGCATCATATCACCCCAGAAGCTGCATTCGTTAACCGCCGTCGGTTTATCAAAGGTTTAATTGGTGCTGGGGTGGCGGCAAGCGTTTTACCTCTGAGTGCTTGTAATCAACTCAGTAACGCTAGATCGAGAACTGAAGGGTTAGAAGCATTCTCTAATTTATCAACTAATCCTAACTTTAAAGATGTTGAACGAGCCATTACTCCACGAGATTTTGCCACACATTATAATAATTTTTATGAGTTTGGGGGGTCTAAGTCAATTTGGGAAGCCGCTCAAGCATTACCGACGGAAACTTGGAAATTAGAAGTGACGGGACTGGTGAAAAATCCGGCCACTTATGACCTCGATGATTTACGGAAAAAATTTCCTATTGAAGAAAGAATTTATCGATTTCGATGTGTTGAAGCTTGGGCAATGGTGGTCCCTTGGATTGGTTTTCCGATGCGAAAAATCATTGAAGCAGTTGAACCGACTTCTAGTGCAAAATATGTGCGTTTTTCGTCTTTTTATGATCCGAAAATTACAAAAGGACCCGGATTTTGGGCGCTGAATTATCCTTGGCCATACGCAGAAGGATTACGCATTGAGGAAATGAATAATGATCTCGCTTTCTTTGCGGTGGGTATGTATGGTAAAACTTTACCGAAACAAAATGGCGCGCCAATTCGAGCGGTTTTACCCTGGAAATATGGATTTAAGGGAGCAAAATCGATTGTGAAAATTGAATTTTTGGAAAAACAACCCCCCACTTTTTGGAATACACTCGCCCCCGAAGAATACGGTTTTGTGGCTAATGTGAATCCGACTAAACCTCACCCGCGTTGGTCACAAGCAACGGAAAAAATTGTCAGCAATAAGCCGAGTTTTTCTTGGGACAGACAACCGACTTTACTTTACAACGGTTATGAAGAATATGTCGGGAGTTTATATAGTTAAATCGAATGACTATAGAATTACTGTAGTTATGATCTATTTATCGATTCTAGGCAGACTTCAATAAATCCACTACGGCTTTCGCTATCGTTTCAGTCCCTTGTTTATCAAGAGTTTCTGAGAGACGGGGCGGCTGCATTGGTTGTTTAATAAAGTCCCAATTTCCAGAGTAAAAGTCTGCTGGAGTGATGATTTGATGCGGGCTATAATTTTGTAACCCGGCTTCTAAAATTGGGGCTTCAGCAAATCCTTCACGCGAGAGAGAAACAATGGGAATCTCTAAGCGTAATGCTTCTGCGTAAGTACTAAATCCCGGTTTAGAAATAATTCGTCCACATAATGGCATAAAATCAACCGGACGAATATGAGAATAGTCTGTACTTGATTGTTGTTTGATTTTTTCTTTAACTCGAATTAAGTTAGGAAGATTGGGTGCTTTGGAGTCAAAAGTAATAAAGGTATAATCTAGAAATTGAGATAAATTTTGATAAGGAATTGCAGCTAAACTCAATCCTCCAAAAGTTAATAATATTGTTTTTTCGGGTGGTGTATTAATATTGAAATCTGTTCTTAATTGCTCGAATTCGTAACGCGGATTGCCTCCTGTTAATCCCACATCAACAATGTTGGGAAAAGCGCTCATGGGTTCATTTAAAGGTAGACGAAATAAACAGTCACATTGACTAAAACTCTCTGATATCCAATCTGCTATTTCAATAAATTCTTCACCCCAATCTCGATAGATAAAATCCCAACCAAAGTTACCCATCATTACTCCAGGAATACCCGCAGCTTTGGCAATGGGAGCAGCTAAAGGTGGAATATCTGCTAAAATTAAATCGACTCGATTTTGTTGAATAAAACTAACTTCACTGGCAATAATAGATTGTTGTTTCTGACGAATTTGTTTGAGTTTTTCTAAAGTTTGGGTTTTGTCCATCGTCAAACTATCCGATTGAATTACCCCTACATCAAAGCTACGAGGACGTAAAATAAAATCACCTGGAATATAAGATTCAAGTAACCATCTCGGAGCTGTAGTAACCAGAATTAGGACACATTCTGGACATATTTGTCGAATTTGAGCTGCAACACAGGCTGCTCTAACTGCATGACCAAATCCATGATTTGTAACGGCAATATATAGGGTAGGTGGAAACATTGAAAGTATTGTTTTTTGAATAATCATCGACTATAATGATTTATATAACATAATTTTTATCAAAAACGTCAATTTGCTTTTCTCTTTCTACAAAGCCCATGAATAATTTTTCAATCATTTTATCTAATTTACCGTTTATCTCATTAAATTCTACAGCTAAAAGTTGTGGGTTCGCGATTGAAGTATGATGCATGAAGTCTTTGGTCATTATCTAGAAGTCTCAGATATTAGCCAGGAATTTTTAATTATTGGGTTTTCTCCGAGTTCTGTTTGTCTGCAAAAGCGATGGCGAAATAATGGCTTATCTGCTAATTTTATCGCAGATTATGTGACCACTTTTATCCCTCAAATTGATTCCAATACTTCCGGCTCAAATCCGCTAGCAGAACTTAAAGATGCAGTCGGTTTTATTGCTAATGAGCTATTAGAAAATGCCATGAAATTTAGCGATCCTCAGTCTGATTATCCGATTAACATTCAAGTTCATTTGAATCCGGATAAGCTGTTTTTTTCTGTAGAAAATAGTATAGTTAATTCTGCAATAGAACCTTTTAAAGACTATATCCAAAAACTACAGAGTTTTGATCCAGAAGAACTGTATATTCATCAAGTTGAACAGAACTTAGAAAACGATACTTCTTCCCGTTTAGGTTATTTAATGATGATGAATGATTATGCCGCTCAAATTGGATGGCAATTTAAAACAGCACAACTTCATCCGGCAGTGACGACAGTGACGACAGTCGTTAGTTTAAATATTTAAAATAATTTTAAAAATCAAAATATGGTTATTCAAACTTTTAATACTGAAGATTACGAAATTACTTACGATACTGATACGACAACCGTTTATTTAGGTGGCTCATTAAGACTGAGTGGTTTAGAACAATCTAATCCGATTATTCAAGTGTTGAATGAAGCTTTAGATGCTGAACCTCAAACCATTACTCTGAATCTTCGACAGTTACAATTTCTCAATAGCTTCGGAATTAATGTCTTGTCTAAATTTGTAATTAAACTCCGAAAAAAACAGACTAAAAACTTAGTCATATTAGCTTCTCGTCAATTTCCTTGGCAGGGAAAATCCTTAAAAAATTTACAAAAATTGATGCCAACGATTCAGCTAGAACTAGATTAAATACTTAATTGTTTTAATCATAACTGATCTCGAGTATTACGGGTCGCTCGTATTAAATCAATCGCTTCTGCGGTGACTGTTGTACCTGCCTCTATACCTTCTAGAATATAAATCACTTCATTTAATTGGCGACGTAACTGACTAATACTGGGATCTGAATCTTGAGCCATTTCTCGCCATTCATCAATCAATTCTTTTGCGAGTTGTAATAACTCAACCGCTTCTTCTTCATCCCTTAATCTTCCTTCAATTGTTCTGAGATTTTGAGTATATTCATACAATTTATCTTGTGCTTCTAAATAATTAGGATTATCAAGAGAAATTTTTTCGAGTTGCTCAATTGCATTTTCCCAATATTCAATCACTTCTTGCCATCTTTGAGCGCTATGAGGCGGGTTTTGAGAAGCACGAGCTGCTAAAATTGCAAATTCCCGTGCTGTAGCAATGATTGTATTACCTTTTTGAGTTTGAATACTATAACCCACGACTTCTCTAAAATCTTGCTGTGCTGTGCCTAACTGTGTTTTTGCTTGTTGTCCGGCTATTGTATCAGCAGAGATTTTTTGTAATAAATCAACAGCCGCTTGCCAGGTTTCTATGTCGCTTTGTTGCTCGGCTTCAGATTGAGATTTTTGATAATTTTGCTTCGCTATTTTAATCGCAGACTGGGCTTCATTAAACTGAATAAAAGCATTTTTTTCTTGAAAAATCCGAGCTTCTAGTTGTTCAATATTTTTACGAGCTGCCTCATATTCATCTAATGTAAATTTCCAACTACAACCCGTCAGTGAACAATAGCGCTGGGGATAATACCCTAAAAACTTAACAGGTAAACGATCGAGATGGGTGATGGCTGTTTCAATTTTTTGTTCGGATAAACTAACATCAGCTTGGGTGGTGCCTTGATTGACTAATTCCTCTGCTTGTTCAACTGAGGCGATGGCGCGCGCGTAGTGATGCTCCATACTGATATAACTGGGAAATAATAATAGAGGCATTCTCCTCAATACAGGCTGACGAATCATTGGATAAGGCAGATTTGCCAGCCAAACGAACCCTGCTAACCCCATTAACGTTACCCCACCCCATAACACCTTTTTTCCTACCCTAGAAGGGCGATTAGCGCGAGCTGCTCGTTTGATCGCAGCAGGATTAAAATTGGGAAATTGATCGGCGGTGAGTTGATGCAGTTCTCCAGCGGTTAGGGGTTTACCTTGTTGTCGGCGCAACTTTTCTAGCCGCTGCATGACAATTCTTTGTCCCACTTCTCCGGCTAAGTCTTTTTGAGTGCATCGTTTAACTTCTGCGACTAAAATTTCAAAAGCGCGATTATATAATCGTCTCATAAAATCACTCTCCTGAAATGGTGATTGATGTTTGTTTCAAGAATCAATATTATTGTATCTAGCTCCCACAGAGGTGATCAAACAGAATTGATTTTGACCTAAAATGTGACGGCTCGCACAACTATCAGCAATAATAAAAACTGTTCGCAATTCCCTAATTACCGTGACTCAGAAATATAACGCTCAAGTGTACGTTACTCTTCGTCCCTCTGTCTTAGATCCGGCGGGTACGGCTGTTGGTTCGAGTATTCAACATCTCGGATACGACGGCATCGAACAAGTCCGAATTGGTAAATATATTCAATTGTCTCTCACTGCTAACGATGAGGCTGATGCTCGTCAACAATTGGATCAAATTTGCGATCGGCTTTTAGCTAACCCTGTGATTGAAATTTATCGGTTTGAATTAACCCCCGTATCAGAAACAGCTAAACTGGCAGATTAATCAGGATAAAAGAGATGAAATTTGGTGTAATTGTGTTTCCGGGTTCTAATTGCGATCGCGATGTCGCCTGGGTAACGGAAGGATTGTTAGAACAACCCACCCGGATGATTTGGCATCAGGATACAGATCTATCAGATATTGATGTTGTGATTATTCCGGGGGGATTTAGTTACGGAGATTATCTACGGTGTGGGGCGATGGCGGGTTGTTCTGCTGTGATGCAAGCAACGATTGATCATGCGGGTCAAGGAAAATATGTTATTGGTATTTGTAATGGGTTTCAAGTCTTAACCGAAGTCGGATTATTACCGGGTGCATTAGTGCGAAATCGCGATCTGCATTTTATCTGCGATCGCGTCCCTTTAACTGTGACGAATACTAATACGCCTTGGACTTCAGCTTATAGCCCAGAAGAAGTGATACAGCTTCCTATTGCCCACGGAGAAGGCTGTTATTACGCCAATCAGGAGACCTTAGCGCAACTCGAAGAACATAATCAAGTAATTTTCCGTTATGGCACTTCAGAGGCGATCGCAGAGTCTGATAACCCGAATGGTTCTTTACACAATATTGCAGGTATTTCTAACCGTCAAGGTAATGTCTTAGGAATGATGCCCCACCCGGAACGAGCCAGCGATCCGATATTAGGAAATACAGACGGGCTGCGTTTATTCAAAGGATTACTGTAACTGAAAATAATAGTAATCACGCCAGATGCTTTATTGTTAAAGCCTTGATTGAATATTTAGTGTCCATCTTTGAATTATGGAAAAAGCAACTTTTTTAAATCGTTTAATTTCTTGGATTATCGATTATGTTGTTGTTGCCATTGTGAGTTATTTATTAATTACAATCGGTGTATTGTTGTTAGGATTGATTGGACAAACAACAGGCGGCTTACCTAAACCGTTTGCTTTCTTACTCACTCAAGGCGTATTCATCCCCGGTTTGCTATTTAGTTTTTTGTATTTTGGCTATTTCTGGAGTACGAAAGCTCAGTCTATTGGTATGGGCATGATGAATATTAAGGTGATCAAAAAAAATGGAGAGAATATGTCATTCTTAATTGCGGGACTTAGAGGGACAGTAGGCTATTGGCTGAGTGGAATCTTGCTATTCATCGGATATCTCTGGGCATTGTTTGATGCTCAAAGTAATGCTTGGCACGACAAAATT
Organism: Microcoleaceae cyanobacterium; assembly: GCA_049649525.1. GTDB lineage: Bacteria > Cyanobacteriota > Cyanobacteriia > Cyanobacteriales > Microcoleaceae > JAAURB01. The sequence goes on from JBARZE010000021.1 coordinate 102,165, forward strand.
TTCTCTACCACTGTCCTGTCAACGAAGCGGTAGGGGGTAGTGGGGACGGAGACACCGGAGACACCGGAGATACCGGAGATCAACTCATCCCATCAGCAGAGAAGAGATCTTGAACAACAATGGTAAATTTCTCTGTTGGATACTGGATACAGGCTCCTTCTTATCTGTTCCTAGCTGTTCCCTATTCCCTATTCTCCGTCGCCCTTGGCCTAGATTTATGAGAATTTTGAAGAAATTTCTGATTTGATCCGGAATCACTAGGAGAAAGGGGATAGATAAAGTAACGTTCCGGATTATAGGTATGCCTCCTAAAGCTCATTTAGAACCCTACTTAAGTGCTGAAGATCTCAAAACCCGTTATCGCCAAGCCCGAGATACGACAGAATCTAGACGGTGGCACTTATTACAATTAGTCGCTGGCGGATGGACGATTAAGCAAGCTGCTGAGGTGGTTGGCTTAAACTACGACTATTCTAAGGAAATTATCCGCCGCTATAACCGTGAAGGGCCAGCGTCTGTCAGAAATCGTAGCCGCGATCGCCAACCCCCTGTTGCTCGTTCTTTGCTGAGTGCCGCTCAACAACAAGAACTGAAGCAAGCTCTCCAAGGCCCTGCCCCAGATGGCGGTTCCTGGTCTGGCCCGAAAGTGGCTGAGTGGATAGCTGAAAAAACAGGTCGCGATCATGTTTGGCCACAGCGAGGCTGGGATTATCTCAAGCGTTTAGGTGTAAATTGGCGGGAACGAAAACAGTTTCCGGAAAATGGTCATATCTAAATCCAGTTAAGCAAGCGTGATTGATGTTTTCTCAGGCATACAGTATCGGATGCCTCAATTTACAGTAGAGAACTAAAAGACCATTTTCTCCGCGATCTACCTACATCATATCCACTCCTATGTGAGAACAGTTAGGCTACTGATTGTTTGACTGAGCTATTGATGGAGATGGGGAATTGAGGCATCATTGATGTCAACTGAGTTATCATTTCCCTCTCCGACTCTTTAGTGATTGATTTGTTGGACAGTCAGACACTATCTCACTGATGGGATCTATTGCGATCTATTTTAGAAAGATTAACTCATTTTTTTTATTAATTGTTCAACTCTGACTTTTACTTCTTCTCGGACACGGGGAAAGATTTCGGGTTGTTCTGCTGGGTCGTCAAGTTGCCAATCTTCAAAGATTTCTCGACTCACCCATTCAGAGGGTAAATTGATCCCGCAACCACATAACGAAATAACCGCATCGTAATCTTTGGGATCAAATTCATTTAAAGCATTGGAAGTTTGATCTGTAATATCAATTCCCACATCAGCCATTGCTTTAATTGCATGAGTATTCACAACACTTGCTTCTAAACCGGAACTGGTCACCGCTATTGTTTCGTTTCCTAATGTTTTAGCAAATCCTTCTGCCATTTGAGAACGAGAAGAATTTTTTTTACAGACAAACATCACTTTTTTCATGATTAATATCTCCAATTAAGCTGTAATAATTAGTGGGTTTTAGCCTTCCCTTCACTATGTCGATCTGTGAGGTAATCGACTTGCTCTCGTAGCAGTAGTGTAAACTTATAAAGCTCCTCCATTACATCAATCACTCGCTCTCGATAGGGTGAATCTTTCATCGTTCCATCTTCATTAAATTCTTGATAAGCTCGAGCAACAGAAGATTGATTGGGGATGGTAAACATTCGCATCCACCGCCCCAAAATTCGTAGTGTATTCACTGTATTAAAAGATTGAGAACCCCCACTAACTTGCATCACGGCTAAGGTTTTTCCTTGAGTGGGTCGAACTGAACCAATCGTGAGAGGAATCCAATCAATTTGATTTTTTAGAATTCCCGTTATGTTACCATGCATCTCCGGAGAACACCACACTTGACCTTCTGACCATTGACTGAGTTCTCGTAGTTCTTGAACCTGTGGATCGGATTCTTCAACAGCTCCTCGTAAGGGTAAATGATGAGGATGAAAAAACTTTACCTCGGCTCCTATTTCTGTAATAATCCGAGCTGCTTCTTCTGCTAACAAACGACTATAAGATCGTTCTCTTAAAGAACCATATAAGAACAAAATTCGTGGTGGATGATCCATTTTTACTATTATTGCGAGTTTAAATCTTTGTCCTTCAAAGAGAATTTTTTTAGTGTTTAGTTTTGATTTTTATGACTTAATTTGATAACTAACAACCAATAACTAACAACTAACAACTATAATTACCGACGGTTCACAGCGGTTAGCATTCAACTTCTTGATTTAACAGTTAAAACAACGCGGATCGGGTAATGTTGCTTTTTCGGGTTCACGGGGAAACCAGAATGCGGTTCGTTTACACAGTTCAACTAATACGAGCATGACTGGAACTTCAATTAACACTCCCACAACTGTTGCTAAAGCGGCTCCAGAATTGAGTCCAAATAAAGTCACTGCGGTGGCAATTGCTACTTCAAAATGATTACTCGCACCAATTAAAGCAGCGGGTGCAGCGTCTTCATAAGAGAGTTTCATCTTCAATCCGATAACATAAGTGATGAGGAAGATGAAGTTTGTTTGCAAAAATAGCGGAACTGCAATTAAGACAATATGCAGCGGATTTTCTACAATTAAATCTCCTTTAAAAGCAAATAGTAAAATTAATGTCATTAACAAAGCAAAAGTAGAAACCGGGCTTAAATACTTTAGAAAATACTGTTCAAACCAGGCTTTTCCTTTATTTTTGAAAATCCAATAGCGGCTATATATTCCCGCTGCTAAGGGTAAACCCACATAGATAAAAATGGAGAGTAAAATCGTTTGCCAAGGAACTATTAAATCATTGACCGACAGTAACCAACGTCCTAATGGAGCATACAAAAATAGCATTGCTAGAGAATTAATTGCTACCATAACTAAAGTATGTCCTTGGTTACTGTAGGATAAATATCCCCACATTAAAACCATCGCCGTACAAGGGGCAATTCCGAGTAAAATTGTTCCAGCAATATAAGAGTTTGCTAACGTAACTTCACTGCCGCGTAATAGTTCAGTTCCGCTGAGTAAAGGTTGAAATAAATATCCCAAAAAAAACTGAGAAAATACAACCATTGTGAAGGGTTTAATTACCCAATTGACAACTAAGGTCAAAACGACAGGTTTAGGGGCACGCACCGCATTCACAGCCTGGGTAAAATCAATTTTTACCATGATGGGATACATCATAAAAAATAGGCAAATTGCAATGGGAATTGAGACTTGATAAATACTCATCGCATCTAACGCAACAGCCACCCCAGGAAGTAGTCTTCCGAGGGCAATTCCAGCAATGATACAGAGGAAAACCCAAAGGGTTAAATACTTTTCAAAAATGCTGAGTTTACCCCCAGCTTGCACAGCGTCGGTATTCATTTGACCCGATGTAGAACGCATTGTTTTCATAATTTCACAAAAAGGTTGACATTCTCTGGCTGTATCCAAGACTTTATCGGTAACATCCCCCTTTTTTCAGGGCTACACTGCGATCGCCACAGCTCGCTCAATTCAATTGATTCTACTAAAATTGATGCTTATAGTAAAGTTAAACTACTGTAATCACCTCGATAGGTCTATCCTTACTATCACAGATTATCTAGCTGAAACTATTATATGTTATAGATTTGAAGATTTTTAGGTTTTTAGGTTTTTCTCCTTTGTCATAATTTATAGACTTTATTTTGTAGCTATACTTTTGTATTATTTCAGAAAAATTTGATTTGTCAAGAAATGCAATTAACACTCCGACGACATTCTCAGATCACTTCCTCGCTTGCAAAATAGATTACCGATTTGCCCCGAATATACAGGTAGAATACGGAATGGATCTCAATTTGAAGTATTATCTGAGAGTTTCGTTATGGAAGAAATAGCTCATGGTATTACGCTTCAGGCTTTATCTGCCCTGGTTGTTGGGGTCTTTGTCCTCGCCAGTACACCCGGCCCTGGGGTATTTGCCACGATTTCCTGTGCCTTGGCTTCTGATTTTACTGCTGCTGTTGCAGTTGTGGTGGGGACGGTGTTGGGGGATTTAATCTTTTTATTATTCGCAATTTTTGGTTTAACGTTGGTCATTCAACGGTTTGATTATGCTTTTATTGCGATCAAAATTTTCGGGAGTTTATATTTAAGCTGGCTAGGGTATAAGTTTTGGACAGCAGAAGTAATTATTCCGGATAATTCTAATACTAAGATTGAGGATCGTGATATCCTGAAAAATTTTACCGCCGGATTAACAATTTCCCTCAGTAACCCGAAAGTGATTATTTTTTACAGCGCATTTTTGCCTGCTTTTATCAATCCAGCAGAGTTAAGATTAGAGGGAATTGCCATCATTTCTGCTATGATCGCAATGATTGTAGGAGGTGTTTTGTTACTGTATGCATTGATCGCATCGAAAGCTAAATCATTTTTTCAGAGTGAAGTTGCTATGCGTAATCTGAATCGAACCGCCGCAGGAATTTTACTGGGAGTGGCTGTATTAATTGTATTCGTAGAATAAAATCCTGACTGAAAACAGCATCAGTTATTCATATTTTTGATAATTAACGAACCGTAACTTGACTGGTTTCAACAGTACCCACTCCATCTACTGTTTCAGCAACACTGACCATTTTATCTAGAATTTCAGCACTAGGCGCTGTTCCTTTTAAAACAACTGTCTTGCCTGTTTGGGCGACATAAACGGTCTCAATTGCGGCTAAATCAGAGTCTGCCTCAAAAGCTTCGACCACTCGCTTTGCTAAACCGCTGTCGTCATATTCTCCGTCTAAACCGACTCGTTCATCCGGGACTGTTCCTGTACCTAAATTAGTGTGGTTGCAACCGGTTAAAGTAATAACGGCAGCGAGTAAAGTAACAGGAATCAAATTTGTTGCTAATTTTACCATCGTTTTTCTCGGGTCAATAGATTATAAATATAAGTCTTTTATTTCTGTTATTGTAAAAAATTAGATAAAAAAAGATCTACACTTTAACTATTTTTAATCATACTATAAAGTGACCTAGAGGCGCTTGATGTAAGGCCTCTATTTTATTACTATACAACTAAGTTTGATGCTCAGAACTATCAGTTTTTGGAAGATCTGATTTTTCATCTGAGTTTTGCAATTCAGCCGCTAAGGGTTTAATTTTTTCAGTCACCCCTTGAGCCGCATCTTTAACTTGTCCCACCATACCTTGAGTTTTCTGTTTCATCACTTCCAAATCACTTTTTGTTTTATGGTAGTCTTGATGCAGAAACACAGTGGCTTGATCGATTTTCCGGCCTAATCCTTCTGTATATTTTTGTGGATTTTGAACGGCAATTTCTAAAACAATCACCCGTTGAGTTCCGACACTAGAAATGGCACTGGGTGGTAATAAGTATACTCCATCGAGGATTCCTTGTAAACCACTAGCAGAAAATAAATAACTGACGACTGAACCTGTCTTGAGATCAAAGAAAAACTCAAGTAATTTACCTGCTTTATTGCCTGTATTTGTCCAAACTTCTCTATTAATAGGTGGCTCAATTGAATCAGCTATTTCGAGTTCATGATTTTTGGGTAAATTAACCAATACACTATCTTTACCAATGGCTTCAATTTGCTCCCAACTTAAGATGTATTTCTGTTTACCCAGTAAACCCGATTTACAAACAATACCCACCACTTTTTGGGCGTGGTTATCCAATAATAACTGAGAAACATGACCGACTTTTTCTGCTGTTTGACGGTCAAGCACAAGGCGATTCAGTAATTCGCTCCGTTTAAGTATATCGTCTGGCTGAGACATGATAAATCAACTCCTTGATGAAAGATTGACTCTCAAAAGTTAATACAAAACCCTTCATTTTTTACAACTTTCACAACATTGCAGAATCAACAAAAACTTTATGGGTTTCGTAATTAGAAATGTTGCTCACCCCATCACCCAAAAATTAACAATAACGACAAGCAAAACAATTACGATCGGCAATAATGGCTAAGTACTCTTATCGTAGCTTAAATTAGATGATCCGGGGCTAGCTTGTAACGATACTTTACTGGGTATAACGGCAACTAATCTGATTGAACTTGAGCGTTTAATGTTTGGATGAGGCGATCGCGGCTAACTTCCAAGTGAGCTAAAGTATAAGCATCCATTTGATCGCGATATTTTTGTATGACTTCAGTGAGCATTTTATTAAGTTGTTTTAATTGATATCGCGCTAAAGTTTGAGCATCTTCCGGTACATGGATTTGACGCAATGCAATCTGACTCAATAGTTTTAAATACTCTCGCTGTAAGGAGCGACGAATAATAGAAATTGAAATCTGATTATCTGTATTTAAGATCTCTGTCCAGATAGTATTCTGCATTGTTTCAAATAACTCGGGCAAGGTCAATACCTCTTGGGGCTGAGCTGTTAATTCTACATCCCGTAACCGAGTTAAACGAGTCGGAGAAAATAATTCCCACAAAATCAGATTTTGTACCCAAAGAATTTTGTCACCAATCGGATATTCTAGAGACTTATATAAATCAGGATTTCCCCAATCTCGCCAACGCGAAGGAGCCAATTGATTTAACAGATCAGGAGAAAACTCAAAAGCATCTTCGGCAAAAATATACTCTCCTAACAGTTGTAACGCTTGACGTTGTTCTTCAACGGGGATGGCTTCAAACGGTAAGCGTCCATTGGGGTTATCGGCGCGATCGCGATTAAAAGATTGACCCCCAAGATACAAGGTTAAATTTTTGGCATGACTGACGTAGTAATATAAAACCGTATCAAACATTTTACGAACTCGATCGTACCCTTCCCCTGGCTGAGGAGAGCGTTGCTCTAAACGTTGCCACATCAACCGAGCATTATCTAATTGCCATTGGGAATATTGCAATATATCTTGACTGAGGTCATAAATATTGGCTGCAGGATCGAGGAAAACACCCCGCATATCTTCATCCGTGGCGTAGGAGAGTTGGGGTTCGGAGGCGCGCCCTGCGATTTGGTCTAACTGAGGTTTTTCTTGGGTGGGAGTCGCAGCAGCAATGTCGGTGTAACCGTATTCAATCACCCAGTCATCGTAAGGGCCAACAATCACCGGATAATAATCTCCTTGGGAATAGCCTTGAGGCGCTAAATTGACGGGTAAATAGTCCATCACAGAGGAAGTTAACCCTTGAGTCCGAGTAATATTAGTGTCATGCAGTGCATCTGGAGTGAGTAAAGTACTGCCATGAAAATTATGTCTTAAACCCAAAGCATGACCAATTTCATGAGCGGTAAGATACTGAAGATATTGATTGATATAAGTTGCGGTTTGGCTGGTTTGACCGGGAACATTTTGCAGCAAAGCCAACGCGACTTTACCGACAAAAAATTGATGTTGAGATTCTACATTAAAACACAGATGTTCTGTATCGAGTAAATCGCGTCGAGTCTGAGAGGATTGAGTATTTTGATGCAGTTTTGCGCTACAAGATTGAGCTAATGAAGCCAATGTTGTATTTGCCTCTGCTGGCTGAGCTAATATAATTTCAGCGTCTTCGAGTAGTTCTGTAATAGCGTTGCTTTCTAAAATAATATCAGCATCTAAGATTTGTCCGGTTAGGGGATTGACGTGAGATGGCCCGTAACCGTTAAACAGCGGTTGAAATGAAGTTGACCACCGAATGGTGTTGTAACGCACATCTGCCGGGTCCCAGTCTGCATCATCTGGCATTTGTTGGACTTGAATAGCATCGATAAATCCAGCTTGTTCAAAGGCTTTATTCCACATTAATATTCCTGTCTTGATGGCGTCTCGATATTCGTAAGGAACTGTATTTTCAATCCAAAAAGTAATCGGTTCGACAGGGGGAGATAAGGTGAGTGATGGATTTTGTTTTTCTAGATGCCAACGATTAATATAACGAACTAATCCAGAAGTATTCCCAGAATTAGAAAGATTTTTATGTAGGGTTGTGAAGTAACCGACTCGTTCATCTGCTAAACGAGGGAGATAATTCGTTTGAGGAATATCTAGAAAACTGTAACGAACTCGCAAGTTAAAGGAACGGCCATCGGGTAAAGAATCAATTGAGTTTTCTTCTCCCGAAAATCCTAAAACAGATTCAAATTCTATATTATAGGGAAAGACTTTTATATCATTAATGTAGGATTTATTCGCATCATAAGAAACGTCTAAATCTGAGGTGATTTCTTGGACGACTCCGGATAAGTCTTCAGTCCCTATCAATAAACTGCTCACATCGACTAATAAAGATTTGCGTTCAGGATGAATACTAACAATGGGTAAGGAATAAAGTACTGATTCACTAAAAGAACGGTCTACAGAACGAGATTGAGGATCGCCCGCTTCTGTACGAAAATTGATGTTGGGTAAAACAAATTGAACTCTATCATGTTTTCTGCGCCATTGAAATAGAAATTCATTGAGTTCTAATCCTCCCACAATTCCGGCTTCTCCGAGTCCTGATTCTAGAGTAGAAAAACAGAGATAATTTTGATTCAAATCTTCGGGATAAATTTCTATATAAGCCGCTCCCGTATCCGGGTAATGATAAAACGTAAATAATCCTTCTAATCGCTCACTTCCTGCAATAACTTCTTCAAATTTTGCCTCAGAAGCTTGTTCTTGATCCTGAGCAATTACGATCGCTTCGGCTGGGTTAATAATATTATGTTGTTGTGCCTTAACTTGAGGTAAAATTAATCCTATTAATAAAAATGATAATCCAAAAATGAAGCAGAAGCGTCTAATTTTTCTCATAATTATTGTATCTGAATTGTTATAAATTTTGACAACCGATTACTTTAAAATTTACTAATATTACTATTGACTTAATTTTGCTTTCCCGAGCGATTAAAGAAAATCACTAAGATTCAATCAATGAAAACCATCATTGAAGTTATGCTAATTATCCGAGTTTTTTCCCGGAACAGACTAAAGACAAAAAACCAATTTTGACCGGATTTTCAACCATTAAGATTAGGTATTGTTGTCTGAAATAGGAGAAGTGATGGCTTTGGGAGTATTATAATCCCTCTCTATCGAAGCGAGCGCTTCTATTGCACGTCAGCGTTAAAGGATTTCTGCTTAGATTGAGTCATGGGTACTGATTAGCGATACCGGACTAACTGCTAATTACTCTCAGATGTTATGGGATCAGTAACCGCAGTCTCCATCAATAAAAGGCTGTAATCGTTAATCAAGATGATCCCTCGGCACAGATCAATATCGTGGATAGAATCTCTCAACTATAACCTACATTTAAGAGGAATGAAATAGAATATTGACACTCTACCAGAGTGGCTTAAATCGATGCACTTCGTTCTATTTTAGAGGGTAATCTGATAAAATTAGATGAGAATCGATTCAACTAACGGGGCCAGGGAATTCTAGAGTCTTCAGCCAGACGCTGAGAAACTGCTGCTGCACCGTATTGATTCAGATGACTGGGGTCGGAAAAATAATCATATTGACTGGGCCATGCTAACCCTAAATCAATAAATATTAAATTAGCTTGGGTTTCTAGTTGTTGCATCCGAGACCGAAACATTTGCTCATAGTCCCAACGAACGGGGTCTAAATAATCTTGCGTTAAAGGCATATTCACAAATACTACATCAATACCCCGAGGTTGAACATATTGCAGTAATGTATTGAGAGTGGTGGTTTGTCCGCCAACGAGTTCAAATCCTTGATAATCTCCATCATAATATCCAGATACCTTAGGGTGCTTTTGGTAGTAAGTTTCCGGCTCAAATTTTACCGTCATGGGTAAAAAACCATTGCTTTGTAGGGTTGGGATCTTTTCGCTTAAGCCATTCTCAACTTCTGCAGCTTCGGCATCTGGGGTTGCTTGAGACGCAATAATCACTTGCTGATTGACGATTGATTGTAACGTCTGTTTGAGTCGATCGCGCTGAGAATAACTACTCGAAAGAGAATTGAGAAGATGTTTAGATCCTGAAATCACCCTATTGTCTTCTTTGCCCACCAGCCCAGCGAGCCACCCCAACTGAGATTCTGCAGCTTCGGCTTCACCCCCGGATAATTCACTCGTTGGAATTTCAAACGTGCCTTGGGCGACTTGTTGATAACCATTAGATTCAGCGATACTTTCATAAGTGCGATCGACACGACCACTATTAACCGCCCTCACTCCATCAGCAATTAAAATCAATTGCGGCAATTGTTCAGGAGGCAACACACGACGTAGAATTAAATCCACAACTTGTAAAGTCGCCCCATTGATCCCAAAGTTAAACACCTTAAAAGAGCCATAACCTTGATTTTTGAGTTCTTCCTCCAAAACCGCTGGATCAACCCCTCGTAAAGCCCGAGAACTGCCGATAATCAAAATATCTGGGGGTTGCTGATGCCGAGCAATATAAGCTTGATAGCGAGCGAACTGTTCATCGAGTTGGGAGCTATTAAACGTTGGATAAGTTTGGGCGATATTTTCTAGTGCCGTTGGGAACCCCTGAGACTGAACCGGATTGAGTGCTGTTGCCCGTAAACTGTCCCCCGCGACAGAATCAATTGACGGTTGCATTGCTTGCCACTGAGCGAGTTGAGCCAAAATCAGATCCGCTTGCCACATCAGCAAACAGCCGAGGCTGGCCCAAACGACAGCCCAACCTGCTTTCTGAATATGAGATTCAGTATTGTCCGCCGCCGGATGACTCACTAACATCGGCTCAGGAGTCAAAAATAAACCCGTTGCCATTAATCTGTTTTGTAGCCAAACAGAATACGATTCAATGCGATCGCGAAGCGTGACATCAGTCGTATCGCCCCATGAGACCCCTGAATCGGGTTGTGAGTGGGATTGATCGTCTGTGTCTAAATGAATCGGTGGCAGGTTGGGACGGAAAACTAATGTACCTGCCCGCGTCGCTAAGTTATCTGATTCTGCTGTTGGGGGGGCAAATTCCATCTGAGTATTTGTCGGCTCGGGTTGAGTTGATTTCAGGCTCAGTCCACAACGCCACAGAGGAGATTTTTGGCCACTACGACGACCGTAAATTTTAGCCCCGGTCAGATCTTGAATTTGAGCAGTGCGTAAAAATTGAACAATCGGCGGTACCATCTTGGATTGAGACGGACAGGTCGATCCTTCTGTCATGACGTGCAGCAAATTACCTTTACGCACTAGCATCACGCCAATACCACCTGTTGCAAGCAAAAAATCTAGATTGGGGTTAATCAGGCGATCGATGAGAAACTTTAATGCATCGAGATTGCCTTGTTGAGCGAGGGTTAAAGCAGTCGGCTGTAAACTCGGATTAGAAGCAGCAGGTAAATTCAGCCAATCGATCCAGAGGGGAGTGTCTAATTCTGTCGGATTTTTGGTCTCTTCTACACCATAAATTGTGGCAGCCTGAATTCCTTGGGGGGCCAACTTATTGAGAATCGGCCCAATTATTCCCTTGACTTGAGATTGATCGGGGATTTCGACAGATTTAGATTTTTTGCTGCTGTAATGATGACAAAAGATGTGTATTGTAGATTCTTTCAGCGTTGCTCTACAGCAGAGTTGTTGCGAAGATAGTTTCTGATTCAGTAAGCTGGCAAGAGCCTTTGCATCTCCCCATTTGCCCCATTTCTTCAGGATTTTTCCCGTCGGGGTTAAATCGACCCGTAACATCCAGTCGGGTTTTGCTTCTCCCTCGACTTGCAATACAATACAAGCATCTTGATAGTTTTTGAGTTGCAACTCCCGCAGTTTCTGGGAAATCGGTTCAGCCAGTAACGAGGGATCGGGACTATAAGCTGATTGGCACAGTACCCAAAGTCGCTGTTTTGGTATGACTGACGAATGAGTTTGATCGCCATGAGCGGGTACATTACGCCGTCGAACTTTTACACTCACCCCCAACCCGCCCAAAATTTCGCTGAGATGAGTGGCGATCGCGGCTGGATGTCCCTGACGAGCTAAGGCTTCTGTTGAAATCGTCCCCCGGTTTTCTGTTGGGTCTGTTTCTGCTATTTCTTCTATTTTTACAATCGCTTCAGGAATTTTCACTGTTTCAGGTTGAGTCTTTTTGGGCCGCATCCGAGCAGCAGAGGCAGAGGATGAATTAGATTTAGATATCGATGGAGCGGGCATGATTAAATTCTCGGATATTGTCTCAGATGGCGTTGGCTTCGCCTTGGGGTAACAGTATCGCTTAGGGTCTTCGACGGAATGCACCGTTGGTGGGGAGCTAGATTGCTGAAGTACAGCATCCGGTTTAACTTGAGCTTTTGTCACAGATGTAGACTTCAGCTGAGAGGGGGAGTGTACATCTGTTGTGGGGACTAGAGTAGAATCAGTAGATTCTTTGACTGTGGCTCGATGTGAGGAAGAAAAAAATACCGAGGTGCGATGAAACCATTGGCGAAAACGTGTTGAGAGTGGTTTTTTATATTCTTCATTCGGCAGTACACTAGAGGTCGATTCTTCGGCTTTTGGGTCTTGAATTGCTGAGACTTTTGGCACGAGTGCCGGGTTGGCCGACGGGTGGACTTTTGATTCTGCCGGTTTTTCCGGTTGGCTTGTGGGATCATAATCTAACTTCACCGTCCAATCGGGAAGCTTGGCCCCTGATGTGCGCCCACTCAAAAATATTTTATCAATGGGTGGAGTTTCCGGCGGCAAATAAGACAACAGCGGCTTTTGTTTGAGTGCGGCAGATAAGCGAGAAACGGTTTGCTTTTCTGACACCCCAACTGATGCTTCGTACAATAAGTACAGGAAATTTTCCCGCAACCGAACTTGTACTGTTGCAGTATCTGGTGCAATGGCTTGTTCTGCCCATTGAATCACCTTTGACCAGTCTAATTTTAAAACACTCCCACGAATGCTCAACGTTACTCCGGGTCGTCTTTTCAAGTCACGACATTAATCAACCAACTGCATCATACCAGCCTAATTATCATAATTGTAGGGACGTTTTATGTAACATCATAAATACAACAGACGCTTCATGCAATGTCCAAAGGCTAGGGATGCTGTATATTTTGCCATACTTCTGGCTGATGTGGACACAATTGCTGCAGTTGTCTTTGATCCATATTATTATCAAACCTATGACACAATCTACATCCGAACCCCAAAGAGAATCTCAGACTTCATCCGAGTCTCAGTTAAAAATGCCCTCAGACTGGCTGATTGGCTTTGCTACAGCCCCTATATTACTACTATTAGGAGGGGGTAAGGTTTTGGCAGATGCCGCCTTAGATTTGAGCCAAACGAGCGAAGAAGTCTTTCGGGGCGATCGCTTGCCTGTACTGAAGTTTCCTCAAAACTCAGAAGAGGCTGGGGAGTAATGAGTCTGTCGTGACGTTACATGTAACCAAAGTACGGGAATAATGAGTATAAATCCATGATTATCATCATCAATCCCACTCATGACTGACAACTGACTACCTGTTTTGTTCCCTAAAAATGCACCATTCTATCTGGCCTCAACAATTTTGTAGTGATAGTAACAGCACCAAAATTTTTTTTGAGTTATGAAGCAGAATAAAACATAGCAAGACTTCGTGTGGTATGAGAAACTAAGCCATCTCTGTTGGTGCGTATTCCTTTGCTGCTTGCGTCGGCGGAGTGGTTTGCCGTCGCGCTCAAGGCATGTAATAAGGGTCCACCGCAAAATAAACTGAATATTATTCTTGACAATTCTAGGAAGAAATATGAGTTCACTGATCGAATTCTCAGAACAGATTCCCAACAACGTCACCTCACCTGTTACTCCATCTACCACCTCAGATTTATTTTTACGAAATCGCCTTAAGGTCGTAGAAGACTTGTGGGAATCAGTATTGTATCAAGAGTGTGGTCAAGAATTGGTGGATGTGTTGCGCCAAATGCGAACGATCACTTCCTCAGATGGACTTGCCTCTCCTTTTGAAGAAGCGAGTAATGTATTGCAATTGATCGAACAACTTGATATTAGCTCAGCCATTCGTGCTGCTCGTGCTTTTGCTTTATATTTTCAGTTAATCAATATTGTTGAGCAACATTACGAACAACGAGATCAGCAACTGGCTTATTCTCATCGTAAATTGCCACAAACAACGATTGAAGCCTTAACACAATCCAATTCTAACTCAACTTTTGAACAACGTAATCAGCGATTTTCTGACGGGGAAGAGTATCCCTTAAATTTGTCAGATTTGGCGATGGAAAACAAAAAAGATGAGCGAGATTTGGCAACATTTGATTATCTGTTTCCCATGTTACGGCGGTTGAATGTTCCCTCTCAACAAATTCAGCGATTAATTCAGCAGTTAGATGTGCGGCTTGTGTTTACGGCACACCCGACTGAAATTGTTCGTCATACTATTCGCACCAAACAACGTCGCATTGCTAAGATTCTGCAAAAATTAGATCAATACGACGAAAACTATGGAAATGTTACCCAGAATAATAATAGCGGATCTGCGATTGTTTCTTCGTGGATGGCAGAACTTCAAGATCAACTGACTGAAGAAATTCGGGTGTGGTGGCGCACTGATGAATTACATCAATTTAAACCCACTGTCTTAGATGAAGTTGATTATACTCTGCACTATTTCCAAGAGGTGCTATTTGATGTCATTCCTCAACTGTATCAACGGATCAAATATTCTCTGCAAACTTCTTTTCCAAATTTGACTCCCCCCAGTTACGATTTTTGTAAATTTGGATCTTGGGTGGGTGCAGATCGAGATGGTAACCCCTCGGTTACCCCGGAGGTGACTTGGCGGACGGCTTGTTATCAACGCCATCTTGTCCTGGAAAAATATATTGACGCTGTAGAACATTTAAGTGAGTTACTCAGCCTCTCCTTGCATTGGAGTGATGTTTTACCCGGTTTACTCGAATCGTTAGATCGCGATCAAGTACAGATGCCTGATATTTACGATAAATGGGCAATTCGTTATCGTCAAGAACCTTATCGATTGAAACTGTCGTATATTCAAAAACGCTTAGAAAATACTCGCGATCGCAATTGGCAATTGTACAATAGTGATGAGTCTAGCCGCCTGAAAGATAAACTGGTCAACTCAGAAAAGATGAGTGACTTTTATCAGGCTGGGACAGATTTTCTGGAGGAATTGAAGTTACTTGAACGCAATTTACAAGAAACCGGAATTCGTTGCCGAGATCTCGATAATCTAATTTGTCAAGTTGAAATTTATAGTTTCAGCTTAGCCCGTTTAGATATGCGTCAGGAATCTTCGGTTCACTCCACTGCTATTACTGAAATCGCAGAATATCTGCAAATTTTACCGAAACCCTATGATGATCTAACTGAAGCTGAACGGACTGAGTGGCTTACCAGTGAACTCCGTACTCGTCGCCCTTTGATCCCGGCTGAACTCCCGTTTTCTGAACGCACTTGTGAGATTATTAATACTTTACGCCTGATGCGGGAATTGCAGCAAGAGTTTGGCGCAGAAATTTGTCAAACCTACATCATTAGTATGAGTCGCGATGTCAGTGACTTACTCGAGGTGATGCTGCTAGCTAAAGAAGCCGGACTTTATGACCCGGCTACAGGTATCGGTAACTTACAAATTGTACCGCTGTTTGAAACAGTAGAAGATTTGAAGCGCGCCCCCGAGGTGATGAAGGATCTGTTTGAATTGCCTCTGTATCGGGCTTTACTGGCGGGTGGATATGAGTCTGACCCGCAAAAGTCTACAGATACTAGCAGTTTACAAGAAATTATGCTGGGGTATTCTGACAGTAATAAAGATTCTGGTTTTCTCAGCAGTAATTGGGAAATTCATAAAGCCCAGAAAGCCTTACAAACGGTTGCCGAAAAATATCATGTTAACCTGCGGATCTTTCATGGTCGAGGCGGTTCTGTTGGACGGGGAGGGGGTCCTGCTTATAAAGCGATTTTAGCTCAACCGGGTAAAAGTATTAGCGGTCGGATTAAAATTACTGAACAGGGAGAAGTGCTCGCGTCTAAATATTCCTTGCCGCAGTTAGCATTATATAACCTTGAAAGTGTTACAACAGCGGTCATTCAAGCCAGTTTATTGCATACCGGGTTTGATGAGATTGATCCTTGGAATGAGATCATGGAGGAACTTGCCGCGCGATCGCGGTCTTGTTATCGGGCGTTAATTTATGAACAACCCGATTTAATTGACTTTTTTAATCAAGTCACTCCCATTCAAGAAATTAGCCAACTGCAAATTAGCTCTCGTCCGGCTCGTCGGCGGGGAGATAAGAAAAAAGATATTTCCGGTTTAAGGGCGATTCCTTGGGTATTTAGCTGGACTCAGAGCCGTTTTCTACTGCCTGCCTGGTATGGTGTGGGAACAGCGCTGCAAGAGTTTGTCCAACAGCAACCCGAAGAACATCTCAAACTGTTGGGGTATTTCTATTACAAATGGCCGTTTTTCCGCACCACTATTTCAAAGGTGGAAATGACTTTAGCCAAGGTAGATTTACAAATGGCACATCATTACGTTCATGAATTGGGTGCAGCGGAATGTCAAGAACGGTTCGAGGCGCTATTTGAACAAATTACCCAAGAGTTTAACTTAACGCGGGATTTAGTGCTACAAATTACTAACCACGAACGTTTACTCGATGGCGATCCTATTTTGCAGCGTTCGGTGCAGTTACGCAATGGCACAATTATTCCGTTGGGGATGTTGCAAGTGGCGTTACTGAAACGGTTGCGTCAACACGGTACTTCTACTTCTAGTGGTGTCATTCATTCTCGCTACAGTAAAGGGGAATTGTTACGCGGTGCCTTACTCACTCTCAATGGTATTGCAGCCGGAATGCGGAATACAGGCTGATGCATGATTGCTAACGAATAAGCGATCATTAGTTATTATCAAAATGAGGAGGTGTGGACAGAGAGATAATCTTTCTCCATACCTTATTTTTGATCTCAAAGTTATAACGCAACAGGCAAAAAAGAATAACAAGAAGCTATATCAATTTCTAAAATCTGTCACTATAAATTGCTCCCATTACCAAACTGCAAAGTTTTTAACCTATAGCAACGAGCCCTGGTGTGTTTACAGATTTCAGTAACGAATAATCACAAAGATCTTTATTTTACAGTACTTTCGTCGGCTCCCTAACACCTAATACCTAATACCTAACACCGGAGCGATCGCGCTATAGTTGTCATCTCCTCAAGACCGGGTTTAATTTCGTCTCACGTTCATGCTCTATCGAAAGACGTAAGCCTTTTAGCAGAATTCTCCTAATTTTCCTAATTTTTTTTGAAATTCTGCATCCAATCATACAACTTATGCGTATTGATAGTGCTGGCGGAGCTAGGCCAGATTTCTTGATCAAGCATCAGTGAATTATCTAGACTCCGCAAGACTCGAAACATGATGATCGAGAAAAAAGCTCATTACCACTAATGGAGAACCAAACTTTAATGTCTACTCAGTTTTTTGCTTTAACCGATGATAATGCTCTAGTTTCTTTCCGGGGTGATAATCCGGCAGAAACCTCATCTACTGCAGTCACAGGCTTAGAGGGTGTATTACTCGGAATTGATGTTCGTCCGGCCACCGGGGAAATTTATGGGATTACCACCGCCAATAGTATTTACACTATAGATCCTGATACTGGGATGGCAACTTTTGAAAGTATGCTGAACATTCCCTTTGAAGGTGGAACAATTTCAGGATTTGACTTTAACCCTGTTGCTGATCGCTTAAGATTAGTCGGAGATAACGACCAAGATTTCCGAATAAATGTCGATACTGGAGAAGTGAT
Organism: Microcoleaceae cyanobacterium; assembly: GCA_049649525.1. Classification (GTDB taxonomy): domain Bacteria; phylum Cyanobacteriota; class Cyanobacteriia; order Cyanobacteriales; family Microcoleaceae; genus JAAURB01. Next base: position 119,886 of record JBARZE010000021.1, read on the forward strand.
CGTTGACGGAACTTTAGCTTTTTCCGAGGATGACATGAGCGCAGAGGTTAATCCGAATATTACTGGCGCTGCTTACACTAATTCCTTTGCTGGCACAACTACAACCCAGTTGTATGACATTGATACACTACTCAATGACCTCGTCCTCCAAGATCCGCCCAATGACGGAACCCTAGTCACCATTGGAGATTTGGGTATTAACTTTGATACTCTAGGCGGCTTCGATATTCTCTCATCTGCTGAAGGAATGAATCAAGCCTTTGCTGTATCTAACTCGATGCTCTACACGGTTGATCTTTCCACAGGCATGGCAACTAGCCTAGGAATGGTTGGATCAGACCCTAGCATCAATTTTCAGGGATTAGCGGTTATGGCCGATGAGATGATGGCCGATCGGGTGACTTTGTCTTCTGTGTTAACAGGCGATCAAGAGGTTCCAGAATCAGGTGATGCAGACGCAATTGGCTTTTCTTCACTGATGTTGAATGGATCCGGTGATGCGCTAGAGTATAGTCTCACTGTTTCAGGTTTGGATTTTGGCCTCTTACTGGGAACTGAACCTCAAACCCCTGATACCGGAGATGATGTGACTCGAATTCACTTGCATGATAACGTTAGGGGCGAAGGTGGCCCGGTGGCTTTCGGTTTGTTTGATCTCGTTGCACCAGAAGTCGGAGATCAAGATGCTGATGACTTGAGCGTGGTGGTGAATGCCGATAGTTCTGTGACTCTCTCTGGTATCTGGGAAGAAACCGATCCGGCTGTTATTGCGCTCAGCACGTTTGTCCCTGAAATTCGCGATGCTGAATTTGGAGAAGATATCGGTTTATACTGGAATGTCCATACAGAAGAGTTTCCAGCAGGAGCAATCCGAGGTCAACTGCAAAGCGGAGATCTCAGTGGCGATGACGAAGTTGTCGGTACAGATGCTATGGACTCTATCGGAGGCGGTGCAGGCAATGATACAGTCGCTGGAAGCCTGGGAGATGACTTAATTGCTGGTAGTATTGGCGATGATGTCCTACGAGGCGATCGCAATGTTCGCGATCCTCAGGCAGGGGAAATGGGGGGTAATGACACTCTCATGGGGGGCGCTGGCAATGACCGCCTCGGGGGTAAAGCAGGAAATGACGAACTCTATGGCGGTGAAGGCGATGACAGTATTTGGGGTGATGCTGGAGATGATTTGATTCGAGGCGGTGAAGGCAATGACCAACTCTTCGGCGGCACAGGATCTGATCTGTTCATTCTGGCAATGGGAGAAGGAAGCGACAGTATTCTGGACTTTGAAGTAGGGATGGACATGATTGGTTTAACCAATGGTCTTACCTTTGAGGCTTTAACCCTGACCGCATCGGGAAGTGGTACTCTAGTTGAGTTGGGTAGTGAACAACTTGCTGTTGTGGCTGGAGTAGAGGTCGATACTTTGATGGAAGATATGTTTATGTCCGTCTAAGCTGGACTAGGTTTTCGGGGGTGGGCTGAGTCTCATCCCCGCATTGAGTAATATTAATCTTTGAATATGATAAAGTCTGTCTAGAAGATTTGTTTGACTGGGGTGTAGTTAGAGCTAAAGCTAGTGGGTGTCTAGATGTTCTACTAATATGGATAATGAAGGATTTGAAGCTTCAAAAAGAACAGCTTCGGATAACAATCCGTCGAATATTGAGCTGTGGAAAAAATTAAAGCAAGGAAATGTCGAGGCGCTTGGCATCCTTTATGATCGCCACATCGGTTTAGTTTATGCGATCGCACTAAAAATTACAAAAAATACCCAAGATGCTGAAGATATTACTCAGGGAATTTTTCTCGGTCTGGCTCAATCGACTTATGACCCCAGGAGAGGCTCTTTAAGGACTTTTCTAGCGGTTATGACCCGCTCCCGCAGTATTGATTTGTTAAGATCGCGCCGCAGACGACAGAATATCCTCCAGACGAGTCATACAGATCCACTTCAGGAGTCCATTGATGTTCCGACAGAAACCCTATATCAAGCCGAATCAGCTCAACAAGTCCAGGATGCTCTGGCACAACTGTCTGAAAACCAGCAACAGGTTCTACATTTGGCATATCGTGACGGACTCAGTCAGACTGAAATTGCCGATCGACTAGGCGCTCCTTTAGGAACTGTAAAGGGCTGGGCGCGACGGGGCTTGATCAAACTGCGTCAGAGCTTGCAAGATAGGCAGGAGGGTGAATTGTAGTATGAATCAGTCAATGCCATCAGAAGAACTTCAGCTTTTAATCGCCGGATATGTTCTCAATGATCTTAGTGATGAGGAAGCAGCCATTATCGAAGAGCTACTAAAGGATGCTGAAGTCATGCAGGCAGTTGAGCAAATGCAGTTGGCTGTAGAACAAGCTTATGCGCCGGACGAAGTCCAGCCTTCTCCCCAATTACGTTCAGTGATTATGAATTTCGCTGAAAGCACTCAACCGATTGTAAATCAGAGAGTTGAACCCGATTCAGACATGGGATCAAAAATGCCCTCAAAAACCTCATCAGTTGTGTTGCTGCCCCGCTGGGTAAAGCTTTTAGGGGCACTGGCTGCGGTGTTAATTACCGGTTTGAGTCTAAGTAACTATCTGCTGTGGCGATCGCTGCGAATTCAGCAAGCCCGAGTTAATACAGAATCTCTTGTCTTGTCGCTCCAACCGACTACAAACGTTAATCTTTCTCCTGAAGTGGTTGTGACGGCCGATCCCGAAACTTTGAGAGGAACCTTAGCTGTAAAAAATTTGCCACCTCTTGAACCCGGAAAAGTTTATGTACTCTGGACTGTATTAGCCCCAGATGCTCCGTTCACAACAGATCCAAAAAATGCAATCTTGACTCAGGTCTTCAGTATACCTGCCACAGGTGAGCAGACTCAACCCTTGATTTTGCCGAGGGCGTTTCAAGATCCTACCTTAGTCGAAGCTTTTGCTATCACAGTTGAAGATGCTACAAGTCCTCAACGTCATCAGTCTTCACCAATCCTCATTCAAAAACTTTAATCTTGATTGACTAAAAATAAACACAAAAAAATTGCTGCGCCTTTAAAAAAAAACACAGCTTTTTGATAATTTGTTGAAGTCTATCACCCTCAAGATTCAATCAAGATTAATCCTGAATGAATCAACCGCACTAGCCAGCTATTGATAAACCTCTATCGGTTTATTGAATAAACCAAGATAGAACGATTCAAGAGCCTTAATTTAGATAATGACACTTTATCCGCGAGATGTCAGCTCATATTGAGGGATATTGCCATACTTTACTCAATCTTTAAATTAGCCTTTAAAATTACCCCACTTTTTTAAAGGATCAAACAACTGAAGACTAAATTAGCTGAATTTTCTCGTTGAACCGGGCTTGAATTTTATTCAAAACCTAATCAATTGATATCGAAATGACTATCTTAAAGTTTAATAAGAATAAAATTATAACAGACTTTCCGATCGGCTGACCTTAGTAGTCGAGATAAATACCTATCACTGAATGTGGAATTTTCTTTGATGTTAGATTGATATTTGGGATGCAGATTAAATTGAATCATGAGTTTGATCTGTAAATCTGTTAATATTTAGCAGATTAATTGTCTGCATTATTAGTTAAGACGGTACTTAAGACTTTAAAAGGATTGAGATTGATTGAGTCAACCATTACTATTCAAAAGATTATAATTACTGAGAAATACATATTAGTATTTCTTTGTTATACTGTTTTTGTTATGCTTTACTGTTACTCTATCTTAGAAAAGAGTAGAAACTCTAAATTAAATCTATTTAAATCATTATGAATTAGAGGAAATCGCATCAATATTTAAATTAATAATTATGCTTAAAAGACAAAAAAAATGGTTGCAGATGGCTTTCCGAGTTAGAGGATCTGTAATTCCCGCTATATTACCTCGTGTGCTTTTTTGTACATTATTTTCTGTGTTTATTTTTACTTTATATAAACTTGAGTTTCCTTTACCCACTCAGTTATTAGAAAACTTTTTTATTCCGGATTTAGTCATCGGATTATTATTAGTTTTCCGGACAAATACAGCTTATGATAGATTTTGGGAAGGTCGTAAACTCTGGGGAACCTTAGTGAATACAGTCCGAAATTTTGCCCGACAAATTTGGGTTGTTATTCTTGAAAAAACACCTAAAGATACAGCAGAAAAAATTAAAGTGATGCGGTTATTAGTGGCATTTGCTATTGCGGTAAAATTACATTTACGAGGAGAAAAAATTAATCATGAAGTGGCTATCCTTACCTCCGAAGAACAATATAATTATTTACAGCAAATGAATCATCCACCTTTGGAGATTGCTTTATGGATCGGAGATTATTTACAAAGACAACAAGATTTTAAGTGCTTAAATCCTTATCAACTGGTGTCTTTATTCAAGTTACTCGATACAATGGTAGATGTATTAGGCGCTTGTGAACGAATTATAAAAACACCAATTCCGTTAGCTTATAATATTCATCTCAAACAGATTTTATTACTTTATTGTTTATTTATTCCCTTTCAATTTGTTGATGAATTACTCGGTTTTACAGGGTTAGTCACCGCAGTCATTAGCTTTACGTTATTAGGCATTGAAGAAATTGGTCAAGAAATTGAGAACCCATTTGGTTATGATAACAATGATTTACCTTTAGATGATATTTGCAAAACAATGTTAATTAACATAGAGGATTTAATTTCTATTCATCCGAGTGTAGGTTGCCCAGAAAATCTAAATTCTATAAAATCACTTGATTAAATAGAGTGCTATGTATCTGATGAATAAGGATATACCAGTAATAGTATTAAATGAGGTTAGTTAACTATATTTTTATTCAGCAAAAAACTCAGCCAAGGTATTTAAAACGGCTTTTTGGGTACCCCGATCAATTCTCCCTAAATTCTTGATTAATCTAGCTTTATCAACAGTTCGGATTTGATCTAATACAACTTGTCCAAGTTTTCCTTGAAACTGACAAGCGATCGCGAGTGGGATAAGACCGACCTTTGGTAGTCATGGGTGCTATAATAACTGTAGAAATATTATTATTCATTTCATCGGGTGAAATCACTAGACAGGGTCTTGTTTTTTTTATTTCACGTCCTAAAGTCGGATCTAAATTAACGAGAAATACATCGAACCGTTTGACTACCATTCCCATTCTAAATCATCCCAATTATTGGCTGTCATTTCATCAATTAAAATATCATCTTGCTGTGCCGACATTGTGGCAAATGCCTCTTCCCACCCCTCACGAGACTGAGAAGCTGCAGGTAGAACAATACTGCGATCTTGAATGTAAATTTCCACGTCTTGATCGATACCACTTTGTTCGAGTAAAATCTTAGGAATACAAATGACTTGAGAATTACCAATTTTAATAATACGAGTTCTAATCGTTGTATCCACTGTCAAAAACTTATTTCATAATGTAACTACATTGTAAGCAGATTGCAGAAGACCGTCAATTCTTTATGTGGGTTAAAAATAATTAGCGATTTGTGTTAAAATGAAAGCTAAGCGCTAGCCCAATAATTATTTTTTAACATATTAAACTGTAAACTTAATGCCAATAGAAACTGATACTCAATTACAACAAGAAGTAGAACGACGTAGAAATTTTGCCATCATTTCTCACCCCGATGCGGGAAAAACAACTCTAACCGAAAAACTATTACTGTACGGAGGTGCCATTCATGAAGCAGGGGCTGTAAAAGTTCGGCGGGCACAACGTCATGCCACATCTGACTGGATGGCGATGGAACAACAACGGGGTATTTCAATTACCTCAACTGTTCTACAATTTAACTATCAAGACTGTCAAATTAACCTCCTCGATACCCCCGGACACCAAGATTTTAGTGAAGATACTTATCGGACTTTAGCTGCTGCCGATAATGCGGTAATGTTAGAAGATGCCGCCAAAGGTTTAGAACCCCAAACTCGCAAACTATTTGAAGTGTGTAAAATGCGGAATATTCCTATTTTTACCTTCTTTAATAAGTTAGATCGTCCGGGACGCGATCCATTAGAATTACTCGATGAAATTGAACAGGAATTAGGCTTAAAAACTTATGCGGTGAATTGGCCTATTGGTATGGGCGATCGCTTCAAAGGGGTTTATGATCGTCGTCAGAAACAAATTCACTTGTTTCAACGCAGTAGTCACGGGAGTAAAGCCGCTATTGATACAGTCATAAACTTAGGCGATCCAAAAATTGAAGATGTTTTAGAACAGGATCTTTACTATCAGTTGAAAGAAGAAATAGAGATGTTAGAAGAACTCGGGGGCGAGTTAGACTTAGAAGAAGTTCAACAAGGAAAAATGACCCCAGTTTTCTTTGGTAGCGCCATGACCAATTTTGGCGTTCAACTATTCCTCGATGCCTTCTTAGATTATGCCTTAAAACCCGGTATTCACAACAGTACAATTGGAGAAATTCCCCCCGAATATCCTGATTTTACTGGGTTTGTATTTAAACTTCAAGCCAATATGGACCCTAAACATCGTGACCGGGTGGCGTTTGTACGAGTCTGTACCGGGAAGTTTGAAAAAGATATGACTGTTAGTCATGCCCGGTCGGGGAAAACGGTGCGTTTATCTCGTCCGCAAAAGCTGTTTGCCCAAGATCGACAGTCCATTGATGAAGCCTACGCGGGGGATGTTATTGGTTTAAATAACCCTGGTGTTTTTGCTATTGGTGATACCATTTATAATGGTCAAAAATTAGAATATGAAGGCATTCCTTGCTTTTCTCCTGAACTATTTGCATATCTAAGAAATCCTAATCCTTCTAAGTTTAAACAATTCCGTAAAGGCGTTTCTGAACTAAGGGAAGAAGGCGCGGTTCAAATTATGTATTCAGTCGATGAAGCCAAACGTGACCCCATTTTAGCCGCTGTCGGTCAACTGCAATTTGAAGTGGTGCGGTTCCGTCTTGAGAATGAATATGGTGTAGAAACATTGCTTGAACCTTTACCCTATAGCGTGGCGCGGTGGGTGGCTGGCGGTTGGTCTGCTTTGGAAAAAGCGGGTCGCTTGTTTAATACTGCAACGGTAAAAGATAGCTGGGGAAGACCTGTTTTATTATTCAAGAATGACTGGAATTGTCATCAGGTTCAAGCCGATCATCCCGAGTTACAGTTAAATAATACAGCCCCGGTTGTTTCGGGTCAAGAACCTGAATCTTTATGATCTATTACCGCCGTTCAGGATAACTTTCCTCGTAGTTTTTAGTTATTAGTCATTAGTTTTTAGTTTTTAGTTGGCACGTTTACAACTAATTATTAATAACCAATAACTAATAACTTTTAGAACGAGGAGGATGTCAAAATTAATAGTTAGTCTACTTTTGCAGTAACTATTTTTTCTGTGCCAGAAGGTTCAAACAGATAGAAATAAACAAACCCCGCAGCAATTCCTCCGAGAATAGGGGCAAGCCAAAATAACCAGAGTTGAGCAATTGCCCAACCGCCGACAAATAAGGCAGGGGCAGTACTACGGGCGGGGTTAACAGAAGTATTGGTGACCGGAATACTGATGAGGTGAATGACAGTCAGTCCTAAACCAATGGCAACCGGGGCGAGTCCTTGGGGTGCGCGGGTATCTGTTGCCCCCAAAATAATCATCAGAAACATGAATGTCAAGATAAACTCGATGAGAAAAGCGGCTAACATCGGGTATTCTCCGGGGGAGTGGACTCCGAAGCCGTTGGCCGCAAAACCATCATTTAGAGCAAAATCAGCCCCACCACTGGCAATAATTAATAGTAGGGTTGAGGCTAAAATTGCCCCGAGAAGTTGAGCGACGATATAAGGTAATAAGTCTAAACTTGAAAAGCGTTTCGCAGCCCACAAACCAAAGGATACCGCTGGGTTGAGATGACAACCGGAGATATGTCCAATGGCATAAGCCATCGTCATCACTGCCAAACCAAACGCTAAAGATACCCCGACTATCCCAATACCGACGGGGTTACTCAGATCTTCTATAGGGAAGGTGGCCGTCAAAACAGCGCTACCACATCCGCCAAAAACTAACCAGAATGTGCCAATTAATTCTGCGATGCAACGTTTCATCAATGGCATTTATCAAACCTCCCTAAATCTTAAATCATCTCAGATTTGTACAGAATTGAGTCGATATACTTCTAATTTTTATCAATATCAATCAATCGAAATATTATGACTAAGCCATTAATTTTTAATCTAGATGAAAATTATTCTATTTCCAGATCAATATTCGCTAATTGACGTATTTTTTTAATAAAAAAGGAATCACTAAGCTGATGGGAAATTATCACAAATTAAAATATTTGTCAACTTTTTATTGTAGCAGTCGTTTCAATCTAATTAATTTTTTAAACTTTGAATGAATGACTGTATAATTTATAAAATTAAAAATTCGTATACACTATTAAATAAACTTAAACAATTTAGTTATTTGAGTTATTCTGTAGCTGTAGAGCTTCTGAATTAGTAGGAGATTGACGTAAAGATGCGGCTTGAATGAGTAAAGATTCCGCAAAAGCAATCGCTTCTTGGGCAGATTCTCCACTGGCAATTTGGGCTAATTCTTCCCGGCGTTGATCGAGATTTAAGGTATTAACTCTAACTACTGTTCTTTGTGCTTTTTCTGTTAAATCAGTGGGAGAATTAATCACTTCTTTTCTAACATGAAAATGGCGATCGCCCATGGCTGCAACGATGGGTTGATGGGTGACACAAAGCACTTGATGATGTTGACTTAGTTGATGTAACTTTTGTGCGATCGCCCCGGCCACTCGTCCAGAAACACCGACATCAATTTCATCAAATACTAAAGTTTCTGTGCCATCAATTTGAGAAAAACAGGCTTTTAATGCGAGTAAAAAGCGGCTCATTTCCCCACCTGATGCGGTTTCACTTAAAGGTTGTAACGGCTCTCCGGGATTTGAACTAAAGCAAAATTGAATTTTATCTGCACCGAATGCAGTGGGAGAAATTGGGTTTATTTCTACTTTAAACTTGACATTATCCATTGCTAAAGGTTTTAATTGATTGATTAAATCTTTCTCTAAATAGATGGCTGTTTCTTGGCGCAATATTGTTAATTTTTCACAGACTTTTTTAAGTTCTTCCTGAGATTCTAAATAGGTTTTTTCTAATATTTCTATAGACTGTTCATTGTCTTGTATTTCTTGTAATTCGGCTTTAATTTTATTGGCATATGCAATCACATCGGCTAGAGTTTTGCCATACTTACGACAAATTAATTTCAATTCATCAATACGGGTTTCTACATCTTGTAACCGTTGCGGATCGGACTCTAATTGTTCCCCATAACCCCCAATTTGTCGTCCGGCTTCCGTGACTTGAGTTAAAGCTTCTTCAATCATACTTAAAAGCGGTTGAAGAGAGGGATCGTATTCCACCATATCCGTTAATATTGTTTCTGCTTTACTCAATAAATCAGCCGCTGCTAACCCCCGATCTTGTTCATAGAGTGCCTGATAAATTTGATAACTTTGCTGTTGTAATTCCACCACATGATTGAGGCGTTGGTGTTCAATTTGTAACTGTTTTAATTCATCTGGATCGCTTAAACCCGCCTGCTCTAATTCAGCAGTTTGATATTGTAATAAATCCAATCTTTGCAAGCGTTGCTGTTCAAATTGACGACGATTTTCTAATGCCATTGCCGCCTTTTGTGTCGTATGATAAGCCGTTGCTACAGCCTGCCTCCGGCTCAAAACTGCATCTCCACCGTATAAATCGAGCCATTCGCGTTGTAAACTAGGTTGTCCGAGTTGTACCGTTTGACCCTGGGCTGTCAATTCAACAAAGCGATCGCGCAATTCATCAACTAACTTACGTGCGACCAAAATACCATTAATCCGGGAACGAGTGCGGAGTTTTCCCTGAGATAGAGTAATTTCCCGACTACAAACCACTAAAGAGCCATCAATTAAATCAATTTCATTTATTTTAAACCAGTCAGTTGCGATTTCACTAACTTCAAAAGTTGCTTCTAAATGCGCTCTATTCGAGCCACTCCGGACAATTCGGCGATCTACTTTCCCCCCTAAAACTGCATCTACTGCATCAAGAATAATTGATTTTCCGGCTCCAGTTTCTCCGGTAAACACATTTAAGCCGAGATTAAATTCAACTTCAAGCTGATCGATTAAAGCAAAATTCTCGATTCTCAACAGTAGAAGCATAGTAAATACTGAGTCATGAGTGGTTTGTTAATCGCCTGATAGTATGCTAATGGTAATTTGAGGTAACAGGTCAGATCTGTTAATCTCTATCCGTTTCACCACACCCTACACTCTACACCCTAACTTTTCGACTACTCCACGACGCTGGCTTGTGTTTTTCGTTTATCAATCACCCGACGCAAAACCCCATTAATAAAGCGATAACTGTCTTCATCTCCGTAACGCTTTGCCAGTTCAATCGCCTCATTTACCGCAATTTGTTCCCTGACATTAAGATAAAGCAATTCTGCTACAGCAATCCGTAAAATATCGCGATCGATACGGGGTAAACGATTGAGTTGCCAGTCTACCATTGCCGTTTCTAAAAGCCGATCAATATCGGTTCGATTGCTGTTGACCTGGGTTAAGATTTCAATCGTATAAGATTGTACCTCTTCTTGTCGGGCCAGCTGAATAATTTCGGGAAACTCGACTGCTGTCCCCAAACGATTTAAAGCCAACCGAGTTAATTCTATTGCTTCACCCACCATTGAGCGCGATGTTTGTAAATCACCCGCTTTGACTTCGCTGCTGAGTAGACGGTCGCTACCTCGTTGTAACTCTGCTATGGCTGTTTCTAAGCACTCTTGACTTTCAGCCGCTAGCGCCCGAACCGAGGCGATCACGATATCATGAAGTTGTTGGGTTTCTAATTTTTCTGGGGTAGCTGGCAGTTGAGAGATTCCCAGCAAAGCGAGTTCACGAGCACTTCGACGAGCTTGCATAATCTTATATGAATGATGAACTGTTTATTATTGATTGTTCGTCCCCTCGCCTCTGCCTCCCCGTCGTCTATGTTGTTTGCTGATCCTTTTTATCGAGTTGAACAGGTTGAAGCTGATTGTCATCTCTGACAAGGGGTTCAAGTTTTTTGCCTTGAGGTCGAGATTGAACCAGAGATGATTTAGCCGAGGCAGTGGAGTTAACAATTCCACCGGAGACAATAATTTTAAATGCCTCTTCAACTGATAGTGAGAGATTCATTATATCTGCACTGGGAACAATTGCATACCACCCACTCGTTGGGTTGGGTGTTGTGGGGATAAACACGCTGACCATCTCCTGAGACAGTTGTGTGGCGACTTCCTGATTAATTGAACCCGTCACAAAAGCAATCGTCCAAATGCCTTGCCGGGGATATTCAATCAGTACCACGCGACGGAATTTATCGTTAGAGTCGCGCAGCAGCGTTTCTAAAATCTGCTTCAGGGTATTATACACAGACCCAGCAAACGGAATTGCTTGTAACAAGCGTTCACTGGTATTCAGCAGCCACTGACCCGCAATATTACGCGCCATTAAGCCGATGAATAAAATACTGAGTAACGGAACGGCAAACCCAACTAGAACGTTGAGTAAGTTAACCAGGATGGGATTGAGACCGTCAAAAGGGTTAAGTTGTTTGGGAATCCGAGTTAAAAAGTTAATTACCGAGATGGCAATTGTGATGGTTAGCCAAATTGTTGTCGCCAGGGGAATGATGACTAACAATCCAGCAATCAAGTCATTTTTTAAATCCTGCTTAAAGCGTTGGAACACAGAGCCTCCACTCTACTAATTTATGGGCTGCTGTTGGGTTAATCGAGCGCGATATTCGCCTATCTCGTTATTGTAAACAAGTATTGCAACTTTTTCATCAGCAGACTGTCCGTACGATCGACTCTATTAGACCTCGCCTGGAGTAAAAGAGCTTAAACATCGAGCCATGACTCAGTTTGGGAAATTTTTAATAAATCCTTCCTGCCCTGATAAATCAATTTAGCTAATCTATTTATTATCTCAGTTATCTGTATTTTATGAAACATTATCATAAAAATTATAATCCGGAGAGAGGGAGTCGAACAGCGGCTTAGCGGAACGGGAGGGTATGACTTGGAAGACTTGGGGACTGGGTGAGGAGGGAACGAGGTGACTCCCCCAAATCTCCCCATCTCTTGCTTACTCTGTCGAAGTTGTTACTTCACCTCCTGGGGTAATACTTTGCTTAAACACAACCCGCAGTAACGGCGGTGCGACAAAGGTTGTGATAATCACCATCAAAATAATTGCCACATCCAAAGACTCAGACAACGCACCACTGGCTGAACCAACCGCCGCAAACACTAACCCCACTTCGCCCCGAGGAATCATACCGACTCCAATTGCCACCCGGTTAATTTTGTCAATTCCGAACACACTAAAACCAGAAATCATTTTACCGACAATGGCAACCAGAATCAGAAATGAAGCAATGACTAATCCTTCTCGGTTGGCTGGAATAGCCGGGTTAAGCACAGTTAAATCGGTTTTGCTTCCCACTGTAACAAAGAACACAGGCACCACCACATCTGCAATGGGTTGAGTCAATTCTTCAAGTTTCTGACCATCAATTTCGGTTTCATCTAAAACGAGTCCGGCCGCAAACCCACCTAAAATAGCTTCTAAGCCAATAGCTGAGGCGATATAAGCCAAAGTAAACGCCAGAATAAATCCGGGAATTACCACCCGTCCCCGTGTTTTGAATTTACCGGCAACAGCAATAAAGGTTTCATTGAAGAAGCGACCCAATAAAATGGCCCCGACCAAGAAAATACTGGCGCTAATAATTAAAAAGATAACGTTCGAGACATCCACTTCACCTGTTTTCGCCAGACTCGCAACCACCGCCAAGACAACAATCCCTAACACATCGTCCATCACCGCTGCCCCCAGGATAATTTGGCCTTCTTGGGTAGACAAACAGCCAATTTCAGCCAACACTCGCGAGGTTATCCCAATACTGGTAGCGGTTAACGCTGCACCTGCAAAAATAGCAGCCACCACCGGAACATCAAAAATCAGGATTAATCCCGCTGTCCCCGCCGCAAAAGGAACTACCACTCCGACAATAGCGACTAATAACGATTGAACTCCTACAGCCAACAGTTGACGGATATTAGACTCTAAACCAATCTCGAAGAGTAAGATAATTACCCCCAACTCCGCCAAGACAGAAATGACTTCACTTTGAATTTCAAAGGTGGCTTGTGCGGTCGCGGGGTCAAGGTCGGCGGTTGCGGCCAAAACACTCATAATTAGGGAACTCGAACTATCCCCGTTTTCGGGAAATACCACCAAGTGTAGGGCAGATACCCCGATAATTACTCCTCCGACTAATTCCCCTAAAACGGGCGGAAAACCTAACCAGTTAAAAAATTCTCCCCCTGCTTTGCTGGCGATGTAAATAGCGACTAAACTCAGCAGCACCGCACAGAGTACCATAGCCGAGTCAACAGACACTTGCGCTTCAGCCGATTCTATTGTGGCAATAAAGGGGAAACAATCCGGGGTCGGCAGTAAGAAAGTCTCAATAGGCGTGAGTTGCCCTGCAATCAAATTAACCATCTCTGTTGTTGCCGAATTCATCGGTGTTTATTTTAACGAATAATTGATGGTCAGAAACGTTTACAGAGATTTAAAATCAAACAAATTTCTATAACTCTACCCTCAACGAAAATAATGTCACTCAAGCGATAGATGATTAATCATAAAACTTTGAGTAGTATGCATCAGTAATGAGAGATGGGGGCAGCGAATTCGTGATGAAAAATATAAGCTGGCAAGGCTTTAAGAAAACCATGGGAGTGCTGACTTGGTTTACTGTGACATTGATGTTGCTTTACCATATTCATCAAACGATTTCTCGGGCACGAGCAGCAACGAATCGTTCCGATCGGGGTTTAGTCATTTTCACATCAAAAGAGACTCAATAAACCACTTGGAATCAGGACTGATTTAATTACTTGAACAATAATAATTTGAGAGTTAACAATAAATTTGTATCTGTTTTTTCTCTAACTCATTAAGCCAACAGAGATGGGGAAATAGTAGTTAATCTTATACCGAAAATAATAAAAAATTTAGCTTCAGATTGCTGATTAATTAATATTCCCAAGATTATAGCGTTACGCGCTCTTGCAATAGTATACTATGGGATGGTTTGAGAATGAGCGAAATGTCAGAGGCTACAGAACGTAATACTATATATTCAGTAAAAGCACCCCAAGGAAAAATTCTCGATCCGCGATCGTCAAGTCTTGTGCATCTGTTCAATTGCTGTTAAAATTTGCACAAAATCAAAATTATCCGCCACCGTAAATAAAAATTGTGATAAATCAGGATGAGTCACTGCAATTTCTGAGGCGATCGCTATAATTGCACTATCTTTTCCCATCATTGCTGCTGTCTCCAGTTGACTCACTAAATCCGGATTGAGTTGTTTGAAACCCAGACTCAATTCTTGGGGGGAATGGATAACAGGGGGTGGTGAATTATCCTGTTGATAAGAATAACGCAGTTGTAGGTAATGCTGTAGCGCACTAAATATTTCCGTTTCAGTAAAAGGCTTGCGGATAAACGCATCACATCCAGCCTTTAGCGCTTCGTCTTTTCCGGTGGTGGTTGCAGAAATTGCCACAATAGTTGTAGGTTGATTTAACTGCATTATTTCTGAATTTGAGTTTAATTGTCCATTGAGTTGATGGCGTTGTAACTCTAAGTCACGAATGCGACGAGTGGCATCATAACCATCTAATACAGGCATTCTTAAGTCCATAAAAATCAGGTGAGGGTGTTGTGTTTGCCATTGTTTTATCGCTTCCTCACCGTTATTTGCTTCTAGGATATCTAATTCTAAAATACTCAACAATTCCACCAACAAACGACGGTTAACGGGTTTATCATCCACAATTAAAATACGATAACGGGATTGTCCGGGAAACAGTCCGATAATCTTTTCCGTGGGAATTAATGCTTCCTCGCTTAATCCTTCTGCTGGTTGAGCTTCGATCGTAAAGTTAAAACAACTTCCTTTTCCCACAACACTTTCTAACATAATCTCACCCCCCATTAGTTGAATAAATTCACGACTAATATTGAGTCCGAGACCTGTTCCTTGATTACTTTTTCGTCCGGCTTCTGCTTGAATAAATGGTTCAAATAAAGTTTTTTGATCGATTGGATTAATACCAATTCCTGTATCCCTCACTTGGAAATTTAGCCGGATAATTTCAGATGAATCAGTGGGTTGAGAGATATTTTCTTGCAATAAAACCTTTAAGGTGATTTGACCTTTTTTAGTAAATTTCAAGGCATTTTCAATCAAGTTAATTAACACTTGACGCAGTTTCATGGCATCAGTATTGATATGTTGAGGAATATCTTCGGAGCGCTCTATCCTAAAAATTAAACCTTTTTCTGCTGCTTTTAACGAAAACAAATTATTCAAATCTTCCAGTAATTCCCACAGATTAACGGAAGTAATTTCGAGGATAGTTTTGCCTGCTTCAATCCGCGCTAAATCTAAAACCTGATTAATAATACTGAGGAGATGTTCTCCGCTGTGTTGAATAATACTAACACTTTCGACTTGCTCTTTTGAGAGATTTTGCTGCCGTTGTAATAGTTGTGCAAAGCCTAAAATCGCATTCAGCGGCGATCGCAATTCATGACTCATATTGGCGATAAAAGTACTTTTTGCCCGGTTAGCTGCTTCTGCTGCATCTTTGGCTTGTTGCAATTCAATCTCGGCAAGTTTGCGATCGCTGATATCATTGAGCGCACACAACACACAATCTTCCCCCTCGATCTCAATTACTGTTGCGGTTAACAATACCGTTTTAGAGGTTCCCTTAGCATTACGAAACACCACTTCAAAGTTATCCACCAGTTTTGTACGGCGCAATATTTCCTGAAAACGCGGCAAATCATCTACGTTGTCCCATATGTTTAATTCACGACACGTTTTACCCACAATCTCGCTGATAGAAGTGCCATAAAATTGTGTAAATTGGTCGTTAACCACTAAAAATCGTCCCATAGCCAAAGTCGCGATCAAGGTGGGGACGGGGTTACGATCGAATAGGGTAGAAAACTTGGCTTCCGAGGCTTTTAGCGCCAATTCAGCTTGTTTTCGCTGTGTGATATTCGCCACTGTGCCAACGAATTTAACAGCCTGATCCTGAGAATTAAAAATCGGCTGTCCTTTGGCTTGAATATAGCGAATATTGCCCTTTTGGGTAATAATTTTTAAATCGGTATCAAACGGTTGAGCTGCCCTAACGGCTTTAACAACGAGCTGTTGAAATCGTTCCTCGTCACTGGGATGAATTTGCTGTATTGTTAGATCCGGTCGAGCAACCGGGGCCATCTCTTCGGCTTGATAAATGCGGTAAAGTTCATCTGACCAAGTTACAGTTTGCTGGATTAAATCATACTGCCAGTTTCCCACTCGTGCCAGACGTTGGGCTTGTGTCAGGGCTGCTGTTTTCTCCGCCACAGTCCGTTCTAAATCTTGTTGATAAGAGGAGCGTAACTGTTCTGCTTGGCGACGTTCTGTAATATCCTGAAACCCATTAATCACATAGAGTACTTGACCCGCATCATCTTTAACAGGAGTGGAATAAACCTCTATCGGAGTCGATCCTTTTTCCCCTACATCTGGATTGTTCCAGACAATCTCCATATCATCAACATACACAGTTTCTCCTGCGAGTGCTTGAATAGCAGGGAATTGTTCTGGAGAATATAACTGTTGGGTGTGGCGGTGATAAACCTGATAAACCTTGGATAAATTAGATACCTCTGTGTCTATCAAATCTTGGCGTAAAATCTCCCGTCCTTTGCAGTTGAGTAACACGAGTTTACCATCTTTATCATGTACACTCACCCCAATTGGCACACTTTCAAGAAAACTCGAAAACTTTTGTTCACTGTCTTCTAGAGATTGAAACGACTGGTTGAGTTGAACAGCCATGCTACGAAAGGAACAGGAAACAGTCTCAATTTCCGTAACAAATGAAGCGGGAAGGCTTTGTTTGAGGTTACCACTGGCTAATTCTGTCGCTGCTTGGGATAAATGGATTAAAGGACGACTCAGGTATTGTGTGGTAATTATACCGATACCAACTGAACCCATTAATGCTAAACCGCAAAGCAGAATGGTTCGACGGACATTGGCATCAATTTCACCCATAAAATCAGACGCAGGCACAACCGTAATTATCAGCCAGTCTAATTGACTATCCACGGGAACCACTCGCACAAAGTAGGGTTCAGAATTAAATGAGAATGGAAAAACTTGAGTTTGATTAATTGTCTTTAGAGAAGATTCTGCATCCTGGAGATATTCTGTTATGGCGCGGGTCAAAGGATCTTGGCTATCAGTCGCGAGTAAACGTCGATGTTCAACATTTACATTGTCTGCCAGTTGATGGCGTGGTTGTGCCTCGAAGGGAATTTCTGATGTAGAAGTGGCAACCAGCAGGCCATCTCTTTCAATAATAAACACTTGCCCGGTTTTACCAACTTCTATGTCTGCCAGAAAGTCACCAATTTTGACTAAACTACTACTGATAGCAGTCACCCCTTGAAATTGATTTTCAGCATCATACAGCGGCAAAGTATAAATCTGATGGATGTCTGGCCGATCTGCACCCTGGGATAGACTCACCACTAACAACCAATTCCCTTTGCCTGCATCTCTTGCTTTGCCATACCAAGGATTTCCCGGCGGATCGTTGTGAGGATTATAGTCTGTGCGGATATCTTGCAATTGTAAATTCTCACCGTTTTGATCTGCAAAATATCGATAAAATTTATTATCAGCAGAGGTATCGAGTTGACGAATGATTGATACATCTGGTTGAAGTTGCTCGACCATAATAAAGTCTCCCGCTTCATTAGATAAAGCAGCAATACTCGCCGCTGGAAAAATTTGAGTCTGCTGGATAAAGTAGTTTTGCAGGGTGGGGAGATCATAAATATCTAATAGATCAAGATTCACCAACACGGAGAGATTTTCTGCAACAGATTGAATTGAGGTAAAATATGAGTCTAGTTTTTCTTCGACCCGATCGCTTTTTTGCTCCATGAGCCGATAGGCTAAATCTGCGATCGCGCTTTGTCCGCTACGATAAGATAGATAACCGACTAATCCTACGACACTAACAGTTTGAAGGATAAAGGGAATGGTTAGGAGCGAGCGCAATGAAACCATTAGGAATGATTTTAATTTCAAGGGTTAGCAGTCGTTTTCGTCATATTTCTCCCAATAAAGGAGAGAATCGATCAAAAGTTTAAGGTTATGGGGCAATCATAATGGTATTAAGACTTACTATACAGAAAATATAACTTTCTAGGTATACTGTCCATAGGTCAAGGACTGCCTGAATTCACATTCTAGCCTCTATTTCCTGTTACCCGTTCCGGTGTTCCCCCGCTCCCCGTTCCTCGTTCCGGTGTTCCCTATCCCAATCAATAAGAACGACTATTAAAATTAATGCGATCGCTTAACTTTCTTAAAGTTTGAGCCATATCAGAATCTTTACTTTTTAATTGACTAATTTTTTCACAACCATACATAATTGTTGTATGATCTTTTCCCCCTAAAATTTCTCCCACTTTGGGTAAACTCAAATCCGTATGTTGACGCATTAAATACATCGCAACTTGACGGGCTAAGCTAATTTCTCGTCGTCTTGAACTTCCTTTTAAATCTTCTATGGAAACTTTAAATACATCCACAACCGCCTGTAATACTATTTCTGGGGAGGATTCTTTCGCGGATTCTTGCCGGGTTAAAACCGGAGAAATACTCTCTACTGTCATCGGTTCTCCGGAGATTGAAATATAAGCAATTGCCCGAATTAAAGCCCCTTCAAGTTCACGAATATTAGAGGTATAATGAGTCGCAATATATTCGATTACATCTTTCGGTAATTGAACTTGTTCATACTCTGCTTTTTTCTGCAAAATTGCCATCCGCGTTTCTAAATCCGGCGGTTGAATATCCGCCACTAAACCCATCGAAAAACGAGAGCATAAACGATCTTGAATTCCGGGGATTTTTTGAGGCGGTCTATCGGCGGCAATTACCACTTGTTTACCCGATTCATGTAATGTATTAAAAGTATGAAAAAACTCTTCTTGAGTATATTCTTTTCCTTCAATAAACTGCATATCATCAACCAGTAATACATCTGCTGCACGATAATGTTCCCGAAAACCTTGCAGATTATCTCGACGAATTGCGGTAATTAAATCATTGGTAAATTTTTCAGTTGAAACATAATAAACCTTAGAATTCGGGTTAAGATCTAAGCGATAATGCCCAATCGCTTGCATTAAATGAGTCTTACCCAGTCCCACTCCTCCACACAAAAATAAAGGGTTAAATTCTCGTCCGGGTGACTCTGCCACCGCTAAGGCTGCCGCATGAGCTAAACGACTATTTGAACCGACAACAAACCGAGAAAAAACATATTTAATACTTAAATTAGCAGATTTAGGAGAAGTACCTGCAACTGATTCAACTTGACCACTGCCGCCCGGTGAAGGCCATTTCAAAGTGGCATCACTTGGGGTGGTGACTCCCTGCACTGTTGCGGTGACGATATGAATTTCCACACTATATCCTAATATCTCTCGGACGACCTCTGCAATTAAGTCTTTATAATATTTCTGTAGCCAATTCTGGGCAAATGGGTTAGCCGCGCAAATCACTAAGCCTTGCTGGTCTAAACGTTGTGCATTGGCTGTTTTAATCCAAGTATTAAAAGTCGGCTCCCCCAGTTGCATTTGGAGTCGTTGTAAAACTTGATTCCATAGATGATCTAATGAAATTTCCACAGTGTAGTTCCCTTCTGTAAGGGGATGAGGGAGACTTGGGAGACGGGGAGATGAGGGAGACGGGGAGATGAGGGAGACGGGGAGATGAGGGAGATGAGGGAGATGAGGGAGATTATGAGTATAAACGCCTGAGTCTAATCATAATTCATAATTCATAATTCATAACTCATAACTCATAACTCATAATTCACAATTCATAGAATTCCTGAAAAACCTTGTTCAACTTGTAGTGACAATCTATAAGCATAGATCCTACTAGATCACACTCACCCTATTGTCAGAAGTCTGATATCCGCGCTAAACAAACGCGCTTGAGGCTAAAAATGCTAAATTGAGTAATTAAAGCATAGTAGATTCAATCGTAGTCAAAGGAACATCGTCCCAGCATCGATTAACTTCGGCAATTGCAAGACGTTTCGCCTAACTAGTCCACCCATCACATTACATCGCAATGAACAGCACAAAAGTCTTTTGGAAGCAACCTCTTCTCTATCTGTTTATGTTGGTTGCCGGAGCCTCTGGGGCAATGTTCTTGGAAAATAGAATAGAGCAAAACTCCTCCGCCTCTGCACCGACTGCGGTAGAGCCTATGGTTGAAGCCACTCCTGAGGTTAAACCACAAACCACTACCGTACAAGCTAATTCTGCTTCATGGTTTGGCTCTACTGCAGGTCTGTTGAATGCTAATTCCGGTTCTAACTTTATTGTGGCGGCGGTTGAACAAGTGGGGCCTGCGGTTGTCCGTATTAATGCAGAGCGACGCAGTACCCCGAGTGGGTTTGACCGTTTTGATCGCTCTCAAGAAGACTTTTTTGGCTTTGGGTTTCCTCGCCGTGGACGGGAAATGCCTTCACCGTCTCAACAACAACCCGTTGAACAAGGTACAGGCTCGGGCTTTATTCTGACTTCTGATGGTCAAATTATCACAAATGCTCATGTGGTGGAAGGGGCTTCTGTGGTTCAAGTCGTGCTGAAAGATGGTCGTCGGTTTGAAGGTAGGGTGCTAGGAACCGATGAGGTGACGGATGTAGCGGTGATTAAAATTGATGTTGATAATCTGCCGACGGTGCCTTTAGGCAACTCTGAAGAGCTTTCTCCGGGGGAATGGGCGATTGCCATTGGTAACCCGCTGGGGCTAGACAATTCTGTTACAGTAGGAATTATTAGCGCTACAGGACGTTCTAGTAGTGATGTGGGTGTGCCGGATAAGCGGATTGGTTTTATTCAAACGGATGCTGCCATTAACCCCGGTAATTCAGGTGGTCCCTTACTCAACGGCCGAGGGGAAGTGATCGGGATGAATACGGCGATTATTAGTGGGGCACAAGGATTAGGATTTGCTATTCCGATTAATAAAGCCCGTCAAATTGCTCAACAACTGGCAACTTCCGGACGAGCACAACACGCTTATCTGGGGATTGAAATGATTACCCTCACTCCAGAAGTGGCACGACAACTCGATAATGCACCGGATGTGCGGGTTCCCATTACTGAGGAAAAAGGAGTATTGGTGGTGAATGTGATTCCGAATTCTCCCGCTGCCCAGTCGGGTTTAAGGGCTGGAGATGTGATCCTGAAAATGGATGGTCAAACCATTCGTCAATCCGAAACCGTTCAACAGGTGGTACAAAATAAAAACGTTGGCAGTCCGGTTAATGTTGAGATTAGCCGTGAAGGTCGTACCCAAAGCTTAGAAGTTCGTACCGGACCTTTACCCACGACTAATTAAAATTGTACGATGAGTCAGATATTAGAGATTGCTCAACTGGGAAATCCGATTTTACGTCGTTGCGCCCAACCGATTATAGAAGTCAATGACCCGCAGATTCAAACTTTAATTGATCGACTGATTTTTACTGCAATTCAAACAAACGGAGTGGGGATCGCAGCCCCGCAAGTCTCAGCCAGCGATCGCCTATTTATTGTTGCCTCTCGGCCCAATCTGCGCTATCCCAATGCGCCGACAATGGAGCCAACAGCTATGATCAATCCCCGCATCATTAACTATTCTGGGGAGCCTGTCAAGGGCTGGGAAGGCTGTCTGAGTGTGCCGGGAATTCGGGGTTTAGTGCCACGTTATCCAACAATCGGGGTTGAGTATACCAGTCGAGATGATAAACTTTATCAAGTTGAATTGACTGATTTTGTGGCTCGGATTTTTCAGCATGAATTAGATCATTTAGAGGGTAAAGTCTTTTTGGATCGATTAGAAAGTACTCAAGATCTAATGAGTGAGTCGGAATATCAAAAACAGATTATTGCTAGTTTGTAAAGATGATTTTTCCGAAATTGCCATCGCTCTGCTTGAAGTATTAAAGTATAGTATTACTGTTTTATTTCAAAACGCAAAAAATAATGACAATTAATTTAACGAAGGGTGAACGGATTAGTTTATCAAAAGAAGCCCCTGGCATGACCCAAGCGGGTTTGGGTTTAGGTTGGGATGTGAACCAAACGGATACAGGAGATCAATTTGATTTAGATGTTTCTGTTTTTATGTTGGGGGAAAATGGTAAAGTAATCGGTGAAAAATATTTTGTTTTTTACAATAATTTAGAGTCGGGTGATGGTTCGGTAAAATCTTCTGGAGATAGCCGGACAGGAGAAGGCAGTGGTGATGATGAAACGATTAAGGTAGATTTAACCAGTGTGAATTCTGCTGTGCAAGAAATCGTTGTTGTTGTGACTATTTATCAAGCCGAAACTCGACGGCAAAATTTTGGACAAGTTCGTAACGCTTTTATCCGAATTTATGATGAAGTGACTCAAAATGAAGTCACACGATATGATTTAGATGAAGATTTTTCCCGAGAAACGGCATTAGAAATGGGTCGGCTTTATCGTAAGGATGGAGAGTGGAGATTCCAAGCTGTTGGGCAAGGGTATAATACAGGGTTGGAAAGTTTCTTAGAGCAATATACCTAATATATTTTTAGTGAAAAATTAGTGATTCAGTTGAGATAAAATATGTCAGTTAATATTCAGAAAGGAGAGCGGATTAACCTCTCGAAACAAGCGCCCGGACTAACACAAGCAGGGATTGGTTTAGGTTGGGATGTCAACACGACAGACACTGGAACTGCATTTGATTTAGATGCATCTGTGTTTATGATTGATGAAAATGGTAAGATTCCAGCAGATGAGTATTTTGTATTCTATAACAATCTAAACTCTCCTGATGGCTCAGTTCAACACTTAGGAGATAGTCTCACCGGAGAAGGAAGCGGGGATGATGAAACCCTAGAAATTAATCTAGAAAAAATTAATCCCAATATCAAAGAAGTGATTTTTGTCGTCACTATTCACGAAGCCGATCAACGGCGGCAAAACTTCGGGCAAGTGCGAAATTCTTTTATTCGGATTTATGACAAAGCAACGGATGTAGAAGTGGCTAAATATGATTTAGAAGAGGACTTTTCCCGAGAAACTGCAGTAGAATTTGGTAGACTTTATCAAAAACAAGGTGAATGGCGATTTCAGGCAGTCGGCCAAGGTTTTAATGCGGGGTTACAAAGCTTTGTTGATCGCTACATTGCCTAACGGATATTGATAATGGGTTTAACTAACCGAACCGGATGATACAAAAATCATCACATTGACTGATATTAGGTTGAGTTGATTTATCATTTTGTAGAGACGTTACCTGTAGCGTCTCTTATTCATTTGTGATTGAAAATTAGAATTAAAAATCCGGGTTAATAATCACCAGCATCAGACAATCTTAGCAAGCTTGAAAGTATAGGCTAAACTGATTGAGAAGAAACCGTTTAAAATTTCTGTGTTACTTTTCCCCATGACTCGAAAATCTGTGACTGGGATGTTTGTGATTTTGAGTGTAATAGCTTTTGCTGTTACTTTAATATTTCCATTCTTTGAAAATTTGCAGGCACAGTTTGGCGTTGTAACTCAAGCCCAAATTAGCGATCCAACCACTGAATTATACCCGACTTGTGCTGTTCGGCCGAATCCCCAGCAGACACAAACCCCAGAATTAGGGCCACCTGTTGAAACCCCTGTGTCATTGTATCGGTTTCGTCGTCCGATTAATTGGCAAAATTCCGCAGCTTCTGCAGTCCCGGCTTATACCCCGGCCAATGAGTATCAGGCGATCGCCAACCAGACAAACTATGGACAACGCTATCTTTATGATTTACAAGGAAAACCCGCCACAAACCAACCGATTGTAGTATTGCATGAAACCGCAACCGATGCTTATAGTACGATTCGATTCTTCCAAACTTACCAAAATTCAGAAGATAATCAAGCAACTTACCATACTTTAATTACCCGTACGGGTGATATTGTTTATATTGTCCCCCCAGACTTACGGGCATTTGGCGCAGGAAATTCAGTGTTTATGGGGCAAAATGGGGCCGAAGCCGTCAAAACCAGTCAAGAATATCCCCCCTCCGTCAATAACTTTGCCTATCATATTTCTCTAGAAAGTCCACCCGATGGCTATCAAAATACCCCTTCCCACAGTGGCTATACCATGACACAATATCAGTCTTTGGCTTGGCTAGTCTCTCGGACGGGTATACCCGATAACCGCATTACCACTCACCAAGCGGTCGATCGATCTGGGGAACGATCAGATCCGAGAAATTTTGATCGCGAATTATTTTTGCAACTCTTACAAAGTTATCCCAAAGTTCGAGAAATTGTCATAGAATGCCAAGCCCCTGGCATTAACCGAGGTTAAATTGATGACTGAAGGTTGAAGCTGAAAGGGGCTATCTTAGCCTCTTTTATTGATCAGATTAACACTTCACCCCGCCGTTGTGATAGTGCTACTGATGAAATTAGGAGATTTCTATATTTTAACTGATGGTGGGGGTTTGGGGGAGCGATAAGTCCCACGCCATAATTTAAGATTTGCGTGTTCGATACATGGACCTACCCAAGCTATTTTTGTAGTAATCAACGTACCCCAAAATAGCATCTACCACGACTAGATATATGTGGTAAACTGTCAATATAATTCTAAATTATGTTGATCGAATTTACCCTGATACCAAGCAAGTCGAGTTGCTGGGCGAGTGGCTCGAAATCTGCCATGTCAGCTATAACTATGCGCTACGGGAACTCAAGGATTGGATTTCTTCTCGTAAGTGCCAGATAGATCGATGTAGTTTGGAATCAGAATACATTATGGCGGCTGATTATCCGTTTCCTGGATATCACCAACAGCAAAACAACCTTCCCAAAGCTAAAAAAGAATATCCCAGACTTAAAGCAGTACCTTCTCAAGTTCTTCAAACTAACATTAGAAGACTGCACGATGCTTGGGATTTTTTTCGTAATCGTGGATATGGCTTTCCCAGACTTTTTGAAGTTTGGACAAATGAAATCTTTGCTGTTTCCTCAGTTCAAAGCTAATCCGATAACTCGGTGGCAAATTAAGTTGCCAAAACTGGGCTTAATTCCCATTAATTTGCATAGACCTATTGCTGATGGGTTTGTAGTAAAACAAGCACGAATCCTCAATACGGCTGTAGGTTGGTTCGTTGTAATAGCTATAGAATCGGATATATCTATTGCTGAACCAGTACCTCATGGTCACTGTATCGGAATTGATGTCGGCTTGCTATCTTACTGTTCTACCAGTGATGGTTTTGTAGAACCTGGCCAAAAGTTTTTCAAAAGTCTGCACCGTCGGCTGAAAGTGCTACAACGTAGACTGTCGAAAAAGAAGAAACGCTCCAAAAACTACGAAAAAGCCAGACTAAAAGTAGAGCGCCTACACAATCACATTGCCTTCAAACGCAAAGACTATCAATTCAAATTAGCTCACAAACTCTGCGATCTGGCCGGAACTATCTTCTTAGAAGATATTGATTATAGAGTGATGGCAAAAGGCTTTCTTGGTAAACACACTGTTGATGCAGCATTTGGTCAGTTTAGAACTATTTTGTTCTATGTAGGTAAGCAGCGAGGTGTGTACATCGCCGAGGTAAACCCTTATGGTACTTCTCAAACCTGTCCAAACTGCCGTATTGAGGTAAGGAAAGAGCTTTCTGATAGATGGCATAGCTGCCCAGAATGCAAATACGAGGTAGATAGAGATATAGCCTCAGCGCAGGAAATCTGTAACCGAGGCTATGAAATGCTTAGTACCCAGGGACTCTGGGGCAAAGAAATTGGCTGTCAAGTCGGGCTGTCGGGGGCTTTTTGCCTAGATAAGTGGCGTAGGGCAGCAACGTCTAACAGCGATGTTGGAAGCCCGCGCTATAATATGCAGATTTAGCGCCGGGAGGATGTCACAACCCTTTCACAGTCTAATATAGCAAGATTGCCAGATCGCTGTAGTATGAAACCATCAACAACTTCAAATAAAAATGTAGAGACATTCTATTAAACATCTCTACAAATCACGAACAGAAATTAGAACATTACCTTAAAAAGTAGCAAAGTTATTAGCATTATTTAAGGTATTGAGGGCGGTTTGTTCCAAAATCGCTAAGTCTTGACCATTGGCCGTAATAACGGTAGAAGTTCCACTTTGAGTAAAGCTGAGGTCATTGAAGTCCAAACCACCTGCTAGGAGAATAATATCCTCACCCGCTTGGAAGTCTGTGATGGTATCTGTACCGTTATCGGTGGCAAACAGAATAAAGCGATCGACTCCGCTATCTCCGCTCAATATATCATTGCCTTCATCACCAAATAACCAGTCTTCCCCAGAACCGCCTTCAAGGGTGTCCTCATTTTCACCCCCATAAAGGGTATCATTACCCGCTGTACCTTCGAGGATGTCGTTGCCTTTATCGCCGAGGAGAACATCATCACCACTACCCCCACAAAGGGTGTCGTCACCCACGAAGTCGCCATCATCACCAAACAGCGTATCATCCCCTTCGTTACCACAGAGATGGTCATCACCTCGGTCACCGTAGAGTAAGTCGTTGCCGACATCCCCAAACAGCAGATCATCTTCTCGACCCCCACGAACTGTATCGTTACCAATACCGCCGCTGAGGGTATCATTATCCCGGTTGCCCCCCATCAAATCATCGCCAGCGCCACCCCACATCAAGTCAGGGCCATTAACTTCAGCTTGTTGAGGCTGATTCGTATCCCCGAACATGGTGTCATTCCCTCGATCTCCGTAGATGGTGTCTGCACCGAGGTCACCCCACATTGCGTCATCTCCTCGTCCACCGTAGCTGAAGTCATTTCCTCTACCGTTAAACATGACATCGTTACTGGGGCCACCTTGCATCACGTCATCATTGCGATAACCATACAAAGTGTCATTATCATCAATCGGATTGTCCCGATCGTCACGAGCAATTGCATCACCGAGGCCATTACCGCCAATCACGGTATCGTTACCATTGTCCCCATACAGAACGTCGCTACCTTCATCACCAAAGATAATATCGTCATCTTTACCACCGTAAGCAGTATCATTGCCTGTACCACCGGTAATAGTATCGTTACTTTCATTAGCAGAGATGAAGTCGTTGCCGTCTGCCCCGTCAATGGCATCACGACCGGAGATATCCCGGACAACTGAAGTATCTGAATCATCTCGAGTCAAGGCAGCGTCGATATCAACCCCACCAAAGAGACTATCATCACCACCAGCCCCTTCAATGATGTCACTGCCTAAAGCACCTCGAACCGAGTCATTATCCGCTGTTCCCAGCAATATATCGTCGCTGTCATCTCCCTCTGTGCGAGGAATTGTATCCGGGGGAATATCAGCGCCAATTTCAATCCGTTCAGGGAGTGCGACTCCTTCAAAGACAGGAATAGGCGGACAAGCACAAACATCCTCATCTGATACATCCGGAGGAATAGAAGGTGCTGCAATATTCAGCGTCACTTCAGCTTGATTAGAAACCGCACCATCTGCATCTATGGCAACAAAGCTGAAGCTAGTCTCACCGCCTTCTGGGAAACTACCCGGTATGGGTAAGAAGGTTAACAACCCGGTTTGATCTGGGGTCAACTGACTCACCTGTTCGAGGCTAGTTACCTCAAGCCCGTTTAGGAATAAAGTACCGTTCTCGGGTAGGTTATTAATGCGATAGACTAATTCACTTTCTGGCCCATCGGGATCAGTTGCAGTTAAAGTGGGAACGCCTGTTGGATCGTCATCGTTATCAATGTTACCTATCTCATTTTCAGCCACCGGAGGTTGATTTGTCGGTGTGGGTGTCGGTGTCGGTGTGGGTGTCGGTGTGGGTGTGGGCGTGGGTTCAGGTGTGGGTGTGGGTGCAGCCACTGTAACGTTCACCGTCGCTGTAGCTGTTCCACCATTACCATCATCAATGGTGTAGGTAAAGGTATCTTCCCCAACAAATCCATTATTGGGAGTGTAGGTAATGAAGTCATCACTGGGGTCTGCTGGAGTACCATTATCATCAATGACTACTGTACCGTTACTGGGAACAGATACCTCAGTCAGGGTGAGGACATCTCCATCGGGATCGGTGTCATCATCTAGAACATCTATACTCGCTGGTGTGTTGATGGGTGTTGTTGTGCTGTCACCTTCAGCAATAGGTGATGAATTCTCAGGAGTTGGCGGCACAAGTGCATTAACACTGACGGTTACCGTTGCTGTGTCTGTGCCACCATTACCATCATCAATGGTGTAAGTAAAGGTATCCTCTCCTGTAAACCCATTACTTGGGGTATAAACAATGAAGTCATCGCTCTCGTCATCAGGAGTACCATTATCATTGGGTTCTGCTGTACCGCTAGCGGGTGGGTCAGAAATAGTAAAGGTTAAGCCATCTCCATCGGGATCGGTGTCATTGTCTAATATGTCAATGTTAATGGGTACATCAACGTTAGTCTCAACAGAATCATCGACCGCATCTGGCGCTGCATTATCGCCAACCGTAACCGTAACTGTCGCAGTCGCCGGATTAGCACCATCGGTAATGGTGTAATTAAAGGTATCGTCTCCGATAAATCCTTCATTGGGAGTATAGGTTAATTGGTCATCACTGAGATCGTCTGGTGTGCCGTTGTCATCACGAACGACTACACCGTTGGCTGCTTGAGTAAAGTCAGTCAGCGTTAAGGCTTCTGGGCCATTATCAGAGTCACTGTCATTACTCAGAACATTGATAGTGACTGGAGTAACGGGGGTTGTAGTTTGTGTATCATCAACCGCAACAGGCGGAGTATTACTCGTGACATTAATGGTGACACTGGCTGTATCTGTGTTAATCCCATCTGTAACAGTATAGGTAAAGTTATCCCTTCCGATAAATCCTGCTGGAGGAGTATAAATTAAGCCCCCTTCAGGACTCTGGGTGACTGTACCGCCATTAGCCGAAGTCTCATCAAAACTATCAATACTGAGAGGGTCGTCTTCTGGGTCAGTATCGTTATCGAGAACATTGACCGTTACCGCTGTATCAAGCGGGGTTGTATCCTCATCATCAATCGCGTTAGGACGTTGATCTTCTACATTGATAGTAACGGTAGCAGTATCTGTTAGTACTCCATCGGTGACCACGTAAGTAAAGGTATCAACTCCAAGAAATCCGGCTGGAGGAGTATAAATTAAGCCGCCCTCAGGACTTTCGGTAACAGTACCGCCATTAGCTGAAGTCTCGTCAAAACTATCAATACTGAGAGGATCGTTTTCTGGATCAGTATCATTACCCAGAACATCGACCGTTACCGCCGTACCCGGAGAAGTTGTTTCCTCATCATCAATCGCGTTAGGTATAGCTTCAGTGACATCAATGGTGACGGTTGCTGTATCTGTTTCTGCCCCATCGGTAATGGTGTAGGTAAAAGTATCAACTCCAGTAAACCTATTAGCGGGAGTATAAACTAATGCTGTGCCGTCTTCGTTGGGGGCAATGGTACCCCCATTAGCAGAGGTGGTGTCAAAGCCATCGGGGACAATACTCAGCGGCTGAGGGCCGTTATCTGGGTCTGAGTCATTGCCGAGAACATTAATTGTGATGGCAGTATTAGCCCCAGTGGTCTCCTGATCGTCGGCTGCATTGGGTTCAGTATCTGCCACGTTGATGGTAACAGTAGCTGTATCGGTTTGTACCCCGTCGGTGATGGTGTAGGTAAAGGTATCAACCCCTATAAACCCATCATCGGGGGTATAAACTAAGGCCGTGCCGTCTTCATTGGGCGCAATAGTACCCCCGTTAGCGGAGGCGGGGTTAAAGCTTTCGATACTCAGAGGGTTAGGGCCGTTATCTGGGTCTGAGTCGTTGTCGAGAACATTGACTGTTACTGCTGTATTGGGTGCAGTGCTACGCTCGTCATCAACCGCATCGGGTATCGTATCTCTTACGTCAATCGTAACAGTGGCTGTATCTTCGTTGTCTCCATCGGTAATAGTGTAGACAAAGGTATCCGTTCCGGTAAATCCTGGTGCAGGAGTATAAATTAAGGCTGTGCCACTGGGATTGAGTACAACAGTACCGCCATTAGCAGAAGTTGTATCAAAGCCATCGGGGACAATACTCAGCGGTTCAGGGGCGTTATCTGGGTCTGAGTCATTCCTGAGAACATTAATTGAGACGGCAGTATTAGCGGCAGTGGTTTCTTGATCGTTGGCTGCATTGGGTATATCACCAATAACATCAATCCTAACAGTCGCCGTGTCTGTCTCTTGCCCATCGGTGATGGTGTATTCAAAAGTATCAACTCCGGCAAACCCATCAGCCGGGGTATAAACTAACGCGGTGCCACTGGCATTAAATGCGATAGTACCGCCGTTAGCAGAAGTCGGGTCAAAGCTATCGATACTCAGCGGTTCAGGGGCGTTATCTGGGTCGAAGTCATTGCCGAGAACATTAACTGTTATGGCTGTACCGGGTGCAGTGCTTCGTTCATCGTTCACCGCCTCAGGCATAGAATCAAGTACAGTAACCGTCACATTAGCTGTGGCTGTATCTTCACCATCAGTAATAGTGTATGTAAAGGTATCTTCTCCGCTGAACCCTTCGTTAGGAGTATAAATGACCTGATCGTCGGTTGGATCGCTAGGTGTATCATTGTCACCTAAGCTAGCAACACCATTTGTCGGTTGAGTAAACTCAACTAAACTCAGGGTAGGGTTAGGACTTGTGTCTGGGTCGGAGTCTCCTTGTAGAACATCAATCACAACAGGAGTCGCTGGTGTGGTTTGCCCTGTATTATCCACCGCAATGGGAGGGATATTTTCAGGAGGTGCTTCTACCGTCACCGTTACATTAGCTGTGGCTGTATCTGCACCATCAGTAATGGTGTAGGTAAAGGTATCGTCTCCTGTAAACCCTGGGTTAGGAGTATAAATCACCTGATCGTCGGTTGGATCGTTGGGTGTACCACCATCATCTAAGCTAGCAACACCATTTGTCGGTTGAGTAAACTCAACTAAACCCAAGGTGGGATTAGGACTTGTGTCTGGGTCTGAGTCTCCGTCTAATACGTTGATGGGGACAGCAGTATCAACTAGAGTGGTATCAACGTTATCCACCGCAACTGGGGGTAGGTTGGGGGCGGGTTCTACCGTAACTGTTACGTTAGCTGTGGCTGTATCTGCACCATCAGTAATGGTGTAAGTAAAGGTATCGTCTCCTGTAAACCCTGGGTTAGGAGTATAAATGACCAGGTCATCAGTTGGATCGTTGGGTGTAGCATTGTCATCTAAGGTAACCACACCATTTGTCGGTTGAGTAAACTCAACTAAACCCAAGGTGGGATTAGGACTTGTGTCTGGGTCTGAGTCTCCTTCCAATACGTTGATGGGGACAGCAGTATCAACTAGAGTGGTATCAACGTTATCCACCGCAATGGGAGGGATATTTTCAGCAAAAGTAATAGTCGTTAGGGCAGGCTCACTATCAAGGATACCGTCATTGACTGTAACTTCTACGATACGAGGAGTTGTATCTGGGTTAGGGGAAGTATTGTTATAAACAATCTGACTAATTGCGGTTTCATAAGCTGCAATGGGTGCATTACCTTCGAGAATCAAAGTTCCAGTGGTTGGATCATAGTCTCTTGCTACAATACCCGCAGGCAAAGCGCCATTAATTGACAGAAGGTCTTCAGCTAGAGGGGGTGCGGTTCCACCTGTAGGGTTGGCGAGAAAGAGCGTGGCCGACA
Organism: Microcoleaceae cyanobacterium; assembly: GCA_049649525.1. Taxonomy (GTDB): domain Bacteria; phylum Cyanobacteriota; class Cyanobacteriia; order Cyanobacteriales; family Microcoleaceae; genus JAAURB01. The sequence continues at coordinate 151,847 of JBARZE010000021.1, forward strand.
CTGTCTCAATACTGTCATCATCAGTAATGACAACATCGACATCCCCAACAGGAACGGGATCTCCAGCAAACGCAATCGTGAAGTCGTTATCTGTAGCGGTGCTACTATCATCACCGTCCAAGTCCAGTGTTGGCGGTTCGGCAGTATCAATTACGAAGACGACACCACCCGCAATTAAGTCCAGTCCACCATCGTTTTGATCGGTATCTATGGGAAAACTATTAAAGTCAGTTAAATCAAAGTCATTCTCATTAACATCTGGTGCAAATAAAGAATATCCAAAGAAGTCATCACCTAGACCTAAACCTAACTCATCGAAGCTAAAATAAATCCCTGATATGGCTTGTCCATTTCTACCAGCAGTCGTAATCCGTTGTAAGCGATTATCACCATTATCACCCGGAAAAGTAGGGTCAAGATCGGCCTGATCTCGGCGCAGAACTTCGGCAGTAAGTACGGTTGACGACTCTCCCCATTCATTCTCATCATCAGGGATTGAGATTAATGGTCCGTACTCAGACGGCGCTCCATTTGCATCTAATGCTGTAACAGCAGCGATCTGAACTGGATCGTTACCCCCCCGTTCTAAAACTAAAAATCCACCATCGACTGGGTCAATTGTAACGCTTAAAGGATTAGTAGAAAGGTAGTCAACCCGCTCAATATTGTTGTTATTGCCCCGATTATTACCTTGGTTACTGAAAATATTATCTGTACCCCGGTTAATGATGTTCCCAAACAAGGCCCTTTCCATAATCTCGGTAAAGGGTGCATTAGTATATTGAGGTCTGATGCGAACATCAGTCGGTGTGCTACCTTCTGCTTGTTCAAACCACACCAGTTGTCGCCGTCCTTGCACCTGATTGGCGTTAGCCGGGTCAAAAACCCGCCTCAAGGCAAACTCATCTAAGGTATCCCCAGCTAGAAATTGCTCACCACCCGCCAGAGTGAAACCCGTAATTTGGATATTATTCCCCTGACCCTCCCGGAAACTGTAATTTACTTCACCCGGTTCGATGGTGTTATTGTTTGGGTTAAATAAGCCATCTAACGTATATGTTGTTCCCGGATCTGTGGCGGGATCAAAGTTAACGACATTCGCTGTGATATCTAAAATCGGTTCTGGAAAGATAGAACTATAACTCGCCTGAGTTTGCGGGGTAACAGCTAATTCTACAGCGAAATTATTCGTTGTCACTTCTAACTGCCAGTCTCCTCCGAGTGTTGCGTTTCCGGTAGGATTAGCAGAGGCGGCAATTTCAGCACCGGTTAAGCGATGCAGTTTTTCAATCAATTCACTTCCGGCATCCCCAGCAGCAACGTTACATCCGTATAGCAGCAAGGAGTCAAGTGACCAATTGTTTAGATGCTCTGCGTATTTTCCGAGGGTATCTAAACTGAGGCGAGTATTGCCTAATTGCAGACTACCTGGGGAACCATGAGAGATAATATGAAGTGATGAAATAGCCGGATTTTGTTGGAGTATTTGGGTGATTTGTTCTACCCCGTCTTGATGGGGATTTAACAGGAGAGCCTTGGCTTGGGGTACAATTCCTTGTAATAATAATTCAGCACGATCAACTGCTGAATCTATCACCACTAAGATTTCAGAAACAGACTGAGTTGCTAAGGGAATTGAATAGTATTGCTGATTTTTTTTAAGTTGATTCATAGTATTTAATGTTTTTATAGAATGGCAATATACTTGATGTGACGCTCTGCGATCGCTGTAATCTAGCATAGTATTTTGGATGGTACACATACCTGAGTAGCTCTTCAGATAAGACTCTAGACTGATAAAGGCTTTTACAAGTTTCCGACAGATGATAATTAAGCTGATTTCCTCTTGATTAAATAAGAGTAGAGCTACCTATATCGGGTTACTCCCCCCATGTGGTTAAAGGGAATCAGTCCTGTGAGTCAACAAATTTTATCACCAAAAACAAGTCTTAGCATACCAGACTTTTACCTATGGCTACCTTATCTGAATAATGCGATCTACTAGTATGTTTGTAGTGGATTTCTTGACACAGTATAAACTCTTTGCTATGTCAATATGACTCTGCTATTTCCAAACAGTATCAGCTTTATTATATTTTATGAATGAATGCATACAAAAACTCTCCAGTTTCATAAAAAATGGTAAAAAATCTGGAGACATCAAGCTCTATAGTTAATACAATTTTGATTAAAAATAACTAGACTTTGCGCTTAGTTCACTTGCTTAAGTTGATAGCTAATCATTGCCTTAAGATGGGAGAAACAAGGTAACTCTTCCCCTTTAATTTTCGCTGAAATAAATGACATCAAGCACTGTACCTTATCTCTATGTAGTCCGTAACCTGCCGATCCCCTTAATATTGGTGCAAAATCAGGCTCAAACCCTTAGCATATCCCTAACACAGCTAGCATTTTATCTGTAATTGTATTCTTTTGGGTGAATTTATCAGTAATCCTACATAAATCACATCTAACCTTAATTTCTCATATTCCGTATTTTCTATTGTGTCAGTTGTCAAACTGTCTACTAAGGGTTGACTCTGTCACTGTTTTACTAAATTAAAATAGTATTTATTATTATTTACACAGTAGTATATAAACTCTTAATATCAGCAATAATAAAGTTCTCGGGAACAAAACAGCTCTATAATATCAATAAAATTTAATGAATCTCTTTGTTTTTATGTTCTGATTAATTCAAGTTTCTCTAAAGTTTCATTTATTAGCTTTAATCCTTATAATTAAGCCAGTGACTATAAAGCTTTTTTAGTTTGAGAAAAGGTCTAAAAAGGAGAAGTTAGAAGCCTGTCTATAGCGGAGTTCCCGCCTACAAGGTTGGGACAATGGATAAGAGAGTACTGGGTAACACTTACGACTAGCATCACGTGGGCACGTTACGTTCAGTTGCCGCAAGGCATACGACCGGCAAGAGTGCAAAGGAGTAGAGTTTATGATGATTGCCCGTGGGTATAAATTGATAATTGATCATTGATAATTGATCGTTGATCATTGATCATTGATAACTCATAACTCATAATTCAAAAGGAATTAAAGTAGTATTTTGTACTGAACTAACGAGAATGGACAAGATGGCTTTAAAGTCGATCTGCTCCAGACTAATTTGCTTTTTGCCCAAATGCTTGTATAATATATCTCAAAAAAGAGAACATTTAAATCATAGATTTCTGTCTATGCTCTCTTTAACTTCTGTTGAATTTAAAAACACTATTGGGCAGCAGTCAATCTGAGAAGTTGATTTAGTCTGACATATATTTTATATAGCTGTTAGTAAATTTTTTAGATTGTCTGCATTAGAAAGCTGAGGCTTCTTAATAAAGCTTAATATCAACGTAGTAAATCATCAACTATTTTTATGCTAGAAGCGTGTATATTTGCCACTACATTGTGTGGATTTTTCGGAATAATCTTAAAAAAAAATCTGGTAATGAAAATCGTTTCAATGGACGTAATGAGTGCAGGGGTAATTGCCTACTATGTACTTGTGGCATCACGAGATGGCTTGTACACACCCATTGCCACTAAGGCAAATACGGGAGTTTATTCAGATCCGGTACCCCAGGCGGTGATTTTAACGGCAATTGTAATTGGCTTTTCAATTCAAGCGTTAATGTTAGTCGGTGTGATGAAATTGGCGAAAGATAATCCTACTTTAGAAACGAAGGTAATTGAAGAGAATAATACACCATGACACAGATAACAATTCTATGGATGGTATTGCCCTTTTTTATCGGGTTTATCATTTACTTACTGCCTCAATTCAATCGTTTTCTAGCATTAGGAGTGGTGCTGGCAACTGCTGCTTATGCCGGACTAATTTTTGCCTCTGGATCAACTTATAATTTCCAATTACTCGATCATTTCGGTGTTTCCTTAATGATCGACGGGCTGAGTGGCTTTTTTATCCTGACTAATGCTCTCGTCACCGCTGCTGTAATTTTATACTGTTGGGGGAGCGATAAAACAGCTTTTTTCTATATGCAGGTCATTATTCTGCATGGCAGTGTTAACGCCACATTTATTTGTGCAGATTTTATCAGTTTGTATGTGGCTTTAGAAGTGATTAGTATCGCCGCATTTCTGCTAATTTCTTATCCTCGCACAGACCGCTCAATTTGGGTGGGATTGCGTTATTTATTTGTCAGTAATACGGCCATGCTGTTTTATTTAATTGGGGCAGTATTGGTTTATCAAGCGCATCATTCCTTTAATTTTATCGGTTTGCGGGGGGCTCCTTCTGAGGGAGTTGCACTCATTTTTCTCGGATTATTAATCAAAGGCGGTATTTTTGTCTCTGGTTTGTGGTTGCCTTTAACTCACTCCGAATCTCTCTCTCCAGTCTCAGCCATGCTATCGGGGGTGGTGGTGAAAGCCGGGGTATTTCCCTTAGTTCGTTGTGCGTTAATGTTAGAAGAAATCGATCCAATTGTCAGAATCTTTGGGATAGGAACCGCATTTCTGGGGGTCTGTTGTGCAATACCTGAAAAAGATACGAAACGGACTTTAGCATTTAGTACAGTTTCTCAATTAGGTTTTATCATGGCTGCCCCAACAGTGGCCGGATTTTATGCTTTAACTCACGGTTTAGTCAAATCAGCTTTGTTTTTAACTGCAGGTATTTTACCCAGTCGTAGTTTTCAACAACTGCATCATCAGCCGATGAAAAACTCCATTTGGATTCCTTTAGTGATCGCGAGTTTTTCTATTTCCGGGTTTCCTTTACTATCAGGGTTTGGAGCTAAAGTTTTAACTAGCAAAAACTACTTACCCTGGCAAGTAATTGCAATGAATATTATTGCAGTCGGAACAGCCATTTGCTACGCTAAGTTTATTTTTCTGCCTTATAAAAGAAACAAAGAAAAAGGACAAATTCAGTCAGGGTTTTGGGTAGCAATGGTGGTTTTGCTAGGTGGATTAATTGCAGCTAACGGATTTTATTACCAAGCCTATAGCGTCGAAAATTTGCTTAAACCTTTAGTCATAGTGGCATTAGGATGGCTGATTTATCTTTTCATTATTAAGAAATTTGTGATTAAATTACCCCGTGTGGTTGAAGAGTTCGATCATCTAATTGGGATGATGGCTGTGATGTTAATTATTATCTTTTGGATGGTGCGAGTATGATGATGGATTTTGAGAAATCCCGTAAAACAAGATGAATTTTTTTAAATGAACTGAAGTTTATATTTAAAATGTTCTGATATATAACACTGCAATTTTTATCACGTTTGTCTAAAAACAAGGAATTATATAACGTGTCAAATCAAATAATTTTTGTTTCAAAGCCCTATGAGCTATATAACAATTCTGTGGATAGTTTTGCCCTTTTTCATTGGATTTTTAATTTATTTAGTGCCTCAGATTTCTCGTGGTTTAGCCATAATCATGGCCCTAGTTTCGGCGGCTTATGCTGCGGAAATTTTTGCAGGCGCATCATCTTTTAATCTACAATTACTCGATCATTTCGGTGTTTCCTTAATAATAGACGGGCTGAGTGGCTTTTTTATTCTGACTAATGCTCTCGTCACCGCTGCTGTAGTTTTATACTGTTGGGGAAGTGATAAAACCGCATTCTTTTATATGCAGATTCTGATTCTGCACGGCAGTGTTAACGCTACATTTATTTGTGCAGATTTTATTAGTTTGTATGTGGCTTTAGAAGTGATTAGTATCGCCGCATTTCTACTGATTGCTTATCCTCGCACAGACCGCTCAATTTGGGTGGGATTGCGTTATTTATTTGTTAGTAATACGGCCATGCTGTTTTATTTAATTGGGGCAGTATTGGTTTATCAAGCGCATCATTCCTTTAATTTTATCGGTTTGCGGGGGGCTCCTCCCGAAGCTGTCGCACTAATTTTTCTAGGACTGTTAGTCAAGGGTGGTATCTTTATATCAGGCTTATGGTTACCCCTAACTCACTCCGAATCTGAATCCCCAGTCTCAGCAATATTTTCTGGTGTTGTGGTGAAAGCGGGTGTATTTCCCCTGGTTCGTTGTGCGCTGATGTTAGAAGAGTTTGATCCTCTGATTCGGTTTCTCGGGGTCACTACTGCTTTACTGGGGGTCGGTTTTGCTGTTTTTGAAAAAGATACCAAGCGAATGCTGGCATTTCATACCATTTCTCAATTGGGTTTCATTTTGGCTGCACCGGGAGTCGGTGGTTTTTATGCGTTAACTCATGGTTTAGTGAAATCAGCTTTGTTTTTAATTGCAGGTATTTTACCGAGTCGTAACTTTAAGCAACTACAACATCAGCCGATCAATGCTTCAATTTGGCTAGCTTTAGTGATCGCTAGTTTTTCTATCTCTGGTTTTCCTCTATTATCAGGCTTTGGGGCAAAGGTTTTAACTAGCAAAAATTACTTACCTTGGCAAGTCATTGCCATGAATATTGTAGCAATCGGAACAGCGATTTCTTTTGCTAAGTTTATCTTTCTCCCTTATGAAAGAAACAAAGAAAAAGGAAAAATTAGATCAAATTTGTGGGCCGCCATGGTGATTTTGCTGGGTGGTCTATTTGTTGCTAACGGATTTTATTACCAAGCGTACACTGTTGAGAATATAATTAAACCATTGATAAGCATTATCATCGGTTGGCTGATTTACCTGTTCATTATTAAAAAATTAACAATCAAACTTCCCCGCGTTATTGAACAATTTGATCACTTAATTGGGGTAATGATCTTAATGATAACTATACTCTTTTGGATTATATGGACGCAATTACAGTTTTCAATATAATACTCCGACTGGCAATTTGGTTTTTACTCACCGCTGATTTCAGTTTGGCCAATCTGATTATTGGTGTGGGTGTCGCCTTTTTATTACCTCGTAACCGCACGTCTCTTGGCGCATTAAAAGATTGGCTACAGGTGTTGTGGGAAATTGTTGTAGCGATTCCCCAAGCTTATATCGAAGCTGTCGAAATGATATTTCGTCCCCACACCGATGAGGATGTAATCTGTGAGCAAGTTAAACCACAACGAACATTAGGATTGATTTTTCTCGATATATTTCTGATTACCTTTACACCGAAAACCATTGTTTTAAAATATCATGAAAAAGGTTGGTATGAAGTTCATAGAGTAATTCGTCGTCGGGGTAGAAAGCAAAGGAGAAAGTAAGATGATTATTCAGATGGTGTTTCAATTGAATAATACCAATATCGTGTTCATGAATGTGATGTTAATCGCGATGATTTTGGCTTTATTAATCCCGATTTATGAAGCTTGTCAGGACGAGGATATTTGGCAAAAAATGCTGGCTTTTGCGAGTATTGCCACCAAAACCTCAATTATTATGCTGTTTATCTCTGTTTTACGAGATGATTGGTCTATTGGGGTCGTGGCAGTCATTATTTTAAGTGTAGGAAATGCGGGATTAATGTTACTCGCTCATTTAATCAAACAAATCAACGAATTATGATTAATATTTTAAGTTACAGCTGTATCGTGATTGGCATTATTTTCTGGTTTTGGGGAACTTGGCCCTTAATCGGAAAGCGATCTGTTTTGTTCAAACTTCATAGTCTTTCTGTGGCTGATACTCTAGGTTCAATGAGTATTGTGACGGGTTTACTTTTAAGGATACCTAGCGAGTGGTCTCTCTTACTGCTGGGAATTATTACTTTAGCAATTTGGAATACTGTACTGGGATATGTTTTAGCCTATTGTTCAAGTGATAAAATAGACAACGAAATTTAAACTCAACTGATCCAACTCTAAATTTTGTTAGGACATTAATCATGACTATCTTTTACAACCCAAATTAAAGGAAATTACTAAAATATGATAGATAGTTACGTTTATTTGATTGTGGCGCTACTCCCTTTAACTGCACTCATGGTTGTGGTTCAAGCAAACCCTTACCAAGCATTAGTGATTCGAGGTATTTTAGGGGCAGTCGCTGCATTAGTCTATGCTATTTTAGGGGCGGCCGATGTCGCCTTAACTGAGGCTTTAGTGGGTACAATGCTTGCTATTACTCTCTATGTGATTGCGGTTCGTTCCTCTCTGGTGATGCGTTTGGGAGTATTGAAGGAAACTCAGATCGACCCGGAAGGCTATTTTCAACAGCTCCTGACTAACCTGAAACAAGTCGTGAAGCAACATTATTTACGTTTAGAGCTGATTGAGTATCCGACTCCACAAGCTTTAGAACAGGCATTAATGGATAGAGAAATTCATGCGACTTGTACAAAACAGTCACAAATAGAATCCAATCGTGAACAACCTTATCACACAACAACTCGAGTTCATCGTCTGTTTGAAATTATGCAAGCTGAGTTGACTTCAACTGAAACAACCCTAGCTTATATTCAGCTATCAAATCAAGAGGAAAAACATTAATGAAATGGGTTTATATTGCAGCAGGAATTGCATTGTTTATTAAAATGATTGTCTTACCGAACCCCACCGCAGAATGGGATGAATTCTCAATTGTTGAAACAGTGGTTGCTGATAGCGGCGTTCCGAATGCGGTTTCAGGTATCATTTTTAGAAATCGACTATATGACACTATTTTTGAAGTGGTTGTTTTTACTATTGCTATTTTAGGAGTCCGTTTCCTGATGGCAAATGAACAACCGACCGAAACGGTTCATCAATTTAGTGATCGCCCTTCTATTGTATTGGCGCGTTTGGGGGCAACAATTACCGCACTCGTCAGTATTGAGTTAGCAATTCGGGGTCATCTGAGTCCTGGGGGCGGTTTTGCAGCGGGTGTGGCTGGAGGGACTGCAATTGGTTTAATTGCCATTACTTCGTCCTCTCAATGGATGGAAGCCATTTATAAAAAATGGAATGCTGCAGCTTGGGAAAAGATCTCGGTTTTGGTTTTTTTGATATTAGCCGCGATGACGTTAATGAGATGGGAATTACCTTATGGAGTCATGGGTACTTTGTTTAGCGGGGGTATGATTCCTATCTTGAATATTTTAGTCGCAATTAAAGTCGCTTTGGGTTCTTGGGCAGTGATTTTGCTGTTTATTCGTTATCGAGGTTTATTCTGAGTGAGTCAAGTTTGAGAATTATTTCTATCAATCATTTAATCTCTGAAAGTTACATTGCCGGAATATTGTGTAGCATTTTTGTCCATAGACTTTCAATTAAGATAACTCAGATTCAATCTGTTCAAATGGAATAAAACATTCATCCCAAAGTAAAATGGGCTGATGAGAAAAAATTACTGCTGCCCGTTGAGTCCGGCGATGGACAACTATACCCCAGGGGCGACGCATCTGTTGACTATGGGCGTGAAAATACTCCCGGTAAAACCGTCTAGCGACCCAAAGTAAATTGGGATCAATCCACGGACGAGTCACAGAAGCCGGGATATCAGAGGAGGGCTTATTGGGTGAGACGTTGACCACAGGACGAATGCTTGTGAGATTGAGTAAAATTATTACTGATAATCTAACATTTTATGGAGACAGGCTGTTTAATATCGCATAAATTCAGGACAACCTAACATTAATGCCGCTTTTAAGTTTGGTGGGTTGTTATCAATCACTTCTAGAGTATTTGTAGATAATAAACCCTCTAAAGTTTGAGACAATCGATCTTTATCAATCGGTTTACTATCGTGCAATAATCCATTGGAAAAGGGCAGAGATAAACTACTACGCCGAATCATTGTATCTGGACTTAACCAAGCATCCTCAGTATTTTTATACCCCTCTGGGGTGGCACATTCGTACAGCGGCATTCCCAACTGATTTAAAAGACCATCAATCCGTTTATAGTTACTCACGGTCCCAATCGCCCGCATCACAGATGTCATATAGCGATAGGGAGATTTAAACTTACTATTATAATATTTTTTATCCCAAAATTCATCACTTTTAAATACAGTTTTGAGAACTGCTGCAATATTACCTTCTGTTTCTAGAAACCGTTGCGATAGCTTTTTAATAATTGATTCTGGTGGATAGTCAGCAATAAACAATTGAGCAATTTTATAACTAATAAATTTAGCAGTTGAAGGATGACTGGCGAGTAAATCAAGTGCTTCTTCTCCTTCTGCAATTCCTCGTCCTTTTATCGTTTTTCCAAGTAGGATTTTATCAGTAAAATCGTGGCGATCGCTATCAAAATAAAACCCATCTTCATCAGTTGAACGTTTTGGATTATCAGGTAATCCCCACCCGGTTAAAATCCGCGCTAATTCCATTACATCTTGTTGGCTATATCCACCATCGACTCCCAATGTATGCAATTCTAAGAGTTCACGAGCATAGTTTTCGTTAATTCCTTTGAATCGTCCTTTTGCATTTTTACTTTTTGGATCGGTATTCTGCCAGTTATCAAGATAATGTAACATCGCCGGATGATGAGCCGTTGCCCCTAAAATTTGGCGAAACTTTCCTAAAGCATGAGGTCGAATTACTTGTTGTTCATAAGAGCTAAATAGTATTCGAGTTATTCCTGATTTCTTGGCATATACATTAAAATGATTATACCAAAAATCCACCATTACTTCTTCTAATTGTCGAGGGCTTTCTAGAGCCAATAAGGAGCGGCCTTGACGAGCTTGCAGAAGTGTTTTATTCTCTAACTGCCGACGCGCTCTACGCTTCTCTCGACGACTCAGTGTTAATTCATCAGCCGTTTTCTCAATTCGTTGTCGTTCTTTAAAAGCTTTGTTCGGTGTAAACCTTAATGTTTCTAAAGGCTGTAGTTTTTGCTTCAATTCAGCAGGATAAGGAATATTTTTGGGTTGCAATTGAGCTTGAATATAGCCATCAATTCCTTGCTTTTCAATCAATTGAATTTGTTCTTTTTTAGGGCCTAAACTAATGCGATTAATTAGATGAAAAACTTGTTTGTCTGCCATAATTATCTCCGTAATATTTTGAAGTGCGATAAAAATTAGACGGATTTAAGCTAAAATTATAAATTTATTCAATCAATGATATCAATTATGATATTACTATTGACTTTAAGATACACCTTTTTATGATATCGAGAAATCTTTGGAACGCCAACTCAGACTTAAAAACTGCTTGTTTACAACATCCTTTTGTCCAAGGCATTGCGACGGGAAGCTTGCCTGAAGCCTGTTTTCGCTATTATGTGGGGCAAGATGCTTTTTTTCTGACTGCTTTTGCCCGCGCTTACAGTATTGCTGCGGCGAAAACTCCTGACTGGGAAGGCTTTACTACTTTCCATAGTTTAGGAGATGGAGTCGTAGAAGAATTACGTTTACACCAACGTTATGCTGCTGAGTGGGGTGTGGACTTACAACAAATACAACCCGGTATTGCTACTCGTCGTTACACGGACTTTCTGCTGGCAACCGCTTGGGGTCAAGATGTCGGTTTAACTACAGCCGCGATGACACCCTGTTTGCGCTTATATGCTTTTCTCGGTCAAAGTTTAGCACAGTCTCAGACTTCAACACATGAATATAGTGATTGGATTAAGACTTATAATGATGCCGCATTTGAACAATTAGCGCAACAATTAGAAGATTTAATGAGCCGTTATATTACCCATCAAGAAACAGAAGCAAGTTCAATTTATCGGTATGCAATGGAATGTGAATTAGATTTTTTTGAAGCCGCTTGGTGTAGTCAAAAGACTGGTTAATTTAGGCTCTGAATCTACTATATTTTCTGATTATATCTCTTCAACCATCAATTCAACCTAATTTTATGCCATTTTGGCAGCCTGACACTCTGGCTTCTGACTATATTGATTGATAGGTGACAGAAATCTGAAAAATACAGAAGGGTGAATATGGCGGAAGAAATTGTTTTTCAAACACCCATTGGTGGCGTACCGTATCAAGACTGGACAATTGTTAATTATGTTGATTTAGACCCAGGCCCGGGTGTATTAGATTATCAAGGCGGTAACTATACTTACGACCGTCATGATGCGATTGATTTTACCTTACCAAACTTCGCCGCAATGGATGAGGGTGTACCGATTTATGCTTCCCTTCCTGGCACAGTTATCGCAGTCGAAGATAGCCATCCTGACCGTTGTTCAACCGAAAATCCATGCAGTACGCCAGGTAATTATATTATCATCGATCACGGTGATGGATTAGTCACTCGATATTATCATTTACGCACAGACTCAGCGGATGTTGCCGTGGGTGATGTTGTCAATGCGGGTGAGACCATTGCAGAAGTAGGAAGTTCTGGTAATTCCAGCGATGCTCACCTTGATTTTGCAGTATATGACAATGGTGAGGTGATTGAAATCAATCTTCCGGGCGATAAATATGTCTGGGAGTCACCCATGCCTTATGCTGGCGATGTGGTTGGCTCCTTAGATCATGATATTACAAATTATGCTCCTTCTTTTCCCGATTTACGAGAGCGTCCTGAAACCATCGATACATTTACCCAAGGGCCCGGAATGACACCGATAATGTGGGTACATTTGCATGGGGTGGATGAAGGTGACACCTTAGATTTTTACTTTCGTCAGCCGGATGGGACTGAATATGCTCATTGGTCTTGGGAAGCACCTCAAATTCGATATGGTTGGTGGTTGGCTGGAGTTGAGTTACCCGACGCGCCGGCTGTGGGAGTTTGGGAAGTGGAGTTTCAGCATAATGGCTCTACAATGATTACCGATACGTTTACTGTGGTTGATGATGCTGTTGATGACTCGACACTTTACGTTAGTTTAGCTGATAAAGGTACAGTCGGTGGGATTGATTTTGAAGGGAAAGATATCCTCGCTTATGATAACACCACAGACAGTTGGTCGATGCATTTTGATGGGTCGGATGTGCTTTGGGGTGGGAATGTGAATGCATTTCATATTAATGACGACGACAGTATTTTAATGAGTTTTAAAACCCCGAATTTTCTACCGGGTTTAGGAATAGTGGATGATTCAGATATTGTGCGTTTTATTCCCACTTCAACCGGAAGCGACACCGCTGGTACTTATGAAATGTACTTTGATGGGTCGGATGTCGGTTTAACTACTAAAAAAGAAGATATTGATGCCATTGGACTGACTTCAGAGGGTGATTTAGTAATAAGTACGACAGGCAATCCCAGCATTCCCGGTTTATCTTCGCCACAGCCCCAAGATGAAGACTTATTATTATTTAATCCTACCAGTTTAGGAGATACAACGAGCGGTGACTGGGAGTTGTTTTTTGATGGGTCTACTCAGGCGCTAGGCAAAGGAAGTGAAAATATCGATGGTACTTGGATTGATAATAATGGTGATATCTATTTAACCACAAAAGGTGCTTTTGAAGTAGCGGGTTTAAGTGGAGATGGCAGCGATGCCTTTATTTACAATCAATCTAATGGTTTTAGCTCATTTTTTGATGGCTCAGAAAATGGACTAGCGGGTGAAGCAATTGATGGTTTTGCTTTAGTTTAATGTCTTCATTTTGACGGACATGGGGCGTTGACGGATTATCAACAGGTTAACCACTCCAATAAACCGCAACAATCCTGAAAAGACAATCTCCATCAGAGATTTTAGCAGCATTAGAAGCCGCCGAGATTGATTAAAATGAGAATAGTGAAGATCAAACTAAAAGTCTCCTAAATGGAATATTCTCATAGTAATCTCTCGCAAACTGCCCAGAAAATGTTATTATGTTTAGCCCCTTTTAGTGGGTTTCTAGTTCGTCTGGGTCTTCCAATTTATGCTGAAGAACTCCAACAATTAGAACCGTTTCAGGATTATGAATTGGATCGCTTTGATGATGCTATTCAAGAAGCGATTAACTGTGGATTATTGTCTGCCCCGTCTGAAGAGAATCCCGAACTGCTGAATATTCAGCCTATATTTCTTGACTGGCTTAAAACCCAATTATACGCATTAGATGCTACAACCTACGAGGCTTTACAAACAGGCTTTAAATATTACTATCAAGGGTTAGCACCTTATTATCAACAGTTGATGCAGTCAAAAGAGGCGGACAAACAACAACTGGGAATCGATTTCTGTCGTTTAGAATATGAAAACCTTTACAATGCCCTAGAAATTAGTTTACAGCAACAGGATTCTGTTTCAATTATCTATTGCTTGAGTACTTATCTCAATTTAACCAAAGATATTCAAACCCATCTCAAGTTATATCAATGGGTGGCTGAGGCTCAAACCGCTTATCCAGATGAGATGCGTATCGGTGAAAGGGGTGTTGAAATTTTAGAGGTACTGCTAAGCTTAGCAAACCGCTACCTAGAAACGCGACAATACCCAAAAGCCAAAGAGTCTTACGAAACGCTAATTGATCTCATTCAACAACTTGAGGGCATCTCTGAGGAACAAAAACAGTCAATGTTTGCCACCACCTACCACCAGTTGGGAATGCTTGCCACCGAACAACGACAATGGCAAATTGCTCAAACCTACTACCAACACGTTCTTGATATCAAAATTGCATACAACGACCGCGAGGGACAAGCCTCTACTTACCACAACCTGGGAATAGTTACCCAAGAACAACGACAATGGCAAATTGCTCAAACCTACTACCAACAAGCGCTTGATATTTACATTGAATATGGCGACCGCGAGGGACAAGCCTCTACTTACCACAACCTGGGAATAGTTACCCAAGAACAACGACAATGGCAAATTGCTCAAACCTACTACCAACAAGCGCTTGATATTTACATCTTCATCGGCGATCGCCCCTCTCAAGCCTCTAGCTACCATCAATTAGGAAGGGTGGCCAGCGAACAACGGCAGTGGCAAATTGCTCAAACCTACTACCAACAAGCCCTTGACCTCAAAATTCAATACCGCGATCGCTACTCTCAAGCTTCTACCTACGGGCAATTAGGAATACTTGCCCAACAACAACGACAATGGCAAGATGCTAAAACCTACTACCAACAAGCCCTTGATATCTGCATTGAATATGGCGATCGCCCCTCTCAAGCTTTAACTTACAATAATTTGGGAATGCTTGCCCAACAACAACAACAATGGCAAATTGCTAAAACCTACTACCAACAAGCAATTGATATCTACATTGAATATGGCGATCACTACTCTCAAGCTTTAACTTGCCACAACTTGGGGATGGTTGCCCAAGCACAACGACAGTGGCAAATTGCTCAAACCTACTTCCAACAAGCTCTCAATATCAAAATTGAATATGGCGATCGCTACTCTCAAGCCTATACCTACCATCAATTAGGAAGGGTTGCCGAGGAACAACGACAATGGCAAGATGCTAAAACCTACTTCCAACAAGCCCTTGATATCTGCATTGAATATAGCGATCGCCACTCTCAAGCTTCTACCTATGGGCAACTGGGTTTCTTAGCAAAAGCACAGGAAGACTGGGAAACAGCAAAAACCTATTTGTTGCAAGCGTTACAGATTTTTGTTGAGTTTAATGATCAAAATGGTGTAAATATTGCTTTGAACAATCTGGCTCGACTCTATAACACCACTGAGGATGAGAGTCTGTTAACCTCGGTTGCCTCTATATTTGGTGTTGAGGTTAATGAAGTTCGTTGTCAGTTTGAGGAGTTGCGGGAGTGAGGTTGTCCACAGTCTCTTGACCTCTCCCTAGCCCTCTCCTTTTAGGAGAGGGAACGAATGGTCTCCTCCTTGTAGGGGGAGGTTGGAGGGGGTAGAGAGGGAAATTGTGTCTCTTATGGGACTATTTAATAAGGTCAAGGGGAGTATTTTTTTTATTATTAAATATCTAAAACTATTAATTACTCTCCCTTCCCTCAAAGGGATAGGGTCGGGGGGTTAGGTCATAACATTTGACTAAAAAATGCGATAGTTTCCTTTAATGCCGCAACAAATTGATCGACTTCATCTCGGGTATTATAGAAGTAAAAACTTGCCCGTGCTGTTGAACTAACCCCGAGATATTGATGTAATGGTTGGGTACAATGATGTCCGGTACGAATAGCAATACCGGAGTCATTTAACAGGGTTGCTAAGTCGTTGGCGTGAATTTCGCCCGCAGTAAATGTGGCTAATGCTGCCCGTCCTTCTCCTTGTGAATTGGGTTGGGGGCCATATAGTTTAATTTCAGGAACTTCTTTTAATTTATCATATAAATAAGCGGTGAGTTCCTGTTCGTAAGTATGAATATTCTCCATACCAATTTCCATTAAATAATCGACTGCTGCACCGAGGGCTATTGCTTCTCCAATGGCAGGGGTTCCCGCTTCAAATTTATGGGGAAGTTCACCTGTTGTAAATCCTTCTAGAGATACCGTTTCTATCATTTCTCCACCGCCTAAAAAGGGAGGCATTTCTAACAGTAAATCTTTCTTACCATAAAGAAAACCAATGCCTGTCGGCCCACACATTTTATGTCCGGAACCCACTAACCAATCACAGTCCATTTTCTGTACATCAATAGGTAAATGAGGTAAACTTTGACAAGCATCAATTAATACTTTTGCGCCATAATTATGGGAAATATTTATAATTTCTTCAACCGGATTAATGCAGCCTAACGTATTAGAAACGTGAACCACTGTCACCAGTTTAGTTTTATCGGAAATTAAGGTTTTAAACTGTTCTAAATTAAATTCTTGAGTATCTGTTAATTCAACAAACTTTAAAACCGCCCCTGTTTTTTGGGCTATCATTTGCCAAGGAACAAAGTTACTATGATGTTCCATTACGGTTAAAATGATTTCATCTCCTGGTTTGAGATTATCTAAACCCCAAGAATAAGCGACTAAATTAATCGCTTCGCTGGCATTACGAGTATAGACTATTTCTTGATAGGAATTAGCATTGACAAAGCGAGTTACTTTTTGACGGGCAGCTTCGTATTCATCCGTTGCTTTGGCGCTTAATGCATGAATACCGCGATGCACATTAGAATTATATTGTTGATAATAATCCTGAATTGCATCTAATACGGCTAATGGTTTTTGAGAAGTTGCCGCATTATCTAGGTAAACAAGAGGATGGTCATTGACTTGTTGATGCAGAATTGGGAAATCTTGACGAACTTTATCGGCTAATGTTTTTTCTTGAATTAATGTCATTTTTATCAATCCTCTAGTTTGGGCAATGAACAATTTAGCAGTTAATATACAGATGAACAATTAAATAATTATAAACAGAGACGTAAAGATAAACGCCTCTATTTAAGTTAAAAACTCCGACACGCCACACAACGAGATAGCATTTGTTGCAAAGATTCTAAGGGTAGTTGATTGATAATTTCCCCAGCAAAAGCATCAATTAACAGTTGCCGACTACGGGTATCATCTAATCCTCTACTGCGTAAATAAAACAGTTCATCTTCTTCTAATTGGCTGATGGTTGCGCCGTGAGAACATTTAACATCATCGGCTGTAATTTCTAGTTGCGGCTTCGTGTTAACTCTCGCTTTCGGCGATAATAATAAGTTACGGCTGAGTTGATTTGCATTGGTTAATTGGGCAGCTTGCGGCACAACAACTCGACCATTAAATACCCCCTGGGCGCTATCATCTAAAATGATTTTATGAATTTGATTCAAAGTGCCATGAGGATGATTTAACAGTAAGGCGCTATGAGTATCAGCTAACTGTTTGTTACCCATTACTGTTAAACTATTCAGTCGAGTATCGGTTGCAACGCCTGTTTGATTAACATCAACTTCATGGCGTGATAATTTCGCCCCCAGACTCACAGCATGACCAATATAACGACTATTTCTAGCTTGAGAAATCGCTGTTTTACCGATATGAAATGCACTACCCGCATCGCGCTGTAAACGAATATGCTTTAATTCTGCATTTTCTTCTAACCAAATTTCACTAACAGTATTGGTTAAATAAGGCGAGTCTGTGGTCATATCAGAACAACCCATTGTTAGGGTAGCATAGTGTTCTACAATCGTTGCATTGCTGCCGGGTTCTGCTACGACTAAAATACGGGGATGAGAAATTGTTGAAGTTTCTCCACTGCTGGAAATAAATAACAGATGAATTGGGGTTTCTGCGACTTTATTTTTTCTCACCCATACGACAGCCACATCGGTTAAAGCAGCAGTATTGAGGGCGCTAAATGTGGCTTTTCCGCCAGGTTGACGGGCGAGATAATGACTTAAGTTAGTTTCTAAGTCGGCTGGAATTTGTTCTAAATTTCCAACAAAAACACCTTCAGCAATATCGGCAACAGAAGATAAATTAGGGGCGTATTGTCCATCTACAAATACCAGACGTGTTTTATCACATTCGGGTAAAACTAAAGGCGTAATAGCCTCAGCTTCTAGTTGAACTTTTCCAGCAGATTTAAATTTAATATCCAATAAAGAGGATAAATCTGTAAACCGCCAATCTTCATCTTTTTTTGTGGGAATGGCTAATTCTTTTGCCCAAGTTGCAGCATTGTCTCGCAACGGTTGCAATATATTAGCAATTTTACGATTAGAAATTGAAGCTTCAGCAGCTAGGCGAAGCAACTGATTGAGATAAAGAACTTCTGGTTTCTCTTGAACTGTTGTTACCATGAATTACACTCCTGCTGTTGCCGCTTCAATTACCTCATCATAGCCTTTTTCTTCTAATTCTAAAGCGAGTTCTTTTGTACCCGTTTTAATAATACGTCCATCGGCGACAACATGAACATAATCTGGCACAATATAATCTAATAACCGCTGATAGTGAGTAATCACTAACATAGAATTGGTTTCATTTGCCAGTTGATTAACGCCATTGGCAACAATTCTTAAAGCATCAATATCTAAGCCAGAATCTGTTTCATCTAAAATGGCTAAGCGAGGTTCAAGTAATGCCATTTGTAAGATTTCATTGCGTTTCTTTTCCCCGCCAGAAAAGCCTTCATTTAAGCTTCTTTCGAGGAATTCGGGTTTCATTTTAACAACGTCTAACTTTTCCTGAATTAAATCATCAAAGTCAAACGCATCTAATTCTTCTAAGCCTTTACTTTTTTGTTTAGCATTATAAGCCGCCCGCATAAAGTCAAGATTACTGACTCCAGGAATTTCTAAAGGATATTGAAACGCTAAAAAGATGCCCGCTAACGCCCGTTCATTGGGTTCTAGTTCTAATAAATTCTGTCCTAAAAAGCTAATTTCTCCCCCCGTTACTTCGTAGGCAGGATGTCCCGCTAATACTTTAGAAAAAGTACTTTTACCCGAACCATTCTGACCCATAATGGCGTGAATTTCCCCGGCTTTAATTTCCAGGTTAAAGCCTTTTAGAATCGGAGTATCGTCAATATTGGCGGTTAAATTGTTAACCGATAAAATCACTTCGCTATTTTCTTGAATCATCTGTTTGTATCTTTTCAGCTATTGATTGAGGTAGTTCATTTATACTGAACTGAGGTTATGAGGTTGAAGAACTGATTATCCCACACTTCCTTCTAACTTCAGACTCAATAATTGATCGGCTTCAGCGGCAAATTCCATGGGTAACTTATTGAATACATCTTTACAGAAACCACTGACAATCATGGAAACTGCATCTTCTTCAGAAATTCCCCGTTGAGTTAAATAGAATAATTGGTCTTCCCCAATTTTAGAAGTAGAAGCTTCATGTTCGACTTTCGCCGTATTATTATCGACTTGAATGTAAGGGAAAGTATTGGCTTGAGATGTATTCCCAATCAACATGGAATCACATTGAGAATAATTTCTTGCGCCTTTTGCTTTCGGCCCCATCTTAACTAAGCCGCGATAACTATTAGAAGATTTCCCGGCAGAAATGCCTTTAGAAATAATCGTACTACGGGTGTTTTTGCCAATATGAACCATTTTGGTTCCGGTATCGGCTTGTTGCATATTATTCGTTAACGCAACAGAATAGAATTCTCCAACGGAATTATCTCCGACTAATACACAACTGGGATATTTCCAAGTAATCGCAGAACCTGTTTCTACTTGTGTCCAGGAAATCTTAGAATTAACGCCTTTACACAATCCTCGTTTGGTCACGAAGTTGTAAATTCCGCCTTTACCGTTTTCATCTCCCGCAAACCAGTTTTGCACCGTAGAATACTTAATTTCAGCATTATCTAATGTTACCAATTCTACAACGGCTGCGTGCAATTGATTGGTATCAAACATCGGCGCAGTACAACCTTCGAGATAGGTAACAGAAGCACCTTCTTCTGCTACAATTAACGTCCGTTCAAACTGTCCAGAATCTCCGTTATTAATCCGGAAATAAGTAGACAAATCCATCGGGCATTTTACGCCTTTGGGAATATAGACAAAAGACCCATCACTAAATACAGCAGAATTCAACGCTGCAAAGAAATTATCCCCAACCGGAACAACACTTCCGAGGTATTTTTCAATCAATTCTGGATGGTCTTTCACCGCTTCAGAAATAGAACAGAAAATCACTCCATCTTCAGCTAGTTTTTCTTTAAAAGTTGTGGCAACTGAAACACTATCAAATACCGCATCTACCGCAACATTTGCTAATCGTTTCTGTTCAGATAAAGGAATTCCCAACTTTTCAAATGTATCTAATAACGTCGGGTCAACTTCATCTAAACTGCCTTTCTTTTCTTGGACTTTAGGGGCAGAATAATAGATAACTTTTTGATAGTCAATTGCCGGATAATGCACATGAGGCCAGGTGGGTTCCTCCATTTTCAGCCATTGCCGATAGGCTTTCAGTCGAAAATTCAGCAGGAATTCCGGTTCATTTTTCTTAGCTGAAATCAAACGAACAATATCTTCGTTTAATCCCGCTGCAATGGTGTCCGACTCGATATCGGTGACAAAACCATATTTGTACGGTTGGTTAACTAATGTTTTAACAGACGCGCTCATAAGCTTATAGTGTTAGTGTTCAACAAGAGTGATATTCTCAAAGGACAGTAGACGGGTTTGCCATTTTTCGTTAGTCATCTGTTATTCGTTGGGAATAAGCAATTCGGTAAGGGGTAATTCTCTTGCCCTACTCCCCACTCCCTACTCCCGAACATTGACAAATAACCAACAACGAAGGCAAGCGCCTGTGCGACAGCACGTAAGGACTAAAACAACAAATTTGTTACTTATGTCTATTTTAAGCTACATTAACAACAAGTGAATTGTCAAAGTCCAAATCTGTAAACTTTCGTAAAGATGATGGCCACCTCCCAGCAGCATTCCACCAAACAAGATATCCTCCAGCAGTTGTTAAAGCGAGGTTCAGTCACATCCCTGACATTGGCTGAGTCCCTCGATCTTACCCCTCAAGCCATTCGTCGCCATCTCAAAGACCTAGAAGCATCCGGGTTGATTGAGTATGAATCTGTTCAAGCTGGGATGGGACGACCTCAACATCTTTACCGCCTCACTCCCGAGGGACATAACCAATTTCCTAACCGTTATGATGAGTTTGCTATTTCTTTCCTCGATACCCTCACCGAAACGATGGGAAAAGAACAAGTCAGTCAAATTCTGCAAAAACAATGGCAACGTAAAGCAATAGAATATCATGATCGAGTGGGAAATGGTTCTATCAAAGAACGGGTCATCAATTTAGTAGAATTGCGAAAAGCCGAAGGATACATGGCAGAATGGTATGCGGTTGAACCTCAAAATTCAGATGCAAACCTACAACAATATATTTTGACTGAACATAATTGCGCGATTTCTAACGTCGCTGAGTCATTTCCTAGCGTTTGTGGTCATGAACTCGAAATGTTCAGTGCAGTACTGTCTGATTGTACTGTAGAACGGACTCATTGGATTGTTAATGGTGAACATCGTTGTGGTTATTTAATTACCCGACAATCGTAAGTAGGATTGCTTGTTATTAATTATATTTTATTTTATTTTAATTGAATTAACATGGATTTTTTAACGCAAGAAGAGGTGATTCAAGTTGATGCAGCGCTATTATCTTCTAAAGAAAAGTTTTCAACTCGTTTAGCGCTTTATGCCTTGAGATGTTTAAAGCAGATTTCCCAAGAAAAACAGATGGCAATTGAATCGATTCAACCGCAACAAATTCAGGCTTGGATTCAGCAAGATGAAGCCATTCAAAAACAAATAGAACTTGATAATAGTTTTGAAACCTTTTTTACAAAGTTAGTGATTTCTTCACTGAAACCGTTAAAGCAAATTGCAATAGAAGAAAATCAGCCTTTGGAAGATTTGACGGTTAAACAAGTGATTACTTGGTTTGAACAACAAAGTAAAAATAATTTATCTGTTAATTAACGGTTTATAATTTTAGAGTTTATCTAGTGAACCCACTAGGCACAGTGTTCACAGAGGGGTGATTTATTCTCAGCTTTAATTGAGGGGTTATAATGGGGTTTTAAACACAAATTAAAAAGTATTTATCTGTTAATTAACGGTTTATAATTTTAGAGTTTATCTAGTGAACCCACTAGGCACAGTGTTCACAGAGGGGTGATTTATTCTCAGCTTTAATTGAGGGGTTATAATAGGATTTGAAACATCAAGTAAAAATCATTTATCTGTTAATTAAATGTTTCCGTCTTTTCTACCGTCTCAAGTTAAAGATTTACAAGAATTAACCTCAATTAGATTAGCACAAAATATTCAAAGAATTCCAATTTCAACCTCATTTTACCCAAAAGCTATTCAAACCGCTTACGTTCATCTAGGAGTGAGTCAAACCCCATTACTTTTATTACATGGATTTGATAGTTCTCTGTTAGAATTTTGCCGGATTATTCCTTATCTTTCTAATCAATATGAAACTGGGTTAATTGATTTACTGGGGTTTGGATTTACTCAACGTTTTCCAGAAATAAACTATAATTCTGAATCTCTAAAAAATCATCTTTATCAAAGTTGGAAAACCTTAATTAATCGTCCAGTAATTTTAGTCGGTGCATCAATGGGAGGCGCGACTGCAATTGATTTTGCTTTAACCTATCCTGAAATAGTTAAAAAGCTAATTTTAATTGATAGTGTGGGATATTCGGGTAGTTTTCCAATTGGGAAATTATTGATTCCACCTGTTGATTCTATGGCGACGGAATTCTGGCGGCAACGCAAATTACAAGCCTTGAATTTTGCACCTTTTCTGAATATTAATACGAGTCAAATTGAAGCGATTAAGTTTACTTCACTCCATTTAGAAATGCCTTACTGGCAAGAAGCAATGATATCTTTTATGATTAGTGGTGGTTATGAAGATTTAACCCCTCGCATTTCTCAAGTGAAGCAGCCCACGTTAATTTTATGGGGAGAAAAGGATGAAACATTAGGAACAGTAGATGCTTATCGTTTTCATCAAAATATTGTTAATTCTCAGCTTGTTTGGATGAAAAAATGCGGTCATGTGCCTCATTTAGAACAACCAGAATTAACAGCAAATGCTATTTTAGAATTTATTGATCTGTAGAGACGTTCAATAGAATGTCTGTCGCGAATAAATCTTTATCGTGAATTACAATTATTGAGTGGCAAACTGATCCGTTGCTTCAATTAATGCACTCAAAATACCCGGTTCACTCATCGAATGTCCGGCATCTGGAATCACAATTAACTCCGCTTCTGGCCATGCTTGATGCAGTTCCCAGGCGGTTTTCATCGGACAAACCACATCATATCTGCCTTGAACAATAACTCCGGGGATATGACGAATTTTATCAATATTTTCTAAAAGTTGATTTTCTGATTTTAAAAAGCCTTTATTCATAAAATAGTGACATTCTATTCGGGCAAACGCTGTGGCAAATTGACTATCTCCAAACTTAGCAATTAAATCGGTATTTGAATAAAGTTTACTGGTACTCGCTTCCCAGATAGACCAAGCTTTTGCTGCTTCGAGTTGAACCGATAAATCATCACTGGTTAACCGTTTATAATAAGCCTGTAAAAAGTTATCTTGCTCTTCAATTGGAATCGGTTTAATATATGCTTGCCAAGCTTCTGGGAAAATATAACTCGCCCCTTCTTGATAAAACCAACGCAATTCTTGGGGTCTTAACATAAAAATTCCCCGCAAAATTAACCCATTACAAGCCTCTCGATGGGTTTGACTATAAGCCAGAGACAACGTACTTCCCCAACTGCCACCAAATACCGTCCATTGTTCAATATTTAAATGATGCCGTAACCGCTCAATATCTGCCACTAAATCCCAGGTTGTATTGTCTCGTAACTCGGCATGGGGTGTACTTTTGCCACAACCCCTTTGGTCAAACATAATAATTCGCCACTGTTGCGGATTAAAATATTGCCGATATTGCGGTAAACAACCGCCTCCTGGCCCCCCATGCAACACCACAACGGGTTTGCCCTCGGGGTTGCCGGACTGTTCAAAATAAAGCGTGTGAAGGTCACTGACTTGCAGGTTACCTTGAGTGTAGGGTTCGATGGCTGGATACAATTCTCGCATAAATTCAACGGGTTATATGGCTGTTGGTTATTCTGTAGACTATGATATCGGTAGATTCCGGGAACTGAAAAAAAAATTTGAGATAATGCTTGACAGTTAGAAAGTTATACTGCATAATAATTAATTGTGAGCGGGAAACAAATAAAACGTTAACCCGAAGCCAACCCAGAAAGAATTTAAAAGCTTTCCTGGTGCTGATGGCTCAGTGGACCCACACCGATCCATCCCGAACTCGGATGTGAAACGCTGAAACGGCAAAGATACTTGGCGGGTAGCCGCCTGGGAAAATAGCTAAGTGCCAGGTTAATAACAACTAAGACTTCTCTCCTATGATAATTGGGGGGAAGTTTTGGTATGTCTGTAGATTGGTTCCCTAGAAAGTTTCTCAAAAAGATGAGTTCTATTTTACCCCCCTGGATCGTTCTAGATCCCCTATTGCAACAATGGTTACTCGAAGATATTGGTCGTGGCGATCGCACCACGGATAGTCTATTCTCAGCCGCTTCAGAAATCGGAACTGCTGAATGGGTGGTGAAACAACCCGGAATTGTTGCAGGTTTGCCCGTTGCTGCGAGAGTGTTTCAATTACTCAATCCCAGTGTTAAATGGCTGTCAGTGGTTTCTGATGGCACTCCATGCGAAGCCGGAGTTACAACTGCCCGCGTTAAAGGGCCAATGAAGGCTTTGTTAACCGGGGAACGAGTTGCCTTGAACCTGGTGATGAGACTGAGCGGAATTGCCACCTTAACTCATCAGTATACCAGCGCGATTGCAGAATTTCCCACCCAATTAGTCGATACTCGCAAAACCACACCCGGACTCAGACTATTGGAAAAATACGCGACTTTAGTGGGTGGGGGAAAAAATCACCGGATGGGACTTGATGACGCAGTGATGATTAAAGATAATCATATCGCTGCTGCGGGTGGAATTGCCGAGGCGATCGCAAAAGTTCGGGCTGTTATTCCCTATCCTTCAACCATTGAAGTGGAAACCGAAACATTAGAACAGGTTCAAACCGCCTTAGAACACAATGCCGACATTATTATGTTAGATAATATGTCAGTTGAACAGATGAAACAAGCGATTTCTCAGATTCGGCAACATAATCCTTTGATTAAAATTGAAGCTTCAGGTAATATTACCCTGGAAACAATTCGCGCAGTTGCCGAAACCGGAGTTGATTATATTTCCACCAGTGCCACTATTACTCGTTCGACTTGGTTAGATATTAGTATGAGAATGAGTTAGGCAGAACAAGGCAATAGCGCAAAGTGGGCAATAGGCAATAGTGAAGATCCTCACTAAAAACTAACAACTAATAACTAATGACTAATAACTTCTTACTCATTACTCAATTAAGATTTCAGGTTACTTTGCCGGACGCTTAGCAGAACGATAAAACGGGCGTTTAACGACGGTTGCCGGATAATCTTTACCGCGAATTTCAACCGTGACGGACTGGCCTAATTTGGCAAATTCTGTGGGTAAATAAGCCAGCGCAATTGCTTTTGAGAGGGTTGGAGATATTGTCCCACTCGTGACTATTCCGACCGTTTCTCCCCCGACTTTTACCGGATAGTCATGACGGGCAATATAGCGTCCTTGCATTTCTAAACCCACCAGCCGCTTCGAGACTCCCTGTGTTTTTTGTTGTTCTAATATCGGACGACCGATAAAGTCTTTTTTACGATCTAAATGGACTAACCAACCTAACCCAGCTTCTAAGGGTGTTGTGGTGAGGTTAATATCCTGACCATACAATGCCATCGCCGCTTCTAAGCGTAACGTATCTCTTGCCCCCAGTCCGCAAGGAGTCACACCGACTTTCAGTAATTCTCGCCAGAGTTGTTGACCTAATTCTGGAGTCATCATCACTTCAAAGCCATCCTCGCCAGTGTAACCTGTTCGGGCAATAAATCCAGGTTGACTTAAAATAGTGGCGTTGAGATGGCCAAAAAACGGTAAGGTTGATAAATCTTCTGTGACAAACTGTTGTAATGTGGCCTCAGCAATTGGCCCTTGAATGGCGATCAAAACTTGACTGTTAGATTGATCATTGAAATCTACATTTTTTCCTTCTAAGAAAGCCACTATCCAGGCTTTATCTCTCGATTTTGTGGCGGCATTGACAATCATCACACCCTGCTGTTTTTGAGTTTGTGGGTCTATGCCTTGATAGTAAAAAATAATATCATCTAAAATTCCAGCTTGCTGATTGAGTAACACAGTATACTGAGCTTGGCCCGGTTGTAAATGACTTAGATCAGAAGGGACTAAAGGTTGTAATTTCTCAATTAATTGTTCCCCAGAAAGCGTAAACTTACCCATATGGGAAATATCAAACATCCCCACAGAAGAACGAACGGCTTCATGTTCTTTGTTAATTCCGGAATATTGAACTGCCATTTCCCAACCGGAAAAAGGAACCATCCGAGGATTTGATTCTAAAACGAGATCATACAAAGGGGTTCGAGATAGCGGCAGAGTTGAATTAACCACGGGTCGTTTAGTAAATTAGAGTAAATGACTATTTTTCAATCTTAGAGGAAATTTGCCTGCTCGATCATCTTTACTTTTTCAAAAAGTGTAATCAGTTGATGAGTGGATTAATATTTATTAATTAAATTTCATCAATTATCCGCTTTTATATTTTAAAACTGTTGTGATTATTGATTTTGACAACGAACTCGTCGATCTTCAATATTTTTGTTTCTCGGAATACTGGATAAGTCTAATCCAGGTCGATAAAGGGTTTTCGCATCCCACAGTTTGGCACCGTATAAGTTTGCACTGCTAAGGTTTGTTGTCGCATCAATAATAGCACCACTTAAATCGGTTTTACTTAAATCAGCATTACTGAGATCGACTCCGGTTAAATTGGCATCGATAAAATTAGCATAGGAAAAATTGGTATCCTTCATATTAGCATTTTGTAAATTAGCGCAGGTAAAGTAAGCACCTCGAAAGTTAGAATTACTTAAATTCGCATTCGTTAAATCGGCTTGTCTGAGTTGGGCGCTATTTCTATCTTGACCACTTAAATCAGCCCTAGATAAGTTACATCCTTGGCAAGAAGTGGCTTGTCTGCGAATAAAAATCTCGGGATCACTTGTATTAAATTGAGCCATTGTGGAAGAGACAACGACAAAAGGAGCGACTAATACGGTTAAACAGATATTAATTTTTTTCATATCTTATTTTTCTATTAATTTACTTAGCTAAATATTAACATATTGCAGAATAATATAGTATGAATTTATTTAAATTTAGACTGGATTAAATGCCAACATTCTGTGGCGATCGCCCAATCTTCTTCTGTATGAATCACGAGAATTCGTACCGGAGAATCGAGGGTGGCAATATCTATATCGATGGGAAACTGATGATTTTTGTTTTGATCTAATTCAATCCCCAGATATTCAAATCCGGCACAAGTGGCTTCACGGACACTCGCTGAATGTTCTCCTATTCCGGCGGAAAAGATAATTGCATCTAATTTTGTTAAATTTCCTAGCATTGATCCGATGGATTTTTTAAGGTGGTGAATAAACATCTCAAATGCTAACTTTGCTAATTCGTCTCCCTGTTGCATGGCTTCGGTAATATAGCGCATATCTCCTGATTTTCCAGTAATTCCTTTGATACCGGATTCTTTATTTAACATTCGATCAATTTCTTCTGCTGTCATCTGATAATTTTGCATTAAATAAATCGGAATAGCCGGATCAATTGAACCGCTACGAGTTCCCATCATCAGTCCTTCTAAGGGTGTAAATCCCATTGTTGTATCGATACTAATTCCATTTTCAATTGCACTTAAAGAGGCACCATTTCCTAAATGACAAGTAATTAGTTGTAATGATTCTAAGGGTTTATTCAGTAATTTAGCCGCTTTTTGAGCACAATATTTATGACTAGTACCATGAAATCCATAACGACGAATTCCTTTTTTATACCAATCATAAGGAATCGGATAAACAGCCGCATATTTGGGCATTTTACGATGAAAAGCAGTATCAAAAACAGCTATTTGTGGAATATTTCCTAATATTTTTTCAATCGCTTCAATTCCTTCTAAATGAGCGGGATTATGATTCGGTGCAAGGGGAATTAATTGACGAATGGTTGCTTTGACTTCAGGTGTAATTTGAGTCGCTTCAGAATAATCAGAACCCCCATGAACAATACGGTGACCCACTATATCTATTTCGGATAATTCTTGAATAACTTTAGTTTCTCCAGTAGTTAAACTTTCTAACATTTTAGTAATGCCTTGCTGTGGTTTATTGGCATCTAATTTAACTTCTTTTTTAATACTATTTGCCTCCACTTCCATTAATCCAAATTCAGCCGTCGCTGTCCAATCAATTGCGGCTTGCCAAATCGGTTCTGGATGTTGTTCAGGTAAGGTTTCTTGTGTGAGATGATATAGACAGCTTTTCTGACTACTAGAACCCGCATTTAAAACTAATATTTTCATAATTTAGTCTTTAGTTATTAGTTATTAGTTATTAGTTATTAGTTATTAGTATTTAGTTATTAATGTCCGGGTAAAAAGCGTAAACTTTCATCTAAATGAGATCGATCTGCTAAGGTATGTAATAAAGGCCCGTGTTTCTGCATTTCAATGATGCTAACTCCACTAACAGGCATAGCGATGCGATCGCGAAACCGCCCAATATCAATCCAGAGTAGCTGATAAATCATAATTTATCATAGTCGCTGTTTTATCCGATTGGAGTTAAGTCTGGATCGAGATGACCGCAATAACCGCCTTCTCGGCTTTACATTGTTTCTCCATGTCGAAGAAAATATAACTTTAAGTTCATAGCAAGTGTTATAAAGTATAGTAGTAAGTTTTAGAAAGTACTGTTTTATTTATATAAGATATCAGGATTTATTATTATTTTTTATAAAATTAATCTTAAATTCAGGTTAAATATTAATAATATTATGAGAAAAATTTAAAAAGCGAGAAAACTACTGCTAAAGTATGAGGACGTGCCGTTCAAATTCAGGTCAGTATATCTTTAATGCTGAGGATTAACTAACAGGATTTGTTCAATAAATATCGGGCCAAGAGGATAGTAATCTGAATCTCCCTTAGCAAACTCAAAAGTATCCTATTGTACCGAAATCATTCGTCAAATTAGTTAATTAACTTACCCACTTTAGAGCTTATGGTGTCTGCACAGAATATCCCAACCGAAATCACAAACCCTCTTAACGACGAGGAACTTCGCAAAACCCAAGCCTATTGGAATGCTTGTCATTACTTAGCTTTGGGGATGATTTACCTCAAGGAAAATCCCTTACTCAGAGACCCTCTACGGGCGGAACAAACTAAGCCGCGTTTATTGGGACATTGGGGCGCAAGTACTGCCCTCAGTTTTGTTTATATTCACCTCAACCGACTGATTAAAAAGTTTGATTTAGATGTGATTTTGATGGCGGGCCCCGGTCATGGTGCGCCGGGAATTCTTGCCCCCGCTTATTTAGAAGGAACCTATTCTGAAGTTTATCCCGATAAAAGCCAAGACGAGGAAGGACTGCAAAAATTCTTCAAACAGTTTTCTTTCCCTGGCCATATCGGCAGCCACTGCACCCCAGAAACCCCCGGATCAATTCACGAAGGCGGGGAACTCGGTTATAGTGTTTCCCATGCGTTTGGGGCAGCGTTTGACAACCCGGACTTAATTGTCACCACTGTGGTGGGAGATGGGGAAGCCGAAACCGGGCCACTGGCGACCGCTTGGCATTCTAATAAATTCCTCAACCCCGTCCGAGATGGGGCTGTTTTGCCTATTCTTAACCTCAACGGTTATAAAATTGCTAACCCCACAATTCTGGCCCGTATTACGCCTGAAGAATTAGAAAGTTTATTTGTCGGTTATGGCTACACGCCTTATGTGGTCGAACATATTGACGGGGATGACGCTGGTATTACCCATCAGAAAATGGCGGCGACGTTGGAACATTGTATTAATCAAATTCGTTCTATACAACAAGAAGCCCGCAAAGGAGAAGCCAAAGACGCAACTCGCCCCCGCTGGCCGATGATTATTCTGCGGACACCCAAAGGTTGGACAGCCCCCAAAGAAATTGATGGTCATAAGGTAGAGGGTTTCTGGCGGGCGCATCAAGTGCCGATGTCAGATGTTGGCAAAAACCATAGCCATTTGATGGTATTAGAAGAATGGCTGAGAAGTTATAAACCGGAAGAATTATTTGATGAAAATGGTACATTAATTCCGGAGTTGAAAGAACTTTCTCCCACAGGTAACCGCCGCATTAGTGCCAACCCTCACGCCAATGGTGGTGTTTTGCGAAAAGATCTGAAAATGCCAGACTTCCGTGAATATGCCGTTGAAGTGCGAGATCCGGGTCGCTCAGAAGCAGAAAATACTCGCTATTTGGGGTATTTCTTGCGGGATGTGATGCGGGATAATATGAATAATTTCCGAGTATTTGGCCCGGATGAAACCGCTTCTAACCGTTTGCAAGCTATTTACGAAGTCACGAAGAAAACTTGGTTAGCGGAATTTTTACCCGAAGATCTTGATGGCAGTCAACTCTCTCCCGATGGTCGGGTAATGGAGATGTTGAGTGAACATACTTTAGTGGGTTGGCTAGAAGGTTATTTACTCACGGGACGACATGGCTTTTTCCATACCTACGAAGCCTTTGCCCATGTCATTGACTCGATGTTTAACCAACACGCCAAATGGTTAGATATTTGTAAAAAAGAGGTGCCTTGGCGTGCGCCTGTTTCTTCTTGGAATATTCTATTATCGTCTACTGTATGGCGACAAGATCATAATGGCTTTTCTCACCAAGATCCCGGTTTTGTCGATATCGTCACGAATAAGAGTCCGGATGTCACGCGGATTTATTTTCCCCCAGATGTCAACTGTTTGTTATCGGTTGGGGATCACTGTTTACGCAGTAAAAACTATGTCAATGTGATTGTGTGTGATAAACAAAGCCACCTACAATATCTCAACATGGCAGAAGCTGTGAAGCATTGTACAAAAGGGATTGGGATTTGGGACTGGGCCAGTAACGACGATCGCGGGGTTGAGCCGGATATCCCGGATGTGGTGATGGGCAGTTGTGGCGATATTCCCACACGGGAGGCGTTGGCTGCGACTGCTATTATGCGGGAAGAATTCCCTGAGTTGCGCGTCCGTTTTATTAATGTGGTGGATCTGTTTAAATTGATGTCAGCCAGTGAACATTCCCACGGTTTATCGGAACGAGATTTTGATAGTTTATTTACCCCAGATAAACCGATTATCTTTAACTTTCATGGTTATCCTTGGTTAATTCACAAATTAACTTATCGTCGCAGTAACCAAGACCGAATTCATGTCCGGGGTTACAAGGAAGAAGGGAATATTAATACGCCGTTAGAACTCGCCATTCGTAACCAAATTGATCGGTTTAATTTAGTAATTGATGTAATTGATCGGGTTCCTAAATTAGGCTCGGCAGCGGCTCATGTGAAGGAACGGATGAAAAACGCCATTATCGAAAATCTCAACTATGCGGTTGAGCATGGAAAAGATAAAGATGATGTCGCCCATTGGAAGTGGCCGTATTAATTGAATAAATAGGATTGTAGAGACGTTCAAGTAACGTCTCTATGTCCTGCGGTAAGTGATGGCAGCGTTGGACAAATTATTGAGGGTTATTTGCTAGCGCTATCAACTAATTTGCGAACTTTATTTTTAGTGTCGGCGCTCGGTTCTATATCTGTATCTTTATAAGGATACATTCCATCAGAATTTTTAGTCTGAACCGGTGCATAAAGTTCTTTATTGGGGGCATTGGTGCTTGCTTGATCTTCTACTGCACCCGAAGTCTTAGCAGCGTTTATCTCGGGGCCGGGAGTCGCACAAGCCGTGGTAACAAAGGCTAAAACTCCGGCAAAGAAAACGGTTAATATTTTTTTTAAGGAAATGGATTTAATCACGTCTGTTAATGTTTTCATCATGTAAACTCTCCTGAGCGTATTTTTTGAGCGATCGATTGAGCCACTCACAATTTGCTATTCTTACAGAATAAAAAAGAATACTAAAATTCACCTCTAACCAAAGAGATAGTTTCTTAAGAATTTATAATGCATCTCAGTCCTTTGACCCCAAAAAGCCTAACCGAAGCTGAGACTGTCATTTGATAGGGTTCAATAAAAGATTTTTAGATGCTCTCTTTGAAGCCGAACAGCGATGGACTTGACGCAATTTTTATCAATTAAGTTTTCAATGACTTAAACCCCATCTAAAATTGAAGATCAATTCATGAATTTTTTGTTATTTAAATATTGGGTAAAGTTTCCCAGTTTAAAATTTTTCGATGAAATAAACGATAGTTTTTTGTTCGATCAGAAAATAGTAATTTAAATATTATCAGCAATAGAAATAAATTCTACGATGCAATCATAGAAAAAGATTTAGCTATTTTCTCGATCGCTTAAAATAAACTCAGCCACACTTAAATCAACCAAAGTCGTCACTTTCAGATTGGTTTCTTCCCCTTCGACAATCTGCACGGGTAAACGACATTTTTCAAATAAAGCGGCATCATCAGTCACTTCCCAGCCCAGAGATTTTCCCTGATCGTGACACTGTTTCAGTAAGTTTACATCAAATCCTTGAGGCGTTTGGGCTGCCCATAAATCGCTACGGTTGGGAGTCTGTTGAACAATCCCATTTTGATTCACAATTTTGATGGTATCTTTCACAGCAATAGCCGCAATTAACCCCGGACAAGTTTGTAATATTGCGCTGCAGCGATCAAATAAATCCGGTGTAGCTAAACATCGCGCCCCATCATGAATCAGTACCCGAGTTGCCTGGGGTGGTAAAGCCTGTAAGCCGTTGTAAACGGACTCCTGACGAGTGGTTCCCCCCTGAATGAGTTGGATGGGTTTAGTGAGGGATAAGTCGCTGAGAATCGCTTTGAAGTCCGGGAAATCAATCGGTTGACCAATGATACCAATCCAATCGATTGACTCAGAAGTCGCAGCCGCTCTCAACGTCCAGGCTAATATCGGTTGTCCTCGCAAATTCAGTAATAATTTATTGCGTTGACTTCCCATGCGTCTGCCTTTTCCGGCTGCTGGAATTAATAAATGCATTGATTTTTGATTGGGATGACCAGGGATTCCCTGTAAAATTGAGCTGATCCGTAGATTAACTCAATAGAGATGAGAATACTAGCCCTTGTCCCAGGTGGGATTGGCGACCAAATTTTGTTTTTCCCAACACTCGACAATCTAAAGCAGTTTTACCCAGATGCCCAAATTTCTGTAGTCACCGAACCTCGGGCATCTGGGGCTTACCGGGTGTGTAAGTCAGTAACAGAAGTGATTCCGTATGATTTCAAAAATCAAAATAGTTTAGCCGACTGGGGCAACTTCCTGGGGGTTGTCCGCGATCGCGAATTTGAAGTGGTTCTGTCGTTGGGCCAACGTTGGACTGTGGGACTGTTACTGTGGTTGACGGGCATTCCTAAACGTATCGGATACGCCGGTAGCAGTGGTGAGTTTTTCTTGTCGGATGCGGTTCCCCTAAAAAAAGAACAATACGCCGCCAGAATGTACCACGATTTGCTGCAAGGAATGGGAATTGCCACCCCCTGCCCCGAACCTGCAATTAATGTCCCTAAATCTGATATTGACTGGGCGGAAACTGAACAAGAACGTTTGGGGGTAAAAGATAGTGGTTATATCTTAATTCATGGCGGTTCTAGCCAACTGGCCCGACAAAAGGGGATTGATAAGCTTTATCCGGTAGAAAACTGGCAAAAGATTATCCAGGATATCCAGCAACGGCAACCCAATTTACCGATTGTTATGGTTCGGGGGCCAGAAGATATGGCATTGGTGAATCAAATTCAGCAATTATCACCAGAAATTAAGACCACTACCCCAGAAGATATCGGCAAATTAGCGGCGATGATTGCGGCGGCTAACCTGATGGTGTGTACCGATAGCGCCCCGATGCATCTAGCAGTTGCGGTGGGAACCTATACGGTGGCGTTGTTTGGGCCGACTGATCCGGAGAAGTTATTGCCCCAAAGCGACCGCGTTATTGGGATTAAATCACCGACTGGAAAAATGGCGGATATTTCCCCAGATGAAGTGTTGAAAAAGATTTGGGGGAATTGATTTAGTAAAACAGAGTAGGCAGTGGGGTGTAGGTAGTAGGGTTAAGAAAATGAGTTCCCTGTTCCCTATTCCCTATTCCCTATTCCTTATTCCCTATTCTTTATTACCCGTTACTGATTTAATTTTGATTCTACGATTTCTAAAATCACATCATAACGAAAATCATTTGTAAGCTGAGTCAATTGTTGACCCACAGTAGTATGAGTCTGCGGGATTTGATTAATGGTTTGATTAACTAATTCAGAACTGAGTTTAATTGCAGCTTGTTGAAGTTGTTCTAACCAAGCAGTGGGTATCCCATCTAATGCTTCAGGCGTGAGTTGAGGCGCTACATTCTGATAGGCTTCAGAATGATTAACGGCGGATTGAGATAAAGCCGAATTTTCCTCATATAAAAACTGAACACCTAAATGTTCTGTCAGTTTCTCAAATAGGATTTCTATGCGAAAAGGTTTGCGGACAAAATCATCACAACCCGCAGATAAAACAATCGCTTTATCTTGTTGTAATGCACTTGCTGTTAAGCCGATAATGACAGTCGCTTGACCTTTTAGATGGCGTTTAATTTGTTGGGTGGCTTCATAACCATCTAGCACAGGCATCCGCATATCCATAAAGATTAAATGAGGTTTCCAAGCCTCCCACTTGATAATCGCTTCTTCACCATTTTCGGCTTCTTGGATTTCAAAACCTAAAGGATGCAAAAGTTGAACTAATAATTGACGATTCGTCCAGTTATCATCAACAATTAAAATCCGATATTTCGGTTGATTTGGGGCAATTCCGGTAATATTTTTTTGCTGAGATTGAGATTGAATTTTCGCGGATTCAACTTCATTGATTTGAATATAAAATTTAAAAATAGTCCCATGATTGAGTTGACTGGTGAGTGTTATTTCTCCCCCCATCAATTCAATAAATTGTTTAGTAATGGGTAATCCTAATCCGGTTCCTTGCTGAGAATTTCGACCTATTTCAGTTTGAATAAAAGCATCAAACACTGTTTCTAGTTCCTGCTCTTTAATACCTGCACCTGTATCTTCTACTTCAAAATGAAGCTGTGGTAAATCATCTCTAACACTTAATTTAATATAGCCAGATGATGTAAATTTGATCGCATTACTGAGGAGATTAATTAAAACTTGATGTAACTTACTTTCATCTGTTTGAATATACTGAGGAACAGTATCAGCAATATTAAATTTAAGTTCTAATCCTTTAGACTCTGCTTTTAATAAAAACATTTGTTTAATCCAGTTGAGTAGCTGTAATAAATTAAAAGAACTTGAATTCAAAGAAATTCGTCCGGCTTCAATCTTTGACATTTCTAAAACATCATTGATTAAACTTAATAAATGTTCTCCACTGCGATTAATAATTTCTAAATCTTGTTGATGCTGTTGCAGAGGTTGAGTCGGATGATGTTGTAAATCTCGATTCATTAATTGCGTAAAGCCTAAAATTGCATTCATTGGTGTTCGCAATTCATGACTCATTCTGGCTAGAAATTCACTTTTGGCTTGATTAGCTGCTTCTGCTGCAACTTTGGCTTCTTGTAATGCTATTTCTGCCTGTTTGCGATCGCGAATATCCCGCACAATTGCACAGCTATATTGCTTATGATTATATTCTAAATAATTGAGGGTAATTTCTACATCAATAATTTCCCCAGTTTGAGTTTGATGAAGAGATTCAAGCGTCACTGAATGTTGTTGTTTTAATTCATCCCAGGAAATTGACCAAGCATTTTCTAAAGCATTTAAATCAATATCTTTAACTTTCATCTGCAGTAATTCATTTGGGGAATAACCCAGAATCATCCCAGCCGCTTCATTCGCATAAATTAAACCTCCTTTTTCATCAGTTAATAAGACATAATCTCTAGATTTATCAACAGAAAATTGAGTTAATCTTAGTTTTTCATCAATCGCTTTACGTTCGGTAATATCTTCTAAAACTCCTAGAATTCCAATTACATTTTCTTGTTCATCTAACATCGGAATTCGGCTAATATCAAGCCAAATCGTTTTGCCATCTTCTCCCGGTTTTTGTTTCGGTGCAATCCGATTCATTTCGGGCTTCTTAGATTGCATGACTCGTCTATCTTGACTACGATAAAATTGAGCAATTTCTTGATTCGGAAATAGATCATAATCCGTTTTCCCAATCACATCATCTGCTCGATCAAGTTGAGCCGATTTTGCCCAATTTTTATTACATCCTTTAAACACTAAACCCGTATCTTTCCAAAAAACTTGTTGAGGAATACTATCTAAAACTAAGCGTAGATATTGTTCTTGCTGTTGAAGTTCTGATTCTGCTTTTTTATTCTGAGTGATATCTAAAACTTGACTAATCACAGAAATCGGATCTCCTGCTTGATCTCGTCTTAAATAAGATTGAACAATACCATAAACTAAGTCACCATTTTTATGGCGATAGCGTTTTTCCAGCCGATATTGTTTGACTTCACCTTGAATTAATTGGTTAAAGTAACTGATGCTAATTTCTAAATCAGTAAGATCAGTAACTAAATTAAATTCTTGCTCAATTAATTCAACAGAATCATAACCGATAAACTGGCAAAAAGCTGCATTCACTGCTAAAAATTTGCCAGATAAAGAAATCTCAGCAATCCCAATGGGTGCAAAATGAAATAAATCGAGTAAGCGATTTTCATAATCTTTCAGTTTAGCCTCTGCTTGCTGACGGCGCTGAGTTTCTTGTTGCAATAACTGAGTCACAATTTGTAATTCAGAATCCGGTTTATTCATCGTTTTCTTGGATTGGAATTGTAAAATAAAAGGTTGTACCTATTTCTAACTGAGATTCTAACCAAATGTTTCCTTGATGACGTTCGATAATTTTTTTACAAGTCGATAAACCGATGCCATATCCATCACATTTTTGATTATTAGAGAATCGTTGAAACACTTGAAAAACTTTTTCATGACATTGATAATCAATTCCAATCCCATTATCTTCTATACTAAACTGATATGTTTCTAATTTGTCTTCAGCAAATACTCTAATTTTAATTGAGCGATTGGGATGACGATATTTAATTGAATTGCTAATTAAGTTTTGAAAAAGCTGTCCCATTTGAATGGCATCTGCATAAATAGTGGGTAAATCAGCATAGGTGATGATTGCACCTGTTTCTTGAATTAAATGTCTCAATTTTAGCAAAGTTTCTGCGACAACTAAATTACAATCAACGGCTGCAAACTCTCTTTTATTTAATCCCACCCGACTATAGTGTAATAAACTTTGAATCAACTCCTGCATCCTGATACCTTCTGCTAAAATGGGTGTTACATATTCATCTGCTTCTTGTTCTAAATCAATCTGATCTTTGAGTGATAACATCAGTTCAGCAAAACCCGTTATACTCTGTAAAGGTTGTTGTAAATCATGGGAAACAATATAAGCAAACTGTTCTAAATCTTGATTAGATCGCGTTAATTCATGATTCAGTTGTTGGAGTTGCTGATTTTTGTTTTGAAGCTGTTTTTTTAAAGAATAAATAGTCAGTTGGTTTTTGACTCTAACCAGAACTTCTTCAACTTGAAAAGGCTTTGTAATATAGTCGATTCCGCCTGTATTAAAGGCTTTAACTTTATCAAAAACATCATCTAAAGCACTTAAATAAATTATAGGAATTTCAGCCGTTTCTGGGTTTGATTTTAGTTGAGTACAGACGGTATAACCATCCATATCTGGCATTTTAATATCGAGCAAAATTAAATCGGGTAATTCATTTTTAATTGCCATTAAAGCCAACTTACCATTAATAGCACATCGCACCTCATAACCCTGTTCACTTAATGTTGCAGATAACAACCGCAGGTTATCTGGGGTATCATCAACAATTAATACTTTTCCGTAATTTTCTACTATCTGCTCGTCGTTCATTTGATGAAAAAATATAAATTAGGTTAACGCACTGTAATCTATTGATTATAAAATCATGTGTATTTCAGCTCAAAATTGTTGAATTGAAAAACAAACTGTTTATTTAAATGTTATCGAATCTAATTTATTTTCCTCCTGCAAAATGCATTTTATTCCTAATCAAGATATAAAATATTTTTATCTAAATGTGAAGTCAGAAAACTGCAAAATTTAAAAACCAATACCTGGTGAGACTGAGCATGTCTGTATTTTTCCTAGTTCATCCTCTATCTTAAGTGTAATGGTAAAAATAGATGATTCTTTCTGATTAGACAGTCAGTGTATGCTGGATACTGAGTCTCTACTGCAACGCTGCAGATCGTTTATTTAACTGATGTGGGAAAGTGATATTATTCAGTATATAATAAAAGGATTATCATCAAATAATATTCTATATCTTTACTTAAACTTGAGGAAATTTAATGGCGATTATTACTCTACAATCTGTTCAAAAAGATTTTGGGATCAAAAATATCCTCAATCAAGCCAGCTTTAGCATTGATGATGCAGATAAAATCGGATTAATTGGAACAAATGGCTCCGGGAAATCGACGCTGTTAAAAATATTAGCCGGAATTGAACCGATTGATGCTGGACAACTTTGGATTAGTTCTAAAGCGAATATTGTCTATTTACCTCAAGAACCTGAACTTGATGAAAACAATACTGTTTTAGAACAGGTATTTGCTCATAGCGGAGATCAAATGCGCTTAATTCAAGCTTATGAAGAACTCTCTGTTAAAATTGCTAAACAGCCTGAAAATAATCAGTTAATGACGAAGTTTTCCGAGGTAACGCAGCAAATAGACGCGCTTCAAGCCTGGGAATTAGAGACTCAAGCCAAAATTATTTTAACTCAATTAGGCATACAAGATTTTGAGGCGAAAATTCAAACGTTATCTGGGGGATATCGTAAACGCATTGCCTTAGCGGCGGCTTTGTTATCTGAACCCGATTTATTATTAATGGATGAACCGACAAACCATCTCGATGCGTTGTCTGTTGAATGGTTACAAGGTTACCTGAAGAACTTACGGGGAGCGTTATTACTGATTACTCACGATCGCTATTTCTTAGATCAAGTCACCACTCGAATTATTGAACTCGATCAAGGAGATTTATATAGTTATGAGGGGAATTATTCTTATTTTTTAGAAAAAAAAGCAGAGTCAGAAGCAACTGCAGTCAGTCAACAGCGCAAACATCGTGGTGTATTACGGCGAGAATTAGAATGGTTGAAACGGGGTCCAAAAGCCAGACAAACAAAGCAAAAAGCCAGAATTCAACGCATTCAAGACATGCAAGGAACTGAATTTAAAGCCGATTTAGGGAAAGTGGAAATCTCGACACCCGGACGGCGAATTGGTAAAAAAGTGATCGAACTGAATGAAGTTTCAAAACATTATGAGGATCGAACTATTGTTAAAGATTTTACTTATAAATTTAACCCGGATGATCGGATTGGGATTATTGGTAAAAATGGCATCGGTAAATCAACTTTGATGAACTTAGTTACCCATCGAATTGAACCGGATTCTGGCACAATTGAGATTGGAGAAACGATTCATATTGGCTATTTTGACCAACAATCTGAACATTTAATGCAGGCATTGAATCTAGAACAACGAGTGATTGATTACCTGAAAGAAGTGGGAGAATATGTTAAAACGGCTGATGGTTCTCAAATTAGCGCCTCTCAGATGTTAGAACGGTTTTTGTTTTCACCGAATCAACAATATGCACCATTACACAAACTGTCCGGGGGTGAAAAACGCCGATTATTTCTATTACAAGTGTTGATGGGCGCACCCAACGTATTAATATTAGATGAACCCACCAATGATTTAGACGTTCAAACTTTATCTGTTTTAGAAGATTATCTAGAAGAATTTAGTGGTTGTGTGATTACAGTTTCTCACGATCGCTATTTTCTAGATCGAACAGTTGAGATGATTTTAGCCTTTGAACCCGAAGGTATCATTCGTCAGTATCCGGGTAATTATTCTCTATATTTAGATTATAAA
Source organism: Microcoleaceae cyanobacterium (assembly GCA_049649525.1). GTDB lineage: Bacteria > Cyanobacteriota > Cyanobacteriia > Cyanobacteriales > Microcoleaceae > JAAURB01. Next base: position 192,276 of record JBARZE010000021.1, read on the forward strand.
GCGATTGAGGAAGAAGCTGCTAAAAATAGCATTGTTGAACCTGAAAAACCTCAAACTACTCCGACTCAATCTAAATCCGATCAACGGTTTTCTTGGGGTAAAGATGGAAAGCGTAAACTCTCCTCCAAAGAACGTCGAGAATATGAAAAGTTAGAGAAAACAATTACTCAATTAGAGACCGAAAAGGCAGAGCTAGAACATCAACTGTATCATAACCCGCCCGCTTCAATTCAAACATTGCAAGAACTAAATCAAACCGTGGAAAAACTGGCTCAACAGATCGATCAAGCAACTGTTCGATGGCTAGAATTAGCAGAAATTGATGCTGCCAATTAAAAGTTTAAAGTGGGCCAATTTTCCGCGCGATAATAGCGAGTCATATCATCAAATTTCCGTAACTCAGCGGCTTTGACGGTGAATTCTATAGAAGAATCTAACAATTGTTGGTTGATTTGAGAAAACTGTTGACTCAATTTTTGTCGATCTAAATTTTCGGGAATTTCACCAAAGTAACCCAAGGTAATATGAGCAGTTAAATAATATTGCTGTTCAATTCCTGCTGCAATCACGTTATGATTTTGATAAACTGCCCGACGAAATTGTAGGATCTGGTTATAAGATGCTTCATCTCGGGGGACTAAACAGACTCCTAATGCCCGAGTCATCACAATCATCCCAAAAACTTGCCAACGAATTGGCGGGTTGTTGAGCGCTTCAAAACTGTTAAATGACTCAGCAACAGCACTTTGCAGTTTATCCTCAAAATTAGGGCTAGCCATCGCATCTCGATAGGCACTATCCCAAATCACATCAGCTAAAGTCAGATGTAAGCTTTCCGGGGGAAGAGGTCGGAAAAATTTAGGATCTAAATCTTGCCTTAGCTGCTGTTGAATCCCTTGTAAGGTTTGGTAAAATTTAGGATTCTCTGTATCTTCTTCTGCCGGTGGTGTGATAATGGTATAGCCGGGGAACGGAGCCGCTACCCGTTCGCCATTGGGTGATGGTTGGTATTTAGGAGATTCCTGAATCAGTTCGAGTTGGGAAAGATATGCTTCAGGCAAGGTCAGCCGAGCCACTCGGTTAACATAAACTTGATATGTATCGTCCAATGCTAATTCCCTCGTTTATCAATCAATAGTTAATCAATTACTTGCAATGCCAATATACCTTTACTGGGGAGAAGATGACTTCTCGCGGGATAAAGCCGTTGCTACCCTGAAGCAGTCTGTCCTCGATCCCAGTTGGTCTAGCTTTAATTTTGACAAAATCCTACCGGATGCGCCAAATTCTATAATTTATGGCTTAAATCAAGCCATGACTCCCCCCTTCGGTTTTGGGAGTCGTTTTGTCTGGCTAATAGACTGTGCAATTACTCATCATTGTTCTGCTGATAGTCTCCTAGAACTTGAACGTACTTTACCTATTGTACCGGATACAACGACCTTACTTTTCACCCATTCCAGCAAACCCGATGGCCGACTGAAATCCACTAAACTATTACAAAAATATGCTACTATTCGAGAATTTTCACCCATTTCTCCCTGGAAAACAGATCAATTGCGTCAGCGGGTACAGCAGGGGGTCAGAGAAGTCGGAATTCGACTCACTCCAGACGCGATCGCAGCCTTAACTGAAGCCGTGGGCAATGATACCCGGCAACTGTATAATGAACTGGAGAAACTACGACTGTATTCGGGAAATTCTGCAACGGTTGTAGAAGCGACCGCTTTAGCCGCTTTAGTTCAGAGCAATACTCAAAATAGCCTCAAGTTAGCCTCCGCCATTATTGCGGGTCACACGGCTGAAGCCTTAACCTTAGTTACAGACCTATTGGCGCGTAATGAACCCGCTTTAAGAATTATGGCGACCTTAGTCGGACAGTTTCGTACTTGGTTATGGGTCAAACTGATGATGGAGATGGGGGTACGAGACGAGCGGGAAATTGCCCAAGCAGCAGAAGTGGGAAACCCCAAACGCATTTATTTTTTACGCAAGGAAGTTGAAGCTGTTTCTCTGATGTCCCTGGGACAAACCTTACCTCAGTTACTGGAGTTTGAAATGCGACTAAAACGGGGTAGAGAGGAAACGGCGACCCTACAAACGACGGTCATTACCTTGTGTAATTTATTTCAACCGGGAACTTTCTCTAATTTTTGAGCGTCTAAGACAGACAGTCCTGACAACGTCTACTTTTCAGTTCAATTTTCTACTGTCATTGGACTGTATTATAAGTCCCCTTTTGGTTAGATCTATTGATGGCAGGCGACATACTGATGAAAAACATTGCACACCTTGCCAAGAGTAATAGTATTATAGGGGAAAAAGTTAACCGTAGTTCATTCGTAACTACCATTTGACTGGGACATGCATTCTAAAGGCTTAAATCAAGACTAAGTTATAGAAGTGATGTTCAACTTAAATATTCCCAGCCCGTTTTGGTGCTAGGGAACTGTCAAGAAGACGCCAGTTATCGCAACTAGAGGGCTAGCTAACCATGCCAGATCACAATCAAAGGGAACTTGTCCAGCAAGGCGATCCAAAAGCAATCGAAGCTGCAATTAACCATTCACTGAAGCCCAGAGGCATTACGGCTGAAGTAATGCGGGATAATGGTTGTCTTCATGTGATGATGGAGGGGGACCAAGTTCCGGATAACCAGTCATCCCTTGTGACATTTGTCCGCAATGGAATGGCGAAGCTTAATATCGAATCAATCTATAAACTCAAAGTTTATGGGCGGCAATTTGGAGCAGATTTACCCACCTGGGAAGATGAAATTCTTCTCAAATCTCCGCCACCCGGAGAAATGATGATCGAACAGGTGGTCATGCCAACAGATACAGAATCATCCTCTTCTGTGCCGCTGGTTGATGACGAATTTGAAGTCGATCGCCAAATAGAACAAGAGTTTGCCATGGGAATGCAAATGCCCATGAGTGATGAAGAGATGAATTTAGATGATGAAGAAATTGATCTAAATGATGATGAAGAGTTTGATGAAACCCACTTTAACCAGGAAGAAGAAGATTACGATGACGACGAGCTAGAAACCTCAGATACTCAATCGGGTAATCGTAGTAAGATCTTTCTGTTTATTCTGTTGGCATTGTTGCTGGCTTTAGCCGCTTTAGCTGGATTACATTTGAGTGGGGTTTATAAGCTGCCATTCTTGGGCGCAGGAGAATCTCCAACTGAAGTTGATCCGCAAGCAATAGACGGCGATCCCGAGAGTATCATTGATTCGGACTCAGGAGAAACACCCGGATCTGTTCCCCCTCCATCTCCCAGCGATCCGTGGCGAGAAGCGGTAAATGCGGCCATTAGCGCGGCCAATTTAGCGGGGACCGCTCAAACTCAAGCGGAGTGGAATGCGGTCGCCAATGAGTGGGGTAGGGCTGTAGAATTGATGCAGCAAGTGCCAGAATCGAGTGAGAACTACAGCACCGCTCAGCAAAAAGTGGTTGAATATAGCAATAACCAGCAAATTGCCCTGCAACAAGCACAAAATGCCTCTAACTAACACCTCCCGGCTGCGATCGCGACATAATCTCTGGGTTGGCTGTGGGAACCCGGTCTATGATGTTAAATCGCACTTCATTAAAATACAACCCTGTTGATGGGAGAGTTGAGGATGATCGCCGAGTTGAACAGATTTTACGGCTTCAAAACCAATTCGTTGATACAAGTTAATCGCACTAATATTATCAGCAAACGTCATCAGACTGAGTTGCTCAAATCCTTGTAAGTTTGCCTTTTCTTTAGTCGCTTGAATCAGTTGAGTCCCAATTCCTTGCCGTTGAAATTCGGGCTTAACCCCCAGTGTATCGAGATACCAACTTCTGTCTACCCGATTTGAGTAAAAGTCTTGCAAAACCTTTAAACGTTCGGCTGTAAATAACTGTTGGATCTCTGTTGTCATCCGATGTCGGGCAGCCGGATAACTCGTGGCAATTCCTACCACTTGATCTTGTTCAACCGCCACATCAGTATTGCGATAAGACAGTTCTCCTGTTTCGTCTAAAACCCCCGTTCTTAATACTTCATCTTTTGTTGCATCTATCTTGAGATCCTGGAATAGAAAGTCAATTAAACCACCAGAAGCCATACAAGTTAGAGTCACAATTTCTGATACATCTGATGGCGTTGCGGGGCGAATAATCATTTATTTCGCTTTAGCTTTACTGTTCTTTGGGGGTTGTTTGCCACCGTTATCCGCCGCTTCTACCACAGCTTCTGTAGACAGGATTTTAGACTCTCCATTTTCCCCTAGCTGAATAATACCCATGATTAAATCGGTGTGCTGTTGACAATTTTTACGACAGAGTTCCACATCTGCGATCGCTCGTGTTAATTTAGAAATAACCGACTTAATCGTTTTACTATCTTGTGCTTGTTGAATTTCTTCAGCAGTCAGCTCCTGTTCACGCCCGGTAAAAATTTTTTCAACCATCGTTGATAACGGAATATATTCTTGTTGGGCTTGAGTTTTTGCCGCCACAAGTTCGATTAATTCAATCAAATAATTACCCGCTTCTTCAATAGGTAAAAGTTCTCGATCTACGTCTTTTTTGGTTCGTACCATAATAATATTTTCCTCACTAAAACCATTAATAAAACACTCTTCGGGTAATTTCCCTTCAATCCAAAGTAACTCTATTAATTCTCTAATTTTATCAACATTTGCTTGTTTTCTGCCCCCTCCTTCCAACTCAACTAAAAATCCTGAGCGCTGCAAAGCTAATTTTTCAAGATCATCAATCACCAAAAAATAATGATTTCTCATTCTTTCATTCTATCAATCACCCTTGATTTTAGGGTATTTTATCTACTTATACAGCTTCAAACTTAATGCCTATTGATGCCCAACTAAAAGAATGAGGCGCTATCCGAATTAATTTTTTCAAAATTTCATCTGTCACCCATAAAACCAGAGGAAAATCAAACTTTCTAAATTCATCTCTGACTGTATCAGTTGCAATCAGTAATTGATTTAAGGCTTCAACCGATTCTAAACCATAAACCATTAACGCTTCTGGGTGTTCTGTACCCAATTCTGTTTGAATGGTACTATAAAGTGTTGTGGCTGAACGCTCGAGAAAAATTTCCCGCACATGAAATTGACATTGCTGATGAAGCTGTTGGCTAATTTCCTGACGCATGAGAGGATGGTTACAACAAGCTAAAATTAGAGAAAACTGACCTCTCGAATAAGTTATAGAACGCATCAGTTGCTTGAAAGCACTGATATTTCGAGTAGATTCGGTTTTAGGTCGTTGAGATTGAACGAACATCATGCATCTCCTAAGTGAGTACGGTCTGATTATCAGCAGCTCATCATTATCTTCTGGGTAGACAACCAACCGCCTAAACTTTTAGAAGTTCTACAGAAATGATACTGCTTTGACCGCCCGGAATCTTCATCCCCTTGGGGGAATTCTGGGCAGTAGTTGTGAAGCTTATTACCAGTGTATCCGCTATTGAGCCAACAATATCATAATCTTAAAATTGGTAACAAAAATTTTGCTAAATCTGATACTTCCGTATGTGAGATGATCATCAGAGTCATTAACAATTCAGACAACAATCAGCAAACGAAATCGTTTTGTAGAGATGGCTCTATTTCAGATTAAACACCATTCAACAGATCGGTTCAGATTAAGAATAGTTAAACTTTGATCGATTGACTTCGGACAGTTCTGAACTGAGAAGAAACTATGGGATAATAAATTAATTAGCAAATAGTCTCAATATAGTTTCATGGCGAATTCAGTTCCCCTCGTCCGTCATCCGAATATCTCGGAGGCTCAATATCGGATTTTAGCAGCAATTGATATTGGTACAAATTCGCTGCACATGGTAATTGTGAAGATCGATCCCACTTTACCGACTTTTAGTATTATTGCCCGAGAAAAAGAAACAATTCGACTGGGAGATACTGAAGAAAAGGGGAATTTAAAAAAAGAGACGATAGCACGTGCAATCACTTGTTTAAAACGGTTTCAAGAGGTAGCAGCGGCTTATGATGCAGAACAAATTGTTGCAGTGGCAACCAGTGCTGTGCGAGAAGCACCCAATGGGCGAGAATTTATTAAACAAGTCTCAGATGAAATTAATTTAGATATTAGCTTAATTTCAGGTCCAGAAGAAGCCCGCAGAATTTATTTAGGAGTATTATCTGCAACAGAATTTGACCATCAACCCCACATTATTATTGACATTGGTGGTGGCTCAACAGAATTAATTTTAGGGGATGGAGGAGAACCTTTATTTCTCAGTAGTACAAAAGTCGGAGCCGTCCGTTTAACGAAAGAATACGTTAAAACAGATCCCATTACTCGCACTGAATTTTTGTATTTAAAAGCTTATATTCGAGGAATGTTAGAACGGGCAGTAGATGAATTATCTTCCTACATAGAACCCGGACAAAGCGTTCAGTTATTAGGAACTTCTGGCACAATTGAAACCTTAGCCGCAATTCATGCTCGAGATAAATTAGGAACAGAACCTTCTCCTTTAACGGGTTATGAATTCAGTCTAGAAGATTTAGAAGAAATTGTTAATAAACTCCGAAAAAGCTCTTATTCTGAGCGATTAGATATTCCGGGCATGTCCGATAAACGGGCTGAAATATTGTTAGCGGGTGCGCTAATTTTACAAGAAGCAATGATTATGTTGGGGGTTAAATCTATAGCAATTTGTGAACGCAGTTTAAGAGAAGGAGTGATTGTTGATTGGATGTTGGTTCATGGGTTAATTGAAAATCGCCTGCGATATGCCAGTTCAATTCGACAGCGAAGTATTCTTAAAATTGCTCAGAAATATAATGTTGATTTAGAGCATGGTGAACGGGTGGCAGCACTGTCACTCAGTTTATTTGATCAAACCTACGAAATCTTGCACAATTGGGATGCAGATGCGCGAGAACTGCTTTGGGCAGCAGCTATTTTACATAACTGTGGACTGTATATTAGTCACTCCGCTCATCACAAACATTCTTACTATTTAATTCGATTTGGTGAACTACTCGGATATAACGATACAGAAATAGAAATTCTAGCGAATTTAGCCCGTTATCATCGCAAAAGCTTTCCAAAAAAGAAACACGATAACTACAAAATTTTGCCGAAAAAGTACCGTAAAATCGTCGATCAATTGAGTGCATTACTCAGGTTAGCTGTTGCCTTAGATCGGCGGCAGGTTGGCGCTGTGTCTCAGATTAGCTGTGAATATAATGAATCAAAACAAGAATTTTATCTAAAGTTACACCCAGTGCATCAGGGGGAAGATTGTGCTTTAGAATTATGGAGTTTAGATCTGAAAAAAGAAGCTTTTGAGACAGAATATGGTTTAAAATTAATTGCTACATTAGAACCCTAATCAGAACTTACCACAATCGAGGAAAATTATATTATCATCAAGTTTTAATTCTCGAATAATCATGGCTGCAATTGCCAGCTTCAACTAAACATGAAAATTTTAACGATTCGTTGGACCTGGTTTCGTTTCCTTTTTATTCTTATTTTAATTTTAGGAATTAATTTTCGGTTTATTAACTTAGACAAAAAGGTTTATTGGCACGATGAAGTGCATACCTCTATCCGAATGTCTGGATATGCTGATAATGATATTCTTGAAGTTTTTTCCGGTGAAGTTTTAACGCCGAATGAAGTGTTAAGGCTGCAAAGTCCAACCCCAGAAAAAGATTGGCAGGATGTTTTTCAAGTCCTGAGTAGAAGTCCAGAACATCCACCCCTATATTATATTTTAGCGCGATATTGGGTTTTATTGTTCGGTGCATCCGTTAGCAGCATTCGAGCATTATCAGCCATCATTAGTTTACTTGTTTTTCCCGGTTTATATTGGCTCTGTTGGGAGTTATTTCGCTCTAATAAAATCGGATTAATGGCTATTATATTAGTCAGTGTTTCGCCTTTTCATGTACTTTATGCTCAAGAAGCCAGAGAATATAGCTTATGGACAGTATTAGTCTTACTTTCTAGTGCAGCATTATTGCGTGCAATTAATATTCAGAAAACAGATAGTAATTTTGTTAATACTCTGCCAGCTTGGAGTCTTTACACTATCACTTTAACCCTAGGATTATATACAAGCTTACTATCTGGTGCAGTAGGCATTAGCTATGGAATTTATATGATTTTACTCGAAAGATTCCGGCTAACAAAATGCTTTTTAAATTTTATAATTGCGTCTTTCGTGGCTGCACTCCTCTATATTCCTTGGGTTATGCAAATTGTCAATAACTATGCAGAAATGCAACATCAAACTTCGTGGATGAGCGGGACTAAACCCATTATAGAACTAATTGGCCGTTGGGAACTAAATTTCAGTTCTATTTTTATTGATATTCATCCTAGTATTAATTACTGGATTATTCCTCGAATTTCTATCTTGTTTTTCTTTGCTATTGGATATGCTGTTTATCGTCTATATCGTCACTCTTCTAAACAAGCAAGATTATTTATTATCACTCTAATTACTATTCCTGCTTTAGCTTTGATAATTCCTGATATCATTCCAGGTGGACAACGCTCAGTTAACGCTCGATATTATGTGCCTTCGTATATCGGTATTCAAATTTCTGTTGCATATTTACTGTGTCATGCTAACTGGATTAATCGTAAAATCAGACCTTTTATACTTCCTTTAATTCTTTCATTCGGGATTATTTCTTGTTTAATTAGCGCTCAATCAGAGACGTGGTGGACAAAAAGTGCGAGTTATAATAATGCAGAAGCGGCTACAATTATTAATCAATTTGATAGTCCTTTATTAATCAGTGATACGAACCAAATTAATGTCGGTAATTTAATTTCATTAACTCATAAACTCGATTCAAAAGTTCGATTACAGTTTGTATTGAAGTCTAATATTCCTCAAATTCCAGATGGATTTAATCCTATCCTTTTATATAATCCTTCAAATACTTTGACCTCAGGAATTGAACAGCAATATAATTGGGTTATTAATCCGGTAGAAAATAGTAATGCACCCTTGTATCAAGTTAAACAACCATTAAATTAACTCATTATAATTTTATGATTTTCTTCAGGATAAATGATTACAATCCATAAATCCACATAATTAAAAGCGGAGTTACAATTGTCATAATTAAGGTGAGCGGCGCACCGACTCGGGTAAAGTCAAAAAACTTATAACCTCCCGGACTATAAACCATTGTATTTGTTTGATAACCAATGGGAGTCATAAAGCTACAAGAAGCGGCAAATGTGACAGCAAACATCAACGAAAATGGATTTAATTCTAAGGTATTTGCTACGCTTGCGGCGATGGGAATCATTAATAAAACTGAGGCGTTATTCGAGAGAACTTCCGTTAAACCCACTGTTACAATAAAGAAGAAAACTAATATCCAATATCCCGATAAATTACCGCCAATACTAACAAGATTATCCGATAACCATTGGGTTGCACCGGATTTTTCCATCGCAATACCCATGGGAATTAACCCAGCCAGTAGAAAGATGACATCCCAACGCACCGCACCATAGATTTCACCGGGTTTTAAACAGCCTGTAATCACCATTACAATCACTCCGGCTAATGCACTGACTAATATTGGGGCAATATTAAAAGCTGCAATTAAGATCACTCCTACAATAATAGCAACGGCAATTCTCGCTTTATCTTGTCGTAAGTTTTCTACATTTCTTTGTTCTAATACTAACAGTTCGCGAGTCGTTTGTAGACCAATAAAACTTTGTTGGGGGCCTTGAACCAGTAAGACATCACCAAACCTTAAAGGAATTCTTCCTAACCGTCCTCGGACTAATTCTGAACCGCGACGAATGGCTAAAACAGTCGCATTATATCGTTGCCGAAATCGTAAATCTTTTAACGTGGTTCCAATCAAACGAGAATTAGAAAGAATTAAAACCTCAGCAATTTGTTCTGCTCCTGAACCCAATACAGTTTCTAATGATTCTTGTTTAAACTGCACATCCGGAAGTAAATCTAGTCCTCGTTCTTCTCTAATTTTGAGTAAATCTTCCCGGCTACAACGCACGACTAAAACATCTCCGGCATTCAATTGTTTATCTGCTAAAGGTTGAGGAAAACGTACTTTATTGTGTAAGAGTTCGATCACATCTAAATCAAATTTCCGTTGTATTTCACTTTCTTGTAACGTCTGTCCAATTAAACTAGAACGGGGTTTAATCACAAGTTCACTGACATAATCTTTAAGATCATAATCTTGACTGACTAAATCACTATCTGTTTGTTTACGTTCTGTCAGTAGATAAGGAGCGATAAAAGAAATATAAATTAAGGCAATTACAAATAAAATAATCCCAACTTGAGTAAATTGAAATATGCTAAAAGCACCATAACCTAATTGTTCAGAAATCCCACTCGCCAGAATATTTGTAGAAGTCCCAATCATCGTCATCATCCCGCCAACAATTGAAGCATAAGATAATGGAATCAAAACTTTAGAAACCGATAATTTTTGTTGTTTACACCAATCTTCAATAATCGGTAGAAAAATAGCCACAACTGCGGTATTATTAATAAAAGCAGAAATAGGCCCGACGATAGCCCCGAGAACGAAAATTTGCTGATTTGGATGCTTTCCGCCCCATTTGACTAACCCATCTCGGATGATCTGAATCACCCCTGTACGGGTAATACCAGAGCTGAGGATAAACATTGCCATCACGGTAATGGTGGCAGAATTCCCAAAGCCAGAAATACCCTCAGTTGGGGTAACCAGTCCAAATAGCATCAGGACAACCGCTACTGTAATTGCGGTGAGATCGACGGGAAGCCATTCAAAGATAAAGCTAATTAAGGCAACAACGAGAATACTTAGGGTTAAAAAAATGGTCATGCTGGTGTAAAATCCAAGTAATCGAACTTATGAGTTGAATTGATCGCCCGACGGTATTATAGTCAATTCATCTGTTTTACCTAGAATAATTTGCCATCTCAACCGATGGATATTTTAAGTAAAGTTCTTTCCTGTTATAGCCTGCTTTAGATCGAAAAACGAGTAATTACGATACTGTTAGAGAATTCGGGGCGCGATACGGGCATATCATCTATAGCGTGAATGGGAATGATTTTACCCGCTTGTGAGTCACTCTCAGCCGGATGTGGAGAATGGGGGTTTCAACTCGGTTCAGTTATGCGATCGCATCGAAGCGTAGACTATTTGTGCATCGCTATAATAAACTATTTTAGTTTGATCTAGAAAAATTTAATTTAATTTATGATAGTTTCAGCTTCTGACTATACCTTCGAGTCATTATATTGGTATCGAGTAAAACAGATTAAAAATGAACTAAAAGCATTAGGTAAAACAGAAGATAATTTAACCGTTGAAGACTTAATCCCGTTCGATCAATTTCATCCCTTTTCGACAATAGCCCTCGATGAAGCGGTTAAACAATTGGGGATTTCTTCATCCAATCATATCCTCGATATTGGTGCAGGTGTAGGAGGATCTGCCCGCTATCTGGCACATCGATATGGATGTTTTGTAACAGGAATTGAACTGCATCCCCAGATGTGTTCAGCCGCGATTGAATGGACTCAAAAAACGGGTTTATCAAAGCAAGTGAAGATGATTGAAGGAGACATTATCAATATTAAGCTAAATCAAACTTTTGATCATTGGCTATCTATTGGGGTTTTTCTGCATATTTCTGACCGTTTTACTTTATTTTCTAAGTGTTTAAATTTACTGAAACCCGGAGGAAAAGGTTATATTGAAGACTTTTTTCAACGTCAACCACTCACCGTTGAAGATAAAACTCAACTGTCCGAAACGATTGCCTGTGATTATTTACCCACTCGTGAGCAATATTTAACAGACTTAGAAACGGCTGGCTTTATTAATATAAAGTTTGAGGATGTGACTGACTTATGGCAACCTTGGGAAATTCAAAGAATAATAGACTTTAAACACAACAAATCTCGACATTTGCGCCTTCATGGTGAAGAAATTGTTAGCAGTCTCAGCCGTCGTTATCAAGTTTGGGCAGACTTGTTTCAAAGAGGTAATATTGGCGGGGCGAGAATTTGCGCTCAACGCCCCTAAACAAACATTTATTTAGATATGATAAACCCCAGAATTCGCATTTGGGGTACAATCCGGCACGATATTACCGTAACGTTCATTCAGTAGCCAATACCCCACCAAACCGTCTTCGTAGCCGCTTAAACGTTTGTTCATATCGGCTTTGATTTCTTCGGCTGAGCGGGCATTGTCCCAGAGACGGGCTTCAGCCATGCAACCGTAAAAATAACGGCTACTATCTCCATCGAGGCTACGACCAATATACAAAGGATTGTTGCTAACAATTACATCTCCTTCGATGGGGCCTTCTGTACTTAATTCCCCATTAATATAGGTTTTGGCGGTGGTACCGTCGTTGGTAATGGCGATGTGATACCATTGTTCCCATTCAATTGAACCGTCAGGGGTATTGGGTGCGCTGCCAGCATTCCATCCGGCTGGAGTTTGGAAGCGGTGGTGAATATACCCAGAGATTGCTAACCAGATATTAAAATTACGTCCGGGTTTACCAAAAATTCCCTGCCAATCTTGATAAGGATTATTGACCTTCTGTTTTTCTGAGGGTTTAATCCATACTTCAACGGTATAATTCTTCACCCGTAAACTGGGATGGTCTGGGATAACAATATAATCATTTTTACCATCAAATCCCATGGGAGAAAAGGAATCAAGGGTCTCTGGATTAAGAACTTCACTTTCCGGGCTTAATGTTTTCAAGAAACTCAGACAAGGGGCAAAGAAATACTCTCCGCCTTTCATTTTCACCCAAGTTTTAAACTTACATTCTTTGGTTTCTTTCTCTCCCCAAACAACGGACCATTTATGGGTTCCTTCCTGTTGACCAATCAGCGGGTCGGGGCCTGTATTGGCATTAACAAAATTATTGTGATTTGCCCAAGAAGCTTGCATGAAATTAAACTGATTTTCGATATCAGCTTGAAAGCATAAAAACAGTAATCCTGAACCCGATGCTGACTCACGAGTAATATCATTTTCACCATAACTAATTCCTCGTCGGGCAATACGATGACCTCGTTCTGTTTCTAAAGATTCCTCGTAATTCACATCAGAACCGACTCGTCCAGTATCGCCACGGGGATTTGTTTTACGAGTATGAGAATGGAACGGACATTTTAATCCTTCGATATCATCTTCTAGACCAAAATTATTCGTATCATCTAACATTGCTTCTTTGGCAGCGGTCACGGGTGTACCATCTTTAAACCGACCCACAACTAAAGCACCCGCTAATTCTTCACTGATACCAATATGTTCTGCGAGGTCACGAGTCTCTTCTTTAAATGCTCTGACATTTTGTTCTAATTTACGATAAACTAAATAGCTGCCGTAACTTTCTTCGGTTTTACCATTGCGATCTTTTTCTAATACCAAACTTAGGGGTGCGCGGCAATCCCATTTCCTGTCATTACCATGTTTTGAGCGATCTTTCTCAATATCTCGTTTCAAAAACAAAGGCTGACTAATCCCATCAATATAGCCAAAATGTTCAATGGCTTGATTGTTCTGATTCCGGAGTACAAATCCATCTTCACGATTAATAATTTCCGCCACTTTAATCAGCTTTTGTGACATCCGATTCACTTCTTGGAGTAAATCCACCACATCATCATCTGCCATTATAATTAAAGCATGAATTTCATCTTGATATCCCGTATCCCATGCTTCTACAACCGGGTCATTAAATAATTGTCTTACCCCATCGTTTTTCATCCCAGACCGAAAGGGTGTATCTCGGGGCATTCTAAAGGGTTTAATTTCTAAATACTCATAGCCATAGCGAGATAAAAAGAAATTAGCAAACAAACTCCCTTTAACATTTTGTTCCCGATAAATTTTAGCTTCCGCTGCTTGTTGATAAGCAGAAGTCACATATTTCCGCGCAAAACTTTGAATCCATTGTTTAACTTCATCCAGTTTGTCCGGTTTAAATTGAATAAACAAATGAACGCTATGATCTCGTCCATGTCCTTTGAGAATATTCCCTTGTAAATCTGTTAATAGGGTTTTGTATTTCTCATCTTCTGGGTCAATACCATATTCATGTACAGTGGTTAAATCTTGCTCGGTGAGTGTCATGAATCTTCTCCTAATTCAAAAGGTTTGATGGTAGAGACGTTCCGTAAAACGCCCCTACTTTGAATGTTGATTAACTTAAACTTCCAACTTCACCATCTTGGCTTTAGAAGGTTTACCGATGTCATTGACATAGAACATCATGTAATAACCCGGAGGGTAAAGATTAGCGTTTTCAGGTGTTGTGAAATCAATACTAGAAGTTGCACCGAGGTTAACGTTATTAATGGTTGCCTCAGCTAACAGTTGTCCGTAATCTAAACTGTGGGTGACAGTACCCAATTTCACCATGACTAAAGAACCATCTTTTGTGGCATCTTTAACAGCAATACTGCCTGATTCACCGTATGTTAAAGTCTCTGGAGCATTGGTAATTTCAGGACGTGTGCCCGGTTTAAATAGATAAGGCGGACTAAAGATTTCTGCTTCGTAAATCTCAGCCGGAACAAATGGCAGAGGATCTCCTTCTGCGTAATAACTATGTTGAGGATCTTCGTAATAGTTGGTTAAGAAGGTTTGATACTCATCTTCAGTATTAACGTGTCCTGAACCTTTAGGCTTATTAGGTTGTTTCGTTAAGCTAGCTAACGAATAATATTCGCCGCTGGGTAAATCATCCACTCGCACTGTACCATCAGGTTTACGGGCTGCCCGCCGGGGGTTACCGCCAATACTTAAAACCCGCGCATCGGGTAATAATAACGCGCCATTATGATACAACCGAGGAAACTGAGCCGCACTCATGGTTGTTGCCTTGTAGCCGCCGGGTGCCGTCTCATCGGGTGTCATCAAGACAGGTTCATAAATGGGATCGTATTCGGCGTATCGACCGCCATTGACCACCAAGACTTCTTTTGTGGGTAAAATCACCGCCATATTCATAGCGCGGGGAGTGTCTAAAAAGTTCTCAACGGTTTCCCATTCCCCTTTCTCTCCTGGGTTTTTCGGAGAAATCCAATGTTCTAAACTGGTGGAAATACGAGCGCCTTTTTTCTTCAAGGCTTCATTCGCGTCTTTAAATTGAGGCCAGCCATAGGCGATGCTATTGGTATCAACTAAACCGCCAACTAGGAGAATATCACCGGGGTGGCTGGGGTCTGGTAGTCCGGTACCGTAGACTTTAGACAACTCTTTGCGGTCTGGGCCGATTTCAAATTTAACATCTAAATCACCATTACCTTTATCGATCACCGACATTAAATAACTCTTGTTACTGGCATGGACTTCTAAGGGGAATTTACCTGCCCCATCCCCGGTAATGAGTAACCGACCATCGGCTGTGGGGAAGACACGAGGATAAACGTCAATGCTGTCATAAACATCGATTTTCTTGGTAATTTGCTTACCGTTATACTCGTATTTGTCTTCGTATTTGACCTTAACGTTGAAGGGACTATCTTCAATGTAGTCGAGATCGATATAGTTGAGTTTTTCGGTTTTGGGGTCATAAATCTCAATCGTATGAGCAATTTGACCCGGTTTACCAAATTTCAACCCAGAGAAAATTACGATTTTGCCATCAGCCAATGGCACTAAACTCGGATACCAACGTCCTTCGTTAAATAGACCTGCTGTAGTCCATTTGTCTTCTTTCCAATTGTAGATATTGGTTTGTTTAGACCCTTCAAAACTTTCGCCGGGATAGTAACGGTTTGTGCCACTAACAAACAAGACATTACCGTTAGGCAGATGAATATGACCCGAACAAAATAGATCGTTACTTTGACCATTTTGCATACCGGGAGGGGAAGCAATTCGTTCATAAGTTAGGGTTTCTGGGTCAAACAAAGAACTATTATCCACCACCACATCATCACTGGAGTCTACCCCATCACTAAACTCAACCACATCACCTTTTTCAATTAAGGTATTGCGGTTACTGCTACCGTTAGCAATTAAAACTTTACCATTGGGTAAGACGGCTGTATGGACGGCCTGCATCCAGTCACTGCGCTTGGTGGGTAAGGGGACCGTTTCCCATAAACCGACTGTAGCAGCGGCGTTACTGGCTTGTCCGTAAATAGAGACGATGAATTTAGTATTATCCAATTCAGCATCTTTCTTCGGGCCAACTACAAAATCAATATCAGACCCTTTATTGACTGGGGTGGTGATTTTGAAACTGATCCCTTTGAGGTTGTCGCCTTCGATCTTTTCAGACCAAACTTCTTCACCATCAACGAAGATATAGCCTCTAACGCCATCGCCGCCAATTTCTGATTTAGCTAACTGTCCGGTGAGGGTAATATCCCCATCGACTTCGCTTTTCCAACGACGAACAGGCCATTTTTTGCTACCTGCTTTACTGGGTATTGCTAATTCGGCTGAAAGCTGAGTATTGGGATCAACTTGCCAACGACCATCAGCAAAATCTGACATTTTTTCAAAGTCAGGGACGTACAATTGTTCCTCAACGTAGCCGTAAAACCAATTGTATTTTCCTTGAGTTTGGGAAAATTCCTCAATTGAATCAGCGATTTTATCAGTCGTAGCTGTTTGACTAAATGCGGGATCGGGATTGAAAGTGAATGTTAAGAAAACTGACAGAAAAACTGACAGAAATCCTATTAATTTTCTGTGTTTCATCGACTATTTAAACAAGTTAAATTCTGCAAATTTGAGCGATATTAATTGTGGGGTTTCTTGAATATGCTCTCCTTTATTCTACATTAATTTATTAATAAATCAATTAAAAATTAGTATTTTTTTCAAAGCTTAAAACTCTTAAATTTAACTGTTTTCATGACATAAAAGTATAGCTAAAATGCGTTGAGTAACGCACTGCGGGTGATGAAATATTAGGCGTTTAGAATATCATTGAGTAACGTATATTACGGGCGATCAAATATTAGGAGTTTAGAATATCATTGAGTAACGCATCCTACTAATTATTTAGACAGAAAAGGCTGTGTAGTGCTTTGAGTAACGCACCTTACGGATTATGAAATATTAGGATTTAGCTATAAGCTCCACCACCACCAGCATTACTACTGCCGCTATTTCCCCCAGTGTTAGCCTGAGAGGGATTTGCTTTTTCTAAAATCCAATCATATTGATTACTAGACATTTTCCCAGTAATATAATTTGAATGATTGGGATGGGGCATTAATCGTTGATTATTCCAATAAAGACTGGTGAAATACACTTTATCGCCGTAGTAAATTTTAGAATCGTCACCGTCTGCTTTAGTAATCTGCCAAGATTGCATGGTTGAATTATGATTTCTCCAGTAATAACACTCTTCTTTACTCCGCCAAATTCCTAAAATATTTCCGGTGGGTAGTCCGCCTTCTTGGGTCAAAACTTGAACAGTGGCGTTATTATTTAATTCACCATTACCGCCTTGGAATATTAATTTCACCTGACCCGATGAACCCAGTTGAGGATAGCAACGTTTATAGTTATCATTCGATTTAGAAGCCTTAATTAAATAGCGACCATCAGAACTTTTCAGATAAAATTCCTCACCAAAATTAACCACTTCTTTCGGTTTTTTCGGCTCATGTTTCAGGACAAATTTCACCACATCCGCCATGGTGAAGCGATCTTTTTTAGCTATCTTGTCTGCAAATAAATAAGGCTTCCAAGGTTTGGGTGCATTCACATAAGAATGAGGGTCTTCTTTGAGAATTTTTAGTAATGTCATCGCCACAATTCGACCTCCCACAGGCCCCAGCTTACCGCCATGACTTTCTGCTTCAGCCAAGCAATAAAACCACAGAGGTGTCTCATTTTCCTTGAGTCCTGCTGCTTTCGCCTTCTCATGTTGTGGTATTGCTTCTACCCCTAACGCCTCAGCCACCGCTTCCCCACTGGGTAAACCATAAACAACTGTCCCCCGTAAGAGGTTACGAAATGCTAAGGAGCTTTCTCCTCTTTTCCTAGCGTGATCTGGCACAAACGGCAAATCAAAAAACTCATGGGCCATCCAGGTATCAATTTTACGGGCTTTTTGGGGTTGAAGAGAATTATCTACTTCAAAGAAATAACGCCAGTCTATAACGTTTTCTGGAGAAACAGGATTAAATACCGATAAACTATTACTCGGTTTATCTTCTGAATTATTACCCGGTTTTTTGAAGTTTTCAAATAGATCGACATTTAAGCGATTGCTATTAATGTGATAATGAGAACGGGTTAAGGTGTGACCAAACCGATAAGCTGCCCCCGCAAATTCTATCGGAATACTGGGTGCATTTCCCCAGATTGGATCATTTTTGTAATTCCCACTGCAAATATCTGCTTCAGCTTGGTCTAAGACTTCTTTCACAATAATCCGAGGCAAAAAATCATTACAAATAATCCATTGATAATGGCGTTGGACTGCCCGTTTTGCTAGCTCAAATTCTATATCTTTATGCTCAACCTTTTCATAGATTCGGATATCTTCATTTTCAATTCCTTCTAATACCGCATTATGAAATTTCATCCATAATAACTGTAACTGGGAAATAATCCCATTTTCATCATTTCGAGACTCGGGAATTAAAGCGATCCCTTGAATATTACGGGGTAAATCATCGGGATTATTGGGAGTACCAATCAGGAAGTGATCTTTCTTTTCCTTCCTCCGGTCATACAAAAAAGGCATGGCTTCGGGACCATCTCCGTAGAGAGAATCTAAGTCAAAAATCGGGGTACGAATATTAGGAATAGACTCAATCTTTCCAAAGACTTTCTTTAGACCCGAAGTGGTATCAAAGGTAATGTCATGGTCGATAAATTGTCCTAAAAAGACATAACCATCAGGGATATCACTATCGCCTGCGGGGTCTTCGTTATCCCCTTCATCCATACTATTGGCTAGTTTTTTCAGGGCTTCTTCTACATCTTTACGGTTAACATCTTCGCCTATATTTAGCAACCGACCAAAGTATCCTTGATGCTTGCCTTCAGTCTTATTTGCTGAAACTTCTAGCATTTTTTGAAATGCACTCATACCATGATGATCTGCCATTTTTTTAGTCTCCTATTGGATTAATTTTGTTGTGAGAAACTGTAGTAATAATCTCTATTTACACCCCAGAAAATTAATGTTTTAAAGTGGCTAAATAAACCTGTAACGTTTCGATATATTCACCGTCAATAATTTTAAATCCATCTTTAACCTGGCGACTTTCTTCAATAAATCCGGGTTCGGTAAAATAATAGTCTCGAAATAATCCTCGGGTTGAATAAACCACTTCATGGATAAACCCAGCTTCTTCTAATTCCGCTTCTGTTTTTTTGAAGTTTGCCATACTGCTTTGAGAGAAAATTAAATATCCGCCTGGATTTAAAAACTTACGGCTTTGTTGAATCATTTCTGTAATAAACCAACGGCGGTTAGGTGTTCCAGATTTACAAAAAGGAGGGTTACATAAAACCACTTGATAACCTTCTGGTACAGGTTCAAAATTCATCCAATCTTTTACCCAAGCATTGCGATATTGAACTCCATTAAATTCAGCGTTTTCTTTGGCAACATGATTGCTTTCTTCACTGATATCTGTAATATCAATATGTTTTGCGCCCAATTTCAGCGCTAGAATGGCATGAATGCCTGTACCTGCCCCAATTTCAATCACAGATTTACCACAAAAAATATGAGGAACATTTACCATTCCATTGGCTAAAGCATGACCATGAGGGGTGGGTTTCCAAGCTTCGCCACTTAAGTTTATTTTGATAATATAGGGATCAAAAAAATATTTGCTGACTGTTTCTTTTGTTGGAATTGTTATCATAATGCTATAAGTAAACCCTGAATAGAATGATTGAGAATAGTCTGAGAAGTGGATATTTTAACTTATGAATAATTCAGTTTTCGTTCACTGACTTGACCCGTTTTAATATCATAGATATGACATTTATTAATCGGCTGTGAATAGAGATGTAATGTAATGACTCGCTGGCTTAAAGCTTGAATAGAATGCCAAGCTAGGGTAGAATTCTCTAACCGGGATGTATCCCCTCGCTTATGAATTATCCGATCAGTTTCCTGTAAAATACAAGATTTATCTAGATTATTTGTTGGGTGATAAAGTGTTTCTTGTATTGTGCCTTCTACAATATACATCCAACAATCTTGACCTTGATGATCGTGAACAGGACTGGCTTGTCCTGCTTGCCAACATAACACTAACAATTGATAAATATCGGTTTGGCAAACTAAATTACGAGTGTAAGATTGAGAATCCCAACGACAATAAGAAGCGATACTTTCCGGGGAAATATCAATAGTTTGAATCAGTCTATCATAGTAAGATGCATCCTTTTGACTATAAATATTTAATTTCTGAATGAATTGTTCTAAAGAACAGATACTTGAGATTTGACTTAAACTCATGCTTATCCCTGTAATAGTATGGACCTGCTTTTAACACCGATTTACTCAGATGTTAATGGGTTAAGGTTTAGGATTTGTTTATTTTTTGTTTTCAATGTGCCTAAATATGCGCTCAAACCTTTTGGCCTGATCTTTTAACTCTCCTATCCTAGACGATGCTTCATCAACATAAAATAGATAAAGTTAGTCTCTTTTTACAGGATATTCATGTTAAAAATAAGGTGAATGCATACTAAACTAACTTTGTCAATCACTAAAATTATTCAATTTATCCCGAGAATGTAAAATTTTATCTCAACGCATTCAATTCAACCCAAAATTTGCCTTAATTTCGGGTTAATAAAAATTTATACTTTGATTAAAAATAAAGTAAGATTAAGTCTAAATCATGAATCATTATAAAAAGTGTGATACCTGATGGCAATGGGATTTATTGCTGCTACGTCCCACTCTCAGCAGATATATTAACGATTCAACCGGATATAATATTACGATAAACTCGATGATTTAGGTTGATAGAAACTCGCAATTAAAGCGACTACAAACCACCACAACGTGTTAATTTGAGGCCGATACCACACAGTATCGACAACACCATGGGCCATCATTCCGGCTAAAGTGGCGATCGCAGCAATTAACCAAAAGCCTTGAGAATTTCGGAGTTGCCGCAGTCTTTGTAATTGTCTCCAACCTTGTTGTACAGTTACCAATAACAGCCACAAGAAACTGAGTAAGCCAATCATTCCGGTTTCGACTAATATTTCTAATACAACAGAATAGGCGCTTAACGCCGTGTAACGAGGACGCATATATAACGGATAAATCTTGTTAAAAGCGTTATTTCCCGGCCCAATACCGAGAATAGGTCTATCCTGGATCATGTCTATAACGGCAGCCCAAACATTTAAGCGAAAATTATTACTACTATCTTCTCGTCCAACAAATATACTGGCTGCGCGATCGCGTAATGGCGGTAAAATTAAAATCGCTAATATCATCATCCCGGCTAAACTGCTTACCCCAATAGGGACAGCCCATTTTTGCCAAAAGGGAGAAAAATATATACTAAACCAATATAATAATAGGACAGCAAAAGCAAACATTAAACCGACAAACCCGATCCAACCGCCGCGACTAAAGGTTAATACTAAACAAGCCGTATTTACGAGTGTCATCGTTACCGCTAATGCTTTCGGTAATATGCCTCGCCAAACAAATATTGCGGCAATACTAAAGGCAACCGCAGGTAATAAATACCCCGCCAGTAAATTGGGGTTACCTAAATAACTATAAACCCGCGTCAGTTTCGCAGAGTTGGAAGTGGGGTCAACCCAAGTGGCTAACGCTTCCGCGCCGAAAAACCACTGCCGTAAACCGTACACAGTAACGATTAAAACGATATGTAAATATAACGTAATTAATGCTGAACGTAACCGTTGCGATCGCAAAACTCGCGCCATTAAAAAGAATAAAACCAGATATAAACTCAGTTTGACTAACCCGGAAAACGCCGCCATCTTGACTGGAGAAAAAGCCGTAGCAACTATTGCCACACCCCAATACAGCAACACTAATAAGTGAATGGGTGTAAACGCGGTTTCCGATGGATCATCTGATAACGTTAGCAGTAGCCAGAAGCCGCCACAAGCGATCAAAAGTACCCCAATTAAGGCCGTCCCCACGAAGGGCGCTAAACCCAACACCAAAGCGACGAGAAGCACGCCTAATACTTCGCCCCATTGCATCAACCAACTGCCTTGTCGCCATTGCCTGAGGCTACCGCTGAGACGATACAGTAAACTACTATTGCGCCATTGAGATAACCCTAAATTGGATAAGGTTAATTGTTGCCACATTGAACTAATATTCACTCAATCACTCCTCAACCCTTTGCTAATTCTACATCCTATCATTTGCTTGTCGGGGAAACTTTTGCAGCCGTTTTCAGGATAATCGGATACGCTGTAGAGACGAAGCAAAACCATTAATAGGGAACTGTCAAAAGTTTAGATAACTGATGCCAAAACCCGATAAAATTTAACACGCGGCAACCTTACACTAATATCCCTCGAATGGCAATCAAAAAAACTGAACTGTATACCTCTTTGTGGGCAAGTTGTGATGAATTGCGGGGTGGGATGGATGCGTCCCAATATAAAGACTATATCCTGACTCTGCTGTTTATGAAATATGTCTCGGATAAATACGAGGGACAAGCGGATGCCATGATTGAAATTCCCTCCGGTTGCGCTTTTGGGGATATTGCTGCGTTGCAAGGAAACAGTAATATTGGGGAAGAAATTAATCAAATTATTACTAATTTAGCAGAAGCAAATGATCTGCAAGGGGTGATTAATGTTGCGGACTTTAACGATGAGGATAAGTTAGGAAAGGGTAAAGAGATGGTAGATCGTCTCTCGAAATTAGTGGCGATTTTTAATGGGTTAAACCTCGGTAGTAACCGCGCCGATGGAGATGATTTA
Organism: Microcoleaceae cyanobacterium; assembly: GCA_049649525.1. GTDB lineage: Bacteria > Cyanobacteriota > Cyanobacteriia > Cyanobacteriales > Microcoleaceae > JAAURB01. The sequence continues at coordinate 215,242 of JBARZE010000021.1, forward strand.
CTGGGGGATGCTTATGAATATCTCATGCGTCATTTTGCCACTCAGTCGGGTAAAAGTAAAGGACAATTTTATACCCCTGCCGAAGTCTCACGAGTCGTTGCAAAAGTGGTGGGAATAAATCCGAAAACTCCCCAGGATAAAACGGTTTATGACCCCACTTGTGGTTCTGGTTCATTATTACTTAAAGTTAACGATGAAGCCAGTAATGGGTTGACCTTATATGGGCAAGAAAAGGATAACGCTACCTGGGCATTAGCCCGGATGAATACGATTCTGCATAATAACGAAACCGCAGAAATAGAGAAAGGTAATACCCTCGCTTCTCCCGGTTTTAAGCAAAATAATAATAGTCTCAAAACCTTTGACTTTGCCGTTGCTAACCCGCCCTTTTCTTTCAAAGCGTGGAGTAGCGGCATTAACCCCGATAACGATGAATATCAACGGTTTGAGTATGGTATTCCTCCCGCAAAAAATGGAGATTTTGCCTTTTTATTGCATATTCTCACATCATTAAATAGTACGGGAAAAGCAGCGGTAATTTTGCCCCACGGGGTATTATTTCGCGGTAACGCTGAGGCTACTATTCGTAAAAATCTGGTTAAACAGGGCTATATTAAAGGTATTATCGGCTTGCCTGCTAACCTTTTCTACGGTACAGGTATCCCGGCTTGTATTATTGTGATTGATAAAGCAAAAGCCGATAGCCGAAATAGCCTATTTATGATCGATGCTAGCAAAGGCTTTGTTAAAGACGGCAACAAAAACCGCCTCCGCAGTCAGGATATCCATAAAATAGTCGATGTATTTAATCATCAGCTAGAATTACCCCGCTACAGTCGTAACGTTAGCTTTGATGAAATTGCGGCTAATGACTATAACCTGAATATTCCCCGATATATTGACTCTAGTGAAACGGAAGATATTCATGATTTAAACGCCCATCTCAACGGTGGTATTCCTAACGCCGATATTGATGCTTTAGAATCTTATTGGCGAGTCTTTACTCAACTGCGAAATGTCTTATTTACCCCTGGAAAACGTTCCGGCTATAGCGAGAGTTTAGTTGAAGCCAGCCAGGTAAAAGCCACTATTCTCAATCATCCCGAATTTACCGAATTTGCCCAACGTACCCTTAAATTATATTATCAATGGCGCGATCATCACGCCCAACAGTTAACCACTATTCGCCCAGAAGATAAACCCAAACAAATCATTGTTACTCTCTCAGAAGACTTATTACAACGGTTTGCGGCGGCGGAATTACTCGATAAATACGATATTTATCAAATTCTGATGAACTATTGGGCAGAAACTTTACAAGATGATATTTATATCTTAATTCAAGAAGGTTGGACGGCTACAAATCTCTTGCGGTTAATGGAAGTGAAAAAAGGAGAAAAACCAAAAGAAACCCCCGACTTAATCATTGGTAAACAGAAATACAAAGCAGACTTAATTCCCCCTCGGTTAATCATCTCTCGATACTTCCCCGACAAACAAGAACACATTAATCAATTGCAAGCAGATTTAGATGCAATTACCCAAGAATTAGAGGCAGTTATCGAAGAACATAATGGCGAAGACGGGGCGCTGAGTGATGCCCAAACAGATGCCGGGAAAGTTACCAAAACCAGCGTTACAACCCGTTTAAAAGCGATTAAAAATGAGCCAGACGCAGAAGAAGAATTAACCGTATTGCAGCAATGTCTCAAATTATTTGAACAAGAAACCGCCCTGAAAAAAGCCGTTAAAGATGCCCAAACTGCATTAGATAAAGCCGTCTTTAAACAATACCCTAAACTGACCTCAGAAGAGATTAAAACCCTTGTTATTGATGATAAATGGTTTACCACCCTAGAAATCCAAATCACCGCCGAAATTGAACGGGTAACGCAACAGTTAGCCAACCGCGTCAAAACCCTAGAAGAACGTTATGCTGAAACTTTACCCCAAATAGAACAGGAAGTGATAGCGTTATCGAGTAAAGTAGAAGAGCATTTAAAACAGATGGGGTATCAGTGGGGGGAGTAGGCAAATTATAATATCCTGCCCCTCGAACCTCTCCCCAACCCTCTCACCTCTCCCTAGCCCTCTCCTACGAGGAGAGGGAAAAGGAATAAATTATTTTATTAATGGAGGGGGCAGGAGGTTGAAGGCAGTCAGAGGGGAGTATTTTTATTATTAAGTGTTTAATCTTATTCCCCTCCTTTTAGGAGGGGTTAGGGGAGGTTCTAAATGCCCCACGTTATTAAAGATCTGATTCCTCCAATTCTGCTATTTTTATTAGTGCTTTTAAAGTGCCTTTCTTCAGGTCTTTATTTTTGTGAACTGGAACAGATAATATCTTTTGATATCCAGGATGTTCATAAATATGATGGCTTCCTGTAACTTTTCTCAGAACCCATCCTTTTTTCTCAACAATTTTACAGAATTTTTTGCCAGAAATAGATTTCATACCGTAACTTCCACAATTTGGCTGTTAGGTTCAGGAGTATAGGAATTACTGGCAACTTCTAACCAACCTGCAATTGCATCTTGAAGATTTGCTAACACTTCTTCCATTGTGTCCCCTTCCGTGATACAGCCAGGTAAGGCAGGTACTTCTGCCCAAAAACCCCCTTCTTCTGCTGGATATATTGCTGCCTTAATCTGCATTTTAATTAATTTATTCTATAATTCTCTATGTATTTTAACTTATTTCTTAATTGCGTTGAACCTCTCCCCAACCCTCTCCTAGGAGGAGAGGGGGCAAGAAAATCCCTCATACCACCATTAACCAGTTAAGAGATTTTTTCATGCTTCCCCTCCTTGTAGGAGGGGTTAGGGGAGGTTCCGAAATATCTATAATATAAATACATTATTGACACCCTGTCTGACCTCTCCCTAGCCCTCTCAAGCGGAGGAGAGGGAAAAGGAATAAATTTTATTAATGGAGGGGGCAGGAGATTGAAGGCAGTCAGAGGGGAGTATTTTTATTATTAAGTGTTTAATCTTATTCCCTTCCTTTTAGGAGGGGTTAGGGGAGGTTCCGAAATATCTATAATATAAATACGTTATTGACACCCTGTCTGACCTCTCCCCAACCCTCTCAAGCGGAGGAGAGGGGGCAAGAAAATCCCTCATACCACTATTAACCAGTTAAGAGATTTTTTCTTATTCCCTTCCTTTTAGGAGGGGTTAGGGGAGGTTCCGAAATATCTATAATATAAATACATTATTGACTATAATCTTAATGAGAAACAATAAATAGTTTTAAGGAATTAAACCATAATGTGGCCGATTAAAAAGCAGATTATAACGAATGAAGCGATGCAGCCAACTGGCGTAATTATCAGTTATCAAGATTGGCAGAAAATTGAGGCATTATTGCAGCAACATGAACGAGAAAATCAACCAACAAATGACACCGACTCCTCAGCCGATCTTAATGCCTATGCTGGCAGCCTTCAATCTTTAACAATTGATCCGTTAGAATATCAACGTCAGACAAGAAGATAGCTGAATTTCAAGAAGATATTAAACATTTAACCACGAAGGAATGGCTATGATTTCAACTCATAACGAACAAGTGCCAGCAGGATATAAAAATACAGAAGTTGGGTTAATTCCTGAAGATTGGAATATTTTATCTTTGCAGGAATTGACAGATAAGTCTAACCCTATTACCTATGGAGTATTAAAACCTGGTGATTATACTAATAACGGTATTCCTTTACTTCAAATCAAGGATGTTATTCATGGAAAAATTAAAATTGAAGAGCTACACAAGATTAGTAAAGAACTAGATAGTCAATATTCTCGCACAAGACTATATGGTGGAGAAATTGTTATTTCTTTGGTGGGAACTATAGGTAGAATTGCATATATACCTAGTTTTCTAAGTGGTGCTAACTTGCATAGGAATTTAGCAAAGATTTCTATTGCGAAAAAGTATGAGTCAGAGTTTATATTCTATCAACTAGAATCGACCCGTATTCAGGAATCTATTAAATTAACAACTTTCGGAAGTACTCAGTCTTTACTAAATTTGGCTGATTTACGAGCATTATTATTAGTATTACCCCCACTCCCAGAACAAAAAGCGATCGCACAAGTTCTATCCGATACAGATACCTTAATTTCTGCCCTAAATAAACTTATTGCTAAAAAACGTAATATTAAAACCGCTACCATGCAGCAACTCCTCACAGGTAAGAAACGTTTGCCGGGTTTTGGTGAAGGGAAAGGTTATAAAAATACAGAAGTTGGGTTAATTCCTGAAGATTGGGAAGTAAAAAAGTTAATTGATGTAGTTGATTATGCAGATTATAGAGGTAAAACACCACCAAAGAAAAAATCAGGTATTTTTTTGGTTACAGCAAGAAATATTAGGGATGGATGGATTGATTATGAAGTATCTAAAGAATATATTTCTGAAGCTGATTATGATAAAGTTATGCGTAGAGGTCAACCAAAAATTGGTGATGTTATCATAACTACTGAAGCACCTTTGGGTAATGTAGCAACAGTTGATAACGAAAATATTGCTTTAGCTCAAAGAGTAATCAAATATCGTGCAAAAGATAATAACTTAACTCAGAATTATTTAAAATACTATCTTTTATCTGAAAAATTTCAAAGACTTCTGTATGATAATTCTTCAGGAAGTACTGCTCAAGGTATTAAAGGAAGTATTCTTCATACACTGCCAATAATCCTAAGTACGTCGAAAGAACAAAAAGCGATCGCACAAACCCTCTCAGATATGGATGCTGAAATTACCGCATTAGAAACCCGCTTAAACAAGACAAAAGCCATTAAACAGGGAATGATGCAGGAATTATTGACTGGGAAAGTTCGTTTAAAATAGGGAGTAGGGAGTAGGGAGTAGGGAGTGGGGTGTAGGGATAAGAAAGCTTTTCTGATTTAAATAATGGGGGTTTATAACGGTGAGTAATGTGGGTCAAAAAGAACGTGAAACCCAGAAACGGGTGATTCAACTATTTCAAACAGAATTAAAGTATGAGTATTTAGGCAATTGGCAATATCGCAAAGATAACCGCAATATTGAGGCGGAACTATTACGGCGGTGGCTGAGTGGGCGAGGTGTTGGTGAGACCTTGATTAACAAGGCGTTACGGCAGCTAGAACAGGCGGCAGCGTTGGGGGGAAGTACCACCCTGTATGATGCGAATCAGGCGGTGTATGGGCTGTTACGGTACGGTGTGAAGGTGAAAGTTGGCGCGGGAGAACAGAATCAGACGGTTTGGTTAATTGATTGGGAAAATCCCGATAAAAATGAGTTTGCGATCGCAGAAGAAGTCACAGTTAAGGGAAATTATAATAAACGCCCGGATATTGTATTGTATGTCAATGGGATTGTTTTGGGTGTGTTGGAACTGAAGCGGTCGAGTGTTTCTATTGGGGAAGGGATTCGGCAAAATTTGGATAACCAAAAATCGGAGTTTATTCGCCCATTTTTTACGACGATGCAGTTAGTCATGGCGGGTAACGAGACTCAGGGGTTACGCTACGGGACAATTGAAACGCCGGAGAAATATTATCTTAATTGGAAGGAGGAAAACCCTGATTATAATCCTCAAACCGATAGTAAAATTCAGAGATATTATCGGGCGGATGATTGTGGTTTATCGAGTCGTTCTTTATTGGATTGTAGCCTGATTCGTCTGTGTGAAAAAAACAGATTTCTTGAGATTCTTTATTCTTTTATTGTGTTTGATGCGGGAATAAAAAAGACCTGTCGCCACAATCAATATTTCGGGGTAAAAGCTGCCCAGAAGTTTATCCAACGGCGCGACAATGGGATTATTTGGCATACTCAAGGATCGGGTAAAAGTTTAACCATGGTGTGGTTAGCGAAATGGATTAAAGAAAATATTACCCAGCCTAGAGTTTTAATTATTACCGATCGCACGGAACTTGACGATCAAATTGAAAAGGTATTCTTAGGAGTAGATGAAAATATTGTCCGGATTCAAAACGGTGCGGCATTGGTGGCAACTCTCGACGCAAATCAAGATTGGTTGATCTGTGCTTTAATTCATAAATTTGGCGGCAGTTATAAGCGGGATGCAGAGGCGTTTGCAGCGGAGTTAACCGGGTTAAACTTAAAGCCGCAAACCATAGAACAAGAAATATTTGTATTTGTCGATGAATGTCACCGGACTCAGTCGGGTAATTTAAACCAAGCGATGAAGCAGTTATTGCCAAATGCGGTATTGATTGGGTTTACGGGTACGCCGTTATTAAAAGCAGATAAACAGAAAAGTATTGAAGTCTTTGGTGAGTATATTCATACTTATAAATATGACCAAGCGGTGACTGATGGAGTGGTGTTAGATTTACGTTACGAAGCCAGAGATATCGATCAATATTTAACTTCTCCAGACAAAATTAATCGATGGTTTGATATTAAAACGCGGGGGTTATCAGATCAGGCAAAAACCCAACTGAAACAAAAATGGGGAACAATGCAAAAACTCCTCTCCAGTAAGTCCCGTCTAGAACAAATTGTCAAGGATATTCTCTGGGATATGAATACCAAACCTCGGCTAATGGATGGTCGCGGTAATGCGTTGTTAGTGTGTTCCAGTGTATACGAAGCCTGCAAAGTTTACGATCTATTTTCTCAAACCAGTTTAAAAGATAAATGCGCCATCATCACCAGTTATAAACCGTCTGCGGGCAAAATTAAAGGAGAAGAAACGGGGCAAGGTTTAACGGAAAAACTACAGCAATATGAGATATATCGCCAGATGTTAGCCCGTTATTTTAACGAAGCAGAAGAGAAGGCAATGCATCGAGTCGAGGAATTTGAGAAAGTTGTTAAAAAACAGTTTATTGAAAAACCCGGTCAAATGCGGTTATTAATTGTCGTCGATAAGTTATTAACAGGCTTTGATGCCCCCTCGGCGACTTATCTTTATATTAATAAAAAGATGCGAGATCATGGCTTATTTCAAGCAATATGTCGGGTCAACCGTTTAGATGGAGAAGATAAAGAATATGGTTATATTGTGGACTATCAAGATCTATTTAAAAAGTTAGAACAGTCTATTACAGACTACACCAGTGGCGCGTTTGATACCTATGACCCGGAAGATGTCGAAGGCTTACTGAAAGACCGCCTCGAGAAAGCTAATGAACGTTTAGAACAAACTCGCGAAACCGTTAAAGCCCTGTGTGAACCCGTTAAGTATCCTGGCAATACTGAGGATTATCTCCATTATTTTTGCACTCCTGATGGCTTAGATCAAGCGGCTTTGGCTGCAAATGAACCCAAACGGATTAAACTATATCAGTCTGTGGCGGCGTTAATTCGGGCTTATGCTGCCATTGCTAACGATATGGAAGCAGCAGGATATAGTCCCCCAGAGGCGGCTGAGATCAAAGCAGAGGTAAACGATTACGCAAAGATGCGAGATCAGGTTAAACTCGCTAGCGGTGACTATCTGGATATGAAACAATATGAACCGGATATGCGCCACCTTTTAGATAGTTATATTCAGGCAAATGAAAGTAAAACCCTGTCTCAGTTTAAACAGTTAGGGTTAATTGAATTAATTGTTCAAAACGGTATTAATGCCCTCGATCAATTGCCAGAAGGGTTACAAGAAAGTCCGCAAACCATGGCAGAAACCATTGAGAATAATATGCGCCAGGTCATTACTCTACAAAATCCCGTTAACCCGAAATATTATGGGGAAATGTCCGATTTATTAGATGATTTAATTCAGGGACGACGACAACAGGCAATTGATTATCAGGAATATCTCAAACAAGTTGAAATCCTCGCCCGACAGGTTATCCAAAAAGATAATACCACAAATTATCCTGATTCAATTAATACGGATGCCAAGCGATCGCTATATGATAATTTAGAACAAAACGAACCATTAGCCCTTAAAATTAACCAAGCTGTCCGTACTACTAAAAAAGCAGATTGGATTGGAAATAAGTTTAAAGAAAAAGAAGTTAAAATTGCGATCGCCAAAGTTCTATCAGGTTGTAATATAAATATTGACGTTATTTTTAATCTGGTGAAAAACCAAAGTGAATACCACTAACTTGCTGCTGGAGACCGAAATGATGGTCAGTGATATCCCTATTCAGGTTATCCGTAAACCCATTAAAAATCTACATTTAGCTGTTTATCCGCCTCTCGGTCACGTTCGGGTATCTGCGCCTTTGAACACAACAGATGATAAAATTCGTTTAGTTATTGTCTCTCGTTTAAACTGGATTAAAACGCAGCAAACCCGGTTTAAAAACCAACCCCGTCAACTGCCACAGGAAATGGTATCTGGGGAAAGTTATTCTCTTTGGGGTCAGGGTTATTTATTAGAAGTAATTGAACGTTATGGTCGCCACGAAATTATGATTAAAAATAATAAAACTATTCAACTTTTTGTTAAACCAGAAACCTCAACTTCTAACCGAATACGAGTCCTGAATGAATGGTATCGTCAACAATTGAAGGAAAAAATACCCGATTTATTAAACCATTGGCAGCCTATTATCGGGGAAAACGTGACAGAGTGGGGAATTAAGAAAATGAAAACCCGGTGGGGAACTTGTAATATTAAACAACGTCGAATTTGGTTAAATTTAGAGTTAGCAAAAAAACCGATAGATTGTTTAGAATATGTTGTGGTGCATGAAATGGTTCATCTATTAGAACGATATCACAATGATAAATTCAAGGCATACATGGATCGCTATTTACCTCAATGGCAATCTCGCCAAAAACTGTTAAATCAAGAACCTTTAAGCAATTAAAATAGGATAAATTATGATACAAATTCGAGTAGGAATTATCGGAACTGGATATGTCGCAAAAACCAGGGCAGAACTCTTTAAAACGGATACGCGATCGCAATTAATTGCCGTTGCGGGTCATAGTCCTGAAAGCACTCAAGCATTTGCACAACAGTTTAATATTACCCCAGAAGTATCATGGCGAAAACTAATAGAACGAGATGATATTGATTTAATTACTATTTGTTCAGTTAATAGAGATCATGATATGATGACTGAGGCGGCTTTAGAAAATAATAAACACGTTATTGTTGAATATCCCCTCAGTTTAAATCCTGAAAAAGCTCAATCTTTAATTGCTTTATCTCAGCAAAAACAGAAATTACTTCATGTTGAACATATCGAATTGTTGGGCGGTTTACACAATGGAATTAAAGACGCTTTAGACAAAATTGGTCAAGTTTTTTATGCGCGTTATATTACCCTGAGTGCCAAACATCCTGCCCCGCAAAAATGGACCTATCAACCGAGTTTATTTGGGTTTCCGTTTATTGGGGCATTATCTCGACTGCATCGACTGATTGATTTATTTGGTACAGTGAATACAGTTCAATGTCAGAGTCAATTTTGGCAAACTCAACCTGATTATTACAACGCTTGTTTATGCAATGCCCAACTAAAATTTAATCATGGGATAATAGCAGAAGCGGTATATGGCAAAGGGGATGTATTTTGGCAGTCTGAGAATACTTTTACCCTGTATGGGGAACAAGGTACCTTAATTTTCACCCCGAAACAAGGTCAACTGATCCAAGCAGAAACCGTAACAGTTTTAGAAGTCGGGACTCGTCGCGGATCTTTTGCCCGAGATACCCATGCTGTTTTAGATTATCTCTGTGAGGAGACACCGCTTTATATGACCCCCGAAGAAAGTTGTTATACCCTGCAAGTTGCCGATGCCGCCCGTGAGTCTTCTGAGTCCGGTGAAATTATTACGATCAAATCCCGATAAAATAAAATTATTCTAATTAGCGTTAATTTCCAGGAGTTTGTTGTGATTAAGTTTAATCCCCTCGCCATTCTCACTATAACATTTGGTTTAATTATTCCTTTACCTGTCGTCGCTGAAAATCTTGCACATACCCAACAACTTCTGTCCACCAAACAATGCCCTAAGTGTGAATTAAGCGGGGCGGGTTTAGTGTTAGCAGACTTGGCTGGGGCGAATTTGACCGGGGCTAACTTAACCCGCGCTAACCTCAGTCGGGCTAACCTGAGTGGGGCTAACCTGAGTGGGGCCAATTTAGCGGGGACGAGTTTGCATGGGGCCAATTTAACCGGGGCCAATTTAACCGGGGCCAATTTAACCGGGACGGATCTGCGAGATGCTTATTTAACCGGGGCAATTTTAACCGAAACCCCGATCAATAATGCCCAGTTACTCGGAGTCAGAGGTTTACCAGCAGACATCGGGTCAGCGGTCGATTTTTATCGCCTTGGAATACAAGAAGCTAAAGCGGGTAATTATGTTGATGCTATCAATTATTATAATCAGGCGATTGGTTTAGAACCCCGGTTAGCGGCTGCCTTTTTCGCCCGGAGTATGGCAAAAGCAGATTTAGGGGACTTACAAGGGGCGTTTATTGATGCTAAACAGGCGCAAGAGTTATATCAGGGGTTAAGAAGCCCAGAAGGGGTACAGGTTTCCACTGAATTAGTGCAGGTTTTAGAAGTGCGACTCAACCCAGATGAAGATCAACCCAAAGGTGGCTTTTTAGGTGTGCTGGAAACCGCTGCACCATTGTTACTGAGATTCTTATTTTAACTCAGTCATTACAAACGAATTAATATTAAGTATTGAAGGAGTAGTAAATATGGGACGGCAAAAATCATCTTTTTGGAATTCGATTAAACAAAAAGCCTCAGAAACAGGTAAAACAATCACTCAAAAGACGACTGAAACGGCAAAGAAAACGGTTAGCCAACTCGGGGATACGGTGACTCAGCAAGCGGCAAAAGCTGGAAAAACGGTACAAGATAAAGCAACAGAAGTCAAAGACTCTATCGCCCAGCAAGCAACTACCGCGAGCAAAAATATTATGGAGACGGCCACAGAATCGGTTGAATCTGTTACCAAGACCTCTCAAGATTGGATGAATCAAACCCTGAATGATGAGGAAGAGTTAGGAGATTCTCATTCATCTCACGATTGGAGTTTAGATGAACTTTATCATATTTTTATTGATTCTCAATTGACTCAGATGGGTGGATATAAAACGGTGACGCTCAAAACGGGAAAAAGCTATGAGGTTAAAATTCCACCCAGACAAACAGAAGGCTCAAATCTACGGTTAAAAGGCTGTGGACTGCAAGGAAATGATGTGTTTTTAGTCTTGCATACTTTGGTGAATCCTTATTTTAATATCGATCGCAAAATTAATCAATTAATTGCTCAAGCGCCGATTTATGACCGCAGTAAAATCCGCTGTTTAGAAGCTTATAATCAAATTAATTCGGCTGAGGGGATTAATGATATTGCCGCCCTAGATTTATTGGATTATTTGGTAAGTCTGTCTAAAGTCAATACAGAAATCGGTCAACATTATACAATTGCCAGTCAAAATGCACGATTAACCCGATTAAAGCATTGTTTAGAAACAGCATTATCCGCCTCTAATTTAAGCACATCAGAACAAAAACTGATTAAATCAACGTTTCAATATATTGTCGCCGGAGAGCCTATTCCTAATTTACACGCTTTAACTTCTTTGGATACAATTATCTTGAATGCGACCTTACATCGTCGATTAAAACAGTATTATTTTTATAATAGTCTAGTGTCTAGGGCGATGACATTTGATTTAATCCTAATTAATAGTATTGCTCAATCTCCTGCTATTCAACAAAACAATCCGGAGCGTTGGCTTTCAGTTTATACTGATTTTCGAGCAGATAAAGCTGTGATGGATGCGATCACTTTAAATGATTTAGATCAATGGATTCTTACCGCACCCCTGCCTCATAGCTATAAAACCATTTATCAATTAATGCGTTTTCATCGTTTAGAATTGAGTGAAGAATTTGAATTAGAAGATTACAAAGAAAATTTTAAGCTAACTCAATCTATTCTACAATCGTTTAAAAACAATAAGGAAGCGAACTCTACAGCAGAAAATAAATTAATTAATGTAGCAGCAATTCCCGCAAAAACTTTAGCTGAAAATACTTATCAATCGGTCGCTCGTGGCGGTTTAGGTTTACTAAGTGGTTCAAGAATAGTGACAGAAATAAATCTATTTTTAGAAATGGTAGCACGAGTCACGATTACTCAGATTTGTTTAATTAATCCACTCGGAAAAGTGAATCTAGGAATTCCTGCTATTAATCAATCGGGTCATTCTTCTGTCTCTGCCTCAAGCTGGCAAGCCGTCGGTAATTTTGGAGTCTCTCAAACAGATACCAGTCAACTTGTAGAAGCAGCCGCTTATCAAGCCATTCTTGAAGAAATGGGAGGAATTACAGGATTAATTGCGGCTACTAATCAGTTAAAAAAATCAAAATCAAAAAATATATTAAATCTGCTAAAAAGCCAACAAAATCAACAAATGATTCAAGACTTAGAAACTAGATTGTATTCTTAAATATTTGTATATCCTACTCAAACATCATGAAAAAAAGAGTCACACTCACTTTTACCCAACGCTCTGTACACATGCCAGTTACCTATCGACTCGCGAAAGACTTTAACGTAGCGGCAAATATTATCCGGGCTCAAGTTGCCCCGAATCAAGTCGGAAAATTAGTGATAGAATTATCAGGAGATATTGACCAGTTAGAAGCCGCTATTGACTGGATGCAATCTCAGGGGATTGAAGTCTCTCTAGCGAGTCGAGAAATCTTAATTGATGAAATGATTTGTGTAGATTGCGGCTTATGCACCGGGATTTGCCCCACTCAAGCCTTAACCCTAAATCCAGATACTTTTTATCTAACATTTAATCGTTCCCGCTGCATTGTTTGTGAGCAATGTATCCCTGCTTGTCCAGTACAAGCCATCTCAACTAATTTATAAATACATTAATTGTGACACCCGCAACTTGGCTAGCTTTATTTTTATTACTGATTACTTATTTTACGCTAGGTTGGACTATATTTCTGGCTGAAATTTCTTTATTAATGTGGGGATTTATTATTATCGGAATGGCCTCGTTAGTTTTCTGTCTAACCACTCCTTTAGAAAACTTAAAAGGACCCATAATGAAGTGGTTTCGTTCTAACGTCGGGACGTTTTTTGCGGTTATATTTGCCGCTTTTTTGCTGGTTGTCCTTGCCACTTGGATTGATATCTTTTTCAAGATTATGTTAATGTTATCGGCGATGATTTTAGCCCGAACAGAATTACAAACCATCGGCGTAAAACACTGGTTAGCTTTTCTCATTCTCATGAGCATTTCATTAATCGGTTTAGTTTTGGGGTGGGTATTGCATTATTACAGCTTTTTTGGTGAACATCCGTCACTTTACTGAGCGATCGCCCGTAACCGCTTCGGGTAAAATTAACATAGCATCTCCAAAAGAATAAAACCGATAAGGACGCTCAAACCCTTCAGCCGATTGATTCAGGGCATCTTGATATAAATCGAGTAATCGTTGACGACCAATTAATGCAGACACTAACATCAATAAACTAGAGCGCGGTAGATGAAAGTTGGTAATCAGTCCATCAACTACCCGCCACTGATACCCCGGATAAATAAACATATCGGTTTTACCACAATAAGGCTTCAGAGTTGACGTTTGATCGGGGTAGTTTAACGCCATTGCTGCCCCTTCTAGCGCCCGTACCGCTGTAGTTCCGACTGCAATCACTCGTCCGCCTTTTTCTCGGGTTTGTTGTATCTTTTCAACTGTTTGAGGCGGTACTTCAATCCATTCTGCGTGCATCTGATGTGTGGTAATTTGTTCGACTTCCACCGGGCGAAACGTTCCGACCCCAACGTGCAACGTAATAAATGCCTTGTCAACCCCTTTGTGTTCCAACCGTTGGAATAGTTCATCTGTGAAGTGTAAACCCGCTGTCGGCGCGGCAACCGCCCCCGGTTGTTCAGCATAAATGGTTTGATATTGTTCAGGTTGGGCTGTCGATTGGGTAACATAAGGAGGGAAAGGGATGTGACCATAGTTGGGTAGAACTTCTAGCAAAGACTGTTTTGCTGGGGTCTCAAACTGTAGCCATCGTCCCCCTGTCTGCGGGTCGGTTTTTAATACTGTTGCCCTCAACAGTTGTCCACTGGTGGGGTCGTTAGGGTCAAATTCTAAAGTTGCCCCGAGTTTAAATCGTTTCCCCGGTTTGACCAAAGCCAGCCAACAGTTAGGTTGAGATTCTTCTAATAAGAGAATTTCAACTGCAGCACCGCTGGTTTTACGACCATAAAGACGAGCTGCGATCACCTGAGTGTTATTGAGAACAAGCAGATCATTGGGTTGCAAAAGATCAGATAAATCTTGAAACAGACCATGACGATGAGATCTTGGAGAATCGACAATGAGTAAACGAGAGCGATCTCTCGGAACCACAGGAGTTTGAGCAATTCGCTCTTCGGGAAGTTCATAAGTATAAGCACTTAGATCCCAATCTGATGTTTGAACAGTCTCAGTATCCCTAAACATATATCTTTGACTTGACTTGGTGGTTAACTTGGGTAGAACTCCCCATGCTAAATCGGGTGCTTCTCCCCTAGCTAAAACTCGTTGATTCTGCAAAGATATAAGTATAGCTTGACTTTATAGTCCGGGAAGCCAATCGTTCTTGTCAGTTGTTCGTTGAGAGACAGAGTCAGCGTCACGAATGTAGAAGGTGAAGCTAACACAGATCGCATTGCCCTCTCCGACGGAGTAAGAGAGGTGTATCGGTGTGACATTAATCTTTTCCTTGGGACTAGCCATAAAGCCGAAATAGGGGAACTACAAGCCCCATTATCACTTGCTATAAGTTGCAGGTTTCTAGGGCTTGATTTTCTTAATAGCAGATAACCAAAGCACGATACAGGAGAAAGTCAATGGAATACCTTTACTGTCTTGCCAATACCAGTCTAACGTTGAGAGTGGTAGATTACCTTTGTGTAAATACTCTCAAACTCCCAGTACAGTCGATTACTGTGATTCATCAAATCGATTGCTGGATTATGAAAATTAAAATCGAGCCATCCATCACAGCACAGCAGCATGGTAATTTTAGAGCTTATATGAGTGAGCTGGGTATCCCCTACGAACCCAATATTCGGATTCAGATGGCGCTTTGGGGTCTAGAAACGGGGCAATCTCCCCTAGGTGTGATGCGTCGTTATCAGGTGGCTGTTGTCTCTCATGGTCAACCCAACCGAGATGATATTGAAACATTTCGCTCTCAATTTGTCAAGGGTTTGGGATATTGTCCAGAAGCCTTAGCATAAGGTGTCTCAACTCATCGAGAAGGCCGATTTAATGTATTGTTGCAAGGTTAAACAGCCTTGAGAAATATTGACGGGTTGACCTAAATCAATGGTGTGAGGAAATTCTCCAATTGAGAGATCGCTCTGAGGCACTAAGGTTTGTTGATTGATGGGTTGTACCCATGGCTGCCATCGAACCAGTGCAACATCAAACCTACAGGGACACTCAGCCAGTTCTGGATACTGAGAGAGAAAGTATTGAGCTGATATCATCAGTTTTTCTTGTTTGGTGGGTGTAATCGCGAGTAAACCGTCACTATCCCAATTGCGGTGATTGCGAGTTTTGACCTCAACAAAAATAACAGTTTTTTCGGGCGTAATTGGGTCAGTGGTTGAATGAATTGCGATTAAGTCAATTTCTCCCCAACGAGTCCGATACTGATGTTGTAAAATCTGCCAGTTTTGACAATAGAGCCATTGAGCAACAAACTGTTCACCTAAAGTACCGATTTGTTGAGCATTGGGAACTGGGGAAGAACCCGATAATGAACCGCTCATATATCTGTTATAAATTTAATTTTAACCTAAGTTGTGGTTAAGTCAAGTCAAGAAGAACTCAGTTTAAACAAAAATTAACCACGACTCAGATTCTTTAGTACTCTCGTTTTACCTTTTCAGAACTTCAAAGATGACTAACAATTTTTCTTGGAGGAAATAACTGATATCGGATGAAATATCCCAAAAAGATAAATAAAACAATCACAACAGTACCTATTCCGACAAAACTAGGAACCCAAAAAATCGCTTCAATATGATTAATTTGACCGGGTTCAAGTTGCCAAATTGCTTGTTTTCCGTCTTGTTTTGCCACGACAACCAGTGGATGCCAGCCCTTTTCTTCTGAAGTCGATTGAATAATATGCGATCCCCAAGGTGTGGTTAGATTAAAGTCAAAATCCACTAATCCTTCTGGATCGATAATAATCTGGCTATCTGTTACTTCTAACGCCAGCGATCGCAAATCTATATCTAAATTTAATCGATTTCTCAGGACAAAAATCAAATTTTGCTGCGCCAGATTTAATTGAGTCGAGAGTTGAGGAATCTCAGCCAGTGAAACTTGATCAAATGTAGATGATTCTAATGCGATTGAGTTGTAAAATTGATTAAACTTTTGTTCTAATTCTGCGCCATTATAAAATGGAATAGAAACCTGTAAGTTTTGAGGAGAAAGAAATTCTGTCTTACCCCCTAAATCTTTCACCCGCTGTTCAATACTACCGGTCCATGTCTGAATCTCATCTTGACTGAGATCAATAAACTGTTGTGAGAGTTGAATTTCCTGAGTGATCTGACCGTGGGTCTGATCGTTAAACTCAATTCCCAAGTCATACTGCACACAACCACTAAGGGCGATCGCTGCTAAAATTCCAATGAGTCCGATTCGCAGCCTATTGATCATTGTTTTTCACCCGACTTCTCAATACTTAATTTTAACTAACTTTGGCGTGCTGTTACTCCCAATTGTTGAAATAAAATACAGGGAACAAACGCACTTGACCCAAACCATTGAGGCTGAGATCCCAAGTCCACCATTTGCTGAAAGGCTTCAAAAATACTGCCCGCCACCATTGTATTCTTGAGACGACCCACAATTTTACCGTTTTCGACTTTATAACCTAAATCTAAATTCACCGAAAATTCCCCCGCTAATTGATTCGATTGACCCGCCCCCAATACTTGATCCACAATTAATCCTTGATCTATATTGGCAATTAAATCCGCCATGGAAGATTCACCTGGGGCAATACATAAATTAACCAGTGATGGAGTCGGTCGAGATAAACCCCCTCTGAAGCCATTACCACCTAGTTTCGCTTCAGCTTTCGCCCCACATTGTCGATCCCAATAAAAACCTTGTACAGTTCCTTGTTCAATTAAATGCTTACGGGTTGTCGGTGTCCCTTCATCATCAAAAGCACAAGCATTTACACCTAGATTTGGATCTTCAAATAAACTGAAGCGTTTGTCAAACAGGGTTTCACCCAATTTATTCGCTAGAGGAGAAGCTTGTTGAATGACACTTTGACCCGAAAGAACTGTTTTAAAGAGTCCCCCAAAGATTAACGCCACTGCTTGAGGTGTAAATAAAACCGGGTATGAACCTGTTTGAATTGTGGCAGATTGTTCAGCGTTACGATACTTTTCTAGGAGTTGTTGCAGCAGATGATCCGCATTCAGCGGCCGATCGCCAACGACATCATAACTATAGATTTCTAGAAAATCTTCACCTCGGACTAAATTACCGGATAAACTACCACTAATGGTTTGAGATGAACGTTGGGCTTCTACGCCTCTTGTGGTGGCGATCGCAATATTTTTGCGACGAATATGAAACGTTGCCCCCACCATAATATCTGAATTATATTGATGAACCTGTTCTATTAAATCTTGACCCATTTGAACAAATTCAGACGTACTAGGAGGAGTATAATCACTCCCTCCACTCTTGAGGTGAAAATCTGTCGCAAATTCAAACTCTGCCGTCGCGCCAATTTCAGCCGTTTGTAAAGCGGCATCTACTAAATCTTCTAGTCGAGTTAAATCCGTTGAACTGGCAAACCCCAGTTTACCATTGTGAATCAGCCGCAACGCTAAACCTTGAGTCCCTTTTGTTTGTAAGGACTTGAGATGGTTATTCTCAAATTCAATTGGCGTATCTTGGGTATCGAGGCTATAAACTTCAGCAGCATCTGCCTTTTGGGCTGCTAAATTTAAGAGTTGTTGCAAGGCAGAATTATCCATCAGATATCGAGGGTATCAGGTGATCTTCCCTATTGTAAGCTGATAGATGATCAAATAGGTAAGAAATAGTGAGGCGACCGAATCGATGCTAATCACTTATTTTTATCGGGTTTAAATACAAAAAGAGAGAGCCGTTTTAACAACTCCCTCCACCATCAGGGTGCATTTGTTATAAGTATAGCTATATTCCTGATTTAAAAGCAATGTGTTTTCTTAAAGTTTCTGTAAAGCTTTGACTCACTAAAA
>JBARZE010000022.1:0-30638 GCA_049649525.1 Microcoleaceae cyanobacterium
AACGCCTCAGTTAATATTGAAAGAGAAGGGGCATCTTCTCTTAGCTTAGATACCGTCAGACTTCTTCGTGAAGCTAGTATCGCTTGAAGCTAGAATCCTAGTTCTTTAGGACTAGGAGTATGTCAACTTAACCCGACGAGGTGTACAAAAAGCATTTGTCGTTGATTTAGTGCATCCCCAGCGCCTCGGTGCAGAAATTGGTACATTCTATCTGTTAGTCGGTTTAACAGCTCTGCCTGCGAGTTTAATTGCGGGTTGGTTATATTCTCAAATTTCCCCTGCTGCACCGTTTTATTTGAGTGCAACGATAGCCGTCATCGCTGCTATTTTACTCTTTAGTATTCGCCCCCCGTCTATTTCCAATAGCTGAGGAAGAGATTTAATCATCTCTAGAATAGAAAATACTGTTAAAGTTTGTTGATCTTCTCAGGACTACCCACTTCCCCACCAACTGCGTACTCAGTAAACTGTCGTTTAAAAGGAGAATGAAGGCCAATCACGATATCTTCTTTGGGAACTCCAAATTTCACGAGAAGTGGCGCGATCGCGTTTGATTTCCTTCCCTTTGGAGGTCACTTGTAAATGTCTTTTCAACTTATTGACTCCACATCGGGGAATCTGCTCAGGATTGGCTATAAGGCTTGCAGCGTATAGGTTAAAACCTTTGGAACTGGGAAATATGACTTCTCATAACAATAAAAATTGGTATGAATAGCCATGGTTACCCTATGGATGTCATGCTTTTATCATATACTATTTCGCTTCAGTTGTCAATCCCTATTTGTTTCACAGCGGTTAGAATTTTTCTATTATTTGGAGGTGAGTTTACTATTGACTCCCACATCGGGGAATCTGCTCAGGATTGGCTATAAGGCTTGCAGCGTATAGGTTAAAACCTTTGGAACTGGGAAATATGACTTCTCATAACAATAAAAATTGGTATGAATAGCCATGGTCACCCTATGGATGCCATGCTTTTATCATATACTATTTCGCTTCAGTTGTCAATCTCTATTGGTTTCATAGCGGTTGTAAATGTTTGCTTATTTTGTAATTTTGTTGCGATTTACTGTTTGGAAGTCACCCATTAATAATTGCCCACTTATCTATCATATTTTCTATAGTCATTACTTTTATCAATCATTTATATCGAGCTATTCTAATCTCCAGTATACTAGAATAGTTGTTGTTTTCCTCTGCTATAGCATTCTTAAATCATTCATGAAAGCTTTTTTTAGTGAACTACAAATACACTCATGACACAGAGGGAAGGGAAGAGAATTTTTTTCATACACTATTTAGTAGGATTGCTATATCAGTGATTAAAGAGCGATATAACTGATTGGCTAACTTGATAAAATTTCACTCAGGCTCGCGCAAGCTGATTCAATCTTTTCAATACTACCTGGATTAATTAAACCATAATAATCAAAAGAATACACTTGCTCGTTTGTTGCCGCTTGCAATTTACCCCAAAATGGATCTTTTTGAAACTGTTCTACAATTCCTTCATTGCCTGGATCGATGACAAAAATAACATCAGGATTGGCTTCGAGTAACTTCTCAGCCGATAACGTTACATATCCCCCCAGTTGACTATTTCCTTGTAAATCTGCGGCTAAATTATTCACATTAAACTGTTGCAGAAAGTCTCCCGCCCAGCTTTGTTTATTCGGAGATAAAATAGGCTGACGACTGACTAACACTAATACGGATTTTTCCGAATTACTGGCTTTTTCTATACAGGATTGATATCGTTGTAATAATGGTTCTGCATTTGCATTTAATCGATTGGCTAAATCCGTCGTAATGTCTTTTAAAGAATTCCAACTATCTACTTCTACTAAATTAGTTGAAATGCCTATTTCTTCTAATCTTTGTCCGACTTGATCGTGAAATCCTGCTGCACCTAATACTAAATCGGGTTGAAGTGCCACAACTTTTTCTAAATTGGGTGGAGTCCGACCACTACTAACGGTTTCTATATCTTTAAATTGAGGATTTTCTTTGAGTAAACGACTGCCTGGAATTCCGACTAATTTTTCAGGCGATAACTTTTGAGTTACATCTGCCATTAATGAAGAAAGGGCGACGACTCGCTCAACTGAAGTATCGGATAAGTTGGTATTAGAAACCGTTGGATTATTGGCGGCTGTACAAGCGATAAAAATTAGGCTTAAACTGAATAGGAATAAAGTTTTTACAGTTTTGATCAAAATTTTCATGATAGAGGTATTGTTGAAGGGATTTGAGCAGATAGGGGACAGATTTGTAAGCCAACAGGAGTATCTAAAATTGTAACTTCGACATCGAATGCTGATTTTAAGTTAACTGGGGTCAGGATATCTTGAGGTGTTCCAACCCCTAACAGTTCTCCCTGACGTAATAGGGCTAGGCGATCGCTATATCGAGCGGCTAAGTTAATATCGTGGAGTACGGTAATAATGGCTAAGTTTTGTTTTTGATTGAGAGATTTGAGTAAATCTAAGAGTTGTAATTGATAATGAATATCGAGGTAAGTTGTCGGTTCATCCAATAGTAAAACTTTCGGATTTTGAGCCAATGCCAACGCTAGAAATACTCGTTGTCTTTCTCCACCGGATAATTCACTCACCTGACGGTTACGAAAATCTATTATCCCTGTTTCTATCATCGCTGCTTCTACTTTTTCTTTTCCCATTTCATCGAGTTCCCATTCCCACCAATTTTGATAAGGGGCACGTCCTAAACTCACCAATTGATAAACGGTTAAACCCGGCGGAATAGTTTGCTGTTGGGGTAAAATTGCGAGTTGACGGGCGACGGCTTGAACGGGTTGAGAATGAATGGCTTTGCCATCGAGTAAAACAACCCCTTTTTGAGGGATTAAAATTCGACTCATTAATCTTAATAAGGTGGATTTTCCCGAACCATTTGCCCCCAATAAACTTAACCATTCTCCTTGTTCTAAAGCTAAATTAATCGCTTTGACAATTAAAGTTTTGTCATATCCACCGGATAGGTTTTGTGTGGTTAATGGCATTGGTTAAATTCCTCCCATCCCGGAACGTCGATAGAGCAACCAAATAAATACAGGAGACCCTAAAAAAGCAGTTACAATTCCCACCGGAAGTTCAACTGCTCCGATACGGGATAATAAATCAGCAAAAGCCAGAACAAATGCACCGCCAACTGCTGAAAAAGGTAATACGACTCGATAGTCTGTTCCGACTAATAATCGCACACCATGAGGTACAATTAACCCGACAAAACCAATTAACCCCGCCATACTAACGGCTCCGGCAGCGAGTAAGGCAGCAGTGGCTCCAATTAATGCTCTAGCTCGTAATGGAGAAATGCCTAAACCGACCGATAAGTCATCGCCTAAATTCAGTAGATTAATTGAGGATGCTAATAAACAACTGACAATTAATGCAATTAAAATATAAGGCCCTGCAATTTTAACTTCTTGCCAACCGCGTCCGTTTAAACTGCCCACTAACCAGGTTAAGGCAGCTTGGACTCGACCATCATCACTCATGAGTAGTAAAGCAGATTGAATGGCTCCAAACAAGGCACTGATGGCGACACCACCGAGGAGTAAACGTTCGACAGATAGGGTTGTACCTTTGCGGGCGAGTAAATAGACAAATAAGGTGGTTAACATTGCCCCCAGCCAAGCACCGAGAGGAACCCATTGT
This sequence comes from Microcoleaceae cyanobacterium, assembly GCA_049649525.1. GTDB lineage: Bacteria > Cyanobacteriota > Cyanobacteriia > Cyanobacteriales > Microcoleaceae > JAAURB01. The sequence continues at coordinate 3,681 of JBARZE010000022.1, forward strand.
GATAATAATCCTAAGCTTAACATGGTGACGGCGACTAATCCGGCTCCGGCTGAAATCCCCAATAGAAAGGGACTAGCTAAGCCGTTACGAAGCATTCCTTGCATTAATGCACCCGATGCACCTAAAGCTGCACCGACTATTAAAGCGGCAATAACACGAGGTAAACGCAGTTGCCAGATAATGGTTTGATTGATATCACTGCCTTGATGTAAGATAGCTTGCCATAACTCAGCGGCATTCATGTTGACGCTTCCGACAGATAAGGATAAACCCACGACTGCCACTAATGCCAAACTCATGAGTAAAGTTGTCCAACTTGTGCGACTGTTGAGAAAACTAGAATGTGTTTTTTGTTGCGAATTATTCACAGCAATTCCTATTTTGATAAAAATCTAACATTATAATAGTTTTCTATTTTTCAGAGCGTTTCTATGATTAATATAACTAGCGCAATGGTTTCTGAAAGGCAATTTTCTTCATCCAAGCCTTGAAATAATTAGGCCCACTCCATTCTCGTAATGGTAGCATTGCTGCCACCCAAAGATTGTTATAATTCTCACCCGTATGTAGCCCAGTTGCGGGAAATTCTCCTTTGCGAGGTCGATAATAAGTTCCGAATACAATATCCCAAAATGGGAAAAAAGCTGCAAAGTTTTTGTCTATATGTTTATCTTGAAAAGAATGATGAATGCGATGATGTTGTGGCCCTGTGACAACCGGAGAAAACCAGCCTAGTTGCAGCCGTAAATTCATGTGGATAAATTGTAGCCAAAGAATTTGAATAAAGGCTAAAATTCCTATTTCGATACCATTAAACTGAAATAATATTCCCATCGGGATCGCAAGAAATACAAGAATGAGTGATTCTTCCAGCCAATGTACTCTCTGGGTACTGGTAACATTAAGGGAGACTTCACTATGATGAAACTTATGTTGTTCCCACAAAAACGCTTTGGTATGTTGGCAACGATGGAACCAGTAATAAAAGAAGTCAGTGATTAAAAGATAGAGTAAACCCGCGCCAATGTATTCCCAGGTATTTTGTGGCGCAGGAATTGCAATATAGGGAGCATTCAGCCAACGTTGTGCTAAAGTAACAATCGAGCCAATACCGGCTGCTCTGATTAATAAAGTAATGAAGCTATAGAGGACATACCATCTGAGATTGAACCAGATATGACGTAAGGGTTGATGGGGTTCAGCCGGACGTATACGTTCAACTACCATGAAAACGCCGTACATCACAAATGCAGTTAAAACATACTTGAGAAAGTCTATCGGTGCAGCCAGCCATTCCATGAGAATTTCATTGATTAATGAGTTGTATTCTCAATAAGTATAGTCAATTAAGTCGGATTCGGCATTTAGAAAATATTCGCACGTAACGTATCAGCCCAGACCACTGCAAAAATATTATTTAGTTAGAGATTGAGACTAAATCCGGGTAAGACATCTGCTGCGGTGAGAGTGACAGGCATCTGGACAATCTCTACATCTGGGTTAGGTCGATAGATTTCAACATTTCCCGCTTGACGATTAATTAACCATCCTAACCTGACTCCATTATCAATATATTCTCGCATCTTATCTTGAACATCGCTCAGTTCATCACTAGGAGACATCAATTCAATCACAAAATCCGGGGCTAGCGGTGGAAAACGTCGTTGTTGTTGAAGTGATAAAGATTCCCATCTATCTAGCCGCACCCAAGACACATCAGGAGAGCGAGTTGCCCCATTTGGAAGTTTGAAGCCTGTTGAAGAATCAAACGCTTTTCCTTGCTTAGCGCCTTCGTTCCAGTTCCAAATCTGAGCAGCTAGTCCAATATTATAGTTTCCTGTATCTCCTCCGGTGGGTGGGTTCATAATTAGTTCTCCTGTTGCATTTCGTTCTAATCTTAAATCGGGGTTAAACTGACAGAGACGATAGAATTGTTCATCTGTTAGCTGAATAATAGGACTGAGTTTTAGGGTTGTAGTCATGATTATCTACTGTTTGCACGCTATACTATTTTAGCGATTTTCTGGACATGACCCGTTGCACTTGAACAGCGTGTTCAATTACAAGAACATCATCTAGCTTTTCTTGGTGAACAGTGACATTCCCAAACAGTGTTGAAATATCTTGATCTGTTGAAATGATAACTTGATCTCTAATAGACTCAACTTTGCTTACCTAGAGGATTTAATAATGATGGTTAACGGCTAAATTTTAGGATTTAATGCATAGTGGAGAAAAGACCAGTAGGAAACAGTGATACAGAGTAAATTTCCCCAAAGCAATAAATTATTAATTAAAGGGAAGTTGATCGCGATCGCACTTTCTTCTAAAAAAATGAATTTACTTAAAACCAATACCAAAAATGAGATAAAACTAATTAAGCCAATTTTTAATAAATAGGGTTCAGAACGGGAATGATAAATTAGATTTAGTATAATAGCGCCCGCTAAAGTCATAACAAAAATAACTGACATTAATTGAATAGCTGACAAGCGAATATGAGCTATTAATTCTAAAAATAAACTTGAATTACTTATAGATTTAAATGCTGTTTCGATTACAGATAGCCAGAATAGACTAACTCCTAAGCATATTGCTTGCAGGGTTAAGATAATAATTAAAATTATAGTTTCTAGACTCATAAGTATTAGCCTAATGTGGTTTTTGTAATAATACTGGGATTGACACCTAATTTTTTCCGAAATGCGGCAGCAAAATGACTAAGATTGCTATAACCAACAGCTTGGGCAACTTCGGTTACATTCATTATTCCTGATTCAAGTAAGAAGCGCAATCGCGTCATATGATAGTCATGTAAATAACCAAAAACAGTATTATGAAAAACATGGCAAATCCTTGTTTCAGTTTATATTCATTTAAGCCTATTTGCTGATATCAGGTATTTAATGATGGCGGATTATCCAGCTTATTAAAACATTTTTTGCATAATAAAGTCGATCAATCTGATCTGGTTTGGGTTTGTATTCTCGGTATTATTTTATGTTTTTTGTGATAAATTAGTTGGATTTAAACCCTTATTATTTTTACTTTAAAGCTTTCTTGCCACCCCTTAAGATCAATAATTTAGTTGATGACTCTTGCCTGGAATTATCAATATAGCAGTACACAAATTAGTTAGGAAATTTTCATATTAAGAAACACTTTTATAGTTATATATAACATCTCTACAAATTGCCTATTCCAAGAGCGCGTAGCGCTATAACTGAATAAAGAATTTATTTTGATAATAGTTAGTCTAAAAATGAGTGAATTTTTCAAGTATTCAAGTACATCAAAGAAAGTAGAGACATACCTAAATATATCCCTACTTTTTGTCTAACTATCCAAAAGAAACATCCGGTGTAACCATAAACAATTCTTCAGTAATTGCTGAAGTTTCAATCCCATTAAGAACAGCTAAGGTTTCTCCGGTTGACATTACACTAATGGCAGCATCACCATCGATGTCGATGATTGTAATATCCTCAAAAGTAAGTTCACCTTCAATTAAACCAATTATATCTTCAGTAACATCAAAATCAGTAATCACATCTGTACCATCCCCATTACCATAGACAAAGATATCCGAACCACTACCACCTGAAAAGTCATCTCCTGTGAGGGTATCATTTCCACCCGCACCCATAATAGTATCGTTGCCATCATCACCCCAAATCAGATCATCTCCAGCATCGCCGCTGAGGATATCGTTACCACCTTTACCGCCAATTTGATCGTTACCATTGCCGCCAGAGATGATATCATTACCGCCCACTGTACCACCGGAAGAACGACTGTTGCGATCGCCGCGTAGAGTATCATCACCATCGTTACCAAACAGAGTATCATCCCCCAGAAGTCCAGCAACCAGGTTGTCACTGTCATCTCCGTTTAATATTTCATCTGTATCTGTACCAATGATGTCAAAGTCATTTGTTGTTAAACTGGCATCAATTCGGCTATCGCCAATATCTGTACCGACTGCATCATCTAAACCCAAAATTGCGGCTAATTCAGGGGCTAACAACAAATCTGCATCCGCAATAGTTAATTCATTACCCGTCACTATCAGACGTTCAGGTACACTGATATCAAACAGAATATCAATTCCTAAGCCGTCTTCTAACGTATCGGCAACAAAGAAACCGCTGTTGCTGTCACTAACTCGGTTGGCATCAAAACCAATGGAAAAATCACCAATAGTTAACAAGGTATCGCCACCGACAAGAAAGGTAATATCTCCGGTATGTTCAATTGTGCCACCGCTAGGGGTAAAGGGAACCGACTCAAATTGAAAATCGGTAGTTTCATCAATCTCAAACCCAAGCTGAAACTGATTAGAAAACGGTGTGGCAGTGGGTGTAGCATCTTGAATGATTAAGCCTGCTGCTTCAAATAGGGAGAAATTCAGGAATAAACTAGTAACACCAGACTCTACTTCAAAAGTACCAATTTGATTTTGAGGCGTAAAGACATTGATGCGTTCGCCCTGCGTGCCGTTAGGCGTATCGCCAAAGTGATCTAAACTGTTTTGTAGGGTATCGAGATAAGTCTCACCGACTCGACCTGTATCAATTAACTCTTGAGTTGTGCGGGTAAAGAAAGCAACATCTTCGTGAGAACTAAAGCCAATAGGAAAGCCAAATTCATCTGCCCAGTCATCAATATGGCTATGGGGCGGAGGCACTTCACCTTGAGAGTTGAATTCAGGACGAGACCAGAAATTGAGGCCGCTGAAACCTTCTTCTGTTGGGGTTTTCTCACCAAAATTAAACCCGTCTTCAGCTAGGAAATATCCATCTTGCAGAATTTCGACTGTATTGGTATCGAAAGCAAAGTTAAACCCATCGAAAGTCAGATGGTTATCTTCATAAGTTCGTAGTAGGTTACCATCAGGATCAAAGAAATTAATATCAAAAGATTCTAGATTTTCTTCCCGAACAATACCATCGGCTGGAGTTTGGCTGATATCGTAACTAAATTCTCCATCAACGCTGAAGCCAGCAATTTGACCTTCCCATTCAAACTCATAGCTAACAATATCCGGTGTCGGTGGCGTAATAGTGCGGCGATAAGTCGGTAACAGATCGCTAACAAGATTACTGCTAGAACGTCCGTTAATTAATTCAACATAGGTAATATCTTCCTCGGGAGAATACCATAAATTAGAACGGAAGCCTAATGTTTGACCACGATGAGCATACCAGAAACGGTTAGGAGATTCAAGTGTGCCAATACCGAGACCGTAGGAGTCGTAATTCGGAGACTCTATCGCAATAGTATCTAACATTTCATCCAGGGTCTCGGGTTCAAGTAGTTCACCGTCTACCAATAGACCCTCAAAGAAATCAGCTAAATCTTCAGTATTAGAAATGATAGAACCCGCCGAACCTGCCCAAGTTAGATTAGTAATGCTGAGATCGTCTAATCTACCATCGTTGTTAAAATCCCAATAGCCTTTAATATAACCACCGGGGATTTCTTCTTCACCAAAAACAAAAGTATTGTCTAATTCTAGAGGGTCGAGAATGCGCGAGCGAATTTCTTGACCATAGCTATTGCCTGTGACCGACTCAATCACCAATCCGGCTAAGATATAGTTAGTATTAGAATATTGCCAGTCTGTGCCGGGTTCAAAAAACGGTTCGACCCCATCAATAAAGCTGACTAACTGTTCGCCTTCCCATTGTTGAACAAACACTGCGGGGTTAACAGCCGCCTCAGCCGCTAAAATATCCAAATAATCGGTAATGCCGCTGGTATGATTCAGAATCTGTTCAATTGTAATATCGTTAGCATTGGGAACAATATCTGTTATTGTTGTTGGCAACAAATCTGTTAGGGTATCGTCAAGGGAAAGTTGATCTTCTTCTGTCAGTTGTAGCAAAGTTGTGGCAACAAAGGTTTTGGTAATGCTGCCTGCTTCAAAGCGATCTTGCGGTTGTAGGGGCGTATTCTCCGCTAAATTGGAAACACCGCTAGCGCCAAACCAGTCGCCTTCTGGGGCAAGAATGGCAACCGCCGCACCGGGGACTTCAGGGGGTAAATTGTTATCTAGGGCTTCATCTAGAGCCGTAATGACGCGATCGCTTAGTTGCATTCCGTTTAATTAATAATTTTGTTAAAGTTTGCAATATTTTTCAATTGAATCGTTATTAATCTATCATTATTGATAGTCATTTTCAATAAAATTTTAAAAGTTTGTTTTTTATAAAAAATATGAAATCTTGACCGAACTTTAAAAAACTCTGAGCCGTTTTGGGTAGAGACGTTATATATAATATCATCTCCATTAAATTAACCGACATTAAAAATCCTATTCTTGCGTAGAGACGTTAAATTTAATATCTCTACATATATAATTTTGCTCCTCATTGATATTAATAAAAAAGTAGAGAAATACTGAAATATATCCCTACTTTTACTAATACTATTCCCCTGGGTTTATTAAGGGAAATAAAGAAGAAAATCAAGCCAATGTTACGTTACTAGGTAACCCTAAACAATTCTTCGGTTAATTCATCAGGTTCAACACCGTCAAGAACTGAAAAATTGTTTCTCCCATTAAGATTACCTCTCCCCCTGCCCCTCTCCTGGTAGGAGAAGGGTGTCCGAACGGACGGGGTAAGGTTTTTAGAGTGAATTAAACCAATGAAACGTCGGGGGTAACCATGAACAATTCTTCGGTTAATTCATCAGGTGAAACACCGTCAAGAATTGCTAAGGTTTCTCCGGTTGACATGACACTAATGGCAGCATCACCATCAATTGTGATGATTTCGATGTCTTCAAACATCAACTCACCTTCAACTAAAGCGATCATGTCTTGCGTGGGGTCGAAATCGGTAATAGTATCGGTTCCATCCCCATTACCAAAGACAAACAGGTCATTTCCACTACCACCAGAGAAATCATCGCCTGTGAGAGTATCATTTCCCGTCACACCCATAATGGTGTCATTACCATCATCACCCCAGATCAGGTCGTCTCCGGCATCACCACTCAGGAGGTCATTACCACCTTTACCGCCAATTTCGTCATTACCATTGCCGCCCGAGATCACATCATCCCCGCCAACTATACCGCCAGGGTCACGACTGTTGAGGTCACCGCGTAGGGTATCCTCTCCATCGGCACCAAATATCGTATCATCGCCTGAGAGTCCGGCAATTAGATCGTCGCCACTATCACCATTGAGGAGATCATTGCGATCGCTGGGTTGATTTGGCGCTTCGTCAGTGGTGAGGTTAATATCGATTGTATACTCACCAATATTAATACCAAAACTGGGGAAAATCCGACCGCTACCAGTACCCGCTTCAAATGGGTCGTAAGTACGGTTACCCAACTGCGCCACACCCACATAGTAGGTTCCGGTTTCTTCGGCTGTATACTCTAGGTAAGCATCCCGGTTGGCGTTAAAGACTTCATCGGGGGCAGGTGCGCCAGTTTCTAACAGTAATTCATTGCCCTCAGCATCGAATAAGCGTAATTCAGAGTCAAACCGTTGCGCTACATCAGCAAGTTCAGGGTCGTCTTCCAGGAAGTATTCAATAGAGTCTACATCCACTGCAACTGTTTCCCCGGCTACTAACTCGAAGCTGTACATATCCACATCTTCAGAGGCATCAATGATCTCAGCTTGAAAAACATCAGGATCTTCAGAGACCAGAAGCTCATCAGAGGTATTGATGGCAGCTTGGAAGGAGAAAGTTGGGTTGGAGCTACTCAATCCTGTATCAATCGCCGTTGTGATTGTATCATTCAGTTCTTGCTCAGGATTTTCATTCTCCTCATCCTCGTCATCCCCATCATCACCCGGATCGATCACAACTGAGTCAGGGTTGTCAGCAATTGTGAGGGTGATGGCGTTGGCATCAGGGGCGATCGCATAACCCACCCCTTGCTGTAAGGTAAAGGTAAATTCCTCAATGCCTTCTAGAGCGTCCTCTGGAGAAATTTGGGGATTATTGGTTTCGTCAAAAGCAGCTAATGTAATGGTTGCAGTTTGCTCTGTCACTCGGAAGAAGAAACCGCTGGCTTGGAAGTTCGGGGCTGGAAATTCACCGCCGATCACTTCGGCATCAAACACACCAAATTCACCCAATGCTCCCTGAATGCCGCTATCAACGCCGATAACAGTTCCTTCTTCCGGGGGCGGACTATCCAGAGAGAAGGTTAATGTCGTTAGGTTCCCTTCTGACTCTACAAGCGCTGTCTCACTGATATCTAAACTTACTGTAGGAACATTCGGAAGTTCAGGAACATCGGCTAAGGTGTCATAGATAACGGTTGAAAAACTATTCTCCGTACCGACGCTATAATCGGCACTGGGTTCCAGGTTGAAAGTAATGGTTTCAGAGCCATCTGTGGGGGCGGTTTCTGGGCTATCGAGGGTCAGGTTAATTAGGGAAGAATTACTTGTGAGTTTTGTCTGCAACCCGACCAATGTTCCGGTTTCATCATACACACCACCTAGGATTTCAGCGCCTCCTTGAGAAAAGGGTGATTGTGTACTGAAAATGCTACCTAAGTCTGTATCGCTGGTAAGATAAACTTCGATTCCTTCTTCTGGAATTGCACCCTCTACCTCTAAGGCGAGTGACAGCACAGAGGCTCCTGTATCAGGTTCAAGATACTGAACCAGGGCATTAGCTTCGAGAGTGTCCTGCTCCTGCTCATCTACTCGGAAAGTTGCAGGTGTTGCTCTCAACGATACTGTCGGCCCGTCTCCTGTGCTGGATGGGATCTCTGTTGCCTCTGGAACAATGGGTTGATTTAAAGTAAGATTGACCGTATATTCTCCAAAGCTGCTTCCTGTACCACTAGCTGGGATATTTGGATCGTAGGGACGGTTTTCAACTCCTGCCTCGAAATAATCAAAAGGAGCATTCGGCCAACTGCTGATGCCGAAATAGTAAGTCCCAGAAGTTTCGGGGGTGAATTCCAGATAGGAATCAAAGCCAATATCCGCAAAGGCTTCATCGGGTGCTGCTGCATCATCAACTTGATCCACCTGATTACCATTGGCATCAAAAACCCGAACCACAGTATCTACCGTTTCTGGATCTAGCTGTTGAGCGTCGGTATCCAAGCGAACAATATCACCCGCTTCCAGGTCAATTTTGTAAAAGTCTACGTCCTCAGTAAAGTCAACGTAGAGGCGATTTCCATCTTCGAGGTCGTAACGATTACTATTTTCGTAATCAATTGTGCTAGTAAAGGAAACTTCTGGATTTGCTGAAGTTAAACTGATGGGAACGGCGAGTCCAATAGTATCGTTAGGTTCACCAACTTCGGTCGGTGCCGGAACTTGATCGGGAGTATCGACTAAACTAAATGTACCCATATTGGCATCAGGATTAACTTGATAACCTTCTCCGGGTTCAACGGTAAAGACGGCTTCTTCTAATCCTTCATCTTCGCCATCGTCAGCAACAGGTAAGTTAATAGTGGCTGATTGTGATGTAATCTTGAATTCAAATCCATCCAAATCATCACTAACGCCGACAATTTCTCCCCCTTCAATTTCAATGCTATCGAGGTCAAATTCAGTTAAATTAGGGGCACTAACAGAAACGGTAACACCTTCTGCGGGAGGAGGAGAACTCAATTCAAAAATATGAGCGCCAACAGTAGCAACTGATTCAATTAACGCCGCAGGTTCTACACTGTAACTTACCTGAATCTGAGAATCTGGATTATCAGCAATTGTTAGATCAAATCCACTGGCATCATTATCAATTGTGTATCCCGGACTTTCGACTAATTCAAAGCTGAAAGATTGAATTCCTTCAACAATTCCTTCTTCGATTTCTGGGTTAGTTGTTTCATCAAAAGCAGGTAGGGTTATACTTGCGCCATCTTCAAGAATTTTGAAGTAAAATCCACTGGCTGCAAAGTTTCCAAAAGGAACTGTACCTCCAGAAATTTCGGTATTAAAAACATCAAATTCACCCAAAGCACCTCGGGTATCTGGGCTATTAACGTAAACGACAACGCCACCATCCGGAATATCTCCGTCTACATTAAAGGTAAGAGTTGTAGTATTACCCTCAGATTCAATCAGTTCAGTTTCATCAACAGTTAAGCTAATTTGAGGTACCATATCTGGCACAGGTGCAGTGTCTAAACTATCGTAAAAAGTAACAGTTGAAGAACCATTACCTACACTGAAACCTTCTCCTGTTTCTAGAGAAAATGTTGCTGTTTCTGGGCCGTCGGTTTCGACTTCTTCTTTGTTTTCTAAAGTTAAGCTAACTAGCGCGTTGGGAGAATCAATCCGCACACGAAAACCGCTTGCAGTACCGTTTTCATCATAAACAGCTTCTGTAACTTCACTACCAACACTAAAAGGTGAACGACCGAGATTTCTGAAATAATCTGTTAAAGCAATATCACTATTAACTGTAACTTCTACACCACCGTCTGGGATTTCTCCCTCGGTTTGTAGACTGAAGACGAGTACAGAAGCACCTGCTTGTTCTCCCAAAGATTCTACAACTTCAGGTGTTAGAATTGTATCGCGAAGTTCAGTGCGTTCACCGTTGAAGGTTCCGGTTAAAGTTTGTAATGAAACAGTTGGCATTTTTTTTCTCCCTGATTAAGTTGGTTAAGTTGTTAACATCTAGAGATGTCTATTAAAAAGAATATTTCTCAATTAAGAGTTGACAATGTACCCCATATTAAAATCTAGATCAATTCCAGTACTGAGTTGATTCAGAAATTTTAATTTTAAAGTCAAGTCCTTGCTGAAACTAGGATTTAGCGATTTAACAGATTCTAATTTCCTGGGGGAATTCTGTATTGAATGAGACATTATCATTTAAACACTTTTGAGAATTAATTGCAACTGTTTTAGGAAGTATTTTTTATCATTTTTTCGGCATAAAAATATGCTGGCTTTTATCGGAAAAAGTCAGTTTTAACTAATATTGAACATAATAAATAACGCTAAATAGTGATTTTTATCTATCCTTTTTTAATGAATAAAACAGGAGGAAATCTCCCTCTAAATATACGGGTAATGGGTAATGGGCAATGGGTAAAGGGTGGGATTTATGATTATAGCCCGTGGATTTTTACTCTTTACTCAATTACAGACGTTACATGTCAATCTCTACATACTCCTTACGGGTGCGTAGTGCTATACATGATTAAATTACGGTATTATTTGGTGCTGAATTTACACTCCATAATATTAATTTTTATCATTACTATTAGTCCAAGAGATAGGATAAATGGTCTCCCCCAGAATTGAGGGAGATCAGAGGAGGTCAATTAATTAACCGAAGGAAATGTCAGGGGTAACCATGAATAAGTCAGAAGTTAATTCATCAGGTGAAACTGATTCAAGAACAGCTAAAGTTTCTCCCGTTGAAATCACACTAATGGCAGCACTTCCATTTCTGTCGATGATTTCGATATCCTCAAAAGTCAGTTCTCCTCTCTCTAAAGCGATCGTGTCTTGCATGGGGTTAAAGTCAATAATCAGGTCTGTACCGTCGCCATTGCCAAAAACAAACAGATCTGAACCATTACCACCGGAGAAATCATCCCCCGCTAGGATATCGTCTCCAGCCCCACCCATGATGGTATCGTTGCCGTCATCACCCCAGATCAGGTCATCGCCCGCATCACCGCTGAGGAGGTCATTACCGCCTTTACCGCCAATTTGATCGTTACCATTGCCACCCGAGATGACATCATTACCGCCATTAGAACCACCGGAAGAACGACTATTGCGATCGCCTCGCAATACATCATCCCCGCCGTTACCAAACAGGGTATCATCGCCTAACAGTCCGGCTATCAGGTCATCAGCGTCATTGCCATTGAGGACATCATCACCATCAGTGGGTTGGTTAGCGTCTGCGGAAAGTTCGACCCACTCTTCCGGTAATAGATTCGCAATGATTTCAAAACTGCCCTCACCATCGGGTTCTAGAATATAAGCAATACCCTGTGGATCGGGATAAATACCTGTTCCGGCTTCAAACAGATCGTCATGTCCAACGATGATGGTATTGGTTCCCTCAACGGGTACTTCAGTCAAGAAGGGGGTAATATTGACCCGCATTTCTTCTACTTGTTCGTCGGTATAATCTTCAAAGGGTAGGAAATTCAGGTCAGAATCTTTTTGATATTCCCCAAATGCGATCGCCGCCGTTTCAATTGCACGACCGTATTCGCTGGTAATGACATCATCATAAGGGATATTAGAGAGTTCAAACCCTTCGCCAATCGCGAGAGATTGTTGTACCCCAAATTCACTCACCACTCGTTGGGTCGAGAAGTTATTAACATCAGCAGTAACCTGATCGGCAAAGTCTCTTTCTGTTCGGGCATGGCGGAAGTAGATAACATGACCACCCGCTTGCAGCTTGTCTAATAGTGCTGCCCCTTCTAACTGGTCAACAAACTCAGCATTGGCAAGTTCCCCATCAGATAGTTCACCTTCATAAGTCGGCGATGGGGTGACGAGATCAAAACTATCTCCTGGCTGATAACCTTCAACCGCTTCAGTGTCTTCAGTCGGAATTGGATCTGCACCATCGCCAATACCACCATCGGGTTCTACGGGCATGGGTGTGTCTTCATCACTTTCATCACTTTCAACAGCTTCGGAAAGTTCGACCCACTCTTCCGGTAGTAAATTCGCAATGATGTCAAACTCACCGTTACCATCGGGTTTCAGCAGGTAAGCGATGCCTTGGGGATCGGGATAAATACCTGTTCCGGCTTCAAATAGATCATCATGTCCAACGATGATGGTATTGGTTCCCTCAACGGGTACTTCAGTTAAGAATGGGGTAATATTAACCCGCATTTCTTCTACTTGTTCGTCGGTATAATCTTCAAACGGTAGGAAATTCAGGTCAGAATCTTTTTGATATTCCCCAAATGCGATCGCCGCCGTTTTAATTGCCCGACCGTATTCGCTGGTAATGACATCGTCATAAGGGATGTTGGAGAGTTCAAACCCTTCCCCAATAGCGAGAGATTGTTGGATACCAAATTCACTCAGTACCCGTTGGGTCGAAAAGTCAGTTACATCAGCGGTCACTTGGTCAGCAAAGTCTCTTTCTGTTCGGGCGTGTCGGAAGTAGATAACGTAACCCCCCGCTTGCAGGTCTTCTAATAATGCTGCCCCTTCTAACTGGTCAACAAACTCAGCATTGCTAAGTTCTCCATCCGTGAGTTCACCTTCATAAGTCGGTGGTGGGGTGACTAAATTAAAGCTATCTCCGGGACTCCAGCCATTAACGCCTTCATCACTATCGCTAATATTAATAGTAATGGCACTGGCATCGGGGTCAACTTCATAGGCTTCCCCATCAATTACCTCAAACGTAAAAGATTCTGAGGCTTCATCTTCGTCTGCCCCTTCATCAAATACAGGTAAAGTAATAGTAGCAGTGGGTTCTGTAATAGTGACGAAGAAACCACTATCTCCATCGGCTGGAGTGGGGAAACCATCAATTCCGGTTAACTCAATATTGGCAACATCAAATTCTGTTAGCGAACGCGCTTGATTTTGTACACTTTCCAGGTCATTGACTAAAACTTGCACACCTTCATCTGGAATTTCACCCTCAACGTTGAAGGTTAAAGTAATCGAATCTCCTTCTACCACATCACTTTGATCCACTGTTAAGCCGACAGTTGGGCCTTCTGGTTGCTCTTCATCGACAATATTTAAGGTGATAGAACTAGCATCAGCATCAACTTCGTATTCTTCGCCATTAGCAATAGTGAAAGGCAGTTCTAACGGTTCTTCCGCGATAATATCATCAAAGACTGAAGTAGTAATTGAAGCGGTCGGTTCGGTTAGGGTGACAAAGAAACTACTACCGCTAGCATCTCCCACTTCTGGTAATCCGGCAATTCCTGCTAATTCTAGCGTGCTTAAATCGGCTAGATCAAACTGTCCTAACGCGCCAGATACCGGACTTTGAACTAGAATTTGTACACCTGCTTCTGGAATGTCACCCTCTGCGGTGAAATTAATCGTGATTTCATCCCCTTCAGCTAAATCAGTTGCAGTTGCAGAGATACCAACAGCAGGACCTACTCCGGGGCCGCCGTTATCATCGGAAATGGTAACGAGGGTGGCGTTTTGATCGGGGTCAACGGTGTAGCCTTCCCCGGATGCCAGTCGCAAGTCAAAGGTTTGTTCCCCTTCTTCGAGAATGTCATTAATGATCGGCAGTACAAAGGAAGCATCAGGATCGCTTAATAGGACTTCGAGTCGGTAGATATCTTCGCTAAATTCGGGATCGAAGCCGACTAAATCAGAATTAATAAATTCTACTTCTCGTGTGGCAGAAAACTGTTGCGTAAATAGATCAATATCATTTTCTCCCACAGAATCGAAGTTAACAACAAGACCTTCTTCTGGTAAGTCTCCTGTAACGGTCCATTGCCACACAACAGTTGGATCTGTATCTTCTTCGGAAATAGTAGCTGGGATGGCTTCAAAGCTAACAATTGGAGTCGTCATAGTTTCTGGGTCACTAATATTCAGGGTTACAGAATTTGCATCGGGATCGGGTTCATAAGCTTCTCCATCGATGACTTCAAAAGTAAAGACTTCTAACTCTTCTTCTTCATCTGCACCATCATCAAGTACAGGTAAGGTAATGTTTGCAGTCGGTTCAGTAATGGTGACAAAGAAACCGCTATCGCCTTCTGCTGGAATGGGGAAACCATCAATTCCATCACTTAAGGTTATATTGGCAACATCAAATTCCGTCAGCGATCGCACTCCTGCATCGGCACTGGCGGTATCATTAACTAAAACTGTTACGCCCTCAGGAGGAATATCTCCTATAACATCGAAGGTTAAAGTAACAGAGTCTCCTTCGACGACACTGGTTGATTCTAATGTAATACCCACAGTGGGGCCAACAGGTTGAGGTTCATCGGCGATAGTTAGCAGTACTTCACTGGCATCAGGATCAACTTCGTAAAGTTCACCATTAGCAAGGCTGAAAGGAATTTCAATCGGATCTTCGGCAACGATATCATCGAATACAGAAGTTGTAATAGCAGCTTCTTCATCTGTTAAGGTGACGATAAAGCTACCGCCGCGAGTATCTCCCACTCGGGGGACACCGCTAATTCCGGTTAGTTCTAAATTATCCAAGTTGGCGAGGTCAAATTGTCCTAACGCGCCAGACTCGGAACTTTCAACTAATACATCTACCCCTTCATCTGGAATGTCACCCTCAACAGTAAAGTTAACGGTTAAAGGCTGTCGTTCTTCTAAATTAGTCTCAGAAACGGAAAGACCAACTGTGGGGCCAACGCCAGGGCCGCCGTTATCATCAGTAATAGTAAAGAAGGTAGAATTTTGATCGGGGTCAACAATATATCCTTCCCCGGATGCCAGTCTAAAGTCAAAAGTTGTTGTTTCTTCGATTAAATCATTAATAATTGGTAGTTGCAGTGAAGCTTCATTCTCCAGTAAACGAATACCGATAATATTATTTTCCAGGTCAAAAGGTGGCGATAAAGTTAAACCATCAAACGCGCCTCTATCATCTTCACCGTCGGACTGGTCTGTGATGCCGAAGAGGTTCTCAAACAGAACCACCAAGCCACCTTCAGGAATTTCACCCTCAACGGTAAAATTAAACTGTAACAGACGTTCTTCAGCCGTACCTTCCTCAGAGATAGTCGCTGGCACTGCCTCAAAACTGACCACTGGCAGACCTGGGGGGGCTATGGGTGCAAACTCAGTAATAATGGTGACATTACCCGTATCGCTGCCGCCGTTACCATCACTGACGGTGTAGGTAAAGCTATCTTCATCCGCAAAAAAACCATTAGGCGTATAGGTGAAGGAACCATCTGCATCGAGGGTAACGTTACCGTCTTCAGGAGCAGTGGCGATCGCAACGGTTAAATTATCATTATCAGCATCACTATCATTTGCCTGTAAACCATCATCGGCGTTAACCACTAAGTTTGTCGGCGGTTCAACTCCCGCTACACCTGGAATGATAACGTTATAGCTATCATCAACAGCAACAGGCGGACTATTTTCTGTGACTGTCGCCTCTGTCACATTAAACGCTAAAGTATAGTCAGAACTGGCTCCGAGTTGTTGCAGTGCGAAAGTATAGTCACCGCTGGGTAATGGCCCGTCAAAACCTTGAGCGTTCAGACCATTACCAATTTCATCTAAAATATCTGTCCCAATTTGTCGCGGGTTACCGAACAGAGTATAACCTAAAATATTTTCTCGAATAGCAGAATCATCTAGCGGTTCGGTAAAAGTGGTTCCTTCTTGTACGCCAATAAATCCGACATCGTTTGGCGCATAAGATTCTAATACCAGAGACTCTAGTTCAAATCCATTATTAACTGTTACGGTAACATATTCTTGATCGCCGTCCCCTGTGCTGGCGGAGAGGGTGGTTGTGCCTGCGGGTAATGGAAGGTCTAAGGGGTTGCCTGGATCGTTAGAAATATCGCCACTGACAGCTTCGTCATAACCCATATCTGGTGTGGGTGTAGGTGTGGGTGTAGGAGTTCCTCCAGAAAGCTGACTTTCTTCATCAGCAAATAATACTGTACTGCTGGCAGCATTGGGGTCAATGGTATAATCACCCAGATCGCCAATAGATGGGACATCTTCGGGTGCGACTTGATCTTGAGTCAAGAGTGAGAATTCTGCTTCAACTAACCCATCAAAGGTTTCGGGTAAAAAGGTATCGGGTTCGGGGTTATCAAATACATCAATGGTAAAACTTCCATTGGTTGCGCCTTCATTCAGGGTTAAGGAGAAACCCGAATTATCAAAATTTGTACTAAGTGAAAACGGATCGATATTTTCTGTAATTCGGTCAAATGCAAACCCCGGTAAATCTAGACGATTAACGATTTGTTCGACATCGCTATCGACATAAACACTCAATCCCCCAGCCGGGGCGGGCTCATCCAGGTCAAAACGAGCCGTTAATGATGTTTCTTGATCTTCTACTAAAGCATTTTCGTTGCCCGCAAAAGTCGTCGAGGTTGAGAAGCTAACTTGCACCATCGTTGAATTCTCTCTGTTACTTTTTGTATGTCTGTCAAGACTGATACTATTTTTTATTTAGTTTCTCATGACCATAGCACTATTGAAAATTATTAGCAATAAATTAATAAAATATTTATTTTCTAAAAATACACAGCAAAAAAAGCTGAATTATTAGTATTAATAAATCAGTTAAAGCTTTACTGGATAAATATTACAGCTTAGCGTTATATCAAATTATTTTGTGTTGTACCCCAAAAAAAATCAGCAATAAACTAGAGATACAGTCTCAGTATACCTCTAGTTAGAGCTAAATTAGCCGAATGTTACGTCAGGAGTAATTAAGAATAATTCCTGAGTAATTTCTGAAGCGTCAACACCGTCAAG
Organism: Microcoleaceae cyanobacterium; assembly: GCA_049649525.1. Taxonomy (GTDB): domain Bacteria; phylum Cyanobacteriota; class Cyanobacteriia; order Cyanobacteriales; family Microcoleaceae; genus JAAURB01. The sequence continues at coordinate 21,094 of JBARZE010000022.1, forward strand.
AACAGCTATTGTTTCACCCGTTGGCATCACACTAATGGCAGCATTACCATCGATTTCGATGATTTCAATGTCTTCAAACATCAACTCACCTTCGACTAAACCAATCATGTCTTGGGTGGGATCGAAGTCGGTAATAGTGTCTGTACCGTCGCCATTTTTGAAGACAAACAGGTCAGATCCACTGCCGCCAGAGAAGTCATCGCCCGTGAGGGTATCATTTCCAGCCCCACCCATGATGGTGTCATTTCCGTCATCACCCCAGATTTCATCATCGCCCTCGTCACCACTGAGGAGGTCGTTACCGCCTTTACCGCCAATTTGGTCGTTACCTGCGCCACCCGAGATCACATCGTCACCCCCAACTGTACCGCCTGGATCACGACTATTGAGGTCACCGCGTAAAGTATCATCACCACTGTTACCGAATAGCGTATCATCTCCCAATAGTCCGGCAACGAGATTATCAGCCTCATTACCATCAAGGGTTTCGCTGTCATCAGTACCAATGATTTCAGGATCTATGCTATCGGTGAGAGTGGCAGTGAGATCATAAGGACCATAAAATACTCCGACTTCTGGGAAAGTCCAGCCACTACCACTTCTGATAGTGAAAGGGTCGTAGTTGCTATTACCCAATTGACTTACAGCGACGTAATAAGTGCCAGATTCTGTTGCAGTGTACTCGATGAATGGGTCACGAGAGAATTCTTCATCCGGGGCAGCGCCATCGTTGTTAGCAGCAAGTTCGTTACCTAAGCCGTCAAATAACCGTAGTTCGGAGTCAGGCTGTTGAGAGATTTCTTCCAATGCTGGAAATAGAACTGTTCCGTAAACTTCAGGCGCTAAAAATGTCTCTGAATCAATATCTAGAGTAACCGTTTGTCCTGCTTCTAGGTTAAAGGCATAGAAATCAACATCTTCAGAAAAGTCGCTGAAACTGCCAGGAAAACTATCGGAACTACCCGCCAATCTGCCACTAATGGTAACATTGGGATTCTCAGTACTCAAACCTAACGAATTAGCTTCTGGTAAAGTACTATTACCTTCCGTTTCTTCGGGGTTAGTGGCCTGAGTCAAAACATCAACCAGGTTAAATTCTACGGTCTCAGCCGCCTGATTAATTTCATAAGTATCTCCTGGTTCAATTGTAAACGTTGCCGTCTCATTCCCCTCTGTAACTCCATCGTCGGCAACGGGAAGTTCAATAATTGCCTGACGTTCCGTAATTAACAGGTCAAAACCATCATCACTCACCCCGGTAATTTCGCCCCCTGAGACCTGAATTTGATCTAAAGCAAAATCATCTAAAGAATCTGCATTAACGCTGACTGTTATGCCTTCTGAGGGGGGTGGCGCACTCAAACTAAAGGTATGAATGCTAACTGTTTCTTCCTCTTCTACCAAGGTTTCCGGTTCACCGATTAAACTCACCTGAATTTGAGAATCTGGATTATCAGCAATCGTTAGACTAACAGAACTAGCTGTTTCGTCGATGGTATAGCCACGTTGGGGTTGTAGTTCAAAGGTTAATCCTAAAATCCCTTCTTGAACGGTAAGGGGATCGAGATTGGGGACAGTGAGTTCGTTAAATACAGACAGGGTAATACTGGCAGTTTGTTCGGTAATGGTAAAGAAAAAGCCCGTTTCTTCACTATTGGGGAAGGGGAAATTACCACCCTCAATCTCAGCATTTAAAACATCAAATTGGCTGAGGGCGCTACCGACAATCACTTCATCTTCACTGGTAACTGCAATTGTTAATCCTTCTGGCGGCGGGGGTTCAGATAAGGTAAAGGTAAAGGTCGTTTCAGTTTCTTCTGTTTCAATTAACTCAGTTTCGCTAATACTGATACTAAGTTCAGGAATAACTTCCCCATCACCAGGAGGTGGAACATCGGCGAGGGAGTCAAAGTAGGTGACATCTACTGTGCCAGTTTCTTCGGCAATTTCAAAACCATCTCCCGGTTGAAGAGAAAATGTAACCGTTTCTTCTCCGTCAGTTTCTAAGCCTTCAAAGGTATCAATCAGATATTCGGGAATAAATGGAAGCGGGTTAGCTGACTCTAAACTAACGGTCATAGTGGGGTCTTCTAACCGCAGCCGAATTCCAGTGGGAACCCCATCTTCGTCATAATATGCACCGAGAGATTGTCCACCGAGAGTACTGGGAAGGAAAAATTGACCAAAGACTGATACATAATCAAATAGATTGGCGTTGCTCTCCAGGATAAAGTCTAGACCTTCCTCTGGAACTTCTCCATCAGCCCGAATTGTGAAGCTAACTTCAGACCGTCCGCCCGTTTCAACCGATTCTACTACGGCACTGAAGAAGTTACCATCCGCATCTGAGGTGGCCGGGTTAGCACTTAAAGATAGAGTCGGTGGATCGATTACATTAGGATTACTAACGGGTGGGGTGGGAGGCGCTGTATTGCGGGGATTATCTTCGGTAATGAGATCAATGGCAATGTCGTATTCACCAAAATAGATCGGTAAACCACTACCTTCACCCGGCTTGTCAATATCGAGGAAAAGATCGGGGTCACCGCCAGTGCCACCGCTGGTAAAAATTGAAACTGCTACATAATAGGTTCCAGCTTCTGATGCGGTAAATTCTAAATAGGAGTCTGTTTGATTTCTTAAGACTGGGTCGGTTCCCTCAAATAGTTTATCGGGTGCTGCATTGAGACCTGTTGTTAGGGCTTGAAACTCGCCCGAGGCACTGTAAACTGAAAGATCGAGAATATTACCCTCAAAGCTAACAGCCGGATTGGTCTCGAAATCAAAGGTTTCAATTGCAATCGTCTGACCCGCATTCAATTCGACTTGATAAAGATCGACATCTTCATTGGTATCGATATAAGTGTAAGTCCCGTCGGGGTTGAGATAGCGGTTACCAATATCAAAGTAAATGAAGCTAGATTCTGTACTGGTAAAAGAAGGACTTTCTGGGGTAATCTGTGTATCAGTCGCAACAGTAACAATGTCATTGGGTTCTGTAATTACCCCTCGTGGAATATCAGAACGTGTATCGACTAGATTAAACGTACCGCTACTGTAGTCTTCAACAATCTCATACTCGTCTGCCGTAGCCAAACTAAAAGTTGCTGTTTCTCCTGCTTCTGTTTCACCGTCTTCTGCGATCGCCAAATTCACTAACGTTGTGTATTGCGTCATCCGCAGATCAAAACCACCGTCACCCACTGCTTCAATTGTGCCGCCTTCAACAGAAACACCGGATAAGTCAAATTCACTTAAGTTGGGTGCATTGACAGAGACAACTAACCCACCGTCGGGTATCACTCCATTGGTTGCCAGAAAAGCATGGGCGCTGACTGTTGCTTCATCTTCTATCAGATAGTCGGGGCCTGTGAATAAGCTAACCTGTAGGGCATCTGATGGCGGCGTTGGTGGTTCGTTATTCAACTGACTTTCTGTATCTGCAAACAGTACCACACTGTTAGCCGCATTTGGATTAACTGTATAATCGCTTAACTCTGGAATTGGCCCCTCAATGTCTCGGTCAACTTGTTCTTCTGTGAGTAGAGAAAACGTTGTTTCAACTAATCCATCAAATGTATCGGGTAAAAATGTATCGGGTTCAATATTATCAAATACATCAATTGTAAATGAAGCATCCCTGGCTGCTTCATCTATGGTTAAGGCAAATCCAGAACTATCACGATTCGGAAGAAAGCTATTGAAAGCAATATTTTCTGTTATGGGGTTAAACAAAAAACCGGGTAAATCTAAACGATTAAGAATTTGTTCAACATCACCATCAACAAAGACTTGTAATCCATCTGTAGGAGCGGGTTGATCTAGGTCAAAATTGACGGTTAAAGATGTATCCTGATTTTCAATTAAAGCATTTTCGTTGCCGTCAAAAGTTGTTGAGGTTGAAAGACTAACTTGCACCATGAATTTGTTCTCTCCGTTTAATAAATCCGTTGAGATTTAAAAGATATAACCCTACGTGCCATCGGCTGTTATAAATGCTTTCACACAGGCTTTGCAGCCTTGAGAAATGTCAAAAAACAGCATGGGGGTAGTGCTATATTTTTAAGTTGATGATTATCAATCTAGCATTATTGACAGTCTTTTTCAATAAAGAAACAAAAAAATATTTAATAAAAATAATCATAGTTTTTTGCCGAAATATTACTCAGAATAATTCAGCAATAGTCTTGATAAATTAATTTGTTATTTTTCAAATATTCATAACTTCATACCTCGGTTATATTGACAAAAAAACATAGATATAATTCTGCATATTTCTCGCTTAACTAATATCATTTTTGTTGAGTTTACCCAGATTAAAAATAAAATATTTGCGTAGAGATTGATATACAACGCCTCTACAGTAGGGTGCGTCTGTCGGACGCACCACAAACCTATAACCCGGTCTAAACTAAGTCATTCAGACTAGAAACATCGGGAGTAATCACAAAAGCATCAGCCGTTAATTCATCAGCATCAACGCCATTGAGAACAGCTAAAGTTTCGCCAGTTTCCATGACGCTAATGGCAGCATTACCATTAATTTCGATGATTTCAATGTCTTCAAACATTAACTCTCCTTCGACTAAACCAATCATGTCGGTTCCCACTTCAAAGTCAGTAATAGTATCTGTACCATCTCCGTTACCATTCGCGGAGCGTGCCGTTAGGCGTAAGACAAATAGGTCAGAACCGCTACCACCAGAGAAGTCATCGCCAGTGAGGACATCGTTTCCGGTTACACCCATGATGGTGTCATCTCCGGCATCACCCCAAATGAAGTCATCACCTTCGTCACCACTAATTAAGTCGTTTCCGTCTTTACCCCCGATGCGGTCGTTTCCAGCGCCACCAAAGATGATATCATCGCCACCCATTCCGGTCGAAGAGGCGCGGCTATTGGCATCACCTCGGAGAACGTCGTCACCGTCGCCCCCGAGTATCACGTCATCTCCTAACAGTCCAGCAACCAGGTCATCTCCGGCTAAGGCATCGATGCTGTTATTCATGTCATCACCGACAATAGTATCAGCATCGTCAGTACCGATAATTCCTCCATCTTCAATGGTGACAGTGAAGGAACTCGCATCGGCGTTAACTTCGTATCCTTCCCCGTTTAAAAGAGTGAAGTTAATGGTTTCTGTACCTTCTGGAACAATATCCTCGAACACAGCAACATTCAAAGTGGCAGTGTTTTCTGTCATCCGGAACAATAAGCTGCTAACGGTTTCGTCGGTTCCGACAATATTTCCACCCTCAACCACTGGCCCAATGATTTCGATTTCATCTTCGGGGTCGCGGGGGTTAGATGCGTTAACATCAAATTCTCCAATTCCACGCAAGACATCCCCTTCGAGGAAAACCACTAAACCTTCTGGTGGAATTTCCCCTTCGGCTGTGAATTCTAACTCAATGCGAGTTTGGTCTTGTTCAACTAAGGTGGTGGGTGCAGCAGTTACGCTGACGACCGGGCCAACTCCACCGGGTACACCATCAGTAACGGTGAATGTACCAGAATCAGCATCTTCTCTTGTATCGTAACCTTCCCCACCCGCTAAAGTGTAGGTGAAAGTTTCATCCATTTCTTCAAGTAAGTCATTGAAGACTGGGAAGGAGATACTCGCTGTGGGTTCGGTAATAGTAAAGGAGAAATCACTTAAGAATGCATCTCCTGCTGCGGCTTCATCGGAAGCGTCTGGGTCAGGGTCGCCATCTTCGAGGGAGAATAGGTCTAGGACTCCGCCTTCTACGTTATTGGCAACTAATCCTTTGTCGAAGCGGTATAGGGGTTCTAGGTTGCTATTAAAGCGGGTTTGAGACCCGATGAATTCCTGCATAATTCGTGGGGCATCCCCTTCGAGGTTGACGGTAATTCCTGCTGCTGGAATTTCACCCTCAACGCTGAAGTTCATCACTAAATCAGTGCCTTCTGCTTCATTAATTACCTCTGGAGTTGTGCTGAAACTAACTACAGGGTTTTGAGTACTCACCATAACATCTCCTAAAAAAATATACTCAGGTAGTGATAAAACAAATTCTTTTTAAGTCAGAAAAAGCTTAATCGCTTAGACATCCAGCTAGAGAGTACACCCTGATTTAAATCGTCCGAAAAATATTATTTTCGGCTCTTTTTTTGCGTAATTGTCCCAGCATGTTGCAGCAGAAAGACGCACCGCTTTTCAGTTTTAAAAATGCTATTACTGAAAATTTTTCTCTAGTTGTATTGGAATGTTTTTCAACAACCTAACTGTATCTGAATATACAACAAATGCAGTTTGTTTTCTATAAAGATTTTGTAAAGATGTTGCATTAAATTTATTCTTTTTAAATACAAAAAATTGAACTATTTAATATTGCTTATTTTGATAATTTTCAGCAAAAAATAGTCAACAAAGAAGTTGTTAATGTTATTTAAGTTTTAAATCAAAGGCTATTTCAATTTAAGATAAATTGTTCAAATACAATAGATTTAAAGGGCGTAATTACGAAAACAAGGGATTTAGCTTATTTTTAAATCAGATTAAGCAGAACTGTATTTGAATGGATCAAGTACTCACTGTTACAGCAGAAGTCAGAAGTCAGCCCCATCTGAAGTCAGAAGTCAAATTCTTACTTGATAATGGTTTTAGACTTTTGTCATGTCCGCGCCAGCTCTGGCTACTGCTATATCAAAGAGAAGAGAGCAGGGTGGGCATTGCCCACCGTTAATAATTGCTCTCAAAATTTCGGTTTACTTAGGGTAAAACTGCGATGATTTGATTGCATTTATAGCAATGAACCTACTCTCTATTTACAACTAGGTGATGGGGTGCGTCTGTGTGACGCACCTTACGATCAAATCCGATGTTAATAGATTAACGAGTAGTGCGATAACTCTATCTACTAAATCAAGTCATTCAGACTAGAAACATCGGGAGTAATCACGAAAGCATCAGCCGTTAACTCATCAGCATCAACGCCGTTGAGAATAGCTAAAGTTTCGCCAGTTTCCATGACGCTAATGGCAGCATCTCCATCAATCGTGATGATTTCAATGTCCTCAAAAGTGAGTTCATCTTCAACCAAACCAATGAGGTCAGTTCCCACTTCAAAGTCAGTAATGGTATCTGTACCATCTCCGTTACCGAAGATAAATAGGTCAGAACCATTACCACCCGAGAAGTCATCGCCTGTGAGGGTATCGTTTCCGGTCACACCCATGATGGTGTCATCTCCGGCATCACCGAAGATCATGTCATCGCCAGCATCACCACTGAGGAGGTCGTTACCATCTTTACCCCCGATGCGGTCGTTTCCGGCACCACCAAAGATGATATCGTCACCACCTGCACCAGTGGAAGAGGCGCGACTGTTGGCATCACCCCGGAGAACGTCGTCACCGTCGCCACCGAGTATCACGTCATCTCCTAACAGTCCAGCAACTAGGTCATCTCCTGCCATCGCATCGATACTGTTATCCATGTCATCACCGACAATAGTATCAGCACCGTCAGTACCGATAATTCCTCCATCTTCAATGGTGACAGTAAAACCACTGGCATCGGCGTTAACTTCGTATTCTTCCCCGTTTAAAAGAGTGAAGTTAATGGTTTCTGTTCCTTCTGGAACAATATCCTCGAACACAGCAACACTCAAGGTGGCAGTGGGTTCTGTGATCCGGAAGATTAAGGAACTAGCGGTTTCGTCGGTTCCGACAATGTTTCCACCTTCAACGATAGGCCCTTCAATTTCGATTTCATCTTCAGGGTCACGAGGGTTAGATGCAGTGACATCAAATTCTGCGATCGCCCGCACGGCATCCCCTTCGAGGGTGACGACTAAACCATCTGCTGGAATGTCTCCCTCTGTTGTGAAGGTGAGTTCAATGCGGGTTTGGTCTTGTTCAACTAAGGTGGTGGGTTCTGCCGTTACGCCAACCGTGGGGCCAACGCCATCGGGAACTCCATCCGTTACCGTGAAGGTTCCGGAGTTAGTCTCTCCATCAACCTCATAGCCATCGCCATCGACCAAAGTATAGGTGAAGGTTTGGTCTGGTTCTGCAATTAGGTCATCTGATACCGGCAGGGTAATGCTGGCGGTCGGTTCGGTGATGGTGAAGCTAAAGTCGCTGAGGAAGCCGGTGCCTGCTGCGGCGGGGTCAGAGTTATCTTCGGCGGGGTCGCCATCTTCTAGGGCGAATACATCCAGGATGCCCCCCTCAATATTGGCAAAGTTATCGTTATCGGCCTCAAATGAGGTGTCGAAGCGATACAGGACGTTGCCCTCTGCCGTGACGCGGGTTTGCACCGCACCATCACCATCTGGAGCGATGAACTGTTGTAGAATCTCTGGTGTATCCCCCTCTAGGTTAACAGTGATGCCTCCTTCAGGAATCTCACCATCGACGCTAAAGTCTAAGACTAAGGAAGTGCCTTCTGCTTCGCTAATGATGTCTGGAGTGGTGCTGAAGCTAACCACAGGGTCGCCGCCGCCATCAATATCTAACTGACTTTCGGTATCAACAAAGGTTACAGTGCTAGAACCATCTGTGTCGCTAACGAGATATTCGTCTATACCAACGATATCAACTTGATCTCGAGCAGAAACTTGATCGCTGGTTGTCACGGAGAATGTCGCATTGACTAACCCATCAAAGGTAGTGGGTAAGAATGGAGAGGGTTCAACGTTATCAAATACTGGGATAGTAAATGAGGCAGTGGTTGCACCGGGTTCGATGGTTAAGGCGAAGCCTGAGTTATTGAAGTCTGTGACAAAGGAATTGGCTTCAACATTGGTCGCAACGGGGTTAGAAGCAAAGCCAGGTAAGTCTAAACGATTGACAATTTGCTCGACTTCGCTGTCAACAAAGACCCGTAACCCATCAGCCGGGGCGGGTTCACTTAGGCTGAAGTCAACGGTGAGTAAGCTTCCTTGATCTTCAACTAAGGCATTTGCTTCACCACTGAAGTCTGTGCTGGTTTCGATGCTGACAACAGGCAGATCATCTTCTCCAACCGTAATAGAAACTGTGGCATTATCGGAAAGACCTGTGCTATCGGTGGCTGTGTAGGTAAAGCTATCATTACCTACAAAATCGGTTTCAGGAGTATAGGTGAAAGAACCGTCTTCGTTGAATTCTACGCTGCCGTTGCTGGGTTGGCTGGCAATGGTTGCTGAGACAATATCACCATCTGCATCAGTATCGTTACTCAGAACACCATCATCAACTGAAACAGTCAGCGGAGTATCGGCTACAGTGTTGTAGCGGTCGTTACGCGCATTGGGTGTGTTGCCTCCGGGGTTTTCTTCAACGGTGATAGAAACTGTTGTCACCGCAGATTTATCTGTTTGGTCGCTGGCTTGATAGGTAAAGCTATCAGTCCCCACGAAGCCTGCATCGGGAGTATAGCTGAAAGAACCGTTCGGATTGAAGTTCAGACTACCTCTCGGAGTTGGGGTCAGAGCCTGCCCCTTTAGGGGTACTTTGTTCTCTAATATAGTGTTCTATAGCATCAATAGGCGCACCTCCACAGCTAATTGCAAAATAACTAGGACTCCATAGCGAT